>NZ_CM174437.1:2815000-3889338 GCF_057836745.1 Bacillus sp. BACIII | reverse complement strand
GTAGTTTGACTGACTACGCACATCACTGTGCGATTTATTTAAAACTTTGAATTAACAGGTACGTTTTGTCTTGTTTAGTTTTCAAAGAACTTTTTTCACTTCTCTCGAAGCGACCTCTTAATCATAACATTTTCAGTTTGATAGGTCAATACTTTTTTAAAAAACTTTTTCAGCAGACTGTCTTTGTGTTGAAAAGACAACAAAAAGAATTATATCAGCATCATCGTTGTGTGTCAAAGCTTTTTTCGTTTCTTTATATAGAAAAAGCGCAGCCTGTTACAGCTGCGCTTTTTCATCTATTCTTCTTCCGTTTCTTCCGGCTCTTCTTCATTCTTTTCCACTAGCGCCACAGTGGCCACGTGCTCTTCATCGGACATGCGGATCAGACGGACGCCTTGTGTTACGCGTCCCGTAGTGGAGATATCGTTAATATCCATTCTGATTAACACGCCGCTTGCCGTAATAATCATTAGGTCTTCTTCGCCTCTTGTGGCTTTTACTGTTACTAGCGGACCGTTGCTGTCAGTGATTTTACATGTTTTAAGGCCTTTTCCGCCCCGGCTTTGGACTCTGTATTCTGAGGCCGGCGTACGTTTGCCATAGCCGTTTTCCGTCACTATGAGGACATGGGAGTCTTCTTCAAGAATCTCCATGCCTACCACGACATCATCATCTGTCAGCGTAATGCCTTTAACACCTGCAGCGGTGCGTCCCATTTGTCTTACATCTTCTTCAGGGAAACGGATCAGCAAGCCATTCTTCGTTCCGATGATGATTTGTTTCTTGCCGTCAGTCAGACGGACGGCCATCAGTTCATCGTCTTCCCGAAGACCTAAAGCGATCAGCCCGTTATTCCGTATATTCGCAAACTGGGACAGTGCCGTACGTTTCGACACCCCTTGTTTGGTCGTGAAGAAGAGGTAAAGCTCCTCATCAAATGTGCTGACCGGAATAATGGCATTAATCCATTCGCCTTTTTCAACCTCCAGGAGGTTAATAATCGGAATGCCTTTTGCGGTACGGCCGTATTCAGGGATTTCATATCCTTTTGAACGATATACCTTCCCTTTATTAGAGAAGAACAGAATCGTATCGTGCGTCGATGTAGAAATTAAGTGTTCCACAAAGTCATCTTCATTCGTTCCCATTCCCTGCACGCCTTTTCCGCCCCGTTTTTGACTGCGGTATGTGGACGCTGGGAGGCGTTTAACATAGCCGTTATGAGTCAGCGTGATGACGATGTTTTCTCTCTCGATGAGATCTTCATCTTCAATTGTTTCAAGACCGGACGTCACGATTTCAGTGCGTCTCTCATCATTGAACCGCTCTTTGATTTCGTTGAGTTCTTCACGGATGATCTCGAGCACTCTTTCTTCATTGGCTAAAATATCTTTCAGCTCGGCGATAAGCGCAACAAGTGATTGATATTCCTCTTCGATCTTTTCGCGCTCCAGACCGGTTAATCGCTGAAGACGCATGTCCAGAATGGCTTGCGCCTGTTTTTCAGTCAGTGAAAATTGTTCGATTAAACCCGTTCTCGCAATTTCAGCCGTCTGAGAACTACGGATAAGAGAAATCACCGCGTCTAAATGATCGAGAGCGATTCTTAACCCTTCCAGAATGTGAGCTCTCGCCTCCGCTTTACGAAGTTCGTAAGCCGTTCTGCGTCGGATCACGACCTTTTGGTGATCAAGATAGTGCTCCAGACATTCTTTCAGGTTTAATACCTTCGGCTGTCCATCGACGAGCGCCAGCAGGTTGATTCCGAAAGACGTCTGCAGAGCCGTTTGTTTGTACAGGTTATTCAGAATGACGTGAGCATTGGCGTCACGGCGGATCTCGATGACGACTCTCATTCCGTTACGGTCGGATTCGTCACGCAGATCGGTGATTCCTTCGATTTTTTTGTCCCGGACGAGATCTGCGATTTTTTCAATTAATCTCGCTTTGTTGACCTGATAAGGAAGTTCCGTAACAATAATTCTTTCTTTTCCCGAGGATGTCTCTTCGATTTCAGCCTTAGCCCGGATCGTGATTGATCCCCGTCCGGATTCATATGCCTTGCGGATGCCGCTCCGGCCTAAAATCTGACCGGCCGTCGGAAAATCAGGGCCCGGAATATATTCCATCAGCTCTTGGATTGTGATCTCAGGATTCTCACTTACGGCAAGCACGCCTTCTATGACTTCTCCAAGCTGATGCGGGGGAATGTTTGTCGCCATTCCGACCGCAATACCGGCAGCCCCGTTTACGAGCAGATTCGGAAATCTCGAAGGCATGACGGCAGGTTCTCTTTCTGAACCGTCATAGTTGTCTTGATAGTCAATCGTGTCTTTCGTAATGTCCCGGAGGATTTCCATTGCGATTTTTGACATTCTCGCTTCTGTGTAACGCATCGCAGCCGCAGAGTCGCCGTCTACCGAACCGAAGTTGCCGTGTCCGTCAACAAGCATGTAGCGGTAGTTAAAATCCTGCGCCATTCTGACCATTGATTCGTAAACCGCTGAATCACCGTGCGGGTGGTACTTACCGATAACTTCGCCGACGATACGGGCTGATTTTTTATATGGTTTGTCACTGGTCATGCCTAAATCATTCATTGCGTACAAAATCCGTCTGTGAACCGGCTTCAGACCGTCACGCACATCCGGAAGCGCCCGGGATACGATAACGCTCATTGCATAGTCCAGGAAGGATGTCCGCATTTCCTGACTGATATTGACTTCACGTACTTGTGGTGTGTTTTGTTCACTCATTAAAAAAACCTCCCTGAAGTATCACATGAAATAATGTGGGAGTAGATTGTCCATTATGATCTTCAATACGATTTCACTATTCTCCATTATATCAATAAACTTGTGTTTATACACATTAATTTAGCAGAATATACGGGTTTTGCGGGTTTTCAGAGGCTGCTTGAAGCCGCTTTGAGAAAAAAGCCTTATTTCTTAACGAAAATAAGGCTTTCATGGTTAAATATCAAGGTTTTTCACGTATCTGGCGTTTGCTTCTATGAAATTTCTGCGCGGTTCTACTTTATCGCCCATCAGCATTTCGAACGTCTCATCAGCGTCCATCGCATCTTCAAGATTGACTTGCAGAAGCGTTCTGGTCGCCGGATCCATTGTCGTTTCCCAAAGCTGAGTCGCATTCATTTCTCCAAGACCTTTATAACGCTGGAGGCCGGGCTTAGGCGATTGCGGAAGCTCTTTTAAAAGCTCATCAAGCTGCTTATCGTTATAAGCGTATTCCACCCGTTTTCCCTGCTGCACTTTATAAAGCGGCGGCTGAGCAATGTAGACATAGCCGTTTTCAATAATTTCCCGCATGTATCTGTAGAAGAACGTTAATAAAAGCGTTCTGATGTGGGCGCCGTCGACATCGGCATCCGTCATGATGACTACTTTATGATAACGCGCTTTTTCAAGATTAAAATCTTCTCCGATACCCGTGCCGAGAGCCGTAATCATTGATCTGACCTCATTATTTGAGAGAATCTTATCAAGTCTGGCTTTCTCAACGTTCAGAATCTTACCGCGCAGCGGCAGAATGGCTTGGAAATGGCGGTCCCGTCCCTGTTTCGCTGATCCGCCCGCAGAGTCACCCTCTACGATATAGAGCTCGGAAATGCTAGGATCTTTAGAAGAACAGTCGGCCAGTTTACCCGGCAGATTGGAAATCTCAAGCGCGCTTTTGCGGCGGGTCAATTCCCGCGCTTTTTTCGCCGCCATCCGCGCTCTTGCGGCCATTAAGCCTTTTTCAACGATTTTGCGGGCTGAATCCGGATTTTCAAGAAGGAATGTTTCCAGCGCAGCAGAAAACAGCGTATCAGTGATCGTTCTCGCTTCAGAGTTGCCGAGCTTCGTTTTCGTCTGCCCTTCAAATTGCGGATCAGGGTGCTTAATTGAAATAATGGCAGTCAGCCCTTCTCTCACATCATCCCCGCTTAAATTCGGATCATTTTCTTTGAAAATCCCTTTTCTCCTTGCATAGTCGTTTATGACACGGGTCAGACCGGTTTTAAATCCGGCCTCGTGTGTGCCGCCTTCGTATGTGTTGATATTATTCGCGAAAGAATAAATATTGCTTGTATAGCTGTCGTTGTATTGCAATGCAACTTCAACCGTAATGCCGTCTTTCTCGCCTTCGATATAAATCGGCTCTTCGTGAACGACTTCTTTGGAACGGTTTAAGTACTCAACATAGCTCTTGATTCCGCCTTCGTAGTGGTACTCGTTTTTCCGTTCTAGTCCTTCACGTTTGTCTTCAATCGTGATGTTTACGCCTTTTGTCAGGAAGGCCAATTCGCGGACACGGTTTGAAAGCAGATCATAGTCGTATACAGTTGTTTCTTTGAAAATTTCCGGATCGGGAACGAAGTGCGTAATCGTCCCGGTCTTGTCAGTGTCACCGATCACTTCAAGATCAGCCGCCGGAACACCGCGTTCATACGCCTGATAATGGATTTTCCCGTCACGATGGACCGTAACGTCAAGAGTGGTCGACAAGGCGTTTACGACAGACGCCCCTACACCGTGAAGACCGCCGGATACTTTATATCCGCTTCCGTCAAATTTACCGCCGGCGTGAAGAACGGTCATGATGACTTCAACCGCAGGGCGGCCCATCTTCTCTTGGATACCGACCGGAATTCCGCGCCCGTTGTCTGTAACGGTAATGCTGTTATCTTTCTCAATCACGATGTTAATATCTGTACAATAACCGGCCAGGGCTTCGTCAATACTGTTGTCGACGATTTCCCATACCAAATGGTGAAGGCCTTTGCTGTTAGTTGATCCGATGTACATCCCCGGTCTCTTTCGAACAGCTTCCAAACCTTCTAATACCTGTATCTGATTCTCATCATAACTATTTTGCTGCTGTTCCATAGCCATGCACATTCACCTACACTTTTCTTAAACGATATATTCATTGTAAAGATCCGCTAAGAATCTATTTCTAACATAAATTGCGCACGTTTCTTCAGTGTGCCGGAAGATAAGGGAGAGTAATATATATTCTCAGTCGTGACTACGATAGACTTTGGCGTGCCGTTTACGGACGGCACTACTTTTTCCTTCTGTCTGTCCAGAAATTCTTCAACGATCGGCGATACATTGACCTTGCAGTCAAAAATGCCGACGATATCGCGTGTTGAAACGACAAAGTCGTCACCTAAATGAATATACAATCGCTCACCTCATTTCTTCACTTCACTAACGCACCGTTTTCCACACGGAACATTCCTGCTTGATGTAAGGTTTCGTGGTCAATGCCATCCACGCTCGTCGTGGTGACAAATGTCTGCACACGGCCTTGGATTGTATGAAGCAAATGGGACTGGCGGTAATCATCCAGCTCGCTTAGTACATCATCCAAAAGTAAAATGGGATATTCTCCGATTTCTTCATGAATCAAATCTATTTCGGCCAGCTTCAAAGACAAAGCCGTCGTACGCTGCTGTCCCTGCGAACCGTAAGTCTGCACATCGCGTCCGTTCACATAAAAAAGGACATCATCCCGATGCGGTCCGAATAAGGTGACGCCCCGTTCTATTTCTTTTTCTTTTAATTTCGAAAAAGACTCCTGGTAGCTGTTACCTATTTTCGACAAATCTTTAGGATCTGATACATCAAGCGCCGTGTGATACTTAAGCGTCAGTTCCTCAAGCCCCCGGGAAATGCCCGAATGGATCGGCTGCGCCCATTTTTCAAGCTGCGCCGTAAACTGCAGACGTTTGGCGACAACTTTTGCGGCTGCCTCAATCAGCTGATCAGTGAGAACGTCAAGCATAGTCCGGTCAGTCTGTTTCCGGCTTTGCAGCTGTTTCAGAAAATGATTCCGTTGGGAAAGGATTTTTTGATAAAGAGATAAATCATACAGATAAACGGCAGAAACCTGCCCGATCTCCATATCAAGAAATCTCCTCCTGACCTGCGGGCTGCCTTTGACGAGATTTAAGTCCTCCGGGGCGAACATAATGGTGTTCAGCGCTCCGACATACTGACTGAGTTTTTGCTGTTCTATGTGATTGACCTTGCCCTTTTTACCTTTTTTGGAGATGACCAACTGCATCGGGATGTCCCCGTTGCGCTTCATCACTCTTCCTTCTATTTTAGCATAGTCTTCGTCCCACCGTATAAGTTCTTTATCATTTGAGGTGCGGTGTGATTTTGCCATCGAAAGGACATAGATGGCTTCCATCAGATTGGTTTTGCCTTGGGCATTCTCTCCGATGATCACATTCACCTTGTTTTCGAATTGAAGCTCAGCGCGCTCATAATTACGGTAGGATGTTAATTCTAAATTTTGGATATACAACCGCTGTCACCCGCTTTAATTGACGACTTGAAATGAACCAAATCCTTCAATCGCGACCACGTCTCCAACATAGAGCTTTCTGCCGCGGCGATTGTCAGGTTCATTATTGACAGTCACCTCATGCTCGCTCAGAAACCATTTCGCCATACCGCCGGACTGAATCACATCGGCTAATTTTAAAAACTGGCCAAGCGTAATCATTTCTGTGTCAATCGAAATCGGATTTGCCATAATATCGACCTCTTTCAAATATCACTAATATCTAATTGTACTAAAAAATCCTGAAATAAGGAAAGGGAAAACTTGAGGGAGCAGGCTGATGAACAGAATGTGCTGCCGAACTAAGCCGGCAGCACATTCTGTTTGATTAATACGTTCGGACCGGAAGGATGAGCTGAACGATGGTTTCATCATTCGGCGTACGGATAAGAAACGGTCTCATCGCTCCCGTAAAGCTGATACGGATGTCCGCTCCTTCAAGTACTTTCAGTGCGTCCATCATATATTTTGGACTGAATGAAATATTTAATTCCTCACCGTCAATCCGGTCAGCGAGCACAGCTTCGACCACTTTCCCGATTTCAGGAGAATTTGATGAAATTTCAAGCGAGTCCGCCGGTTTGGCAGAAAGCTTTACAACGTTGTTGCGGCCTTCTCTCGCCAATAAAGAAGCACGGTCTATCGCCTGTAAAAATTCTTTTGTGTTCACGACGATTTCCGTTTTGCTTTCCTGCGGAATTAAGCTGGTCGTATCCGGATAGTTTCCGTCAAGCAGCCTTGAGAAGAACAAGACGTTTTTCGCTTTAAACAGAACTTGGGTTTCTGTAATGACGATATCCACCAGCTCTTGATTGTCATCAAGAATTTTGCTCAGCTCGGTTAAACTTTTTCCGGGGATGACGACGTTGTAAGAGCTGTCTTCCGGAATATCAAGCTTTGCCTTTCTTAAAGCAAGTCGATGGCTATCCGTGGCAGTGCATAATAATTCACCGTTTTCCACTTTCCAGTTTACACCTGTCAAGATAGGGCGTGTTTCTGAGGCGGACACAGCAAACACGGTTTGACGGATTAAGTTTTTCAAAAGATCCGTCGGAATCTGAATGGCATGGTGCTCTTCGATTTGCGGAAGATGCGGATATTCATCTGCATCAAGACCGTTCAAATTAAATTCCGCTTTTCCGGAACGGATAATTGTTAAATATTGATTTTGAACTTCCATTTCAACCGTCGCCATCGGCAGTTTTTTAACGATTTCACTGAAGAAACGCGCTTGCAGCACGATACTACCCGGCTGATCAATCGTCACGATTTCTTTGTCATCTTCTTCTTTCGGAATGAATGACTCGATTGAAATATCAGAATCGCTTCCCGTAAAAGATACTCCTTCATCTGAGGCTACGATCTTAATACCGGTGAGAATGGGAATTGTAGTTCTGGATGAAACGGCTTTTAGAACGTCTTGTACACTTTCAACTAAACGATCTTTTTGAATCGTAAATTTCATGTTTATCCTCCTAACGGATAATATAATTAATATATTTTAAAAATAGCAGTAGTAATAGTAGGGCCTGTGGATTTGTGGATAAGTTGTGAGAAAGACAGGAAACACAGCCTATCCACATGTGGACAGACTGTGCATGGCTAGCGAAAAGTTATTCACACTTTCCCCGATTCATCCGCGGGCTCTATTATTTAAGCTGTTCTTTTATTTCTTTTACCTGTTGCTGAAGCTGCTCGTCATCAATCAGCAGTTTTGAAATCTTTTCATGAGCATGAATGACGGTTGTATGGTCTCTCCCGCCAAATTCTTCTCCGATTTTAGGCAAAGAAGAGTCCGTCATTTCTCTGGAAAGATACATGGCAATTTGTCTTGGGAACGCAACGGATTTCGTACGCTTTTTCGCTTTGAAATCTTCAAGCTTAATGTTGAACTGCTGTCCGACAATCCGCTGAATCTCTTTTATCGTGATGACCTTAGGCTTTGCGGAAGGAATAATATCTTTCAATGCTTCTGCAGCCAGGTCCGCATTAATGTCTTTATTGATTAAAGATGAATAGGCAACAACCCGGATTAATGCCCCTTCCAGTTCACGGATGTTGCTGTCAATCTGATTCGCGATGTAAAGCATGACCTCGTTCGGAATATCAAGGCCTTCCGCCTTCGCTTTTTTTCTCAGGATGGCAATCCGCGTTTCCAGATCAGGCGGCGTGATATCCGTAATCAATCCCCATTCGAATCGCGAACGCAGGCGATCTTCAAGGGTCGGGATCTCTTTCGGCGGTCTGTCACTGGAAATCACGATTTGTTTGCTTTCTTCATGAAGCGTATTGAATGTATGGAAAAACTCTTCCTGTGTTTGTTCTTTTCCGGCTAAAAATTGAATATCATCTATCAAAAGTACATCAACATTCCGGTAGCGGTTGCGAAAATCAACGGCTTTATTGTCGCGTATTGAGTTGATGAATTCATTTGTGAATTTTTCAGAAGACAGGTACACCACTTTGGCTGAAGGATTATGATCAATGACATAATGGCCGATTGCGTGCATTAAGTGGGTTTTTCCTAAACCGACTCCCCCGTAAATAAATAAAGGGTTGTACGCTTTAGCGGGTGCTTCCGCTACAGCCAGTGATGCTGCATGGGCGAATCGGTTTCCCGATCCGATGACGAATGTGTCGAATGTATATTTCGGGTTGAGCATGCTTTGGGGAAAATCAGACGGTTCCTCTTTTGCCGCTTTTTTCACTTGCGGTTTCGGCAAAAAGTCTTCCGCATCCTGATTTTGAGGAATGACAAATTTGACGCTCAATTCTTCCCCGGTCAATTCATATATGGTATCTGCAATGAGATGTAAGTACCTGGACTCCAGCCAGTCTCTGGCAAATTCATTGGGAGCGGTGATGGTTAAGGTATCTCCTTGCAGCGAATGGGCTTTCGTCGACTTCATCCAAGTTTCGAAGCTCGGTTTGCTTAACTTTTTCTCTATCTGAGCTAAAGCTTGATTCCAAAGATCTAATATATTCTCCATTATCCGGCACAGCCCTCCTTTTCTTTAAAATCAGCGCTCTTCCCCTGTTATAGAACACAAAAAAAGAGCATATGGCTCTGACCATTCGTACACACGAAATGTTGAAAACATATAGTATAGTAGAAAAATAGCTTTTCGACAAATTCCACAAGTTGTGGACAACAATCTACACAAGCTGTGTGAAAACAATCCACAACTTATCCACACTTTGTGGATAAAGAGAACGGAGTGAATCAATAATTAAGAGTTAAAACACAAATATAATATCAAATTAAGCGAGGACTTGCAACGGTTCTCGTAATCTTATCCACAAACCTGACAACTTGTTGAAAAATCTTTGTCCACAGGGGTTAGCAATGTGAAAATGTTGTCGATAACGATTGTGGATATTAAAAAAAGGCCAAAAAATTATCCACATACCGTTTTTTCCGGAGGGCGCGCGGCGTTTTTGCGTTAAAAAAAGGAATATGAAAATTAAGGTTTCTAATCTGGTTAAGGTATGTTATCCTATTATGGTTGTAAGAAATAAAAGCACTGCTGAAGTTGACAATGAATAGGCAGCACAAATATAATAAGTAAGACTGTCTTTAACAGCTATTCCTCGAGGGAGGTGTCATAAATGAAAAGAACATTCCAACCGAATAACCGTAAACGCAGTAAAGTTCATGGCTTCAGAAGCCGTATGAGTTCAAAAAACGGTCGTCTAGTATTAGCACGCCGTCGCCGCAAAGGCAGAAAAGTATTATCAGCTTAGGCCACTGAATAATGTCAGTGGTCTTTTTTCACATTAAGAGAAAAGAGATCATGCGTCGCCCGGTACTGGAGAAATTTCTTCAGTATTCCGGCGGCCCGTTTTTTTTAGGATAGAAATAAAAGTTTCTGCGAGTGAATATCGGAGTGAATCAAAGTGAAGAAGCGAAATCGGTTAAAGAAAAATGAAGATTTTCAAAAAGTGTTTAAACGCGGAACGTCTATGGCAAACCGCCAGTTCGTGCTGTATACGCTTGATCAGCCGCAGCAGGAAGAGCTCCGGGTAGGGCTTTCTGTCAGTAAAAAAATCGGCAACGCCGTCGTGCGCAACCGGGTGAAGCGGTTAATCAGACAGGCGGTTCAGGAGGAAAAAGAGCTGCTCAAGCCGAAAGATTTTATTATTATCGCTAGAAAACCCGCCGCCGACCTCAGTTTTGAAGAAACAAAAAAAAGTCTGCAGCACTTATTCAGAAAAACCTCTTTATATAAGAAATCTTCGTCAAAATAGCTCATATTTTGTTTTCTTCACGTTTTTAAAAGCGCTTCCTTTTGTTTGGCGAAAAATGACCGCCATTTAAAACTGAAAGATGCTAAAATACATACAAGGTTTATAAAGAATGGTATAGGAGGAAACGTTCTTGAAAAGGAGAATATGGTTACTACTGAGTATGGTCGGTATGCTCGTGCTGCTGGCCGGGTGCTCGAGTGTAAAAGAGCCGATTACGGCGAATAGTCCGCATTTCTGGGACAAATATGTTGTGTACCCATTGTCAGAAGTCATTACGTACGTAGCAAAACTGACGGGCGATAACTATGGTTTATCGATCATCATCGTTACGATTTTAATCCGTCTGCTGATTCTGCCGCTGATGATCAAGCAGCTTCGAAGCTCAAAAGCAATGCAGGCGCTTCAGCCGGAAATGCAGAAGCTTAGAGAAAAATACAGCTCAAAAGATCAAAAAACGCAGCAGAAGCTTCAGCAGGAAACAATGGCCCTGTTTTCAAAGCATGGGGTAAACCCATTGGCGGGATGTTTTCCGATCCTGATTCAAATGCCGATTTTGATCGGATTCTACCACGCGATTATGCGTACGCAAGCCATTTCACAGCACAGCTTTTTATGGTTTGATTTAGGAGAGAAAGATCCTTACTATATTCTTCCTATCGTTGCCGGTGTGGCCACTTTTGTCCAGCAGAAGCTGATGATGGCCGGAAATCCATCTCAGAATCCTCAAATGGCAATGATGGTATGGATTATGCCGATCATGATCATCGTATTTGCGATCAACTTCCCGAGCGCGCTTTCTCTGTATTGGGTAGTCGGAAACCTGTTTATGATTGCTCAGACATTCCTTATTAAAGGGCCTGACATTAAACACGATCCGGAAACGCAGAAAGCGGGAGGAAAGAAAAAGTGAAGAAGGTGACTGCTGCGGGACGGAATGTCAAAGAAGCAGTTCAATCAGGCCTTCAGGAACTTCAACTGACGGAAGATCAAGTAGAAATAACGGTGGTGCAGGAAGAATCTAAAGGATTTTTGGGTATTTTCGGAAAAAAGAATGCGATCGTAGAACTGGAAGAGAAAAAAAATCCTGTTCAGGAAGCGAAAGCGTATCTGGAAGAAATCATCAATTCCATTGCGGGGCCTTCTGAGATTGTCACGGAAGAAAACAAGAAAACAGTCTGTTTTCACATTAAAGGTGAAAAAGCGGCGCTGCTTATTGGCAAAAGAGGACAAACACTCAATGCTCTGGAAACATTGACGCAGCTTGTTTTGAACCGCGGCTCCGGCCAGTATCGCCACGCCGTTGTCGACGCTGAAAATTATCGTCTGAAAAGAAGAGAAATTCTGGACCAGCTGGCAAACAGGCTGGCCAAGCAGGTGTCGAAAACAAAAAAAGATGTGCATTTAGAACCGATGCCGTCAGGCGAAAGAAAAATCATCCATGACGCTCTGTCGAAGCACCCAAATATCAAAACTTTTTCTACCGGTGAAGGCCGGTACCGCCATCTCGTTATTTCCCATAAAGATAGCAGAAAACCGAAGTCCGGGTAAAATCGGAACTTCGGTTTTTTTATTGGCAAAAACGGCTCTATTCCTAAGCAGAATCGCATTTTTTGCGTTTAAGTTTTTTCTTTTTCGGTGTATGCTGTTGATAAAAAAGGTTTTAGGAAATAAAATTAATTGTTATTCACATGTGGATAAGTTAAAGTAATAAGGGATGAATTTCTGCCTTTGTGGATAACGTATCTTCCACTTCAAACCAAACTATGTTATCTTTTAATTTTGGCGTAAATCAATTTTTTATATAGATGGAAACAGAGATAAAGAGAGGTGAACAGCATGGATACAATTGCAGCGATTTCAACTCCGATGGGTGAAGGCGCGATCGCGATCGTTCGGCTGAGCGGGCCGGAAGCCGTGAAAATTGCCGACAAAATGTACAAAGGTCCGAAAGGCAAAACGCTCAGTTCGGCAGAATCGCATACCATTCATTACGGGCATATCGCAGACAGCACGACGGGACGGATTATTGAGGAAGTGATGGTGTCTGTTTTAAGAGCGCCCAGAACATTCACAAGGGAAGATGTCATTGAAATCAACTGTCACGGAGGAATTGTGACGGTTAATCAGGTGCTCCAGCTTGCTTTAAGAGAAGGTGCGAGACTGGCGGAACCCGGTGAGTTTACGAAGCGCGCATTTTTAAACGGACGGATTGACCTTTCACAGGCGGAAGCGGTGATGGATCTGATCAGGGCCAAAACGGACCGTGCCATGAATGTCGCCATGAACCAGATGGAAGGACGGCTTTCCGCGCTAGTCCGCCGTCTTCGGGATGAATTGTTAGAAACACTTGCCCATGTTGAGGTTAATATAGATTATCCGGAATATGATGACGTCGAAGAAATGACTCATCAGCTTCTGGTGGAGAAGGCGGGCGGCGTGAAGAAAGAAATTGAAGCGCTGCTTCGTACGTCTGAGCAGGGGAAAATTTTACGCGAGGGATTGTCTACCGTAATCATCGGCCGTCCGAACGTCGGGAAATCCTCTTTGCTTAACAGTCTTGTCCATGAAACGAAGGCGATCGTAACGGATATTCCGGGAACGACGCGTGATGTGATTGAGGAATATGTCAATGTCCGAGGCGTGCCGCTCCGGCTTGTCGATACTGCCGGAATCCGTGAGACCGAAGACATCGTCGAAAGAATCGGTGTAGAACGCTCACGCCAGGTTCTGAAGGAAGCGGATCTCATTTTGCTTGTGCTTAACCACAGCGAAGAGCTTTCTGAAGAAGATGTGAAATTATTTGAAGCTGTTGAGGGAATGGACGTCATAGTCATTATGAATAAGACGGATCTTGAGGCTAAGATTGACGCTGAGCGCGTCAAGGAGCTTGCGAAAGGCCGGCCTGTCGTCACGACCTCATTGCTGAAAGAAGAAGGCATTCAAGATTTAGAGGAAGCGATTCAGTCGCTATTTTATACAGGAGCGATCGAAAGCGGAGATCTCACATATGTCAGCAATACCCGTCATATCTCGATTCTGCATCAGGCAAAGCAAGCGATTGATGATGCGCTGAACGGAATTGAACAGGATGTTCCGATTGATATGGTGCAAATTGATCTGACAAGGTGCTGGGAGCTGCTGGGCGAAATCATCGGTGATGCCGTCCACGAAAGCTTAATTGATCAGCTCTTTTCACAATTTTGTTTAGGTAAATAAAAGGGAGGAAAAAACCATGGGGTATGAAGCAGGCCAATACGACGTGATCGTCATCGGCGCCGGGCATGCCGGTGTTGAGGCTGCCCTCGCATCCGCGCGCCAGGGAGCTAAAACGCTTGTTTTGACGATTAATCTTGATATGGTTGCGTTTATGCCATGTAATCCGTCTGTCGGCGGCCCCGCAAAAGGGATTGTCGTCCGCGAAATTGACGCGCTCGGCGGAGAAATGGCTAGAAATATAGATAAAACTCATATTCAAATGAGAATGCTGAATACAGGGAAAGGTCCGGCCGTACGGGCGCTGCGTGCGCAGGCGGATAAATTCCAATATCAGCATGAAATGAAGCATACGCTGGAAAAAACACCGAATTTGACACTTCTTCAAGGGATTGCCGAGCGTTTAATCATTGAAGACGGTAAGTGCCGCGGTGTCATTACGCAAACCGGTGCTGAATATAAGGCAAAATCGGTCGTGCTGACAACCGGAACGTATTTAAGAGGGCGGATCATTCTCGGAGATCTGTCTTACTCAAGCGGTCCGAATAACCAGCAGCCGTCTATTAAACTTTCTGAGCACTTAGAGGAGCTTGGTTTTGATCTCGTTCGTTTTAAAACGGGAACGCCTCCACGCGTCTCAAGTGATTCCATTGATTACAGCAAAACGGAAATCCAGCCGGGAGATCCGGTTCCGCGCGCTTTCTCATATGAAACGGTTGAATACATTACCGATCAGCTGCCTTGCTGGCTGACTTACACGAGTCCTGAGACTCATGAGATCATTGACAGCAACCTGCATCGTTCACCAATGTATTCCGGTATGATTAAGGGAACAGGACCGCGATATTGCCCTTCCATTGAAGATAAAGTCGTTCGCTTTAATGATAAACCGCGTCACCAGATTTTCCTTGAGCCGGAAGGCAGAAATACGCAGGAAGTATACGTTCAAGGTTTATCCACGAGCCTTCCTGAGGACGTGCAGCAGCGGATGCTGGCGACCATTCCGGGACTGGAAAAGGTGCAGATGATGAGAGCCGGATACGCGATTGAGTATGACGCGATCGTACCGACGCAGCTCTGGCCTACACTGGAGACGAAAAAAATCCCTAACCTGTACACGGCCGGTCAAATTAACGGTACATCAGGCTATGAGGAAGCAGCCGGGCAAGGAATTATGGCAGGAATTAACGCAGGCCGCAAAGCGCTTGGAAAAGAAGAGGTTATCCTCAGCCGTTCCGATGCGTATATCGGTGTATTGATTGATGATTTGGTAACGAAAGGAACCAATGAACCGTATCGTCTGCTGACTTCACGGGCGGAATACAGACTGCTGCTCCGCCATGACAACGCGGATCTTCGTCTGACGGAAATCGGCCATGAGATCGGCTTAATTTCGGATGAGCGCTATGAAGCGTTTGAAAAGAAAAAAGCGGCGATCGAGGCTGAGAAAAAACGTCTCTGGTCTGTTATTATCAAGCCGTCTCCTGAGAATCAGGAATATATCCGTTCACTCGGCGGAAGCGAGCTGAAAGATGGAGTGCGCGGCACAGATTTAATGAAACGTCCGGAAATGAACTATGAAACAGTGACAAAACTAGCGCCTGCTGATTCTCCGGTTCCGCAAGATGTGGCGGAACAAGTGGAAATCCAAGTGAAATATGAAGGATATATCGAAAAATCCTTGCAGCAAGTGGAGAAGCTGAAGAAAATGGAAAATAAAAAAATCCCTGATCGGATTGATTATGACGCCATTAAAGGAATTGCTACTGAAGCCCGTCAAAAGCTGAAAGAAGTGCGTCCTTTATCAGTTGCTCAAGCGTCCCGTATTTCCGGGGTCAATCCGGCAGACATTTCAATCCTGCTGGTTTACCTGGAGCAGGGCCGTATTGCCAAGGTAGCTGAATAGAAAGGATGACGGCATGAGTATAGAGGAATTTACATCCAGTTTAGCGGAGAAAGGGATTTCCCTTTCTGACCGCCAGCTGGAGCAATTCGAGTTGTATTACCAGATGCTCGTGGAATGGAACGAAAAAATGAATCTGACGTCCATCACTGAGAAAAAGGAAGTATATCTTAAGCATTTTTATGATTCGATTACGGCGGCATTTTATATTGATTTTGAAAAGGTCACCACTCTTTGTGATGTTGGCGCCGGTGCCGGTTTTCCAAGCCTGCCCGTCAAAATCTGCTTCCCGCATCTGCATGTCACCATCGTCGATTCACTGAATAAGCGGATTACGTTTTTGGAAACTCTCTCTGATGCTTTACAATTAGAGCATACGACATTTGTCCATGACAGGGCAGAGACATTCGGACAGCGGAAGGACGTCCGGGAAAGCTTTGATCTCGTGACCGCTCGTGCGGTGGCGCGTCTGTCAGTCCTGAGTGAGCTTTGTCTGCCGCTTGTCAAGAAAAACGGCGTATTTGCGGCACTAAAAGCAGCAGCCGCTGATGAAGAGCTGAAAGCGGGGCAAAAGGCGATTAAAGTATTGGGAGGAGAGCTAGAACAAGTTCATTCCTTTACACTTCCCGTCGAAGAAAGTGAACGGAACATTATGATCATTCGCAAGACGAAAAGCACTCCGAAAAAATATCCGAGAAAACCGGGTACTCCGAATAAATCGCCAATTGAAGGGTAATTTAGACAGCCTGATGTGACAATTCCATCATATTTTCTGCAAAATTGATGAAGATACAGCAGGAAAAACCATGAGAAAATAGAATTATAAAAATGGCAGTTTTTAAAGGTGGTGTAGGTACATGAAGCATTCATTCTCTCGTTTCTTCGGGTTTGGTGAGAAGGAAGAGGAACCGGAGATAGCAGAGCATGATACAAATAAAGAAGAGATACTCGAAATACCGGTACATGCTATCGTTCCCAACCGTTTTCAGCCACGCACCATTTTCTCAGATGAAAAGATTAAAGAGTTAGCAATGACTATCCATACACACGGCATCATTCAGCCGATTGTTGTCAGACATACAGAAGAGGAAGGACAATATGAGCTCATTGCGGGTGAAAGGCGCTGGAGAGCGGTACAGACGCTTGAATGGGAAAATATTCCCGCAATTATAAAGAACTTCTCTGATACGGAGACAGCTTCTGTTGCTTTGATTGAAAACCTGCAGAGAGAAGAATTGTCCTCCATTGAGGAAGCTCATGCGTACGCAAGGCTGTTAGAACTTCATGATTTAACACAGGAAGCCTTGGCGCAGCGCTTAGGAAAAGGCCAGTCAACGATTGCGAACAAGCTCCGATTGTTAAAGCTTCCGGAACCCGTCCAGGATGCGATTATGGAGAAAAAAATCACGGAACGCCATGCAAGAGCCATGATCCCGCTCAAACAGCCGGAGCTTCAGGTCACATTGCTTGCGGAAATCATCGAGAAAAGCTTAAACGTCAAGCAGACGGAAGACCGAGTGGTGAAAATGCTTGAACAGAATAAGCAGAAACCGAAGCCGAGACGCAAAGCGTTCAGCAGGGATACAAGAATTGCGATGAATACGATTCGCCAGTCCTTGTCCATGGTGGAAGACAGCGGCGTCAGACTGAATACTGAGGAAGAAGAATTCGAAGAGTACATTCAGCTTACCATTCGGATACCTAAATAAAAACTCTCCTGACCAGCAGGGGAGTTTTTATTTTAGTCAAAAAACTATTTTGAGATAATAATAGATGTATTCTGCACTATGTATTATAAATGTAAAAATTTATCAAGTTGTGTCGTGAATTGTCTTTTTACAGTCAAAAAAGTCACTTTATCGGAGAATTTATAAGAGAAAGTGTCTTTTTCGTTTGCATTTTTTTCACTTGCTGATAAACAAATTATGAAAAAAATAAAACGCTTTACTCTTTTTTTGATAAGATAGAAACAAGACAGTACATGTTCATGTGAAGGTAGGTGACATCGTGGGAAAAATCATAGCAATTACGAACCAAAAAGGCGGAGTCGGGAAAACAACGACTTCTGTTAATCTGGGGGCTTGCTTAGCTTACATAGGTAAAAGGGTTCTTCTTGTTGATATTGATCCGCAGGGCAACGCAACGAGCGGATTAGGGATTGAAAAAGCCGATGTGGATCATTGTGTGTACGACATTTTAGTAGATGACGCAGATGTAACAGATATTATTAAACCGACTTCAGTAGAGAACTTAGATGTCATTCCAGCCACGATCCAGCTTGCGGGAGCGGAAATCGAATTGGTTCCGACGATCTCACGGGAGGTAAGGCTGAAAAGAGCATTAGAATCAGTGAAACAAAATTACGATTACATGATTATTGATTGTCCTCCGTCTCTCGGGTTATTAACGATTAATGCGCTTACCGCATCAGATTCAGTTGTTATCCCGGTTCAGTGCGAATACTACGCTCTTGAAGGATTGAGTCAATTATTAAATACAGTTCGGCTTGTGCAAAAACATTTAAATACAGACTTAATGATAGAAGGAGTGCTTCTGACGATGCTTGATGCCAGAACGAATCTCGGCATTCAAGTGATAGAAGAGGTGAAGAAATACTTTAGAGATAAGGTGTATCAAACCATTATTCCTCGTAATGTCCGTTTAAGTGAGGCGCCGAGTCACGGCAAGCCGATCATATTATACGATCCGCGTTCGAGAGGTGCGGAAGTATATTTAGATTTAGCAAAGGAAGTGGCAGCGAATGGCTAAAGGCGGGCTCGGAAAAGGGATTAATGCGTTGTTTAATCAAGTTGATTTATCTGAAGAGACAGTGGAAGAGATTAAAATCAGTGATTTGCGCCCCAATCCTTATCAGCCAAGAAAACAATTTGATGATGAGTCATTAGCTGAACTGAAGGAATCCATCACTCAGCATGGCATTCTTCAGCCCATTATCGTGAGAAAATCACTGAAAGGCTACGATATTGTAGCCGGGGAACGCCGTTATCGCGCTGCAAAGCTTGCCGGGAAAGAAACAGTGCCGGCTATCGTGCGGGAGTTATCTGAATCGCTGATGCGGGAAATCGCTCTTTTGGAGAACCTTCAGCGTGAAGATTTATCACCGCTTGAAGAAGCTCTGGCATATGATTCACTGCTGAAACATTTGGATATTACCCAGGAACAGCTCGCTAAACGGCTCGGGAAAAGCAGACCTCATATTGCCAATCATTTGAGACTGCTGACACTGCCTGAAAGCATCCAAAACCTCATTGCAGAAGGTACGTTATCCATGGGGCACGGTAGAACCTTGCTCGGTTTGAAAAATAAAAACAAGCTTGAACCGCTGGTGAAGAAAGTGGTTGAAGAACAGCTGAACGTCCGTCAGCTTGAACAGCTCATTCAACAGTTAAACAATAATGTTCCACGTGAAACAAAGAAAAAAGAACCTGTTCAAGATGTGGTGTTAAAAGAGCGGGAATCATATTTGCAAAATTACTTCGGAACAACAGTCAATATTAAGAGACAAAAGAAAAAAGGGAAAATTGAGATTGAGTTTTTCTCAAATGAAGACCTTGAACGTATCCTCGAACTGTTGTCAGAAAGAGAAGCATAAAAACCATCTTTTTTTAAAAAGATGGTTTTTTTATATACGTCTTGTCAGCTTATGAAACGGACTGAGCCGTTCCTGCCGTCCTTCTGATTTATCCGTCAGCTGTAATCCCTCTGCCAAAACATTCGCCATGCTCATCACAAGATGAAGCCTCGTATTCTGCAGGACAAAATACTCCATAAACCCGCTGACATTGACGATTCCATTAATATGAACATCACCGATCTCAGGAAGGTCTTTTTGAACACCGGCTCCGGGCTTCAGCGGTCCATCGCCGATTTGAAATGATCCTACGCTTTTAACGCGGCCTAAACAAGCGTCAACCGCTATAATAAACGGATTTTTATGTATATGTTGAATATGTTTCAGTTTGTCTTTCATATTTACGGCGTGAACGGGGTCTGACAGTGTTCCGTAAACGTGTAATCTGCCTAACTTCATTTTTTCTAACTTTGTTCCCACAAGCGGACCTAATGAATCTCCGGTTGATCGATCTGTACCGATACACACGATGACTAACGGCCTGCCTCCTGCTTTACGTAAAGATGAAGCAAGGATCGCTTGTATTTGATTCGCGGCAGAGGAATCCGTATGGGACACATATTGTTTTGCCCGTTCCTGAGAAAAAAGCCCGCCTTTTCGATTCATAGGGTTCACTTCCTTGTCATGTCATACGAGTATTACACTGATGTTTGTGGTGATGTATGGTTGTTTACAGTATATCCAGCACTGTCTTTTTTTATGCTTATGTCATAATCAGTCTGCCGGGAAAAAAAAGAACCTGAAGCTGTTGTTCTTCAAGTTCATGAAAGGTATAAAACCATATGATCTACATCGACATATTGTTGGTGATCTAATTTCAGCGCTCTTTTTTCTGTAGAGAAGAGGGTAAAACCTAACTGAGCGTAGAGTTTTTTTGCAGGTTCATTGGTTGAAGTAACCGAGAGATGGAGCTGTTCCGTATCTTTCATCTTTTTTGCTTGGCTGATGGCTTCAATCATTAAGGCTTTTCCTGCGCCTGATCCTCGATGTTTAGGAGAAACATACATAGAACCGATAACCGCAATGTGTCTTAGTTTATAAAGCGGATGATTGGATATTTTAATGATGCCTATAAGACTGCTTTTCTCAATGGCGCCAAGCACTATAGCATTGTCGGCTTCAAGCCTGGCTTTGAATTTTTCGGGCGGCCATTCTTTCTCCTCATCATAGCTGACCGCAAATGCGTCCGGGTGATCTTTTAATGCTTTGAGCCTGATGCTGGAGTAAAGCTGGGTGTCACTTGCGCTTAAACGCCTGATGTACATGATTTGAGCTCCTTACACGAATGAATTTTCTGAGTAGTCAATCATCTTCATCGTACCATATTTGTCCCGTTTGTATGAATGATTGCCGCTGTCGCTCAATATAGTAGCAATATGCGGAGATTATCAGAAATTTTATGAGGTGATAAGGTTGTGGAGAGCCGGAATGAGGTGGATGCTGCTCATATTAAGCAGCCAGATTGGAGCCGGGTATGCAAGCGGGCAGGAAATATGGCAGTTTTTCGGTGTTGAAAGCGGACTGGCCATTGTATTGTTTACAGTCATGTTCACCATTTCGGCTTATATTGTGCTGAAGATCAGCTATCAGGTCCAATCAACGCACTTTTTACCTGTGCTAGAGCATTTGATGGGGCCGGCTCTTGCCAAAATCTATGATGTTCTTATCATGTTTTATTTATTTTCAACGACGACGGTCATGATTGCCGGCGGCGGTGTGACGCTGCAAATGTACAAGCTGCCGTTTTGGATCGGTATTTTTCTTCTTTGCATTGTGACCATCTGTTTATTCTTTTGGGATATAAAAGGAATATTATCTCTGAATAGTATCTTGATACCGATTCTTGTAGCGGGGCTGTTATATGCCTTGATCTTTTTTCAGACAACCCATCACTATACGTGGACGATAGATTTGACCCGTCAATATAATTGGCCGGCAAGCATCACCTTTACGTCATTAAATATCCTTTCTGTTGTGGCGGTTCTTTCTTCTGTCGGGAAGGATATGAAGGGACTGGGGGAAGCGAAAATCGCCAGTGTTGTCAGCGGGCTGATTTTCGGTGTGATTTCATTTGTCTACAATGAAACGCTTGTACAGCTCTCAGGCAGTCTCACACATTATGAGATTCCTCTCTTTGCCGTACTTGAAGGTGCTCCTTATCCGTTGTTTCTTTGTATGACAGCCGTGCTTTTTTTAGCCATTTATACGACAACCGTGACCGGTCTGTTCGGGCTGTCCAGCCGCATGCTTGTTTTTGTGAAATTGCCGAGGTGGACGCTCGTTCTTCTTCTTTTAGCTGTGATGGTGCCTTTTACGACAATCGGCTTTTCAGATTTAATCGCCATTTTGTATCCCATTTACGGGCTCTTAAGTCTTTATTTGCTGGTATGTCTTCTTCTTTACCCTGTATTAGGGAGATGGAAAAAAGTATAATGCTCATTTTGAGTGCCGACGTTGCTCTTATCCTGACTTTTTTTGTACAATGAATAAAGCAGTCTATGAAGAGAGGTGAAGGGTCTTGGCAGATAAAGACTTTGGCCTGAATGATATTGTTGAAATGAAGAAGCCGCACCCTTGCGGTGAAAACAGGTGGAAAATCATTCGGATGGGAATGGATATTCGGATCAAATGCACGGGTTGTTCCCACAGTGTCATGATACCGAGAAGAGATTTTGAGAGAAAGCTGAAAAAAGTACTCGTCAAGCATGAGGAGCCTACATCATAAAGGCTGACGCTCATGCTTTTTCATATAGAGGAGAGGAAGAGGCCAGATGAGCAAAGTGCATCAGTCAGCGTGTCCGCTGAATTGCTGGGACAGCTGCGGCTTTTTGGTGACAGTTGAGGATGGAAAGGTGACGAAAGTAGACGGAGACCCGAATCACCCCATCACAGAAGGGAAAATTTGCGGCCGGGGCAGAATGCTGGAGACGAAAACGAATGCACCGGAGCGGCTTCGTTTTCCTTTAAAAAAGAAAGACGGCGAATTTGTCCGCATTTCTTGGGAGCAGGCGTTAGATGAAATTGCGGAAAAAATGGCGGAGATTAAGGAAACGCTGGGCACTGCCGCTGTGCTGCACAGTCATGATTATGCCAATAACGGTCTTTTGAAAGCGCTCGACCAGCGTTTTTTCAATGGATACGGCGGTGTGACGGAGATTGCGGGCAGCATTTGCTGGGGGTCTGGAATTGAGGCGCAGCGCTGGGATTTCGGCCGTTCTTACGGGCATGGACCGCTTGATATTTATCACAGCAAGCATGTGATCGTATGGGGCAGAAACGTGTCACGGACGAATATGCACCTCTATCATCATTTGCAGCAGGTGAAGAAAAAAGGAGCGACACTGACGGTCATTGATCCTATTTTTAACCCGACTGCAAAGCTTGCCGACCGGTATATCTCCGTTAAACCCGGGATGGATGGCTGGCTTGCGGCGGGTGTTTTGAAAATATTATGCCAAACCGGCAGAACGGATGCCGATTTCATTCAAAAGCATTCGATCGGTTTTGAAGAAATAGAAAAGCTGCTGCACACGATTTCATTGGATGAGATCATTGAGAAAACCGAAACATCTTTAGAAGTGCTTGAATATCTTGCTGATCTATATGCTGACGGTCCCGCTTCTACTTTTATGGGTCTTGGGATGCAGAGATATAAAAACGGCGGCGGGACGATACGCTGGATTGACGCTTTAGCGGCAGCGAGCGGAAATGTCGGTATTAAAGGCGGCGGAGCCAACTTCGGAAATGTCCAAGTCGGTGAAAGCTTTGCAAAGACCGAACTCACCCGTCCTGACCTGAAGAAAAACACGAGAACGTTTTCGATGATGACACAGGCCGAAGAGGCGCTGAATGCAGCCGACCCGCCGATTGAGATGATTATCGTGACGTGCGGCAATCCGCTGACACAGGTGCCGAATACAAAAAAAGTGAAGGAAGCGTTTGAAAAAACACCGGTCACAGTGGCCATTGATTCGATCATGACCGATACGGCGAAGCTCTGTGACTATGTATTGCCGACGGCCGTTGTTTTTGAAGAAGAAGATATTTATTACTCCAGCATGTACCATCACTATGTTCAGTATGGCAGAAAGCTTGCGGAACCGCAGGGAGAGGCGAAATCAGACCGCTGGATCTGGACGGAGCTCGCCAAGCGTCTCGGATTCGGAGAGCTGTTTGATTACAGTACGGAAGATTTCTTGAAAATGGGGCTCTCTTCTTTGGAGAAAGAAGGAATCACCCTTGAGCGATTAAAGGAAAAAGGCCATATGCCGCTTCCGGTCAAACAGGTTCCATGGAATGATTTCCAATTTTTAACCCCAAGCGGAAAGTTTGAATTCGTCTCGTCATTGGCAGAACAGAAAGGATACAGCGGCCTCCCTCAATTGGAAGTGCCGGAAGAATCCGTTTATCACGACGCCGGGCTGGCCGGGAAATATCCGTATACGCTGCTGTCCATTCACCCGCAGCGCTCCAATCATTCACAGCACGTGCCGTTTATTGAAAAGCTTCAGCAGATTCAGGTGGATCTGTCGCCGGATATCGCCGAGGAGCTTTCACTTCAAGACGGAGATATGGCAGAGGTATACAATGACCGCGGACGTCTGCGCGGCAGGGTGAAAATCATGAAGCAGGCTCACCCGAAGACGGTGAATATAGATGAAGGCATGTGGTCGGCTTTCGGAGGCTCGGTCAACATGCTTACAAAAGATTCAAATTCCGATAATGGAATGGGAAGTACGCTTTTTGACTGTCTGGTAGCGGTTAAAAAAGGATAATCTAAGGAGAGAGAGGGCGGGAAATGCTTTTTTCTCAGCTTGTCTTTTCCTATGAACCTCCTTATAATTGCTCTAGGTTTACAATACGTTTAATACGATGATGGTTTGATATAGAGGAGATGAAAGAATGGCTTTAACTGCTGGAATTGTCGGTTTGCCGAATGTGGGAAAATCGACGTTATTTAATGCAATTACCCAGGCTGGTGCCGAATCAGCCAACTACCCGTTCTGTACAATTGATCCGAACGTGGGAATCGTGGAAGTGCCTGATGAACGTCTGCAAAAGCTGACTGAATTGGTGAACCCGAAAAAAACGGTGCCGACTGCGTTTGAATTCACTGATATCGCGGGGATCGTAAAAGGCGCATCTAAAGGTGAAGGGCTGGGAAATAAGTTTCTTTCTCATATCCGTCAGGTAGACGCGATCTGTCACGTTGTACGGGCATTCGCGGATGACAATATTACGCACGTGTCAGGGAAAGTCGATCCGATTGATGATATTGAAACGATCAATCTTGAATTGATTCTTGCCGACATGGAGACAGTCGAAAAACGCATCACACGGGTAAGCAAGCTTGCGAAGCAAAAAGACAAAGAAGCGGTTTTTGAATTTGATATTCTGTCTAAATTAAAAGAAGCTTTCGAACAAGAAAAGCCTGCACGTTCCGTTGAATTTACGGAAGAACAGCAAAAGCTTGTGAAGCAGCTTCATTTGCTTACGTCAAAACCCGTGCTTTATGTGGCGAATGTAAGCGAGGATGAAGTGGCTGATCCTTCAGACAATGAATACGTTGCGAAAATCCGTGAGTACGCCGCGGATGAAAATGCCGAAGTCATCGTCGTCTGCGCGAAAATTGAGTCAGAAATTGCTGAATTGGAAGGCGAAGAAAAGCAAATGTTCCTTGAAGAGCTCGGCATTGAAGAGTCAGGCCTTGATCAGCTGATTAAAGCGTCATACTCTCTTCTCGGCCTTGCGACATACTTTACGGCGGGCGAACAGGAAGTGCGCGCTTGGACATTCAGAAAAGGCATGAAAGCACCTGAGTGTGCGGGTATCATCCACACTGACTTTGAACGCGGCTTTATCCGCGCTGAAACGGTTGCTTATGAAGACCTCTTGGCAGGCGGCGGAATGTCCGGAGCCAAAGAAGCCGGAAAAGTGCGTCTGGAAGGTAAGGAATATATCGTCCAAGACGGAGATGTCATTCATTTCCGATTTAATGTATAGGACACAGTTGTAAAGGGACAAGAGCTTTGGTATAATATAAACTTGTGAGTAATAGAATTATTGCTCCTTGCCCATTTAAGGGCCGCTTAGACCAAAAGGAGGTGCAAACAGATGAAAAAGTACGAAGTTATGTACATTATCCGTCCAAACATTGACGAAGAGTCAAAGAAGGCAGTTATCGAGCGTTTCAACAACGTTTTGACTTCTAACGGAGCGGAGATCACTGGAACAAAAGATTGGGGTAAACGTCGTCTTGCTTACGAAATCAATGATTTCCGTGACGGTTTCTACCAAATCTTAAACGTTCAGTCTGAAGCTGCAGCGGTTGCTGAATTCGACCGTTTAGCTAAGATCAGTGACGATATCATTCGCCACATCGTTGTTAAAGAAGAAGAATAAGCAATTTGAAATATATAATGTTAAAAGGTGGTCTTTCATATGCTTAACCGAGTTGTATTAGTCGGAAGACTGACAAAAGACCCAGAGCTTCGTTATACGCCAAGCGGTGCGGCTGTCGCCACGTTTACTCTTGCTGTGAATCGTACTTTCACGAACCAGTCCGGAGAACGTGAAGCCGATTTCATTAATTGTGTCACTTGGAGAAGACAAGCCGAAAACGTTGCAAACTTTCTTAAAAAAGGAAGCCTTGCCGGCGTAGACGGCCGACTCCAGACAAGAAATTACGAAAACCAGCAGGGACAGCGTGTCTTCGTGACAGAAGTCCAAGCTGAAAGTGTTCAATTTCTTGAGCCTAAAAACAGCGGCGGTTCTGGATCAGGCGGATACAACGAAGGAAACAGCGGCGGAGGCCAATACTTTGGCGGAGGCCAAAATGATAATCCGTTCGGCGGAAATCAGAACAGCCAGAGACGAAATCAAGGGAACAGCTTTAATGATGATCCATTTGCCAACGACGGCAAGCCGATTGACATCTCGGATGATGATCTTCCGTTCTAATAGATTATCGCTATATTTATAACAAGAAAGGTGGGAAATGACAATGGCAGGAGGACGCAGAGGCGGTCGTGCGAAACGCCGTAAGGTTTGTTACTTCACTTCTAACGGCATTACGCACATCGATTACAAAGATGTAGATCTTCTTAGAAAGTTTGTTTCTGAGCGTGGTAAAATCTTACCTCGCCGTGTAACTGGAACAAATGCGAAATACCAACGTAAATTGACTATCGCGATCAAACGCGCACGTCAAATGGCTTTACTTCCATACGTAACTGGCGAGTAAGCCGAAAGAAAAGAGCAAGAGCCTGCGGGCTCCTGCTCTTTTTTTATTATTGCGTCTCCATCCTGCCGAAATGTTTCACATGAAACATGGAAGGGCTTCTTACACCCATCTTTGTTATCTTGCTCGCCTATTCAAATATGCGTACTTATAAAATGAATTTGTTTATACTGAAGAACAGGGGGTGACTGAGATGGAAACGGAAAGAAATATCCTGACAGATGAGAAGTGGAACGCAATCATACACAATGATGTTTCCTATGACGGGGTATTTTATTATGCAGTAAAAACGACGGGGATTTTCTGCCGCCCTTCTTGTAAATCGAGAGTTCCGAATAAGGAAAACGTACTGGTGTTTGCTGCGGCTGAAGCAGCGCTAAAGAGACATTTTCGTCCTTGTAAAAGGTGCCGTCCGAACGGCCTTCGTCTCCCAGATGAAGAATGGGTTGCTCAAATCACTGAGTATATTGACGGCCATTATCATGAACCCCTGACTCTGAGCATACTGGCAGATATGTGTCACGGCAGCCCTTATCATTTACAGCGGACATTTAAAAAAATCAAAGGAATATCTCCGATTGAGTATATACAGAAAAAAAGATTCGCGAAGGCGGGGGATCTTTTAATGCATACTGATAAGACAGTTATGGAGATCGCTCTGACTGTCGGATTTCCAAACACAGCGCATTTTGCGACCCTTTTCAAAAAGAGAACCGGAAGTTCGCCCACAGAATACAGAAAAACTGCCGGAACGAGACAGGGAGGTTCATTATGAGTAAAGAGACGATGATCTATTGGACACGCTTCACATGGAATGATTGGCGCCTGTATACAGCCGCTACTTCTAAGGGGCTTTGCTTCATAGGTTCAAATCATGGTAACTTTGAAGAACTTGCGCAGTGGGCAGGAAAAGCCATGCCGGAATACCGATTGGTGCGTGATGATGAAAAACTGGCGTCTTACACAGCAGAGCTGTCCGAGTACATCAAAAATGGCAGATCCGTATTTTCCGTCCCGCTCGATCTTTATGGGACGGAATTTCAGCTTGCTGTATGGAAAACGCTTATGGACATACCGTATGGCGAGACATACTCCTATTCTGATATAGCAGAAATGATCCGGAAACCGTCAGCCGTAAGAGCCGTGGGCGCCGCAATCGGGAAAAATCCGGTATTGATTACGGTTCCGTGCCATCGTGTCATCGGGAAAAACGGAAAACTGACCGGATTCAGAGGCGGTTTAGAAATGAAAAAACAGCTGTTGGCATTAGAGGGCAGGCACAATAAAACATGGAAATAGACACATGCTGAATGTTAATACCGGCTGAGCCGGCGGGAGGGAAGATATGAAACTGATTTCTTGGAATGTAAACGGCTTGCGTGCCGTGATGAAAAAAAGAGATATCAATACTTACGTTCAGGAAACGAAAGCCGATATTCTATGTCTGCAAGAAACAAAAGTACAGGACGGACAAGTATCATTACAGCCTGAAGGATATCACGCCTATTGGAACTATGCGGTGAAAAAAGGCTACTCGGGCACGGCTGTTTTCTCGAAAGAAGAGCCGCTGCACGTGTCCTATGGAATGGGGATTGACGGCCATGATCAAGAAGGACGGATGATCACGCTTGAATTTGAGCACGTGTTCGTCGTTAACTGCTACACGCCAAATGCCAAACGCGGATTAGAGCGAATTGATTACCGTCTTCAATGGGAGGCGGATTTTAAGGATTATCTGCAGAAGCTTGACCGGAAGAAGCCCGTGATCTTATGCGGCGATTTGAATGTCGCACACAGGGAGATAGACTTGAAAAATCCAAAAGCCAACCGAAAGAACGCCGGTTTCTCGGATCAGGAGCGGGAAGCGTTCAGCGCTCTGCTGAACGCGGGATTTACCGACTCGTTCCGCTATTTATATCCCGATCAGGAAGGCGCGTATTCCTGGTGGTCTTACAGGACGAATGCACGCGAGAAAAATATCGGCTGGCGGCTCGATTATGTTATTGTTTCAGACAGGCTGAAGCAGCGGATCAGCCAAGCGGCCATTTGTGCCGATATCATGGGTTCTGACCATTGCCCTGTTGAAATGACAGTGGATTTATGATGAGATAGCAGTAAGAGAAATCCACTCTTGCTGCTTTTTTATTATCGAAAATGGAGGAGCACATGGCAAATATAAAAGAGATTGCGAAACTGGCGAATGTGTCGGTGGCCACCG
Organism: Bacillus sp. BACIII; assembly: GCF_057836745.1. NCBI lineage: Bacteria > Bacillati > Bacillota > Bacilli > Caryophanales > Bacillaceae > Bacillus > Bacillus sp. BACIII. The sequence continues at coordinate 3,860,504 of NZ_CM174437.1, read as the reverse complement.
TATCACGCGTGTTAAACCAACACCCGTACGTATCTGAGGAGAAAAGGCGTCTTGTGAATCAAGTAATGAAGGAGCTGGATTATACTCCTAATCGAACTGCCATTGATCTGATTCGCGGAAAGACCAATACGATCGGTGTGATATTGCCGTACAGTGACCATCCCTGCTTTGACAAAATTGTAAACGGTATCACGAAGGAAGCGTTTGCTCATGATTACGTGACAACCCTTCTCCCCACCAACTATGACCCCGCTATAGAGATGACGTATTTCGAACTGCTGAAAATGAAAAAGATTGACGGGCTGATTGTCACCTCCCGCGCGAATGAATGGGAAACAGCCGTGCCTTACCTTGAATACGGACCCATTGTCGCTTGTGAATATACACAGCACGAAGAGATTCCCTGCGCTTATAACGACAGACAGGCGGCTTACAGAGAGAGCTTTATGTATTTGAAAAACCGTGGGCACCAAGATGTTGCTTTTACATGTGTGCGGGAAGCGGAAAAAAGTCCGAGTACGGCCGACAAGGTAAATGCATATAAAGCGGTTTTCGGTTCTCTTGATGAAACCCGCATTATGGTCGGTTGCCATGATATGGACGATGGAAAGCGTGCGGGTGAGCATTTCTGGGGTTTCAGCAAGCCGCCGACGGCCGTCTATGCCCACAGTGATGATGTGGCTGCCGGCTTGTACCACTTTGCGAAAGAACAGAAATGGGACGCGGAGATCATCAGTGAAGGAAATTTGAGCGTCAGCCGGGTTTTGAATATTCCATCCCTGGAACTTCATTTAGAACGTGTCGGAAAAGAAGCATTTTTGCTGTTTTTGCACGGAGAAACGGCTAAAAAACAAATTATGCACCAATTTCAGAGGAAAAAGTCTTGAGCTGAAATGGATTTCATGCCTTATAACTAGATTGAGGAAAAAAGGGAGGCGGACATATGCGAATTGAACATGCAGCGATATGGGTGAAAGATTTAGAACGGATGAAAGAATTTTATGAGAAATACTTCGGGGCAAAGGCCAATGACCTTTACCATAATGAGAAAAAGGATTTCAAATCGTACTTTCTGTCATTTGACTCCGGATGCAGGCTGGAACTTATGAAAAAAGGCGGCATTGATGAAACTCCGTCACAGAATATGACCGGATGGGCGCATCTCGCATTCTCTACAGGCAGCAAGGAGCGGGTGAATGAACTGACGGAGACGTTTAAAAATGACGGATTTCAGGTTGTAAGCGGCCCGCGCGTAACGGGTGACGGATATTATGAGAGCGTGATAGAGGATGGGGAAGGCAATTTGATAGAAATCACAGTGTAACAGTGCGGGGTGAACCCGCACTGTTTTATTGATTATATTTGCTGTGCATTTGTTTTCGGACCGAAGAGGATTAACAGAACGGAACATAGAAGCCAGCAGCCGCCGATGAACAAAAAGACACTGATGTATCCGAGTTTTACGGCAATAAATCCGACGAGCAGGGAACCGAATATGTTGGAAAAACGGCCGAGCCCGTAAGCCAGTCCGCTGCCCGCCGAACGATATTCCGTCGGATACGGCTCTGATGTGTATGCGTATAAATTTGAGGTGAAAACCCGTTCCGTGACGTTGACGACAAATCCAAACACAATAATCATCACGGGAATAAACGTCATGCCGTACAACAGTCCGGCAATGGCGGTCAGAAAAGCGCTTGCGGCCAGAATCCATTTCCTTTGGAACGTCTCGGATATCATGGAACCGAGCAACGCGCCAAGCGGGGCGCCGACAGAGTGAAGCACATTGTACCACAGCGTTTTTTCCATGGTGATGCCGTTGCTTTTCAGCAGGCTGGGAACCCATGAGGCAAAGCCGTAAAAGCCAAAGGTTTCAAGAATCCATACTGCAGACAGGATGATGGTGATCTTTAAATTCCTGCCCTGAAACAGCCCTAAGTAGCCGGCGTGCTTCACTGTATGTACTTCTGCTGCTTCTTTTGGCGCGGGAAGCGGACCTTTTTCTTTCTCTACGCGGGCTTCAAGCCGATTCATAATGGCGTCTGCCTGATCATATGCCCCCCGATTTTCGTGCCAGCGCGGCGATTCCTCAAGCCGGCGGATAAAAAAGAAATAAATGAGACCGGATGCGCCCCATACAAAAACGAGCCGCCATCCCCATGAGCCTAACGGAATGACAAAAGCGGATACGACGTTTGTCACGGGAACGCCGATTAAGCCGATCATGGCGCAAAAGGAAATGTATTTTCCCCGAACGGAGGATGGGAAGAATTCCGCCAAGTAGCTGTTAGTGACAATCATGGCGGCCGCGACGCCGAGACCTGTCAAAAACCTGAAAATCATTAAGGGAGGAATGTCCCATGCCAGCGCATTCAGAAAAGATGAGATCGAAAAGATAAGAACAAAACAATTCAGCGCTTTTTTCCTGCCGATCCGATCGGACAGCCTGCCGCCGAGCGAGGCGCCTAAAAACATGCCGAGGAAGGACGCAGCCGTGATGTCGGCAATGGTGGACAGCTTCACGCCCCAATGCTCAATCAGCGCAGGAGCCACGTTGCTGAGCGTAAACAGATCAGCGAGATCGAAAAAATAGATGATTCCGAGAGCGGTTAATACTTGATAGTGCACACGCGAAATAGGGAGACGGTCTAATCGGTTCGCTACATTTGAGAATGTCTGATGTTTCATAAAAAACCCCCTGACTTGGCAAAATGTAATCAGAAAATACTGTAAATTTATCTGACAAATACATTATAAAGGTCTTTTTATGGCAAAAACAGAGTGCAAATAACCAGAGACGAAGGAAACGGCATAGCGCTTTCTTCTTAAAAATATATAACATTTCCTATATCTGATTCTTTTTATATTGTAAAATGTTGAAGGAAAGGAAGTTGATGCATAAATATGAATATGTTTATAAGGCCCGCAGAAGGAAGAAATAGTGTGTGGAGATATCTCCTTTCTCTGTTGGTCATTGCGGGTTTGTTCTTTTTTGGAAGCATATTGACTGTGTTTTATATGTTTCTCACGTCCGAGTTCAATCCTTCATTGACGATAGATTGGGATGAAGCGGCATTAAGTGACCCGCTGGCGGATATTTATTTACAGCATATCGTCTATTTCATAGCCATCCCGGGCATTTGGATAGCGGTTCGTTTCATTATGAAACGGCGGTTTTTATCCATCATCACACCGAATCAGTCGCTGAACTGGAAGCGGATTTTCTTTGGATTCGGCACTTACTTTTTGTTGATGTTTATGGCGGGGCTGATTGATTTTTCAATCCATCCGGATCGCTTCTCGCTTCAGGAATTCCATGCTTCACGCTTTCTGCTGCTGTTAGCGGCTGCCGTCTTTTTGGTGCCGATTCAAACCTCCGCGGAGGAATTTCTCTTTCGGGGTTTTCTGCTTCAGTTCGCCGGAAAACTGACGGCAAATGCGGTGGTTTTGACTGTCATCGTCGGCGGATTATTCGGCGCACTTCATTTCGGAAATCCGGAGATGGAAAACGGGGCTCTCTGGGCGGGAATCGGATATGTCACCATCGGCATGATCTGGACCTTTATCACGATTAAAACAGGCAGTCTGGAGATGTCCTTGGGCGGTCACGCTGCCAATAATATGTTTTTATTTATCTTTCTCACAGAGGATCATTCGGTGTACAGCGGCATTCCGTCGCTATTTGCAACAGCTGCCGGCGGCTATGACATATATGATTGCATATCGACTCTGGTGATCAATATCATCTTCGCATGGCTCGCGTTCCGTTTTGTGAAAAAAGAAAAGCAGCAGGCCGCCTAGGCTCTGCTGCTGATTTGTAATGTGTTCATCGCTTCATCAATATCCGTCGTCGGCCTGCGGCATGTAAAATTTTCACAAATGTAAACCGTCGTTTTACCGTCAATCATTTGATAACCCGCAGCAAAATCAGAAATGCCTGCAAGCTCTGACGGATGTTCCGCAGTGAGAATCGTATAGGCGGGAGTGAAATGTTCCTGAAGCGCCTCAATGAAACGCTTTCTGTCCGGATCATCTTTGCTTCCGAACACAACGATTTCTTTTTGCGGCATTGTATACGCCAGTACGCTTTGCATGAAGAAAGCGTTGCTGCTCGGGTAGGCCTCGATTTCCCGTTTGAAAACAGAAAACATGGCTTCTGCTTTTTCGATCAGTGATCCATCACCCGTCAGGCGGCCGAGGCGAAGCAGCTGTACGGCAGCCGCGCTGTTTCCGGAAGGCACGGCTCCGTCATAAACTTCTTTTTCCCTGACAAGAAGAGTCTCGGCGTCATTCCCCGTAAAGAAGAAACCTCCGTGCCGTTCATCCCAGAACAGATCCAGCATGCTTGTACATAACGTTTTCGCTTTTTGCAGATAAGACGCATCAAAATCCGCTTCATACAGTTCAAGGTAAGCCCAGATGAGAAAAGCGTAATCATCGATAAATCCTTTGTTTTTCACTTCGCCCTCACGGTAGCGGACCATGACGCGCCCGTCCGGCATGAGGTGACGTTCGAGAAAGCGGATCGCTGTTTCCGCCATGCTGAGAAGGTCCGGCTCGTGAAATACCTTTGCGGCTTTTGCCAGCCCGGCAATCATGAGCGCGTTCCATGAGGTCAGCACTTTGTCATCTGTGTGCGGATAGCTTCTGTTTTCCCGCGCCTCCAGCAATTTTTTTCTTGCACCTTCAAGACGTTCGGTCAGCTCATGTCCGGTGAGGCCGGTCTCTTCGAGGATGGCTTCCCGCCGCGTGAAAATAAGGTTCGGGATGTTTTCTCCTTCGAAATTGCCTTGATCTGTGATGTTATATACTTTGCAATAAAGCGAGCCGAGTTCATCACCGAGAAGATCCATGATTTCTTTTTTTGACCATATGTAATATTTCCCCTCGCGGCCTTCGGTATCAGCGTCTAAGGCTGAGAAAAAGCTGCCGTCTTCATGTATCATTTCCCGCTGAATAAACGTCACGATCTGCATCGCAACCTGTCTGTAGCGCTCGTTGCCCGTGACTTGATAGGCTTCTGTATATGCGGTCAGGAGAAGGGCGTTGTCATACAGCATTTTCTCAAAGTGCGGCACGAGCCATTCATTATCAGTCGAGTAGCGGGCAAAGCCGAACCCGATGTGGTCAAAAATACCGCCGTTCGCCATGCTGTCGAGTGTCTTGGTTACGCCTGCCAATGCCTGTTCCTTACCCGTATAGCTGTAGTAGCGAAGCAGAAACATGAGCATATGCGGCATCGGAAACTTCGGAGCCTGGCCGAACCCGCCGTACACCGTGTCAAACCCGCCGGCCAGCTGGCGGTACGTGTCATGAACTGCCTGTTCGCCAAGCATGCCCTCAGCCGGGTGAACCTTGACTTCAAGATGAGCGGCGGCGTTTTCGGCAATATCCTCGACATGCTGCCGGTCATTCGCAAACGTTTCGGACAGATGTTCAAGCACATCGATAAAGCCCGGACGGTTAAATTTGCTCGTCTTCGGAAAATATGTCCCCGCATAAAACGGCTTCTGATCAGGTGTGATAAACACATTCAGCGGCCACCCGCCTTGCCCCGTCATCAGCTGGCAGATCCTCATATACACGGAATCGACATCAGGCCGCTCCTCACGATCAACCTTGATGGCTATAAATTTATCATTTAGAATACCGGCGATCTCTTCGTCCTCAAAGGACTCGTGAGCCATGACGTGACACCAGTGACAAGTTCGCTAAGCTACCCGTACCCAATAGATAAGAGAACAGGCTTATTCTCTCGTTTCGCTTTTTCAAATGCTTCGTCACACCACGGATACCAATTCACGGGGTTATAAGCATGTTGGAGTAAGTACGGTGACTTCTCAGTGATTAATCTATTGGGTACTTTTTTATTTGACATGGGATCACCTTCTTTCCTCTAAATAAAATGGTTACAATTAGATTATCCAAGTCTAAAAATTTAAACCATTTTAGCTCGATGTTTTTTTTATAAAATAGTCTCGCAATGATTTCTTCTTTAAAAACTCGGTTATTTTTATTTTGTGCTTAGGTAATAAATTCGATTTACCTTCCAATATTTTCAGTAGTTCAACTAGTCTTTTCACAGGGTTTGGGCTTATAAAATGCCATGCGTATGATGTGTTATTTTCAAGAGAATCTAGGAATATCTGTACTCCTTTTGTAGAAAGATTTGAAAACATAGCTTGATTATGTGAAGAGGCATTATTACTATATCCAAATGAGTTACCAGTAAAGCTAAATGTTATAGCTTTAACATAGGTATCCAATGACTCATCAGGTATATTATATCCTAACTCTTCTAATTCTCTGGAGGGTCTGACTTCGTTGTAGAAGTTATTCATTCCATGGTGAGCATCAATTAACTCTTGAGCTTTCTTAATAAATATATGCTTTCTTACGGCCGTAGGAATATATTTCATGCCTTTTACTTGTAATATAAAATCCATGGCATAAAGAGATTTGTCTACATTACTATCTAATTTTAAATGAACCAACTTTTGACCAATATCGCTCTTAATCTCTTCTCCAATCATGTCCCATACTATTCTCACTATCAATTTAAGGTTATCTCTATAATCGTTTGAAGTTAGGGGTTCAATGTATTCATTGAAAACTCGTCTTAAAAAGGATTCTACCACTTTGGGGGATTGATCTTTAACAGTCTCCCTAAAGTGTTCCACATCAAAACTTTCTGATTGTATGTATTTTATGAGATCGTTTATAGTTATCGCCGGGGAAGGTACATCTCTTTGTAAAACATATTTGACGCAGTTCTTTATTAAATTAATTGCTTCTATAGGATCAATGGGTGTGGTTGTATCATGGGCTGCTGTAAACTTATTTCTAATATTTAGACAGTGTATTAAAAAAATATGTGCTTCGTCATCAATTAAACCTAGTGCTTGACACGCATTAATAATAGTACTATCTTTTACATCTGCTAAATCTTCTCTAGTAGTAACCTTGATATTATATTCACTTGGAAAATGCTCTAAACCGTATATAGTTAATTTATCTTTAAGATCAGTTATTCCACGGTTCCAATACTCTAATACAGCATGATCATAATATCCAATAGTAAATAGATTTCTTGCTTTTTCCATGTATTGGCCTTTACATTCTTCTCTTATATTTTCTTCACAAGAAACAAGAATTTGATGCTGAGGAGTTATCGTAGTTTCAATAACCTCTCCCTTGGTTGAGATTATAATTTCCTGTTTTTCTTCAAACATATCGTCAGCTCCTCATGCTAGAAATCTAGATCAAATTCTTGTCTATTTAGCAATTTTAATGCTGCATCAAGCGCAGATAGAAGATTGAAAAATACCCATGGATAAAATATATTCTTTTCGTATTTAGTTTGCTGATTTGGGTTGTTATGTCGTAGGTTAAAGTTATTGAGCAAATTAAATAAATCAGATTCATCTTTTTTGGCAAGATGAAGTTTATTGCTTTCTCTAAGGTTTTCAAGTAATCCAGCAATTTCTAATATTGCGCTTTTTTTATCTGTGTCATCTGCATTGTAGTGGAAAAATTTTTTCGTTGCTCTTTTCACTATTTCTTCAGAATCTTTATCATCATCAAATTCATATTGAGAGTCTATCAAGTTTTCTAGACCATTATCGATTAATTCTCTAATATAACCTTCCTGAGTAAGTTCGAAACCTTGACCATAATTGTTGAGAATAAAGTTCATTTCATCTCGATATTTTAATTGTCCGGGTGCTTGATCATACTTACTCTTTGGAATAATTGGCATTGAAACATAATCATAGAACAACTCTATTAAATCAAAAATGTCCTCCTCATTATAAGCATTATTTAAATCAATAGGAGCCAGTTCTCTTTTTCCTAATTGTTTATATAAGAAAAGTTCAAAGTTTCCAGCTATAATGCCTGGAATTCTTTTTCTTTCAGTATCTTGATAACCTAATAGTTCATCAAATAGGCCTTTCTGAATAAATTCATGGTAGGTTTGTATAAATAGCTCTACTAATTCTGATTCCGTATATCTTTTACGCTTCCAAAGATTATGTCTTTCTGAATAATATCTTTTTTTATTCATTTTTGTTCCGTCCTTTTTAGAGTTACAAAGCCTTTTCAGTTGATAGAAGATTCATTTGTTTAAATTTAACTTTAACGATAGACAAAGGGAGTTTAACAGCAGAGGCAATTTGAATAAGTGACTGATTATGATATGTTATTAATTCTTTAGATAAAATATAATCGGGCAAGAGTAATTCTGATGCGAAAATGTCAGCTTGGTATTCAAGTTTATTTTCTAAAATTAATGAACAGTTTTCCATTTGAAAAGTATTTAGGCACTTGTGCAAAAAATAGTGCCCTAGTTCATGAGCTACTATTATTTTCGGATAGACTGAGTTTTTGTTTACATGGATTAGGTACTTATCTTCCTTCTTATAGTATTGAAGGAAACCATTAATTCGGCCTAAGTTTCCATCTAAAATAATAATTTTAAGATCATCACAAATCTTATAAACATCATTTGTGCCATGGTCATGGATAACACTCTCAGCTTTGTGTTTTATGTTTTTAGAGGTATAAATAAGAATCACTCTTTCTTTTTCATAGCGTCTACATATTTAATACCATTAATTAAAGCTTGTTTAATTAATTTAGCTGTTTCCTCGTCAATGTCATCATCTTTCATGAAAAGCAAAGTTTCTTCGTTTTTAAGCTGCTCAATTGCTTCATTAACTGTTTGATCTAATTTAGACTTAGGTTTGTCTTTTTCTTCTCTGCCGACCAAAAAATCAGTGGATACATCATATAAGTCAGCGAGTTTTTTTAATGTCTCCGGATCGGGCGATCTATAATCCCGTTCATAATTAGATAATGTTTTCCCTGTTAGCCCAATTTTCTCAGCTGGTACGTCTTGATTTGAGTAACCGGATTTTTTTCGAGCCCATTTTAATCTTTGGCCTAATGTCATTTGTTATCATCCATTCCACAAAGAGTTGATTAGTTATTATAATATCAGCAATTGCTGACCCTTTCACAAGTTGGAACAAAAAGGCGAACTTTTGTCATTTGCTCTCCGAAACGGAGTGTATAAACTTAATCTGTAGCAGTCTTCATTTTGTTGTCTCGTCTATGCTTTTATGAAAAAATCTCCGAAATGTTCTGTTTTTTATTTACATCTCCGAATCGGAGTGTTATAATTAAATCAACATAAAGAGTTGATGATCTTTAAAAGGAAGGATGGTCAAATGAAAGGAGTATATACAGTGGATGATGTACAAGAAATTCTCAATGTGAAAAGAGCAAAAGCTTATGAGATCATTCGCGAATTAAATAAAGAATTAGAAGAAGAGGGCTATACAACTCTTAAGGGAAGAGTTATCAAGAGCAAATTTGAAAGTTCTTACCTTTATAAAAACATTCAAGAGATTGGGTGATTCATTTGGATTTGGAGCAAACAAATTCATTTATGAGGGATGCTGTACCATTAGCCAGACAGATGGAGGGTAATTGGTCGGCGAGAATGAAAATGGCGCTAAATCAAGTCATTATAAAACATCTTTTGAATAGGCCACTTTCACCGAATAACATTCAAGAGCTTCTTAAAAAAGGAGTTTCATATCGCCAGATTTGTAAAAATTACGGTATCGGCAGAAAAGACCTTTCTGCACTTCAACAAAAACGTATAGTGTGAAGTCATATACCACTATCGGTATTGTTGGAAAAATTGAAAGGGGGAATGCGATGAAAGTAAAAGTGAATGCAACGATTGTTATGGATATTGAAGCCTTAGAAGCTGACAAGAATTTCGAACATTTTGCTGATTATGCAATTTCTGAATCTTATGTAGTGGAAGCACCAACTTATGATTTAGCCAATGTGGAAGTGTCAAAACAGCTTAAAGGATGGCATTGGTGGTGCATATGGTCGGTTGAACCAACAGGCAAGAAAGATAAACGAGTGTTCGTCTTGTACAATGATGAATTGTACGAAAAATGCCATTAGAAAGGATTGTGCTCTTTGAAAATTACATACAGACAAAGAAAGCGCCTTGATGATTGCCATCAAGAACGCCCCCAATAAAAACTAGACACTTTTATTATAGGGCATTTTTGGTGAAAAGTCATGCGTGAGTATTTGAGTGATGAACAGCAATCACTTTAAATGCTGTAGCAGGCTAGAATAAGCGTGCGGCATGGCTGTAATCAGCCTGATGGCTATAAATAGCCTACTAGGTCGCCATGAGGGAATTTTCCGTTAGCGACTGACAAGCGCCACGATGGAGACAGTACCGGAGCGAATCTTTGAATATAAAATTGAAATTTAAATAACTGAATAAAAATAACGGAATGGAGATGTAAAAAAATGAACTTTAACTTTATTGTACCTGACGAAAAAATGACTTTTGGTGAGCTGAAATTCTTGGGGCTGAACCGTGAGCGTTATGCCTATGTGGATGGGAAAAGAACGGATACCCTTGAGTCACGTATTTATAATTTAGGTTCAAGTGTTCAAGGTGGGCAAATTGAGGTAACTGTACCGGCTTACGTTGAATTAAAGGAATATGGTTTCTTCCAAGATGTTGAATTGAAAAATCCTAAAATTTCAGCCGGAGCAAGAGCGAATGGAAATTTCGCAAACGTAAACTGGACAGTTGAGGTTGAGGATATTCTTATTAAAGGCGGTTCTTCTGTAAAACCTGCGGCGGCAACCAGTGGCAATGATAAAAAGTAATATGTTCTCTGTAAGCTACAGGGGATGTAGGATGCCCAAAAACTTTGTAAAACTAAAACAATGCGTTCAATAATTGTGCGAGTTGTTTTGTGGATTGTATTCTTTGTATTTTTCGCTTGGTATCGCAAGCCAGTGGGATGGTTGCCTTTTGATATTTTCATCACCGTTTTTGTGTCAATCTGCATATTTGCTATGTTTGGTGGTCAATTTCTAATTATCGACATAATAGACTTGTGGAGTGAGAAAAGGGATAAATCCAAACGTTAGGAGTGTTGCTTCATCTCTAGGCTCAAGACAATGCTTTGGAAGTATAGGGGGGTTCGAATCCGGCCTAGAATGAGAAACAATATAATAATGACAGGTGCAATCATATTTGTGCCTGTTTTTTTGTTATCTATGTTTTTCTTCTGGGAAGATCATTTGCTCCACTTGGATGTTATGGAAACCGTAAAGCATTTTGAATGGAATGTCCCATTGCTTATTAAAAGTGTGCTGTGCTCTCTTTTAGCCGCGGCGGGTTCTGTCATCCTAGCTTATTTTCTGTTTAATGATGCGTATAAAAAGCTATATCATAGGCAAAAGATTGCGAGGATGATCTTTTCGAATAAGTTTTATGAAAAGGAAAGCGTTCAGGTGAAAAAGCTGTTTTCGAATGATACGGCTGCTAAAGAAAAAATCACTTACTTTCCAAGAATGTATTATCAAGTCAAAAACAATCACATTTATATCCGTATAGCTATGGACATGAGCCGTTTTCAGAATCGCTTCCTAGACTTGGGAAAGGATTTGGAAAACGGCTTATTTTGTGACCTAGTGGATAAGGAAATGGAAGAGGGTTTTGTCTGCTTCAAACTGCTTTATGATGTGAAGAAAAATCGAATTTCAATAGATGACGCAGTGGCGAAAGATGGCGTTTTGCCGTTGATGAAACATGTGTCATGGGAGTTTGACAAGTTGCCGCATATGCTGATCTCCGGCGGTACAGGCGGAGGGAAAACATATTTCATGTTGACAGTCATAAAAGCGAGTGTTGATCTTGGGGCAGATGTGAAAATCTTAGATCCGAAAAATGCTGATTTAGCTGACTTGGAAGAGATACTTCCGAAAAGAGTTTACTCAAAAAAGAGTGGCATCCTTATGTGTTTGAGAAAGTCGGTTGATGGCATGATGGAGCGAATGGATGAAATGAAGAAAATGCCGAATTACAAAACTGGTGTGAACTATGCCTATTTAGGATTGAAGCCTGTCTTTATCTTCTTTGATGAGTATGTAGCATTTATGGATTTGCTGGATATGAAAGAAAGAAATGAAGCTTTATCCTACATGAAACAATTGGTCATGATGGGTCGGCAAGCTGGTTATTTTCTTGTTTTAGGGGCACAGCGACCGGATGCAAAATATCTAGCCGACGGGATACGAGATCAATTTAATTTTCGTGTTGCGCTTGGCAAGATGTCTGATACTGGTTATGGGATGATGTTCGGAGACGTCGATAAAACATTTATGGTGAAAGATGTGAAAGGTCGAGGATACGCCTATGTAGGAACAGGTTCAATATTAGAGTTTTACAGTCCGATTGTACCGAAGGGGTATGATTTCATGTCATCTATTAAAAAATCGCTGGTTGGAGTCGAGGGAGCGCAGGCGACGGCAGTCGCCAGCGGCAGCGTAAGCGACCAGACGGCCAGCGGTGAGCGAAGGAGCGAAGCGAGTGAGTGAACTACAAAAACCCCCCCACGCTAACAGGGGGGTAGTAATGTTAAAAGAAGAAAAAGAGAATGTTGAAAATCCTTTAGTATCAATGGTTGATTACATTCGTGTGACTTTCAAAACTCATGATGTTGACCACATTATCGAGAATATTCTTCACTTGAACAAAGATTTCATGACAGAAAAGCCGAACGGCTTTTACGGATATGTCGGAACGTTTGAACTGGATTTCATCAAGGTTTTTTACTCTTCGCCCGGAGATAATAGAGGTATTCTGGTCGAGTTATCGGGTCAAGGCTGTCGACAATTTGAGTCGTTCTTAGATTGCCGGAAGAAAACATGGTTTGATTTCTTTCAAGACTGTATACAGAATGGCGGTTCATTTACTCGCCTTGATCTGGCAATTGACGATAAAAAAACATACTTTTCAATCCCGGAATTGTTGAAAAAAGCCCAAAAGGGCGAATGTATTTCACGATTTAGAAAATCAGATTATAACGGTTCTTTTGATCTCTCGGATGGTCAAATGGGTGGAACAACAATATACTTTGGTTCAAAAAAATCAGAAGCTTATCTATGTTTCTATGAAAAAAATCATGAACAGGCTGAAAAATACAATATTCCGTTAGAGGATTTAGGTGACTGGAATCGCTATGAAATTCGTTTGAAGAACGAACGAGCACAAGTAGCCATTAAAGAACTGATTAAACGACAGGATTTGACATATATCGCATTGCAGATTATTAACAACTATGTGAAATTCGTTGATCCGAACGAAAGAGAACGCCGATACTGGGAAACAAGTGATTTTTGGCAAGCTTTTATAGGTGATGTAGGGAAACTGCAACTTTACATGAAGCCGCAAAGAGACTTTTACCAAAAAACAAGGAACTGGTTGAAAAACTCATGTTCCCCCACCATGAAAATGGTGCTGGAAGCTGACCAACACTTGGGACGCAATGATCTTTCGGACATGATTATGGAAGCTGAGCTGTCAGACAAACAAGAAAAGATGCTGGATGTGTTTCTTGCTGAAGTGGCGGACATGGTCGTTTAGCGTTTTAAATAGACTGCTATCGCTCTTAAACACAGGTGATGCGATTAAACGTATGTGTCAACGGTACCGGAACGAAGTGAGGATAAGGAGTTGACATATTCAGCGCCACTAAAACCCTCTTGGCATTGAACAAACAACCGTTTGTTCCTGCCTACCGGCGAGGGAGTCCCCCGATGATTCGGGGGAATAGGGGGATAGATTATTAGCGATCCAACGGGCTTCCGTTGGTGGGGTTGGGCAAAGCCCAAGAAAGGAGAAGTTTTTGAATGGCGATTGGATCTATTGATTTTGCTACTTCTACTGGAGGAAAATATGCTGACCCAATGAGGGTTTTTCTAATTGTGCTTGATGAACATGTTTTTATTCTGAATGCCTGTTCTTTGGAGGACGTTAACAATTTCTTAAAAAAGGAGTTCCCCCAAAATATTGAAAAGCCATTTGCAATTATGGAGTTAACCAATTATCAGCTTAAAATATTGGATAAACCTTATATCGAGAAACTCGTTGATGATTGTAGAGAACTTTTTAATACTCGCTTTTCTAAGAGAACGTTAAGGGAGGAATAAATATGAATGGCGTTAATCTCCTTAATCCAGCTTTGCTGGAAAGGGAATTAGAGTCAATTGGTCATTTGGATTTGTTTGATGAAATTGTTGAACAAATGAAAGAAGTCGCTCCTCATGAAGAATCATTTATTGTTCAGGTGACTGCTGAGGTGAATGGTTTTTACCAGAAGGTATATGCAGTGTTTTCGATTGTCGAGGAAGATGAATTAGAAGAGCAGCACGAAAAAGATGTTCAATTTGAAGTTATTGGCTATTCCAAACCAGTTGCGCAGTAAAGTGAAGGGATGTGTTCTTTCGTGATCGTTCATCATCTAAAGATACTTCCGGAAGAGTTTGAAGCTATTTCTAAAGGGGCTACAGAGGTTACAGTCAGCGAAAATATTTATAAGGCTAAAGATGTTTTGTGCCTTCATGAATGGAAGGGCGAGTGTACGAAGCGAGTCATAGAAGTGCTTGTTTTGGATAGGCGTCAGTCTTTGACTCCTGGTCTTATAGTGTTAAGGGTCGAAAAAATTAAGGAAGGAGAAAATAATAGCGTCTTATTCAAATAATTCATGCATGGGGAGGAATAAAGGTGAATAATGTCAATCTTCTCAATCGGGCGGCTTTGGAAAGTGCATTGGAGGCAATTGGATGTGTGCATGATACTGAAAGTATAGTAGAGAAAATGCAGGACTACGTCATTTATTACACAAGAGAAGCTGAACGATTTTTAGTTGAAATCTTAACCGTTGTGGAGAATTACACAAGGAAGCTTTTTGTAATGTTCAACATCTTAGAAGATGAAGATGGTGAAACAGAAGAAAAAAACGTGGAATTTGAAAGTGCTCACTTGGATAAGGGGTGAGTAGTTTTTCTACTGTTAACGATCAATTCGAGGGTATCGGTTATTCGGAATGAGGAGGACTTTATGAATTATAAAATTGTTAATGAGTCTACTCTTATAGATACATTGGAGCGACACCTAAATGGTCATCTGTTAGATGATGTTTTAGAAAGGCTGAGTGATGAAATTTCAACTAACTATGAACAGATGATTATTGTTCATGTTCGTAAGGATGATGGCGGCGAAATGGTGGCGAATTTGTACTTTCATTTTCGAGTCATGGAAGAATATGAGGATGAAAGTGAGAATGGTGAGGTTTTTGTGGAATTTGTTATGTATGACCCGCATGTTATTAGAAAAGATTATGAAGCAACCTACTTAAAGAATGGAGGACGATGATAGAAGGAGTGGTTATGTGTCTGCTGTTGACGATCAATTCAGGAGCTTGGGGTTTAACGTAGGCATCCCGTCGTTGGTTTTTGTAAGGAGTCTAAGCAGAGATTGTATGTTGGTTGTGGAAGGTCAAAGGGTCAAAGGTTTTTCTGAGTACAGATACACCTTTTATAAAACGAGGTATCTACCGGATGGACGAATGACAAGTGTAAAAGTGTATATAGAGAATCAAGCCATAAAAAGGGTGTTACTTCGTGTAGCATCCTTTTTATCTTTCCTAGAGAGTACAAGGCAAATAGAAAGCGAGGTTTTAAGATGAGGGAAGTCTTGAAAAGTATTAATGGTAAGCCTGTAAAGTTCCTTGTGGGAGATGTAAATGAGCCGAATTATGAAAAAATCGCTCGTTCTATATTAAGACTATCCCGAAAAATAAAACAGCCTGAAAGTGAGAAAGGCACAGCTTAAAGGGGTGAAAAGATGCTTCAAAAGGAAAATGAAAACGAGAAAAAAGAAGAATCATTTTTTAAGGCTGCTATCCAAAAAATAAAACAAGTCCGTCGGCCTGAGAAAACAAATATAAAAGTGCCGCGAGATCGTACCCGATTGGTCGCAGGGACGTTGTGGACGTGTGTAGGAGCGTTACTTCTCTTTTGTCTCATGTCTGTTTTGTTGTCTGTTAACACTCGATCTGCTGTGAATGATATAAGGAATCAATCCAGTAAGCCTGCTGAAAGCGAAAAACAGAAAATGTCTACAACGGCGGCTGAAAATTTTCTGTCAGGCTTCATCAATGAATATATCAACGTGAAAAATGATCAAGATGCCATTGACGAACGAAAAAAGAATCTTGAGAGTTACATGGTGAAGCAGACACAAACGAGCTTTGAAGAAGGCGAACGCTTCGATATGGATGGCTTTAAGGGTGATCGTCAGCTAAATGATTACAGCTTGTATAACGTGAAAGAAGGTGATAAAGGGAAGCTTTTTCAGTACAAAGTGACATATACGAATCTCTTTCTGGTAGAAAAAGAAGTTGAGAAAAAAGTAAAGGATGGGAAAAAGGAAAAGAAAGTGAAGGAGAAAGTTACAGAAAATGAAAAAGCTGAAAAACAAGTGCTATTAAATATTCCTGTAGTCAATAAAGGCGATGCGTTCGCTGTCTCTGCTGTCCCGTACTTCACTGAGATATACGACTTAAAGGGCAGTGTATCAGCTTCTGAGAAGGAAGAAACGAGGGACGAATACGCAGGAGATAAAAAAGAAGCGATTGAGTCATTTCTTACTTCTTTCTTTGAAAAGTATGCTTCTGAAAAAGAAGAGGAAATGGTGTATATGATGAAAAAGCCGGAAGCGCTCCAAGGTAGTCTTGCATTCGGTGAAGTGAAAAACGCTAAAATCTTCGGGACGAAAAAAGGTTTCGAGGTTATTTGTGCTGTCCAATTTAAAGAAAAAGAAAATGAGATACCTGTCAATGAAAGCTTTACGCTCGAATTAACAGAAAAAAGCGGTCAATTTTATGTGAATGAATTAAAACACAATTAGAAAGGGGAAAACAAGATGGATTTATTCAATCATTTGGTTATGGGAGCTGGCCTTCCTACTCTTGGAGGGGTTAAAGGCTGGGTTTTGGACATTGTCTCGCAGTTTATTGTGATTGTTGTTATCGGTATGGCTGCTAAACACTTCACGAGAATGAAAATGGGCGGAATTGTGGCGGTTTGTGTTGTCGGAAGTGCTGTTACATGGACTATTCATCACTGGTCGCAGTTCTCCGGCTGGGTTGACGCACTCATGAACAAATTGTAAGGAGTGATGATGTGGGGCGTCTAGTTTTTAATTATCGGAAGGCAATGCGGGAGCCAAAAAAAATTCAACAGCTTACCGAAAAATTTTCATTACCGTTTGCTATTGAGTTGATACCTGCAATCAACTACTTTATTTTTGTGGCTCTGTGCTTCGGTTTATGGTATGGCGTGAGGATAATCTTTCCTCACGCTTTTGAAAATACATTCTTTATCGTGATTTTTGGCACTCCGTTATTTTTAACCATACTTGTAACGAAAGTTAAACCGGAAGGAAAAAACATCTATCTGTATTTCTTTGACTTTGCGAAATACTATTTTCTGATTAAGCTTCCCGAAAAGAAATTTTGTAATGACCGCAAGGTCGATTTGAATAATGAAAAGCAAATTGAGTTCCGAAAATTAGTAGAGGTGGTGGGAAAATCGAATGAAATTAAATACACCGATGAAAGCCATATACAACAACCTGTTGTTGACAAGAACGGGAGACGTTTGGGCGTATTACCGCATAAAAAGCAGTTCCATCCCAATGCAGAATAAAGAAGAAGTCGAGAGTTATAAGCAAAAATGGAAACATTTATTTGAAGAAATTACATCATATGATGACTTTCATTTAATGATGTATCCAAGTGAATATGAACTAGAAAAACGATTTGAGGATTTAGAATCTGATCTTGCTAAAGATGCTTTGGATGTGGCTCGTTATTATAATGAAGAAACGGTAAGACTGTTAGAACAACGTTTAGGACGGCTTACCAAGTATGATTATATCTTTGGCATCAAATTGAAAAACAGTCTTGTTAACATCAGCGTTGAAATGAAAGACAATGTACTATCATTGTTCAATACTGCCACTAATACAGTCGTCAAAATGTTGGGGTGGGAACAAAATGTTCCGACCTCTTTTTTTTATAAGTATGAAGAGGTGGAAGAAACATTAGCCAATGTGATGGCATCCATTTGGGGCGAACGGCTGACGGAGCAGGAAATGACGTATATGAATCGCTATCACTTTGTGCGTGGTTTAAACCACACAATCGAAGAAGAAAGCGAGATTAGAAACGTTCGATCAATCACGAACACGCTCATTGACCCTACACACCCTTCGGTATTATATCTCCATAGTGATCAAGATGAGGGCTTCACTTCTTTTGTTGTCGTTGATGAATTTTTGCACAACATGTCTGAAAGTGATTTGTTTTATGAAGCGCAGGCTCTTCCGTTTCCAGTAGAAGTACAGATCAAGGCACAGACAGAATCGAAGTCTATCACTAAACCAGCCTTAAATATTAAGAAACAACAATTGAAAGAGGAACAGCGTGAACAGCATAGCACAGGTGACCGCAGTGACGTTTCAACTGTGACCAGTGCGACGATGGTGCGGCATCTGCAAGATGAAATAAAAAAAGAAGAAGTGTACTTGATGAACTGGCTGGCCGTCATCGTGGTTCATGGCAAAGATAAAAAGGACTGTACCCAAAAGGCTACGATTGTTAAGCGTCATTTAAAAGGGGCAGGCATCACATGCAGGCTTCCTGTGGCGGATCAATTGAAACTTTTTTATAAGATGCTGCCCGGCGAAAAGTTAGATATGACGGATAAAAACTGGATTCAAAAAACAACACAAGACGGGCTGGCTGAGGGTTTGTTTGCTGTTAACTCTGATATTGGTTCGAAAATAGGGTTCTTTATCGGTTGGGTTGATCGCTTCTTAAAGCACACTGATTTGGAAAATGCCATTTTATCAAGTCGTGATTTTGTCTTGTTTCACCCATTCTTAGCAAATCAGCAGTTAAAAGGGTCGAAGACACGCTCCCCTCATTGTCTGATTTCAGGAGACACAGGGAACGGAAAGTCTTACCTCGCAAAGTTGATTTTCAACTATATCAGCCTGCTGAACATTAAGGCGCTTTATATTGATCCGAAAAAAGAAATGCGGAAATGGATTCGCAAGGTTTTAAATGATGAAACCATCCGAGAAAACTTCCCTTTATATATCGCCCATTTAGAGAAATATAATTACATCACATTAGATCATGAAGATGAAAAGAACTGGGGAGCACTTGATCCTATTTCCTTCCTCCCTCCTATGAAAGCAAAAGAGCTAGTTCAAGTCATTTTTGAACAAGTTTATGATTTCAAAGGAAAGGATGATATAAACACAGCTTTCCTTCGTGCTACATCAGATGTAATCGAGGCAAAACAAAAAGGAAATCAGGTCGGCTCACTCCACATTATTCGAAAGATGCAGAACCACCCTGAAAAAGCTGTACAAAAAGCTGGTGACTACTTGAATGAAGTTGTGTCAGATTCCATTTTGAAACTATGTATTCATGATGGTTCGAATCCTGCATTGTCACTTGAAGAGCGAATCACCATTTTAGAAGTTGAAAATATGGATTTGCCTGATTATTCTGAGCGAATTGAAAACTACACCATAACACAATTAAAGTCTAGTGCCGTCATGTTTGCACTCGGTAAATTTTGCGAATTGTTCGGAATGAATCCAGATGAACAGACTGTTGAATTTATAGATGAAGCATGGATATTTACAACGTCACAACAAGGGAAAAAAGTCGAACGACAAATGCGGCGTATTGGTCGCTCTTATAATAACGCTGAGTATTTTATCTCACAGTCTACAAAAGACGCTTTGAAAGAAGAGGATAACGGAAATTTTGGTGTTGCTTTCGCTTTTGATGAACCGAACGAACGTGAAGACGTGTTGAAATGGATGAACATGGAGGTCACAAAAGAGAATCTAAAAATGATGGAATCTATGTTCCAGGGGCAATGTCTCTTTAAAGATTATTATGGCCGTACTGCCAAAATATCAATTGAATGCCTGTTTGAAGAATGGGAAGGTGCATTGAAAACAGTTGAGAAAAAAGCTGTCGCATACGCCGAGGAAAAATATTTATAAAGGGGATGGAAAAATGGAGGTTGCGCTCTTAAATTCTTTGGTTCTGACCAGCCCGGGCTGTTATAAGGCTGACAAAATCACGATACAGGAAGTTCATGATGTACTAGGGTGTTACGGTTGGCGCTATAAAAGTTTTATCGGGCATAGGTCAACGGCTCTATTTATGCAAGCGCTGCTAGGAATTAGAGTGGAGCATAATCGAAAAATATTCAGGCACATGAGGTATCAAAAAGCAATTTGTTTTAAACTGTATGATCGTTTTCCTGAATGGAAGGTGCTGACCGAAAGGGATTTAGCGAACGCAAATTATCAGTTTTATTTACTGACAAGGCTGGATTAGGAGGGACGACATGAAAAAGAAAAAAATTCTTATAGTGTCAGCTGTCATTTTGCTGTTTCTCACCATCATAACAGCAGTATCCACCATTGCGGCGGATGGAGATACAACTACACAGCCCAAAATCGAAAAGTCAGGGGGCGTTGAACTAGAGTCGAAACGATTTCCGATTTCTCGCTATCAAGCGAATAATGAAGCATCTGATGAAATGCTCAAAGGTCCATTTGTAGGGATGACAAATGTGACGTTTTCTTTTGCAGGGAATATCGTTCGTGTGGTCGATGCTGGTATGGATATCATGTATAACCTTAAGCCGATAGATAAATTTGCAGACAGCATCACGAATGTATCAAAAACGGTATATAAGTCGCTGAAAAAGAATTTTGGGGAAGCACTTTTTATCTTTGTGGGTGGTTATATTGTGTACCTTTTCTTTGTAAGAGGAAGCGCAAAGGATGCTATGAGGCGTAGCATTCTTTTTATTGTTGTATTAGTCATTGGGGGCTTATGGGTAGCAAACTCAGGCTATTACATGAAGGGATTGAATGCTCTTTCTGTTGAGCTACAGGGGAAGCTGTTGAAAGCAGGAAACGGGTTGATTGGAATAGTAGAAAATGAGGGCATTTATGCTGATGCTTCAAAAATAGAGAAAGGTAAGGAAATGGAAGGTACGGTTGCTGTAATGCGTAATGTGTATTTTGACATTGCCTTAAAAAAACCGTACCTGATTGTAAACTATGATCAAACAAGTGCGGCTAAAATTAATGAGAAAGGAGACAGCAAAGAAGAGTTGAGTCGTGTTGATAAGCTGTTGTCCTATAAATTGTCTGATGAAGGACAAAAAGAAAAGAAAAAATATATAAAGGATACTGAAATAGATAAGTATAGTAATGACACAATGACTTCGGGGAATGTGTTTAATCAGTTGGGGGAATCGTTTATAGCTGTTGTTTCAGCAATAGCAATTGGAATCCCTTTTCTTGCTTTGGCGTTTCTTAGTTTCTTATTACAGATTATCGCTTTAGCGATTGTATTTTTTATTCCGTTCGCTTTTATTATTGCTTATGTCCCGCAACTTGCTATGTCAGGTTTTGTTGCTTTAGGACGTTTGCTAAGCATTTATCTTCTAAAAGCAATGTTGAGCATTTTAATACTGTTTGTATATGTCCTCTGTTTCATGGTTGATACACTCATCCCTCCTAGCGGTTTTGGGATGTATCTGTTAAATACGGTTGTATTGGCGGCTGTAATGTGGATTGCAATTAAGAAGAGAGATTCGATTGTTCAATTTGTGACTGCTGGAAAAGTTGTATCTGTCGATAATAACATGGTAGACAACATGAGAAAGGAATATGTACAGCCTTCTTGGGAAGCCGCAAAAAAAGGTGCAGGCAGATTATCGGGGACAATTGGACAAATTGGAAAGGTGTTTGGCAATAGAAAAGGAAAAGGCGGATACGAAGATCAAGAATCGCCATCTTCTGAGGGAGCGAGTGCAGGCGGAAACAGTCCGGGCATGGTGACTGGATTCAACAAGGGCGCTATTTCGAGGACGCCGCAACAAAATGAAAAAGCATCTGTAGCTCCGCCTTCTGATCAAGAGAGAAAGGCACTTGAAAGAAAGCCGCAAAATATGAGGAAAGAACAGCCTAGATTAACGCCGAGTGAATTACAGAAAAAACAACAGCTTAACTCTTCTACAAGAGACTGGCGGCGAGAAGGTGTTAAAGCTCCTATGATGGATGATGTTTTGAAAGAAGAACAGGAAGGCGCTTATAAACGTGCACCAATGCTTCAAGAGAAGATGGATGAAAAAGACCGGTCTGACCAAAGGGAATTTGTCGAGAATTATAATGCTGCTTCTTCTGAGACGAACGAACCTCTTAATCAGCAGGAAGGAGAAAATATAAAAAGAGCTCCTCTTCATCATGAAACGATTGCGGAAGAAGAACGAACAGATCAACAACAATTTAGTGAAAGAGAGCACCGGGCAAAAGGTTATGGCCATCAGATAGCCCAAGTGCAACGGGAGAACGTTTCTCCGGCTTATCAAGAGGGTCACAAGGAAACACAACATACTCTGTATTCAACTGTTAAGCAGGAAAATAAACAGCCGAATCAACCAATTATAAGACCATCTGAGACACCTTCAAAAGTTCGAACAGATGGTTTTTCTGTGGAGAAAAAACAATCTGTTTCTTCTAGCAGTGAAAGCCGATTCGTAAATCGTGAAGTTCCGAAAAAGATCACCGAAAAGCCTATGGCGTTGAAGCGTAACAGTCCAAAAATCGTGAATAAAGTGGAAACTCTTCCCCTGCAAGATATTGTTGGTCGCTCATCAGCAAAAGGCATAGATAGATTAAGAGAGGATGAAAGGACATGACAGTTTTAAGTAAGCCGAAGCCGAAAACATACCTTTGGATATTCATATGTTCAACCCCTGTCATCCTCTTCTTTCTTTTGGCGGTGGCTGCTGTCATGTTGATTTCGGGAGAGCATGACATCGGAAACGATGAAATCGGGGGCGGAGATGGGGAATTTGAAACGGTCGGCATTGCCCCGGAGGTTGAACGTTTCCGATTTGCGTTTGAAAGATACGCTCGTCAAGAGGGCGTATATGATCAAGTAAATGTGATTATGGCGCTCACCATGCAGGAAAGTGGTGGGCGTTCTTTAGATATTATGCAAAGTTCTGAAAGTATAGGATTGCCACCAAATACCATTACAGACCCGGAATATTCTATTGAAGTCGGTATCAAACATTTTAAAAAAGTGTTTAAGGAAGCTGGAGGGGACGTCCGGCTGGCTTTACAATCGTATAACTTTGGCTCTGGTTTTATCGGATATGTAAAAGAGCATGGCGGCAAATACACGAAAAAACTAGCATTAGACTTCAGCCGACTTCAAGCCATTAAGATGGGTTGGAGAAGCTACGGTGATCCGAACTATGTTGATCATGTGATGCGCTATCTCAAAGGCTCTAATAAGGATGTGAAGCCTGTTGACGGCGCAATAGATGGCTATGAAAACATTATGAAAGAAGCTCTAAAATATGAAGGACAGCCGTATGTGTGGGGCGGCTCAAACCCGAAAAGTGGATTCGACTGTTCAGGACTTGTTCAATGGTCTTATGCGAAGGCTGGCATTACTCTTCCGAGAACAGCGCAGGAACAGCATGGAGCAACGAAAAAGATCAGTGAAAAACAGGCTGTGCCGGGTGACCTTGTGTTCTTTGGCGGCACATATGAAGGAAAGGCAATTACTCATGTCGGCATTTATGTTGGTGAAGGTCGGATGTTTAATTCAAATGACAGCGGTATTCAGTATTCTGATCTAAAATCCGGCTACTGGCGCAGTCATCTAGTTTCATTTGGGAGAATAAAATTTTAAGGAGTGGGAGTATGAAAACACATATTTCATGGATTTGTGTTTGTTTCTTTGTAGGTTTGGTGACAGCGTATTGGTTTCATGGGGCACAGCATTCTAAGATCGACCAACTCAATAAGAAAAATGATGTGTTAATAGAGAAAAACAAAGAATTGAGTCAGATTCAGTATGAGGGCAGCGCAAAAAAGAACAAGGAATTTTTTGAAGCGTTTCTGAATTACAGTGATATTGATAAGCGATACGATGCGGTAAAAAAATACACCACAGAAAAAGGCTTTGATTATGCCTTCCCTTCCCGATCTGACAAAAAGCATTCTATCAGTGTACAAAGCAAGTTACGCTCACTGGAAAGCTATTCAAAGCCGATTGATGATTCGACTGAATTGTTTTTGAACATTGTGGAGGTATCAACTACTGCAAATTCAGTAACCAGTCAGCAAGTGCTGATTGTCCAAACGAAAATGAAGAAGGAAAAAAACAAGTGGCTGGTTGATGATGTACAGGTGAAAGGAAATGGATGAAAAGTGGAAAAACACTTATATTTTGAGTATAATTAATATTGAAAAAGGAGGGTGTGCGTATTTTGAAGAACCTTTTTATTTTCCTTAATATATTCGCCGTACTTCTACTGAGTGCGTGCGGCGGTAGTAAATATGATAATGCAATTAATGAAGTGATTAAGCAGGAGAAGAAAGCCAGACAAGAAATGAGAGCTGATTCAGATGAGTATAAGAGAAATAACGCCGTAATTCGAGTATATGATAATGGAAAGTATATTCAGCTTGCATTTTATCAGCCGAAAGATAAATCACGAAAGCTTACTACTTATTCATATTATGAAAAGCTTGGAGATTCTTATGAAGCAATGTCAGACATGCCCGGGACTGAGGGACGGGACCGTTTAGGATTGTATAAGAAAACACCGGATTATGAAGAAGTTAAAGGTAAGGAAACAAAAACTAAGGAGTAGACTATATGTCTGCTCTTTTTACGGGTAGAATGGATACAAAAAAAAGGAAAGGCAGGGAATACATGACATATCGTATTGTGGGCGAGCTGGAAGGGACGGAAATTACGTTCACGAGCACACACCCAGACAGAGAGAAACGAGAGGAGATATTCGAGACGATCGAGGAAGCGGAGGATGCTTTGAATACCTTGAAAATGTCTCTGCCTGATGGAACAAAATTGACGATTGAACCTGCGATGAGGGTTCTTTTTTTATTTTAAGCAGTGATCAAACCCTTTCAGTACTCAAACAAACTCGTTTGTTCATGAAAAAGCCATTTACAATTTGGTATATAAATGTAAAAATAGTTTTGTATGTAAAAAAATATAGGGAGTGTGATTTTGCATGAAAAGGTTTCTAGGTGGTTTCGCTTTCATGCTGGTCTTTGCGCTGGCAATCACCACTGTTTCGACTAGTGTTTCTGCAACATCCGCAAACAAAGAAGTAACACCTGAGTCAGTTTTAGAGTCATATCTTCAAGCTGTTAAGGAACAAGATGTAGAAAAGATCATGAGCTATGTTATTGATGAAAGAGATATAACAGTTACTGAATATAAAGAGATGATGAGTTATGAGAAATTAAATAACTATGAGGTAGTAAAATCAAAAGCTTTAAGTGATGATACTTATTATTTCGTGGTCAACTCTTCTTATGAAGGAGGATTAGTAAAGGATGTTCCTCTGGAAGTTAAGAAGGTCGGCACTGAATGGAAAGTGAACATTAACACTGAGACCCTAAACAGCGATGATAATAAAACATTGCAGCAAGGTAGCGATCAATACTATGAGAATGCTTTTTCTAAATTACAAAATCAAGATCAAGTGATGAAACCGAAGGATGTCTTGATGTGGTGGGATTTTGAGAAAAGGCAAGGTGGTAAAACTTTTTACTCTAACACAAAATTTAGTGTTCCGGGTAAAAATAAATATGTAATTCTCGGCATTGATTCGCAGTTGAGTACACAACCTAACAATACAGGTATCAAATATGCTGTTGTAAGAAAAGGCATAATGGGAGATACGGTGTGGGGTACGAAGTATGTTAAAGGACATTTTACGGGCGAGAATAAGAGGATTAAGTTAAATGGGAACAGCATGACATTTAAAGGGGCAAACTTGCGTTTTCTTCCTAATTATCCTGGTATCTATTCTGGCCTTGGCGGACTAGATTGGTAAGGATATTTTGAGCAGACTTTAATGTCTGCTCTTTTTTTGTACCTAAAATCTGTCAAGAAACAAAAGACTTACAATAACCGCAATAAAGACGAAAAGAATAATTTCTTCAATAGACAATTCGTACCTTTTTACATTTTAACTTTGTCAAGAAATGTTCAATCTGCCATAATACAATTAATGTAAATTTTCAAAAATCTTTATGGGAGTGGGGGAATTTGCTTGCAACAAGTTTTCTTGAACAAAGGTAAAATTCCATATGAAATTGTTACAAAAAAATTAAATGACTGGTATACAGCGATAAAAAATAATCTTGATATGGAGGCAGTCAGGTTAAAAAATGAAGTTGAAGAATTAATGGGGCGGATGGAGAAGAATCCAGATGTGATTTTATATCATCAGCTATTAGATTTCCGACATGAAATGATGATTAGCTACCTTCAATCTAAAAACGAACAAGAGTTAAAAAATGCGTATGAAGCACTCCAAGAACATCAAGGCCAGATTAAAGGGATGTTGGATTATTACTTCTTTTTCTTTATGGGAATGTACGATTTCAAAAGAAAGGAATTGGTTTCTGCTATAAGCTCTTATAGAAGAGCTGAACAGTCACTAAATTATGTTGATGATGAGATCGAACATGCGGAGTTCTATTATAAAATGGCTGAGATTTATTACTATATGAAACAAACATATTTTTCATTGAATTATGTTAAGAGAGCTATGCGTATTTATGGAAAGTATAAAAATTATGAAGATCGAATATTAAGGTGTAAATATATAACTGCCGGAAACTTGATTGATTCTTTAGATTATAATGGGGCGTTAGAAATATTTAAAGAGACGCTAGAAATATCGAGGAAGATAAATAGACAGCTTCATGTATATACTTCCATGTTGAATATGGGGATTGTTTATAATCAGATAGGAGATTTTCAGAGGGCTTATGAGTGTTTGATTGACGCCTACAATTACTTTGAAAAAGAAAATCATGCGTGTATTGAGAAGACCCTTTTTAATTTGGCTCATGTTCAAGCGAGAAGGGGCGATTTAAAGTCTGCTGGGTATTTTTATGAAAAGGGATATTCTGTTGCTGAAGAGAGGGATAATTCAGAATATAAAGCGAAATTTGACCTGTTGAAAGCAATTTACCTGACTGATGGGTGTTATAATCTAATTGATAATTCATTTTGTTTCTTTAGTACACATAAGATGTATGGTGACATTGAGGAATTTGGGTTTGAAGTTGCGGAAGTATTCAGAAAAAAGGGGGATGCGGAAAGGTCATCGAAGTACTACAGGCAAGTGATTTTAGCCAAAAATGAAATCCAAAAAGGAGAGATGATTAGTGAAACGCAAGTTGATAGCCTTGTCACTAGTAGTAATGTTGGGATTGAGTATAGCGGGAGTAAATAAAGTTGGAGAAGTTTCAAATGCTAACGTATATCAAGTAGCCGATAGAGTTGAAACATAATTAAATGAAAGTGAGCTTTCCCTTTGGGGGCTGCTCACTTTTTTTGGGGGGGGGGGGTTACACTCTCCACTCAAATTTTAATTGTGGAGGCAATTCACTATCTCTTGGGGCATACCAGATAATTTTATTTATGAATGACATAAGTTCATGATTTAAGTCTGCTCCATCTATTGTATGCCAATTTTCCAGAAAGAAATCTAATTTGTTAGCAAAGGACTTTTTTGACCTTAATGCGTCTTCTTTAGTTTCCTCCAATAATTCAGTCAGTTCTTTTTCCAATTTGTTTAATTCTACCTGACGTATTTTTCTTCTTTCCTTAAAGGATGAGATATTGATGAGTTCCTCTTCTAATTGAATTTGTAAGATGTTGAGAGCCTTTTTCGATTTGTTGATTTGTTCTTGTAATTTGTTTATTTTAATCTGCTTAATATCATTAGCTTCTGTGTGTTCTTCGAATTTTATTAATTCTGATGAGATTTCATGATGTTTTTCATGTATAGCTTCAATTACGAGGCTTATCATAGTGTCATGTTTGATTCCCCTATTATTACATTTATTTTTCCCTAAAGGATCTGTTTTATTGCATGGCTGAATGGCAAGAGCGTCATTTCTGTCTCTCCTTCGAGAAACTGTATGTGTTCTGCCGCATAAACCACATTTGATTAAGTTAGATAGAGGATGTTTTTTTTGTTTACCTCTAGGAGAGAGAAGTTTTCTTTGATCTAAAGCCTCATTAGCCATATTCCAAGTCTCTTCATCAATAATTGGGGGAGCTGCATTTTCAGCGATTATCCACTGATCTTTTGGGCGCAATTTTCCTTCATATAAATTCCGCCCCTTCACACGATTTGATATTATCACGCTTTTATATATCTCGGCACGTATCATCCTGGTTATTGCATTTCCTGAGAAGTAGCGGCCTCTATTTGTTTTATAGCCTAGTCTATTCAATTCTTTAGCGACTTTATCAACGCCTAAACCATCTATGACAAGTTGAAAAGCGAGTTTTACAGCGTCGGCTTTTTGTTGGTCAATTTCGAGAGAACGATCAAAACGGTTGTAAACTAGTCCATAGTTTGGAACACCATTTGACCATCTTCCCATTTTTGCACTATCTTTTTTTCCTTTTCTTAGCTGTGCTTTGATATTTTCGTATTCCCAGTTGTTAACGAAACCAGTAAACTTCAAAGCCTGCCAATCTTCTTGAACTTCTAAGTCGTATATTCGTTCACTGTCCGTTATGAAGAGGATATCTTCTTGTCTGAGAAGGCTCATAAATTTTGGTGTCTCAGCATCGTCCCTTGTAACACGAGCTAGGTTGACAGAAAGGACTGCATCAAAAATACCTTCAGAAAGTTTTGATAATAGCTTCTGGTATTCGGGCCGATTTTCATTCATAGAGTTTCCAACCTCTTGAAAGAGTTCATAATCCCATTTGTTTTTATTTGCTATGTCAATTAGACGTTTTCTGTGTTTCTTCAATGTTTCTTCAGTTTCTTCGCCTTCCTTATTACGAGATTTCCTGAGGTAGATAGCCACATGTTGAATTCTATTTTGCAATTCCGCCATTTAATCACTCCTACTCCATATTTAGAAAAAAGTATAAGTAATTTATTCATAATATAACATATTTTGAGTGGTTAGTTTAGTGGACATGGCATCAATGACAAGTCGAATAGCCGATGCTGACAAGAACCGGCTTGTTTTCGCGTTTCGCTTTTTCGAAGGCTTCTTCTCCCCAAGGGTGCCAGTTTACTGGGTTGTGGGCGTGTTGAAGTAAGTACGGTGACTTCTCCGTGATTAAGCCGTTGGGTTTGCTATTGTTTGGCATGGGATCACCTTCTTTATCTTAAATTAATTAATCATAATTATATTTCTCAGTGTGTTGAGAAATATGTACCTAGCTTTATGATTGTGCTTTTTCAGTCATTTCTTATTTTTGTGTTTTATTTTATCTGGGCTAATTCTTTTATACAACTAGGTATAAAGGTCAAACCAGTTACTCCAAATTTTCATCAAGGAAATGAATTAATTCTTGGCCTCCTATTAATTCCAACGTTGGCTTATCCCTTATGTATTCTAGAGCCCCCTTAGTGAAACCTTTATTAACAATCAAACTTGTTGCTTTTGCTAGAGCCTCCCCTAATGCTCTTGCCCTTTTTACATCTACATTCTTTTTGTGTCTTTTACATTCAATACTTATTCTGTGCTATGAACAAGTACAGAAGATATTATATTGTCTATTAGGATGATAGGGGGCTATTGACTTGGATGTGTTGCATGAATTGAGGGCGCAATATGGCAAAGACAGAATTTATGTCGAGATAAATGACTGTATTACAACAAGAGAAAAAAATCGAACCTGTAAAAGTTGATCTTAGACATTACCTTTCAGGCGATGAAAAACTTGGACATCGAGTCTGTCTTCAAACTAATCTGCGGCGGAACAGACGGCTCCCGGCTGTATACATGGGGGAGCCTTGCCCGAATATCTTAATACTTGCGGGGAAACTTCACGGCAAATACAAATATATTTCCGCCGACAATATGGTGAAAGCTGTGAATGTTGTTGTGGAAAGTGCGAAGTTATTTGAGAAAAGAGCATAGCATACTAAAGACAACGACAGCAAAAAGATAGAGCTGTCGTTGTCTTTAGCCTAAGAACATCATAGTGCTAACGAAACTAATAAACTTTCACAATAAACTTTTGCACTGACACTCCATCACTTCCAATAATATGAAGATCAACAGGTTGATATTTGCTCTCACTATTATTTAAAAATGTAAAAGTTACCGTTCCATTTAATAATTGATAGGGTTTTAAATCCGAAATTTTTTCCCCTGTCTTATTATCAATAAAGTCTATTGTCTCAGTTTCTTCCTCACCTCTCATCATTCTGTAAAATTCAGGGTGAAGTGTAAGCTTATCTTTTGTCGTATTTTTTAATTCAATTGGGATACGATACTCTGTTACTTTATTTCTCATTTCATCAATTGTATTAATTTTCTTTGCTTTTCTAAACGTATGAGATATTTTTAGAAACTCAAACGTTTCATTCGTGGTAACATTTTTTTCGGTTACTTTATAGTTGGAGTACTCCCCATTCACTTGTTGGTATCGAAATAAGCTGATCAAAATGAAAAAAATAAAAAAAACGACCGTTACTAAAATGATTTTTTTTCTAGTCATTTTTCTTTTCCTTATCGATCATAGTTTCTTTAACAATTTTCCCAGACTCAATATCATAAATAATATCAGAAATCTTTTGAAGCGTTTCTCTATCATGGCTTGCAACCAGAATTGTTTTTCCTTCATTTTTTAATGATAATAGCAATTGGTGTACTGTTTTAACCGCTTCTTCATCCAAAGCATTAGTCGGTTCGTCCAAAATAAGCAACTCCGGATTTTCCATGATCGCTTGAGCGATCCCCAAGCGCTGTTTCATGCCGAGTGAATACTTTCTGAACTTTCGCTTGTCATTTGGATCAAGACCCACACGAGAGATTACAGCAGAAACTTCATGATCATTGATTTTATTTTGAATCATAGATAGCAATTTCAAGTTTGCAAAACCAGTATATTCCGGAATAAACCCAGGGTACTCAATTAATATTCCGATACTTTCAGGAAAAGAAATATTTTTGTGTAATACCTTTCCATCAATAATTACTTTGCCTTCACTTGGTTTCACCAATCCCGATAACACACGAAACAACATTGTTTTTCCAGACCCATTAGGTCCACGAAATCCATATATCATTCCCTTTTTCAAAGATAAATTTATATTTTTAAGAACAATGTTCTTTTTGATAACTTTGTTTACACTTTCAACTTTAATATATTCTTCTGACACGAGCTTCACCTCAATCAAAGTTCTTTTTCATTATCGATGCTGTATTCATTAAAATAATCTTGGTTGATTAAACATATATAGAGAACTACAGCAAATATTATCCCGAAACCGCCAATTAAATAAATCATTTCTGAAAATAATCCGGGTATCAGCCAAGACGTCATTTCTAATGAAATCGGGTCATTAATTAAAGAAAACTCAAAGTAAGTATGAAGCATCTTATCAAGAATGACCACAGATGTGACAATGATAAAGCTGTATATATACTTCTTAATAAAGACATAACAAACGACTGCAAATAGTCCAATCATATGAAACAACAATAAGCTTGTAATGATATATCTAACTATCATCACATTCGATGAATAGTATTGATCCAAAGGTAATTTATTGCCATATAAAAAATAAGGAGCCCCTTCTGGCGATAGCCATACATTATCCCATCTTCCAGACAGAAAAACGCCGAGAAGGACTCCGCCAACGAGATACAGAATGGTAAACATTAAAGAAATCCAAAAAACACGAGATAATAATGATAAAAATACTCTCTCTCGTTTTTGATAACGAATAAAACGGACTGAATCAAAAAAAGGCAGTACCCCGAAAGAAAGGAACATTAAAAACAGGGGCAACACTGGAAAAGCAAATGTATAGGAAGAGAAAAATAAATTAAGCGCCTGAGGCGGTCCCATTATCCCTTCTTTCGGAATACCTTCTTTTACCAGATATACTATACAAAGCAAAAAACACAAGAACCAAAAGCTTAACCGCCTTTTATGACGACACATATCTACTAAAACAAAACGAAGCTCGTTAACGAACAACATTTTTCTTAGCTCCTAGAATGTATAGTAGAAGACCTAAGATGAACCCAACGATCAAGTGTAAAATAAGACTCTTCAAACTAACACCATCTGTAGCCTGTTCCTGCAAAAAGCTAGTTGAAATCATTTCTTGATGGCCAATCGTTGAAAGCAGCATGTTAATTACGTATAAACTTGCAAAGGGTATAAGTAAAACTATAAATGATCTTTTGATAAACATTCCCGCTCCCAAAGCTACACTTGCAAACATGCCGGAAAAAATGCCAATGATAATTACATATAACATCATATGAACAAAGGGATGTGTATAATATAATTCTGGAAAGAAGGTATTATCAGATGCCAAGGGCATCTCGTTGTTAATAGCTCTATCAGGCCTTATATTTGGAAGTTTCATAAATGACAAATAGATATTTAACAATAGAGGAAAAATGGCAGTCACGACTCCAGCTAAGAAATTAATGAAAAATAAACTGAAAAAGTATTGTGTATGCTTGCCTCGGATCATTAAAAAACGAATAAACCCAGTTGAACGATCTCTTGCGTAAAGATCCGAAAATGGAAGTGTTGCCAGAATTGGGAGCAAGAACATGTAAAGAGCCGGATAATCGGAGATTCCACCTATCCCCATCCATTTTGTATAGGGTGTAAAAGAAACCCCTCCAGTTAGTTCCAAATGTTCTGTTAATGGCATTTCCTCTGTCCAAAAATAGGCCGTGGCCAAAACTGCTCCAATTGCCAATGAGACATAAAAAGACGGTCGTTTTAGTAATCGAAATAGCAGTAAATAAAACATAAATTTCCTTCTCTCACTTTTATTAAATATAGAAGCGACTCAGAAAAACCTGAGTCGCCGACTTTCATATGATTTTTTCATAATTTCAGTCTTCTGATCTCATCAAGGACTCTTTGGATCATAATCAGGACTCCACTTACCATATGCATGACCAGCCGCATTTTTCTTTGCACCTATTGTAACAGAAGGTGTTCCCAAGCCAAACCATGTGTTTTCAACAGCCAAGTTCCATAGTAGTTTTCTTCCATAGTAGTTTTTCTTTATTGTATAATAGTGCCCGCCTGAAACATCTTTTCCGCGAGATCTTGCCCAAGCTTCATAAGAAGTATTATTTTCTGTATTAAACATATAATAATAAGAATCAGTAAATTTTGTTCTGGATGTGGTTTCGTCATAAGGATTTCCTTTTAGAAACCGAAAATTATAATCTGTATTCTTATAGTTTGCGGTCGGTTCTCCTGCATAAGCATGCATAATTCCTATAGTAGAAAGAGATAACCCTAGTACTAAAGTTAGTGTAGTTATTAGCTTCTTTATCATGTGTTTCTCCTTATTGTTTTTCTAAAATAAAAAATTTATCTGCAACGCCGATGCAATCGCCATTTTTATTTAACCAAATCATTCTTAGCGCTATCTTTGCTTTTTTGCCTTTAAACTTAGGCAAGTTGATTAAATAATCATGATCTGCAGCTTCACTTTCGTAAGACTGCTTCCAATTATATGTATGTCCTTTATCATCTTGAACCTTTCCCAATATGGTTGACGGAAACGGCTCTTTCTGACTAAAGGTCATCGCCAGTTCATAATTTTTAGGAAGCGGTCCGACTTCTATTTTCTTGCCTTTAAAAACCCTATCAATTCTCACATCATTATTTTTTATTTGACCTTGATAATAATGATCATCTTCCATCTTGTCCCAAAATATAACCTCAAACAAACTTCGACCTTGTTCGGTATCAAAATAAAAAATATTCGGTCTTTCTTTATTGTTGTTATCCAAATCTTCAATCCTTATAGAAGGATCTGGGGTTTTATCTTTTATTACGTTATTGTATTTGTTTGTTTGACATGCACTAAGCATAGTTATAGCAATTAGACTAAAATAAACCAAAAATATTTTTTTCACTTTCTTCTCCAAAAAACCCATAATTTGTACCGGTACTAAATGATTATAACATATATTAAAAGAAAATAATACCTTTTAATTTATTTATTTCAAATGCTGTGTTATGCTAATACCTAGTTGATTTATAGGAAAGGAATTTATTTTATGAATAGTTTATTCTTGCTTTTTAAAAGGGACTTGGCCCTTGGAGTTAATAAAACCACCAGGGTTTTCATTATATTATTTATGATTGCGCTATTGAATTTTCTTTATCCTCTGTATTTTCTTCGTACTAACATACCTGACAGTTCTATCGCCTTTTGGGATCTCATTGGTAAAACCTTTTTAGGTGTCCCTTTTGAACTTGTCCAACAACATACATTTGAGTTTCCTTTTGGGTGGTTACTATTTCAGCTAAGCGGGGCAATATTGATCAACACATACATAAAGGATGATCTATTTGCTCACAGTGCTTTTGTCAGGATCAGAGCAAAATCAATATTCAAATTATGGGTAAGCAAGCTGTTTTTTTCTTGTACTGTAATCATTGTGTTTTACATATCATTATTGTCCTTAACTTGGGTTGTTTGGAAATTGAGTGGGGGTACAACAAGGGAGTTGACAGTTTACGGCGAAAGCATTCTGAGATACTCATCATTTCAATTATCCTATAGTCAAATAATTATTTATTCTATTGTTTTAAATATAGGCGGAACAT
The DNA here is from genome assembly GCF_057836745.1 of Bacillus sp. BACIII. Taxonomy (NCBI): domain Bacteria; kingdom Bacillati; phylum Bacillota; class Bacilli; order Caryophanales; family Bacillaceae; genus Bacillus; species Bacillus sp. BACIII. Next base: position 3,825,834 of record NZ_CM174437.1, on the reverse strand, counting down.
TTCTCATTACTTTTATTTTTGCGTTTTTTTCGTTAATCTTTAAAACAATTTATAGCTTCGTAATTTGTAGCTGTATTTTGTTTTTCTCAATTTTTTCAGATAGCCCGATATTACTTGGAAATGAAAGCATGTTGATTAGACATCCTTTATTTGGTTTCTCTCCTGTTGTTTCTATTAGTATTTCATTAGTCACAATACTTACTGTTTGTATTACCCTCTTAATTGGAGGAGGTTTATATCTATCAAAGTGTGAATTGATATCTGATGCAAAAATGGAATAATATAACTTAAATACACTAATCTAGGGTCTTGAAATTTAAAGTAGCTTTTGAATTTATTATCAAACTTTTTTCCTTGGTTTAAAACTGGATCTTCGACTTGCTGAAATAAAAATTCAGCACATGCTGTTTATCTGGAGCCTTTTGTATCCCCCTTTTCTGAATCCGTCAGAACAATACTTACATTGGCGAATGACAAGCAACCCATGATTATACTCTTGTATGAAGTGTGAAATAAAAAAGCTATACCCTACAACGTCAATTCGAATAAGAGACCACGGATGAAAGTATCCCCCATGACGTCTTCATCTTTTGTCAGGACAATGACTTTTATAGTCGGTAAAAAGCGACGGAACTGTTAATTGCAAAAAAGGCTGCCGGCACATCATCTATATCAACGGGAAGTATATCCTCCCGCCGATGCATATTAAAACAATGGATAAGAATGGCCATGTTTTATATTTGGGAAATTTATTGAAAACTTTAACTCCGGGGTTAAGGATTGGATGGATAGTGGGGCCGAACCAGGATATTAAAATGCAGATAGATTACGGGTCCAGTTCATTATCCCAAAGGGTTGCAGCGGGAGTGGTTTATATCCGATCAATATCAGCAACACTTAGAACATGATAATAAGTTCTTACAAACCATTCAGCAGTTTTTATATCTTTTAAGTATATTTTTCCTTCTTTAATTATTAGATGATCTAAGAAATGATCAACTTCCTCCATTGTGATGTTTTCGTACCGATACATATCTCTTAAGGTATAATCGATTCTGTCAGCGCATAACTCAGGAGCTGGCTGTTCGAGCAAATTCCAATTAGAGTTGTCTAATAGAATGTCTTTGTAATGTAATCCATATGTACTGAGAATATGGGGGATTTCTGAATCAGTTATGATTTGATGATAAATGTTTTCGTGATAATCCTCATTTTTATTGTTAAACACAAAATCAATAACGTGTGAAAATGCAGTATGAGATACATCGTGAAGTAAACCTGCGATTTGTTCTTCTAAAGAGCCGCCCAATTTTTTTATGAGAAGCATTACGCCTATGGAATGTTCATACCTCGTGACATTCCACTTTTGATTCACAACATAACTTGCTCCTCCTTGGTAAACACCTTTTAGTCTTTGTACTGGATGACTGAAAATAAGCTCTTCAAGAATTCCATCTACAACATAATCGCCATAAATACTATCTGTTATCTTCATTTTCCTTACACCCCTTTTATGCGCCAAGCATGGCAAAGAAGCTGCAACCTATCGCATCATGGATTTTCTTCCTTTTAATATTGATATACTTAACATATCACAATTCTGAAAAATTCAGTTAAGCCTGATTTTATTTGCTTCCAAATAGATAAAACACACCCCGATGACTGTGACTGCTCCGCCTAAAAGAGAAATAAAGGCGGGGGCTTCGCCTATCCAAATCCAAGAAATGAGTAAGGATAAAGCGGGTGTTGCGTAAAGTGAAATGGCTGCTTCTGAAGCGCCGACGATTGAAGTGACGTATGCAAGTGCAAAGTATGGGATAACCGTTGGTAATAGGCCTAAGTAAACGACAGACCATGTAGAATTCATCGATGCGTGAACAACCTCTCCCCATAACCCCGGAAGAAATACCAGCATTGGCAATGTTGCACCCCAAATGGTGAATGTCACAAATGGAATAAAACCATACTTTTTTATAAAGCGGGATTGAAAGACAAAATAGATACTCTCTGAAAAAGCAGCCAGCAAAATGAAAAGAATGCCTTTTATTGAATGAGCATAGTCTGCTGCCCCAAATGAAATCAATGCTACACCCAATAAGCTAATGATAGATCCGGCCCATTTGGAAAGACCGAAATGTTCACCAAAAAACAGACGAGATAACATTGCAGAAAAAATCGGTGTCATGGTTACGAGTAAGCTTGCAACTCCAGCGCTGACTGTTTTTTCTCCGATATTCAGCAAAATGTGATAGAGTGCAAAACCTAGAAATCCTAAAGATAAAATCGCAGGGATATCCTTCATGTCAGGTAAACGCATATGAGTCAAAACAGCAAAAACCAACAGTGCCATTGACCCAATCAACAAGCGAAACAAAGCGAGGTGTTCCGGCGTGTAACTTTCCAAACCCGCGTGAATTCCCGGAAAAGCTGATGCCCACAACCCAATCATCAGACTGTAAGATATGCCGATTCGAACCGTATTCTTTTTCAAAATCTTCACTCCTTATCTTATAAAAAACCAACCAGCTATTTAATGTGTTTTATACTAATAAAGATTTGATAAAATGGCTTCAACCAGTTAATCAAATGTTGAACCAACCACTTTTGGTAAAGGAGATCGCTTTTTATGAGTTTTACAGAAGGAAAAACGGTTAGAAAACGGCCGAAATACTTACAGATCATAGATTATATAAAAGAGAAAATAGGAAATGGAGAATGGCCGATTGGAAGTAAGATTCCAAGCCAGCGCACGCTTGCTAAACACTTTGAAGTAAACAGAAGCACAGTCATTACAGCTTTAGAGGAATTGACGGCGGATGGATTAATCGAAGGAAGAATGGGTAAAGGGACAGTTGTTATCAATAATACATGGACACTTTTAGCTAAAAATTCCTCCCCAGATTGGGATCAGTATGTAAACTCCGGAATTCAGCAGCCAAGCAGAAGAATCGTCCAAGAAATCAATACATCAGAATCAAATCCGGAACTTATTCAGCTCAGCAAAGGGGAGCTTTCAAATGAGATTTTTCCTTTGGCTGTTATGAAAGACATAATGGGAAAGGTCTCTCAAAACATAGAGGCATTCGGATATGAGGAACCAAAAGGATATCTGCCTTTGAGAGAAGCATTAAGCGGCTATTTAAGAACAATCGGGATTCAAGCTTCGCCTTCTTCGATTCTTATTGTTTCTGGAGCGCTGCAGGCCTTACAGCTTATATCAATGGGGCTTTTGCAAAGAGGATCGACCGTATTTCTCGATCAGCCGTCTTATCTTTATTCGCTGCATGTATTTCAGTCAGCCGGGATGAATCTTACCGGGCTCCCTATGGATAAAGAGGGACTTCTGCCAAACCACATTCATATGACAAAGGGAGAACGGGGAAGAGCCATATTATATACAAATCCCTGTTTTCATAATCCAACCGGCATTTTAATGTCAGAACGGCGGCGGGAAGAAATCCTTACGGCAAGTGAGAAAAACCAGCTTCCCATTATTGAAGATGATATATATCGTGAGCTGTGGATAGATAACATTCCGCCGGCGCCTATTAAAACAATGGATAAGAATGGCCATGTTTTATATTTGGGAAGTTTATCGAAAACGTTAAGTCCGGGATTGAGGATTGGATGGATGGTGGGGCCGGAACCAGTGATTGAACGTTTATCTGATATTAAAATGCAGACAGATTACGGCTCCAGTTCATTATCTCAAAGGGTTGCGGCGGAGTGGCTGATATCCGGGGAATATCAGCAGCACTTAGAATATGTGAGACATCAATTAAGAATGAGAAGGCGATATGTGACGAGAGCTTTGGAAACCTATATGAAGAATGCAGCTCAATGGAGTATTCCAGAGGGGGGATTTTTTATTTGGTTAAAAATAATCCCTTCAATATCTATGAAATTACTTTATAAAAAAGCTTTAGCAAAGGGAATTCTGCTTAATCTCGGCAGTATCTATGCTCAAGAAAAAGGAAATTATATTCGCCTGTCATATGCTTACGCATCCTTGGAAGACCTTCAAAAGGGAATTTATGAATTGGGTTTGATTATTGGGGAATTGGCAAGCAGATAAATTTAAAAGACAGCAGCATGCCGGAATTCAAACTGCATGGTTCGTTTTAAACTTGGCGAATCGGGATGAAGTGAGTGACAAGGCAGAGATAGATAAGAAAGTTTAAGGGAGATCAGAATATTCTAATCTCCTTTAACTACGGTCAATCTTGCATCCGGCCGTTTGTTATTCGGTTAAGCCAACTCTTTTGTCATTAAGACATGCGGGATACCGTCTTCCATAAATTCCGGTGAATCTGTCTGATAGCCCAGTTTGTGATAAAAGCCTTCCGCTTGTGTTTGTCCATGCAGTTTACATTGGGTGATGCCTTTTTCTTTTATCATGTTTTCTAATTCTCTTATGATGACTTTGCCCAACCCGTATTTGCGGTAAGGCTTCAGGATGCAGATTCGTTCGAGCTTGCCTGAATGGTTTACGATGCGGACGCGTCCTGTGCCGGCAGGCTGATTTTCATGATAAACCAAGACATGCCCGCACTGTTCCTGAAGCGTATCAAATTGATCAAACTCATCGGATTCGGGTACTTGCTGTTCCTCAATGAATACTGTTTTTCTAATCTCGAGCGCTGCTTGTAAATCAATTTCCGTCGTTATTCTTTTTATCCTCATCATTAACCAATCCTTTTCACATATTAGTCTGGACTGCACGGCTTGCTTGTGGTCTTATAGAAGTAACGATAAAACAATTATATTGTAAATGCAACAAAAATACGAAGGGTTTGAAAAGATATGACTGATATTTTGCGGGAAATCGGCATGATTGCACGGGCATTGGATTCCATCAGCAATATTGAATTTAAAGAATTAGACTTAACAAAAGGGCAGTATCTCTATCTTGTTCGTATATGTGAAAACCCGGGAATGATACAGGAAAAATTGGCGGAAATGATTAAAGTCGACCGAACAACAGCGGCGAGAGCGATAAAAAAACTGGAAATACAAGGGTTTATTGAAAAACGTCCTGATGATCAAAATAAAAAAATAAAAAAACTGTTCCCGACCGAAAAAGGAAGAAAGGTTTATCCGTTATTGCAAAGAGAAGGAGAGCACTCTGCGGAAGTAGCCTTGGCCGGCTTTACGTCTGAAGAAAAAGAAACCATTTTCAGCCTTCTACAGCGGGTGAGAAAAAATATAGAACATGATTGGGAATATGTGAAGAAGGGAAACAAAAGGGATTACTAAAGGATAATAATTCCTTTTGCTGTGTGATTGTATTTTGAATGATTAAAGCCGTAAATGGATACTTTATCTGTAAAATCACTTTCCTCGGCACCTGCTTCACAATCGGCCGATAGGCTTGTTTGTAACGAAAAGTATCAATTATGGTATATTTAAATTAGACAAAAATAATTGAAGCGGGGAATGATATGAATACAATCGAAAAACAAAAACGTAAGAAATCCAAAGCAAAATCCATCGTACGGGCCATCATGGTCATCATCGGCGGAATCATTGCCGCGTATGGGCTGGAAACCGTATTGATTCCGAATAGTGTATCTGACGGCGGGGTGACCGGACTCAGCATTGTCGGTTCACAGCTGTTTCATTTGCCTCTAGGGATCTTAATTGCGGTGATCAATATACCGTTTGTCTGGTTGGGATATAAGCAAATCGGGAAAGGTTTTGCGTTTCTATCCATTATCGGCATTATCTCACTTGCCGCGGGTACAAGCTTTTTCCATCACACGCCGGCTATCATCGAGGGAGACACTCTGTTAATCACCGTTGTCGGCGGGATTATTATCGGCTTGGGAATGGGCTTGGCATTGCGCAACGGCGGCGCATTAGACGGAATTGATATGCTGGCCGTGCTGCTGTCACGGAAATTGCCGTTCGGCACGAGCGACCTCATTTTATTTTTAAACATTTTTGTGTTTATTTTTGTTTCTTTTGTATTCGGGCTGCAAGGTGCTTTGCTTTCCGTGATTGCTTACTATATTGCGTCTAAGGTGATTCATGTGGTTGAGGAAGGCTTAAGCGGTTCGAAAACATTTCAGATTATCACCAACGAGCCTGCATTAATGGTCGAAACCATTCGTGAGGAATTAGGCCGAAGCGCTACGTATAAAGAAGCATACGGCGGTTTTTCTCATGAAAAATTCAAAGAAATCACATGTGTCATCAACCGTTTGGAAGAGACCAAACTGAAGGAAATTATTAATGACATTGATAAGCACGCCTTTGTAACGGTATATGATGTGGCTGAAGTAAAAGGCAGTAATTTCAGAAAAGTTCATAATCATTAAGAAGCGAGCTGCCGTTCACCGGCAGCTTTTTTTAAAAAGGAGAAAACACTTGCAAAAAAAGAATAACGGATGTATATTATTGATATATCAAACATTGACTGGTCAATTAATTGCGCAAAAGAAAGTAGGGATGGGTTTTGACAGCATGTTGTTCAGAGGAAGGCGAGATTTTATATCAGCTTCAATCACTGCATAAAGTAATCGGAGCGAAGTTTGAAGCGTGCACCGGAATCAGCCAATCCCGTCTTGAGCTTCTCGCCGTGCTCTTTCACGTCGACGAGATCAGTCAAAGCGATCTTCAGAAAAAGGTGAATATTGATGGTGCGGCTGTTACAAGACACTTGAAACAGCTTGAAACCAAAGAAATGGTCACAAGAAGGCGCAAACCTGAGGACAACCGCATTATACTTGTCCGGCTTACTGAACAGGGACGGGAGAGAATTGAGACTTCCAAAAAAGAGAAGGAGCGTTTCATAAAGGAAATGCTTGCCGGTGTCAGCGCGGAAGAGCGCAGTATGTTAAAAAACGTATTGTCGCAGATGCAGAATAATATAGAAAATATGAAAGCATAGGAGTGTATTACACATGGAAACAGAACTGAAAACAAACGACTTTATGGACATTATGAAAGGCCGCCGTTCCATTCGAAATTACGATCCGGCTGTAAAAATCAGCAAAGAAGAAATGACTCAAATCTTGGAAGAAGCAACGACAGCGCCGTCTTCAGTTAACGCGCAGCCATGGCGTTTCCTCGTCATTGACAGCCCTGAAGGAAAAGAAAAACTCGCGCCGCTCGCCAGCTTTAACCAAACGCAAGTCAGCACATCATCTGCGGTGATCGCGGTTTTCGCAGATATGAACAGTGATGACTATTTAGAAGAAATTTATTCAAAAGCGGTCGAACTGGGCTACATGCCGCAGGAAGTAAAAGACAGACAAATCGCTGCGCTGACGGCACACTTTGAAAAACTGCCGGAGCAAGTAAACCGTGAAACGATTCTGATTGACGGAGGCCTCGTTTCTATGCAGCTGATGCTTACGGCACGTGCGCACGGCTATGACACAAACCCGATCGGCGGCTACGACAAAGAAAAGATCGCCGAGGTTTTCGGAATGGATAAAGAGCGTTATGTACCGGTCATGCTGTTATCAATCGGAAAAGCGGCGGACGAAGGATATGCTTCCTACCGTCTTCCTATCGAAACCATCGCACAATGGAAATAAGGTTGAAGTGAAGCTGAGAGGAGAGAGACAGTGGACATGATTGCAGCTGTTTTCGTCGGAATTGTAGCTTTAGAACATATATTTATCATGATACTTGAAATGTTTTTTATCAATTCGAAGGCAGCTAAGCGGTCCTTCAAGTTGCCTAAGCATTTAGAAGGTGATCGGAATGTGGCGGTCATGTTTGCAAATCAAGGCCTGTATAATGGATTTCTGGCTGCCGGCCTCATTTGGGGGCTGATCCTCGAAGCTGATCCGATTGGCCATATGATTCAATTGTTTTTCGTCATCTGCGTGGTCATCGCTGCTCTTTTCGGCGGCTTTACTTCAAACAAATCAATTATCGTAAAACAAGGACTTCCGGCTGTTTTAGCGCTTATTTTTCTTTTAGCGGCGTAGCAGACGGAGTGAGGGCTTCCTTCTCGGAAGCCCTCTTTTTTTATTCTGTTTTGAAGAACAGTTTCGGCCGCCGATGCTTGCGCGCATCGGCTTTTTTTGTCAGGACGGCATTGTTCAGCCGAAATGTTCAATCACATGCTGTTTGAACGTTTCAGCAACAGGAGATAAAAATCTGCCTTCTATCCAGGCGATGCCGATCACGCGCTGGCATTTTGGCCAGCTGATGCGTATTTTTGAGAGGTTGCTTTGATCCAATCCTTTTAAATCAGGCAGAATGGAAACGCCGAGACCGGAGGCCGTAAAGCCGGCCGCAGTTGCCGCCTCTTCACTTTCGAACATGATCTTGGGATGAATATCTGCCTGTTCAAATAGCTGATCAGCCGTCATACGGAGCGCATACCCCTCTTTCAGCAATATAAAAGGTTCTTCGGCGAGTTCGTCCAGGGTGACGGTTTCACGATGCGCCAGCCGATGTCCTTTCGGTACATATAAAAAGAGTTCCTCACTCCATAATTGCACCCATCGAATCGACTTTTCGGGTTTAGTGGATGCGAGAAGGCAGAGATCAAGCTTACCTTCTTTCAGCTGATCGAGCAGCCAATAGGAATGGTTTTGTCTTAATGTAATGCTGATCCCGGGGTGTTTTTGCTGAAAGGTCTTGATGACATCCGGAACGATAGCTGTCCCGAGTGTATGTAAAAATCCAAGAGATACTTCTCCTTGATCCGGCTGCAATAAAGCCTGAATTTCCTCTCGGCCGTCAGTATACTCTTTCATCATGGTCTGAACCCGTTTTAAAAACATTGCTCCGTATTTGTTCAATGTAATCGAACGGCCCTGTCTGTCAAACAGCGGGACGCCTAAGTGGTTTTCCAATCGGGAAATTGAGCGGGAGAGTGCGGGCTGTGAGATGGACAATAGCTTTGCGGCTTTTGTGACATGCTCAGTTTGTGCGAGCGTTTGGAAATATTCAAGCTGTTCCCATTCCATCAATGTCACCTCTTTCATTTTATTACTTATAGGCATTATAGATATATTTATTATGCATTATACATCATAAGAGGCAGGTGCCAGTATGGCAATGGCATATATGTACACAACCGTACATCTCGGTTTTTTCTATTGGTATCCTTCGTTGTGCTATGAGCCAGGGCGTTTCATTATTCTTTTGCTGAAAGTTTCCTTTCTGCTCATAAAGACTAATAGATGGAGTGAACTCTGTTTTTAAGAGAGCTGATCGGCAAATATGGTATGATTTACATAATTAGGGAGCGGGGTTGCAGAAGATGAATTTGAAGAGGGCGTATTACTCTATTTTATACAGCCAGACCGCTATCAATTTAGGATTCTCACTTTATACAATGGCTGTTATCTTGTTTTTGTTTACAAAAACCGGTTCGACGGCGGCGGCCTCTCTCATGACGTTCGTCAGCATTGTCTTTCGCGTATTGGGAAGCGCCGTTTTGCCGCTGGTCACCGCCCGGTTCACGCTTCGGTCTTTGTTAATCGGTTCTCAATTGATACAGGTGACACTGTTAGTCTGTTTGTTTTATGTGATCCAAACCGGTTCATCCGCTTTCTTTTTTCTGCTGTTTTGTCTGATCGGAGGGATTTCTTTTTGCAACGGCTGGTTCGCTCCGATAAAAAGCGCGCTGATTGGAGAAATCATTCCTTCTGATCAAAGGGCAAAGGCGAACGGCTTATTATCTGCGGCGGATCAGACCGTACAGTTTGCCGGATGGTCTCTGGGCGGCGTCATCATCGCGTTTTTGGGAGAAAGCTATACAATAATCATCACTGTCATGTTACTGGTTTCTTCGTTTTTGGGCATCATTCTGTTTCTTCAAGTACGCATCCGTGCGACGGCAGCAGTCAGGGAACGTTCGCTTTTTGCAGATGCGGCAAGCGGCTGGGTGTATTTATTTCAGCAAAAACAGCTGCGGGCCCTTATGGTGATGGATGTGATCGAATCGTGGGCAGGCATGATATGGATCGGATCTGTGTCCTTAACTTATGTGCATGACGTCCTTCAAAAAGGAGAAGCGTGGTGGGGATATGTGAACGGAGCCTATTATGCAGGTACGATGATCGGCGGCTTGATCATCTATAGGTTATCCGGTAAGTTTCAGCGAAGCCTCATTCCGCTTATGCTCACGGGAGCCTTGGCATATGGAATGCTCACTTTTATTTATGGATTGACCAGCAGTGCCGTTCTGGCCCTTTTTCTGGTGCTGTGTATGGGGCCGGCTTGCGTATTAAGAGATCTGACGCAGGAAACCTTTCTTCAAAACATCACGACCGAACAGACACGAGTCAATATTTTAGCGGCGAGATCAGCATTCGTTCAATTGATCTTTATGTTTTCCATTATCGGAACGGGGATGATCTCGGATGTATTCGGCGTGCGGTTTATTTATATAAGCGCGGGGATTCTTTTATTATTTTCAGCCTTTATCGGGTTTTCTCAGCTGCAAATGAAGAAAACGGTACAGAGCCGCATGTAGCGTGGTATAATGAGGAACGTACGTTCTGTATCGAGAGAGGAGAGGGTTTTGTGGGACATCTGGCACTGCAATTGTATGATTATCATCTTTGGGCAAATCAGCAAATCTTCACCCGGCTTAAAGAGCTTCCGGAGGATGTGTACCGTAAAGAGGTTCAAAGTGTCTTTCCGTCGATAGCCGGTGTATTGACTCATGTGTATCTGTCGGATAAGGGGTGGTTTGATGTGTTCTCCGGAGAGCGTCTGGAGGATACGCTGAAATCAGCTGAACAGCAAAAAGAGGACATCTTGTCTAAAGAGATAGAAGAGCTGGAAGATCTATTTTTGGAATTGTCAGACCGATATCAACTATTTTTGCAAAAGGAGGAAAATATCAATCTCTCCCTTGAAATAGAGCATCCGTCAGGTGACATCATGAAAACCACGGCGGCCGATATGATTCTCCATGTTGTGAACCACGGAACGTATCATCGCGGGAATATAACAGCCATGCTCAGACAGATGGGGTATGCTTCTGTGCCGACGGATTACGGTATTTATTTATATATAAACAAAAAGTAAACAAGACAGCCAAGTCGGCTGCCTTGTTATATCCGTAAAAAGCCAAATCATATGATTTGGCTTTTTCGTTTGCTAAGACATGTTCTGCAAACGTTCTAAACTGTTTTTCCAATTCGCTTCAAGCGCTGCAAGGGCAGCGGCGTCATCCTGCTGTTCTAATGCGTGAATGATAGCAGCGTGTTCATTGTATGATCTGGTCAATGCATCATCTTCGCTGAAATAGCGGATCTCCATTCTCTGGATTTTCACCTTCAGGCCCGCAAGCAATTTGCAGAGTTCGGCATTGTCTGTAAGCAGAATGATGCGATGGTGAAATGCATTATCCGCTTCCAGAATGGCCATTTTATCGCCGGCTTTCACCGTTTGAAGCAGCTCTTCATTAAGCTGTTTCAATTCCTGAATCACTGCAGCGTCCATATGCGGGAGGGCTTGCTGCAGGGCGAGTTTTTCAAGCGTCCAGACAATGGAATACAAGTTTTCCGCTTCTTTTAACTCAATCGGAGCGACAAGCGTCCATCTGTTTGCCTTTGTCATGACCAAGCCGTCATCTTCCAAGCGCAATAAGGCTTCCCGTATCGGAGTGCGGCTGATTCCCAATGTTTCCGACAGTTCCTTGTCCTTTAACTTTGTTTCAGGTTTGAGCCTGCCTGTTATGATCCAGTTTCTGAGCGTGTGATACACTTCGTCCCGCATGATGGTTCTTTTCAGCACAGGTTCTTTGTTTTGATTATCCAATGGAACACCTCATGAATCGTAGTATACATACAAGCATTTTAACACAGTCTGAACGCCGGTTAGAAATGAAGAGAGATCTAAGGTTGAATTGAACCGAGATGCTTTATCTCAATATGCTGAAAGTCAGCGGAACCGCCTTCAGAATAGAGCGTGATTCCCTGATCTTCGGGTTTTGGAAACACTTCATTTGTGAGAACGGTTTTTCCGTCATCTGCAAATACTTCAATACTCGTTTTATCCACGAGAATTTTCAGATGAACGCGCCCTTTTTTTCCGTCAAATGGTGCTTTGCTTTCAGTATATGTCCCGGTTTTATCAGGCTGATCTGTAAATGATCTGTTCACATAGGCACAGCCGTCTTCTGCTGAAATACCGACATCAATATGCCGCTTTTGGTCTGCTGATTCTCTGAGTCTGACGCCTGCATTTTTGATATCAGACCAAGAGATATCCATGTCAAGCTGATACGTATCACCCTTGATCGGCAGTGTTTCAGAACCGTTCACCTGTTTGTCTTCAGTGCCGTCCGTTGAAGAGGTTAATTGGTTCAATGCTTCAACCGGCTCTGACATCAGGCTGTAGGTGCCGCCGTCCTGCTGCTGAAGGCGGATTTCACGAACGATAGAATCCGTGCCGTTAAAGCCGTTCTTTAGTGTCGGTGTTTCATTCGGATAATCCCAATTGTTCATCCATGCCAGCGCATAGCGTTTTGTCAGCGGATCTTTGCTATTGCCGTCCTCAAATGTGACGCCCCCGTACCAGTCAAACCCGTAATCGAGCCATTGCGGCTCCGCTTGATCGGCAGTAAATTCTTTTCCGTCAAAGTTTCCGGTCCAATAAGCGTACGTATTCGGTTTGCCCTGAGGTTTGCCGTTTGCGCTTGCGCCGAGAATCCACATGGCCGTTCCGTCATCTGCACGCATCATATAAAGGTCAGGGCATTCGATGAGGCCGATCTGCTGGGTAATAAAACCGCCCGTGTAATGCCAATTCTTTAAATCGGGTGATTCATAAAAGCCGATTTTTTCGCCCTCGGCCATGGCCATCACCCATTTATTATCCTGTTCATCCCAAATCACCTTCGGGTCCCGGAAATCTTTAGTGCCCGGGTTTTTCATGACGGGCTGATCACTATAGGATGTAAATGTTTTTCCTTTATCCGTGCTGTACCATAAATATTGTTCTTGTGCTTCGGTTTTGGCCGTCGGCTGCGTTGTGATGGCGACCAGTGCGTTTTTGCCGAAGCCTGCCGTGTTGTGTTTATCAATGACGACAGAACCGGACCATATATCGCCGTTTGGGTTGGTGTATTTCGGAATAGCCGTGCCTTCGTCCGTCCAGTGCACCAAGTCCTTCTGATACAGCGTGCCGCCATTCAGTGCCGTTGCCGTTCGGATAATCCCGATTATAAAGATAATAGTAATGATATTTCCCATCGAAAAAAACGGGTTTTTGAGGGTCGTTTTTCCATTTGTCCGGGGTTGTGAAATGATATGCCGCCCGGTAATCCGGTTTATTCTTCGTGTTTGTTTTAGAGGAATTGTTGCTTTTGTCCGGCAGTAAGCCGACAAACAGGAACGCACCCAGAATGATCAATATTGCAATGGGCCATTTTCGTGCCATGATTGAATTCACCATCTTGTTTAGAAATAAAAGAAAATGCCAATGAAATATCGGCATTTTCTTTTTATTATGATTAGTTGTTAACCGTAAGCTGTCCTTGTTCAAGGATGCTGTTTTTGACAACGGATGTTTTCTTGCCTTTGATGTTCATTAAGAAGCTTGGCGCAAAAGTTGCTTTTTTATCCTCAAAGAAGCCTCTGTTTGTCATGTAGCTTGTGATCACGACATTGTTGCCTTTGGCTTGAGGCACTGCAAAGTGAGAGTATGTGAATGTCACATCGTTAGGATCAAGACCCATTTGCAGTACAAGACCTGTTTTGTTAAGCGGCTTGTAAGGACCTGTTAAAGAGTTTGATACATAACCAAGCATGTAAATATCGTTTGAATTAATACCGTCGATCGTCATTTTTGAACCGCGTGAATCAGTGAACAAGTACCATTTGCCGTTCATTTTGAAAACGTTCGCGCGCTCGATTTCATCAGTTACCGTGTTTGAAGTGATCAGCGGCTTCATGACTTTTTTCAATGTGTAGTCATTATTTAACTCTATCATACCGAGGGCGCCGTTCGCTAATTCAGCATCGCGTTTTTTAGCACTCTGCTGAAGCTTCTGGCTTTCTTTACGGAAGAAGTTCGTGCTGCCGCCGTAGTACGCTTTGTTAAATAAAGATTCTTCGCCTTGGTATCCGTTATCTGTTCCTGTGTTGGCTTCGAATACAAGGTATTTATGGCCTTTGTCTTCAACGTAGTGAGGGTCTCTCAGCGTATGGTTGTCGCCGGATGTATAGTTGCCTTCATCGATAAACTGCTGAACGTTCTGATATGTTTTTCCGTCGCCGTCAAAAATCGTTTTGTGGTCTTCCACTCCGTTGATGTTGAGCGTGCTATCGGATTTTGACACATTTACCTGCGCCGTTGTAATACTTTGTTTGCCGTAATGTTTACCGGAAAAGTCAGTGTAGAATAAACGGATTTTTCCGTCAGAAGTAAGGGTGGCAGAACCGGACCATTCTTGTGTCTGATCTTTCAGGATTTCATCGTTGGCGTCGAACTTATCGCTGTCTTTAAAGACACGGCCCGCGTTTTTCCAGCTGTCGATCGAGTTGTCGCCGACCTTTTGATAAAACATGTAGATTGATGTGTCATCAGCGTCTTTCGGGCTTCCAGCAAGAGCAAACACGACGTGATAGCCGTTGTATTCAGCTACTGTTCCGTCAGCGTTTTGGAGCGGCCAGCTGTCCCACACATCCAGTCCTTTTGCAGATTCAATATTTTTAATCGTTGATTGATCGAATTGAGGCACTTGGTATTTTTCGTCTTGCTGCTGTTTAGGGATCTGCAGCATATCATGGCGTGTGATATGAGAGACGCCGTACGTTTCTTTGTAAGGTTTTTGGGTATTTTCTTTCGCGAAGGCTTGAGTCGCTCCCCCTGCCAGAAGTGCAGTCGTAAAAGTTAGAACTGTGGCTCGTTTTGCAAATTTTTTGATGTTCATGTCCATGTCTCCTTTTGTATGTACTTTGTTGCGATCTGCCGATTCGATCCTCCCGCATTCATGGATGGCAGGTTTGTTACAGAAAAAAAGACCTAAAATATGCCAGGGGTGACGCCAAAGAATACACTTTGCCCTTAACACATTTTAGGTCTTGCCTGCTTTATCAGTAACAATCCTGCGTGATTTACTTGTCGACATCATTCTATTCGACTCTGAATCTATTGACAACTGGTCTAATTTCCTCTTTTGGAAGATAGTAAAATGAAAAAAGACCCTTTAATATATGGGTAATTGAGACTAAGGGATGCTCCAGGCCTAGGAAAAAACCTCTCTAAAAAAAGAGAGGTTATTTTTTCTTGATAGATAATAAAGCGATGGTGGCTAAAATCAATAAAGTACCCAGCCATTCTGATAGTCCGAAGGGAACATGCAGCCAGATCACTGCTAAAAAAGCTGCCGACAGCGGCTCCGCACAGGCGAACAGGCTGGTTTCAGAGGCACTCAGATATTTCAGGCTTTCCAAGTAGCAATAAAAAGCGATGAGCGTTCCGAAAATGATGATAAATACAATCGCGGCATATGCGGATAATGACCATTGGCCTTCAAATTTCCAAGGCGGCCGGACTAAGCTGAGAGCGGCCCCGCCGATCAGCATGCCCCATCCGACGATAATGGCCGATCCCCATTTCTTCAAAAGCCGATGCGGCTGAAGAGTGTAAAACGCCAGCGCAAAGGCTGAGCTGATACCCCAAAACACGGCCAGGCCGGATATGGACAGGCTGCCGGCATTCCCGTGCGTGACCAAAATAAATGTGCCTGCAGCCGCTAATAAGACGGCGAGCAGTTCTTTCGCTGAAGGCATTCTCTTTGCGCGGATCGCTAAAAAGCATGTAATAATGGCCGGCCCTAAATATTGGAGAACGGTAGCGGTGGCCGCATTGCCGTACTCAATTGCCGCGAAATAGGTGTATTGAACGCCTAACATTCCGAAAATCCCGAATAAAAGAAGAGGAACCTTGTCCCGTCTGTCTTTCCAAACAGCCCATATGCGTCCTTTTTCTTTGCGGTACGCGATTCCGAGCAGAAGCGCCCCTGAAAGCAGCAGCCGTACAGAGGTCAGCCATTCTGTATTAAAATGGCGGTCCTGAAACAGATACTGGGCAACTGTTCCTGAGACCCCCCATAAGATAGCTCCTGTAAGCACAAGCCAAATTCCTGTTGTTCGTGAATAGGAAAGAGCAGCGTGTTTCTCCAGTGTAGAACCCCCCTTTGCTGTATTGATTTACAATTAATAGAAAACGCCTTTCATGTGATATATTATATATTACATATCAAAACGCGTCAAAGCGATTTTTTTAGTTAGCGCTTACAAAAAAGGTCGTAAAAAAAACACCCCGGCGGGTTCCCGGGGCGTTTTGGTTATTCTGCAATCGCGTCTGTTAAAACAGGAACGACTTGTTTCTTTCTGGATACGACGCCTTTTAAAAGAGCCGTGTTGTTTTCTAAAGTGACATTGAATGCTTTTTCCACTTTTGACGCCTGATCGCCGATGGCAAGCGCAAGGGAATCGTTTTCCAAAATGTCCGTAATCACGAGAAGGAACAGATCAAGGTTTTTCTCAGCAATGACTTTTGAAAGGGCCGCTTCTAATTCCGGCTGACGCTTTTTGACATCTTCAATATCAACTGTGTTGACTTGGGCGATTTCGACTTTTTTGCTGCCGAGCGTGAACTCTTTCGCATCAAGGGAAATCAGCTCTTCCACCGTTTTTTTGCTTAAGTCGGCGCCTGCTTTCAGCATGTTTAAGCCGTACTCTTCCGCATCTACGCCGGCAATTTCAGCAAGCTCTTTTGCCGCCGCGATATCCTGCTCTGTGCAAGTCGGAGATTTAAATAAAAGTGAGTCGGAAATAATCGCTGACAGCATAAGACCGGCAATTTCTTTCTCGATTTTCACGTTATTTTCTTTGTACATTTTGTTTAAGATCGTAGCCGTACAGCCGACCGGCTCTGCACGATAGTAAAGAGGTTCCGCCGTTTCGAAGTTGGCGATACGGTGATGGTCAATGACTTCAAGAACCTGAACGTCTTCAATATCCTTGATGCTTTGCTGGCGTTCATTGTGGTCAACAAGGATGACGCCGTTTACTTCGTTTGCGGCTGTTTCCACGAGACGCGGGCTCTCCTGCTTGAAATAATCAAGAGCGTATTGTGTTTCGCCGTTGACTTGTCCTAGGCGGACAGGCTCAGCATTGAAGCCGAGTTTATTTTTTAGATCAGCGTAGGCAATGGCAGAGCAAATGGTATCTGTGTCTGGGTTTTGATGTCCGAAAATAAGAATTTTTTCCATAATAACTCCTTGTCCTTTTTTGTAGTGTAAACAATCTTTTTATAGTTTAACACGTCTTGCGGAGGGTGTAATCTTCAAAACCTTAAAAATTGATGTGAAAAAGAAGCATTTTTGTTGAGAGTGGGAGCAGATTGCGAGTAAAATACTGGGTAAGTCAGATGCTAATCAGCATGTAGTATCAAAAAAGGTACTATGGAGGATGAATTATGAACATATATCCGAATAAAGAAGGTTGCCCGGTTGAGCTGACACTTTCCGTTATCGGCGGAAAGTGGAAGGGTATTTTGTTTTATCATATGATCAGCGGAAAAAAGCGGTTTAATGAGTTTCGGCGCATCTGTCCCAGTATTACGCAGCGTATGCTGACGCTTCAGCTTCGGGAGCTTGAGGCGGACGGCATCGTGCATCGTGAAGTGTATCAGCAGGTGCCCCCAAAGGTTGAGTATTCACTCACAGAATTCGGCAGGTCGCTTGAACCGATCGTGCTGCAAATGAAGAAATGGGGAGACGCCAACCGGGAATTTCTCGAATCATACCGGGAAAAAACGTCGGCTCAAGATCAGTCCGCTCAAAAATAAGAAGCAGCAAAGGATGAGATTCCCTGCTGCTTTTTTTTATTTCATCGCAATGGCTTTTCTGGCGTTGCGGACGTCGTTTTTCAGCAATTCGCTCAAGTTATAAGCCGGATATTGACCGCGTTCTTCCATATACTCAAAGACCATTTGGTGCCACTTGATGGCCGCGTTTAAGTGCTTGACGAAGACGATTCTTAATTGAGGTGTGGCTGTTTCTGTAATGGCTCCGGCGTAATTGCGGACAGATGTTTTGGCCATGCTCAGCAGCCCGCCGCTGTAAAAGGAGGAATCAGCCCGCTCTTCTGTCTCATCTTCACGAAAGCCGGGGGCTTCAGGGAAGAAGGGAAGCAGTTCACGCAGATTTTGTTCCAGCGAATGGATGGAAAATCTGTAAAGCTGTTTTAATCTGGCATCGCTTACTTCGCGTTCCGTTCTTTTTAATTTCACAAGCCCGTTTGCCTGGAAAGCCACTAACTCGTGCAGTTCTAACGTTTCATGCCATGCTAATGTTCTCCGCTCAGTCATGGTGTGAGAATCTCCTTTATCCTTCATTTTCACTATCAGCATATGCCCCGGTGCTGATGTTGTTCCTGATGTTTTGAAGTTTCCAGAAAGGGAAACTCAATGTAAAGGAAATACGAAACAGAGGTGAAACTATATGTGGGACATGATAAAGAACTTCTTCCTTTTCAGCAGCGGTGTTTTACAGGCAACCACTCTCTTACTTATCGTTATCGTCTTGTTATTTGTACGGAAAACCAAAAAGAAAAACAGAGATACTTCTGGTTTCATGGACGATCAGGATCATTGATACAACGGGCATTCTTTCACTAGGATGTCCGTTTGTCTGTTTTCATGTTTCACATGGAACATTGGAGCCGTCTGCGCTCATTTTACTTACGATTTTGACTTATGTTAGAATAAATACGTGTATTTTGGAGAGTTTATGGAAAATTCAGGTCTTGGAAGAGACATTGCGGCGTCAAAAGAGCAGTCGTCTAAGCTGCTCTTTTCTATTCGTATGTTCTGAATGATACAAGGTTTGAGGTGAGTAAGTGAAGAATACAAGGGCTCTAATAGAAGGCGCCATTTTGATCAGTATTTTTGCAATCATTTCCCTTTTGGTCGTGTATCTCCCTTTACTGGGGGCGATTCTTCTCTTTGCTTTGCCGTTGCCGATCATTCTTTACACCATTCGGCACGGTCTGAAGCCGGGGATATGGATGGGCCTTGCCAGCCTCCCGGTCAGTTTTATTGTGAGTTCGTTTGCCGGGCTTACAGGCGCGTTTACGGCGGCCTGTACGGGGGTCGCTATGGGATATTACTTTAAAAAGAAACAGCCCGGTTATGCGGTTGCGGCCGGCGCTATTGCGTGTATGCTGTGCGGTGTCGTTATTTTTGTGTTCAGCATCGTGTTTCTTAATATGAACGTGGTTGATAACACGATGTCCCAGCTTCGAGAGTCGCTGTCTTTAGCAGAAACCATGTCAAAACAGCTGGGTTACGGAGATCAGTTCGGGAAGCAGACTAAGCTGATGGAAAGTCAGCTGAGCACGCTTCAATATCTTTTTCCGACTGCGCTTATATTGACCAGCATTGTTTCTGCTTTCCTCAGTTATGCTATGGCAAGGCCGTTTTTAAGGCGGTTTTTCCCTGATCTTCCGAAGATGAAGCCTTTTAGAGAGCTCAGACTCCCGCAAGTCGTTGTTATTTTGTACTTTGTTGTGACGATATTAGGGTTTCTGCATTTAGAAAAAGGGCATATGATGTATTCGGTTTCATTGAATGGGGGATATATTCTCAGCTTGCTGATTTGTATTCAAGGATTAGCGTTTATTTTTTTCTATTTCCATGAGATGGAGATGCCAAAAGCGGTTCCTGTATTAGCGATTGTGCTGGGTGTGCTTTTTCCGCTTATCATGTCCGTGTATCTCCTCTTAGGCATCATTGACATAGGCTTTAACATAAGAAATAAGGTGACGCGAAATTGAGTGTGACTTACAGGTGGGGAGTTGATAGAAATGCCTAGTTTTTATGAAAAGCCGTTGTTTCGGTATCCCATCTATGCATTGATTGCATTGTCAATCATCGTAATCCTCATCAGCATTTACTTTAACTGGCTGATAGGAGCCGTCGGTGTTGTGCTGCTCGCCGTGATCTTGTTTTTCATTAAGCGTGCGGATTCTTTGATCAGAAGAGAAATTGACAACTATATTTCCACGCTATCCTATAGATTGAAAAAAGTAGGCGAAGAGGCATTAATGGAAATGCCTATCGGGATTATGCTGTTTAATGATCAATATTACATTGAGTGGGCGAATCCGTTTTTGTCTTCCTGCTTTAATGAAAGCACGCTCGTCGGGCGCTCGCTGTATGACACATGTGAGGCCGTCGTGCCGCTGATCAAGCAGGAGGTCGATTCGGAAACGATCACCTTGAATGAGCGGAAGTTTAAAGTGGTGATTAAAAGAGATGAGCGCCTGCTTTATTTCTTTGATGTGACGGAACAGATTCAGATTGAAAAGCAGTACGAAAATGAGAGAACCGTGCTGGCATATGTCTTTTTAGATAACTACGATGATGTCACACAGGGGCTGGATGACCAGACGAGAAGCACGATGAACAGCCAGGTCACCTCATTATTAAATGCGTGGGCGCAAGAGTACGGCATTTTCCTGAAGCGGACGTCCTCGGAACGGTTTATCGCGGTGTTAAATGAACACATATTAACAGAGCTTGAAAACGCGAAATTTTCGATTTTGGATGAAATCCGTGAAAAAACATCCGTTCACACTGTATCTTTGACCCTCAGCATCGGGATCGGCGCATCGGTTTCTTCCTTGAAGGAGCTTGGAGATCTGGCGCAGTCCAGCCTCGATTTGGCTCTCGGCCGCGGAGGCGACCAAGTGGCGATCAAAATGCCGAACGGCAAGGTGAAATTTTACGGCGGCAAAACGAATCCGATGGAGAAGCGCACAAGGGTGCGCGCCCGGGTGATTTCCCACGCGCTCAAGGAAATTGTCTCAGAAAGCAGCAATGTCATTATTATGGGTCACAAATTTCCTGATATGGACGCAGTCGGAGCCGCAATCGGAATATTAAAGGTGGCGCAGGCCAATGGCAAGGAAGGCTACATCGTCATTGATCCGAATCAGATCGGATCAAGTGTTCAGCGCCTGATTGAAGAAATTAAAAAATACGAAGAGCTGTGGTCGCGGTTTATCACGCCGGAAGAGGCGATGGAAATTTCCAATGATGACACGCTGCTTGTCGTCGTGGATACACATAAACCGTCCTTTGTGATGGAAGAGCGTCTCGTGAACAAAATCGAGCACATCGTTGTGATTGACCATCACCGAAGAGGCGAGGAATTTATTAAAGACCCGCTGCTCGTTTATATGGAGCCATACGCTTCATCCACCGCAGAACTCGTGACGGAGCTGCTTGAGTATCAGCCGAAGCGGCTCAAAATCAATATGATTGAAGCGACAGCCCTGTTAGCTGGTATAATAGTGGATACGAAGAGCTTTTCCCTTCGCACGGGCTCGCGGACGTTCGACGCCGCTTCTTATTTGAGAGCGAAAGGCGCAGACACGGTTCTGGTGCAGAAAGTCCTCAAAGAATCAGTCGGTTCTTATATTAAGCGGGCGAAGCTGATCCAGCATACAGCTCTTTATAAAGAAAATATCGCGATTGCTTCTCTTCCTGAAAATGAAGAGGAGTACTTTGACCAAGTGCTGATTGCGCAGGCTGCTGATTCCCTCTTGTCGATGAGTGAAGTGGAAGCTTCATTTGCCGTAGCCAGACGGGATGAGCATACGGTGTGCATCAGTGCGAGATCGCTTGGCGAGGTCAATGTGCAGATTATTATGGAGGCGCTGGACGGCGGAGGGCATTTAACCAATGCGGCAACCCAGTTATCAGGCATTTCTGTTTCAGAAGCGCTTGTCCGGCTGAAGGAAGCCATTGATGAATATTTTGAGGGAGGCGTTCAGAGATGAAGATTATTTTCTTACAAGATGTAAAAGGTAAAGGGAAAAAAGGCGAAATGAAAAACGTAGCAGACGGTTATGCACATAACTTTCTCATTAAAAAAGGCCTCGCTGTCGAAGCAAATGCGACAAACATCAGCGCATTGAACGGACAGAAAGAAAAAGAGAAAAAAGAAGCGATTGCAGAGCTTGAAAGAGCGAAAGATTTAAAAGAAACGCTTGAACAGCTGACTGTTGAGCTGAGTGCCAAATCCGGTGAAGGCGGCCGCCTGTTCGGATCTGTCACAAGCAAGCAGATTGCAGAAGCGCTGCAAAAGTCGCACAAGATTAAAGTGGATAAGCGGAAACTGGAACTCCAGGACGGTATCCGCACACTGGGATATACAAACGTTCCTGTAAAGCTGCATCCTGAAGTTCAGGCTGTGCTGAAGGTTCACGTAAAAGAAGAAGCGTAATATATAATAGAAAAACCCGCCGATCCGGCGGGTTTTTTTATGTCAGCATAAGACGCGGTGTAAGAAAATGATGAGAATGTTTCATGTCCGATGCTTATCAGATTGCATATGATATTACAACATAACGAAGGATGTGTCGGTATGATGCGATTTTTTTCTGAAACATATTTTAATGATCCGGAAAATAAAAAGACGCTGGAACACTATCCGCTGATCGGGAACGGAAAAGACGGGGAAGTCTATCGCTTAACACACAACAAATGCTTAAAGTATTTCTTTGAAATAGAGACATGCGGGAAGGAATTGGCAGCTTTGCAAATCGGACAAGGTTCCCCGGTGATTCCAAGACTGTATGAATACGGAGATCGTTATATTGTGATGGAATATGTTCAAGGCACCTCCCTTGCCCGCCATGTTAAAACAGAAAAATCCATTTCCGAAAAACTGGCGGGTGATATTTTAAATATGCTGGATGAATTAAAGAAAATCGGTTTTACCAGATGGGACGCTGAAATCAGGCACATTCTGATCAACGAACACGGTAATCTAAAAGTCGTCGATCATAAAAGAGCCTTTTCCGCTATTGCCCGCTTTCCTGTAAAACTATTAAAAGGATTGAACCAATACGGCCTGGCAGATGAGTTTTTGAACACCATAAAAAAATTAAATCCGTCACGTTACCTGGAATGGCAGCTGTACATGTAAGTTTCTGAAAATCCGCACATGTAAGTTTCCTTTTTTTGGGGTCGTCATATGATACTTGTAACAATTGTTTGGTGGAGTGTGGAAAAAATGGAAGAATACATTATGGTTATCGGCGCTCATCCTGATGATGAACTATTGGGATCAGCGGGCACCATAAAACGGCTGATTAATGAAGGATATAAAGTAATTTCCGTTATTACGGCATTAGGAAGAAAAGAAGAAGCTCATCATATTAAACAATTAGGCGAACGTGCGAATCAGGAGCTTGGAATTGAGAACGTCATCTTTTTGGAGCATACGAATTTAGAATTGGAATGTATCCCTCTTCATAAGCTTGTCAAAGAATTAGAACAGCTCATTCGCGTCTATCAGCCTGATAAAATCTTTACTCATCATTACGGCGATATCAATATGGACCATCAGAAAACATTCCAAGCAGTTTTAACAGCCGCCAGACCTCTTCCGGATCAAAAGCCGATTGAACTGCTTACGTTTGAAACGCTGTCTTCAAGCGAGTGGGAGAGGAATACGGCTGATAAACTCTTCAAGCCCAATTACTTCGTCAATATCACAGATACGATGGACGCCAAACTCGCGGCGCTTCACCACTACGACGTAGAAATGAGGGATTACCCTCATCCCCGTTCATATGAAGGCGTTAAACATTTAGGAAGAGTCAGAGGGATGACAGCGGGTGTGGAATACGCCGAAGCATTTGAAGT
The DNA here is from genome assembly GCF_057836745.1 of Bacillus sp. BACIII. Taxonomy (NCBI): domain Bacteria; kingdom Bacillati; phylum Bacillota; class Bacilli; order Caryophanales; family Bacillaceae; genus Bacillus; species Bacillus sp. BACIII. The sequence goes on along the minus strand of NZ_CM174437.1, from coordinate 3,802,176 downwards.
GGTGCGGAGGATCTGGAAATGAACAAGACATTTTCCGTCCCCTATCCGTATATGGTCCAGACGCTTGACCGCTACTACGGGGTCAAAACGCGCCCGCAAAAAAAGAAAGTCATAAAGACACAGATGAAACATGCAGATCAAATTCCGCCGGTATACAGGAAAAAGAAGAAGTTATCCATTTTGATTGCCACGTTTTGGGACTACCCGCACACGGGCGGTTTATCAAACTATATTAAAACGCTTAGTGAAGGACTGAGAAAAAGAGGTCATAAGGTGGATGTCATATCTCCTAATCTGTTTCCTTCCGCACAGGTAGAGGCACTGCGGGAGGCTGTTGTTCCGAAGTTAAAAGATTTCTTTAAAGACAGATACGGGGATTATAACGATCATATTTTGAGAAATAATCGGCTGATGTTTGTATACGAGCAAATGCTTCAAAAGATTCCTTTGGAAAGATATGATGTGTTCCACGCTCAAGATTTATTTACAGCCAATATGTTAGGCAGGTTCAATCAAATCTATAAAAAACCTTTATTTTTCACACCGCATGGCATGTTTACTTTCAACAGACTTAAATTTCACATATTTAAAAAAGGCTCGGTAGAAGAGATTTATTATAAAACATTAGAGATGAAAGCCATTGAATACGCAGACCGCCTGATTATTATCAGCGATACGTTCCGCAGGCCGCTCATGAAGCTCGGAGCAGAACAGAAAGACATGACAACGGTGGTCACGGGAATTGATTACGATACAAAAACAGGCTGGAAAAAGAAAATCCCGTTACCGAAAAATAAGATTATCATCTCGTGTATTGCAAGATTAGGCCCGAGAAAGGGACATAAGTATTTGCTGGAGGCACTCTCGCGAATTCCGTCTGATGTACTTGATGATGTGGAAGTGCTGATCGCAGGAGACGGAGAGACAAGGAGAGCCCTGGAGGAACAGGCTCGAAAACTGAAACTATCAATGGTCTCCTTTTTAGGAAAAAGAGACGATGTTCCTGCTATTTTGAATATGACGGACATATTCGTACTGCCGACCATTAATGATAGTCTGCCCATTTCGATTATTGAAGCGATGTTCAGCGGCACGGCTATCATCGCGACCGATTGCGGGGGCATCCCGGATCTCATCCGCCATAACAAAACAGGGCTTATTGTCGAGCCGGGAAATGCAGAGGCGCTTGCCCGGGCTTTAACGTTTTTTATCACTAACAAATCTGCGCGGAAAAAAGCTGCTTTAAATGCAAAGGCCTACGCAGAGAAGCATTTAAGCAGCGAGACGATGATAAGAAATATTGAATCCATTTATCAAAATACCATCAAGCTCGGAGGGAAATGATGAAACACGAACATGCGGCCGTTGTACTTGATTTCAGTGCAAACGGGATCGGGATGATTCGAAGCCTGGCCCGAAGAGGAATAGATGTTTACGCGTTTGACACGGAGGAACCTTATCGTATCGGAAAATCAAGATTGGCAGCTTGCGGGGTCTGTCCCAGCCCTTTAACACAAGAGAAAGAACTGCTGACATTTCTGACTGATTTCGGGAAGCGATTTCAAGTAAAACCGGTTCTGTACGCAGGATCTGATGATTATGCGGGATTCATATCCAAATTCCGCGACACATTAGCCGGTTTTTTTTTATTTTTGCTCCCGAGCCGCTCTCTGTTAGAGGCGGTTTTAGATAAAAGCAAAGCATATGAATTAGCGATGAAGCACAACATTCCCTGCCCGAAAACCTTTTTTCCGAACAATCAGGATGAACTGGAAGAGGCCATCGCCAATATTGACTTCCCGTGTATTTTAAAACCGGTGGCCGGCCATGAATACAGAAAAAAAGTAAACAAAAAAGCAATAGTGATGAAGGATGCTGCACAATTGCGCAGGGAGTTCAGCTCCTACAGAGAAAATGGAGAACTGCTCGTGCAGGAGATCATTCCCGGAGACAATCAATGTTTTTACAAAGTGGCGACTTTTTATGATGACCAAATGAAGTTAATGGGCTTGTTTTCTCTGCAAAAAAACCATCAATTTCCCGCTGATTTTGGCGCTGGGGCTCATGTCGTGAGCAAACGGGTTCCTGAATTAATTGAGAAGACCCTGCCGTTTTTTGAAGCGATTCAGTTGAAAGGAGTAGGCATGGCGGAATTTAAAAAGGATCCGCGGGACAATGTTTACAAGTTTATAGAAATAAATCCGCGCTTTTGGCTCAGCCATAGCCTGACGGAACCTGCAGGCGTTCATTTCGTTTACATGTACTATCTGTATTTGACCGGACAACATGTAAAGCCTCAGCTCGAACAAAAAGAAGGAATCAGTTGGATTTATGAGGTGCGTTACTTCTTAACATTTTTGAAGAAACGAAAAAGAGGAGAAATGACGTTCCGGCATTTTTGGAGAGGGTTTAAAGGAAAAAAAGAATATGCCCTTTTTACTTGGAATGACCCGATGCCGTTTATCAGAAACACTTGGTCCCATCTCAAAAACAGCTGGAAACGGAAGCGGAAGGAAGATCGGCATGGTTGAAAAGGATCGTTTGTATGCTGCGTTTCAGAAACTGAGAATTGACGAAAAACTATCGTATTCACTTGGCGAAAAGGCGGCTGTGAATCCGGACGGCATCACATGTCTGAAATCAACGGACAGAAGCGCCATTTATAAACTGCTTGTGAAAAAGAAATCCGGGACCGTACCGCTGATTTTGAAGGTGTATAAATCTTCCCGTGAAAAAAACGCGGTCGAGATTAATATATACAGTAAAGCCCGTTCTGTCTTAGGGGATTTGCTGCCGGAAATCTATCTTATAGAAGAAAGTCATCATGAAACATGGATATTTATGGAGTTTGTCAGCCAGATCAGGGGTCAGCTTACATTTCATCCTAAGCATTTCAAGTATATTATTCCGTCTGTCGCAGAACTGCACAGCCGCACCTTTGAAAACAAGAAAATTTCTGAGGGGAAATGGCGGTCATGGCTCCCGGTATATGAATCGGAAACGATGAGGAAGGGGCGTAAAAAGCAGATCAAAAAGACAGCGGAATTATTGGATAGGGCCCTTAAAGATGAACGTACAAAAGATATCGTTAAGCCTCATTATCGGCAGATCTCTCACTTGCTGGAGCAAAAAGGACCGGATTTTTTCCCTGAATTGATACAAAACGGCTCGGCCATTACACATGGCGATCTTCATATGCAGAATATCTGCACCCATGACGCGTCCGGCCATGAACCGTGGGACATTCAATTCATCGATTGGGAATCAGCAAAATACGCGCCGGTATGGTTCGATATGACGGTTCTGGTTGAGATTCTGCTCGGCTTCAGAAAAGATTGGAGCCGCCACGCAGAAGACATTCGGACGTATTGCGTAAAAGTGTATGCGAAAGAAATGAAAAAGCGGGGCATTCATTTTGAGACGCCCCCTATGACGCTTTATAAAATGGCTTATGTGCAGAGAACCCTTGAGAAAGGGCTTCATACCCAATTGCGGAGAATATTCGACAATCGGGGAGGAGAGCTGCTGCCCTATCATGCAGACAAAGTGTCACAATGGGGACGGGAATTAGGTTTATAGGTTTGAGAGAGGGGGAGCGGGTTTGAGAGAGGAGATCGGGAGGCCGTGCAGTCTGGTGCCTCCTGCCTTATTGCGCGTCATGGATCAATTTTATGGCATCGGCCATCAAGATGAACAAGAGCTGCATTCATTTTGTGCGGAAAGAAAAAGCTCCCCCAAAAGAAAAAGGCCGTTGCGTATTTTGTACGCAACTTTTCTCAAGTACCCGAATGTCGGAGGATTGGCGAGCTATATCACGTCAGTTAAGACAGGTTTTGAGCGCGCCGGTCATCAGGCGGATGTCATCTCGCCCCTTCAAATGCCGCCATCCTTTTTTCATGAAGATATTCCGCGTGCCGCTGATGAAGTCAGAGTGTTTCTTCTTGGCAGATACGGCGCCGCAAACGAAAAACTCATCAAAAATCTCAGCTATTTACATGTCTTTCAACGATTTTTGATGGAAAAGGATTTAGAGCAATACGACCTGTTTCATGCACAGGATTTGTTTGCGGTATTTTTGCTGGGACACCTTAATCAAACGTATCGGCGTCCTCTTTTCTTCACGCCGCATGGACATTTTACGAAAAGCCGGATGAAGTTTCATAAAATCCAAAAGGGCTCAATTGAAGAGGCATACTTCTCTGAAATAGAAAGACAGGGCATTCGGGCTTCGGATAAAATCATTACCATCAGCGACTCCTTTCACGCGCCTCTTCTGGAGTACGGTGCAAAAGAAACACAGCTGACGACTGTTTATACCGGCATTGACATCCGGGATGCACCCGAGCCAAAACGTGCTGAGAAGCTCGTGATTGCGTGTGTTTCCCGTCTGACAGAGCGAAAAGGACATGACGTGCTGCTGGACGCCCTCGCACAAATCCGGCAGCACTTATACGGAGCCGAGATATGGATCATCGGAGACGGGAAAATGCGGGGTTTTCTTGAAGAGAAGAGACGGAAACTGGGTCTTTCAAATGTGTTTTTCTTCGGAAAACGGTGTGATGTGCCGGCACTTTTGGCTGAATCGTCTATTTTTGTTCTGCCTACATTGAATGATAATTTTCCCATAGCGATCATCGAGGCGATGTTCTCGGGGCAGGCCATTGTCGCAACTGACTGCGGGGGGATCCCTGAGATGATCCGGCATGAGAAAACAGGCCTTATCTGTCAGCCCGGCAGCATCCGGGAGCTTGCCGATGCCCTCTTAAGACTGATTACGGATCAAGCTCTCAGAGAACAGTTCGGAAAAGCAGCAAAGACCTATGCCGGTCAGCATCTGCGCCAAGAAAACATGATTTCAAAAATAGACAGTATTTATCAATCATTTTTTTAAATGAGTGATTAAGGGCAAAGTGAAAAGGCTGGGTTTTGAATATCCAGCCTTTTTTCCGGTCTTATGCTTGGATCTCGCCTTGTCCGGCCGTCATTCCTTATTTACCTATAAGAAAAAGAGGCAGAAAGCCATTGCTTCCGCCTCCCGCACATATATATGAGGGAACAGCCTTTATTTTTGATCGTTCTCTTTTTGGACTTCAGCTAATTTGGCAAGCAGAATGTGCTGAGGCATGTGCATGATTCTTTCAAGCGGCATATTCAGTGATTCTGCAAGCTTTTGCGCCGTTTCAGCGGAAATTTGCAGCGGTTTCATGTGATCACTCCTTCCGTTTCTTTATTGTACTAAAATCAAAATTCTATCGTAAGAGGATATGACAAAGAAATGGAGGTTTGATAAGCCTGGCTTTATAACAGAATGGGGGAGGTTTTTTATGCAATCGCCATTGATGTTATTACAGCTGAAGCTGGCTGATTATCAGAAAAAAGCCGCAGAACTGCGGACAATTGACGAATTTATCATGCTGAAACAGACATTGCAGGAAATGATGAAAGTATTCGCCGCCTGTGAAGAATGGGATCTGTATCAAAAAACGGCTGATCTCATGGCGCAGACGGTGCTGCATATCCGCTTCATCGAATAAGAAAAGCCCTCGCGCGGGCGAAGGCTTTTCTTAAAAGGAACGTTCCTCTTCAATGTTTTTATGCTGATCATAAATGACAAGCTTAGCCGGGCTGTTCTCTTTCGCCATCTGCTCCGCTTTTTCAATCGCCGCGTCCTTTGATGTACAAAGAGCCGTCGGCGCCACATTCTCTGCCTTCACAAACCATCCGTCTGCATCAATACTTGGTGTTACTGCATATGTCTTCATCCTTCTTCCCTCCTGGGTTTGATTTGTTTATTTGTTTCCCGGCATTCGGAACGGCAAAACACATAACCCTCTCCTGACAAATACAGGGAAAGTGATATTTTTCTATTCTTTTTCATGAGAAATGGTAAAATGGAGTTTGGATATTTTTTAAGGAGAGGACGGTGCTTAGCATGACAGACCTTCTGAATGATCGGCTGCCGCCGCAAAACATAGAAGCTGAGCAGGCCGTGTTAGGTGCTGTTTTTTTACAGCCGTCTGCGTTGACACTGGCTTCTGAAGTGTTGATTCCGGATGATTTCTACAGAATGTCACATCAAAAAATTTACAATGCCATGCTCGTGCTCGGAGACCGCGGCGAACCGGTTGATTTGATCACGGTAACGTCAGAGCTTGCGAATACCGATTTGTTAGAAGAGGTGGGAGGCGTTTCTTACCTGACGGATATCGCGAATTCCGTTCCGACAGCGGCTAATATAGAATATTACGCGAAAATCGTTGAGGAAAAATCAATTCTCCGCCGTTTAATCAGAACGGCGACCTCGATCGCCCAGGACGGGTATACGCGCGAGGATGAAGTTGAAGATTTATTAAGCGATGCGGAAAAAACGATTATGGAGGTTGCGCAGCGAAAAAACTCGGGCGCCTTCCAAAATATTAAAGATGTGCTTGTGCAAACATATGACAATATTGAGCAGCTTCACAACCGGAAAGGCGATATTACCGGGATTCCGACCGGCTTTATTGAGCTTGACCGGATGACGGCGGGTTTTCAGCGAAATGATTTGATTATTGTCGCAGCCCGTCCGTCCGTGGGGAAAACGGCGTTCGCCTTAAATATTGCGCAAAACGTGGCCACCAAAACGGATGAGAGCGTCGCGATATTCAGTCTTGAGATGGGAGCCGAGCAGCTTGTCATGCGTATGCTCTGCGCCGAAGGAAATATTAACGCCCAAAATCTCAGAACGGGAAATCTGACGGAAGAAGATTGGGGCAAGCTGACGATGGCGATGGGAAGCCTGTCAAACAGCGGTATCTTTATAGATGACACCCCAGGCATCCGCGTCAGCGAAATCCGTTCAAAATGCCGCCGGCTGAAGCAGGAAAACGGATTGGGAATGATTTTAATTGACTACTTGCAGCTTATTCAGGGAAGCGGCCGTTCAAGTGACAACCGCCAGCAAGAGGTATCGGAAATTTCAAGGGCGCTAAAATCGCTGGCACGGGAGCTTGAAGTTCCGGTCATCGCCCTGTCTCAGCTCTCCCGGGGTGTTGAGCAGCGGCAGGATAAACGTCCGATGATGTCAGATATCCGTGAGTCAGGAAGTATTGAGCAGGATGCCGACATCGTCGCCTTCCTGTATCGTGATGATTACTATGATAAAGAATCCGAAAACAAAAACATCATCGAAATCATTATCGCCAAACAGCGTAACGGCCCGGTGGGCACCGTCTCACTGGCTTTTGTGAAGGAATACAATAAGTTCGTAAACCTGGAAAGACGCTTTGATGACGGCGGTGTTCCGGCAGGTGCGTAAAGCCTCAAGCAATGTCTTGAGGCTTTTTTTCATCCGAAAGAATGAGAGAATGCCGTCCGTTCGGCAGTCGATAAAAAGAAAGCGCTTTTATATAATGGCATCAAGGGAGGAATGATGATGACAATTGCATTTCCGCAATTCCAAGCGGCGCAAATCCGGATTGCCCGGCCGACCGGACAGCTTAAAGAAATCATCAGGTTTTATGAAGAGGGCCTCGGACTGAAGAGGGTCGGCAGCTTTTCCGGACATAGAGGCTACAGCGGCGTCATGTTCGGCCTGCCCCATACGCAATATCATTTAGAATTTACCGAAGAAACGGGCGCGTCTCATCCGGCGCCCGTTCCGCACGGCGACAGCCTGCTTGTCTTTTACATCCCGGATTCTCAGGAGGTCATTCGCATCAGCACGAGGTTAAAGCAGATGGGATATGAAGAGAAAGAACCCGAAAATCCGTACTGGGAAGAAAAAGGCGTGACCATCGAAGATCCTGACGGCTGGCGGATCGTTTTGATGAATACAAACGGCATATAAATGACTGTCTGAAGAACCCGGGCTACGGGTTCTTTTTCATGTTAAAGTATGAAAGTTTCAGGAGTAATAGATAACAAATGAAAGAGAAAACGCTTTTAAACGGAATTAAGGCGAACAAATATAGAATGATAAGATTTTAATGTTCGGATTTACGATTGACTTTCTGTTTCGGCACTGATACACTTAATTTGTTTGAATGAGATATCGTTTTGAAAGGTTAACGGAGGTGCACGGATATATGTCTTCAGTAGTCGTAGTAGGTACGCAGTGGGGCGATGAAGGAAAAGGTAAAATTACAGATTTCCTATCAGAAAATGCAGAAGTGATCGCACGTTATCAAGGCGGAAACAATGCAGGACATACCATCAAGTTTGATGGCGTCACGTACAAGCTTCATTTAATCCCATCAGGAATTTTTTATAAAGAAAAAGCGTGTGTCATCGGGAACGGAATGGTTGTTGATCCGAAAGCGCTCGTAACGGAGCTTGCGTATCTTCATGAACGCAATGTGAGCACGGATAACTTGAGAATCAGCAACAGAGCCCACGTGATTCTTCCGTATCATCTGAAACTGGATGAAGTAGAGGAAGAACGCAAAGGGGCCAATAAGATCGGCACAACGAAAAAAGGCATCGGACCTGCTTATATGGACAAAGCGGCGCGGATCGGCATTCGGATCGCAGACCTGTTAGATCGCGACGTGTTTGCAGAAAAGCTTGAGCGGAACCTTGAAGAGAAAAACCGTCTTCTTGAAAAAATGTATGAAACGGACGGCTTCAAAATTGAAGATATTCTGGATGAGTATTATGAATACGGCCAGCAGATTAAAAAGTATGTATGCGATACATCCGTCGTCTTAAATGACGCGCTGGATGAAGGCCGCCGTGTCTTATTTGAAGGCGCTCAAGGGGTTATGCTTGATATCGACCAAGGGACATACCCATTTGTCACTTCATCCAACCCGGTCGCCGGAGGGGTGACGATCGGTTCAGGCGTTGGCCCGACAAAAATCCAGCACGTCGTCGGTGTATCGAAAGCGTACACAACCCGTGTCGGTGACGGTCCTTTCCCAACTGAGCTGAAAGACGAAATCGGAGATCAAATCCGTGAAGTCGGACGCGAATACGGCACAACGACAGGACGCCCTCGCCGTGTCGGCTGGTTTGACAGCGTTGTTGTCCGCCACGCCCGCCGCGTCAGCGGAATCACAGATCTTTCTCTGAACTCAATTGATGTGCTGACTGGCATTGAAACGCTGAAGATCTGTGTCGCTTACCGCTACAAAGGTGAAGTGATTGAAGAATTCCCGGCAAGCCTGAAAGACCTCGCTGAGTGTGAACCGGTATATGAAGAAATGCCTGGCTGGACGGAAGATATTACAGGCGCAAAAACGTTAAGCGACCTTCCTGAAAACGCGCGCCATTATCTGGAACGCGTGTCTCAGCTGACAGGTATTCCGCTTTCTATTTTCTCTGTCGGTCCTGACCGTTCACAAACGAACGTCATCCGCAGTGTATACCGTGCTAACTAAGGATTTACAGCAGACAAGCCTCCGTGACCGGAGGCTTGTTTTTTTATGTAGGAAAAAAATAATAGATTTTTTTCAAAAAAGTAGTTGCCACTTTCGAATGTTCTATGATATTATAAATCTCGTTGTTACGGAACAGCTTCAATAGAGTACTGCAAGAAAGCTTTTGTCTGAATGCTCTATGATACATAATCCGACACATCAAGAGCCATTAGCTCAGTTGGTAGAGCATCTGACTTTTAATCAGAGGGTCGAAGGTTCGAGTCCTTCATGGCTCACCACTTTTTATGGCCCGTTGGTCAAGCGGTTAAGACACCGCCCTTTCACGGCGGTAACACGGGTTCGAATCCCGTACGGGTCATTGATTTACTTTAGCGTTATTGCTAACTCCTTATTTGTCCTGGGAGGACCGCCACGATACGGTTCCCCGGACAAATTACTGTAAGGTCCGGTAGTTCAGTTGGTTAGAATGCCTGCCTGTCACGCAGGAGGTCGCGGGTTCGAGTCCCGTCCGGACCGCCATTTTACTTTACTTTATAGTATAGAAAAGAAACATCTGGCTCGGTAGCTCAGTTGGTAGAGCAACGGACTGAAAATCCGTGTGTCGGCGGTTCGATTCCGTCCCGAGCCACTTACCCAAACGCATCTGCAATAGTAGGTGCGTTTTTTCTTTGTGATAAAAAAAGGGAGAGCCGGCTTTTCAGCCGGCCCAGAAGAAGACGTCAAACAGTAGACGGCGTTTTTTTTCGTGAGGTTTCAAAAAAATATTATTTTTTAAAAGAAAATAAAAAACATGACAAAAGGATGGCAGTTCAATACGTTTTTGCGCTGTTCTCTTTAATTTTTTTATCTTTTGACCTGAAACCGTTATAATAGACAGGGAACGTTTTTCACGATCCGAATTGTGATCATCATGAAACATCAATAGATGAAATGAAGTCATTCTGGCAGGAGGAAAATCAAGATGATGGATAAGAAAATCCTTGTAGTCGATGATGAAAAACCGATTGCAGATATATTAGAGTTTAATTTAAGAAAAGAAGGCTATGACGTGCACTGTGCGTACGACGGAAACGAAGCCGTGGAAATGGTGGAGGAGCTTCAGCCTGATTTAATTCTATTAGATATTATGCTTCCGAATAAAGACGGAGTTGAAGTGTGCCGGGAAGTCCGGAAAAAATATGATATGCCGATTATTATGCTGACGGCAAAAGACTCGGAGATTGACAAGGTCATCGGACTTGAAATCGGAGCGGATGACTATGTCACTAAGCCTTTCAGCACGCGTGAGCTTCTGGCCCGCGTTAAAGCTAACCTGCGACGCCAGCTTACGGTTGCGCCGGCTGAGGAAGAATCAGCTTCTAATGACATTCATATCGGTTCTCTCGTCATCTTCCCTGACGCTTATGTCGTATCAAAAAGAGAAGAAACGATCGAGCTGACCCATCGTGAATTTGAATTGCTGCATTACTTAGCCAAACATATCGGACAGGTCATGACGCGTGAGCATCTGCTGCAGACTGTGTGGGGCTATGACTATTTCGGTGACGTGAGAACGGTGGATGTGACAGTTCGCCGCCTTCGCGAGAAAATCGAGGATAATCCGAGCCATCCGAACTGGATCGTCACAAGACGGGGTGTCGGTTATTACTTGAGAAACCCTGAACAGGACTAACCGGCGATGAATAAGGTTGGTTTTTTTCGGTCGATTCAATTTAAGATCACGCTGATCTATGTGCTTCTTATTATCATTGCCATGCAGATTATCGGCGTGTACTTTGTGAAACAGGTGGAGAATTCTCTTCTCAAGTCCTATGAATTATCGTTAAATCAGCGGATTGATAACCTTTCCTATTATATTGAGCAGGAATATAAAGGGGACAATGACGGCACCGTCATTAAAGACGACGTCAAGCGTATTTTGAATGATTTTACGAAAAACAATGAAATACGGGAAATTACCTTTGTTGATAAAAGCTATGAGGTCGTCGGTTCTTCGAGGCCTTATGGCGAGGAAATAGCGGGGAAACAGACGACTGACCCGATTTTTAAACGGATTTTCTCTACAAAACAGGCCTATTCAAAAAAATATTATGATCCTAAAAGCAAAAACAGAGTGCTGATTTCGGCAAAACCGGTCATTACAGAGAATCAGGAAGTTGTCGGCGCGATATATGTCGTGGCCAGTATGGAAGATACCTTTAACCAAATGAAAACAGTCAACTCGATCCTTGCTTCAGGAACAGGCTTAGCCCTCGTTCTGACGGCTCTTCTCGGTATATTTCTCGCCCGGACCATTACCCATCCGCTTTCGGATATGCGTAAGCAGGCGATGGAACTGGCAAAAGGGAATTTCTCCAGAAAGGTTCGAAAATACGGGCATGATGAAATCGGTCAGCTCGCAACGACTTTCAACCATCTGACGAAAGAGCTTGAAGATGCCCAAGCCATGACGGAAGGGGAGAGAAGAAAGCTTTCTTCCGTTATCGCGTATATGACGGACGGCGTCATCGCCACGAATCGCAACGGGGCTATTATTCTGTTAAACAGCCCTGCGCTTGAGCTGCTGAATGTTTCACGTGAAACGGCTTTAGAGATGCCGATTACGTCTTTATTGGGCATAAAAGAGAACTTTACATTTGAGGATTTAGTAGAACAGCAGGACTCCATGCTGCTGGAGATCGAACGTGACGATGAAACGACTGTGCTGCGGGTCAATTTTTCCGTTATTCAGAGAGAGCACGGAAAAATTGATGGTTTAATCGCGGTTCTTTATGATGTCACCGAGCAGGAAAAACTCGATCGCGAGCGCAGAGAATTCGTTGCGAATGTGTCCCATGAACTTCGGACACCGCTGACGACAATGCGAAGCTATCTAGAGGCGCTTGCAGAAGGCGCGTGGGAAAACAAAGAGATCGCTCCGCGTTTCTTAATGGTGACCCAAAATGAAACTGAGCGCATGATCCGATTGGTGAATGATCTGCTTCAGCTGTCTAAGTTCGACAGCAAAGATTATCAGTTTAATCGAGAGTGGATTCATATGATCCGCTTTATGTCTCTGATTATTGACCGTTTTGAAATGACGAAAGAACAGCATGTCGAATTTATCCGCGAGCTGCCGGACAGAAATCTGTACGTGGAGATTGATCAGGATAAAGTGACGCAGGTTCTCGATAATATCATTTCTAACGCATTGAAATACTCACCGGAAGGCGGACATGTCACCTTCTCAGTCGATGTGAATGAGAAAGAAGAGCTGCTCTACATCAGCGTAAAAGATGAAGGGATCGGCATTCCGAAAAAAGATGTGGAAAAAGTATTTGACCGTTTCTACAGGGTTGATAAGGCGCGGACGAGAAAGCTAGGCGGCACCGGACTCGGCCTTGCGATTGCAAAAGAGATGGTTCAGGCGCACGGCGGGGACATTTGGGCCGACAGTGTAGAAGGCAAAGGCACGAAGATTACATTTACTCTTCCATATAAAGAAGAGCAAGAGGATGATTGGGATGAGGCGTGAAAATATAAAAACAGTCATACTGTCGGTGCTAGTCGTCATTAGTCTTGTTTTAACATGGGGAATTTGGACATTCCAGCCCAATTTCTCAGAAGGCACGGCCTCAACCAAATCGACTGTCCGGGAAAAGCATAAAATTGATAAAACGAGCCAAAAAATGTCGCAAACGGTAAAACCCCGGGATATGTTCATTCATACAAACGGCTCTCATTATAAAGTGGTTGATGAAACGCTCTTTAATGACCTGTGGGCGGATTTGCCGCAATGGGAAGTAAAAGGGATGAAGGATATTTCTGATCAATACGACAAACTCGGTTTTAAAAATTGGCTTTACGGCAGAAATGGGAATTCGGCAAAGCTTGATCTGCAATTCAATGACACCATTCCGATTGATTTCTTCCAAACGATGTTTAAATGGTCGAATCAGTCAATGGAATACAGCTCATTTGACCATATTGTCATTCCGTTTAATGAGAATAAGCCGAATAAGAAGATTTACATGGTCTCTTACAGCAAACAGCTGATTCTGGAAGTGACTGTCGAATCGGCAAATTACCGCAATCTGATGAACGAGCTGTACAGCAAAAAATCGAGTATGCCGTTATACCACCTCTATTCGGTCGGGAAAAGCAAAGAATTTCTCATGCCAAATGCGCGGTTTAATATGAAGGAAAAAGAATTTATCACTGAAACCATTAAGACGAACCTGTTTAAGCAGACGCTCTTTAACGATCCGAGCACGGTCAGAGAGGACCCGAATTACAATCGGAACGTGCTGACTGACGGAATCAGCCGTCTGGAAATCAATTCGACGCAGCGGCAGATACAGTTCCAGCACCGGAACCTGGCGCAAAGCGCTTCTTACCAAACGGGAGAGCTGATTAAGAAAAGCTATAAATATTTAGAGGATACGGGGAGCTGGACGGATCATTATCAATTTTTCAATGTGAGTGATAACCAGCAGCTGAGTTTCTACATGTTTAAAGATCAAATGCCTGTCATCAACAGCACGTCTAAGCCTTTCGGATCCGGGCCTGTTATAACCCTGCAATGGGCCAATGACGAGGTTCTCAGCTACAAGCGGCCGAACTATGTTCTCGGGCCGAATCCGATTAAAACAAAAGACGTAAAAATGATGAGCGGCAATGAGATTGTGTCTCTGCTGGAGCAGCAGGATAAATACGATGTGAACAAAATCGACCAGATCTTCCTGTCCTATCAAATGGTATCTTCGTCAACGAATGATCTTGTTGAGCTGGAACCCGTCTGGAGTATGAAAATCAACGGGAAGATCGTTCCGATTACGAAAGATCTGCTGGGGAAGGAGGAGGACGATAATGGAGTGGAATAAGACAAAAACGATCTTCATCATTGCCTTCCTCATCCTCGATATTTTTCTCGGCTATCAGTTTTTTGAAAAACGCTCAAGCAGTGAATACGAAGTGATTAAAAATTCAAATGTGGAAAAAGACATGGAGATGGATCATATCACATTCGGCAACCTGTCCTCTGATTCCGCGACGGGCTACCGGCTGACGGCGGGCCAAAAGGTATTTACCGCGGAAGATATTGATGCCTTGAAGGATCAAAAGCCTTTAATGGAGATGCCGGCGGATGATCACAAGGTCACGACGCTGAAAATGAAATTTACCGATCCGGTCGGTTTATCGAAGCAAAAACCGCAGGATGATGCCGAATCGCTCGTGAGCTCTAAAATAACCGGCGGTGAAAAATATAAACTGTGGAAAGTCGACAAGGATCAAAAACAGATCATTTTTTACCAGACGTATGACGGACAGTTTATTTATCAGGATTTTGACTCGTCCACGGATGCGATCGGACAGGTGATTCTGCATCTGAACGATAAAAACGAGGTCGTGTCTTACGAGCAGACCATGCTGGAGTCATTCAAGCGAATCCAGACGGAAAGCCTGATTCCTGAGCTGGATGCGGTCGAATTATTGTATTCTCAAAATTACTTAAAAGCGAATTGCGCCGTCAAAAGCGTCAAATTCGGCTATATTGCCCAATACCCGCTGACAAGTACGCAGGTGCTGGCGCCGGTATGGAGAATTACAATTGAAGATAAGTCAAAAGGGACGAAGAAAAAGACACAGCAAACGTACACTGTGAATGCTTTGGAAAGCACAGTCATTGATAACAATCAAAATAAATAATGGAGTGAGAACAAATGAGCTTGCAATTTAGCGTTCTTGCGAGCGGGAGTACCGGAAACGCGTTTTATCTGGAGACAGAGGAGCACTCTTTTCTGGTGGATGCCGGCCTGAGCGGTAAAGCGATGGACGGGCTGATGGAGAGAATCGGCCGCAAGATAGACGACGTGGACGGCATCTTTGTCACTCATGAGCACAGCGACCATATTAAAGGGCTCGGCGTCATTGCGAGAAAGTACGGTCTTCCCGTCTACGCTAATGAAAAGACGTGGAAAGCGATGGAGAATCAGATCGGCAAGCTGGATACCGGACAAAAGTTTTTGTTCCCGATGGAAAGCGTGAAATCTTTCGGCGGGCTTGATGTTGAGTCATTCGGCGTCTCTCATGACGCGGCCGAGCCGATGTTTTATGTTTTCCATTACCAAGGCAGAAAGCTCGCGCTGATGACGGACACCGGATATGTGAGCGACAGAATGAAAGGCATTATCCGTTCGGCCAATGTATTTGTGTTTGAAAGCAACCATGACGTCGGCATGCTGCAAATGGGCAGATACCCTTGGAGCATTAAGCGGCGGATTTTAAGCGATGTCGGCCACGTCTCAAATGAAGACGCGGCGCTCGCCATGACCGATGTCATCGGCGACGGCACATCACGCATTTATTTGGCGCATCTGAGCCAAGACAACAATATGAAGGAACTGGCGAGAATGTCCGTGCAGCAGACATTGGCTGCGAAAGGATTTGTCGCGGGGGAAACGTTTCAATTATTTGATACCGATCCGAAAATCCCGACGCCGCTGTGCGCCGTGTAATTTTTCCAAATGAATCATGATTATTAATCCGCGATATAACCCACACTATAAGCAAATTGAGTTCTCTTGAAAGGATTTGAGATAGGGTGGATTATAATCGCGATGATGAACAGTACGCCCCCGAACAGCCCCGCCGCAGCAAGAGAGGATACTTCCTTTCTAGTCTGATCGGCGTCATCGTCGGGGCCGCGCTCATGGCTTTACTGCTGCCGTACTGGACAGGCGGAGACCATGGTGAAAGCAGCAAAGGCGCCAATCAGCGTATCGGCAGCGAACAAGTGAAAACAGTCAACGTAAATGTCAATGATGCTGTCACGAATATGGTCAGCCGTGTATCGGATTCGGTAGTCGGCGTTCTCAATATCCAAAAGACCGATATTTGGGGAGAGGGCGGCGAAGCGGGAAGCGGGTCCGGTGTCATTTACAAAAAGAACGGAAACACTTCTTATATCGTAACCAATCACCATGTCATTGAAGGTGCGACTGAGATTGAGATCAGTCTGAAAGATGACTCGCGCGTGCCTGCCGAACTGATCGGGAGCGACCGTCTGATGGATCTGGCCGTGCTGAAGGTGAAGTCTGATAAAATCAAATCGGCCGCCCAGTTCGGCAATTCCGATCAAGTCAAAGTCGGAGAACCGGTCGTGGCGATCGGAAATCCGCTCGGGCTTGAATTTGCGGGCTCAGTGACACAGGGAATCATTTCTGGCAAGGAAAGGGCGGTGCCCGTTGACTCAAACGGCGACGGACAGCCGGACTGGAATGCGGAAGTGCTGCAGACCGACGCCGCGATTAATCCCGGCAACAGCGGCGGCGCTTTGATGGATATATCGGGTAAGGTGGTCGGCATCAACTCAATGAAGATTGCCGAATCCGCCGTTGAAGGGATCGGCCTGTCCATCCCTTCAAAGCTTGTCATTCCCGTTATTCAGGATTTAGAAAAATACGGAGAAGTCAGACGGCCTTTCCTCGGTATCGAGATGAAATCTTTAACGGATATTGCGAGCTACCATTGGAGCCAGACGCTGAAACTTCCGAAAGGTGTTAAAACCGGGGCGGTCATTATGGGTGTCGACGCGTTTTCACCGGCCGGCAAAGCAGGGCTGAAAAAGCTTGACGTGATCACCGATTTCGACGGTCATAAGGTCAATGACATTGTGGACCTTCGTGAACGTCTGTATCGCAAAAAGATCGGCGACCGTGTGAACATCACGTTCTACCGTTCAGGAAAGAAAAAAACAGCGGAAGTCAAACTGACAGAAGCGGATCGATTAAAGAAATAAAAAAACAGCCCGGACATCCGGGCTGTTTTTTATTGATTTATTTGTTAATATTATACTATTATGAAACAGGGAGGTGAAACACATGAAAACGGCTGATGTGGTCATCGTATTGAATGAAATTGAAGGTGAATGTGAAGGAAGAATTATTTTAGAATGCAGAATTTAAGAAAATGAAACATGTCATATCAAACGTCCTTTTTCGGGGCGCTTTTTTTATGCCGTTTTTTCCTGAAGGCGGGCCGCAACACGCTCAGTTGAAAATAGGCAGAAACAGACTGATGCTGCAAAATTGAAGCGGCAGGTGAAATTATTGTTATGTGCAGACTGCACCGTTTTCGGCGTTGACTTTAACCAATTCAGCTTAGATTCCGTTTTGTTTCAGATAAAAGCGAATAATAGAAGAGGAAGCGAAAAAAATAAACACAGGCTGATACATCTAAGGAGAGACTGCATCATGAATAAGTTGAAAGGCATCCGGATGCTGAGTGCAGCCGGCGGGTCCGCACTCATTGATTTGATAACGATGGGGCTTCACCACGGAACGGTTCTCGGAGCATATATTCGCTCTTTACGCGAAAAGCTGAGGGACAAAGAGCACAAGGTGCGGGGCGCCGGATGCAGGGCGGACCTGAGATGAAGCGGAGAAAGCTGTACAGAACCCTGCGATTCCAGCTCCTGTTCAGGTCACTGGCGATTTTGGCCCTGCTGTTATGCTTCATCGGCGGCACTCAGTACATGTTTATGGCACGGACGATGTATGAAAATCAGGCGATCAGCATCCAGAGCTATATCCATTCAATGAATCAAAGTGTATGGAGGTCAATCAAAACCCTTGCCCGTTCCGAAACACCGGCCCACCCGAATTTGATTTACCCCGGGATGACGGCTGCTTTTATCAATCCATCATACAAGATGTCTGTTTTATCAGAAGACCCGCAAGCGGGAGCCGCCCCATCTTTTCCGAAAAACGTGTATCGGGATGCGCTGACAGACCCCATGGCGCTTCACTATCAGGTGGCTCACAATAAAGCGGGTAAGGAAATCATCGCCGTGTTTCAGGCGATTTCCGTTGACGGAAGACAGGCGGGAGTTGTGCAAATGAGCACGCTGACACAGCCTCTGAATGATTCGCTTTTCCGCCAGATCGGCATTTTTGCGGTGCTTTCTTTTGCGGCTCTGGTCATCGGACTGTTTGTTTTCTTACCGATGATCCGGCTCACACTCAAGCCATTATCGCGCATTGGGCGTATGCTGGATGACATCAATGCCGCCAGTCTCGATAAACGGCTGCCGATTGATAAAAGGCATGCAGAAATGGAGTCGCTGGGCATATCCATCAATCAGATGCTGGGACGGATTGAAACCGCGTTTCAGGCGGAAAAAGAAGCGAAGGAGCGCATCCTGCAGTTTGTATCAGACACGTCACATGAGCTGAGAGCACCGCTTACCTCCATTCACGGCTTTATTGAAATTTTAATGCGCGGAGCGGCGGAGAAGCCGGAGCAGAAAGAAAAAGCGCTTCAAAGTCTGTACGCGGAATCCGCCAGAGCGAATAAGCTGATAGAGGACCTTCTGTTTCTCGCGAAGATGGACCGGGACCCGAGCTTTGAAATGAAAAAAGGCGCGCTGGGAGACGTCATTTTGGAAATGGAGGCTCAGCTGAGGCTGCTGGCGGGAAAACGGAAGCTCGAGTTTTTTGTCGATCAAAAGATTGAATCCGTTTTTGACAAAGACAAAATGAACCAGGTCATTCTCAATCTTTTTTACAATGCGGTGCAGCATACGGATGAAGAAACGGGCGTCATCACCGTCTCCCTGCAGAAAGACGGCGGAATCATGCTCATGATGGCGGACAACGGGACGGGCGTCGCCCCGGAGCATGTGCCTCATTTGTTTGACCGGTTTTACAGGGCAGAAACCTCCCGATCCCGTAAATACGGCGGCGCCGGGCTGGGTCTTGCCATTACAAAAACCATTATCGACAGCCATAACGGAACAATTGAAGTGAAAAGCGAGCAGGGAAAAGGCTCCGTGTTCGTAATCCGGCTGCCGGGGTAAGCCTGCTGATTCAAAAAAGATGCCCGCTTATACAAGAAAATTAGTAAAATTCACCCGGCATTGGCAGTGAGCGAGAACTTTTGATTTACCGGGGAGCGGCTCGCCAATCAGATATAACCTGACGAAAGGCTGAGGAGCATCTCAGCCTTTTTTCAGTTGGATTCATTTCGTCCGGTCCAGACCGAATTTTTTTAGGCGGTATTGCAAGCTTTGTCTGCTGATTCCGAGCTCGTTTGCCGTTTTGGATATGTTATTGCCGTGTTTTCTCAGGATCTTTTCGATCATATATTTTTCGAAGTTCTCCATTTTATCTTTTAAATCGGTGCCGGGCTGGGTGCTTGCGGCGGCTTTGGCGTCCGTGTCAGCCGGTTTGATTCTCATGCGGTACTGATAAGGAAGGTGGGCGGCCGTAATCGTCGTTTCATCCGTCATAAAGTTCATGGCGCCTTCAATCATATGTTCAAGCTCGCGAATGTTGCCCGGCCAGTCATATTCCAGGAAGAATCGCTGCACATCGTCACTGATCGAATCGACATGCATTTGGAACAGGTGATTGTTTTTCTGGATAAAGACTTCGGCCAGAGGCAGAATGTCCTCTTTGCGCTCCCTAAGCGGCGGAATGATCAGTGTGACAACGCTTAATCGGTAGTATAAATCTTTGCGCAGCCGCTCTTCTGAAATGGCGGTGATCGGGTCTTCATTCATCGTGGCGATGATGCGGACGTCAATCGGTTTGTCCTGCGCTGATCCGATGCGCCTGATTTTCTTTTCCTGAAGGGCACGGAGCAGTTTGGCCTGCAGGCTGAGATTGAGAGAATTGATCTCATCAAGGAGAAGGGTGCCTCCCTGCGCCTGCTCAAATAAGCCCGGCTGGTCGATGGCTCCGGTAAAGGCGCCTTTTTTCGTGCCGAATAAAATGCTTTCGACCAGACTGTCCGGCAGGGCGGCGCAGTTTTGTGATATAAACGGGGCGCCTGAGCGCTGGCTGCCGTTGTGAATGCTTTGGGCGAACAGTTCCTTGCCGGTTCCCGTCTCACCGGCCAAAAGCACGGACGATGACGTGCGGGTTGCCCGTTTCGCGTTTTCGATGACTTCCCGGATAACCGGGCTGTTGCCGAGAATGCTGTCAAACGTGTAGCTGTTTTGTTCTTTTCTGTGCATATTCTCCCTGATCAGCCGTTCGAGCTTGGTGACGTCTTTGGCGATCTCCACGGCGCCTTTGATCTCGCCGTTTTGCACAATCGGGAAGGTGTGGTTGATCGTCGTGATTTCCTGGCCTTTGTTATTGAAATAGCTTTGCTTTACATTTTTAATCGTTTTGCCTTCCTGAAGAGCCTGAACGAGTGTGCTGTCCTGCTGATTGGAAAACATAAATACATCAGTCAGGTTTTTATGCAGGACGTCCCGTTCATCCATATCTTCAATCTGCATCATTTTCTTATTGTAAATGACGGTGCTGCCCTTATCGTCCACCACATGCAGCCCGACATCAATCTCTTCCAGAATGCTTTGTAACACGAGTGTGAAAAATTCGCTGGTTGTGTGCAGGTCAATTCCCCCTCCCAATCGTCTTAACATTCATTATTTTAAAATAAATCGATCAGGAAACGCAAAAAAATGTTGCGCTTGGCTGATATTTTAAAAATAAATGGTAATTAAGGTAATAAAACCATTGACTTTTTTAGGGAAATGATTGATATTTAGATATATACTTAAATATCTAAATCATGCATGTATGAGAGGGGGAAAGTTCTTGAATAAAGCATTTAAAGCACTAGCCGATCCTACAAGGAGAAGAATTTTGGATTTATTAAAAAAACAAGATATGACAGCTGGAGAAATTGCGGAACACTTCGAAATGTCAAAACCCAGTATTTCTCATCACCTTAACATATTGAAAAATACTGATCTGGTTCACGATGAGAGGAAAGGCCAATTTATTATGTATTCATTAAATACCACTGTATTACAGGATCTTATAGGCTGGTTCTTTTCTTTGGCTGATTCAGAACATGATAATAAGAAAGGCGGGGAATCATGAAAAAATATCTCTTTTCGGCAGGAATCATTGTTTTAACTGTTTTAACATGGGTTTTCACATATTCATCTTTACCGGACATTTTGGCGACACACTGGGGATTAAACGGAAGTGCAAATGGTTACCAAACGAAAGCTAATGCGATGATGATGCTTATTGGCATAATGATTATTCTATATATTTTAATGGTTATCATCCCTAAGATTGATCCTAAAAATAACTACAACACATTTATTCGGCCATATATGGCTATATTTAATACAATGTTTGCGGTTCTGTTTGTCATTAATCTGATGACCATCTTGACCGGCCTGGGATATGATCTCCCTATATCTTATTTAGGAAACTTTATAGTGGGGGTCATTTTCATTGTGTTTGGAAACTTTATTCAGATCGTTAAGCCTAATTACTTTTTGGGGATAAGAACGCCTTGGACGCTGAGCAGTGAAAGAGTTTGGAAGGATACACACAGGGTTAGTTCGAAAATTTTTGTCTTAGCGGGCATTATCATGATGCTTGCAGCTTTTTTGCCGCCAGTGTATAGAGTGTCAGTCATTTTCA
Source organism: Bacillus sp. BACIII (assembly GCF_057836745.1). Taxonomy (NCBI): domain Bacteria; kingdom Bacillati; phylum Bacillota; class Bacilli; order Caryophanales; family Bacillaceae; genus Bacillus; species Bacillus sp. BACIII. The sequence continues at coordinate 3,780,380 of NZ_CM174437.1, read as the reverse complement.
TTGCCGCAATCGGCTGTATCATATTATCTTTACTATATTCTTACATTGTCTATCAAAGACAATTGAATAAATAACTGCTGAATGGGAGCAATCTAATTGGATTGCTCCTATTTTGTCAGCGGGAATGCAAAAAAATTTTGCGCTTGGCTGAAGTTTGCACGCAAACTGCCGGAAAATTTTGCAGGAAGAGAAAGAATGCTGGCGAAATATCCCGTTTTTTCGGATTGGCACGGAACTTGCTTTATAAAAAGGGAAAGCAATATCTTATGTTGAATGATATACAAAACAAGGGGGAATCAGATTATGTCAGCTTTCACAAAATCTCAAGAGATTATCAGCCAAACTTCACATTACGGTGCGAACAACTACCATCCTCTTCCGATCGTTATTTCTGAAGCGCAGGGTGTTTGGGTAAAAGACCCTGAAGGCAATCAATATATGGATATGCTCAGTGCTTATTCTGCCGTGAATCAGGGACACAGACATCCGAAGATCATTCAGGCGCTGAAGGATCAGGCGGATAAAATCACTTTGACGTCACGCGCGTTCCATAACGATCAGCTCGGCCCGTTTTATGAGAAAACAGCCAAGCTGACGGGAAAAGATATGATTCTGCCGATGAATACGGGGGCGGAAGCTGTTGAATCCGCTGTCAAAGCGGCGAGACGCTGGGCCTATGAGGTCAAAGAAGTAGAAGATAATCAGGCGGAAATCATTGCGTGTATCGGCAACTTCCACGGCAGAACGATGCTTGCGGTATCCCTTTCTTCAGAAGATGAGTATAAACGCGGTTTCGGACCTATGCTTCCGGGTATAAAATTAATTCCATACGGAGACGCGGAAGCGCTGCGCCGGGCGATTACGCCGAACACAGCCGCTTTCTTATTCGAACCGATTCAGGGAGAAGCGGGCATCGTTATTCCGCCGGAAGGATTTTTACAAGAAGCGGCCGCTATTTGTAAGGAAGAAAATGTGCTCTTGATCGCTGATGAAATTCAAACAGGACTCGGCCGGACAGGGAAAACATTCGCGGTTGACTGGGAAAATATCGTACCGGATATGTTTATCTTGGGTAAAGCGCTCGGAGGCGGTGTCTTCCCGATTTCGTGCATCGCGGCGAACCGTGATATTCTCGGCGTGTTTAATCCGGGTTCCCACGGCTCGACATTCGGCGGAAACCCGCTCGCTTGCGCGGTATCGCTCGCATCTCTTGAAGTCCTTGAGGAAGAAGGACTGGCAGAGCGTTCCCTTCAGCTTGGCCGGTATTTTAAAGAAGAGCTTGAGAAAATCGATAACCCTATCATAAAAGACGTGCGCGGACGCGGCCTGTTTATCGGCGTGGAACTGACTGAAGCGGCCCGCCCGTACTGTGAAAAGCTGAAAGGCGAAGGGCTTTTATGCAAAGAAACACATGATACCGTGATCCGTTTTGCACCGCCGTTAATGATTTCCAAGGAAGACTTGGACTGGGCGATCCAAAAGATCACAAACGTGCTTCAAAACGCGTAAAAACTTGATATGGCGACGCTTTCCCTCAGCTTGTATGGAATTAACAAATAAAAAATTCAGCACACTCTATTTGCGCGGCGACAGTATTTTAGTATAATGTATCTTTATGTACGAAAATGAATTTTATATAACTTTCATATACAAATAGAGCTCTTTGGACAGCAAATCGGTTTCAAAGCACCGGCTTGGTTCCAATACAAGTTGCTGAAGGGGTGCAGAATAGTGAATACAAATCAAAAAGAGAATCAGCTTCAGCGCACAATGAAATCGCGCCATTTGTTTATGATTTCATTGGGCGGAGTGATCGGCACCGGGTTTTTCCTGAGTACCGGATTTACAATCAACCAGGCGGGACCGCTGGGCGCGGTTCTGTCTTATCTGGTCGGCGGTTTTATTATGTTTTTGACAATGCTCTGCTTAGGCGAGCTTGCGGTTGCCCTTCCTGTATCAGGGTCGTTTCAGACGTACGCCACCAAATTCATCAGCCCCGCTTTCGGTTTCGCATTCGGCTGGCTGTACTGGCTCGGCTGGGCGGTGACATGCGCCATTGAGTTTTTATCTGCGGGACAATTGATGCTCCGCTGGTTTCCGCATGTTCCCGTATGGGTGTGGTGCCTCGTGTTTGTCGGGCTGATGTTCCTATTGAACGCCATTACCACAAAAGCGTTCGCTGAGTCGGAATTTTGGTTTTCCGGCATTAAAATTTTAGTCATTCTGCTGTTTATTGTTTTGGGCGGCGCCGCCATGTTCGGGCTGATCGATCTGAAACACGGCGAGCAGGCACCTTTCTTCTCTCATTTTTATGAGGATGGATTGTTTCCGAACGGCATGAAGGCGATGCTTGTTACGATGATTACCGTAAACTTCGCGTTCCAGGGAACGGAGCTGATCGGGGTTGCCGCGGGAGAAAGTGAAAACCCCGAGAAAACGATCCCGCGCTCTATCCGACAGACGGTATGGAGAACGCTTGTCTTCTTCGTTCTTTCCATCATCGTCATTGCCGGCATGATTCCGTGGAAGCAGGCGGGAGTGATCAAAAGCCCGTTTGTCGTGGTGTTTGAACAAATCGGAATCCCATATGCCGCCGATATCATGAACTTTGTTATCTTAATTGCGCTGCTGTCAGTGGCCAACTCAGGCCTGTTTGCATCGACGCGTATCCTATATGCCATGGCGAACGAAGGACAAGCTTTTAAAGCGCTCGGTAAAACAAATAAACGCGGCGTGCCGATGAACGCGCTGATCGTGACGCTGGCCGTCGCCTGTCTGTCGCTGCTGTCTAAAGTGGCAGCGCCGGAAACCGTTTATATGTTTCTCTTATCATTAGCCGGACTAAGCGCGCAGGTCGGCTGGATTACGATTTCTCTGTCGCAGCTGATGTTCAGACGGAAATACGTCCGCGAAGGCGGCAAAGTGAAAGACCTTAAGTTTAAAACACCGCTGTATCCGGTGCTGCCTATTATCGGGCTGACGTTAAATACGGTCGTTCTGATCAGTCTCGCATTTGATTCAGAACAGCGGCTCGCCCTTTATTGCGGCATCCCGTTCATGGTGGTGTGCGTTATCGTCTATCATCTGTATGTAAAAAAGCATAAACAGTCAGAAAAACAGATAGAGCTTTAAATCTTTTCGTGTCCAAGTCATCTTTGAGAAACCCGCACAGGACAACATACAACATGTTGAGGTGGAAAAACGGATGAACAAGAATATCTCAGTTATTGGAATGCCGATGGATTTAGGACAAGCACGACGCGGAGTGGACATGGGCCCGAGCGCCATCCGCTACGCGCATCTCATTGAACGGTTATCTGACATGGGGTATGCGGTGGAAGACTTAGGCGACATCCCCGTCAATCGTGAAAAACTCAAAAATGATGAAGAGCTGAAAAATCTGAACTCTGTGCTTTCAGGGAACGAGCAGCTCGCCCATAAGGTGGACAGCGTCATCGAGAATGAGCGGTTCCCTCTCGTCTTAGGCGGCGATCACAGCATCGCGATCGGAACGCTGACAGGAACGGCCAAGCATTATAAACAGCTCGGCGTCATCTGGTACGATGCGCACGGCGATCTAAATACGCTGGAAACATCGCCGTCAGGCAATATTCACGGAATGCCGCTGGCCGTCAGCCTCGGCGTCGGGCACGACACATTGGTGAATCTGGGCGGCTATGCTCCGAAAATCAAGCCGGAAAACGTCGTCATCATCGGCGCGAGATCGCTTGACGAAGGCGAGCGTGAATACATTAAGGAAACAGGCATGAAGGTTTATACGATGCATGAGATTGACCGCCTCGGCATGACGAAGGTCATTGAAGAAACCATTGACTACCTGTCAGACTGTGACGGCGTTCACCTCAGCCTTGATCTCGACGGCCTCGATCCGAGCGACGCGCCCGGCGTAGGGACGCCTGTCGTCGGCGGCATCAGCTACCGTGAAAGCCATTTGGCAATGGAAATGCTGCATGATGCCGACATTATCACCTCAGCTGAATTTGTCGAAGTCAACCCGATCCTCGATCACAAAAACAAAACCGGCAAAACAGCGGTTGAGCTGGTGGAATCTTTGTTGGGAAAAAAACTATTATAAAATATGCGCCTCCGCACCTGCGGAGGTTTTTTTGTTGCCACGAGGAAACTAGCAGGCTGTCACCCTCTTTTTGACCCTGTAAATATGATATATTTATTACACAAAATGGGAAAGGGAGGTGTCCTGACAGATGGCTGAGGTGATGGCCCACGAAACTGTTGCGAAAAAAATCAGTGACTGGTATGAAGAAATCAAAAAGCACAACACCGAATCGGCTGAGGCGTTAAGAGAACAACTGCTTACAGATCTGCAAAATATGACACAAAATCAAACGGTGCTCCTTTATTTTAATTTAATTGATTCCCGCTATAAGCTTTTGATGGAAGAGTATGAGAAAACAGACGGCATTTTAAAAACGATCCAGCTGACCGCCGATAAAGAAAAAACAGACCAGATGATTCAATACTATTATTACTTTTTTTCCGGAATGCACGAGTTTTACCAAAAACGGTTCATGAACGCCATTAATTTTTACAGGATTGCTGAAAGCAGGCTCCGGCACATACCGAATGAGATTGAAAGAGCCGAGTTTAATTATCAAGTGGCGATAGCCTATTATGAAATCCGCCAAAACTACTTTGCGATGAACCATGCGGAAAAAGCGTTAGAGATCTACAAAGCGAACGAAATGTACGCGGTCAGAGAAGCACAGTGTTTAATGGTGATCGGCTGTAACAGAATGGACCTGTTTCACTACCAGAAAGCTGAAGCGCTCCTGCAGACGGCAGTCCATCAAGCCGCCAAAGCGGGCGATCCGCACATTGAAGCGCTCGCCCACTTTAACGCAGGCATTTGCTATGAAAGACAGGAGAAATTGGAAGAGGCGCGAGTCGAATTTGAAATGGCTCTCGATCAAAAGGAGCATTTGCGATCAGCGTATTCGGTGCGGAGTCTGTACATGCTGGCCAGAGTATTATTGAAGCAGGAACAGACGGATGAGGGACGGTTTTGGCTGCATAAAGCGCTGAATGCCGCAGAAGACAAAAACGAGCCCGTATATACCCAAAAGCTGCGCATTTTACAGCATGTATTTATTGACCACAGTGAAGAAGCGCTTGAATCAGCCTTCGCCGAGTTAAGAAGGAAAGAGCTGTGGAGTGACGTTTCTGATTTATCGTATCAGGCTGCTGCGCATTTTAAAAAACAGGAGAATTACAAACTGGCGGCGAAGTATTTTCAGGAATCAATTGATGCCAATGACCAAATTTTGAGATTGACGGAGGGGATTCGTAATGAAAACATGTAAATTCATTGTACTCTCAGCAGCTTTGGCAAGTCTCATTTCGATTGGATTATTTGCGCAAACTGGTTCAACGGCACAAGCCGAACAAATCATAAAACCGGCGGAAAACGGAGCCTTCGGATAATATTTCATGAACCGCTTTCAGTCTGTGTTTTGTAAGGAGTGATTCAATGGCTATCACGCTGCAGCCGATGACAGGACAAGAATTTCAGTCCTATCTCGCTCATTCAACAAAGCATTACGCTGAAGAAAAGGTAAAAGCGGGAACGTGGCTGCCTGATGAAGCGCCGGAATTAGCGGAGCTGGCGTTTGATGACCTGCTTCCTGACGGCCTGGAAACGGCCGATCACTATTTATGGACGCTGACATTGGACGGTAAGGAAAATGCCGGCTGGCTGTGGCTGCACGCCGATCCGGACCACCCGCAGCACGACGCATTTATTTATGATTTCGGCCTTCATCAGCCTTTCCGCGGCAAAGGCTATGCAAAAGAGGCACTCGCAAGGCTGGAGGACAAAGCCAAAGATCTGGGTGTCCGCAAGATTTCTCTCCATGTGTTCGCTCATAACGAAACGGCGCGGAAGCTGTATGAGAAGACGGGATTCCTGGAGACCGATGTGATCATGAGTAAAGAGCTTTCTTGAAAAGAGGCCCGCACGATGGGCCTCTTTTGTTATTCATTTCCCGGGCAATGGCGGTAAGTTTTTGGACGGGCTCCGTATTGATAGCTAAATGAAATCGCGGCGTTCTCTTCTGTACTCATCGGCATCAAGCTGATCCGCCTTTAGGCAGAAAACCTCTGCCGAGCTCACGGCAGGGAGACGCCTCTGATCAGCCGTCCTCCTTCATGGCGCCGACGGTCTCTTCAATCGGCACCCGCGGATCAACCTCTGCAGATCATAAAGGTGCTTTTCCGACAAGCTCTTCATTCGATCCAATCCACATAGATCACCCCGAGATGAACGGCATGACTCACTCTGGCTGCTGTAGCCCTTCCTGCATGCCCATGCACCCTAACCCCAATGAGGAAACCGCAACGACTCGATTGTTATGTATTTGTTAGGACGATTATGCATATATTTTACTATTGTTATAAAATTTTTAAAAATCTGTAAATTGGCTATTTTTTTATCGCAATTCCGTCATATAATGCAAATGTGGAAAAATTATACTTTGAGAAAAGAGGCGAAGTAATATGTGTAAAAAGCTGTTCAAAGCCGTCATCCCGTTTGCCCTGTCGTTCACCATGGTTTTATCGTTCTCCGGTACGAATGTCAAAGCGAAAGAAACAGAAGCAGCCCGCTACGCAAAAGAAATCGCAGAGCTTCAGCAGGGCACGACCCCGCAAGACGTTCTCCGATCCGCCAAAGAGCTTGCCCAGCAGAAACATGTTTCAACAGAAGCGATCCTCAAGCAGTTTCATCAAGAAATCACGGCAGATAAGGTGCAAGGAAATGTAATCGCTTCCAAAGACGGGCTCTCTGCAATGGGCGGATCATCAGGCACAAAAAAACTTCCGAAAAGCACAAAAGGCAATATTTATTACACGAACTCATACACGGCTTATTACAACCACGGGCATGTCGGCATGTATTCATCCGCTGATAAAATTGTCGAATCCGTGCCGGGAGACGGCGTCCGCCAGATTGCTTATAACGGAAGAGAAGTCGAAGACAATTCAATCGTCCAGACCGTGAAAGTCACTGATGCCCAAAAACAAGCCGCCGCTGACTGGGCTGTATCAAGAGTGGGTGATGAATACTCCTTCAACTTCGTCAATAACAGAAATACGGGCCATGAAGGCGCCAAAAACTGCTCAAAACTGCTGTGGTCGGCATTCCTTTTAAAAGCCGGGATTGATATCGACTCTAACGGCGGCTTAGGTGTATATCCGCGTGACATCACAAGCTCGTCTTACACGACCACGATTCTGACCATTCACTAAGGGGAACAACGTGAAAAAAATCATCTGGATACCCTTAGTGATCATCCTTGCCGCAGCGGTCTTATGCTTCTTCTATTTCCGCACGGAAGAGCCTGCGGAGGTTGATAGGGAAACATTAAATGATCCTGATTTTCTGAAAGATAAAGAAGCGCTGCTGTATTTCTCCACTGCGGCTGACCAAGACACGTTCGGCGGCGGAAAAAGCTATGCCCTCTTCGCCGATAAAAAGGGGCGGCTCTCTTCTTATCAAATGAAGGGGCTTGAGCTCGGATCGGCCAAAGTGAATGACGGCAGCGTGCTGCTGGAGGACAAAAAAGGAATCTACACCGTTCAAAATGGTCTTCACACATATAAAAGAACGTATCAGCATACGGGAGACAGCGCCGGGTATATCGAACGGACGAAAGGCTTTTACACGCTGTACAATTCGGGCTACGACAAGAGCGGCGGCAGCTACCGCTCAGAGCTGTACCGCCAGATTGACGGCAGGTTGAAGCAAGACGTCATCCCGCACTATATCCGCGCCTCAGGCTTTTTTAAAGATCATCTTTTCGCGCTCACGCCGACAGATGACGAAAAAGGCTATCACATACAAGATATTCAGGCCGATAAAGAAAAGCTCCATACAAAATCCATCGCGACATGGACGTATAAAGAAGGCACGTCAGTCGAATCCCAGCTCGCCGCGGACGACGGCGCCGTCTGCTTTGTCACCAGAGGGGAAAAAGCAGACCGCATCTATCAAATGGTGAAAGTTATGAGAAAGAGCGGCGCGATCAAAACATATGACATCGCCGCTTATAAAAATGACGAACAGACTATCTATGACTCCATGCCGTTCAGCTTCAAAAAAAGCTTTTTCATGGAGCGGCGCAGCTTCTATTTCGTTGACGGCTTCGGTACCGTCTACCGCATCAACCCTGAGACCGGAAAAAGCAAAAAGGCCTTCACCCTCCCCGCATCACGAATGAAAGCCGACTTCAAAGACCTGACGCATCAAAACGGAAAGCTGTATCTGTTCACGTACAGCTACAAAAAGCCTGCCAAAATTGAATCCTTCGACCTGAAAACGGGCAAAAAACTGAACGACCGGACTATCCCCAGCCTGAAAGACATCATCACGCCGAAAAGCCATCTCAAGCTGTATGATGTGCAGGTGATGGGCGGGTTTTGAAGAGTATGAACATTTGGGAAGAGCTTGCCGCTTTTGGTAAGCTTTTTATAATGAAACGTTATTGCAAGAAAAAAGCCGACCGAACATAGAAATAGAGGAATTTGCACCGTAAAAGCAGAAGACAGTCAGGTGAAGGAGGGAGCCGATGAAGAAAAAGCTTGCCGCGGTGACCGTCACCATTCTCCTGGTTTCCGTGATAACCAACTCATTTTTAAACGGCGGAAAGCCGGACTGGATTGACGTATGCTGTACGCTGCTGGCGTGTCTATTAGGAATTCTGTTCGTCCTTCGCTTAGAAAAAAGAGAAAACACGTAAAGAGCCGGATGCTGCAAACGCCGGCTCTTTTTGCGCGTGATTTGCCGAATTGTGGATAAAACTCAGCCCGAAGCACTACTAACATGTGTATAAATAGGTTATATTGAGAAGAGAACAATTGCCGCGCGCAAAAGAAAACCGGAGGATGTAACAATGAAAACCGCTTATTATTCTTGTGAAGAACATATCGAAACCGTGCTGGACATGTACATAGATGATCATGAGCTTCCGCCCGAAATCAGAAAAATCGAACATACTAACAGTTTATCCACAGCCTGTGAATTATGTGGGGACACTGCAACATATCTAGTAGGGAACGAATGATCCTACACAAAATACAGAAAAGATATCCACAATTGTGGACAATATATATGAATAACTTGTTTCTAAAGTGGGGATGACCTGTGAATATCAATATTGTGACCATCGGAAAGCTAAAAGAAAAATACCTCAAGCAAGGCATTGAAGAATACAAAAAACGACTCTCAGCCTACGCAAAAATCGACATCATCGAACTCCCGGACGAAAAAGCTCCGGAAAACCTGAGCGACCAAGACATGAAAATCGTCAAAGACAAAGAAGGCGAACGCATTCTGGCCAAAATCAGCCCGGACACCCACGTCATCGCCCTCGCCATCGAAGGAAAAATGAAAACATCCGAAGAACTGGCCGATACAATAGATAAGCTGGCGACTTATGGAAAAAGCAAAATCACCTTCGTCATCGGCGGCTCACTCGGCCTAAGCGACGCCGTCATGAAACGGGCAGACGACAAACTGTCATTTTCGAAGATGACATTTCCTCATCAGCTGATGCGTCTGATATTAGTGGAGCAGATTTACCGGGCTTTTCGGATTAATCGTGGGGAGCCTTATCATAAGTGAGTGGGGGTTTTATTGACGGATTTTAGGAAAATAAATAAGATTCTAAGATATAACTAAAAAATTTATAAGGGTGGTGTTGGAAATGTTTGATGTGAATTATGAAGAATTTGAAAAATATGAGGAAGAAAGTGAAGAAGATCTAAGAACAGTTCCTGATACTTTTTCTGAAGCAGTAATTTGGGGAACTGATTGGACGGTAGAAACTATTAACTCTCAACTTAGCAAAGGTAATATTGATCTAAATCCTAAATTCCAGCGTAGGGATGCATGGAATGATATGAATAAATCAAGACTAGTGGAATCATTAATGCTGGGAATTCCCGTCCCACCAATTATACTTGCTGAGAAAAAAGACAATAAGGGTAAGTATATCGTTATTGATGGAAAGCAGAGGCTTCTTGCCATTAGACAATTTTGCGCAAAAAAAGAAAGTGGTTTTAACAAGTTAAAGTTGAAGAGTCTCCAATTTTTAACTGAACTTAATGGGAAAATCATTGAACAAATTGAAGATGACTATAGCTATGTTGATTACAAAAATCAATTTGAAAATCAAACAATTCGAACGGTTGTCATAAAAAATTGGCCAAATGAGGAATTTTTATTCACCGTCTTCCTTCGTTTAAATACAGGAAGTAAGAAACTTTCACCTCAGGAGTTAAGACAAGCACTTCATCCGGGCCCATTTTTAGACTTTTTAGATGATGCAACTGCAAATAGTCAAACATTCTGGGAACTTCTTAATAATAACGAACCTGACTCCCGTATGAGGGATGTGGAACTTGCATTAAGGTTTTATGCATTTAAACATAACTTAGAAAGAAATGAAGGTAACTTAAAATTGTTTTTAGATGACACCTGTCTGTTATTGAATGAAAATTGGGAAAAAAAGGAGGATGAAATCAAAGGAAACTTTAGGGATTTAGAAAACGCAATCAATCTATGTATTGATATTTTTGGTAAAGGTGCTTTTAGCAGATTTGACGGAAATAAGTATAATAATAGATTTAATAGACCTTTATTTGAAGTATTTACTTTTTATCTTTCAAATAAGGAAATATACAATTGTATTAAAAAGAATAAGGAAGGATTCAAAAAAGATTTTGAAAACATCAGTACAATTGATAGTGAATTCAATGAATCCATTTCATCTTCTACTAAAGGGTTATCTAAAGTTAGATTTAGGTTTAATAAGATTGCTGATATAATATCAACCTTTACAGACTTTCCAGTTCCGAAGTTGGTAAAATCTGATAATCGACTGAGCATAATGATGGAGGAATAATGGTGGAGGATGTTAAGACCTATTCCAATAGATATAATAATCTAGAAAGCAGATTAAATGACTTAGAAAATCATTATGTATCTCAGTTGTATGAAAAGTCTGTCATTGATTTAAACCCAAAAGAACTAGATATGTGTAGGGGTTATAGAGTACTATGTCACGCAGAAGTGGAAAGCTACTTAGAGGACAGAGCATTAGAATTGTTAAACTTTTCACGAAGTAACTGGTTTCAACATAAGAAAATAAGTACAAGCCTTCTTTCTCTGTTCGCTCATTACAAATTTCTTGATAATCCTGAAATCAACGGATATGAGGAGGTGAGTGAAAGAAATAATAATAGAAAATATATGAAGTTAGAAGAAAAGATAGGAAAAATATGTGCAGATTTCAAAGAGGAAAAGATTAAAATGAATCACGGACTTAAACAAAAAAACCTCATCAATTTACTAGTTCCACTAGGAATAGATATATTTGAATTAGATACAGCATGGTTAAGTACTATGGATTCTTTTGGCTCGAGAAGAGGAGAAACAGCGCACACCTCGGTACATACTCAGCAACCAATAGATTTAACTACAGAGAAAAATGATTTGGAAATAATTAAGCATGGGTTAAAAGAATTGGATGAAATAATTGATAATATGCTAAAAGAGTAACCTAAAGGAATAAGCTTTAATGCTTATTCCTTTTTGCAAACAGATTATTATCAGATATAGATATTAGCATCTACGAAGTATATTTCAATTTGTTTTTTTGAGAGTAAAAAAAACTATAATATATTATTTTATACATAAGTAGTTATTCTTTTTGAAGGGTGAGATTATATTATGAGGGTGAGAATAGATTCAAAAAAAATAAGTTCCTCATCGAATATAAAGAATAGTGTCAATTATGATGTAGCTGTAGATGAAATTAAAGATCAGTTAACGCAACAATTGTTGTTTGGAAATAATTCTTGTTTTTTGATATCGGGATATAGAGGCACAGGAAAAACTACACTGATTAAAAAATTAGAAGAAGAGATACAGGATAAAAGTTATATATTTGTACACTTAAATCTTTCTAAATATGAAGATTATTCATTGATTCTGAGAAAGCTAATAAGAGAAATATATCTCACTTTATCTTCAAGTAAAATATATAAACAAATAAAAAATAAACAATTAATAGATAATATTGAATTGCTCTATGATCATACATTTTATGAGATTTTCAGCAGTTCAAATTTCAAGAATTTAAAAGAGTTTAATAGTAATTTGGAAGGGAGTTTTAGTTTTAAGGATATAGTTAAGTCTTTAATGCCATTAGTGGTAGTAGTTCTTATGAGCCTAAATATTAGCTTCGATATCTTTCCCAACTTTTTTAAGAATTCGGGTATTGGCTTATTAGTGTTGAGTATATGCTGGTTTATTATAGATGGATCAAAATTAAAACTTGAAATTCAAAAGAGAAATTCCTGTGTAGAAGAATTAAATAGAAAGTCATTATATGATGATGAAATAGCTGAGTATCATCTAAGAAATATTCTAGAGGAATTGAAGAAAGAAGGCATAAAAACAATAATTGTTCTTGATGAGTTAGATAAAATTGAAAACGAAAATGATATGACAAGTATAATATCTGATTTAAAACCACTGCTTTTATCAGATTTAGCTAGTTTTATTGTAATATCAGGGCAAAAGTTATATTATAAATTTATAAATTCCAGCGTGCTAGATAATTCAATTATGACAAGTATTTTTGCGAAGAGTATACATATTCCATTGACTACTAATATAGGTTTAGAGAAATTGTTTAATTCTTATTTAATCGATTCATCTAATATAAATACTGAATTAATAAGTAGTTATAAGGATTCATTAATTCTGAATTCTTATAGAACATTGAGAAGATTTAACAATTTGATTTTACAAGACATAGAGTGGGATAGTAATGAATCTTATTTATTAATAGATGAATCTAATTTAGATTCTTACAAAACTGATTCAATAATACTAGAGATAATAACAAAGATAGTTGAAACAAATATAGACAACTCTGATTTTGATAGCGGAGTTAAAGATTTTTTAACTTATCAATTATTTATATGGATTAAGAAAATGAAATTAAAAGGTAACACATATTTCACCAATAGTGAAGTTTATGATTTTGAAGGAGATTACTCAGAACAATATCCATTTTGGACTAAGTTTCAATTAAATGAAATGTGTAATAAGTTATTAAACAGTTTGTTAGATAGAAACTTGCTGGGGAAAAAATCAAATAATGATGATGAAGAAATCTATTATAGATGGACAGCGCAAGCGAATATAAAAATAGATGGTATTAGTAATGACCAATCTCAAGGAAAAATAAAGTTTTTAGAAGGTATGATAGAGATTGAAAAATACTGCAGGGATATACTGGTAGATATAGAAGGAGATAAAAACAAATACAGTAAACAGAGCCTCATGAAACTTGTAAAGAAACTAGTGGACATGGGTATTTTAGAGGGGAAATGGTTAAGTGATAGAAACAAAGGTTTATACAGATTAAGTAATAAAATTAGACACGGAGAAATGTTAAGTATAAAAGAGGTTGATCAGATAATCCGGAATACCAATTATATTAGGATTTCAATATCCGAACTATTTGAACGGTATTGTTTTTATGTTATCAATAGATATCTAACAGTATTTGGTTACAATGTGTATAATAGTTGGAAAAACAGAGATATAAATAATTCAATTAATCAATTTGATATATTTGCAGAGAATAATAAATGGGGTGACATTATTTTTGAAATAAAGTATAGGAACTTTACAACAAGTAATGATATGGATATGGGTTATAGATTAATACACTTATTAAAAGAACACAATTCCAAGACTCGAAAAAGAAACAAACTTGTTATATTTTGGTTCTCTGAAGAAGGTAGAAAAGCTTTTGAGAGGTTTAAGAGTATGATCAATAATGTAATTATAAATGAATACAATGAGTTAAAAGGTGATATATATCTATTTTATGCATCTGAATCTAGAACTCATTTTAGTACCGGTAGAATGAAATCCTACCTGGATAAAGTAATACAACCCCGTCTTTTGGAGAATGAAAATGAAGTAGCAGCAACCGCAGATGAACTCAAATAAGTAAAATACCATTTTAATAGACATGAACAGCCTTATCATAAAACAAGAAATATTTATTGAAAGAAGATAAAAAACGCATTATTAGACAGTATGTTTAATTATCTCTTTTTTGTTATGAGAATCTTTAAAATCTCCGTTTTGTGGAAAGCTAATTTAACGGAGGATACGTCACATTTGACATTCACAAATGAATAAAACTCAAAAAAAAAACCAGATTCCACTACAAATCCGGTTTCCACAGCTAAGAGAAGCAACCTACTGTTGCTTCTCTTTCACCATCTTTATAAAGAGAAAGAAGACAATGAATACAATAAAGTAATTCAATGGATTCTTAACGATACTTATCTCCAGTGAAATCTGTAAGAGTATCCAGAGAATGAAGATGGCTAGTATTGAAGGAATGATGATTTTGTACATGTCGACCACCTTCCATAGTTAGTAAAAGAAAGGGGCGCGGGCCCCTTTTTCTTCATGGTTAAAAGCAAGATGCGGCAGCTCCTGGCATTGCACCGCCAACAGCGCCGGTAATGGCTCCAACGGCACCCGCTCCTACTGTTCCGATGCCGGGTATTGTGACTGTTCCTACAGCAGCTCCTGCGAGACCCAGTGTGCCGCCGCCAGTTACCGCACCGCCTCCAGTACCTAAAATACATTTCCCGACTGATTGGGTGCTGATTGAACCGCTTGTTTTTCCAGAGTCGTTGTTCACGACTTTGACTAAAACGCCATTTTTGATTTTTTCGTATTTCAGTGTAACGGGGTCACCATTTTTGTCAGTAGAGCTTTTCGGAAGAGCCTGCTCCTCGCCCGTTATGTTGTCTTTTAGGGTTGCATTGCCTTTAGCGTCAATATGAACATCTGCATGATTGAACGTCATCTTCAACTCACTGTCATTGAGGTTTTCAACTTTGTATGTAGCTTGGGATGCTGCGGCAGCCGCAGCAGGGGGTAAAACCGGGAGGGCAAAGGCACCTGCTAGGAATACCAAGGCTGCCAGTTTCACTGCGGTTAGCTTCATTTTGCTTTGCATAATTGATCCTCCTCCTTTGGTTGCCATACTAACAAAGGCATTCTGCTTCTTAAACCCTTACTATATAAAATGATAAAAAATTCACCCAATTTCATCACATTAACCAACAAGGTTTGTATGTTTCCCTTCGAAAGTCATAGGAGAGCAGAGTTCATATCTAATGCGAAGTTATCAAGGAGTAGAACCCAGCTTTTACTACTCTTTCCCCAACCCCAAAAAGAAGCTGTCATTCAAGAATCTCCCCCTCTCAACAACAGCTTCTTCCGCATTTTCCATACGTCAGTATAAATCCCTTTGCGTAACGGAAACCTAGTGGAAAAGGTTTCTGAAAGGAGGGGCGTATGATGAAGAAAAGTAAAAAAAATCAAAACAAGTCATCCTTGGTTTGGAAGATGGCGATTGCCTCTGCGGTTTCTTGGGAAGCGGCAAAGCTGGCGGGTTCTAAACACCCGTACTTAGCGCCTCTATCCGTTATCTTATGTTTGCAATCGACCATAGATCAGTCGGTTCGATTTTCTTTTCATCGGATTGCGGGAACGGTCATCGGAATCATGTTAACCTCTTATCTTGTCAGTTACTTACAAATGAATGGCTGGATGCTGGGGCTGTTACTATTAGGCGGGACGTACGTTGCAAAGTGGTTACGAATAGATGAAACGGTTCTGCATCAGGTAGCTCTCACCATTTTATTGGTATTTACGTTTGAACGACACTCTAAAGATTATGCAATGGATCGGATCATCGATACGGTGATCGGCGTCGTCATCGCGATTCTGGTTCATATGTTTCTTTTTCCGCCGGACTATACAAAAAGGGCAGCGGACTCTTTTCAAACATTGGCTCATCTGCTTTCTGACACACTTTCAGACCTTTCCAAATGGGTGCAATCAGAATGGGGACAAGGAAAAGGGAACATCATGGAAGATAAAGTGAATAACCTTCTGCAGGAGCTGCATACGGCAAAAGAGATGCTGCAAACAGCCTCTGAGAGCTTGAAATTCAACCCCATCAGAAAAAAACATAAAATCACTCTTGCAAGATATCAAACAGAGATGCAAAAGATGAATGCTGGATATGAGTATATATCCAATGTCGTGAAAACGTTAAAAGAATGGGAAAAAGAAGGAGACTTATCTTCGAGTGACAAAAGGGAGCTGGGCAATGATTTACAAGTGTTAAATGAATTTTTTGCGGGTTTTAAAGGAATACAGCTGGGTGAAACAGACAATTGGAAACAGAAGGAACAGAACGTGTTATTGGAATCTCTCCGTTCCGATATGCAGTCGCACCCGCAGCCGAGTCAGGTCTATAAAGACTCTTTTTTTTTAGAAACGAAGAAATTGCTGAAGAGTTTGTAATGTTCTCCGGAAAAAAAGAATATGGATATACAGATGATCAGGTAAAAGCGGGGGAAATCAAATGGATGATATACACCGGATTTTGGATGTCATCGGGGCTTCTGCAAAAGCTAAGGTACTGGCTACCATCATTAAAACAGAGGGGTCCGCTTATAAGAAGGAAGGGGCCTCCATGTTAATTTTAGGAGACAAAACAAGAGTCGGAATGTTATCCGCCGGCTGTCTGGAAGAAGATCTTGCTGAAAGGGCAGAGCAGGTCTGGGCTGCGGGAGAGCCGGTGATTGTCCGCTTTGATATGAGCGCGGAGGACGATTTATCCTGGGGGCGGGGCGTTGGCTGTAATGGTGTTTTGACGGTGTTGCTTGAGCCTGTAAAAGGGGAATTGGAACGAAATCTGATGACAGTCAAGACATGCTTAGATGAAAAAAAGTCTGTGACCCGAGTGAAACGATTCACTGAAACGTTAGAGCCGAAGGAAGATCTGTATATAGCTGAAGACGGCAGAGTGTTTGGAACCGGGGATGTTATGGAACAAGGCTGTATTCAAAAACTGAGACAGACGGAAAAGGGAATCAAAAGGGATGAACATACATCTGATTTATTTTTTATCCATCAGATGGTTCCAAAACCTTGTCTATACGTCTTCGGAGCAGGAGAAGATGCAAGGCCGCTCGTTTCGTTGGCAGCTCGTGCGGGCTTTCATGTGACGGTGATAGACTGGCGTCCCGCTTTATGTCATCACGGTCATTTTCCTGAAGCCGGCCAATTGATAACGGGAGCACCGGAAGAAGTCATGGAAGGCCTGAGCATGACAAAAAGGGATTTTGTTGTCATTATGACGCACAGCTTTCAAAAAGATCAGATCATTTTACATACATTAAAAAACAAGAATGTGTTTTATAAAGGTGTATTAGGCCCCAGAAGGCGCACCGAGCGGCTATTAGGCGGAGCGGATATTCCAGAGGATATTCATTCCCCCATTGGGCTTTCCATCGGGGCACAAGGGCCTGAGGAGATTGCTGTAAGCATTGTTGGCGAGATGATTAAAGAAATGCGAAAACAAAGGTCTCGCTTATGAAAACAGCAGGTATTTACCTGGCAGCCGGTACAAGCAGACGCATGGGGACGGATAAGCGCAGTTTATTTCTCAATGGCGTCTCCCTCGGAAGTATGGCCCTTAAACATGCCCTGTTATCTGAATTAGATCATATCTTCGTTGTAACGAGAAAGGGAGATTCACTGCATTGGCTTTCGGATTTTTTCTTTTTAGATCCCATCTCAAATAAGTGGAGCCAGGCGGAATGTGAGCAAGCGGGTAAGGGCCAAGGCCATTCTATACAATGCGGTTTACAAAAAGCGGCAGCGTACGAGGCTGACGCCGTTATCATTCTCCTTGCAGATCAGCCGTTTGTCACCGCAGATATCATCAATACGTTAATTGATTCCTATCAAAAGGAGCGCCGCTATTCATTTATCGCCGCTGAAAATCAGCATCTTCCTATGCCCCCCATTTTATTCTCAAATCAATGTTTTCCAGTATTGCATCAGTTAAAGGGAGATCAGGGCGCCCGGCACGTGATCCGTGAAAGTATGTTCAAGACGGGAAAAATGATCAGCTTTCAAGACCCTTTGCTTTTTTATGACGTAGACACGGTTGAAGATTATACTTTCCTGCTGAATAAATTCGGGGAGTGAATGAGTTGGAGTATATCGGGAAAAGTGTCATTCGGAAAGAGGCTCTTGAAAAAGTGACGGGTAAGGCGAAATATACGGATGATTTACATGCAACAGGCACATTACACGCAAAAATGCTGATCAGCCCATATGCTCATGCCGATATTGTGTCTATTGATTTTTCAGAAGCCTGGAAGATTCCCGGAGTGAAAGCGATATTGGGCGATGAACCTTTTCCGCTTGCAGGTGAAGAAATTAAAGACAGGCCGCCGATTGCTTATAAAAGGGTCAGATACCACGGTGAGCCGGTTGCTGTAGTTGTGGCGGAAAATCCAATCATAGCCAAAAAGGCCGCGGATGCCATTAAAGTGTCCTATAAACCTCTTCCCGTCGTCAATTCCCCCCGTGAGGCTTTTCAAAAAGATGCTCCCCTCGTCCATGAACATGTTGACCGCTATGAGAAGAAGGCAGGTGTATTCCCGGTTCCGAAGACAAATATCGCGAACCTGGATAAAATCAGAAAAGGAAATATTGAAGACGGATTTAAGGAAAGTGATGTGACAGCAGAATTCCAAATTTCCTTTAACCCTTCTGATCACGCGGCTATGGAGACAAGATGCTCGATTGTTGAAATTCGGGCTGATGAGGAGATTATCATGACAACATCCTCTCAAGCTCCTTTTGCCATTAAAAAATTAATGGAGTGGTACTTTGGAATTGAACCCGGAAAGGTTATCGTCAAAACCCCTTTAGTAGGAGGAGCGTACGGGGGAAAAGCAGCCGTTCAGTTAGAGGTCATTGCCTATTTGGCATCAAAAGCAGTCGGAGGCCGGCCCGTCAAATTATTTAATACGAGAGAAGAGGATATGATCACATCTCCTGGTCATATAGGACTGGATGCCATTGTCAAATTAGGGGCCACAAAGGATGGAATTTTAAAGGCGGCAGACATTCAGCTTTTATTTGATGGCGGAGCATACTCTGATAAAGGAGTGGACATCAGCCGGGCTGCGGTGGTTGATTGTACGGGTCCGTACGCGATCGATCATATACGGTGTGATTCATATTGTATGTATACGAATCATCCATATCCAAGTGCATTCAGGGGCTACAGCCATGCTGAAGTGTTATTTGCCTTTGAGCGGACGATGGATGTATTGGCGGAAAAGCTGAACATGGACCCATTAGAACTCCGCTATAAAAATGCCATTCGCCCCGGTGACACCACACCGACTCAAGTTCTTCTCAATTCAAGCACGGTCGGAAATGTGCCGAAATGCATTGAGAGATTGAAGGAATTAATGAATTGGGACGAGGGACAGCGAATTGAAATCGACGGCCGGAAGATACGGGCGAAGGGGATCAGCTGCATTTGGAAAACCTCAACATTTGATACAAATGCAACGTCCGGGGTGATTTTAACCTTTAATCCCGATGGAAGCATTAATTTGATGTCAGGGGTAGTGGAAATAGGAACAGGGACAAAAACAGTGTTAGCCCAAATCCTGGCGGAACGAATGAAAATGGATATAAGCAAGATTCACGTGAAAATGCTTGTAGACACCCAAACAACACCCGAACATTGGAAAACCGTGGGGAGCAGAGGGACGTTAATGGCCGGAAGAGCCGTACTGAATGCAGCGGAAGAAGCCATTCGAAAGCTTAAGGAAGTGGCATCATGCGTGTTGCGGGTTCCTGTCGAGGAATTGGAAGTGGCCGACGGAAAGGTTTATTTTATAGATCATCCTTCTGTACATGTTGAAATAAAAGACATTGCTTACGGATATACGTTTCCAAATGGAAATACCATTGGCGGCCAAATCATTGCGAGCGGCAATTACACATTAACCCGAATGACGAATTTAGACCGGGAAACGGGAAGAGGGAAGCCGGGACCCGAGTGGGCTGTCGGTGCTCAGGGAATTGAAGTTGAGTTGGATCAACGGGATTATACGTATCGAATTACAAAAGCCTATTCTGTTGTGGATATAGGAACTGTACTGAATGAAAAAGCTGCTAGGGGTCAAGTGATGGGGGGGATGAGTATGGGAATCGCATTTGGAGGAAGAGAAACCTTTGTATTTGATTCATATGGCAGAGTATTAAATCCTCAGCTTAGAACATACCGCCCCCTTCACTATGGAGAGCAGCCTGAATATATCATTGAATTTGTTGAAACCCCGCATGTGATTGCGCCTTATGGAGCGCGCGGAGGCGGGGAACACGGACTGTTGGGGATGCCGGCAGCATTGGGAAATTGCCTTTCCGCCGCTTTAGGTGTCCAATTGAATCAACTTCCTCTCATTCCCGAACGATTATGGAGGACGCAAGAGGGGTGGAAAGATGATACCGTTTGATTTCGACTATTTTAAACCGAAGACCATTCAAGAAACAATCAATCTATTTCACTCGCTTGCGGCCGAAAAGAAAACACCAATGTATTATTCCGGCGGCACGGAAATTATCACGTTAGGAAGGCTGAATATCATCTATACGGATGCGGTGATAGATATGAACGTGCTTCCGGAATTTCAAACCATCCGCTTTTATGAAAATGATCTGGTGATCGGAGCGGGCGTGTCATTAACGAAACTGGAGGAAGAAAATCCATTTCCGCTATTAAGTAAAACAGTAAGTGAAATTGCGGATCGGACGTCTCGAAATAAAATCAGCCTGGGCGGAAATATTTGCGGGGGCATCTATTACCGTGAGGCCGTGCTGCCGTTGCTGATTTCTGATAGTTTGCTAGGGATTGCAGGGAGAGCGGGGATTCATTACCGTCCCATAAATAAAGTATTTAACAAGGAAATACAGTTGCGAAAAGGAGATTTTTTATTTCATATCGTTGTCGATCGAGCGTATGTTGACTTGCCGTTTGTCAGTATCAAAAGAAGACAGCAGTGGAATGTCGGATATCCATTGGTGACAGTCTGTGCGCTGAAAAAAGATGATGAGATCAGAATGGCCTTCAGCGGCGTATGTCCATTTCCTTTTCGTTCTGCTGAAATGGAGGCTGTGCTTAACGATAAAAGCGGCACAGCAGAGGATAGAGTGCGCAGGTCTTTACAGTATGTACCCAAACCCGTTCTTGATGATGCAGAAGGCTCAAGTGAATATCGGATATTTATCTTGCAAAATACAATTTTAGATGCCTTGCAGGAATTAGAAGGAGGTTCCAATGTCTGATCCTATTACGTTGAAAGTAAATGGCGAAGAAAGACAGATGACTGTCAGACCGGCCGATACTTTGTTATTTGCTCTCCGTCTTCGTCTCGGATTAACTGGTTCAAAGCCGGGCTGCTTAAATGGGGATTGCGGCGCCTGTACGGTATTAACGGACGGGATACCAATGAAATCTTGCTTAATGCTTGCGGCAGAAGGGGAAGGAAAGGACATTACGACAATTGAAGGACTTATCAATACGCCGATTCAAAAGGCTTTTATTGAAAAATTTGCGTTTCAATGCGGATATTGCACACCTGGTTTTCTCATGAATTGTCATGCCTTAGTGAATACTGAGCCGAATGCAAGTGATGAAACGATTAAAAATTGGCTGGAGTCCAATATTTGCAGATGTACGGGTTATAAGGAGATTGAAGAAGCGGTTAAATCGGTTTTACATACAGGGAAAGGGGATCATTAGCCGTTGTTGCGGGGAATCACAAAAAGAGCCCAGAGAATCATCCCTGAACTCCATATTCCTCAATTCATATACCGATACTCCCGCAGTTTCTCCAAAATCGCCACTTCTTTCATCAGTTCTTCACCGACATTCGTTTCTTTCACTTTCTTCCGCTCCAGCTCTTTGTCAACTAATCGTTTCACCGTTAAGACGTCGGTTCCGGTGCTCAGCACTTCGGCCTTGGAGTTAAAGTGTTTATGGGCGACGAGCTGCATGCCGTAGGAGTTGTATAAGAGCGTGTAGCCGGCGATGCCTGTTGTGGATTGGTAGGCTTTGGAGAAGCCGCCGTCGATGACGATCATTTTTCCGTTTGCCTTGATCGGATCTTCGCCTTCGATTTCTTTTACCGGTGTATGGCCGTTGATGATATGGCCATGATCCGGGTTGAGCCCGAATTCCTTCAGGATGTTTCGGCAGGCTGCCTCGTCTTCACGCAAATAGTAATACGGGTTTTTCTTTTCTTTATGCGTTTCCTTCTCTTTGATGAAATACCGCTCAAAGGTGGTCATGGCGCGTTTTCCGAAGAGGGAGGAATACTCGCCTGTCCATAAGTACCAGACCATATCTGTCGCCAGGTCATCAGTTTCTTCCGGATGAGCAAACGCTTCCCGTAAGAACCGTTCAAAAACATCTAGCAGCTCACGGCCCGCATAAGCTTTATCCTCAATCATCATCGTTTCCATATTGCCGTTTTCGTCAACAGGAATACAGCCGTGAATCAACAGGTTGCCGTTATATTTTAAATACAGGCTGCCTTTTTTCATCATAAAATTCATATGGCGGCCCAGCTTTTCGGAGTGCTGGACAGAAAACAGCAGCTTGTCCATGACTTCTGCTTCTTCTTCTAATAGCTGATCGGGCTGTTTGGGATTCACCGTCGCAAAGCAGGTGTTTTCCAGTTGATACGTTTTTCCGTTCAGCGTGATTTCATTGCGGTCATAATCAATCTTTTCCAGTAACAGCCGTTCTTCCATATTAAAGTTCGGCCGTCTCTTAATAATCGGGCTCTCAAGCTTGAATTGGATCATCGCGATCGCCTGATGGATTTTTGTGATTTGCTTAATCTCATCTTCCGGTCTGTTTTCAGTTGCTTTCGGGCGGAAAGCCGGGTTATCATCATAATATTTTTCGGCAAGGTTCAATAGCGGTCTCAGATTGATGCCGTAGACATCTTCAATAATGTCCAGGTTGTCATAGCGGGCACAGATACGGATAATATTGGCCAGACATACTTTCGAACCGGCATAGGCGCCTATCCAGAGAACATCGTGATTCCCCCATTGAATATCCACTGAATGATAGTTGATCAGTTCTTCCATAATCCTGTCCGGCTGCGGTCCGCGGTCATAAATATCGCCGACAACATGCAGATGGTCGACCACCAATCGCTGCACGCTGTAAGCAAGCCCGGTGATCAGCTTATCAGCTTGGCCGAGCGCGATGATCTGTTCTATGATTTCGGAGTAATATTGTTCTTTGTTGGCGGCTTGTTCTGTTTTGTACAGCAGCTCTTCGGAAATATAAGCAAATTGGGCAGGCAGCGCTTTGCGCAATTTGGAGCGGGTGTACTTGGAAGAACAATATGAAACGAGCTTAATCATCCGATGAATCGTTTCTTTATACCACTCGTTTAATGCCTCTTTCGTATCAAAGTCATGTTTGATCAGCTTCAGTTTGTCCTCCGGATAATAGACCAAAGCCGCCAGTTCATCAATTTCTCTATCGTAAATGACGCCGCTGAAAATATCGCGGATCTTCTCTTTTACTCTTCCTGAACCGTTCCGCAGCACGTGCTGGAATGCCTGATACTCTCCGTGCAGATCACTGACGAAATGCTCGGTTCCTTTCGGCAGGTTCAGTATCGCTTTCAGATTAATGATCTCTGTGACCACTTTTTCTTCACAATCGTATTTTTGTGCGAGCAGATCTAAATATTTGGTTTCCAATCTCGTCCATCCCCTTTTTATTTACGAGCCATTGCATGATAAGGTGAATTTAAAGTATGACATGATGTTTAAATTATTAGACCTTATATGATAGTACCTCATAAGTCCTTTTTGAGACAAACAAAACAGAAAATACGGCGCTTAAGGCCTCAACATATACCTTCCGCAGACAGCTCATCACCCTGTTGACAAATGATTAAACTTCTATTAAAATAAAAATTTAGCTGATAGTTATTTCTATCGGAAACTTAATACGTAGCAGGCTATGATTGCTGTGGGTCGAACTACAGCAGGAGCGGCTTCTGGAGAGACCGCGGGTTTACCGCGGCGCCGAAGGGTTCACAATCTCAGGCAAAAGGACAGAAGAGTACCGAATATGTATTTGGCATGCTGTTGATTGTCAGCGGCGCAAATATAATTTGATATTCTTATGACCATGAGATTGGAGGGCATCCAATCTCTTTTTTTATTGGCTTTATTTTCTCGTCGTTCATCAAAAAGTAAGGAGGAGTCAGGTGTGGAACAGCGAGAGCTAAAGAGGGACTTGTCGAATCGGCACGTGCAGCTGATCGCCATTGGCGGCACGATCGGCACCGGATTGTTTTTAGGGTCCGGTAAGGCGATTCAGCTGGCGGGTCCTTCTATCATCTTTGCGTATTTTATTGTAGGTATTGCGCTTTTTTTCGTCATGCGGGCGCTGGGAGAACTGCTGTTATCTAAAGCGGGGTACCAATCATTAACGGATATTGCCGAGGCGTATTTAGGGCCGCGTGCGGCGTTTGTCACCGGCTGGACTTATTGGTTTTGCTGGATTATGACGGCTATGGCGGATGTGATCGCCGTCGGTGTATATGTGAAATATTGGTTTGACATTCCGCAATGGGTTCCTGCACTTATCTGTTTGCTCATTTTATTAGGGCTTAATCTGTTAACGGTCAAGATTTTTGGAGAGTTGGAGTTTTGGTTCGCCTTAATTAAGGTGATCACGATTCTCGCGTTAATTGTCATCGGTGTGGTTTTGCTGGTGATTGGGTTCAAAACGCATACCGGAACGGTTTCAGCGGCGAATCTGTGGGAGCACGGAGGCTTGTTTCCAAACGGGTTTTCAGGCTTTTTGCTATCGTTCCAGATGGTGATCTTCGCCTATGTCGGTGTGGAATTAGTGGGTGTGTCGGCAGCGGAGACATCAAATCCGAAAAAAAACATTCCGTCCGCTATCAATAAAATTCCATTGCGTATTTTATTTTTCTACGTCGGGGCATTGATCATTCTTTTATGTATTAACCCTTGGACGCAGCTGAATGCGGCGGAAAGTCCTTTTGTGAAGACCTTCAGCTTAGTCGGCATTCCGGTGGCCGCGGGAATCATTAATTTTGTCGTATTAACGTCGGCCGCTTCTGCTTGTAACAGCGGGATGTTTTCTACAAGCCGGATTTTGTATAACTTAAGCAAAACGAAACAGGCGCCGGCCAGTTTCGCGAAGCTGAATAAAAACCATGTGCCGAGCAGCGCGTTATGGGTATCGGTCATTGTGCTGTCAGCGGGCGCTCTTTTAAGCAAATTGATACCGGAAGAAGCGTTTGGCATCGTGACCACCATCAGCGCGATTTGTTTCATTTGGGTGTGGGGCGTGATTCTTGTCTGTCATATCAGATACAGGAAAACCCGCCCGGACTTACACGCAAGCTCGTCTTTCAAGGCGCCGTTCGCGCCGTTTATCAATTACGCCGTGCTGGCGCTGTTTGCCGCCATTCTGGTGATTATGCTGTTTGCGGATGCGACGCGCCCGGCTTTGCTGCTGACGCCGCTGTGGTTTATTGGACTGTTTCTTATCTATCGGGCGAGAGGGAGCAAGACATAAAGGTTATGAAGTAAATGGTCATCAGAGTTTCAAGAAAAAGACAGCGTGCCGCTTGCAGTATGCTGTCTTTTTCTTTCGTTAACCAGGCATATAGGAAACAAGCTATTTGTGCCTTAAAGGGAACGGTGGATAGCGACAAGCCTTATGTATAAAATTAGAGAGTCAACAACTAAAAAAGACTCGAATCATTTTGTTAAAAGAAAAAGTATGCCTCCCAAAATACAAATTAAAAAAAAGAAAATTGATGAGTCAGTAAAAGACTTTCTTTGCAATTCAAATAACCCCTTTCTAATTTGAGGAAAAAAGCAATAGATATAAATGGGAATATATTGATATTTTAACAAGGATAATGTTAACATTATTTACCCTTAAAATTCAAATGGAGCATCTGCAAAACTATGAGGAAAAGCATGTGTTGGCGGAGCAAACCCTAACTGATAACATAAAAAGCCGCCATTCATATGGCGGCTTTTTACATTAATTCCGGATCAAATAATCAAATGCGCCTAAAGCGGCAGTTGCACCTGATCCCATTGAGATAATGATTTGGTTGTACGGGCCGTCTGTGCAGTCCCCTGCGGCGAATAGGCCGGGAACGCTTGTTGCGCCGCTCTTATCGACGATGATTTCGCCGATGCGGTTGCGTTCGACGGTTTCGTCTAACCATTCTGTATTAGGCACGAGACCGATTTGGACGAAAACACCTTGAAGTTCAACGTGTTTTTCTTCGCCTGTTTCACGATCAACGAACGTAATGCCGTTTACGTTTTGGTCGCCTGTGATTTCTTTCGTTTGTGCATTTTTGTGCACAGTGACGTTTGGCAGGCTGTAAAGACGTTTTTGCAGGACTTCGTCTGCTTTCAGCTCCGGCGCGAACTCCAGCACAGTCACGTGATTGACGATACCTGCAAGGTCAATCGCCGCTTCGATTCCGGAGTTTCCGCCGCCGATAACGGCTACGTCTTTGCCTTCAAACAATGGTCCGTCACAGTGCGGGCAGTATGCAACACCTTTGTTTTTGAACTCTTGCTCACCAGGTACGTTGACATTGCGCCAGCGGGCACCTGTTGACAGGATCACTGTTTTACTTTTCAGTACAGCGCCGTTTTCAAGTTCAAGTTCGAAGAGGTCTTTTTTCTCAAGGCGTTTCGCGCGCTGAAGGTTCATGACGTCAATATCATAATCTTTCACGTGCTCTTCAAGGCTTGCAGCGAGCTTCGGTCCTTCAGTCGCTTTGACGCTGATGAAGTTTTCGATGCTCATGGTGTCGAGTACCTGGCCGCCGAAGCGTTCAGCGACGACACCGGTGCGGATGCCTTTACGCGCCGTGTAGATCGCCGCGCTTGCGCCGGCAGGTCCGCCGCCGACAACAAGAACGTCAAACGGCTCTTTGTCGGCAAACTCAGACGCATCTGCGCCGCTGCCCATTTTCGCGAGAATCTCTTCGATGGTCATACGGCCGCTTCCGAAAGATTCACCGTTTAAGAAAACAGTCGGAAC
The DNA here is from genome assembly GCF_057836745.1 of Bacillus sp. BACIII. Lineage (NCBI taxonomy): Bacteria > Bacillati > Bacillota > Bacilli > Caryophanales > Bacillaceae > Bacillus > Bacillus sp. BACIII. Next base: position 3,753,261 of record NZ_CM174437.1, on the reverse strand, counting down.
AGCCATAATGTTTTTGCTTTCTACTTCTTCTTTGAATGCCGCGCCGTCAATCATTGTATGAGTGATATTCGGGTTGAGCACGCTCATCATGTTTAATGCTTGGACGACATCAGGGCAGTTGTGGCATGTCAGGCTGATATAAGACTCAAAGCGGTATTCTCCGCTGATGTTCTTAATCTGGTCAATGACCTTTTGATCAGCCTTAGGCGCTCTGCCGCTGACTTGAAGCAATGCCAGCACTAATGATGTAAATTCGTGGCCGAGAGGAACACCGGCGAATGTAACGCCTGTGTCTTCTCCGGTACGATTAACGCTGAAGCTCGGTGTTCTGTTTAATTCAGTTTTTTCAACTGAAATTTTAGATGACATGGAAGCCAGTTCGTCAACGAGAGCCAGCAAGTCCTTAGAAGTGTCATCATCACCGGCGCTTACTTTGAGAACAATGTCGTTCTCAATTAGCTGCATGTATTGATTTAATTGTGCTTTGATATTTGCATCAAGTACCAATTGAATGCACTCCTTAGATTTTACCTACCAAATCAAGGCTAGGTGTAAGTGTTTCGCCGCCTTCTTCCCATTTAGCCGGGCAGACTTCACCTGGGTTTTGACGAACGTATTGAGCTGCTTTTACTTTGTTTACAAGGTTGCTTGCGTCACGGCCGATACCGCCTGCATTGATTTCAACTGTTTGGATGACGCCATCAGGATCGATGATGAATGTTCCGCGGTCAGCAAGACCAGTTTCTTCGTCAAGAACGTCGAAGTTGCGGGAGATCGTTTGAGATGGGTCACCGATCATTGCGTAAGTGATTTTGCCGATTTTTTCAGAGCTGTCATGCCAGCCTTTGTGTACGAAATGAGTATCTGTAGAAACAGAGTATACTTCAACGCCTAATTCTTTCAGTGCAGCGTATTGTCCTTGAAGATCTTCAAGCTCAGTCGGGCAAACGAAAGAGAAATCTGCTGGGTAGAAGCAGAAAACGCTCCATTGACCTTTCAAATCTTCGTTTGTTACATCGATGAATTCACCGTTTTTGAAAGCTTTTGCTTCGAATGGCAGTACTTCTTTTCCGATTAAAGACATAATATCTTCCTCCTGAAATGTGATTTTAAAATATATTAAAAAGACAAAGCATTCACTTTATCTTTCAATAATAATTCTAATTATATATAGATTATTAAATAACATTTATTTTTTGTCAAGCTATATGAGGTATTATTTTCTGCTTTTTTTGCTTTAAACGTTAAAAATCGCTTGGTATAAGCGGTTTGGCGCTGTTTATCATGTTTAGCGCCAGGCGAAAGGGGGATTCTCAATTGGTGAAACGAAATGGTGGGAAATCAACCCCTCTATATGGCAGTATAAACCAAAGGGGGTATGATCATGCAAATAAATAACATTACTTTGTACAGTTGTGCTTTAGAGGAGACGAAAGACTTCTATGTAAGGGTGTTGGGTTTTTCTTTAGCGGATCAGTCCGATGATTCGTTTACAATCAGGGCGGGAGAAAGCAAATTGGAATTCAGGCGCACCGATTCTCAATCTCATCCGACGTATCATTTCGCGTTTAACATTCCGAATAATCGTTTTGATGAGGCGAAGGCATGGATGAAGGATAAAGTCGTTTTTCAAACGGAAGATGGCGAGGATGAGGTGTATTTCTCTCATATACATGCGCGTTCCTTTTATTTCAAAGATCCGTCCAACAATGTGGCGGAATTCATCGCGAGAGACACGTCACCGGCAAGCGCGGAACGTTTTTCGATTGAGTCCGTCCTGAATATCGGCGAGGTGAATCTGACGGCTGCCGAGGTGGTATCGACGGGGAAGGAGCTGCAGCATTTCGGTATACCGGTGAGAGACGGCGCGCCTCTTAAGGAGAACGGGTTTCATTTTATGGGTGATTACAATGATGGGGCGTTTTTGCTTTTAGGGCGGAACGGGCGCCGCTGGATTTTTTCTGATCAGCATGCGGAGTTTCATCCGCTGTCTGTCATTGTGAACGGGACGATCCGCATTGAGGCTGACGGAAAAGGCGGCATTGACATCAAGCGGGCGCAGCCGTCATAAAAAAGCCCGGGCTCAAAAGGCCCGGACTTAAGGACATTATTTATAAACAACCCGGGTGCTGCACATGATGTCGTGCAGCGCTTTTTTCTCTCCGAAGGCACCCATAATGAAACCGATATAAAGAATGACCTTAGATATGATATAAGCGAAAGCGCGTCCGAAGGCCTGGCCGATGGAAATGCGTCCGCCATCTTCATTGACGACCTTAAGGCCGAGCAATGCTTTTCCCAGTGTCCCCTGCATCTTTGAGGCCGTGAGCAGGCTGAAATATAAGATACTGATCACAAAAGAGCTCACAAGAATCGGGATGACGCCGAACACCAGAAAAGAGATGTTAAACTGATTTTCGGTCATGAAGGGGTCAGCCGCCGCAACGCCTGCCGCAAATAAAAAAGTGACTGCAAATTGAATGATAAAAATCGGAATTCCTATGATGATCTGATCAATGACGTAAGCCAGAAACCGAATCCAAAATCCTGCCGGTCTTTCCATGTATCTTTTTCTCTCCCTTGCTTTAATCTGCCATATTATAAGTAATCATGCCGGATTTTGCAACGGAGCTTAAGCTTCTGCGAGCGGCCTCTTTCCCCATGCTAAGCGTCCCATGATCAGTCCAAAAGCCAGAAGGGCAAATATGATGCCGCACCACATCAGCTGATGGATTCCCAAATGTGAAATAAACCAGCCTCCCGCCGCCGTTCCGATGGTGATGCCGAGGTTGGAAAAGGAGACAAACAGGCTGTTGCCGAATTCGGGGGCCTCCTTTGCTTCCGCAGTAAGCCAAGTCTGACTCACAATGAGCCCGCCGGAATGAACGGCGCCCCATACGAAGACAAGGACGGCCATCGGTGCGAAAGACGCCCCAAACCCGTATATGAGCAAGTAGGCGGCTGTATAAAGAAGCGGAAACAGGATGACGGTCTTTTTCATATTTTTGTATAACAAAGCGCCGAAGACGAAATTCCCGGCTATCATAATCACCCCGAAGCTCATCAGCATGAAGCTGACCCATGTGCCGTTCATATGCGACACACGTCCGAGGTACTCCGCAAAATAGCTGTAGACAGAAAACATGGCCGCAAAGAGACAGGTGACGGCAGCGATATTAAGCCACAAGGCCGGTTTGCGAAGGATGCCGAGCTGGCTTCTGAAAGACATTTTTTCTGTGACCGCCATGGATGGCAAAAAGAGAAGAATGCCCGTGAACGCGATGAGACTGACAATCGCGCCGAATAGGAAGGCTGATTCAAGGGAGAGACGCTCAGCCAGATAGGACGTGAAAGGGACGCCGAACGCAAAGCCGGCGGTGATGCCTGAAAATACTTTCGTTACGGCTTTTCCGGATTGGGCGGCGGGAACAAGGCGGGCCGCGGCCGCAAGCGCTACAGAAAAGAACACGGGGTGGCATAAGGCCGGAATGATCCGAAACGCAAGCATGACACTGAAATGCGCCGTATACGCGTAGACCGCATTAGAAACGGCAAACATCAGCACCGCCAAAAGCAGAATGTATTTCCGGTTTATACCTGAAGCAAGCAAGGTCAAAAACGGTCCCGACACAGCGACGATGAATGCGAAAATACTGACAAGCCACCCCGCTTTTGAAGCGGTCATTTGAAATCTGTCCGCCACTTGCGGAAGAACCCCGATGATGCCCATCTCGGTCGTAATAATCCCGAAAACCCCTAGGGCCAAAAAAAGAATGAAGATGGAACTGCTTTTTTTCATTGTTATGTATACCTCCTTTTATAACTACATATACAGAAAAATAGATATGTTAGAACGAAAAAAGCCCTCCTTTCATGGTTATAGCTGGTGCTGAACATAGTCAGCAAAGGCTTTAATTTGTTTTTCGTTCCTTCTGTAATAGGTCCACTTTCCGATTCGTTCAGATTCCAGCAGGCCGGCTTTTTGCATGGTCAGCAGGTAGCTGGAGATGACGGACTGCGCAAGCCCCGACTTTGCCTGAATATCACCGACGCAAATTCCGGTGCGGAAACTGAGGCCCTGCTCAAGATAAGGCCTTTCATCAAAATGGTCCTCCGGGTGTTTAAGCCATGTCATAATATCACTTCGTGTTTTGTTAGATAACGCTTTATGAATCAATATCGGTTCCATAACGTTTATTATATCTATTTTTCTGGATTTGTAAATTCGTTTTTTAACGAAATGCTTCTCAAAATAAGTAAAAACCGTGTTAAAATATAACATATTATCAGATTACCGGTAAAAAATCCGGGTATTTATCAGGAGGATATTCACTTGAATCAAAAGAAAAAAGGTACGATCGCGGTGACCTTGCTTTCCGCTCTGATGTTTTGTCTGTTGCCGGTCATCGTCTCGCTTTCTCCGCTTGCAGAAACGGGGCCGAACGCGAATCGTTTTAACTCCGCAGGCATGTGGGCCGCCGTCGGTCAGATCCTTGTGATATATGCGGTCCCGTTCATTATGTATGTTCTCGGTGTTCGTGTCATGAAAATCATCATGGCCGTTTTTTGCGGAATCGGGCTTATCATATGCGCGGCTGTCTTGTTGGTGGCGCTATTGGCCGCCATTTCCTTAGGGCAGGAGCTGTCTCTTTATTACGGTCCTCTCGCATGGTCAGGCGCGGCTTTTATCGTCAATGTGATATGGTACATTGCCGCGTTTCGTTCCTCTCCGAAACATCAGCAGCAGGCTATGTGACATTTGTTCTATAAATCTGCCGAAAATACAAATATTTCATAGGATGATTATGGTATGATTATAGCGGTATAGCAGTTTTTAATAGAAACGGGAGGAACTGACATTGAAAAAAAAGACGGCTTCACTTCGAATGAAAACATTAGCAGCCGGCGCTGCGGTTGCTGCGGCTTTATCTGTGGGAGCGGTTTCTGATCTGCCGGGGGCAAAATGGCTGCATCCGGCGGCTGCTCAAGCTGCGGAAACGGTATTTAAACAAAATCATGCGGCATCCGGTTTCTTGACGGGACGGTATGACGCGCAGGCCATGTCTCCGACGATGTTCAACTGGTCAAGAGAAAGCCGGTTTACAAGCACTGCCGATGGCGCATTAAAATGGGAAAAGAATGTTCCGGCCAATCCTCAAAACGGTGCGGGAGCCGCGGTTGACGGGGACGGCACCGTATTTATTCAATCAAAAGACGGGAAGCTGACGGCATATCATCCGGACGGTTCTGTGAAATGGGTGACGGAAAACCTCGGGACAACCTATACGCTGACTCCGGTGCTCGGAACAAACGGTGTCATTTATCTTCCTTCTCACGATAAAAAACTGTATTTCATCGACAAAGAAACCGGAAACATTTTAACTTCAGTTCCGCTGAGCGCAGCGCCGAGTTCTGATGCGGCTATCGGATCTGACGGCACGCTGTATGTGTCGACGCTGGATAACTATATCTATGCGATTAAACCGACGTCGCCTTCGACATGGACGCAAAAGTGGAAGTTTAAAACAAACGGCGTGGTCGGCTCTGCTCCCGTGTTAGCGTCAAACGGCACGCTGTATACGGCAACGTACAATAATATCTTTTATGCGATCAATTCCGGAACGGGCCAAGTGAAATGGTCAAAATCGACGTCCAACGGATTTAAAGGCTATCCGGTTATTGACAGAGACGGCACCGTTTACGCCGGAAACCAAGACGGCAGCTTATACGCCTATACATCAACGGGTGCTGTAAAATGGACGTTCCCGTTAAACGGTTTCTCCAGTTCTTCATTAGCGATTGACCATAACGGCAATGTGTATATCGGTTCCGGAAGCGGCGAACTGTTTTCCATCAGCAAAACCGGTAATATGAACTGGTCTTTCTATACGGACGGGCCTGTGAGAACGGCGCCGCTGATTGATGCAGACGGCAATGTGTACTTCGGCTCTGACGATAAAAACGTCTATGCGGTTGACGCTGACGGTAATGAAAAATGGCGCTATCAAACAGACAGCAATGTCATTTCCTCCCCGGTTCTGGCTGAAGACGGCACGCTTTACGTCGGCACTTTTACGAAACTGCTCGCATTCGGGGCAACAAAATAATAAAAAAAGAATCCGCGTCATCTGCGCGGATTCTTTTTTTATTTAGAGGCTTGAATAAATACGCCTTTTTCATGAGAAAATTCTTTAAAGCCGTACACACCGTGATATGAACCGATTCCGCTCGTATTAACGCCGCCGAACGGAAGGTTAACGTCAGTGAAATGAACGACGACATCATTGATAGAAGCGTTGCCGGACGTCGTGTGCTGCAGAACATAATCGATCAGCTCCTGATTACGGCTGAATACATATAAGGCAAGCGGCTTGTCCCGGTCAGTGATGTAATCAACGGCTTCACTGATATCTTCGTAATTCATAATCGGCAGAATCGGTGCGAAAATCTCCTCCTGCATAATCTTCATATCGGGCGTGACGTTTGTCAGCACGGTCGGAGAAATCGTGCGGTCATGTGCATCGAATACGCCGCCGAAGGCCGTTTTCGCCCCTTTCTCAATGGCATCATCATATAGAGCTTTGACACGGTTAAAGTTGCGCTCATTGACAATCTGCGTGAATTTATTGCGGTCAACCGTATGATCATCCTCCATAAAACCTGCATTGACAATGGTTTGCAGGAGATCTGTAAAGGTGTCCTGTACATCTTCCTTCATAAGGAGATAGTCAGGAGCGATACATGTTTGTCCCGCATTGACAAATTTGCCGACGGCGATTTTTTTCGCCGCGTCCATTAAATCATAGCCGCTGTCAATGATCGTCGGGCTTTTTCCGCCAAGCTCAAGCGTGACGGACGACAAGTGCTTCGCCGCTGCCGTCATGACGATTTTGCCGACATTCGTGCTGCCGGTGAAGAAAATGTGGTCAAACGGCTGGTCGAGCAGTTCTGTCGCGACATCAACCTCACCTTCAAAAATGGCGACTTCTTCTTCATGAAATGCCTCGCGAATGACTGTCGCGGCAATATGGCTCGTCTCCATCGTAAAATCAGACAGCTTCACAATCGCGCTGTTGCCGGCTGCAATGGCGGCGGCAAGCGGAGCCATCGTCAGCATAAACGGATAATTCCATGGGCCGAGAATTAAAGTGACGCCTTTTGGCTCGTACATTAATACGCCGTCAGCGTCCGGGCTGACGGATGAGCCGACGCGTTTCGGCGCCATCCAGGTGTCGAGATTGTTCATATTATCTTTAATCGCCTTGATCGTTCCCTGCGTTTCCGCTCTTTTCACCTCATGATAAGGCTTGCGGACGTCCCGTCTGATCGCCTCAATGATTTCTTCTTCATGAGCGGTGACGGCATCTAAAAAGCGCTGAAGCTTTTCTTTGCGCTGCCCGGCTGTTGAAGCACGCAGTGTTTTTTGATTTTTTTTCTGAAGCTCAAAGACGCGTTTGATTTCTGCTTTTATATGCTGATCCATCGGTCTTCCTCCTCTGGTTGCTTTTTTGTTTCTTCAGGGCCTATTATAGTGTGATGTGATTTTGCGGCAAAGACAGCGTAAACGCATCTATACGTTACCGTACAAATTGCGGTGATCTGTCTAATGAAAGGAGTGTCTCTTATGCCGGATTCTGTGACAACTGACATCAAACAAGCGCTCTTGGTTATGCTTAGGGAGCGGGATATCCGCCGTGTGACCATGAAGGATATCGCCGAACGGGCGCACGTGAGCCGGGGGACACTGTACCTTTATTACGAGGATAAATATGCAATTTTAGAAGATATAGCGGAAGAAATGAAGGACGGGCTGAGTGAAGCGCTGTACGATTCGCTGAAGCATAAAGATGTGCTTCATTTAAATGGCGGCTGGCAAAAAGTGCATCCGACCCTGTCTTTTGTTGACCGGCATCGGGCGTTTTTCCAAACGATGATGGATCGTCATAAAATGCCGTATTTTCACTTTCATGCTTTTTTTAAAGATGTATTCCGGCATGATGTGCTTTTGTCACCGGTGAATGCAAATTTCTCACCGACCGAACAGGATATGTACATTCATTACCGCTCTTTATACACGTATGCCATTGTGTTGTACTGGCTGAATGAGGAGCCCGGGGCATCACCGGAAGCGATCAGCGGGCAGGTGTGGGATTTGATTTCTCAAAAACGGTTTTACTGGCTGTTCGGCCGCCGGGTGCCGGAACAAGAAGAAAAAAAGCCCGCCGACCGGCGGGTGACACGGACGAGGCAGGCCTTGCAAGAGGCTATGATCGGCTTAGCAGCGGAAAAAAAGGATTACGCGGCGATTACGATTTCCGATATTGCCCGTAAAAGCAACCTGCGCCGTGCCACTTTCTATGACCATTACGCCAACAAAGAAGCGTTGCTGAAAACGATCATCCACCAATCATGCCGGGAGCTGATCGGATTATTGACGGTAAAGGGAGATCCTGCTGACTGCTCCATGGAAGAAGCGGAAGCCGCGCTCGTCCGGCTCTTTTCCGCACTGTCCGACGGCATGCCGCTCGTCCATTTTCTGAGAGAGGGTTCCGGAGTGCCTGACGTCATCCCGGAAATGTTCAGAGCGCTGCAATCGTTTTATCTTCATCAGCCTCTGCACATTCAGGCGGGCAAAAAGCTCTATGCATACTATGTCGCGTCCATGCTTGTCGGCTTGATTCAATATCGCCTTCATGAAGGAAAAGACCACGCGCCGGACATGCTGGCCCGGGAGTTTCTGCAGTTTTTGGATGTGAAGAAGTATCGGGTGATTTTGCTGTGAAGATGATGAAAAAGAACTCCCAAAACAGGCGGAGTTCTTTTTTTTTCTGTTTTCTTCGAGAAGTGCCGTTATGAAGTGTCCGGCTTGATCCCTTATAAAAAAAGAAACCTGTCATATGACGCCAGATCAGCATTTCTGCTGCCAAACATGACAAATGTCATATTCGGGGCATGATGGCTGCTACTACAAAAGCGTCCGGCGCCCCGTTATACTTGGGATCATAATGAAAAAGAAGGGACATGACATTCATGATCAATCACGCCGCAACTCAAAAACAAGCGTCTTTAAAAAAGCAGGTTGCCGCATTTTCCGGTGCCGATACAAAGCATAGTGTCATTCAGCTTCTCAACACGTTTGTACCGTTCTTTGCCCTTTGGTTTCTTGCTTACTTCAGCCTCAATGTCTCCTATCTTCTAACCCTCGCCTTTACTGTTATAGCAGCGGGATTTTTGACAAGAATCTTTATTATTTTCCACGACTGCTGCCATCAATCCTTTTTCAAACAAAAGAAGCTGAACCGGCTGTTTGGGTTTATTTCAGGTGTGCTGACACTGTTTCCGTTCTCTCAATGGCAGCGCAGCCACTCCATTCATCATGCGACAAGCAGCAACTTAGATAAACGGGGAACAGGCGATATTTGGATGATGACCGTTAAGGAATACAACGAAGCGTCAGCCTGGACAAAAGTACGCTACAGACTTTATCGCAATCCGTTTATTATGTTTATTCTCGGCCCGATTTACGTATTTCTGATTAAAAACCGTTTCAATGTAAAAGGCGCCCGCCGCAAGGAACGCTGGAACACCTATTTCACGAACGCGGCGATTGTCTTATTGGCTGCTGCAACATGCCTGCTTGTCGGCTGGGAAAACTTTTTGCTTGTTCAGGGTCCGATTTTCCTTATTTCGGGGTCAATCGGCGTCTGGCTCTTTTATGTCCAGCACACGTTCGAGGATTCTTATTTTGAAGCCGATGAGCATTGGGACTATGTGCAGGCCGCGGTAGAAGGAAGCTCCTTTTACAAGCTTCCGAAGCTTTTGCAATGGCTGACAGGCAATATCGGCTACCATCATGTCCACCACTTAAGCCCGAAAGTGCCGAATTACAAGCTGGAAGCGGCTCACGAGGGGCATGAACCTTTAAAAAACGTACCGACCATTACGCTTAAAACAAGTCTTGAATCCATGAAATTCCGTCTGTGGGATGAGGATGAAAAGCAATTTGTCACCTTTCGGGAGGCGCGGAAAACACCGCCGCCCAAGCAGGTGCCGAAAGAACGTTTAAAGAAAAATGCCTGATATGGCGCGCGGCTCTTTCTCTTATCAGAAAGGGCCTGCTCTTTATGTGTGAGGATGCAATAAAGGCGGCGTTTTGGTAAAGTGATGGTAGACACAAGCGGCAGAAGGTGGAATAAGGATGAAGAAATATTTTAAATTTCAAAAACTGAATGGGATTTCTCCTTATATATGGACGATTTTTTTCATCTTGCCCTTTTATTTTATTTTCAAGAGCTCTTCTACCTTTGTAATGGTGTCCGGCGTCATTTTCACACTTGTTTTCTTTGGCGCGTATCGCTTTGCATTTGTTGCAAAAGGCTGGCCGGTTTACTTATGGGCGCTTCTTCTGATCGGCATATCGACCGGTTCAGTCTTGCTGTTCAGCTATATTTATTTCGCTTTTTTTATTGCCTACTTCATCGGCCATATCCGGGACAAAGTTCCATTTTACATCTTATATTACATTCATATCATCAGCGCGGCGATTGCCGTCAACTTCAGCCTTGTTCTGAAAAAAGACTGGTTTTTGACGCAAATCCCGTTTATCGTCATCACTCTGATCAGTGCCATCCTCCTCCCGCTCAGCATTCGAAGCAGAAAGGCACGAGAGCGCCTTGAGGAGAAATTAGAATATGCAAATGAACGAATCGCGGATCTTGTGAAGCTGGAAGAAAGGCAGCGCATTGCCCGGGACCTTCACGATACACTTGGACAAAAGCTCTCCTTAATCGGACTGAAAAGCGACCTTGCCCGAAAGCTGATTTACAAGGACCCTGAACAGGCCCGCACTGAACTGAAAAGCGTTCAAGAGACGGCCCGCTCCTCCTTAAATGAGGTCAGACAAATTGTCTCGTCGATGAAAGGCATCCGATTGAAGGATGAGCTCGGCAATGTTCGGCAAATTCTTGAAGCGGCAGGAATTGAATTTGTGTATGAAGAAAAAGAAGCGCCAAAACATATCTCTTTGCTGAACGAAAACATTGTCAGCATGTGCATTAAAGAAGCCGTCACCAATGTCGTGAAACACAGCGGCGCCAAAGTATGCCGCATCACCATTCAGCAGCTTTGGAAAGAGGCTGTCATTACGGTAGAAGACGACGGCAGCTTTCAATGCAGAGAAGACCGCTTTTTTTCAAAGGGGCACGGCCTGCTTGGAATGAGAGAACGGCTTGAATTCGCGAATGGCAGTTTAGCCATCGATACAGCTGCCGGAACAAAGCTGACCATGAGAATCCCGAATGATTCAAAATCAAAAGAAAAGGATGGTAGCAGATGATCAACATCTTCATTGCCGAGGATCAGCAAATGCTGCTTGGCGCACTCGGTTCGCTGTTGAATTTAGAAGAGGATATGACGGTTGTCGGCCAAGGCACAAGCGGCCAGGATGCGATCGACTTCGTGGAAAAAAATGCGCCTGACATCTGTCTGATGGATATTGAAATGCCCGGGGTATCAGGTCTTGAGGCGGCGGAAAAACTCAAGGACAGTGATGTGAAAATTATCATTTTGACGACCTTTGCCCGCTCCGGCTATTTTCAGCGGGCGCTAAAAGCGGGCGTCAGCGGTTACATGCTCAAGGACAGCCCGAGTGAGGAGCTCGTCAGCGCCATCCGCAGCGTTATGAAAGGAAGGCGCGTCTACGCCCCTGAATTAATGGAGGATATCTATGGTGAAGAAAACCCGCTGACTGAACGGGAAAAAGCGGTGCTCGAACTCGTCGCAGACGGAAAAAACACGAAAGAAATTGCAAATGCCCTCAGCATCAAAAGCGGTACAGTCCGCAATTACGTTTCGATGATTCTGGATAAATTAGAAGTGAAAAATCGAATTGAGGCCATTACCCGCTCAAAGGAAAAGGGCTGGTTTAAGTAACCAGCCCTCCTTGTTCAGCCAGTGTTTTTGCACTGGCTTGTTTCTTTTTCGCCGTCACTCTGTCTCTTCCTTCCACTTCTTATCAATCAGCATTTTCCCCGGCCATGTGTATGCCATGATGCCGCCGTCTGCCGTGATGTCTTCTCCTGTGACGTAAGAGCTGTCGTCTGAAGCGAGGAAGAGCGCGACAGCCGCCATTTCTTCCGGTTTTCCGAGCCGGCCGAGCGGCGTGATCCATTTGTTGGCTTCACGGAACGCCTCGCCCATTTCGTCTTCTTTCGTGCCTGCTAATTTATCAATGAGCGGCGTTTCAATCGTGCCCGGCGATAAGGAATTGACGCGGATTCCGCTTTGGGCGTAATCAATGGCCATCGCTCTCGTCAGGTTTGTAATTCCGCCTTTTGCGGCGTTATAGCCGGAGCGGTCAAGGTCTGCGGCCCGGCCTGACATGGAGGAGGTGTTAATGATGGAGCCTCCTTTTTCGAGCATAAGCGGAATGAGATATTTGCTGCACAGAAATGTGCCGCGCAAATCGACGGAGATGATCCGGTCAAACAGCTCGACCGGGTATTCATGGACTTTCCCGCCCTCTTGGTCAACACCGGCATTGTTAAAAAGAATATCAATTGTTCCGTACTTTTGCTGAATGCCGTCTGCAAAAGACTTTACGTTTTCTTCGTCTGATACATCAAGATGAAAGGCCTCTGCTTCTCCGCCGTTTTTTCTGATGGCGCTGATGGTTTCATTCAGTTCGCTTTCATTGATGTCACCGCAGATCACGCGGGCGCCTTCATCGGCGAAAACCCGTGCCGTCGCTTGTCCGATGCCTGTCGCGGCCCCTGTGATGATTGCGGTTTTGTCTGTTAATCTTCCCATAATGCGATTCCTCCTTTTTCTATATCTGTTCCCGCTGAATAGGGGGATAAACATATAGACCCCCATTTCTAAATACCTATTAAATATGTTAATATTATGTATATACATCATTGGGAGGCTTACATATTTTGAAGATACAGCATAAAAAGGAGATAGCGTTTTATTGTTATACCGTTGTTCCTCTATGATTTGGTATTTCCATCGTTATCTCTATTTTTTCTCATGACATCACATTTCCTCTTACTTTAAGAAATGTTCTGCATGAGTCTTTGCGAAACATGGGATCTCTTCTCTTATTTAGTTTGTTTTTCTACCCGTCATACATATGGATGAAGAAGGAATTCGGCCGCTGGAAAGAAGAAGAAAGGAGAGGATGATCAGCATTCTCTCTTTTTTATTGATAAAATGGGTGAAATGAATCCATTAACATGTTAAATTTACAATATATGCATCTGCTGATTCAGTTGACAATTGTCACCGCATATGATAAATAGATGCTGAAAAGATTTTACATACCATCAAAGCATAATTAAAGGAGAGATCTGAAGTGCGGAAAAAAAAGTTTAAAGCAGAATCCAAGCGTTTGCTGGATATGATGATTAACTCCATTTATACGCAGAAGGAAATTTTTCTCAGAGAGTTAATTTCCAATGCGAGTGATGCGATTGACAAAATCTATTACAAAGCGCTAACCGATGATTCTTTAACGTTTGATCAAGACAATTACTACATAAAAGTGACGGCGGACAAAGAGGCGAGAACGCTCACTGTCACAGATACCGGTATCGGGATGACAAAAGACGAGCTTGAACAGCATCTCGGAACGATTGCGAAAAGCGGTTCACTCGCTTTCAAGCAAGAAAATGACACGAAAGACGGCCATGACATTATCGGCCAGTTCGGCGTCGGTTTTTATGCGGCGTTTATGGTGGCTGATAAGGTCACGGTGAAAAGTAAAGCGCTCGGCAGTGACGAGGCGTATGTATGGGAGTCGGAAGGGGCTGCCGGCTACACGATCGAGCCGTGTGACAAGGAAACCGTCGGTACGGAAATCACCCTGAAAATAAAAGAAAACACAGAAGATGAAAGCTATGATGAGTTTTTAGAAAACTACCGCATCAAAGCGATCGTGAAAAAGTACTCAGACTTTATCCGCTACCCGATCAAAATGGAAGAGACGGTCAACAAGCCGAAAGAGGGCAGCGAGAACGAGTTTGAAGAGGTTCAGGAAGAACAGACGGTCAACAGCATGGTGCCGATCTGGAGAAAAAACAAAAGCGAGCTGACGGATGAGGATTACGAGGCTTTTTACGCTGAAAAGCATTACGGCCTCGATAAACCACTGACCCACGTGCACATCAGCGTCGATGGAGCGGTGCGCTACAATTCGATTTTGTTTATTCCGGAAAACATGCCGTTTGACTATTATACGAAGGAATTCGAAAAAGGATTGGAGCTGTATTCCAACGGCGTGCTGATCATGAATAAATGCGCCGACCTGCTTCCGGATCATTTCAGCTTTGTAAAAGGCATGGTGGATTCTGAAGATCTGTCGCTGAACATTTCCAGAGAAATGCTGCAGCATGACCGCCAGCTGAAGCTGATTGCGAAAAACATCAATAAAAAAATCAAAGCCGAGCTGAAGAGCCTGCTGAAGAACAAAAGGGAAAAATACGAATCTTTCTATGAATCTTTCGGCAGACAGCTGAAATTCGGCGTCTACAATGATTTCGGCGCGAATAAAGACGTATTAAAAGACCTGCTTCTTTTCTATTCTTCTAAGGAGAAAAAGCTCGTCACACTGGATGAATATGTGTCCAGAATGCCTGAGGATCAAAAATATATCTATTACGCGTCCGGCGATTCATATGAGCGGATTGAAAAGCTGCCGCAAACTGAAATGGTGGCGGACAAAGGCTACGAGATTCTATATTTCACGGAAGATATTGATGAATTCGCGATCAAAATGCTGACAAGCTATGAGGAAAAAGAGTTCAAATCCGTATCTAGCGCCGACTTAGGCATCGACAGTGACGAAGATGAAAAGCAGACTGAAGCCGAAGAAAACGAATATAAAGACCTGTTTGAAAGCATGAAAGACATTCTTGCGGATAAAGTCAAGAATGTCAGAGCATCAAAACGCTTGAAATCTCATCCGGTCTGCTTTGCGACAGACGGCGAAGTGACGATCGAAATGGAGAAAGTGTTAAACGCCATGCCTGACAGCCAGCAGGTCAAAGCGGAAAAAGTGCTGGAAATCAACCCGAATCACGAAGTGTTTGAGACGTTAAAGAACGCGCACGGACAAGATCGGGAAAAGCTTGCTTTATACACAAATCTTCTCTACAATCAGGCGCTGCTGATTGAAGGGCTGCCGATCCATGATCCGGTCGAATTTACGAATGATATTTGCAAAGTCATGGTATGACGCCAAAAAAGGAATCGCCCGTCGGGGGCGATTCCTTTTTTTATTACAGCGTGCGCTGTTTAAGAATTTGATTTTGTTTGCTGCGCTTCTTTAAGGAGAACCGTTTTTTCAAGTGCGTTTCAATTTCTTCTAAACTTCTGCCCTTCGTTTCAGGAACGATGTAAGCGGCGAAGAAGAAGGATGTGAGGCAGATGACTGAGAAAATTCCGAATACCCAGCCGATGCCCATGGCGCTCAGCATAAGCGGGAATACCAGTGAAACGACAAGGTTTGTTGCCGACAGAATCAATGTCGTAAATCCGGTTGCAGCTCCGCGTGCGTTTGACGGGAACAGTTCCGGCATCAGGACCCATACGACGGGACCCCATGTCGCCTGGTAAAAGACGATATAGATTCCGAGAAACAGCACGGTCAGCCAAGCCGTAGAAGCTGATAGGCCTGCCAGAAGGAGAATGGCTGATAATGACGCCAGGCTCAAGGTGATGCCGATGCTTCCCCACATCAGCAGTTTTTTCCGGCCGATCCGGTCAATTAAGATCATGGCGGTGATACACATGATGACGTTTAAGACACCGATTCCCATTGTGCCGAGAACGGACGCCGAGGTGCCGAGTCCGGCCTTTGTAAAGATGGTCGGCGCATAGTAAATCACCGTGTTGATACCGACCGCCTGCTGGAAGATGGCGAGGCCGATCCCGATCAGCAGCATAGGGCGGATCCATTTTGCTTTCAGCAAGCCGAGCGTAGATTCTTTTTTCTCAGCTTCACCTTGTTTCATTTCCGCCAATTCAACGGCGATATCCTCTTTGTCGTGCGTCATTTCCATGACTTGTCTGGCTTCCTGTTCACGGCCGCGTTTGACGAGCCATCTCGGCGATTCCGGCATAAACGCGATTCCGATTAATAACAGCGCCGCCGGTACTGCGGCGAGACCGACCATCCAGCGCCAAGCTTCAAATGGGGTGAATATGTAATTCACAATATATGCGAGTAAAATTCCGGTTACAATCATTAAGTTATTCAATGTGCCAAGCGTTCCGCGTATTTTTGTCGGAGCCATCTCAGAAAGATAAACGGGAACAAGCGCCGTTGAACCGCCGACGGCTAAACCGAGAATGACACGTGAGATGATCAGCATGGTGACGGTTTGCGAAGCTGCGCAGGCAAGCGCGCCGATAATGAAAATGAGTGAAAGGACGAAGACGACTTTTCTCCGGCCCCATCGGTCAGAGCATGTCCCGCTTAAAGCGGACCCGAAAATCGCACCGAGCAGCAGCATGCTGACGACCAATCCCTCAGTCAGCGTGTTTAAAGGAATATCATTGTTGATAAAAAGCAAAGCCCCTGAAATCACGCCGGTGTCATAACCGTAAAGCAGCCCGCCTAATGCTCCGAAAAAGTAAATCAGATATTTTTTGGTGTTTTTCTTCACAGATGATCCTCCTCATCTTTTTGGAACGCATAATAGTTTATTTAGATAACTATTTCATTCCCCTGTGAAAAAAATATAAACCTTTAAAAAAAACACGCCCTTTTAAAAGGCGTGTTTCTTTTTTCTTAGGAAAACAGCTTGTCGATAAACGCGATTTCTTCCGCAGAAAGCGTGATGGAGGCTGCTTTCATATTGTCTTTTAATTGATCCGCGCGTTTGGCGCCCGGAATCAGGATGTCGATTTCAGGTCTCGCCAAATACCAGGCAAGCACGATATGCGCCGTGTCGGCATTGTGCTTTTCGGCAATCGGTTTGAGCTGGTTGACTTTTTTGATGTTTTCTTTAAACTGCTCCCCTTGGAAATGCGCCTGATCATTGCGCAGATCGCCTTCAGGGAAGGTGGTGTTCTCGTCGTATTTGCCGGCTAACAGTCCGGATACAAGCGGGAAGTACGGGATGAATGAGATGCTGTGTTCTGTCGTATAAGGGAAGAAAGTCTTTTCCGCCTCACGGTTCAGCAGGTTGTATTCCCCTTGAATCACATCGACTAAGCCGTCTTTGTTGGCTTCTTTCAGTTGCTCCAGAGAGAAATTGGAGACGCCGATGGAACGGATTTTTCCTTCTTTTTTCATCTCATTCAATGCTTGGACGGCTTCGTCCTTCGGTGTGTGCTCATCCGGGAAATGGATGTAGAATAAATCAATGTAATCAGTCTGCAGACGTTTCAGGCTGTCTTCAACTGATTGTTTCAAAAAGGCCGGTGAGTTGTCGAAAACAAAGTCATCGCCTTCTTTTCTGTGCGCGGCTTTTGTGGCGATGAAGACATCCTCGCGGTTAAATTCTTTCAGCACCTCGCCGATTAATTCTTCAGAACGGCCCACCCCGTAAATATAGGCGGTATCTAACATGGTAACGCCGCTTTTAATCGCTTCCCGGACCAATTCTTTTCCCGTCTCTTCATTCAGATTCGGATAGAGATTGTGTCCGCCGACCGCATTTGTTCCCAAACCGATCGGAAATACTTGTAGGTCAGTTTTGCCGATTGTTACTTTGCTCATGTTTTCGCCCCCTGAAAAACTAGATTAGGATATCACAGCGCCTGCCGGAAAAATACGGCAGCGCATTCTCTATTAATTGTAACGCTATGCCAAGTGAATGTCGATTTGGTGCTCTTGACAATACTTTGTATATTCCTCATCAAGCTGCTGAGAAGTGACGATGCTGTGAAGCCGGTCGAAAGGCGCGTATGTCAGAAGCGTGGATTTGCCGAATTTGGAATGGTCTGCGAGCAGATACACTTCGTTCGCCTTTTCGGAAATTTTCTTTTTCACCTCGTATTCCAGCAAGTCGGAATTCGTCAGGCCGTGGGTGATCGTTGTCCCGGTAGCGGACATGAACGCCTTGTTAATATTGTATTTATTGAGGGTGCTCGGATCATCAATGCCGACAAATGACCTTGTCTTCCGCTTGTAGTTGCTGCCGATGATGATCAGGTCGACATTTTTCATGGATGAAGCGGCGTTAATAATATCAAGACTGTTCGTCAGCACCGTCACATTCTTATCCGGATCAAGCGTCTCCAGCATCGATTTGGTCGTCGTGCCGGAATCAATAAACACAAGATCGTGATCCTCAATAAACCGTGACGCATAGCGGGCGATTTTGATTTTTTCATCCTGATGTTGAATGGTGCGGTTCTCAAAAGGGACGAGCATGGATTTTTCTGCTGACGTCACGCCGCCGTACACCTTTTTGATCACCCCTTTTTCCGCAAGCTTATTAATATCGCGTCTGACCGTGTTTTTAGAGACGTTGAAAACCTCGCACAGCTCATCCAGCGAAGTAGCTCCGTGTTTGAGAATGTATTCTTCCATCTCCTGAATCCGCATCAGTTTCATAAAAAAACTCCTTCTAGAATTCTTAAAGTAATTAAAATATATAATAAACACCAAGAGTTAATCAATAGTTACTTAACAAATGATAAAAAAGATGGATCTCCCGTACGATTTGACACCGTTCTTCAAGTTCCTGTTTTCCCGATCCAAAAAGGTATGATAAAAATAGTGAAAAAATTTTGATTTTTTAGATTGACTTGAAGTGGTGTGGGGATTACAATGTAACCAAGAAATGACCAAAATGTAACCCGCAAGATCAAAAATGATAGATGTAACCGTTTGCTTGGTTCGGTACATGACCAACTTTTACATGGGAAGATGGGAGACACCATCATTTTAGCATTTGTAAGCGTTTAATTCATGTCTTTTGTATGTAAAAGATGAATATATTCATCCGTTATTACCAGCTGAACAGGATGTTTACTATTTAAGGAGGCAATGAGCATGGCAGAGATCAGAAAACTGAAAAACTACATCAATGGTGAATGGGTTGAAAGTAAGACAGATCAATATGAAGACGTTGTCAATCCGGCTACAAAAGAAGTGATGTGCCAGGTTCCGATTTCTACGCGGGAGGATGTGGAATACGCCGTCCGCTCAGCGTCAGAAGCGTTTAAAACATGGTCAAAGACGGCAGTGCCGCGCCGCGCGAGAATTCTATTTAACTATCAGCAGCTTCTTCAGCAAAACAAAGAAGAGCTTGCCCGCCTGATTACTTTGGAAAACGGTAAAAACACGACAGAAGCACTCGGTGAAGTGGGACGCGGAATTGAAAACGTCGAATTCGCAGCAGGCGCGCCGTCACTCATGATGGGCGATTCACTTGCCTCTATCGCCACAGATGTAGAAGCGGCGAACTACCGCTATCCGATCGGGGTGGTCGGCGGCTTCGCACCGTTCAACTTCCCGATGATGGTCCCGTGCTGGATGTTCCCGATGGCGATTTCGTTAGGAAACACGTTCATTTTGAAGCCGTCTGAGCGCACGCCGCTGTTAACGGAAAAACTGGCAGAGTTGTTTGAACAGGCCGGTCTGCCGAAGGGCGTCTTCAATGTCGTGCACGGCGCGCATGACGTCGTAAACGGCATTCTTGAGCATCCGGAGATTAAAGCCATCTCATTCGTCGGTTCAAAACCTGTCGGCGAGTATGTTTTCAAAAAAGGCAGCGAACATTTGAAACGCGTGCAGGCGTTAACGGGGGCGAAAAACCACACGATCGTATTAAATGACGCCCACCTTGAGGATACGGTCACAAACATTATCGGCGCGGCATTCGGTTCGGCAGGAGAACGCTGTATGGCATGCGCGGTTGTGACGGTTGAAGAGGGAATCGCCGATGAGTTTATGGCGAAATTACAGGAAAAGGCCGCGGACATCAAGCTCGGAAACGGACTGGATGACGGCGTGTTCTTAGGCCCGGTCATCCGCGAGGACAACAAGAAGCGTACGCACAGCTATATTGAAAAAGGCATCGAAGAGGGAGCGAGACTTCTTTGTGACGGCCGTGAAAATGTAACGGAAGACGGCTATTTCGTCGGACCGACGATTTTTGACAACGTGACGACGGATATGACGATCTGGAAAGATGAAATCTTTGCGCCCGTTCTGTCGGTCATGCGTGTGAAAAACTTAAAAGAAGCGGTTGACATCGCCAACCAGTCTGAATTTGCGAACGGCGCCTGCCTGTTCACTTCAAATGCGAACGCAATCCGCTACTTCCGTGAGAATATTGACGCGGGAATGCTCGGGATCAACCTTGGCGTCCCGGCGCCGATGGCATTCTTTCCATTCTCAGGCTGGAAGTCTTCTTTCTTCGGCACACTGCACGCAAACGGAAAAGACAGCGTCGACTTTTATACACGTAAAAAAGTCGTGACGGCACGATATCCGTCTCCTGATTTCAATTGACAGCCGGCCCGGACGGCTTTGTGATTCCGTCCGGGTTTTCTTTTACTATCAATTAAGGAGGAATACACATGAGTCATTTGCTGCGCAAACCGCAGGCTGATGAGATTTCTCAAGGCGTGAACATCATACATGACGTCACTTCAGCTAATTCAGTCCTCAAATACGTCGGATTTAAAGTCGTTGATCTCGCTCCCGGCTCAACATATACAGAAGATTTGAAAAAGACGGAGTGCTGCATCGTGGCGGTCACGGGAAAAATCACCGTCACGGATCATGATCAGACATTTGAAAGCATCGGCACCCGTGAAAGCGTATTTGAAAGAAAGCCGACGGACAGTGTTTATGTGTCCAATGACCGCTCCTTTGACATCAAAGCCGTCAGCGGGGCGAGGGTCGCGCTGTGCTACTCTCCGTCCGAACACCAGCTTCCGACAAAGCTGATTAAAGCGGAAGACAACAGTGTAGAACATCGCGGCAAGCTGGCAAACAAACGAACCGTTCATAACATTCTCCCCGATTCAGATCCATCGGCAAACAGCCTTCTCGTTGTTGAAGTTTACACGGACAGCGGCAACTGGTCGAGCTATCCGCCGCATAAACATGACCAAGACAATCTGCCGGCTGAGTCCTTTTTAGAAGAAACCTATTACCACGAAACAGACCCGCCGCAGGGGTTTGTCTTCCAGCGTGTGTACACGGACGACCGCTCGATTGACGAGACGATGACTGCAGAAAATGAAAACGTTGTCATTGTGCCGGCGGGCTATCACCCGGTTGGTGTTCCGGACGGGTATACCTCTTACTACCTGAATGTAATGGCAGGACCGACACGAAAATGGAAGTTTCATAATGATCCGGCCCATGAATGGATTCTGGAACGCTGACAAGTGAGGAGTGGCAGATAACGATGAAGTATACGTTTAATGAAGAAAAAGAGTTTGATATTGTCGCGATCGGACGCGCGTGTATTGATTTGAACGCGGCGGAATACAATCGGCCGATGGAAGAAACGATGACGTTTTCTAAATATGTCGGCGGTTCCCCGGCAAATATTGCAATCGGCAGCGCCAAGCTCGGATTAAAAGCCGGTTTTATCGGCAAAATCCCGGACGACCAGCACGGCAGATTCATCGTTTCCTATATGCAGGGAAAGGGCGTTGATACGTCACAAATGGCCGTTGACAAAGAAGGGCGCAAAGCCGGACTCGCTTTTACGGAAATTCTCAGTCCCGAAGAGTGCAGCATTCTGATGTACAGAGATAACGTGGCGGATCTGTATCTTGAGCCGTCCGAAGTCAAGGAAGGCTACATCGCAAACGCGAAAATGCTGCTCGTATCAGGCACGGCGCTTGCGAAAAGCCCGTCGCGCGAAGCCGTCCTAAAAGCGGTGCATATCGCAAAAAAACATGACGTAAAAGTCGTTTTTGAGCTCGACTACCGTCCGTATACATGGCAATCGGCAGAAGAAACCGCTGTGTATTACACGCTGGCGGCGGAACAATCCGATATCGTCATCGGAACGCGTGACGAATTTGACGTGATGGAAAACCGCAGCGGCGGAGACAACGATGAAACCGTCCGCCGTTTGTTTGCGCATTCCGCCGATCTTGTCGTTATTAAGCACGGCGTTGACGGGTCATACGCATACAGCAGATCGGGAGAAGTTTTCCGGGCGCGCGCCTATAAAACAAAGGTGCTCAAGACGTTTGGAGCGGGTGATTCCTATGCGTCTGCCTTCATCTACGGACTTGTCAGCGGCCGGGATATTGAAACGGCCTTAAAATACGGGAGCGCTTCCGCTTCCATCGTCGTCAGCAAACACAGCTCGTCAGAAGCCATGCCGGCTGCCGGTGAAATCCTCGAACTGATTGAAGCGCAGCACAGCCTGAATGGTAAATAGAACGTATAAAAGGTGGGATCGTTTGTGGGCAAGACAATTCGCTTAACGACAGCACAAGCGCTGATTAAATTCTTGAACCGGCAGTACATTCATGTTGATGGGAAAGAAGAGCCGTTCGTTGAGGGCATTTTCACGATTTTCGGCCATGGAAATGTGTTAGGGATCGGGCAGGCGCTTGAGCAGGACGCCGGGCACCTGAAAGTGTATCAAGGCAAAAATGAACAAGGCATGGCGCATGCCGCAATAGCATACAGCAAGCAGATGCTGAGAAGAAAAATTTACGCGGTATCGACATCGGTCGGTCCGGGTGCCGCAAATTTGACGGCTGCCGCGGGTACGGCGCTGGCCAATAACATTCCGGTGCTGCTGCTTCCGGCCGATACTTTTGCGACGAGGCAGCCTGACCCGGTGCTTCAGCAGGTGGAGCAGGAATACAGTGCCGCCGTCACGACAAACGATGCGTTAAAGCCCGTGTCCCGATATTGGGACCGCATCACCCGCCCTGAGCAGCTGATGAGCAGCTTAATCCGGGCCTTTGAAGTGATGACGGATCCGGCAAAAGCGGGCCCGGCGACAATCTGCATTTCTCAGGATGTCGAGGGAGAAGCATATGATTTTGATGAAAGCTTCTTTGAAAAGCGCGTTCATTACATGGATCGGATGCAGCCGAGCGAGCGTGAGCTGAGAGGCGCCGCGGAGAGAATCAAGGAGAGCAGCCGTCCCGTCATTTTAGTGGGCGGCGGCGCGAAGTACTCCGGCGCGCGTGAGGAATTAATCGCGCTTTCTGAAACATACGGCATTCCGCTTGTCGAAACACAGGCAGGCAAGTCAACGGTTGAAGCCGATTTCGCCAACAATCTGGGCGGCATGGGCATCACGGGCACACTCGCCGCAAACAAAGCCGCCCGCCAGGCTGATCTGATCATCGGTGTCGGCACACGGTATACGGACTTTGCGACATCCTCAAAAACGGCATTTGATTTTGATAAAGCAAAATTCCTGAATATCAATGTCAGCCGTATGCAGGCTTACAAGCTTGACGCGTTTCAGGTCGTAGCCGATGCGAAAGTGACGCTCGGCAGGCTGCACGGCTTATTAGACGGATATAAAAGTGCATTCGGCACGGCGATTAAAGACTGGAAAGATGAATGGCTCGCTGAACGGGACCGGCTCGGCAAGGTCACTTTTACACGTGACGCATTCGAACCGGAAATTAAGAACCATTTCTCACAGGACGTATTAAACGAGTATGCCGACGCGCTCGAGACTGAGCTGCCGCAAACAACGGCGCTGTTGACCATCAACGACACGATTCCTGAAGACAGCGTCGTCATCAGCTCGGCGGGCTCTCTTCCGGGAGATCTGCAGCGGCTGTGGCATTCCAATGTCCCGAATACGTACCATCTGGAGTACGGCTATTCCTGTATGGGATATGAAGTATCAGGCACGCTCGGCCTCAAGCTGGCCCACCCAGACAAAGAAGTCTATTCACTCGTCGGTGACGGAAGCTTTCTGATGCTGCACTCAGAGCTGATTACCGCGCTTCAATATAACAAAAAAATCAATGTCCTGCTCTTTGATAACTCCGGCTTCGGCTGTATCAGCAACCTGCAGATGGATCACGGCGGCGGCAGTTATTTCTGTGAGTTCCGCACCGGGGACAATCAGATTTTAAACGTTGATTACGCGAAGGTGGCAGAGGGCTACGGCGCTAAAACATACAGAGCCAATACGGTTGAAGAGCTGAAGGCGGCGCTTGAAGATGCGAAAACGCAAGACGTATCCACTTTAATTGAAATGAAGGTTCTGCCGAAAACGATGACGGACGGCTATGACAGCTGGTGGCACGTCGGCGTGGCGGAAGTGTCTGAGCAGGAAAGCGTTCAGCGGGCATTCGAAGCGAAAGAGATGAAGCTGAAGTCTGCGAAGCAGTACTAGAGGGGAGGTATCACGATGGGTAAACAAAATATTCTGTGGGGCATCGCTCCCATTGGATGGCGCAATGACGATATGCCGGAAATCGGAGCCGGGAATACGCTGCAGCATTTGTTGAGCGATATTGTCGTCGCCGGCTTTCAAGGTACGGAAGTGGGGGGATTTTTCCCTGAACCTTCCGTCCTGAATAAGGAGCTGGCTCTCCGGAACTTACGGATTGCGGGGAAATGGTTCAGCAGTTTTATCATTCAAGACGGTATTGAAAAAACGGCTGAATCATTTACGGAACACTGCGATTATTTGCAGAAAGTCGGAGCGGATGTCGCTATCGTTTCTGAACAGACGTACAGTGTCCAGGGCTTGGACATTGATGTTTTTAAGAAAAAACCGCATTTCTCAGATGAAGAATGGGATACGCTGTGCAATGGCTTGAACCGTCTCGGGAAAATCGCGGAGGAATACGGGCTGAACCTCACTTTTCATCATCATCTCGGCACAGGCGTCCAGACGGCGGAAGAAGTTGGCCGGCTGATGGAAGGAACGGACCCCCGGTATGTCCATTTACTTTATGATACCGGCCATGCCTATATCTCCGACGGAGACTGCATGACGATTCTCAACAAGCATATGGATCGGATCAGACACGTTCATTTCAAAGATGCGCGGATTGACATTATGGAGCGGTGCAGAACAGAAGGCAAGTCATTCAGGCAATCGTTTTTACAGGGCATTTTCACGGTTCCCGGAGACGGATGCATCGACTTTACCGAAGTGTACCGGACGCTCATCCGTCATGATTATTCAGGCTGGATCGTCATTGAAGCCGAACAAGACCCGGCAATCGCCAATCCGCTTGAGTACGCGCTGATAGCGAGAAAGTATATCGACAGTCAACTGCTTGATCCTGCAAATTAGAGGGGGACTTATATGAATCGTGCCAAGGCGGAATCAGCTTTCAGCAAATGGACCATCTATGGCCGGTATTCTGCTCATATGCGTGACGGCCATCGGGCCTGTCTTCGCACTGAATACGTCCGGCAAGCCGCTTGAACAGATTCAGGAGGAACTGTACGGTGCTCCTCAGGACGGCAGCGAGAAAAGAAAGACGAGAACCATGATTTGATTATCAGAAGGAGTGGCAATCAATGAACTTACGTATAGGTGTTATCGGAACCGGTGCTATCGGAAAGGAGCACATCAACCGCATCACAAATAAGCTGTCCGGAGCGGAGATTACCGCTGTCACAGATGTGAATCAGGAAGCCGCGCAGCAGACCGTTAAGGATTTCAATTTGAACGCCTCCGTTTATCCTGATGACGACAGCCTCCTTGCTGCTGAAAATGTGGACGCCGTCTTAGTGACAAGCTGGGGCCCGGCTCACGAGTCCAGCGTTTTGAAAGCGATTCAGCACGGCAAGTACGTGTTTTGTGAAAAGCCGCTCGCCACAACGGCAGAAGGCTGTATGCGCATCGTCAAAGAAGAAATGAAGACGGGTAAACGTTTAGTTCAGGTAGGCTTCATGCGCAGATATGACAGCGGTTACGTTCAGTTGAAAGAAGCGATCGACAATCGTGCGGTCGGTGAGCCGCTGATGATTCACTGTGCGCACCGCAACCCGACAGTCGCATCGAATTATTCAACAGACATGGCCGTCGTCGATACGCTCGTTCATGAAATTGATGTCCTCCATTGGCTCGTCAATGACGATTATGAATCGGTACAAGTCATCTATCCGAAGAAATCAAAAAATGCGCTGCCGCATCTCAAAGATCCGCAGATGGTCATCATCGAAACAAAAGGCGGTATCGTCATCAATGCCGAAATCTACGTGAACTGCAAATACGGCTATGACATTCAATGTGAAATCGTCGGGGAAGACGGTGTCATCAAGCTTCCGGAACCATCAAGCATCAGCTTGAGAAAAGAAGGAAAACTCAGCACCGATATCCTGATGGATTGGCAGCGCCGATTTGTGGCTGCGTATGATGCGGAAATTCAGGACTTCATTGATTCGATCCGGAAAAAAGGTGAAGTCAGCGGTCCGACGGCATGGGACGGTTATATTGCCGCGGTGACAACTGACGCGTGCGTAAAAGCTCAGGAATCCGGACAGAAAGAGCCGGTGGCGCTGCAAGAAAAACCGGCATTCTATCAATTCTTTACAACTGTGAACAAATAATAGATTTGGAGTGAAAGCAATGAAACTGGCCTTAGATCCATCCATGTACCGTGATGATTTAACGTTAGAGGAAATGGTCTATAAAACGGCGGAGCTCGGATACGAGTATATCGAACTGTCCCCGCGCGAGGATTTCTGTCCTTTCTATAAATATCCGAAAGTCGATTCAGCAAAAATCAAACAATTGAAGCGTCTTTTAAAGGATACAGGCGTGAAGCTGTCCTCTCTCCTGCCGCTTTACCACTGGGCGGGGCCTGATGAAGACCGCCGCCAGGCCGCCGTGCGCAACTGGAAACGGGCGATCGAAATTGCGGTTGAGCTTGAAGTGGATTTGATGAACAGTGAATTCAGCGGTTCAAAGTATGATCCGTTGACAAGTGAAGAAAAATTCATCAAATCCATGGATGAACTGCTGCCCGTCTTTGAAAAAGAAGGCGTTAAACTCAACCTGCAGGCCCACCCGTACGATTTTATCGAGACGCACAAAGGTGCGATGGATATGATCCGCGCGCTTGATAAAGATTGGATCAATCTGGTCTACTCGACGGCGCATACGTTCTTTTACGATGACGGCAAAGGCGATATTGCGACTATGTTTGATGAAGCCGGCGGCCGCCTCACACATGTTTTATTTGCAGATACCTTTAATCATAAAGCGGCTCACGGCCTGCGTTACATCGTCAATCCGCCTGACGCGAAAGTAACGGTTCATCAGCATTTGGACATCGGGCAAGGCGAGGTCGACTTTGATACGATTTTCAAAAAAATGAGAGAGATGAAATTCGACGGAATTGCGACGAATGCCGTTTTCGCTTGGGCCGGCGAAAGAGCGGATGAATCAAGCCAGTTCATGCTTAAGAAATTAAAAGAAGAATTAGGTATGGCATAAGCTTTAGTACGGAGTTCGGCGGGGCGGAAAGGCTCCTCAGCTAAACGCAGATGGGAGAGGCTGACATGAAACTTTGCTTTAATGAAGCGACAACGCTGGAGAATTCAAACTTGAAACAGGATTTAGAGCTGTGCGAAAAGCACGGCTATGATTATATTGAAATCCGCACAATGGATAAACTGCCGGAATACTTAAAAGATCATTCACTGGCTGATCTGGCGGAATATTTTCGAACCCATCACATTAAACCGCTTGCCTTGAACGCACTGGTTTTCTTCAACAACCGTGATGAGAAGGGCTATAGGGAGATCATTTCGGAATTCAAAGGCATGATGGAAACGTGCAGAACGCTCCGCGTGAAATATGTGGTGGCCGTGCCGCTGGTGACAGAGCGGAAAATCTTAAAAGAAGAAATCAAAAAGAGCAGTATAGAGGTTCTGACTGAGCTTTCGGATATCGCTGAGCCGTACGGCGTAAACATCGCGCTTGAATTTGTCGGCCACCCGCAATGCACGGTCAATACATTTGAACAGGCGTATGACATCGTGAACGCTGTCGGCCGCGATAATGTCGGGCTTGTGTTTGACAGCTTCCATTTCCACGCGATGGGCTCCAATATTGAAAGCCTGAGGCAGGCGGACGGAAAGAAAATTTTCATCTATCATATTGACGATACAGAAGATTTCCCGATCGGATTTTTAACGGATGAAGACCGCGTCTGGCCAGGGAAGGGAGCGATTGACTTAGACGCCCACCTGTCAGCGTTAAGGGATATCGGATTCAATGATGTTGTCTCCGTAGAACTGTTCAGGCCTGAATATTATAAGCTGACCGCGGAGGAAACGATCAAAACGGCAAAGGAAACAACGGAAGCCGTCGTATCAAAATACTTCATGAAGGAGGCGTGAACATGGCTTTTGTCACCATGAAACATCTTCTTGCAGAAGCGAAACGGGAGCAGTATGCAGTCGGCCAGTTTAATATAAACGGTCTGCAATGGACGAAGGCGATTCTGCAAGCGGCGCAAAAGGAGCAATCGCCGGTCATCGCCGCGGCTTCCGATCGGCTGGTCGACTATTTAGGCGGCTTTAAAACGATTTCCGCCATGGTCGGCGCATTATTGGAGGAATTGGCGATTACCGTTCCCGTCGTGCTTCATCTTGATCACGGAAGCAGTGCGGAACGCTGCAGACAGGCCATTGACGCCGGATTCAGCTCAGTGATGATTGACGGCTCCCATCAGCCGATTGACGAGAATATCGCGATGACAAAAGAAGTCACCGATTATGCCGAAAAGCACGGCGTGTCAGTAGAAGCTGAAGTCGGCACGGTCGGCGGCATGGAAGACGGTCTGGCCGGCGGTGTCCGCTATGCCGATATCACGGAATGTGAGCGGATCGTCAAAGAAACCAGTATCGACGCGCTGGCCGCCGCCCTCGGCTCTGTACACGGCAAGTATCATGGTGAGCCGAATCTCGGATTCAAGGAGATGGAAGCGATCTCCCGCATGACTGATATTCCTCTCGTTCTTCACGGGGCATCCGGAATTCCGCAGGATCAGATCCAAAAAGCCATCACGCTCGGCCACGCGAAGATCAATATCAACACGGAATGTATGGTCGCCTGGACAGACGAAACACGCCGCATGTTTCACGAAACCCGCGATCTGTATGAGCCGCGCGGCTACATGACACCCGGCATTGAAGCCGTAGAAGAGACAGTGCGAAGCAAAATGAGAGCGTTCGGATCAGCCGGAAAAGCCGCTAAGCAGCAGGTCGGCTGAATGAAACCACCAACCGCCGGAATGGCGGTTTTTTTGTGCGGTGTTGCGTCCGTATGCCCGAAACGATTATGATGATGGCAGCAGCGTAAAAACGGGAGTGGTTCAGTTTGAATAAAATCATGATAGTAGAAGACAGTGAAGACATTCGCGGATTATTGCGGAATTACCTTGAAAAGTACGGCTATCAAACCGTAGCCGCTGATGATTTTACAGCTGTTCTTGATGTTTTTTTGCGGGAAAAGCCTGATGTGGTGCTGCTTGATATCAACCTGCCGTCCTATGACGGCTATTATTGGTGCCGGCAGATCCGCCAGCATTCCACGAGCCCGATCATTTTCATCTCAGCCAGAAGCGGGGAAATGGATCAGGTGATGGCGATTGAAAACGGCGGAGACGATTATATCGAAAAACCGTTTTCCTACGATATTGTGCTCGCGAAAATCAAAAGCCAGATCCGCAGGGCATACGGAGAGTATGCCGCCAAGCAGGGAGAGAAAGTGGTTGAATATGCCGGTGTGCAGCTCTTTGTGGAACGGTTTGAACTGCACTTTCACGATGAAAAAAGCTTGCTTTCTAAAAAAGAAAGCAAGCTTTTGGAGGTGCTGCTGGAGCGGGGAGAAAAGGTAACGGGAAGAGACCGGCTCATGGAAAAAACGTGGGACACCGACATTTTCGTCGATGACAATACGCTTAACGTGTATATCACACGGCTCAGAAAAAAACTGCGGGAGCTGAATGCGCCTGTTTCCATTGAATCGGTGCGGGGCGAAGGCTACCAGCTGAGGGCGCTGTCATGAAGCTGTTTCTCCGTTCTCATGCCGTGCTGATTCTGCTTTTTCTCCTTCAAGGGCTGTTTGTCTTCTTTTATTACTGGTTTGCGGGTCTTCATTCTTTTTCCCACTTGTTTTACATATTGGGCGTGCAGCTTCTTATTTTGGCGGGGTACCTGGCCTATCGCTGGTACAAAGATCGCGGCGTGTATCATTGGCTCAGCTCGGAGCAGGGAGGGACGGACATCCCGTATCTCGGTTCTTCAGTGTTTTGTTCAGAGCTGTACGAAAAGCAGATGGAGCTGATCCGGCTGCAGCACCAGAAGCTCCATGAGACCGAAGCCAAGCTCGACGCGCGGGTGACGTATATGAATCAATGGGTGCACCAAGTAAAGACGCCGCTGTCGGTCATTAATTTAATCATTCAGGAAGAGGATGAGCCCGTCTTTGAACAAATCAAAAAAGAGGTCCGGCAGATTGAATTCGGGCTGGAGACGCTCCTTTATTCATCACGGCTCGACCTGTTTGAGCGGGATTTTAAAGTAGAAGCGGTTTCCTTATCAGAGCTTCTCCAATCGGTCATTCAAAGCTATAAACGGTTTTTTATTCAATACCGCGTCTATCCGAAAATGGACATTCGCGATGATCATCAGATTTACACCGATGCGAAATGGCTTAAATTTGCGATCGGCCAAGTGGTCACAAATGCGGTCAAGTATTCGGCAGGCAAGAGTGACAGACTTGAGCTGAATGTCTTCCGCGATGAAGACAGGACGGTGCTTGAAGTCAAAGATTACGGTGTCGGCATTCCCCCGCAGGACATCAAGCGGGTGTTTGACCCTTATTTCACCGGCGAAAACGGGCGGCGTTTCCAAGAGTCTACGGGAATCGGCCTCCATCTCGTCAAAGAAATTACGGGCAAGCTCAATCATACAGCGGACATCAGTTCGTCCCCCGGTGAAGGGACATCGGTTCGATTTTCATTTCTTACAAAAATGTAAGACTGCGTTAAGAAAACAACATAGCTCGTTTTGTTTCCCCTTGATAACATGGATTTACGTCAAGGGGATTTTTTATGTTGAACGCCCCGGCACTACATGAAAGCAGCCCTGATCAACAAGAATAAAACCATAAGGAGGATTCTCATGGCGAATATGCTTGAAGTCAAACAGATAAATAAAACCTATAAAGGACAAGTATCCTATCAAGCCTTAAAACACATTTCATTTTCAATAGAAGAAGGCGGGTTCACGGCGGTGATGGGACCGTCCGGCTCCGGAAAGACAACGCTTTTGAATATCATTTCAACGATTGACCGTCCGGATTCAGGCGATATCCTGATTCACGGAGAAAATCCGCACCGGCTGAAGCGGACAAAGCTCGCTCATTTCCGCCGCAAGCAGCTCGGATTTGTGTTTCAGGATTTCAACCTTCTGGACACGCTGACGATCGGTGAAAATATCATGCTGCCGTTAACGCTTGAAAAAGAAGCGCCGTCTGTCATGGAAGAAAAACTGCACGGCATCGCGAAAAAGCTCGGAATCGAAGACCTGCTCAACAAACGGACGTTTGAAGTATCCGGCGGACAGCGCCAGCGGGCCGCCATCGCAAGAGCGGTCATTCATAAGCCGTCACTCATTCTCGCCGATGAACCGACGGGAAACCTTGATTCCAAAGCGTCAAAAGACGTCATGGAAACGATGCAGAGCCTGAATCAGGATGATCATGTCACGGCTTTGATGGTGACCCACGATCCGGTTGCGGCAAGCTACTGCCGCCGCGTCATCTTTATAAAAGACGGCGAACTGTTTAATGAGATTTACCGCGGGGAAAACCGCCAAGTCTTTTATGAACAAATTCTTGATGTGCTGTCTATGCTGGGGGGAAACGCAAATGACCTTTCTTCAGTTCGCTTATAAAAACGTCACGAGAAACAAAAGGGCCTATCTTGCATTCTTCTTGAGCAGCGCCTTTTCCGTTTTGATTTTCTTTACCTTTGCGATGTTTCTGTTTCATCCGGCATTAAAGGAAGGCTACCTGAATAACATCGCCAGAAAAGGGTTAATCGCAGCGGAATGGATGATCTTTGTTTTTTCTTTCTTATTTGTTCTGTATTCGGTTAATGCCTTTTTGAAATCGAGAAATAAAGAATTCGGCATCCTGCTGATGCAGGGCATCACGCCGGGACAGCTGAGAAAGCTCATTACGGCGGAAAACATGATCATCGGCGTCATGTCGATCGCAGCCGGGATTATCGGCGGATTCATTTTTTCGAAAACGTTCTTTACGGTCGGCGCTTATATTTTAGAAATGGACGCGCTGCCTCTGTATATGCCTTGGAAAGCGCTCGGCATGACGGCCGGCGGATTTCTGCTCTTATTTTTCCTTTTATCGCAGTTCACGATCCTTTTTGTCAGATCAAATACGGTGATCAAATTAATAAAGGGCACTGACAAGATCAAGCCGGAGCCGAAGCCGTCCGTGCTTCTGTCCTTATTCGGCATCGCCTGCCTGTGCGGCGGGTACGGCATGGTTCTGAAAGGCAATGTCCACGGGACTGAACCGTTTATCATTTTACTGCTTACCGTCATCGGCACGTATTTCTTTTTCAGCCAAAGCAGCATCTGGATTCTGCGCGCGCTGAAGAAGTGGAAAACCTTTTATCTGCGCGGCAAAAATGTCATTTGGGTTTCTGATCTTGTCTATCGTTTAAAAGACAACGCCCGCCTGTTCTTTATCGTCAGCATTATCTCCGCGGTAGCCTTTACGGCGACGGGCGTGCTCGCGATGTACAAAGCGACCGTCGGGGCGGAAGAGTCCGCTTATGAGATGGAGTATGTATCTTTCAGCAGCAATCCAAAAGAAAAGACTCATTTGAAAGATATTGACCATGAATTGAAGACACACGGCTTTACGTATAAGAAAGACAAAATAGATGTTTCCTATGTCCGCTATCAGGAAGGGGATACTGTTCCGCCTGTTTACATGATCAGCGAATCGGATGCGATGAAGTACTTCCATGTCAAGCTGAACGGCCTGAAACATGGTGAGGCCGTCTATTTCCCGGGCACGTATGACCGCAATTTCAAAAACGAAGCGCCGGATCAGCTGAAGCTGCTGAACCAAAAAGGCAAGCCGTCCGGCCAAAAACTGTCGGTAAAAGAAGTCGAAAAACCGCTGATTTCATTGAATGCCATCATCACGGTGAACGATCAAACCTTTGATCAGCTGAAATCACTCGGTGATAAAGCGTCATTATACGGCTACAGCTACGACCATTGGAAAGACAGTCTTGGGATCAGCCAATCCTTGAAAAATGAGATTTACGGCAACTATATTGACGTGCATTCTGATTTTATGGCAAAAGCGGGCACCTACTATGATACGGTGCAGCTGCCGAGCTTGAGTTTATTCATCGGCCTGTTTATCGCGATCGTCTTCTTTGTCGCGGCAGCAAGTTTCTTATATTTCAGGCTGTTCACCGATTTAGATGACGACCGGGAGCGCTACCGTTCACTGGCCAAAATCGGTCTGAGTGAGCGTGAAATGTCACAAAGCGTGACGATACAATTGGCGATTCTTTTCTTCTTTCCATTTGTCATTGCCGTCATGCATACGCTGTTTGCCTTGAGAACATTGGCCGTGGAAGGCTATTCCGATGTAGCGGGGCCGCTCAGTCTGACCATCGGAGGATTTTTCATTTTTCAGCTTCTGTTCTTCCTCGCGGTGCGGTCAAGCTATTTGAAAAAACTGAACAAATAAGGGGAGTGCAAAGATGAAAAAAGCATTGGCAATCCTGGCCGTCTTGGCGGCCGCTGCCGTCATATACGGGCTTCTCTTTTTTCATAACGATGTTACAGACAGATTTAATCCGTTTATTCACCAGCAAGATGTTTATGTACAGATTGACCGAGATGGCAAACATCTTAGCCCGGGCGGTACTGAATATACATTAGACGGATACAACGCATCCGGAAAAAAAGAAGAAGTGACCTTTTTCGCCGGGAAAGACCTTCGGAAGAATGCCTATTTGAAGGTGAAGGCGAAAGGAAAGTATGTCGAGACTTGGGAAGAAGTCAGGTTTAAAGATATGCCGGACTCCGTACAGTCGAAATTAAAGTAAATCATACAAAACGGCACAGCGTCAGACTGTGCCGTTTTCTTATTTTTTATTTTCTTCGGCCCGTTTGATCAGCATGTCGGTGATGATATCCATCTGTTTGCTGACGGCAATCGGGTCATACGGATAGAAGGTGTTGAAGTCGTTGATAAAGACACGATTGTTCTTTACGGCGTCGAGATTTTTCCAAACGGATGACTCTTTCAGACGCTCAAATGTTTTGCTTTCTCCATTCGGATTGTAATCGGTGATGAACATATAATCAGCCGCATATTGAGGGATGACCTCTTGGGAAACCTGTTTCATGGCGCCCGTTTTCATGATGTCTTTTTCAATGTTGGCCGGCGCTTTTAATCCGAGTGCGTTATAAACGGCTTGGCCGCCGCGGCCGGAATTGTCATTGAAAATCCAGATCTCGCCTTTATCCGTCGTTTCATAAAGGCCGACTGTCTCGTCTTTGCCGATCACACGTTTGAGGCGCTTTTGATCGGCTTCGGCTTTTTTGTTGAAGTCTGCCATAAAGCTTTTGGCTTTATCCTTCGCCCCGGCAATGTCGCCGAACAGGCTGACCGTATCTTTCGTATTTTTTGCGGTGTTAAAAGGAATGACAATCGTCGGCGCGATTTTCGAAAGTTTTTCGTATTGGTCATCCTTCATCAGCACGATTAAATCAGGCTTCAGCTGCATCACTTTCTCCACATTGACAGGATTGCCGACGTCCTTGACGTTTTTCAGCTGTTTTTGGATAAACGGATTTTTGAAAGCCCATGAGCCCGCTCCGACGACATTTGCGTCAACGGACAGCAGCTCACCCGCATAAAAGTCAGTGACGATCCGCTTCGGATGTGCGGGTATGTCAATTTTTCCTTTTGTTGATTGATATGTACGCATGTCTGTCTTTCCTTTGCCTGATGCGGAGCCGCTGTTTTCCTTCGCGCCGCTGCAAGCGCTTAAGGCGAAAACAAGCAGAAGTGCCAGGCCGATCAGCCATGATCTTTTCTTCATCATGATCCCCCTATTTTAGTGATAATGATTATCATTATTAATATAGCAGGAAGACCTTATTCCGTCTATGTTTTTATAGAAATCCTTTCTTGATTATCCATGTTATAGTAGTAAAGGAGGAGGAATGAATGTTGATTACGAAAAGAGGAACTTGGTGGGAAGTGCTGCACAGCTGGTGGCTGCTGCTGACTTTTGCGCCGTTTGCGCTCACCGCTTTCTTGGCCTTTTTCTATATCGGCTACCGGGCCAAGAACAAAAAATGGCTGAAATACGGACTTATCTATTTTATTATTTTAGCAATTGCTTTTGTGCTGCCGAGCACTCCCGGCGTGTATATCGTGCTGCCTCTATGGGTCATCGCCATCATCCACGGGCTGAAGGTGCGGGCGGCTTATTTGATACAGCTTGATGTGTTTAAACAAAATGTCGAAGCGAGAGCATATGAAGCGGTTAGGCACGAGGCGGAAGAAAAATTCGGCGGAAAACCCGCTCATCGCATTGACCTGACAAAACAGAGATAAAAACAAATGACAAAGCCGGTATCCTTGTGCTTTGTCATTTGCGTGATCGGGCTATTGCTGGTATGAATGCTGCTGGAACGGTGTGTGATGCTGGGTTTGCGGGAATGATGAAACGTTAGCGTTTGTCATCGGTGAAGTTATATGTCCGCTTACTTCCTGCTGCAGCTGATTGCACACATTCACGATTTGCTGACATTTTTGGATGGCCATTTCATGACCCTGCAGCGCTTGCTGAATGGTATGAACGGCATGCTGCTCATGGTTCAGCATCTGCTGAAGCATTTGAATGTTTTGCTGTTCCTGCTGGAGCATTTGCTTGTACTGCTGGCTGCTTTGCTGTGTCTGCTGAATAAGCTGCTGTGCGGTTTGGCGGCATTGCTGCAGCTGATTTCCGCTGTATTGGTTTTGGTACATCATGAAAACCTCCTGGAGTGATTGATTTTACATATTTATCATGTGAAAGAAAATGTGAGGCATTCATGCAAGAATGGCATTCAAATATTTACCTGTTATGTACAGAGCGGAATACAAGGCTCGGGAATGGCCTGTCGAGCTTTGTATTCCGGCCCTTTTTCTCAGAAGCCGCCTTCTGTAGCGTGAAAAGGGATATTGAGTCTGTTTTCGACTGCGCGCAGGCGCTGATTCAAACGGTTTAAGCGGCGGGTATGGATTTCAACCGCCTGGCTCAGCCGTCTGACCTGCTCACTCATCCGCGTAATTTCCCGGTTTTGGCGCTGATCTTCTTGTGAGAGGCGGGTAAGTTCTCTCGTTTGCTCGGCATTTTGTCTTTCAAGCTGGGCGACTCTCCGTTCTAATGCAGTCGGCTGCCGTTCTTCGGACTGGTAGGGCGCATAATAGCTTTCCTGCTGATACGGCTCATACTCAACGCGGTTCACTTCGTATTCCTGCTGCTGAGGGAAATAGGCAGGCGGGGTGTAGTACTGATATGGGTTCATTCATCATTCTCCTTATCTAGTGAAGTCTTTATACACTATGTAGTCAATCGCACAGTGCCACGGCATCCGCCTAACTTACAGGCGTAAAAAAAGCTGCAAAGGAAGGTGATCATGTTGCGGGACATACGGATTTTCATCATGATGGTTCTCGTTTTCGGATGCGTCATGATAACAGGCTGCTCGCAAAAGAAAGCGGACGAGACCCCTTTTTATTACGGGACATGGGATGCGGGGCTGAAACCGGGCCCGATGGACGGAGTCAGATCTGAAACCGTCACGTTTACGAAAGACAGCGTGCTGACAAAGCAGGTCATTAAAGGCCGCGGCGAGGTTCCTATGCCCTCGGATGCTTACAAGGTGATCTCACAAAACACGGACGGAACGATCGAGATTGAATACCTCGGACGTCCGCACCCCGTCAAAAGCACGTTGAAAAGAGGAAAAAACGATACACTCATTTGGAAGATATACGGAGAAACAAAAACAATGACAAGAATAAAAACCGGCGGGGAGGATACACATGAGAAATAAAGCTGCTGACAGACTCGTTTTGACGGGTGTCATCGTACATATCATTCAATGGTTTTCACTGGTATGGTTATTTTTTATGCTTGTAGATCAGTTCGGGCGTTTTACTATTTATAATCCCAATGTCGTAAACGGCAGCATGCAGTCTTTTTCATTCTTTGATATGATGCGCGCTCTTCTGTTTTCCGGCACGCTCAAGAATACGCTCCTGCTGTTTCTGTTTGCGGCGCTGCTCATTTACTTATGGGTGAACGCCCTGTTTATTCTGCTGGAAATCGTTTCTTACATCATGATCAGGCGGAACAGCCGTTCATTATGGGCATACTTTCCCGCAGCGATGGGAATAAAGCTTGCCCTTCTGGACATAGCGTCCGTCCCTTTCTTTGCGGCAGGACTGATTCTCTTAAAGCAGAAAACAGATAACGGCGCAGAACAAACCGATAAGAAAACAAGACGGCCCCGTATCCGGAGACAGGCCCGGTATAAGAAGAGAAGACGGAGAAAACCGTCCGTTTAATTTTTCTTTGAAACGAAAAAACGATATGATGAAAGCATAAGACGAAAAGGATACAAAGGAGATGCAGGATGTACAAGTTAATCGCAATAGATATGGACGGAACACTATTAAACGATCATCATGAAGTGACGGCTGAAGTCCGCGGGGCGCTTGATGCCGCTAAAGCGGAAGGGGTCAATATCGTCCTGTGCACGGGCCGGCCGATCGGCGGCGTGCGGCGGTATTTGGAAGAGCTGAATTTACAGGAGGAAGGCGACTTTGTGATTGCTTATAACGGCGCCCTCGTCCAAAATACGTATACAAACGGTGTCGTGGCCGAGCAGTCATTAGGTTATGAGGATTTGAAGTCCCTTTACGAGCTGAGCTTACAGCTGGACACTCCGATGCATTACTTCGACACAGCCAATCTGTACACGCCGAACCGGGATATCAGTGAATACACGGTTTACGAATCATATATCACGAAAGTGCCGCTTCATTTCCGCATGATTGATGAGGTGCCGAAGGATATTCTGATTCCGAAAGTCATGTTCATCGACGATCCGGACAAGCTGGAGAAAACGATCGCTTCCATTCCGGAATCATTCACGGAAACATACACAATGGTCAAAAGCGCGCCGTTCTTTCATGAGATTCTTCACCCGAAAGTCAGTAAAGGAAACGCGGTCAAGCTGCTGGCTGAAAAACTCGGCATTGAACAAAAAGACGTCATGGCGATCGGGGATAACGGCAACGACATTTCCATGATTCAGTGGGCCGGCTGCGGTGTCGCAATGGCCAATGCCATCCCGGAAGTAAGGGAAATTGCAAATTTTGAAACAAAATCAAACAACGAACACGGCGTAGCGCATGCGATTCAGGAGCTTGTGCTGAAAAAATAGGCACCCCATCAGAGGGTGCTTTTTTACCGCGTGTTTTGGTGATATGATAAGCGGAGAGGGGAGGCGCGATATGGATCGTGAAAAACAGCAGCTCAGCATAGAAGCGGCAAAACTATATTACCAATCAGATTACAGCCAGCAGCAGATCGCCGAACGGCTTAATCTGTCACGCCCCACCGTTTCGAGGCTGCTTCAGTACGCAAAGGAAAAAGGATATGTCCAAATTCGCGTCATGGACCCGTTTGAGGATCTGGACGAGCTCGGCGCGAAGCTGGAAGAAAAATACGGGCTGCTTGAGGCGCACGTCGTCTTTTCTCCAAGTGACGATTACCAGGCCATTACACATTACTTAAGCCGTTATGGCGCAGACTATATGCATAAAACTGTAAAGGACGGCGATATACTCGGCGTAAGCTGGGGGACGACGATGTACCAGATCGCAAGCCGCATGGAGCCGAAGCAGGTAAAGAGCGTTGAAGTCGTGCAACTGAAAGGCGGCATCAGTCATTCCAATGTCAATACGTATTCGTCAGAAACGATTCAGCTGTTCGCCGAAGCATTTCAGACCATGCCGAGGTATTTGCCGCTGCCGGTTATATTTGACAGCGCCGATGTGAAACAGATGGTCGAGCGGGACAGACATATTAAGCGGATCATTGAAATGGGCAGACAAGCCAATATCGCGCTGTTTACGGTCGGAACCGTCCGGGATGAGGCGCTGCTTTTCAGGCTCGGCTATTTCCGGGAAGAAGAGAAACAATTGCTGAAAGCGCGCGGAGTCGGCGATATTTGTTCGCGGTTTTTTGACGCGGAAGGCAGGATCTGCAGCAGCAGCATTAACGGCCGGACGATCGGAGTCGAGCTCAGCGACTTGAAAATGAAAGAACGTTCGATTCTGGTGGCGGGCGGCAGCAGAAAATGCAAGGCCATTCACGGGGCCCTGACAGGAAAATACGCCAACGTTTTGATTACCGATCAGCATACAGCCAAAAAACTCATTCAAGAGTTGTGACAATTCTTGAACATAATTTCAATAACCAATTTACATATGTTCAAAATTCGGTTATTCTAAACCTATCCTAGGAAAAAGGAAGTGCATACAATGTCAATTGCAAGTCAAATAGACCATACTGCTTTGAAACCGCATACACAAAAAGCAGATATTTTACAACTGATAAAAGAAGCAAAAGAGTATAAATTCGCTTCCGTTTGTGTGAACCCGACTTGGGTCAAACTCGCAGCGGAGGAGTTGAAGGGCACGGGAGTTGACGTTTGCACCGTTATCGGATTCCCTCTCGGCGCAACGACATCGGAAACAAAAGCATTTGAAACGAAGGATGCCATTTCAAAAGGAGCCACTGAGGTTGACATGGTCATCAATATCGGCGCATTAAAAGACGGTGATGATGAGGCTGTTGAGGCTGATATCCGCGCGGTAGTTGAAGCAGCTGATAAAAAAGCGCTCGTCAAAGTGATCATCGAAACATGCCTTTTGACAGACGAAGAAAAAGAGCGTGCGTGCCGCTTAGCGGTATCCGCAGGCGCCAATTTCGTCAAAACGTCTACCGGTTTTTCGACAGGCGGAGCAACGGCTGAAGACATCGCTCTCATGAGAAAAACAGTCGGACCGGACATCGGGGTCAAAGCATCAGGCGGCATCAGAACAAAAGCTGATGTTGACAGCATGATTGCGGCGGGCGCGAGCCGGATCGGCGCAAGTGCGGGCGTCTCTATCGTGAGCGGCGGAGACAGCGTCAGCAGCGACTATTAATCAGCAGTGCGGAAGCTGAAAGCTTCCGCCAACCTCTTTCTTTGTTGATGCATAAAAAATTGTAAGCGAATACAAATAAAAGGAGAACACATATGAAGTATCTCATCGGAATTATCGGTATCATTGTGTTTTTAGGTCTTGCCTGGCTCGCCAGCAATGGCAAAAAAAGAATCAGAATCCGGCCGATCGCCGTCATGCTCGTGCTGCAGCTGGTTCTCGGTTACATTCTCCTCAACACCGGTATCGGGAATTTTCTTGTCGGGGGTTTTGCAAAAGGATTTAACTATTTGCTGGAATATGCATCAGAAGGGATTAACTTTGTATTCGGCGGACTTGTGAATGCGAAACAGACGACGTTCTTCATGAGCGTGCTTCTGCCGATCGTCTTTATATCCGCTTTAATCGGAATTCTGCAGCATTGGAAGGTCCTCCCCTTCATCACGAAGTATATCGGTCTTGCGTTAAGCAAGGTGAACGGAATGGGGAAAATCGAATCTTACAACGCTGTCGCCTCCGCAATTTTAGGGCAATCAGAAGTGTTTATCAGCTTGAAAAAACAGCTCGGCTATCTTACTGAACAGCGCTTATACACGCTTTGCGCATCTGCTATGTCGACGGTCTCAATGTCGATCGTCGGTTCTTACATGATGATGCTGAAGCCGGAATACGTCGTGACGGCGCTTGTGCTGAACTTATTCGGCGGATTTATCATCGCTTCTATCATCAACCCGTACACCGTCAGCAAAGAAGAGGATTTGATCGTCGTTCCTGAAGAAGAAAAGCAATCCTTTTTTGAAGTGCTCGGTGAGTATATAATGGATGGATTCAGAGTCGCCGTTGTCGTAGCGGCGATGCTGATCGGATTTGTCGCACTCATTGCCCTGGTCAACGGCGTTTTTAACGCGGTCTTCGGCATTACATTCCAGGCGCTGCTCGGCTATGTCTTCGCGCCGTTTGCGTTTTTAACCGGTATTCCGTGGAATGAAGCGGTGAGCGCAGGAAGCATTATGGCGACGAAAATGGTATCGAATGAATTTGTGGCGATGCAGACGCTCTCATCCGGCGATTTCCATTTCAGCGCGCATACTCAGGCAGTGGTATCGGTATTCCTTGTCTCATTTGCGAATTTCTCCTCTATCGGTATCATTACGGGTGCGGTGAAAGGACTGCATGAAAAGCAAGGAAACGTCGTCGCGCGGTTCGGGCTGAAGCTGCTGTACGGCGCAACGCTCGTCAGCTTCCTGACAGCGGCGATCGTGGGATTGATTCACTGAACATAATTGAAGGACAGGTGATGGATCATGAGAATGGTAGATCTTATTGTAAAAAAACAAAACGGAAAAGAACTGACAACAGAAGAAATTCAATTTTTCGTAAAAGGATATACGGACGGAAGCATCCCTGATTACCAGGCAAGCGCCCTTGCCATGGCGATTTATTTTCAGGATATGACAGATCGGGAGCGCGCCGATCTGACAATGGCGATGGTCAATTCAGGGGAGACGATTGATCTTTCCGCCATCGAAGGCATCAAGGTCGACAAGCACTCTACGGGCGGGGTCGGCGACACGACGACTCTCGTACTCGCACCGCTCGTCGCGGCGCTCGGCGTTCCCGTTGCTAAAATGTCCGGACGCGGCCTCGGCCATACGGGGGGAACCATTGATAAACTGGAAGCGATCGAAGGCTTCCACGTGGAATTGTCAAAAGATGAATTCATCAAGCTTGTGAACCGCGACAAAGTAGCCGTCATCGGACAAAGCGGCAACTTGACGCCTGCCGATAAAAAGCTGTATGCGCTGCGTGATGTAACGGGTACGGTGAACTCCATCCCGCTGATCGCAAGCTCTATTATGAGTAAAAAAATCGCCGCCGGAGCAGATGCGATCGTGCTTGACGTCAAAACGGGCGCCGGCGCGTTTATGAAAACGGATGAAGACGCTGTGAACCTCGCCAAAGCAATGGTCCGCATCGGAAACAACGTCGGCCGCCAGACGATGGCCGTGATTTCTGACATGTCGCAGCCGCTCGGTTTTGCGATCGGGAATGCCCTGGAGGTTCAAGAAGCCATTGATACGTTAAGAGGAGAAGGCCCTGAAGACTTAAACGAACTCGTCCTCACGCTCGGCAGCCAAATGGTCGTATTGGCGAAAAAAGCCGAGACATTGGAAGAAGCGAGAACGAAGCTGCAGGAAGTCATGAAAAACGGCAAAGCGCTTGAAAAGTTCAAAGAGTTCCTGAGCAATCAGGGAGGAGACGCTTCCGTCGTTGACGAACCGTCCAAACTTCCGCAGGCGGCGTACAAAATTGACGTCCCGGCAAAAGAAGCGGGTGTCGTTTCAGAAATCATCGCTGACGAAATCGGCGTCGCAGCGATGCTGTTAGGCGCGGGACGTGCGACAAAAGAGGACGAAATCGACCTTGCCGTCGGCATCATGCTCCGTAAAAAAGTCGGTGACAAAGTCGAAAAAGGAGAGCCGCTCGTTACCCTTTACGCCAACCGCGAAAACGTTGACGACGTGACCGCCAAAGTCTATGACAACATCCGCATCTCAGAAAAAGCGGAAGCGCCGAAGCTGATTCATACGCTGATTACGGAATAAAAAAAGAAAGGCACATACCCATCAGTGTGTGCCTTTTTTTATGGCATGGTCTTATCCAAATGAATGTCGCGAACGGATTGTTTCGGCTGTTTCTTTCTCAAAAAATAAATGAGATAGCACAGGATCATACAAGGGATTCCGCAGACACGGAAAAAACATCACAGCCACAATCAAAACCCCAAAAACCATCCGGCTTAATACAAACGGCACCATTTCCGGGGAAATGAACGGAACCTGGACAATAACCGGCAGCAGCAAAGCCAGAATCAACCTGAACGGAACAAATTACGACGGCGTCTTCCTGAAAGAATGGGACTTAGAGAGAGAAAGAGGTCATGATGTTTAGTGTGCTGAGCTGTGACGGGGAGGCTGTTTGGGGAGTGGAGTGATCCGGACTTAGGACCTTCTTTTAATTAAGAAGGTTCTTTTTTTTATAATATAAAAAATCACTTCAAAGTAATTAATACTCTATAATTTGCTCTAGAGGTTGTTTTATAAGTGCAGTATCTCTTAAAAAGCCTTAAATTATATTTGGGATAAAAATACTTATATTGAATTTCAGATTTAGATATAGAAACAGTGTAGAGAAGGGAACTGGGATCCGTTTTACCGGATATCCTATGTGATATTGGTGTGAGCTCAATTGGCAGGAGTTGATATTATAGCTATAGCCCATAACATGAATCTATTTAGAAGGTGACTTGATTTGTTTATAAAATATGATGAACTTGAGTTATTAGAGCTGTTTTTGAATGAACCGGTAAGTATAGCGGATAATCCAGATGCTGGAGAATTAATATATTCTGTAAAAGATACTAAAGGGTTTAAACTGGTGCTATTTGTAGATGTATATAAGATGGAATGCGATGTAAGTCTGACTTATGATGAATCCATCGTTTTTCATTCGAAGCTGAACAATGTTACACAGTTGAAGAAAGTAAACAATAATATGATCATTTATATTAAGGATGAAGAAAAGATAAAGGTAGCTTTTGAAGAGCAATTCGGTATCTTTTTGCTGTGAACAAGGAATTTTTAAAAGCATATCAGAACAGAAAAAACTCTATTAAAAAAGCAGATTGCCGCTAGATGCTTGATTAGTGAAAACACTAATCAAGTTTTTGTTTTAAGTTATACTATCATTACATAAGTAACATAATATGAATCATTAAAGCACAATAATTAAAATGTAAGCGTTGACACCCCATAAATCCAGTGCTAAAGTATACATATCAACCCAATATCATTCACCTAGGATTGTTACTGCAAACCGCAGGCAAAACCTAAATTGCGTCAGACCGGGGAAGACCTCCGTGTGCTGTGCAGTTTAGGTTTTTTTTATACCCTTTTTTGGAGGTGATGCTGATTTCATAACAAAAAAAGCCGGAGAAAGGCGGCCACCTTTCGTCCGGCAGTTCCCCCATTTTTAAGGAGGTATACTCATGGACTATCTTAAAATATCAAAAGAGATATTACAACTTGTCGGCGGGGAGGAGAATGTTCAAAGTGTCATCCATTGCATGACGCGGCTTCGTTTTAATCTGTACGACAATGCGAAAGCAGATCGGGACGGGCTGGAACAGACGGAAGGCGTGATGGGGACAAATATCAGCGGCGAGCAATTTCAGATCATTATCGGCAATCATGTGCCGAAGGTGTATCAGGCTTTGATGGAGTGCAGCAGGCTCAGCGATGA
This sequence comes from Bacillus sp. BACIII, assembly GCF_057836745.1. Lineage (NCBI taxonomy): Bacteria > Bacillati > Bacillota > Bacilli > Caryophanales > Bacillaceae > Bacillus > Bacillus sp. BACIII. Next base: position 3,708,736 of record NZ_CM174437.1, on the reverse strand, counting down.
AAGCGCAAATAAAACTTCAAAGCAGAAGAAAAATGTGCTGAGTGCCGTGTTTGATGTGATTTCCGGCGTGTTTACACCGATTCTGCCGGCCATTGCCGGAGCGGGCATGATAAAAGGACTTGTCGCGTTAGCGGTGACATTCGGCTGGATGTCGGAGAAGAGCCAGACTCACAGCATTCTTACGGCTGTCGGTGATGGTGCGTTTTATTTTCTGCCGATTTTGCTTGCGGTAAGCGCGGCGAGGAAATTCAGATGTAATCCGTACGTGGCGGCTGCTGTGGCGGGTGCGATTTTGCATCCGGATTTGACGGCCTTGCTTGGGTCTGGGAAGAGCATCTCCTTTATCGGTCTTCCTGTAACCGTTGCCACGTATTCATCGACAGTCATTCCGATTTTGCTGGCGATCTGGCTGATGTCCTATGTGGAGAAGGGAATCGACCGAATCACTCCTTCTTCTTTGAAATTGATTGCCGTTCCGATGCTTACGCTTGTGATCGTCGTGCCTGTCACACTGATCACAGTCGGCCCGCTCGGCGCGATTCTCGGAAATGACCTGTCTGTCGGCGTCAATTATTTGTTCAGTCATGCGGGGATTGCCGCAATGATTCTGCTGGCCGGCACATTTTCGCTCATCATTATGACGGGGATGCATTATGCACTTGTGCCGATCATGATCAATAACATCGCTCAAAACGGACATGATTACATTCTGCCTGCGATGTTTTTGGCGAACATGGGGCAGGCCGGCGCGTCATTTGCGGTTTTCTTGAAATCAAAAAATAAAACCTTCAAATCACTCGCGTTTACGACGAGCATTACGGCTTTGATGGGCATAACCGAACCTGCCATGTACGGCGTCAACATGAGATTGAAAAAACCGTTCGCGGCTGCTTTAATCGGCGGCGCGGCCGGCGGCGCTTTTTACGGTGTAACGGGCGTCGCTTCCTACATTGTCGGCGGAAACGCGGGTCTGCCGAGCATTCCGGTCTTTATCGGGCCGACGTTTCTTTACGCGCTGATCGGGCTTTTTATCTCGTTTGCGGCGGGTATGGCGGCGGCACTGCTGATCGGATTTGAAGATGTACAGTCTGAACGGGACAAAGCATCTGAAACGCCGGGTGTGACGGCAGGCGGAGAAATCATTCACAGCCCGATTAAAGGCGAAGTGAAAGCATTAAGCGAAGTGAACGACAGCGTGTTTTCCGGTGGAATGATGGGAAAAGGTTTTGCGATTCTGCCTGAAGAGGGCGCAGCGGTTTCTCCCGTAGAAGGCAGGGTGACAGCCGTATTTAAAACAAAGCACGCCATCGGCATTACGAGTGCCCGGGGAGCCGAAATTCTCATTCATATCGGGCTTGATACGGTACGGCTGGATGGCAGGCATTTTGAAATGCACGTCAAAGAAGGCGATGCCGTCGCGCCGGGAGATCTGCTGATTACTTTTGATATCGAAGAGATAAGGGCTGCCGGCTTTGACGTGATGACGCCGGTCATCATTACGAATACGGATCAATATTTATTTACAGACGTGAAAAAACGCGGAATGGTCAAACCGAACGAAGCGCTGCTGGCGTTATCCTGAAAAAGAGGTGGAGAAAACATGAAGAGATTTCCGGAAGGTTTTTTATGGGGCGGCGCAACGGCTGCCAATCAGATTGAAGGAGCTTATAAAGAAGGCGGCAAAGGACTTTCTACGGCGGATGTCTCCCCGGACGGCATTATGTCTCCGTTTCATGAGACGGACGATGCGCTGAATCTGTATCACGACGCGATTGATTTTTATCACCGCTATCAAGAGGATATCGCCCTGTTTGCGGAGATGGGCTTTAAAGCGTTCCGCACCTCCATTGCATGGACGAGAATTTTTCCGAACGGCGATGAAACAGAACCGAACGAAGAAGGGCTGCAATTTTACGATCGTCTTTTTGACGAATTGAGAAAACATCAGATCGAACCGGTCGTCACGATTTCTCACTATGAGATGCCGCTCGGTCTGGTGAAAAACTACGGCGGCTGGCGAAACCGCCAAATGGTCGATTTCTATGAACGGTACGCCCGCACGGTTTTCACCCGTTATAAAGACAAAGTGAAATATTGGATGACATTCAATGAAATCAACGTCGTTCTCCACGCTCCGTTTACAGGAGGCGGTCTTATATTCCGGGAAGGCGAAAATAAACAAAACACGATGTACCAAGCAGCCCACCACCAATTTGTGGCGAGCGCGCTGGCGGTAAAAGCCGGCCATGAGATCATCCCGGATTCACAGATCGGCTGCATGATCGCCGCGACGACGACGTATCCGATGACGCCGAAGCCGGAGGATGTATATGCGGCATTGCAAAAAGAGCGGAGCACGCTGTTCTTTTCTGATGTGCAGGCGAGGGGCAGTTATCCGGGCTACATGAAGCGCTTCTTTAAAGAAAACGGAATTACGATCGAGATGAAGGAAGGAGACGAGGCGCTCCTGAAAGAACATACGGTGGATTACATCGGCTTCAGCTACTACATGTCGATGACGGCCAGCACGGCGCCTGAGGATCTGGCGCAAGCCAGGGGGAATCTTCTCGGCGGCGTGAAAAACCCGTACCTGAAATCTTCGGAATGGGGCTGGCAGATTGATCCGAAGGGATTGCGCATCACTTTAAACACGCTGTACGACCGTTATCAGAAACCGCTCTTTATCGTCGAAAACGGGCTCGGCGCGGTTGATGAGCCGGAGGAAGACGGAAGCATTCAGGATGAATACCGCATCGATTATCTGCGTGATCATTTAATAGAAGCAAGAGAGGCGATTGAAGACGGCGTCGACCTGATCGGCTACATGTCGTGGGGGCCGATTGACCTCGTCAGCGCCTCAACCGCAGAAATGAAAAAACGCTACGGCTATATTTATGTGGATCGCGGCAATGACGGAAAAGGCACGTTTGAAAGAAAGAAAAAGAAAAGTTTTTATTGGTATAAAGACGTCATCGCCACAAACGGAGAAAGTCTGTAAACACAATGTTCCGGAGAAAGCCGGCAAAATTGACATTCAGCAATGAGAGGAGGACAATAAAAGCAGAAAGGCGGGATTCATATGTTTAAAAAAATTCTTGCAGCAGTAGACGGTTCAGACATGAGCAGCAAAGCTCTGGATGCAGCGATCCATCTGGCGAAAGAACAGCAGGCGGAACTCACCATTCTCTATGCGGGACGTGAAGCCGTTGTCTCCACAACAGCTTTAACCGGCATTGTCTATGTTCCGGAAAACTTCATTGAAGACATCAAACATGAAGTCGCGCAAAAAGGAGCAGCCATTCTGGAAGATGCCAAGCAGAAAGCGGCGGAAAGCGGAGTTAACGCGGAAAGCCTGTACGTTCAAGGCGAACCTGCACATCAAATTTTAAACATAGCGAAAGAACAGCATTTCAATCTGATTGTCGTCGGAAGCCGCGGAATCAGCGGATTTAAAGAAATGATGCTCGGAAGCGTGAGCCACAAAGTCTCACAATTGTCTCCTTGCCCTGTACTGATCGTTCATTAACAGACGGCCCCGCTGATGCGGGGCTTTTTTTATGAGAAAAGACCGCCGGCTTTCGAAAAATAGGGTGATTTCTTCCTCTGAATCAAGTAAAATGGCTGTTAGTGTTTGTCTGAATAAACAGTCAATGATATGGAGGAAGCGAATCAATGCAAGCTAAACAAGCATCAAATGCCGTCATCAAAATGGTCATTTCCATGGTCATTTTCGGATCTATCGGCTTTTTCTCAGAACATACGAATGTGCCTTCAATTGAACTGGTCTTTGTGAGATGTCTGTGCGCCTCATTGTTTCTGGGCGTTTGCTGGTTTGGTTCCGGACGGTACCGCACCGAACAATGGAACCGGCGTGAGGTGCTGCAGACACTGGCCTGCGGATTTTTTCTCGTGCTGAACTGGGTGTTTTTATTTAAATCATTTGAGGAAACATCAGTGACGATAGCGATTTCCGTTTATCATTTGGCTCCGGTTCTCGTTCTTCTCCTTGGGAGTCTCATATACCGGGAGAAACTGCATCTTGTGTCCGTCAGTTCCATCGTGATTTGTTTTCTGGGCACCGCTCTGATTTCCGGCATCAACGGAAATACGTCATTTTCTCAGCTGATGGGATCGGGGATTATTTGGGCCGTCCTGGCCGCCCTTTTTTACGCCTTTACGACACTGGCCGGGAAAGGTATCAACAGCCTCAGCCCATATGCCGTCACCTGTATGCAGACCGGATTGGGCGTCATCATTCTTCTCCCGTTCGTCCGTTTCGGCGCTTTTTCTGATTTGTCGCAGGTGAACTGGATTATGATTGTATCGACCGGCATCATTCACACGGGAATTGTGTATTTGCTCTTTTTTGACAGCCTGCGGTTTTTATCCACCCGGTTTATTTCGATCATCGTATTTCTTGATCCGGCGGTGGCGATCGTGCTTGACACCGTGTTTACAGGATTTCGCCCCGATCTTTATCAATCTTTGGGGATTGTGATGATTTTTGCGGGGATGGCGCTGTCCTTGATTCGAAAGCATAAAGCCGTGCCGGCGGAGGCTCAGGCAGACAGCACCCGTATATAGGCGGCCGTATCGGCTGCTTTTTTTTATGTTTTGGGGCTTTTCAGCCACAACGAAAAAGCAGACAAACAGATCATGGAAAAAGAGGATAGTAATTGTATAATACTTCATGTATTTACAATTTAAGAGATTAAAGGAGTGAAGGGCATGATCAAGAAGACGCGTCATCTTGCTTTCTTAGCTGCACTCGGATTTGCGCTTTGTCTGGCCATCGTATGTTCCGCATCCAAGCAGGCAGAAGCGGCAGCGGCGTATCCGGATGTGATGCAGGGACTTACCGGATTTGCGGGAAATGCGAAGGATCATAACGGAAAAGCAAAATCCGCCGTATCGGGAGGCCAGGGCGGCCCCGTCGTCTACGTCAGCAATCTCAATGATTTGAAAAACAATGCGGGCGGGGCGGACCGCAAAACCATTGTCATCACAAGTGATATTTACTCCCCGGGTAAAGCTGTCGTGACAGTCGGCGCCAATAAAACCATCGTCGGCTCTTATACCAGCCACAGGCTGACCAACATCTATCTGACAACAGGCTCCGGCTCAAACAATGTGATTTTCAAAAATCTCATTATCGGCCATAGTGCAGCTATTACGGGCAACAACGACATTCCGATGTACATAGCGAACGGACAGAATTACTGGATTGACCACGTGTGGTTTGAAGGGCACAGCTACAATCCGAACAGCCACAGCGATTTGGGAAAGCTTCTGTATGTCGGCGCCAAAGCGGATTTTGTGACGCTGTCTAATTCTAAATTCTCCGATCATCTGTACGGCCTGATTCTCGGTTATCCGAATGATGATAACGAAGGACGCAATTATATCGGCTATCCGCATATGACGATCACCAACAACTATTTTAATAACGTCTATGTCCGTTCACCGGGCCTGATGAGATACGGCTATTTTCACGCGAAAAACAACTATGTGACCAATTTCAATTTAGGTTTCACCATTCACACAAACGCGACTGTCTTCTCAGAAGCCAACTACTTCGGCAACGGAAATGAAAAAGGCGGAATGATAGACGACTACGGGACGGCCCAATTCACCGATATCGGTTCATTCCCGTCGCTCAAAGCCCCGAAATCACCGAGCACCGGCTGGAATCCGAGATCCAATTACAGCTACGGCACGCTTTCAGCGCAGGATGCCAAAAACTTCGCCCAATCCTACGCGGGAGCACAAAATACAAATCTCCGCTATCCATAATACGAAAAACCGCCGGCAGCCGGCGGTTTTTTTATATGAGTAAAAGGTCATAAATTCCTATCATCCTTAAAATAACCTTAAATACCTAGGAAAATATTGATAAACAATTTCAATAATATTACTATTGTTAAGCCTATATTACAAAAGAAGGAGGAGAACCTATGAAAATAGGAAAAAAGAACAAGTGGAAAAAATGGCTGGCCGGCACTCTTGCGGCATCGCTTATGATTTCCATTGCGCCTGCCGATGTATTTGCGGCAGAAACGCGTGAAAAACAAGATCAAGTGAAAACCGCCGCCATTCCGGTAGCAGACCCGGAAAAAGATCTTCCGGCGGAAAAAGCATCCGAGCAGATGCCGTTTGATCAAAAAGATATCAATAAAGACGGTGAGATCACGTCTGAAAGAACTGAGAATACAAAACTTTATTATGAGGGCGAGGGTGTATACAAACAGGAAATCTACACAGACCCCATTCATACGAAAGAAACCGCCAATGCGGACTGGGAAGACATTTCTCCTGAATTGAAAACCGGCTCAAAGGAAGTCGGGACGGAAAATACAGTGCTGAACTCCGATTTTCTGAAGCAAATGAAAAACGGATTATACGCTACATTTGAACACGATGATCATAAGCTCACATACTCTTTAACCGGCGCAAAAGGCCCCGATCAGGCTGCAATCACTCCGACAGATGCCTCAGCAAAAGTCAAGGAAGACAGCAACGAGCTTACGTATCAGCAAGTGTTTCCTGCTATTGATTTACAAACCTACACATTTAACGAAAACATAAAAGAAGACCTTGTGCTTCACAAATACGAAGGCTACAATTCCTTCACCTTTCAAATCAAAACCGACCTTCAGGCTAAAGAACAGGAAGACGGCTCTATCGCGTTTTCTGATGATAAAGGCAATGTCGTCTACACCGTACCGAAGCCTTTTATGACCGACTCAGATCTCGACGAAAAGTCAGGCGAAGTCAGCAGGTCAGAAGATGTCAGCTTCAAGCTTGAAAAAAACAGCGAAGGCTACTTGCTCCATGTAACGGCCGATGAAAAATGGCTGAAAGATCCCAAGCGGGTTTATCCGGTATCTATTGACCCGTCAACATCAGTATCTGTGTCATCCGATACCTTTGTCATGAGCGCGTATCCGACGACAAACTACTCTGCCGCGTCGCAGAAATGGGACGCCGGATTGAAAGCATACGTGCTGAAAACGGGCTATTATGACGGCACAACCGGAACGAACTACGCATTTATGAAGTTTGATAATTTAAAGCCGATCAAAAACATGACGGTGACAAAAGCGACGCTTAAAGCATACACAGCCCACTCCTATTACGGATCAAAGGCGACGGGGCTTTGGCTCGACACCGTAAACAGCAATTACGACAATGCCAAGATCACGTGGAAGAATAAGCCGGGCTCCAAAAACATCGGCAAAGCCGAGGTCTATAAAGGCCAATGGGCAAGCTTCGATGTCACATCCGCAGTCAAGTCGTGGAACAGCGGCGGTGCCAATTACGGCTTTAAGCTTCACACAAACGGAAACGGAAAAGAATATTGGAAGAAGCTGATGTCATCAGCCAACTCTAATAAAAAACCTTATATCGAAGTGACATACACGATTCCGAAGGCGGACACGCCGTCTGTCAAAGCGTATCATAACGGAGATTCGACAGGATTTTTCAATATCAGCTGGAAAAAAGCTGAAGGCGCCAAAAGCTATAAAGTGTGGCTTTATAACGGGAAAGAATATCAAGCCATTTCTGTCGGAAATGCAACCTCTTGGAGCACAAAAGGAAAAAACATCTGGCCGACAAAAGCGGAAATTGATTCCGGTAAATATAAGCTGCATACAGACGGAAAAGGCGGAAGTGAATTAGCGCTTGACCCTTCACCGGTCTATAAAAACTCCGGCGGCAGCTATCCGGCAAGCAAAAATTACTGGGTCGCGGTCAGCGCGGTGTTTGACCAGGGAGAAGGCGCCATGTCTGCGGCTGCCAAGCCCGTCATTCCGAATATTGGCAGAGTTCAAAGGCCAAGCACGAAAGGTTTTAATAACAACAACGCAACAGGCTGGTTTGATCTTTCCTGGAAAGCCGTATCAGGCGCAGCCGGATATAAAATGCAAGTCTTTAACGGCAAAGGCTTTGAAACGCTTGACCTCGGAAATAAAACATCCTGGTCCACAAAAGATCAAAACATCTGGCCGACAAAGGCGGAAATCAGCGCCGGAAAATATGCGCTTCACCTGAAAGACAAAAAAGGCGCGGAATTGCCGATCAACCCGGGTCCCGTTTATAAAAATGCCGGAGGTGACGCAAACCGGAAAACCTACGGATTTAAAGTTATCGCCTATAACAAAGACGGAGAAGCGATTGCCTCACCGGAAGCTAGTCCGGCGCTGCCTGATATCGCAAAGCCGAAAAATCTGACAGGCTATGTCTATACGAACACGAAATCGAGCCAAACGGGTTATGTCAATCTCATATGGGATAAAGTCAAAAACGCCAAAGGCTACAAAATCAATATCTACAACGGAAAAGACTATCAATCATTTGATGTCGGGGATACCGATCATTGGACGACCCAAAACAAAAACATCTGGCCGTCAGCCGATGAAGTGAAAGCGGGAAAATTCCAGCTTCACACGGACGGAAAGGGCGGCGAACTGGCGCTTGACCCTTCACCTGTTTACGAAAACGCAAACGGCAATTACAAAGGAAAGAAGAACTATTCCTTCACGCTGACCGCCTATGACGCAAATGGTGACAGCATACCGACGGCACCTTTTAACCCTGTTTTCCATGAAGGGGCGGAATTCCTCGGAACGGAAGAATTCTGGTCCATTATTGACATTCCGGACGGACAGCTGAATGGCGCGACGGGAAATGTCATCGTCAATGAAGAAGATATGTCAATCGACGGACGCGGACCGGGGCTCGGACTCTCCCGGACCTTCAACAGCCTTGACAGCTCTGACCATATGTTCGGCCAAGGCTGGTATGCCGATGCGGAAACGTCGATCCTTTCTGAAGACGGCAGAGCCGTTTATATTGATGAGGACGCGACAACACATGTCTTCACGAAAAAATCTGACGGCACGTATCAGCCGCCGACGGGCGTTTATCTCGAACTGACGGAAACAAGCGATCAATTTGTATTAAAAACAAAAGATCAGACGAACGCTTATTTCAGCAAAAAAGGCGGCAAGCTCCAAAAAATCGTTGACGGACACAACAACACAACCGTATACGAGTATAACGACAGCAATCAGCTGACCGCCATAACAGACGCATCAGGGCGCAAGCTGACGTTTACCTATGATGAAAACGGCCATGTCACATCTTTAACAGGCCCGAAAAACAAAAAGATTTCGTATTCATATGACAAAGACCTTCTTAAAAAGGTGACGGATACTGACGGCAGCGTCACAAGCTATGACTATGATGCCGACGGGCGCCTCGTCAAGCAGTATTCCGCAAACAGTACGGATGACAAACCGCTGTTCACTGAATACCAATACAGCGGCCACCGCCTGGCTAAAGCCGTCAATGCGAAAAACGAAACGTATGATTACAGCTATGACGCCGGCAAAAAAACACTGCTCATGACACAGCCGAACGGCCGCAAAGTGCAGTACGGCTATAACGAGGCGGGCAACCCGATCCAGATGATCGATGATGCCGAAGGGCTGAAAATCACGACCAACACCGTATACGAAGGCAACAACGTCATTCAGGACACCGATCCGAACGACGCGGATGCGGGCAAAGCGACAGAAAGCTATCAATATGATAAAGACGGCAACGTCACAGCCGTAAAAGACAACTACGGCACCGAAACGTATCAGTACAACAAAAACAATGACGTAACGAAAATGAAGGATACCGAGGGGAATGTCACTGATATTGCATACGACGGACTGGATGCCGTTTCTGAAACCGATCAAAGCGGAAAATCCTCATCCGCCGCCGTGTATGACAAGTACGGAAATCTCATTCAATCAAGCAAAGAGCTGGCAGCTTCGGCAAGTCTGCTGAAAGACGGCAGCTTTGAAGGAACAAAGCTGGGCTGGAATCTCACCGCTACGAGAGACAGCGGAAGTATTGCGTCTGTAAAAGCAAGAAGCGGCGCGCTGTCCGGACAAAAAGCACTGGAGATCACCTCACAATCCGCTTCAGCCGGAACAGAGCACGGCCATGCGTCCGCAACGCAGGAAGTGCAGCTTGAGCCGAATACGACGTATACACTCAGCGGCCAGATCAAAACAGATCTGACAAAGGCGAGAGCGTATTTCAACATTGATCTGCGTGACAAAGACCAAAAACGAATTCAATGGATTCACAATGAATCAGGCGCATTAGCCGGAAAGAATGACTGGACGAAACGGCAAATCACCTTTACAACACCGGCCAATGCAGGAAAAGCCATCGTCTATATGGAAGTGGATCATAACGACAAGGACGGCAAAGGAAAAGCGTGGTTTGATCAGGTTCAGCTGGAAAAAGGCGAAGTCTCTTCAAGCTATAACCCGGTTCAAAACAGCAGTTTCACGGCCAAAGCAGACGGCTGGAGCACAAGCGGAGCCGCCGCTGACCTTGATGAAGGCTTCGATGATGACAGCTCATTAAAAGCGTCCCGCACAAATGCATCACAAGCCAATGCGGCCGCAAAACAAACCGTTACATTAGGCCAAAGCGCGGACGATAAGCCGGTATATATCACGCTGACAGGGATGTCCAAGGCAGACGGCGTGAAATTAACGAACGACAATGATTACGCGCTTCAGGCCGGCGTCACCTATGCGGACGGCACGACGGGCGTATACACCGCCAAATTCCCGCAGGGGACCCAGGAATGGAACCGGGGAGCGGCAGTCATTCCGAAAACAAAGCCGATCAATAAAATCGAAATCAGCATTCTGTTCCAAAAAAGCGCCACAGGAACGGCGTGGTTTGATGATATCCGTTTAATCGAAGGAAGCATCCTGACGAAAAACACCTATGACGAAAAAGGAAATTATGTCACAAAAGAAGAAGACGAACTAGGGTATGCAAGCACTGTTTCATATGACGAGACTGGCAAGAAAACATCTGAAACCGACGCGAAAGGCGAAACAACCGCCTACGAATACGATCAGGCAGACCAGCTGACAAAGCTGACCCTGTCAAACGGCACATCCATCCTTCACAGCTATGACAAGGAAGGAAATGAGCTGACAAAAACGATTCGGGCCGGCGCAGACCAGACCTATCAATATGAATATGACGTCATGGGCAAGCTCGTCAAAACAACCGACCCGCTCGGCAATGTACTGAAGAGTGAATATGACGCCAACAGCAACTTGACGAAAACCGTTTCCGCCAACGGCAATGAAGTGTCGCTGACCTATGACGGCACAGACCGGGTTAAGTCAAAAGCGTATAACGGCACTGAAAAATACAACTTTACCTATGACAAAAACGGCAATGAAACGTCGGTCACAAACAAAGAACAAAATACAACGAAAAAACGCACCTTTGACAACAAAAACCGCCTGACCGAATTAACCGACCGCGGCGGCAGCCAAAACTGGACGTATCCGGCTGATTCGGATAAGCTGAAAACTTTCTCATGGAGCCATGGCGGCCAAAAAGGAACAAACAGCTTTACGTACAACAAACTTGATCAAATGATTGAAATGAAAGACGGCACTTCAGCTTATACATTTGATTATGATGAAAACGGCAATGTCCAGACATTCATCAGCGGCAATGAAGTCGGCACGAGCTTCTCGTATGATGAGCGAAATCTCGTCAGCTCTCTTCATATCGGAGCGAAAAACGGCGGCAGCATCTTCCGGGAAAGCTATGAATATGACGCCAACGGCAACCGCACGGTCATCGACAGCTCAGCGGGCGGAAAGGTGCAGTACGAATACGGCAAGCTCAATCAGCTCGTCAAAGAAACTCATGAAGACGGCACCGTCATTCAATATACGTACGACGGCTTCGGCAACCGGACAAACGTCACCACAACAAAGGACGGCGCAAGCAAATCAGTCAACGCATCCTTCAACATCATGAACCAGCTGACGAAGGTGAATGACGAAGACCTGTCCTACGATAAAAACGGCAACCGCACATCCGACGGCAAATACACATATACGTGGGACGCGGAAGACAACCTGACCGCCGTTACAAAAAAAGGCGAAGACAAACCGTTCGCAACATATAAGTATGACGAAAAAGGAAACAGAATCCAAAAAACCGTCAACGGAAAAGTTACGAACTACTTCTACGACGGAGACAGCCTGAACGTCCTGTATGAAACAGACGCCGACGACAACGTCACAAAATCATACACGTACGGTGACAGCGGCCAGCTGTTATCCTATACAGAGAACGGCAAGAAATATTTCTATCACTACAACGCACACGGTGACGTCATCGCGATCTCAGACAGCACCGGAAAAACCGTTGCCAAATATCAGTACGACGCGTGGGGAAATCCGACAAAAACCGAAGCGAGCGACGAAGTAAAAGACAACCGCTACCGCTACGCAGGCTACCAATACGACGAAGAAACCGGCTTGTACTATCTCATGGCCCGCTACTACGAACCAAGAAACGGCGTATTCCTATCACTCGACCCAGACCCGGGCAGCGACGGAGATTCGCTGGATCAGAATGGGTATACTTATGGAAACAACAACCCAGTCATGAACGTCGATCCGGATGGGCATTGGGTGTGGATGGTAGTAGGTGCTTTAATTGGAGGAGTCTCTTCTTACAAAGCAGCGAAGGCAAAGGGAGCAAGAGGTTGGAGGTTAGTTGGATCTGTAGCCTTAGGTGCCGCTGGCGGAGCAATCGGAGGAAACTATCTACGAGTAGGACGTACTCTATATAAGGCTGGAAAATTATCTAAAACATATTGGAATGCTAGAAAAGTCGCAAAGGCAAACAAAGGTGTGATTAAGAGAGCTAAAACTAAGAAAGGTTGGGTAGTTACTACTAAAAAACATACAGTAAGATTAATGGGGAAGAATTCTGGTCAGCGAAAAAAACCTTACTATAGAATGTCAGTTAGAAATAAAGGACCTTTAAATGCAAAAGGGCATTTCTCAAATAATCCTTATGAGACTCATATAAAGTTAAGATGGTCATCACATCGAAATATAAATAAACGCTTACGCAGTAAGTCACACAGATGATATTAGTATAAATGTATAGCTCTAAGTTTTGATCCATTTAGGGGTTAATAATAGCAATTAACATAGATAGAGATGCAGATGGTTATACAGATGAAATCTATTTATAGATATTTTCTAAGTTGCCATCTGCATTATCATACCCTTTTACTTAAATAAAGTGAGGAGAATGTTATAACATGAACAGTATTGAACAATGGATAGACTATATAAATCATGATGTTAATTGCTTTTTGCACGATATTAATTTTGAATACTTAGAGAATAGATTAACTCTTTATTTCAAGGTATATGATGGAGGAGAAAAAGCCACTTTAAAAGAAATTACATTTAAAGATGTAAACGGAATTTATTTCGGTGTTAATAACAAGTTGGATAAAACTATGCCCAGTGATGCTAATTGGTACCTTGAAGAAATCAGTTATTTCAAAGAGGGAATTGGAAAAATGCAAAATGGTATATTAGGTGATCAAGTCTCAAGTGCTAATTTTCTTATAGAAATTAACGGAACTTTACTTGCTATAGAATGTAAATATATATACTTTGATTCTAAAGAATATCAAGTGTTTAATTATCACGAGAAAACTGAAAAAAATCAAAAGAGTCATATAGTGGCTGGAATCAAAAAAATCTTTTCAAGGAGGGAGGATTCAGGTGAATAATCCATTACAAAAGCTACTGATTGATTCGGAATGCATCGTATTAAAAACAGATTTTCATTTCTTTAAAAAAGAGTTTATTCTTCATTTGGAAGTGAATACGAAAGGAAAGAAGCAACAGCATTGTATTGAATTCAAAAATGTATCATCATTATTTTTTTATGCGGGCAAGGAATCATCTTTAGATGGAGTCAATGCAGAGAAAAGATGGAGGTTACATTCGTTCTCATGCTATCCTCAGGGGATTGGAACAATATATCACCCTTTAATTGAAGATTATGAATCGAATGCAAACATTTTGATTGGGATTAACCAAGCAGTCTATGCAATTGAAACTGAACGGGTGATCTTTGATTCAACTGAAATATATGCATCAGATAAAGATTGTTCGTAACGAAGAATTTATCTAGATGGTTTTGAAAGGTAATTCCTCTCTTGTGAGGTCTGGCTTTACATTTGTCTTAATAAAAGAGGCAGGAGATGACCATGTACAAAACAATAAATGAATGGGTAGATTACATAGATGGGGGGTGCAGTGTCCTTCATTTAGATTTTAATGTGTTTAAAAAAGAACTCTCATTTGATATTAAGGTTTTTGAAAGTGAAGCTGAATATACGCATAAAATATTATTCCAAAATACAGCATCTGTTTATTTTAGTGCAGATATTGGTGATATGAGATTAGAAAAAATAGATCCGGAAGAATACAATTGGCAAGTATTTGAGATGAGTTACCACCCGGAAGGAATCGGAAATCTATCAAATGCTGTAATTCCGGAGTATCAATCAAATGCTAACTTTCTTATTAATATGAACAGCATGCTGATTGCTGTAGAAGCTGAAACCGTTCGCTTTGATGATCAATCATTTTATGCGTATCATTCGAAATCATAAATAAACAAATAAGAGAGGTTCCCAGCCTCTCTTTTCTTACAAATAAAACCGCTTTTACGCGGGAAACCGTTTGCGGAGGTAATATGAGCCGTCCTTTACATTTACAAAAAGAATCATTGAGGGCTATAGGGAATCTGGATGTGATTAACCCGTTGAAATACAACTCAATATATTCATGTGATCTAGTGAGTAAAGATACTTTTTTCCAATTAATGAATGACTTAGAATTCGAAACAGTTCTGATAGAAGTAATGGCATCACCTTCTTTTATTGAGGGATGGAAGAAGAAGGTTGAAAAGAAAATGATACATATGAATACGATATCGAAAAAGTTAATTCATATTGAATGTGGTCTGACAAAAGAAGAATTGATGGCAGACCACTTATTGGATGAATTATATTTTTTAGCATCGATCAATGATTTTGTTGTTATAATAGCAAACCCTTTCAACAATAAGTCCTACATGAATCCGAACACTCAAAAGGTTGATGTTACTACTGAAAATAATGAAAAAATCATTTGGTTTGAATACGATGCAGCAGATTTATATATCATTGCTTAATTTAATATAAATCCAGATTCTTAATCAACGGAGTGTTGCTGATGTTAGAACTTACCGCAGAGCGTGTTGGGTCATATGAAAGGGAAAATATCATTTATTTCAATGCGGGCCGGGATGATCAGGTATTTATTGTGTCGGTGCACGATGACAAAGTAATATTGGAGGTTATGAAAGGCAGCTCTCTTTTAATCAAAAAAGAGTTACACGGATTTTCTGAAGATGCCCATTTCTATCTGGTTGATTCGTATGATGACACTATCGTTATCGTTTACCTGGAAAATCATACGTGTCAATTGGCTGCATACTGCGTAAACAGTAATAAAATCAATCCGATTTGTTCTTTTCTATTAAGCGCCAATGTATTTCATCTGAGTGAGGATGGGTTATTATGGATCGGATTAACAGACGAGGGTATGTATGATGAGAGGAATCCTCAAGGAAAAGCGATATTTGCTTTTCATACAGAAGACAGAACGTTTTATTTTGAAGACGATTTTAAAGAAATGATGCATGAATGCTATGCCGTACAATCGATCAAATCTGATTTGTATGTATGTTTTGAGGGAGAGGATTGCTGTATCATCGGGCATTATCAGGTTGGACGTGACAGAATTCGTACTGTTGCAGAATATGTGCTGGACGGCGATCAATACTCCTATTGTGATCAGCTGTCCGTTTCGAAAAAAAGGGTGCTTCTGATTCAGAGTCACGAGGATAACCTATTTGCATTTCATGAAGAGAACAAAGGCTTATCAGAGACTGACGTCATGATACACGGTATTGATAGAAAAGGAAAAACAACGTACAGAGCCGTACAGGACCGTATGTTTATCTTTAATGATAACGATTTATATCTGGTAAAGTTTTGATGGTTCTGTGCAGCATGAAAGTATCCTGTAAGGAAGTGCTCAGTGATGAGAGAAAAGTTAATTGAAAAGCTTGAGGAAAACAAGAGGAATCTTTTAATGAAACATGTTTGTACCGAATTAAAATCTTGTGAAGAATCAGGATTTGTTTATCAATTTGCTGACGCAGATCAAAGCAGGCAGATATTAGAGACCGTATTATCGAATTCTTTCCAAAGTGCAGTGCGTGAAGTTGATATAAGCGACAGGGAGACAGCCGTATCGCTTATTTTAGAAAACATTGCGGATATGGGGGTTGAACGGATGAATGATATTGTTTATCTGTTTCATCCGTATAGTAATGAAGTCGGTGCTATCAAATGTGCGCTGAAGGATTGTGCAAGTCATCTGCACTGTCTCATGGATTTTATAGATTTTGAAGGCCGGCTGCTTTCTAACAGCTTTATTGTAGTGGAGCCGTCCTTCTCATTTTCTGTCTGTTTATTTCACACAGAATACGGCTGTGAGCTTGTGTGTAAACCGCCGAAAAGAGGTACAAAATGCATCCCTTTTTTATAAAGAACACAAAGGAATTGGCGATTTTTCAATCCCAAATATATTCCTTATTTCATGAAAATAAAACGTTGCCCGAACAAGTATTTAAACAACAAAAACATTATTATCTATTCGAGGAATTCCACTGGGTCTTGTCTGAAGAAGGCTGGGAGATGCTCAAAAGTTTGGCGCATCATCATCACGATGAATTTATCTTAATGGCCGTTCTGGCACAACCGGATGATATGAATCGGTTTTACGAGGAATTCGGATATTTTAACTGGTTAAAGATTCCTTTAAATATAACCGAAGATGAATATCTTTCAATCCTAACTGATTATCCAAAGCACAGTAAAAATGACAGCATAATGAATATTGCATCCCGCGTCGTATGGGCTTCACCAACTTTAAAGTGGGCGATTTATGGAGAGAGAGATTTTGAAATCTGTATTCTAGGAATTGATCAGGAGACTGCGGGAAAAACGTTAGGATCATGGAGGCCCTTAGATGATCGTGTTTTAGACTGGGTATCAGTTGTATTCCCGGATCAGATCGTTCCGGATGAATTTCAAAAAAAGCTCGCCACGCATTATAAATAGCAAGGGGCAATGACATGAAAATAAAAATGAACAAGCTATTCGAAGAATCAGTAAAAGGATGTTTTTGTCATTTTGATAACTGCGGGCGTCTGTATCTAGGAAGGCATCAGAATGACGGTCTTTCGTTTACGATCATCGACGAATCGGGGAATAGCCGAGTGATTCATATCGATGAACAAATTCTGTGTGAGGATATTATGCTGTTTCAACAGAGTTTGGCTGATAGGTATGTGCTGATTTTCTTTGAATCGCATGAGTATAAAGTGAAAGTATTTTCAGCAGATGGAACAGAACAATGTGCATTTTCTCTGCCTTCAGGGGTTTCATGCAGTCTTTTGGACGAAAAACAAAACCTGTGGATCGGTTTAAGTGATGAAGGTATCTATAGTGATGAAAACCCTGAGGGGCACAGTGTGCTGTGCTATTCATTAGATGGCCGGCTGAAGAAAACTCACATTGATCAGCAGCTTTCGGAAATATACGCGCCCGCGGCAGATGACTGCTATGCACTTGCAGAAAAAGACGGACTGATCTACATGCTGTATTACTCTTATACAGTCATTGCTGCGTTTGATGAAACCGAAGTGAAACGAGTGTGGATTATTTCTGATAAAACATATTCCGGGGTTTACGACCAGCTAGCGATTTCAAATGACGGGTTTTGGGTATGCAAAGATGATCATTCACTGTTTCTCATTCCGGCTGATATCAGTCTGCCGATGCAAGAGGTGACGTGCTGTGATCCGGATGGCTATGAGCTTTCCGGGCATCAGCTGAAGCTGACTGGCAATGCCATTTACGCGGTCTCGAATTCGGGGATTTATAAGCGGGATATCAGTAATGGGAAAATAAAATGAATTCTTCTTGGCTAAATAAGATGTTAAGATCCAACAGATATTCTTTAAATAATGACGTCATCAGAAACTTGAAATTACACAAAAAAGAATTAGAGGGTCCGCTGCCTTCAGATGCAGGAAAATTTGAAGAAGACTTTGAGGGTGCTGCCTGCGCTGGGGATTTTTATGAATACTTCGCGTTTGTCTGCGGCAGCTTAGATTTTGTTTTGGCGAATAAACAAATGCCTGCGCGGCAGCGTAAAGCCTTATATAAATCCTTTTTTGAGCTTTATCCGCAATATGCACAGCTGAAAAACGCTTTAACAGATTATCCGGAGCTCAGCCGGGAAATCGGGCGGCACGAGCGGGTGAGAAGGCTGTTGGTCAGCATTTTAAACAAGAAATGAAAGGCAGGCTTCTGACGTGAAAGAACCAACAATGGCAGAATGTCTGAAAAAGGCTGGTCTGATCTTGAACGGTCAAGCGGAGAGGGAAGAAGTGTCGGATTGGGCGTCTGAGTATGTGGCTGCAGATGATCCGGCGGTTGAGGACGAAACCGTTTGGGAGATGCTCATATATTTGAGCGGGTTTGATCTGAAAGATACGCCTGATTCGTATCTGCATACGATAGAAGAATTAAGATATTGGTTGCAGGAATATATGAAAACGCAAGAAGAAAGGGTACATCCATGTCGGAATTAGTCTTTACAAGAATCAATACAAAAATAAACACAAGCGGCCCAATCATTTTGTCCATGAATGCAGCGGAACTCATCGTACTGGCTCAGGAAAAGCGGAAAGATAAATATATCAACCGCATTTTCATATTCCGGAACAGGGATGGATATTTACGTCATCGCTATCAAATTGAAACATCAAAGAAAATAACCGGTGTTCAGAAATCCGGGGATTTATTTTTATTTATCATTCATATGGACTATAAAGATGGGATGGTTCATGAAGAACCGAATATTTATGTATGGCACCCGATTAAAGGGTTTTGTCATTCGTTTTACGGGGGCCGTTATATCCGGTCAATGACAGTCGATTCTGCAAATCATTTGTGGCTGGGATACGATGAAGCGGGAATATTTTCTTGTCTGGACGACGATATCAGTTCAAAAGGCGTGACCCGCTTTCCTTTTACAGACGGAACTTGGAAATCTCGTTGTGAGTCTTTCTGTACGTATCCGCACCTTATTGATCATTTTTATGGAGCATATGCAGAAAAGAATGCCCTGTATCTTCATTATCATACACTTGGTGAAGATTATATTCGGAAGGTCGATTTGCAAGGCGAAACGTTAAGCTTTCAGAAGGCAGACTTTGACTTTAGTGCACAATTCAAGATTGATTCATCATATTACTTTTTGATTCGGAATGAAGCTTCGTGCCGAATTGACAAAGCACTAAAATTTCATAACATGACAAAACAGGCTGGGCAATACCAGCTCACTGATAAAGTCTCAAGAAAAGCTCTCCGTTTTACGCAAGTGACTGCGTATCAAGATAAGGCTGCGGGGATTGATGAGAGCAACCGACTTTACTTACTAAGCTGACAGGCGGCTTTTGAACAAGGGAGAGCAGAGATGAGACGTTTGAACTGCGGGAGGCAGAAATACATGAATTGGCATGGTTTGAGTGAAGAGGAGACAGAGTGCTTGTGGCGCAGGGTGAATCGCGCAGTGAAATGGAAACCGGGCAGTATATTTGCTTCAATGAAACCTCCAAAGCCGTTTCAGGTCTTTGATGCATCTCAAGGATTCAATGGTATCGGTTTTCTGGAAGATGCAGAGATGCAGATTCTAAAGGCATTTCAATCTTGTACGTTAAAGCATGAGTTTATGTATGCGCTGGACTGGCAGCATGAATGTTATCTATTTAATCCTCATGCGCCAATTGATAAAGATGAATTCGGTGAATGGCTTGTCCCCGTTATTCCAAACGGAGACTATGGTTTCTTTATTCACCAGGATTTTCAGTGGGGGCTGTTGGGGGATCCGCGGCAGCAAACCATTACGATATTTGGCTCACCGCTAATAAGGGCGATAGAAAGAAACGCTCCTGTCTTATTTCAAAAGTGAAGACAGCTTGTGAATGAATTTCATGCTTTTACGGGAGGAGGAATAACAGGATGACAGAAGAAGAGTTCGGAGCTGCGGAAAAAAGCTTGAGAGCGTCTTTTCCGAAAGCATATAAACGGCTGCTTCATAAAAAGAACCCTGCGGAAATTGGAGAATGGATTTTTTTTCCTGTCCGTGAACAAAGCCGCTTACAGAAAACTTGGGATGATGTGATCAGGCAAAACAGTGTGTGCAGAGAAGAGAGCATGCCCGACGATATGATCGTAATTGCCGACAACGGAACCGGAGATAAGCTGTGCTTGAAAAAGACGGACGGCGTAATGGAGGAGACTGTTTATCTGTGGGATCATGAGACTGCCGATGTTGAGTTGTATGCCGCTTCTATAGGAGAATTTATAGAAAATGAAAAAGAATAAGTGGCTGATTCAGGAGCTTTTAGAATTCCGTCTCTTCCGGAAACGAGAGATTTCTGTAATTGAGTTGGCGTTTTCCTTCGAGTATGAACATCAGCTCATTTGTTTGAGGCTCATGTGCAAAGACGTTTCTTTCGTGCAAATAAAAGAAATGGAGAGTCATGCGGCTGGTTCAGGCATTGTAACAATTGATCCTGCTGCTGCCGGAGATGAGGGACAGCGTTTTCTCGTGGAGGAGTGGGAGAACCAAACGTTCCGCTTTTACTGCTGTCAATATGAAGCAGCAGCAGAGGAGAAGGAGGCACAAAATGGAGTGGCACAAACATGAGAAAGCAGTTATGCTGCGGCCGGATTCGCCGGGTTGTTTTGAATTGACGGAGTTTATGTTCTATACCGGATATAACGAGTATTATGATAAAATCCCGGTGTTTGAGCTGAGGCTGACTGATGGACAGTATGATGCTGTGCTGCGGTTTGAAGGTGTGAGTGCTGCCCGGCTGGATGACCTGGAAAGCATCACCGACATCCGTCTGGGTATCAGCCCGGTCGACGGCGGCTGGGAATCGATACGCTATTATGTCGATGACGGGGAAGGAAGAATGAGCTTCTATTGCGCCAAGTGGGTCGTGCTTGACATGAAGAAAAAGCAGTCTCCGAATGTCCCCGCAAAACGTCAGGGTAAAGCGGCGGCGTTTCGCGTATAATGAGGGGAGCCGGACAGAGAAGGAGTTTAGTTATGAATGAGTTTAATGAATACGCGATCAGCCCTGATATCCAACGGGCGCTGAAAGGATTGCAATACACCGAGCCGACTGAAGTGCAGCGGCGCGTCATCCCCGCCGCGCTGCAAAAAAAAGATCTCGTCGTCAAATCGCAGACGGGCAGCGGCAAAACCGCGGCCTTCGGCATTCCGATCTGCGAGCTTGCGGAGTGGGAGGAAAACAAACCGCAGGCCCTGATTTTAACGCCGACCCGCGAGCTTGCGGCGCAGATTAAAGAAGATATTACGAATATCGGCCGTTTTAAACGGATAAAAGCCACGGCGGTTTTCGGAAAAGCTTCTTTTGATAAACAGAAAACCGAACTGAAGCAAAAAAGCCACGTTGTTGCCGGAACGCCGGGGCGAGTGCTTGATCATATAGAAAAAGGGACGCTGCCGCTTGAACGGCTGGCGTATGTGGTGATTGACGAAGCGGACGAAATGCTGAATATGGGATTTATTGAACAGGTGGAAGCCATCATTCAGCATCTGCCGAAAAACAGAGTCACCATGCTGTTTTCAGCGACGCTGCCTGACGACGTCGAGAAGCTGAGCCGCACATATATGAAAGACCCTGAATTGATTGAAGTAAAAGCGGAAGGCCTGACGACAAAAGATATTGAGCATTTTGTCACCGGAACAGCAGAAGAGGATAAATCATCATTGCTGTGTGATGTCCTGATCACCGAAAACCCGGACAGCTGCATCATATTCTGCCGGACAAAAGAAAGAGTCATCCAGTTAACCGATGAGCTGGACAGGCTGGGCTATCCTTGCGATAAAATTCACGGCGGCATGGTGCAGGAAGACCGCTTTGACGTCATGAATGAGTTCAAGCGCGGCGAGTTCCGCTATCTCGTTGCGACCGATGTTGCCGCCAGAGGAATTGATATCGAAAACATCAGCCTCGTCATCAATTATGATATTCCGCTTGAAAAAGAAAGCTATGTGCACCGCACTGGCCGAACGGGGCGCGCCGGACACCGCGGCCGGGCCATTACGTTTGTGACGCCGTTTGAATCGCGGTTTCTGAATGACATTGAGACATATATCGGTTTCCGCATCCAAAAGCGTGAAGCACCGTCAGAAAAAGAAACAGCGGAACGGAAAGCGGCTTTTGCGGAAAAATTGAACGCCCGCCCAGACGTCAAAACAGACAGAAGCGAACAGTTAAACAAAGACATCATGAAGCTGTACTTTAACGGCGGGAAGAAAAAGAAAATCAGAGCCGTTGATTTTGTAGGAACGATCGCCAAAATTGACGGTGTGACAGCTGATGACATCGGCATTATCACAATCATGGACAACGCCTCTTTCGTGGAGATTTTAAACGGAAAAGGCCCTCAAGTTCTTAAAGTGATGAAGAACACAACCGTCAAAGGGAAAAAGCTGAAGGTGAATAAAGCGAATAAATGATGAATGACCTGCTCCCAGTTAAAGGGGCAGGTCATTTTGCTGCTGGCTGATATCGGCACTGTTCTCTTCCGGCACAAATGCAAGGATGGCAATGCCGATCACAAATAACAAAATCAGACTGAACACGGCGGCTGACGAATTCCCGGTCAGCTGGGCGGTCACGGCAATCAAAAGCGGGCCGATAATCGAAGCGAACTTGCCGAAGATATTATAAAAGCCGAAAAACTCATTGGCGTGCGGTTTGGGGACAAGCTTGGCAAAGTAAGAGCGGCTCAGCGCCTGAATACCGCCTTGGGAAGTGGCGACAAGCATAGCCAAAACCCAGAAATCAAAAGCGGAATCCATAAAATAAGCATACGTGCAGACAATCATATACACGCCGATTCCGGCATAAAGCATCGTTTTTCCCTTAAACCGTTCGGCCAGCCGCCCGTACAAAATCGAAAAAGGCGCGGCGACAACCTGTGTGACAAATAAAATAATCAGCAGATTTGCCGCGCTGATGCCGAGGTCTGCCCCGTATGACGTCGACATCGTAATGATGGTGCCGACCCCGTCGATGTAGAAGAAATAGGCGAGCAGAAACAAAAACAGCGCCCGGTACTTCCTGATCTGCTTCAGCGTGCCGGCCAGCCGTTTAAAACTGCTGACGACAAGCCGCGGCTCTCTCTCGATATAATAGCGCTGGCGGACGCGGCGAAGGAGCGGAATCGTGAACAGTCCCCACCAAGCCGCCGTAATCAAAAAGGCAATGCGGCCCGCAGCCTGGGCGGACAGCGGAATCACCCCCGCTTGTGCTGACAGAATGACGGCAATGCTGAGGAGAAAAGGGATCGTGCTGCCGATATAGCCCAGCCCAAACCCCCTGGCCGACACCATATTCATCCGCTCCTTTGCGGCCACATCAACGAGAAACGCATCATAAAACACATTAGATCCGGCAAAGCCGATCGTGGAAATCGTATAACAAATTAACAACAGCATCCAAGATTCGCCGGGAATCAAAGCCAGCGCGGCGGTGCCCGCCACACCAATCAGAAAAAAGAAGGCAAAAAACCGTTTCTTGCATCCTTTGTAGTCGGCAATCGTTCCTAAGACGGGGCCGAGCATCGCCAACATAAAAGTCGCGGCGGCAATCGTATAGCCTAAATAAGCTGTGGAATCCGCCGCGCTGACGCCGTTCTCCGCCGCGGCCGCTTTAAAAAACAGGGGAAATACCGCCGTCATAATAATGACCGAATAAGCTGAATTGGCCCAATCATACAGCATCCAGCTGCTTTCTTCTTTCGAAAACCGTTTCATCACACACGCTCCTTCTCAAAAACCGGTTCTCTACATTATATGCGCCTCATCCGCATCGTTGGACAAAGATTTCTGCACCCTGTTTTCTGATTGACCTGGAGATATTGACCTAGTTCAAAAAGGATGTACAATCAAGGTGTGGCAGGTAATGGTCAGGCGGGAGGGAGACAGAATTGAAGATTGCGAAAGTCATTAATAATAATGTCGTCAGTGTGCTTAAGGAAGGCAATCAGGAATTGGTTATCATGGGCCGGGGCATTGCTTTTCAAAAGAAAATAGGAGACCCTGTAGATGAAGCACGCATTGAGAAAGTGTTCACCCTCGATAACAGAGATGTATCCGAAAAGTTCAAAACCCTTTTGTATGATATCCCGATCGAGTGTATGGAAGTATCCGAAGAGATTATCAGCTATGCGAAATTACGGCTCGGCAAAAAGCTCAACGACAGCATTTATGTGTCGCTGACCGACCATATTAACTTTGCCATCCAGCGCAATAAGAAAGGGCTGGATATCAAAAATGCCTTGCTGTGGGAAACAAAAAGGCTCTACAAAGACGAATTTGCAATCGGAAAAGAAGCGCTGATCATGGTGAAAAACAAGACTGGCGTGTCTCTGCCGGAGGATGAAGCAGGCTTTATTGCGCTGCATATTGTAAATGCCGAGCTGAATGAGGAGATGCCCAATATCATCAGCATTACAAAAGTCATGCAAGAGATTTTGAGTATCGTAAAATACCATTTTAAGATTGAATTCAATGAAGAATCACTTCACTATTATCGGTTTGTCACCCACTTAAAGTTTTTCGCACAGCGTCTTTTTAACGGCACACACATGGAAAGCCGGGACGATTTTTTGCTGGAGACAGTGAAAGAAAAATACCATCGGGCGTATGAATGCACGAAGAAAATCCAAACCTCCATGGAGAGAAAGTATGAGCACAAGCTCACTAGTGATGAGCTGCTGTATTTAACGATTCATATAGAAAGGGTAGTCAAACAAGCATAATGAGAGCGTTATCATTTTTGTTTTTACATATGAGCCTAAATTACAATGAGTGCGGATCATCTCTTACTGTGCTAATGTAATTTAGGTTTTTTAAGATTCATTATTATCATTATTCTGACCGATGTTCCCTTTTAACAGAATCATGTATGATCAATAAAAAAACGCTTTCCAAGAAAGGGGAATGCCAATATGCCTTATCGTATGAAACGAGTGCTGCTGCTTCTTGTCACTGGATTGTTTTTGAGTTTGTGTGCGGTCACTTCTAGTGCTTCGGCTCAAACAGGCGGATCGTTTTTTGAACCTTTTAACAGCTATAACTCCGGATTATGGCAAAAAGCAAATGGTTACTCGAATGGAGATATGTTTAACTGCACTTGGCGTGCAAATAACGTATCCGTGACGTCATCAGGTGAAATGCGTTTGGCGCTGACAAGTCCGTCTTATAACAAGTTTGACTGCGGGGAAAACCGCTCGGCTCAAACATATGGCTATGGACTTTATGAAGTCAGAATGAAACCGGCTAAAAACACAGGGATTGTTTCATCGTTCTTTACTTATACAGGTCCAACGGATGGGACTCCTTGGGATGAGATTGATATCGAGTTTTTAGGAAAAGACACAACAAAGGTTCAATTTAACTATTATACAAATGGCGCGGGAAACCATGAGAAGCTGGCGGATCTCGGATTTGATGCAGCCAATGCCTATCATACGTATGCGTTCGATTGGCAGCCAAACTCTATTAAATGGTA
Organism: Bacillus sp. BACIII; assembly: GCF_057836745.1. Classification (NCBI taxonomy): domain Bacteria; kingdom Bacillati; phylum Bacillota; class Bacilli; order Caryophanales; family Bacillaceae; genus Bacillus; species Bacillus sp. BACIII. Next base: position 3,683,062 of record NZ_CM174437.1, on the reverse strand, counting down.
TGTGGATGGGCAATTAAAACATACTGCGACAACCCAAATTCCGTCAGCGCCGGGGAAAATCATGATGAATTTGTGGAATGGTACGGGTGTCGATGACTGGCTCGGTTCCTACAATGGCGTAAATCCGCTATACGCACATTACGACTGGGTGCGTTATACAAAAAAATAATGTATAGAAAAGGATTTCCGTCAGCGGAAATCCTTTTCTGATTAAAACGAAATAATCCCAATCAAAAGCGCCGCAATTGTCATGACAATCGTTGTCCCCACAGCCCATTTAATGGTGAATTTTTGATGGCCGCCAAAGCTGACGCCCGCCATTCCGACCAATAGATAGGTGGATGGCACAAGCGGGCTGAGCAGATGCACCGGCTGGCCGAGCAAGGAGGCCCTTCCGATTTCAGCGGCGTCTATTCCGTAAGCGGAAGCGGCTTCGGCGATGATGGGAAGGACACCGAAGTAAAAGGCGTCATTTGACATGAAAAAGGTGAACGGCATGCTGACAATCGCAGTGATCAGCGGGAGGTGCGGGCCCATGGCATCAGGAATGAGTGAAACGAGAGAATGTGCCATCGCATCCACCATTTTTGTACCGGAGAGAATGCCTGTGAATATGCCGGCCGCAAATACCATGGACACGACGTTTAACGCGTTTCCCGCATGCGCCGAGATCCGCTTCTGCTGCTCTTTGACATTTGGATAGTTAACCATCAAGGCGATGGCGAACGCGGTCATGAAAAGAACAGGGAGCGGGAGCAGACTGGTAATCAGCGCGGCCATCAGAGCGACAGTCAGCAGCAGGTTAAACCATTGGAGAGCGGGATGCTTGAGCGGCGCCGCATCCGGATCGGAGGACGGCGCGTGATCAAGCGAAATGACGCCGAGCCGCTTCCGCTCTTTCTTTCCGAGGAGATAAGCAACGGCGATCACCCAAAGAATACCGGCAATCATGGCGGGAATCAGCGGAGTGAAGACCTCTGACGTGTCCAATTTCAAGGAAGCCAAAACCCTCGCCGTCGGTCCGCCCCACGGAATAATATTCATGACCCCTGAACCGAGCATCGCAATTCCCGCTAATATCAAACGGTTCATGCCGAGCCGTTTATAAAGAGGCAGCATCGCCGCAATCGTAATCATATAGGTCGTTGTCCCGTCTCCATCCAGCGAAATGGTCATCGTCAGGACAGCTGTACCGACAGCGATCTTTAACGGATCTCCTTTGACAAATGATAAGATTTTGGCAATGAGAGGATCAAACAGGCCTGAGTCAATCATAATGCCGAAATAAAGGATGGCGAATAACAGCATGATACCGGTAGGAGCGAGGTCTGTCACGCCCTGAATCATCATCCCGCCGAGATCTTTGCCAAATCCGCTGATCAGGGCAAACACAACAGGAACGACAATCAAGGCAATAAGAGCGGAAAGCCGGTTAGACATAATAAGGTACATAAAGACAATGATCATCACAAAACCGAGTATGGCAAGCACGATAGGACCTCCCTTTTTCAACGGTTGTTTTAGTAAGCGCTTCCATGTTTTCTTTCTGTCACGAAGGCTTATTTCAAATGTGTATGACCGCATATTTAGATATAGACCTAAAATCCTATTGAGCCGATCAGCAGTTTATATAGGGAACACCGCGGGTAAATGTGCTGTAGAATGTTTCGTTTTAAAAGGGGGAACTGACATGAGTGATGATCAAAACAAACGAGTAAATGAGCACTCAAAAGACGAGCAGCTTGAGCAGTACAGGTCTGATAACAGCGGGAAGAAAATGACGACCAATCAGGGACTTCGTGTGTCTGAGGATGAGCATTCTTTAAAAGCGGGTGTCCGCGGCCCTACACTGATGGAGGATTTTCATTTTCGTGAAAAAATGACGCATTTTGACCATGAGCGGATTCCGGAACGGGTCGTTCATGCCCGCGGATACGGCGTTCATGGGCATTTTCAGGTGTACGAACCGATGACGGAATATACACGGGCGAAATTTTTACAGGATCCGTCTGTCAAAACGCCTGTCTTCGTCCGTTTCTCAACAGTGGCGGGCTCCAAAGGGTCAGGCGACACAGTCCGTGACGCCAGAGGATTCGCGACTAAGTTTTATACCGAAGAAGGGAATTACGATCTCGTCGGAAACAATATTCCGGTATTCTTCATTCAGGACGCGATCAAGTTCCCGGATCTCGTCCATGCCTTTAAACCGGAACCGCACAATGAAATGCCGCAGGCAGCGACGGCTCATGATACGTTCTGGGATTTTGTCGCCAACAATCCTGAATCCGCGCACATGGTCATGTGGACGATGTCTGACCGCGGCATCCCGCGAAGCTACCGGATGATGGAGGGCTTCGGCGTGCATACATTCCGTTTCGTCAACGAGAAAGGAAAAGCGCGTTTCGTGAAATTCCACTGGAAGCCGGTTCTCGGCGTGCATTCTCTCGTATGGGATGAGGCGCAGAAAATTGCCGGGAAAGATCCCGATTTCCATCGCCGTGACCTGTGGGAGACCATTGAAAACGGCGGCAAAGTCGAGTTTGAGCTCGGTGTTCAGATGATTGACGAAGAAGATGAATTTAAATTTGACTTCGATATCCTTGATCCGACGAAGCTGTGGCCGGAGGAACTGGTTCCCGTCAAGCTGATCGGAAAAATGACCCTCGACCGCAATCAGGACAATGTCTTTGCGGAAACGGAGCAGGTCGCATTCCACCCGGGAAATGTCGTGCCGGGCATTGATTTCACCAATGACCCGCTCCTGCAGGGACGGCTTTTCTCTTATACAGATACACAGCTCATCCGTCTTGGCGGACCGAATTTTCACGAGATTCCGATCAACCGGCCGGTCTGCCCGTTCCATAACAACCAATACGACGGCTACCACCGGATGACGATCAATAAGGGCCCTGTCGCCTATCATAAAAACTCTCTGCAGAACAATGATCCGTCGCCGGCCTCAGAAGAAGAAGGCGGATACGTTCATTATGAGGAAAAAGTAGAAGGCAGAAAAATCCGCCAGCGCAGCGAGAGCTTCAATGACTATTTTTCTCAGGCGAAGATGTTCTGGAACAGCATGTCTCCCGCCGAGAAGGAACATATCATCTCCGCGTTCTGTTTTGAGGTAGGAAAAGTGAAAAGCAAGGATGTGCAGCAGCAGGTGATTGATGTCTTCAGTCACGTCGACGCCGGTCTTGCCGAGCGCGTTGCGAAAGGAATCGGTGTGAACCCGCCGCCAAAGGACCGTGAATCTGATGAAACGTTCACTTCCCCGGCCTTAAGCCAGGAAAATACGGTAAAGACGGCAGCCACAAGGCAGGTCGCGGTTTTAGCCGACCACGGGTTTGCCGATGAGGAAGTCAAACAGTTGCTTGACGCATGCAAACAGGCGGGAGTCAGAGCCGATATCATCAGTCCTGTGCTTGGAACCATCAAGGGAGAAAACGGCACGGAGCTCGAAGCGTCAGCCACTTTCCTGACAGCGGATTCCGTCCTGTATGACGCTGTATTCATTCCGGGCGGACAACATAGCACTGACAGCCTCAAAGCCCAAAAATCGGCTAAAGATTTCGTCAGTGAAGCCTTCAGCCATTACAAAGCGATCGGCGCCTCTGGTGAAGGAAAAGAACTTCTCGCCCTCGCCGCCGGAACCGAAAACGGCCCCGGCCTTGTTCCGGACGGAAACCATGAACAATTTCTGAAGGCCGTGGCTGAGCATCGGCATTGGGACAGAAAAATATAAGAATGACAAAGCGCCTTTCTATGAGAGGGGCGCTTTTTTTCTTGTGAAAGTGAACTATCGGAACGAAGCATTAATATGGGAAGAAAACGAAAATCGCTTCCGTGCACATCCGCACTTCCCGCTGTGAAGTAAATGTTTCACCCTCTTTGGTTTACTTCCGCTCTGTGTTTGTGTATCTTAGGGATAGATTTTCTGGAGGAGCGAATGATAGTGAAGCCGTTTACTGAAAAACAACTCGAAGAATATTATCGGCGTGACGAAAACATGATGATTTTGGTGTTTGCCCAATGGTGCGTCAATCATGACCTTGATCCGATGGCGATTTACAGCAGGGCTTACCCCGGACAGCCTTTAAACGAAGAGCTGCGAAAAACGGCTGAAGAGCTCGTCGTGCCGAAGGAGGAATCAGAACCGATTCCTGATCAAACCGTCATCGGCGTTTTGGAGATGTTCGGCAACTCCGATCTGGCGGAAGCCGTTTATGAAGCCATTGCGCAAAGACCTTCCCGGTAAAAGAGGCATGGATGAACCATGTCTCTTTTTTATGGAGAAAATGTGAGAGAAGGCCCAGAAACAATTTCCTGATCTGCGCTGTCTATAGTGTGTAACCCGTTTTCAAAAAGGGAACGGGTAAATGAAAAGGAGGAGTTGTGATGAAAAAGACATTCAAAATGATGGCGGCCGTGCTTTTGGCAGTGCTGACAGCCGCGCCGTTCGGAGGTTTCACCCCTTCAGCCGAAGCTGCACAAACCGCAAAGCCCGTTGTCAAAAGCCATACGTATAAGCATGTAAAGCAGCTGACATACCCCGAGGTCACAAATACGGGAAACGCATCTTTTGAAAAGAAAATCAATCAGGACTTCAAACGCTATATTGAAAACTCGTACAAAGAATATGTGAAAAACAAACAAGACGGTGAGAAACAAGGCTATAAAGCGGAATACCAAGCAGACTTCAAGGTGAAGTATAATCAAGACGGCAAGCTCAGCATTCTGACGGAAAACTACATTTACACAGGCGGCGCACACGGGCTGACATCCGTTCAGACCTTTAATTACGACCTGACCGCAAAAAAACGGGTCACCCTCCAAGATGTGCTGAATACGAAAACGAAAGGTAACAAAACGAGAGACTATCTTTACGGCTACATCAAGAAACATGACGATCTGTTCGATCAGGACGTCAAAAAACAGGAGATCACCCTGAACAACGAAAGACCTTTCTTCTTTACGAAAAACGGCATTGCCGTTGTGTTCGGGCAATATGATCTCGGGCCGTATGCGGCAGGAATCCGGGACGTCTTCGTGCCTGCATCCGTCTATCAATAAAAAAAAGCGATATCACTCCAGAACGGAGCGGTATCGCTTTTTTTCTTTTACCAGACAAACAATCCGACAATCGCCGCGCTCAATAAGGAAACGGCAATTCCGCTGACAAGCAGCTTCCAGACGTTTTTCCCGATGATGGCTGATTTTTCACCATCAAGCAGAGATTGATAAGATCCGTAGATCATACCGATGGTGCTGAAGTTTGCGAATGATGTCAGGAATGTCGTCGCCACCGCAATCGTGTGCGGCGGAAGTGAATTCAGATGCCCTTTCAGATCGGCCATCGCCACAAACTCGTTCGTCGCGAGCTTGATGCCCATCAGCTGTGCGACATACATCGCGTCATGTACGCCTAATCCGAGAAGGAAGGCAAATGGGCTGAAAATGTATGAGAAAATCTTTTGAATGGTCAAACCGTGCACGAACAGTCCGAGCACGCCGTTTAACGCGGCGGTTAACGCCACATACCCGATCACCATCGCTAAGATGACAATCACCATGTTCATGCCGACAAGCATACTGTTAGAAATCGTAGAGAAGAAGTCTTTTTTCTCCGCTTTTGAAGGTACGTAAATGATATCGTCCTCTTTAGAAACGTCAACGGGATTCAGCATATTTGCGATTAAAAGCGCGTTTAAGCAATTCAGCAGGATGGCTGTAAACACATAAGTGGACGGAACCATCGTCAAGTACGATCCGATGATTGAGCCGCTGATGCTGCTCATGCTCATCAGCCCGAATGTCAGAAGCCGGTTGTTGTTGACGGCGGCAAGCTGCTGGCGGATGACGGCTAAGGCTTCCGTATTTCCTAAAAACATCATCTGAATGGAGAAAAAGCTCTCCAGCTTCGGCAGACGGGATATTTTAGAAATCAGCCAGCCGATTTTATCAATGAGCCACGGCAGAATACCGAAATACGACAGCATATCAAAGAAGGTCACGACGAAGATAATCGGCAGCAATGCGCTGAAGAAAAAATCAACCGTCGGATTGGCCATGACAGACGGAAAAGCGAACGCAATCCCTTGACTGGCGCAGGAAATCAGCCATGTAAAGAAGGCGCCGATCTTCCCGATGACAAAGCCGCCGACTTTTGTCCCTAACATAAACCAAGTAATCAGAAACTCAAAGACGAGGAGCATGACAATCGGACGCCATTTAATCTTCTTCTTGTTGGGAGAGCATAAGAAAACAACAGCCATGACAACAATGAGACCGACAATGTTCAATAAAAAGTACATGTGAGCAACTCCTATAAGGGTATTATGGAAATAAAAAAAGCTCTTATTCGTCACAAATTCCTGAAAGCCAGAAAGTGTGATAAATAAGAGCCAAAAGAAAAGAATAGACTGACAGCATCATATGCTTTTCACTCGTTCAAATTTATGCAAACTTTCTTGTAGTCTAGTCTTTTACGGCACTAGGTAGAAACAATCAGACCATATTACTGATCATATACAAGAATAACGATATTACATGAGATAGCAGTATTTTATCGTTTCAATTTTTGAAAATCAACCTTTTTAGATATTTTCAAAATAATAAATTTATATTATAAATAAAGAAAATAAAGGATATGTAAAAGTAATTGGATAATAAAGGTATAAAACGCCCCTGAAACCGTTCTAGTTCATTGTAAAGACTGGATGCGACTGGTAAAATGGATCTGAGGGCACAGCCTTCAAAAGGCGGCAGAAAAGGGGTCATTTTCGTGATCATCCAGTTCATTCGTTACAGATAATGAGAGGTATAGATAAATAGGTTAAACCTTCCAATTTGGCAAGGTTTATTTGTCTATGCCTTTTTCATTTCATCAAAATTACGAATGAATGAGGTGTTTTTTTGGCGTCGATGAAAAGAAAACGCGCGGAATTACTGCAATCATGCCAGTCCGTATTCAGATGTCCGCTATGCCGTACGGCCATGGCGGTCTCCCAAAATCAAAGCTTGATATGCGGAAACGGGCATACATTTGATATATCAAAACAAGGATATGTGAATTTCCTCAATAAAGCGGTCAAAACACGCTATGACAGGCAGCTGTTTGAAGCGAGACGCGAGCTTTTTGACAGCCGGGAGTTTTTTGCGCCGGTTCAAAAAGAGATCGCCGCCATCATCAGCCGTACGCAATCTCCGCAAAAACAGGCGGCGGTATTGGATGCGGGATGCGGAGAGGGCTCCCATTTAGCTGCCGTATGCCGATTGCTGCAGCCCGCTTTTTCTGTGACGGGAATCGGCATTGATCTCTCGAAAGAAGGTGTGCTGCATGCGGCAAAGGCCTTCGGGGATCAAATGGTTTTTGCCGTCGCTGATGTGGCGGATGCGCCGTTTGCCGACAGCCGTTTTGATGTCGTGATGTCTGTTTTATCACCTTGGAATTACAAAGAATGCAGCAGGCTTTTACGAAAGGGCGGCACAGTCATTAAAGCGGTGCCGCGGCGTGATTATTTGAAGGAAGTAAGGGAATTCTTTTTCGGAGACAGTCCCCGGCGGAATGACACCGCCGATTCAGCGGCCTGCCGTTTCCAAGCGGGCTTTCAAACCTTTGATCGCAAACGGCTGCGTTACACGAAGACGTTATCGCAGCCTGATCTTGAACGGCTTGTGAAAATGACGCCCCTAACATGGAAATGCACTGAAGAAAGCATTCAGCGGTTTATCGGCCGAAAAGCGGCTGATATCACGATAGATATCGAAGTTTTAATCGGGACCGATCCGCTGTAAAACGGAAAAGACACGCTATTAGCGTGTCTTCAGGCTGTCGAGAAAATCTCGACAGCCTTTATTTTTCCTTAAAATATCCATTCTCCTGTATTAAAATAAAAGAAAGACTAAAAAGGACGGTGTCTTTCTCATGTTCCACACAAGAAACTCTTCTCAAAACACAGCCGAATTTGTTTTGCTTGACCAACTCGTCGAAGAAGATCATCTGCTTCGAAAAATTGATAAACACATAGACTTCTCTTTTATCATTGAAAAGGTTAAGCCTTACTACAGCGAAAACAAAGGCCGCCCTTCACTCGATCCGCTGATTTTATTCAAAATGATGTTTATCGGCTACCTCTACGGTATCCGTTCAGAAAGACAGCTCGAAAAAGAAATTTACTACAATATGGCATACAGATGGTTTCTCGGATTGAACATAAATGATCCAGTTCCGCATCACTCCACCATCAGCTGGAACAGACGCACACGCTTTAAAGATACAACCATCTTCCAAGACATCTTTGATGAGATCGTTCTTCAGGCCATCAATCATGACATGGTGGGCGGACGTGTCCTATTCACTGATTCAACTCATCTGAAAGCCAATGCCAACAAGCATAAATACACAAGAAAAACAATTGCGCAGGATACCCAAAACTATATCAAGGATTTAAATGAAGCCATACAAGAGGATCGGGAGGAACACGGAAAAAAGCCGTTAAAAGTCAAAGAGGAGGTGAAAGCTGAAAAAGAGATCCGCCACAGTACAACTGATCCGGAAAGTGGATATATGTATCGTGAAAATAAACCGGAGGGTTTCTTTTATTTAGATCACCGAACAACGGATATGAAACATAACATTATCACCGACGCCTATGTCACGCCCGGAAATGTCCATGATTCTGTACCTTATCTTGACCGATTGGATCACCAAATCGCACGATTTGATTTTGATGTAGAAGCCGTCGCTCTTGATTCTGGTTATTTAACGACCCCGATCTGTAAAGGATTAGCTGACCGCCATATTTTTGGCGTTATTGCCTATAGACGATATCACCCTGCCAGAGGCTTGTTTCCAAAATGGAAATTTCATTATGACAGTGAACAAGATAGATACATTTGTCCAAATCACCAAACACTTACATACTCAACAACTGACCGAAAAGGCTACCGGTCATATAAATCAAATCCTGAAATCTGTTCCGCATGCCCATTGCTTGCACAATGCACAAAATCAAAGAACCGCCAAAAGGTCATCACCCGGCATGTATGGGAGGACCATAAAGAAAGGGTCAGACAAAATCGCTTGTCTGTTTCAGGAAAAAACCTCTACAAAAAAAGAAAAGAAAAAATAGAGCGAAGCTTTGCAGATTCAAAACAGCTGCATGGGCTTCGCTATTGCAGGTTGAGGGGAAAGCGGAATGTGAGCGAGCAAGTCCTCCTCACAGCCGCATGCCAGAATATGAAGAAGATTGCCACATACCTAGCCAAACAAGGCTAGGCATGTGGGAGCTCTTTTTCTGCATCTGAAACCTGATGAATATCTAAAGAAACTGTATAAAACAAAAAAGCTTGTAGAAAAAACATCGTTTTCTCTACAAGCTGAAGACACGCTATTAGCGTGTCTTTTTTTATTTCCAGACTTCACCGGCGATGTCGACGACATGGCGCAGTTTTGCCCATTGCTGTTCTTCTGTGATCAGGTTTCCTTCCTCAGTGGAAGCGAATCCGCATTGCGGGCTGAGGCAAAGCTGATCCAGGCTGACATATTGAGAAGCTTCTTCAATCCGGCGTTTAATCGCGTCCTTGTCTTCGAGATCGCCGTGTTTCGACGTAATCAAACCGAGTACAAGCTGAAGATCAGAGCGTTTGACATAACGGAGCGGTTCAAAGCCGCCGGAGCGGGAATCATCATATTCCAAGAACAATCCGTCAAGGTCAAGCCCGTCAAAAATCGTTTCCGCCGCCGCATCATATCCGCCTTCAGCCGTCCATGTGGACTGGAAGTTGCCGCGGCAGATATGCATCGTAACCTTCAAGTCGGCAGGACGATCCTTAATGGCGTCATTAATAGAAGCTGCGAACAGCCTGCGCAGCTCATCCGGCGTCGTTCCGAATGCTTCAATCTGGCGAAGCCCCGCTTCCGATAAGAAAACGGCCCATGCGGTATCATCGAGCTGAAGATAGCGGCATCCGGCGTCATAGAAAGCTTGAATCGCTTTTTTATACGCCTTTGATACATCATGCTGAAATTGTTTGTAATCATTCTGATACGCCGCTTTTTCCAATTTTCCGCGGAAAAACAACATATTCGGGCTTGGAATCGTCATTTTTGGAACAGCATCGCCGGCAATGCTGTGAAGAAATTTATAATCTTCGAGCATCGGATGCTGAGAAAAATCAATATCTCTCGTTACTTTAATGCCGCGCGCTTTCGTCTGTACATTGTGAAACTGAATGCCGCTATCTGGCGTAAACGCTTCGACGCCGTCTAAGTTTTCGAGAAAATCAAAATGCCACCAGGCCCGGCGGAATTCGCCGTCAGTCACGACATTGAGGCCGGTTTCTTTCTGCTTTTTTACGCTGCGGATGATTTCTTGGTTTTCGATTTCGCGCAGCTGTTCTGCCGAAATCTCACCCGCCGCTCTTTGCAGGCGGGCTTGCTTCACAGCCGCCGGCCGGAGCAGGCTTCCGACCTGATCCGCGCGAAACGGCGGGTTTTTTCTAAGAAGAGTGTGCAATGGTTGTTCTGTGTTTTGCTGTGACATGAACGATTCCTTCTTTCCTCAATGAAATATAAAAAGCTCTTCCCTTGGATAGGGAAGAGCTTGCGTCCGCAAATCTCAACCTTATCTTCAGGATTTAGCACCATTCTGCTGAACAGCGGTTGCCGGGTATCATAGGGCCAGTCCCTCCACCTCTCTTGATAAGGAAATATGCTATTTTTCAGAATAAACTGTAATACTCTTAATCTTAGTATATTATCTTATATTGTCAATATATTTCGATAAATATTTTTATTTATCACCCTCAAATAGAATCATATCTATCACGATTGCGATCGCAAGACAAAGAACAATATCCTCTTCATTTTCAATCTCCAAATGATAAGAATCGCCCCAGCTCATCCATGATTTGGTGACGGTCATCCGGTTTGATTTCCCGTCTGTCACTTGAAAATTCCGTCCCCACACATCGCCGGTAATATCCCAGCCGACTCCGGAAATTTCAAATTTCGGTTTGAAAAACGTCATTTTCTTGATGACTTGGCATACAGGCTTGCCGCCGACGGAAATTTCGTAACGGGGAACGAGCGACATCAGTTTCTGACTGACGCTGGCGAGCGTGCGGCCGTCCAAATCAGTCAGCTTCAATTCATCACCGAACGAAAACAGCTTTCCTTCAACATTGTAGACTTCTTTTCCGCTTTCAAGAAACACTTGAAACCGATTCTTAAACGTAAACATCCGCTCTTTGATATAAAAATGATACATAAAAAAACTCCTTTTTTATGTTGTACGTAAAAAGGAGACGGATGGTTTCATATTGGAGGGGTGCACAAAAAAAGGCTGCCGATTTTGCGGCAGCTGTCGTTTTTATGATAGCGGCATCCGGCGTTTCTGACGGATCGCATTTAAATCAATGATGTTATTCGTGTCGGCAGCTGTCACCAGCGGGCTTGTCTTTGGCGTTTTCCGGCGGTTGTCCTTACTGAAAGAGAAAACCAGGTATCCTGTCAAAGCAGCAAAAATAAGTAGCATCATTTTACATACCTCCCAAAAAAAGTTTTGGTATTATTATTGTACGAAAAAACAAACGAAAAGTATTCAAACAATTGTCACTTTTTTAAAAAATAAAGACATTTTCCGTAAAAATGACTATGATCTGCGGTTGATTTTGCTCTTGTTGTGGTTCTATAGATTGTATCGGCTGCTGATTGATGATCGTTTATATAACTTTTTCACTATTTTTTGACAGTGCCGAATTAACTAATGAGGTGTTTTCGTTTGCCTTGTGTTATTCAGTACCCTAAAAAATCCTGCGATATGCAAAATAACTGCTTCTAACGGAAGATTATGATTTGATAGCGCTTTCCTTATTTTTTGTAAGAAAACGAGATGTTATCTTACAAAAAATCGTCTGAACATTTTCCGCAGCTTTTTAAAAGGGTTCGATTTCGTCTCCAGAACGCGGGGGTCTTTTAAGGTTTTTTTTAATTCATTTGCTACAGTGCCTCTTGCCATAGTCTTCACTCCCTCCTTCCAATTCATACCTTATATACGGAAAGAAAGAAGGAAAGGTTTCATGTGAAAGAAAAAAACCAAAGCAGGGAGCTTTGGTTTTACGCGCGTTCTTCAAACAGCCTGGCGATCTCAACAATGACGTTTACCGCCTTTTCCATATGGTCGACGGAAATGTATTCATATTTTCCGTGGAAGTTTTCGCCGCCCGTGAAGATGTTCGGTGTCGGCAGTCCCATGTAAGAGAGCTGTGATCCGTCGGTTCCGCCCCGGATCGGTTCGATAATCGGTTCGATGCCGAGGTTTTTCATGGCTTGATAGGCGATGTCGACAATTTCTTTGACCGGTTCGATTTTTTCTCTCATGTTGTAATATTGATCATGCAGTTCAAGCTTGATGCTTTCCTTGCCGTATTTAGCCGCAAGCGCGTCGGCGGTTTTCTGCATAAATTCTTTTCGTTCTGTAAAGCGGTCTCTGTCAAAGTCTCTGATGATGTACGACAGGGCGGCTTCAGAAACGTCTCCGTTCATTGAATTTAAGTGATAGAAGCCTTCATACCCTTCCGTATATTCCGGCGCTTCTTCTTTCGGCAGCGCGTGATGAAATTCCATCGCGATTTTTGAAGCGTTGACCATTTTGTTTTTCGCCGTTCCGGGGTGAACGCTTTTTCCGTAACAAGTAAGCTTTGCGGAGGCTGCGTTAAAGCTTTCATATTGCAGTTCGCCGAGGGGGCCTCCGTCTATCGTGTAGGCGAATGCGGCGTTGAAGCGGCCGACATCGAATTTGTGAGGCCCTCTGCCGATTTCTTCATCCGGCGTGAATGCGACCCGGATCGTCCCGTGTTTGATGTCCGGATGTTTGATCAAGTACACCATTGCCGTCATGATTTCGGCAATGCCCGCTTTGTTGTCGGCTCCGAGCAGCGTCGTGCCGTCGGTTGTAATCAGCGTCTGGCCTTTATAGCGGGAAAGCTCCGGGAATTGCTCTGGCGACAGGATGACGTTGAGTTTGTCATTCAGAACGATATCATGTCCGTCATAGCTTTCAATAATCTGAGGATTCACATTTTTTCCGGTGAAATCAGTCGCTGTATCTACGTGGGCCAGAAAACCGATCGTCGGCACGTCTTTATCCGTATTTGCCGGAAGAGTCGCCATGACGTATCCATTGTCATCGACTGTGATTTCTTTCATGCCGATCGACTTTAATTCATCTGCCAGCATGTTGGCCAATGTGAGCTGTCCGGGGGTGGATGGGCAGTTTTCATTGTTTTCGTCAGACTGTGTATCGACTTTTACATAAGAAGTAAAGCGTTCAATGATTTCGTTTTTCATACCGTCATCTCCTTTGTCTTATCTTACCATGTGCAGGGGAAGGATTTCTATTTCACAACCCGTTTGAATTACGCGAATGAAAACAAAATATGAAGAAACGATGACTAAACGATTAAACTTTCTGAAAATGGATGATTGAGGAAGAAAAAAACTATATAATATGGTCAATTCATTCAATAGGGAGGCTTTCTTCATGGCGATTTTAGTGACAGGCGGAGCGGGTTATATCGGGAGCCACACATGTGTTGAGCTGTTAAACAGCGGCTATGACATCGTGGTTCTGGATAATCTGTCAAATAGTTCACCGGAAGCATTGGAGCGTGTGAAAGACATTACCGGAAAAGGGCTTGTGTTTTATGAAGCGGATCTCCTTGACCGTGACGCCGTTCACCGGGTGTTTGCTGCAAATGAGATTGAAGCCGTCATTCATTTTGCGGGTTTAAAAGCGGTCGGTGAGTCTGTGGCTGTTCCGCTCCGTTATTATCATAATAATCTGACGGGGACGTTTATTTTATGTGAAGCCATGCAGGCACACGGTGTGAAAAAAATCGTCTTCAGCTCATCAGCGACGGTTTACGGCGTTCCGGAAACAACGCCGATCACCGAAGATTTTCCGTTAAGTGCGACCAATCCTTACGGGCAGACCAAGCTGATGCTGGAACAGATTTTGCGCGATCTGCATAAGGCGGACCCTGAATGGAGCATTGCGCTGCTCCGCTACTTTAATCCGTTCGGCGCGCATCCGAGCGGCCGGATCGGAGAAGACCCGAACGGCATCCCGAATAATTTAATGCCGTACGTCGCCCAAGTCGCTGTCGGCAAGCTTGAGCAATTGCAGGTGTTCGGCAATGATTATCCGACAAAGGACGGTACCGGCGTGCGGGATTACATCCATGTCGTTGACCTTGCCGAGGGCCACGTCAGAGCGCTTGAAAAGGTGCTGGACACAACGGGCGCCGACGCCTATAATCTCGGCACGGGAAGAGGCTACAGCGTTCTTGAGATGGTCAAGGCGTTTGAAAAAGTATCGGGAAAAGAAGTGCCGTACCGTTTTGCCGACCGGCGCCCGGGAGACATTGCCGCATGCTTCGCAGACCCGGCAAAAGCGAAGGCAGAATTAGGCTGGGAAGCAAAGCGCGGCCTTGAAGAAATGTGCGCCGACTCTTGGAAGTGGCAGTCCTCCAATGTGAACGGGTATCAAAAGGTGTAAAAAGAAAGAGACCTTCAAATGATGAGGGTCTCTTTTGTTATGATCATTATTTAACTTTTACTTCAACATCGTTGCTGAATTTTAATTTCCAAGTGCCTTTAGAGTATGCGTTTTTATCAACTTCAAAAGCTTTTACGTCAGTAACTTTAATGTTCGGGTTCAAGTCACTTAAAATTTTACTGTTGTCTACTTTTGTTTCCGTTGCATAGCTTGAAGAAGCATCAATATCTGAATCATAGGATGTTCCTTTAGAATCTACTAATTTTGCTCTTGGAATGGAGAAAGAGCTTAACGGCTTGTCTGACACATTTTTAACTGTGTATTGAACAGCTACGATAACGCCGCCGTCAGACGCTTTTTTCTCGACAAATTGAGAGCCTACTGAATCTCTTTTTTCCACTTTCGTCACAGTAACTTCTGTTTTTTCAGTCTTAACAGTATCACCGATGTTATACAGTTTTTCCTTGGACTCCGCAGCTTTTGAGGACGCAGTTTTAGATGATGAAGATCCGCCTCCGCCGCCGAGATTTACGAGAATGATAATAACGACTACTGCCAGAAGCAATGTGATGATTTTATGTCTCATAAAAAAGTTTCTCTGATCTTTACCGCAGTTTGGGCATTTTTTAACGCCTTTAGCGATTTCTTTGCCGCATGCCTTACAAGACACTAAGTTTCCCGCCATAATATTTCCTCCTATGTAAACTATTTCTTGAAAACTACATACTATAATGCCTGTAAAATAACTTATAGTCAATACAATTTTGAGAAAAATAGTATTTTGATGATTTTTTAGTCATATATTTTAAGGGCCTTTATTAGTATCGGCAGGTCGTTCGAATTTTTCATAGGTTTATGGAAAAAAGAGTGGTTGAACATGCTCGTGATTTCCCGTATAATCTTGAAAGAAATACAAAAACTGAAGATAAAAAACAGTGGTTTTCTAGGGTTCCGCAATGCTGAATTGGTCTGGACCGAGAGAAAACACACAGCAGGTTTTTTGCTGTGACACGGTGGGATAAAAGCCCGGGAGTTTCTGCTCTTTTGATGAAGAGTGCTCTCCCGGGCTTTTTTGATTTTATAAAAAGGGAGTGTCTGGGATGAAAAAGAGGTTGCTGGATGTGCTGATGCTGATGATTGGGGCTTTTATCTTCGCATTGGCCGTTAATTTATTCGCCATTCCGAATGATCTTGGAGAGGGCGGGGTAACGGGGATTACCTTGATCTTGTATTATGTGTTTGAATGGTCGCCCGGGGTGACGAATATCATTTTGAACGGGATCTTATTGATCATCGGATATAAGTTTTTAGACGGTAAAACAACGCTTTATACGATCATTACCGTTGTCGCCAACTCGCTGTTTCTGCATCTGACGCATGACTGGCACTCGCCGTCACATGAACTCATTATTAATACTATTTTTGCAGGTGTGTTTGCCGGTGTCGGAATCGGAATCATTATCCGAGTCGGAGGCACGACTGCGGGATCCGCCATTTTGGCGAGGATTGCGAACAAATATCTCGATTGGAATATCAGCTATGCGCTTTTGTTCTTTGATCTGATTGTCGTCTTCAGTTCTTATTTCATCATCGGTGCGGAAAAAATGATGTTTACCATTGTGATGCTGTACATTGGAACGAAGGTGATGGACTTTATCATTGAAGGGCTGAATACGAAAAAAGCGGTGACGATCATATCTGAGCATAAGCACGAAATCGCTGAGCAGGTCAACACGCTTATGGACAGAGGGGTGACGCTGCTGTCGGGTAAAGGGAATTACACGGGGCAGTCGAAAGAAATTTTATATATCGTCATCCAGAAACAAGAGCTCTCCATGCTCAAGAAAATTATTAAAAGCTGTGATACAAAGGCGTTTGTCATTGTTCATGATGTGCGAGACGTCTTTGGTGAAGGATTCGTCGATATCTCTAAATAAAAAAGATCCCTCTGCCGGTGCGGAGGGTTTTTTATATACCGGGGAGAAACGGTATGATCCGTTTCCCGGGAAATAGCCGGAAAGCTGTTTCTAAAATGAAGTAGATACAACCCGCCGGACGTTTTATACTGAAAATATAATAGAGCGATAGAGAGGAGCGCATATGAACCCGTTATTGGCAATTTACCCGAGGGCTGTGCTGTCTGATACGTGCTGTGCGGCAGAGGATGTCTTTTGTTTTTATGATGAGAAGAGGCGGGTCTATGTCGCCATTCCGAAGGAGGATATCACCCCGAAGGAGAAACTGCTTCTGGAATCATTTTTGACGCCCGCTGAAGAAAAAGGCGATTTTTTTGCGGAGACGGCGGCAGCAAAGAGGTGGCGGCAGTTTCTGCTGGAAGAAGGTCCGGTGCCTGATGTCAAGGAGCCTCGTGTCCGTTTTATCCATTATGACTTATTGGGAGAACGGGACTGGGAGGCATTTACGGAAGCGCTGCGCCATTTCTGGCCGGTTTCATATACAGTTGTCCGGACGGGAAGGGATCAAGGCGTGATTGTAGAGGAAGAAAAGCTTGAAGCCCCTGATCCGGATGATATCGCATCTTTTGTAAAGGTTTCTGAATGCGATTTTTATTTCAGGGTCCGTTTCTTCATCGGGAGGTATTACGGTGCCGGGGAACGTCTGCGCCTTCATTATCGGAGAGAACAGCAATATTTTCAGATTGGAAGGCATCATCTCCCGCAGCTGAGCACGCTGACTGCGGAAACGGTATTTCCGGCCATGCTCTCGGAAGAAAGCCGAGATAAGCTCTCTGCATTGCTTCACGAAGAGGCGGTGTTGCTGTTTCAGAAAGAACCGGAGCTGAAGCATACGATTCAGACTTTTATTGAACATAACTCAAACATGTCGCTCACATCGAAAAAACTGCATTTGCACCGCAACAGTCTTCAATATCGGATTGATAAATTTGCGGAACGCTCAGGTATTGATATAAAGACATATCGGGGCGCCCTGCTGGCTTATTTCATTTGCCTGCAGTATGAAAAATAACAGTAAATGGGAAATGTGCACGGAGGCTGCCGGCTTTTTTTATGAACATTGCCTATACACGCCGCCGCCGAAGGCTGTTACAATCCTATTTAAGAAAGCGTTTACAAATAAAGGAGGATATACATGGCGGAACTTCGGCTCGAGCATATTTATAAGTATTACGATCAAAAAGAAGCGGCTGTCGATGATTTTAACCTTCATATTAAAGATAAAGAGTTTATCGTGTTTGTCGGTCCGTCGGGATGCGGAAAGTCGACAACATTGCGGATGGTTGCCGGGCTGGAAGACATCTCGAAGGGCGATTTTTATATCGGAGACACGAGAGTGAATGATATCGCTCCTAAAGACAGGGATATCGCCATGGTGTTCCAAAACTATGCGCTGTATCCGCATATGACGGTTTATGATAATATCGCTTTCGGTCTGAAGCTGAGAAAGATGCCGAAACCGGAGATTAAAAAACGGGTCGAAGAAGCAGCGAAAATGCTGGGGCTCACAGAGTATCTGCACCGCAAACCGAAGGCGCTCTCCGGCGGGCAGCGGCAGCGTGTTGCATTAGGACGAGCGATCGTCAGGGACGCCAAAGTGTTTTTAATGGATGAGCCGCTGTCAAATCTGGACGCAAAGCTTCGGGTGCAGATGCGGGCTGAAATTATTAAACTCCATCAAAGACTGCAAACAACTACGATCTATGTGACGCACGACCAAACAGAGGCGCTGACGATGGCGACACGCATTGTAGTCATGAAGGATGGGAAGATTCAGCAGATCGGCACGCCGAAAGAAGTCTATGAACATCCGGAAAACGTTTTTGTCGGCGGGTTCATCGGCTCCCCCGCGATGAACTTTTTTAAAGGAAAGCTGACTGACGGCGCTATTCAGATCGGTTCAGCCGCTCTCAGCGTGCCGGAAGGGAAAATGAAAATGCTCCGGGAAAAAGGCTATGCCGGTAAAGATGTCATCTTCGGCATCCGCCCGGAAGACATACATGACGAGCTGATTGTGGTAGAATCCTATAAGAGTTCATCCATCACAGCTAAAATCAATGTCGCGGAATTGCTCGGGTCAGAAATTATGGTTTATTCCCGGATCGGGGATCAGGATTTTATCGCCCGGATTGATGCCCGCCATGACATTCATGCCGGTGAGGAAGTGACCGTCGCTTTCGACATGAATAAAGCTCATTTTTTCGACAGTGAAACAGAAATCAGAATCCGCTCATAACGCAAAGCCGGACAGCTGGATGTCCGGCTTTTAAACAATTTTTGCCCGTCGGCCGATATAAAAAGTAAATAGTAGACAGAAAGCAGGAAAACCATGAAACGCATGATTACGTGCATGTGCCTTTTGGCTGCTTTGTTAACGCTTGCCGCCTGTTCGGACCATGAGGCAAGTGCCGAAGAGAGCATTCCGAAGGCAGAAGCGCACCACGATAAAAAGTCTGTAAAGCGCCAAATCAAAAAGGAGCCGGATACGTCCGCCTGGGTTAAAACGAAGGGAACAGCGAGACTGCCGATTCTGATGTACCACAGCATTTCTGAGGGAAACAGCCTGCGTGTGCCGAAGGAAGAATTCCAGCAGCATATGAAGTGGCTTCATGATCACGGCTATTATACGATGACTCCGGAAGAAGCCTATCTGATGCTGACGGAGGATAGAGAGCCGCGTGAAAAATGCGTGCTGATCACATTTGATGACGGCTATACCGACAATGTCAAAGCGGCGTATCCCATTTTAAAGAAATATAAGATGAAAGCGACCATCTTCATGATCGGTAACTTTATCGGACATAAAAATCACCTGACTGAGAAGCAGATGAAGGAGATGGCCGCACACGGCATTTCCATTCAAAGCCATACGATGAACCATCTCGAATTGAACGGGCTCACGCCTCAGCAGCAGCGACGCGAAATGGCGGACTCTAAGCGTTTATTTGACCAAATGTTCGGGCAGCGGACGTCTGTAATCAGTTACCCTGTCGGACGATATAATAATGAAACTTTAAAAGCCGCAGCTGCTGCAGGCTACCGTATGGCGGTCACGACGGAGCCGGGAGCGGCATCGAGAGATCAGGGGCTTTACTCGCTTCACCGTGTCCGTGTGTCGCCGGGCATGTCCGGTACGGCATTCGGCTCTTATATCCAAAATGTGATGAAATAACAGAGCCTCCGCATATGGCGGAGGCTTTTTTCCGTTTAATAGAATTGATGAAGCAACAGGAGGGTGATACTCACGGTAATCGCCCCGCCGATTCTGGTCGACACTTGGGCAAACGGCATAAGCTCAAGCCGTTCAGCGGCGCTTAAGATTGCGACGTCGCCTGTGCCGCCCTGACCGGAATGGCAGGCATTGATGATCGCCGTCTCAATCGGGTACAGGTTCAGCCATTTACCGCTCAGAAAACCGACGGCTATCATCGTAATGACAATGGATAAAATGGTAATGATATTGCTGATATTAAACGCTGCAATCAGTTTGTCCCACGGTGTCATTGAAACGCCGATCGCAAATAAGAGCGGATAGGTCACGGCTGTCGAGAAAAAACGCGAAACGCCGAAAGCTCCGTTTTCAATCGAGGCCGGCGCCAGCCTGAACAGCTTAATAAGCACGGCAAGGACGAGCATCACGACAGGAGCCGGAAGCTGAAAGAAATCATGCGCCAGCATGCCGACCAAATACAGGGAAACCGCTAAAATCCCCCCCGAAGCGAAAAAAGACAGATTAAAAGCATTGTCATTGGCCTGCTGTTCCAATACAGGAGCGGATTGATCAGACTTATCAACCTTCCCGTTGCCCGTCCATTCCGGCTTGCGTTTCCCGATGACATTCAGCAAACCCGATAACATAATGGCACACAGGCTGCCGAGCATGATGGACGGCAGCACAAGCGCAAAGGCATCTCCCTGGGACATCGGCATCATATCGGAGTAGCCGATGGATAAAGGAATCGCGCCCTCGCCGACACCTCCCGCCATAATCGGGACGACAATATAAAGCAGTGTGTGCTGAAAACCGAGCCCGAGCAGCGTCCCGACGCATAAGCCGACGATGGCGGCCGCGATCGAGCCGGCGATCAGCGGAATGAAAATCTTGACGAAAGCTTTGACGAGAGTCTCTCTTTTCATCCCCAGAATACTGCCGACGACGATACCGGCAATAAATAGATAGAGAAAGTTAGAGTTTTCTGTGAATTCTGTTGTTGATGTAATAATATCTTTCGGAAGCAGGTGGTAGTAGACGACAGCGGACGGAATAAAGGTTGCGAGGATCGCAGGGCCGCCGATGGAACGCACGATCGGAATGGATTTTCCGATCTGGCCGAAGGTAAATCCGAAAAAACTCATGACGGCAATCGATGTCAGGATGTCGCTTTTTACATCGTGTTTCATGACAAACACCGTAATAAGCAAGAAGAGCAGGATATAGATAGGAAGAGGAATAATGCCGATTCTTATATTCATTGCTCTGGCAAACCAATTATCAGTCCGTTGCTGTTTTTGGAGTGAATCCGTTTGCAAATTTGGTTGAAGTTCTCCCATGCTTGTTCCCCCAGTCGTTATGTAGTGAAAAATATCCCCATTTAAAGTATACTAAAAAATTTAAATTGTTCATATATTAGGAATTTACTAGAAAACTTGCTTTCCCCTCTTTTCTTTCTCAAAAAGGCGATTTGGCGGCCTTTCTCGCTGAATAAAGCATTTTGTTCGCCACACGAATAAAAAAGAGGTACGATATGGAAGGGACAAAAATCCTAGGTGCCGACATAAAATCTCTACAAATTCGACATTAATCGGTCACAATTTCAGCCTATTTTTAGGTATATCGATCTTTTTTTTTAGGCGGAATCGTTGTAAAGTAATGATATTGAATCATTTCTATGACAGCCGCTGCCCCCTAGGGAGTGCAGGCTGATAATTCATTAGTTTTGACAAATTTGTGAAACATTGAGCAAATATATCATTTCTTGTGAAATGCCGAGCAATGGTTTTGTCGTGTTTGTGAAATGTTGAGCAATTTACCAGATTGGAGGAAAAACATCATGAGTGAGTTGGTTTTAGCCCGCATACAATTTGCATCTACAACATTGTTTCACTTCCTGTTTGTGCCTATGTCTATCGGGCTTGTGTTTATGGTTGCTTTGATGGAGACGCTTTATGTTGTCAAAAAACAAGAGACCTATCTCAAAATGGCTAAATTTTGGGGACATCTCTTTTTAATTAACTTTGCTGTCGGCGTCGTCACAGGGATTCTTCAGGAATTTCAGTTCGGATTGAACTGGTCTGATTATTCCCGTTTTGTCGGAGACGTATTTGGCGCTCCGCTTGCGGTTGAAGCGCTTTTGGCGTTCTTTATGGAGTCTATTTTTATCGGATTATGGATTTTCGGCTGGGACCGTTTATCTAAAAAAGTGCATTTGCTTTGCATTTGGCTTGTATCCTTCGGGACGATTATGTCATCTTTCTGGATTTTGACGGCAAACTCATTCATGCAGGAGCCGGTCGGCTTTGCGATTAAAAATGGCCGCGCAGAAATGAATGATTTCGGGGCGCTTTTGACAAACCCTCAGCTTTGGGTTGAATTCCCTCACGTCATTTTCGGGGCGCTTGCAACTGGTGCTTTCTTTATCGCCGGTGTCAGCGCATATAAATTATTGAAGAAAAAAGAAGTGCCTTTCTTCCATAAATCTTTCAAGCTTTCAATGATTGTCGGTCTGATCGCCGGTATCGGCGTTGCGTTCAGCGGACATATGCAGGCTGAGCATTTAATGGAATCGCAGCCGATGAAAATGGCTGCCAGTGAAGCGCTTTGGGATGACAGCGGTGATCCTGCTGCGTGGACGGCCTTTGCGAACATTGATACGAATAAAGAAAAAAACACATCAGAAATTTCAATTCCTTACGCACTCAGCTACTTGGCTTATCAGAAGTTCAGCGGCAGTGTTAAAGGGATGAAAACTCTTCAAAAAGAATACGAAAAAACGTACGGAAAAGGCGACTATATCCCGCCTGTTAAAACGACGTTCTGGAGCTTCCGCATCATGGCGGGTGCTGGCGCGCTTATGATTTTCGCCGCGATTGCCGGCTTTATTCTGAACCGCCGCAAAAAGCTTCATACAAGCAAGTGGTATTTACGGGGCATGATCGCACTGATCGCATTCCCGTTCATTGCGAACTCTGCCGGATGGATTATGACTGAAATCGGCCGCCAGCCGTGGACGGTCATGGGGCAATTGACGACCGCACAATCCGTTTCGCCTAACGTAACGACGGGATCTCTGCTGTTTTCAATTATCAGCTTCGGCGTCATGTACTTGATTTTAGGCGCGCTGCTTGTTTTCCTATTCGTTCGTGAAATTAAAAAAGGTGCGGACCATGATGATCACAAGGATGTTCCTGTATCAACAGATCCGTTCAGTCAGGAGGTCTACCATGGGGTCACTTCATGATCTTTGGTTTATACTCGTTTCGATTTTGTTTGTCGGATTTTTCTTTTTAGAAGGTTTTGATTTCGGTGTCGGCATTTCGACCCGATTTCTTGGCCATAATGAATTAGAACGCAGAGTGCTGGTTAACACCATCGGCCCGTTCTGGGATGCGAATGAGGTGTGGCTGATCACAGGTACGGGAGCGATTTTCGCGGCATTCCCGAACTGGTATGCAACGATGCTCAGCGGATATTACATTCCGTTTATCATTATTCTTCTTGCCTTGATGGGCCGCGGCGTGGCATTTGAATTCCGCGGGCAAGTGAACAATCTGAAATGGGTCAAAACATGGGACTGGGTAATTTTCTTTGGAAGCCTTATCCCGCCGTTTGTATTCGGCCTTATCTTTACAAGCTTGTTCCGCGGTGTGCCGATTGACGGACACATGAACATTCACGCTGGTTTTTCAGATATTGTGAACGTGTATTCCGTTCTTGGCGGAGCAGCCGTCACCCTTCTTTCATTCCTGCACGGTTTAATGTTTATCACCCTGCGCACGATCGGTGATTTACAAGAGCGTGCGAGAAAAATGGCAAAACGCGTAATCGGTGTTATCTTTCTTGTTGTACTTGCTTTCTTTGCGATGTCTGCATACGATACGGATATGTTTACACGCCGGGCAAACATCACGATTCCAATATTCGTGCTGATTGTCATCTGCAACGTTCTTGCCATTGTGTTCATGAGCAAGAAAAAAGACGGCTGGGCATTCGGTATGACCGGCGCGGGTCTCGCTTTGACAGTCGCGATGATTTTTATCTCCCTGTTCCCGCGCGTCATGGTCAGCTCGCTGAAAAGCGCGTATGACTTAACAGTAGCTAACGCGTCTTCCGGTGATTATTCACTTAAAGTCATGACAATTGTCGCACTGACTCTGCTGCCGTTTGTCATCGGCAGTCAGATCTGGAGCTATTATGTCTTCCGGAAACGCGTCAGCCATAAGGAGCCTATGACTTATTAATGGGAAAAGACCTGTTTCTTTATAAAGGAATGAAGCGGATTCTTGCGATCATTACGGGATTAACGATCATACAAACGGCCGCCATTATCTTGCAGGCGGAATGGCTGAGCCAGGCGGTAACCGGATTATTTAACGGGAAGCGGATTGCTTCTCTTTATCCGGTTATCGGCTTTTTCCTGCTTGCGTTTTTGGTCCGGCATGCGGTGACAACGGTCCGGCAGAAAATCGTGTACCAATATGCCGCGCAAACCGGCGCAGACTTAAGAAAAAGATTTCTTGAGCAATTGTTCCGTCTCGGCCCCCGCTTTGCGAAAAAAGAGGGGACAGGCCGGATGGTGACGCTGGCGATGGAAGGCATCAGCCAGTTCCGCCGCTATTTAGAGCTGTTTCTGCCGAAAATGGTCAGCATGGCGATCGTGCCGGCTGCCGTTGTCATTTACGTGTTTTTTCAGGATAAAACATCGGCTTTGATTCTGATTCTTGCGCTTCCGATTTTGATTGTATTTATGATTCTGCTCGGACTTGTCGCACAGAAAAAAGCCGATCGCCAATGGAAGTCCTATCAGACGCTTTCCAATCATTTCGTGGATTCGCTCCGCGGACTGGAGACATTGCGGTTTTTAGGATTAAGCAAATCACACAGCAAAAATATTTTTCATGTCAGTGAGAGATACCGCAAGGCGACGATGAGCACGCTCCGGGTCGCGTTTTTATCATCATTCGCCCTTGATTTCTTCACGATGCTGTCGGTGGCGACAGTGGCGGTGTTCCTCGGCTTGCGGCTGATAGACGGACAGATTCTTCTCGGTCCGGCATTGACCGCGCTGATTCTCGCGCCTGAATACTTTCTCCCGGTCCGCGAGGTGGGAAATGATTACCACGCGACATTAAACGGGCAGGAAGCGGGAAAAACCATTCAGGCGATTTTGGCGCAGCCCGGTTTTAAAGAAGAAAAGCCGCTCGAGCTTGATACGTGGACTGACGGAGATGAATTACAGCTTACTCGTTTGTCCGTCCGTGAATCGATGTCTGAATTTAATCTGTCCTTTAAAGGGAAGAGAAAAATCGGGATTATCGGGGAAAGCGGCGCGGGAAAATCGACTCTCATTGATGTGCTGGGCGGCTTTTTAGAGCCTGCGTCCGGTGAGATCAAGGTAAACGGTGAATCCCGCTCGCATCTGCAGTCGGACGGCTGGCAGAAGCAGCTGCTCTATATTCCGCAGCATCCGTATATTTTTGATGACACGCTTTTGAATAATATCCGGTTTTATCATCCTGATGCTTCCCGTGAGGAAACAGCGCAGGCCGCTGCTTCAGCGGGTCTTTCCGAACTGATCCGTGATCTGCCCGGCGGTCTTGACGGCCGGATCGGCGAGGGCGGACGGGCGCTCAGCGGAGGGCAGGCTCAGCGTGTCGCGCTGGCCAGAGCCTTTTTAGGAAACCGACCGATTCTCCTTTTGGATGAGCCGACCGCTCACCTTGATATTGAAACAGAGTATGAAATAAAAGAAACGATGAAAGACCTGTTTGAAAATAAGCTTGTTTTTCTGGCCACTCATCGTCTTCACTGGATGCTTGAAATGGACGAGATTATCGTGCTTGATGACGGCGCGGTAGCGGAAATCGGCACCCACGACGAATTGATGGCGAAACAAGGCGTATACGCCAAACTTGTAGAGGCGCAACTGGGGGAAAGAACATGAGGAAAGAAGAATGGATTCTGCCGTATATGAAGCAAAATGCCCGTTTGTTTGTTCTTGTGATTTTTTTAGGCGCGGTGACGATTTTTTCGGCGGCCTTTCTCATGTTTACTTCCGGTTTTTTGATCTCAAAGTCGGCGACAAGGCCTGAGAATATCCTGCTGGTGTACGTCCCGATTGTGGCCGTGCGGACCTTCGGGATCGCCCGTTCAGTCTCCCGGTATGCCGAGCGTCTGACGGGGCACCATATCATTTTGAAAATCGTGTCCGACATGCGGGTGCGGCTTTACAATATGCTGGAGCCGGCCTCTCTCATGCTCTCTTCCCGTTTCCGGACGGGCGACATGCTCGGCATTTTGGCTGAGGATATTGAGCATTTGCAGGATGCGTTTTTAAAAACGATTTTCCCCGGGGTTTCCGCTTTGCTGCTCTATGCGGCATCCGTTATCGGGCTCGGCTTTTTTTCCTGGCCGTTTGCCGCTCTTGCGGCGATTTACCTGTTTGTATTAGTTGTCTTATTTCCGGTTGTGTCGCTTCTTGTGACGAGAGCGAAAAACATGAGGCTGAAAAGCGGACGGAATACGCTCTACAGCCGGCTGACCGATGCCGTGCTCGGCGTGAGCGACTGGATGTTCTCGGGACGTCAGGCCGCCTTTATTTCCTCTTATGAAGAGAAAGAAAAGGCGTGGTTTGACCTTGAGAGCAAGCGTCAGCGATTTACGAGGCTGCGCGATCTCGCCGCACAATGCTTTGTCGGCGGCTTCATATTGATCATGCTGTTCTGGACGGCGGGTCAGTATGCGGACGGCAGTATGGCCAACACGATGATCGCGGCCTTTGTGCTTGTTGTATTTCCATTGACGGAGGCGTTTCTGCCCCTTTCGGATGCGCTGACGGAAGTGCCTTCTTATCAGGATTCGATCAGAAGAATGAGTAAGGCGGCTCCGGAGCTGCGGGGGCGTGAGGTGAAGCAGTCAGATGAGAAACTGGATGTCACTGATGTGACACTGACGTTTGATAACGTGACATTTTCTTATGATCAGCACAGTCATGTGCTTGACCGCTTTTCCTTCACTCTCCGCCAGGGTGAAAAAATGGCGCTGCTCGGCAGGAGCGGCTCCGGTAAGTCGACCTCTCTCGCTTTAATTGAAGGCGCCTTAGTTCCCGATTCAGGCAAAGTGACACTGAACGGGCTGGAAACTGCGGCCGTGCAGGATCAGATTTCCTCAGCGGTGGCCGTTTTGAATCAGAAGCCTCATCTTTTTAATACGAGCATTATGAACAATATCCGGCTCGGAAACGGCAAGGCGAGTGATGAAGATGTTAAGCGTGCGGCGCGGCAAGTGAAGCTGCACGACTATATTGAATCACTGCCTGACGGGTATGAAACGTCCGTGCAGGAGACGGGGATACGTTTTTCAGGCGGGGAGCGTCAGCGGATCGCACTTGCCCGCATTCTGCTCCAGGATACGCCAGTCATTATTCTTGATGAACCGACGGTCGGCCTTGATGCGGTCACTGAACGCGAATTGCTTGATACGATTTTTGACGTCTTTAAAGAGAAAACGATCCTCTGGATTACACACCATCTGGCAGGTGTGGAAACAGCTGATAAGATCGTCTTTTTAGAAAATGGAAAAGCAGAAATGGAAGGAACCCATCAAGAGCTGCTTGCAGAAAACGAACGGTACCGGAAGCTTTACCGTCTTGATGTTCCGATCAGAACATAAACAGCCGCAAACGTGCGGCTGTTTTTTTTGTGCGGTTTAAAATCTCTTCTTGTTTGGAATATAAATAAGAGACAGAAGAGGAGGTACAGAGATGGACATACTGGAATGGACGGAACGGGATGTGAAAGATACATTGCCGAAGCGTGAGGCAGACAGCCATAAGGGGACGTTCGGGACGGCGTTATTGCTGGCCGGAAGCGATGACATGCCGGGAGCCGCCCTTCTTGCAGGTTTGGGCGCGATGAGAAGCGGCGTCGGCAAGCTCGTCATCGGTACATCGGCAGGCGTCATCCCGCTCATTGTCCCGGTGCTGCCGGAAGCGACGTACTGGCGGGACGGGTGGAAAAAAGCCGCGGCGGGTCAGCCGGAAGAAACCATCCGGGCCGCGGCCATCGGGCCGGGGCTTCCCCAAACGGACGAAGTGCAGCAGGCGGCTGACCAGCTGCTTTCTGCCGATTATCCCGTCATACTGGATGCGGGCGCCATAACGAAAAGAACCTATCCGGAAAGGAAAGCCCCGGTGATCTTGACGCCTCACCCCGGCGAATTTTCAAGAATGACAGGCCTTCCGATTCAAGAGATTCAGCAGAACAGAGCGGCATATGCCGCGGAATGGGCGGAGCGGCTTCATGTCACGATTGTCCTGAAAGGAAACGAAACCATTATCGCTTTTCCTGACGGGGAGTGCCGCCGGAATACAACCGGAAACGGCGCGCTTGCAAAAGGCGGGACCGGCGACACGCTGACGGGAATGATCCTCGGTATGTTGTGCTGTCATCAAGACCCGAAGCATGCCGTATTGAACGCCGTCCGCCTTCACGGCGAATGTGCGGAGTTATGGACGAAAGAGCGCTCCGCACATACCTTATTGGCGCACGAACTTTCTGAACTGCTGCCGCGTGTATGGAAGGAATATGAATAAAGAAAAGGCGTCTTCATAGGGAAGGCGCCTCTTTTTGTTTTAACCTTGATTTCATCAGAACATAATACAACAGCGACGGAACGGCCAGCCCGATGACCCAGGCAATGTCGCCTCCGCCGAATATTTCTGCGAGCGGTCCGATGTAAAAGGATGTATTGATGAATGGGATTTCTAATATGATCGACAAAACGAAGGCGGCCGCTGTAATCCAGTTGACCCTGCCGTATTGTCCGTTGACGTCAAACATCGATTTGACGTGGTATTTTCCGCGGCGGATAAAATAGTAATCCACGAGGTTGATCGCTGTCCATGGAATTAAGAAATAACTGATGAAAAAGATGAAATTTAAAAACAGTTCCATGAAATTGCTTTGGCCTAAGAGACTTAATACAGTACCCGCTGCCGTCACACAAAGGATCATTACGACTCTCGTTTTCGGCGTCACCTTCAGTTTTAAAAACGGCTCCAAGGTAGTCGTGGTTGACATAAAGGCTCCGTATAAATTAAAGACGTTGATCGCCATTTGCCCGAACAGGACGATGATCAGCATAATAAAGGAAAACGGGCCGAACAATCGGACAATTTCATTTCCGGCATTAGCAGTGAATCCCGGGAGCGCCGTCGTCAAAATAGCGCCGAGAAGCATCATCCAGATAGAACTGACTGACGTACCTGCGTAGCTGTACCAAAAGGTATGCGATGCCGGTGTTTTGACCGGCAGATAACGGGAATAATCTGCGACATATGGTGCGTATGCCAGCTGCCATGTGGCCACCGCGCTGACCGCCACTAAGAAAACAGGCAGATCTAATGAGCCGGGCGCCCAGCTTCCTGAGGGAATCGGCAGTTGAAAAATAAGAATCGTTGCAGCAAAAAAAACGGCAAAGGAGGTCCAAGAGAGGATTTTCTGCATTTTGTGAATCAGATCATGACCGTAGATCGTGAGTAAAAAACAGATGGCGCTTAAGCCGATAATACACCATGAAGCCGGAATCGGTACAAAGCTGCTCAGTGTACCGGCTGCGAGAATCGTACTGCTCGCAAAGAAGCCCAGGTAGATAAACATGACCAAAAAGAGGGGCAGAATCGCTCCGATCACGCCGAATTGCGCGCGGCTTTGAATCATTTGCGGAATTCCGAGCTGAGGTCCTTGTGCGGAATGAGACGCCATAAAGATTGCGCCGATAAAGGTTCCGATAATAATGGCTGCGATACTCCAAAAGAGATCGAGTCCCATTGTAACGGGCAGTGTGCCTGTGACTAACGTCGTAATATGCATATTCGCCCCGAACCAAACGGGGAATAAATCTTTGGCCTTTCCGTGTCTTTCGTGATGCGGAATATGTTCAATCGTTCGCCTTTCTACTTTCAATAGATAATCTCCTCCGTATGTCTTCTTTTAACATAAAGTCATAGCTTAACAGATTGACTTACCGTTTACAAATTCCAGTACGCAGGAAAAACATTGTAAAGCCTCGCTGACAGCCGTTCTGAGATTTTTTGTGAAACCGAACAGACACTGCCGCCAAAACGATTTACCGGGGTTTAAAAGGCATGGATATGCTTACGGACTAATATATATGAAGGAGAAATGTGTCAATCTTTTGACGAATGGAATCATTATTCGCTAAGCTTTAAGAATAGTTTACTTTGTGTAAATTTCATAAATGAAAAGGGGATTGATGATATGTGTACAAGTCTTACATTGAAAACGGCAGATGGTAATCACCTATTGGCGCGAACGATGGATTTTGCTTTTCAGCTCGACACCGACGTCATGCTGTACCCTCGTCAGTACAGCTGGAAAAGCGAAGCTGACGGCAGGCTGCATAAGACGAAATACGCATTTATCGGCATGGGGAGAAATCTCGGCAATATTCTGTTTGCCGACGGCGTGAATGAAAAAGGGCTGTCTTGTGCGACGCTGTATTTTCCGGGCTTTGCGGGATACGAGAAAGCGGAACGGGAGGGCACGTGCCACATCGCTCCTCATGAGTTCGTCACATGGGTCTTATCAAACTGTGAATCTCTTGAAGACGTAAAGGAAAAGCTCGCTTCACTGACAATTGTAGAGAAGAAGTTAATGTTATTGGATACGGTGCTGCCCCTTCATTGGATTTTATCAGACCGCACGGGGAGCTGCATTGTGATCGAGCCGACGCCGGAAGGTATGAAAGTCTATGACAACAAACCCGGAGTGATGACCAACAGTCCTGAATTTCCTTGGCATGTGACCAATCTGCGCCATTATATCGGAATCAGGCCGCAGCAGTCAGAAAGCAAAACATTAGGCGGAATGACATTAACCGCATTCGGCCAAGGGTCAGGAACGATCGGGCTTCCCGGTGACTACACGCCGCCATCCCGATTCATCAGGGCCGCTTACCTGAAAGAGCATTTAGAGCCTGCCGCTCATGAAACAGATGGCGTTACGGCCGCTTTTCACGTGCTGTCTAATATGAATATTCCAAAAGGCGCGGTGATCACCGAGGAGAATGAAATTGATTATACGCAGTATACGTCCGTTATGTGCTGTGACACGGGGAGCTATTACTTTCATCTGTACGACAACCGGCAGATCCATAAAGTAAGTTTATTCCATGAAGATCTTGACCGTCCGGAGCCGAAAGTATTTGCGGCTGTGGCGGAGCAGAATATACAGGAGCTTAATTAGCTCAAAAAAAACAGGACGCGATTGTCCTGTTTTTTTTTGTTTAATACGGATCTGACGGATGGCTTTCCCGTTCAGCCTGCTTTGCCGCCTGTGCCGCATCCGTAGTGCCGATCGGCCCGCCGCTGTTGCTTTCGGAGGCTTTTTTCAGCCCTTCCGCCACGCGTTGTCCATAGTCCGGATCTGCTTTTGTGAAATTCTCAATCATTTGATCCTGAATGTCTTTCCGGCAGGAAGAGAGCGTATTGACCAAGTTTGTGATCAATTCGTTCCGTTCAAATTCCGAAAAGCGGCGGTACGTTTCTCCGGCTTGGCCGAAGTTATTCGACCGGTCGATCGCTTCCCGCTTCACATCGCCTTCGACATGAGGCGTATGGTCTTTCCCATCCTGCTTCGCTTCTTTCAGTCCGCCCATAATAGACGGCTCATAGTTGACGTGCGGGTTTTGCCCTTCTGCCCGATCGACCCGATACTGCATTTGCCCGCCTTCCTGGTTGGTGGCGACATGCTTTTTCGGCGAGTTGATCGGAAGCTGCAGATAATTTGCGCCGACGCGGTACCGCTGGGTATCTGAATAGGCGAATGTCCGCCCCTGAAGCAATTTGTCATCTGAAAAATCAAGGCCGTCCACAAGCACGCCCGTTCCGAATGAGGCTTGTTCCACCTCGGCATGGTAGTTTTCCGGATTTTTATTGAGCACCAATTTGCCGATCGGCTTCCAAGGAAAATCGTCTTTATACCATAGCTTTGTCGGGTCAAGCGGATCAAAATCCAGTTCGGGATGCTCGTCATCAGTCATGATTTGGGCATACACTTCCCACTCCGGATAATCGCCATTTTCAATTGCTTCATACAAATCCTGTGTCGCATGGTTAAAGTTTTTCCCTTGAATCTCTTCCGCTTCCTTCTGTGTCAGGTTGCGGATGCCTTGTTTCGGTTCAAAGTGATATTTGACGAGCACGGCTTTTCCTTCTTCATTGACCCATTTGTACGCGTGGACGCCTGAGCCCTGCATCTGCCGGTAGTTGGCCGGAATGCCCCACGGCGAAAACAAGAAAGTGATCATATGAGTCGCTTCCGGTGATTGGGAGATGAAGTCGAAAATACGCTCACCGTCCTGTATGTTCGTAACCGGATCAGGCTGAAATGCGTGAACAAGATCCGGAAACTTCAGCGGATCACGGATAAAAAAGATTTTCAAGTTATTGCCGACCAGATCCCAGTTGCCGTCTTCCGTATAAAGCTTAACGGCAAAACCCCGGGGATCACGCAGTGTTTCCGGCGAGTGCTTTCCGTGATTGACGGTTGAAAAGCGCACAAACGCCGGTGTTTTCGTTCCTTTCTTTTGAAACACCTTTGCCCTTGTGTATTTTGAAATCTCCTCGTCTCCAAAACTTCCGTACGCCTCAAAGTATCCGTGTGCGCCGGCGCCGCGCGCGTGAACGACGCGCTCGGGAATCCGTTCACGGTCAAAGTGGCTGATTTTCTCCAAAAAATCGTAATTCTCCAATGTCGTCGGCCCTCTATTGCCGACTGTCCTGACATTCTGGTTGTCAGTGACCGGATGGCCCTGCCGGTTTGTCAGCGTGTCTTCTGACTCGCCTTTACCGGTCGTCTTACTGGAAAGCGCTTCTTCGCTGTCTTTGTTATTTTCCATTGCTGAACCCTCCTTTTTGAACGGTAACAATATGCCCAGCAGAGCCGTTTTTTAAAACCCGTTTTCAAAAGAAGCGGCTATTCCGCAATCGGTGTCAAAGATCGGCCGTTCCATACTCAGTCCAGCCATAACAGCCATAAATAAAGACCGATCAGGGTGATGAATAACGTCGGAACGGTTAATATCAGACCTGTTTTGAAATACATTCCCCAGGAAATTTTCACGTTTTTCCGGCTCAGCACATGGAGCCATAACAATGTCGCCAGCGACCCGATCGGCGTGATTTTCGGTCCGAGGTCCGAACCGATAACATTCGCGTAAATCAATGCTTCTCTCATCAGACCGTGAGCGTCCGTTCCGCTGATGGCTATGGCGTCAATCATCACCGTCGGCAGGTTATTCATAACGGAGGACAGAACCGCAGCGATAAAACCCATTCCGAGTGTCCCCGCAAACAGTCCGTGATCCGCCGCTTTCTGAATAAGCTGAGAAAGAAGATCCGTCAGTCCGGCATTCCGCAAGCCGTACACGACAACATACATGCCGACAGAAAAAAACACGATGGCCCACGGGGCGTCCTTGATGACTTGTTTTGCAGGGACGGCGGGGCTTCGCTGCGCCAGAATGAGAAAAATAACCGCGATGGAGCCGGCAACGAAGGACACAGGGATCGACAGCAGCGCGCTGACGAAATACCCGATCAATAAAACGGCCAGGACACCCCATGATAACCGGAAAAGGCGCTCATCCTTAATGGCGGATGCAGGATGTTTCACAAGGCCGGTGTCAAACCGTTTCGGAATGTTTTTTCTGAAATAGAGATACAGCACCAAAATGCTTGCCGCCAAAGAAAAAAGGTTGGGCACCAGCATGCGTGATGCATATTCAATGTATCCGATATGAAAGTAATCCGCGGATACGATATTGACCAAATTGCTGACCACGAGCGGGAGCGAGGTGGTGTCGGCGATGAACCCTCCGGCGATAATAAACGGAAAAACCAGCTTTTCAGGTAAATCCAAAGCCCGCACCATCGCCAGTACGATCGGCGTCAAAATGAGCGCCGCTCCGTCATTGGCAAACAGGGCGGAGACCACAGCCCCTAAGATGGAAACATAGAGAAACATCCGCAGCCCGCTGCCTTTGGCCGCCATGGCCATATGCAGCGCGGCCCATTCAAAAAACCCGATGCTGTCAAGAATCAATGAAATGATAATAATGGCGATAAAGGCAAGTGTCGCATTCCAGACGATTCCCGTCACTTCCGCGATATCATGCAGGCTGACTGCCCCCGCAATCAAAGCGAGGACCGCTCCGCCGCAGGCAGACCAGCCGATTGATATATGTTTCGGCTGCCAAATGACAAATACAAGTGTCAGCACAAAAATCAGCGCTGATAAAACCGCAATTCCCAAGAATATATCCTCCTTATCGGCATGACACAGTGACTTCTTTTTGCCGCAATGTCTGTAAAACGCCGTCTTTTTCATCTATCTGCTGCAGAATGGAGCGGACCAGCGCGTATTCCGGACCGGACGGATGAATGGCATAGTACCGCCACTGGCCTTCCCGTCTTTCCCGCACAAGCCCGGCGTTCTTTAATTTCCGCAAGTGCTGGCTGATGCCGGGCTGACTCATGCCAAATATGGCCGTCAGCTCACAGACACAGTATTCCTTCTCCTTCAGAAACTTCAGCATCAAAAGCCTTGTCGTGTCGCTGAGAAGCTTGAGGCATTGGCTGACCCCTTCGGAACTTAAGGCGTTATGCTGCCGTTGCATGCTCTCACTCCTTTTTTACATCATTATATAAGCGGCTGTTTATATAAGTAAATAACAATATAAAAAAGCCGGCTTTGCACGTTTTGCAAAACCGGCTCATGTTTATTTTTGGAACAGCTTTTTCGCTTCATCCATTGCTAATTTATTTCCCAGTGCCGAATAATCAAGCCAAGGCTGATCGGCAATCTTATAGACGTGGTTTGCTTTCACGGCCTTCAGCCCTTTCCATACAGCGCTTTTTTGCAATTCTTTAAAAGCTTGCTGTGACTTGTCGTCTCTGTTAACGACCACGAAAATCGCATCTGCGTTGTAATCCGGCAGCACTTCCTGAGAAATGACCTCATAAGGGCGGGAGGTGTTCATGTCTTTAATGCCGTCAGCAGGCTTCAGTTTCAGGTCATCAAACAGAATCGGACCCATCGGGCGGCGTGTGCTGAAGACGCGAAGTTCTTTTGCATTCACGCGGATCGCCATGACTTTGGCGTTTTTTCCTAATTCCTTATCGATCATAGATTTGACTTGTTTTGTTTCATCTTCGTAATCTTGAATAAAGGTTTTCGCTTCTTTTTCACGGTTGACGATTTTTCCGATGTCTTTTAAATGATCGCGCCAAGTGCCTTTATCAAGGTCGAAAACGTGTGTGTTTCCGATTTTCTTGTATTTTGACACATCTTTTCCTGCAAATTCTTTATCAAGATAAATGTTGTCAGGGTTCAGTTCGAGTAACGCTTCCATATCCGGATCTGAGGCAGGGCCGAGTTTTTTCGTGTCTTTCAGCTGATTTTTTACATGAGGGAGAAAATCTTTTAATTCTCCGCCCACGACGGAACCGGCCGGTGTAATGCCGAGAGCCAGCAGATCATTTGTCAGGTGAATGGACATCGAAGCAATTTTATGATCGCCGGATGCCTTATTTGTCTCCGGCTGTGTTGAATCGGATTGGCAGGCAGCCAATAAGAAAATACACATGAAACTGACGAGGGCAATTATTTTTTTCATGAGAAGACTCCTTATTTTATGTTTTGATTTTCATAACCAGATAGAGAAAATACGGCGCGCCGATGGCTGCAGCAACCACGCCGGCCGGAATGGCGTTCGGCTGAAACAGAGAGCGGCCGATGGTATCTGCCGCGACAAGAATGACAAGGCCGATTAACCCCGCAATCGGGATGATATGCTGATGCATGGTGCCGACGAGCCGTCTCGCCAAGTGAGGGGCGGCAAAGCCGATAAAGCCGATTCCGCCGGCCATCGCCACACTCGCGCAAGACAGGCCGACCGCTATGGCGATCAGCATGATCCTTTTTCTCTGCACGTGTGCGCCAAGTCCTGCGGCGGCCTGGTCACCGAGCATTAAAATGTTCAAAGACCGGGCGTTAAGCCATGCAAGCGGGGCGAGAATGCCGATCCAGGGCAATAGCGACCACACGTGAATCCAGTCCCTGCCCCAGACGTTTCCCACCAGCCAGCGGGAAGCGAATGTATAGGTTTCTTCATTCAGACGCAGCGACATAAACAATGTAACGGCGCTGAAGCCCGCGGAAACGGCAATCCCGACTAACAGCATGCGGATCGTTAAAAAGCCGTTCAGCCTGTCGTACGTGAGCACTACGATCAGCAGGGCGGCGAGGGTTCCGCCCGCAAACGTAAATAACGGGATGAACATCGACGCCTGCGCCTCGAGTGAATGAAAGAACGTGATATACATCATCAGGCCGAACGAAGCCCCGGCATGAAGCCCAAGGATACCCGGATCGGCAAGCGGATTCCGGGATACGCCCTGCAAAATAGCGCCCGACACGCCTAAGCCGATACCGGCCAGCATCGTCACCAGTATCCGGGGGAGCCGGTAATCGAATAAAACGGTTGTGCTTTGAAACGTGCCGTATCCGAACAGCGTTTTTCCCACCGTAAAGGGAGAAAGCCGGAATGAGCCCGTATGCAGCCCGATCAGAATAATGCAAACGGCGATGATCAGCAGAATGAGGCCTGCCGCCGCCGCTTTTTTGGTTTCCTTCTGCACCTTCATTTATAATTCTCTCCCTTCCTTGCGGGCAATATAAAGAAAGAAAGGGACACCGACAAGAGCGACCATGATGCCTATTGCCAATTCTCTCGGGGGACTGACCGTGCGTGAGGCCAAGTCGGCCAAAATCAAAAGAATCGCCCCAAGCAACGCGGACATCGGAATAATCAGCCTGTACGTAACGCCGACGAACTTGCGGGCGATATGGGGGATGACCAGCCCGACGAAGCCGATTGCACCGGCAGCGGAAACAGACACACCGGCAAGAACGACGGCGATCATTAATCCCGCGGCACGCGTCAGAGCGGTGTTCACCCCTAAATTCGCCGCAACGTCATTTCCCATTGAGAGAAGGGTGACGGACCGGCCCATGAATGTCGCGAGAATGATGAAGACCGCAATCACGGGAGCAAGGACTTGTAAATGAGCCCACTTGATTCCTGAGACCCCGCCGGCGTACCAGAAGGCCAAATCCTGGCTTAAATCGTAATAAATCGCCACACCTGTGCTGAGTGAATGTAATAGAGCGGCTACAACCGCCCCGGCAAGCGTCACCTTTAAAGGTGTCATGCTGCTTTTTCCCGCCGCGCTGATAAAGAAAATCAAGCCTGTGCTTGCCAGTGCGCCCAAAAACGACATTACCATCAGCAGGGCGTATGACAAATGAGGGAAAAAAGCAAAGCTGAGCGCAACAACAAACATGGCTCCCGCATTTACGCCTAAGACACCCGAATCGGCAAGCGGGTTTCTCGTGACACCTTGCATGAGGGCGCCCGCTGCTGCAAATGCGGCGCCTGTAACGGCCGCGCCGAGCACTCTCGGCAGACGCAATTCATGAATGATCTGCTGGCCCGTCATGTTTGGATTGTAATCAGCAATCGCCGACCACACCGTATGTAAAGTAATGTCTTTCGCGCCGAATGAGACGGCGAAAAAAATAGACACAAGCAGTCCGATTACCGCGATCAGGAAGAAAATCCCGTTTTTTAAGATGCCGATCAGACGGCTTGCGGACGTGACAGAATCGCTCAAAAATCAATTCACCTACTTTTATGATCATTGTCCGGTATTTATTGAACATGAGAATCATTTTCATTTGAACCATCATATTATAACCAGCCGATTTTCAAAACGCAATAGAGTGTTCAACAATGATGCCCTTTTTTCTTTCATGTTTATATTGTAAAAAAGAAGTGAAAAACGTGAAAGAGGGAATTGAATATAATCAGAAAGGGGGGAGACAAATGGCGGGAGAACGAAAGCCTTTGCCGATTGAATTTTACCAAAGGCCGTCAGTAGAGCTTGCTCCTTTATTGCTCGGCTGTCTCTTAGTAAAAGAGACGGATGAGGGAACGGCTTCAGGCTTTATCGTGGAAACGGAAGCTTATATGGGAGCGGAAGACCGGGCGGCGCACAGCTTTGGCAACCGGCGCACGAAACGGACGGAAATTATGTTCCACGAGGCGGGCCGCATTTATACATACGTCATGCACACCCATACATTAATGAACGTCGTCACCGCTGACATCGGCATTCCGCAGGCCGTGTTAATCAGGGCGGCACAGCCCCATGAAGGTCAGTTCCTGATGGAGCACAGGAGACCGGGCAGACCCCCGAGAGAGTGGACAAACGGCCCGGGGAAGCTGACGAAGGCGATGGGCATTTCAATGAATGACTACGGCGGCATGATCACGGAACCGCCGCTGTATATTACGGAAGGCTTTACACCGGAGCATATATCAACTGGCCCGAGAATCGGGATTGACAACAGCGGAGAAGCCCGGGATTATCCGTGGCGCTATTGGGTGACGGGGAACCGGTATGTCTCACGCTGACTATGTTTACAGCCGCTGATAATAGGGGAAAGACAAGGTAAAAGAAAGGGGATTCAAACATTGAAAAAATTTTTCAAAACAATTATCAAATGGGCGCCCGTCATCTATCCGATCATCAGAAAAATCATAAAAGATCGGAAGGCATCTAAGCGAAACCGCATGTCCGCATCCCGAACAGCCGGCTGATCCGGCTGTTTTTTTACGGGCTTTGCCTCAGGCTGCCGCATTGACTTGAAAACCTCCCCATTATAGAATTTACATACATTTACCCCTTTTCCATCCTTTTTGCCTATTTTTTACGTCTGCATCTGATCTGATAGGAGGTTTTTCTCATGCTTCATGGGCGGCTTCGTGAACTTCTGCGCTTGCTTTTAGCTGCTGAAACACCGGTTACAAGCTCAGTCATCGCTGCAAAAGTAAAGGTAACGACGCGGACGGTCCGCAATGACATAAAGGAACTGCAAACCATTGTCGAAAAACACGGCGCTTCCATTCAGTCTGTCAGAGGGAGCGGCTATAAGCTGCTGATCCGGGATGAGCAGCCGTTTAAAAACTGGCTTCAGGACAATTTCCAGCAGAACAGCGCCGTGCCGATTTTTCCCGAAGAACGGATAGATTATCTTATGAAAAGACTGCTTCTGACCGACGGCTACCTCAAGCTGGATGACTTGGCAGAAGAATTGTTCATCAGTAAATCCACACTTCAATCCGATCTGAAAGAAGTAAAAAAACGGCTCCGCCCCTATGACATCATTTTGGAAACAAGGCCGAACTACGGCTTTAAACTGCGCGGTGAAGAGCTCCGTCTCCGTTATTGTATGGCGGAATACTTAGTGGACGACCGCGAGCCTGAGCCTGATCTCCTGAGTGAGAAGGCCGGTATTCTGCCGAAAGACGACATTCAAGTGATCCGATCAGCCATTATGAAGCAGGTTCGAAACCATAAGATCCCGCTTTCTTTCTTCGGCCTGAACAATCTCATCATCCATATCGCCATTGCCTGCAAACGAATCCGGACAGAAAACTATGTATCTCTCATTCCGGAGGATCTTCATGATATTAAGCTTGAAACAGAATATCAGTCAGCGGAAGCCATCGTCAAAGAGCTTGAATCGGCGCTATCTGTCACCTTTCCTGAACAGGAAACCGCCTATATCGCCATTCACCTGCTCGGGACAAAACGCATGACCCAGTCACAAATGGAAGGAAAAGAGCTTACAAGGTTGATAGACGGGGAGACCAGCCGTTTGACAGAGGCGATGATTGAAGCCATTGAGCGGGAGCTGAAGCTCGGAATCACGGACGATAATGAGCTGAAAGCCGGTCTTGCGCTCCATATCAAGCCGGCGATTAACCGAAACCGGTACGGAATGAACCTGAGAAACCCGATGCTTTCCGCCATAAAGGAAAATTACCCGCTCGCATTTGAAGCGGGAGTGATTGCGGGAATCGTGATTAAGGAGCAAACCGGCATTGATATCCATGAAAATGAGATCGGATACTTGGCGCTTCATTTCGGAGCGGCCATCGAAAGGAGAAAGACAGAACGGCCGCCTAAACGCTGCTTGATTGTCTGTGCGTCCGGCGCCGGCAGCGCGCAGCTTTTAAGAGAAAAGCTCCGTTCACGGTTCGCAAAGCGCCTTGAAATCGTCGGAACGGCTGATTACTGCAGCCTTGACCAGCTTTCCTTTGAGTCGATTGATTTTGTGGTCAGTACAGTGCCGATCAAAAAAGACCTGCCCGTTCCCGTATTAAAGGTTCATACACTGTTGGGAGGCGGGGATTTTACAAAAATCGACGCCATGCTGGAAGAAAAGCGGGAACAATTGAACTTTCTGAAACCGGAGCTGGTTTTTTTGCAGCAGGATCTGGAGACGAAGGAGGACGTCATCCGTTTTCTCGGACATCAGGTTGCAAAAGCCGGCCTCGCTTCTGATACTCTGACCGATTCTATTTTTGAAAGGGAAGCAATTTCTCCTACGAGTTTCGGCAATCTCACGGCGATTCCGCATCCGCTCGTTCCGCAGACAGACACGACGTTTTGGGCGGTGTGCACGCTGAAAAAACCGATTGACTGGGCGGATAAGCGTGTCCAATTTGTCTGCCTGCTTTGCGTCGAGAAAGAGAGCAAAGCCGACCTCCAGCATATGTACAAATGGCTGGGGGGCATGTTAGATGATCCGGCCGCGGTGAGCCGTCTCTTAAAATGCACAGCCTATCACGAGGTTTTACAAGTATTCAGAGACAAACGATCAGAGAAAGACCGGGATACACCTTTTTTCCGTTAGCAGCGGAAAAAGCCTGAGTAGTTATGAAAGCGATTTCATAATATGATGGTATTAACACCGAGACATACAAAATATCAAACTTTCAGGAGGTCTTTTACATGAATATATTACTCGTTTGTGCAGCAGGGATGTCAACAAGCTTACTCGTTACAAAGATGGAAAAAAGCGCGCAGGAACAAGGAAAAGAATATAAAATCTGGGCTGTCTCAGGCGATTCAGTCAACCAGCATATTGATAAAGCGGACGTATTGCTGCTTGGGCCTCAAGTCCGTTATTTGCTTCCGCAGCTGAAAAAATTGGGTGAATCAAAAGGCGTGCCGGTTGAAGTCATTAATACCGTCCATTACGGCACATGCAACGGAGCGGAGGTTCTGAAATCAGCAGAACAGCTCGGAAACGCATCGTAGAAAGGGGCGGGCCGTGTGAATAAGGTGAATCAGTTTTTAGAAGAGAAAGTCATGCCCATTGCCGGGAAAATTGCTTCCCAGCGGCATCTGCAAGCATTGCGTGACGGGATCATCCTCACCATGCCGCTTATCATCATCGGTTCGTTTTTTCTGATCATCGGCAACCTGCCGATTCCGGGATACGCGGATTTCATGGCGAAGACGTTCGGAAGCGCGTGGTCTCAAAAACTGCAATATCCGGTTGATGCGACCTTTGAAATCATGGGCCTTGTCGCCGCTTTTGGAATCGCCTACCGCTTGGCCGAAAAATACGGGGTGGACGCTTTATCGGCCGGTGCGATATCTCTGGCGGCGTTTCTTTTGGCAACGCCG
Organism: Bacillus sp. BACIII; assembly: GCF_057836745.1. Taxonomy (NCBI): domain Bacteria; kingdom Bacillati; phylum Bacillota; class Bacilli; order Caryophanales; family Bacillaceae; genus Bacillus; species Bacillus sp. BACIII. Next base: position 3,641,680 of record NZ_CM174437.1, on the reverse strand, counting down.
TACAAAGTTCCGTTTCTGCCGTCCGGCGCAAAAGAGGAAATCATGGTGGGCGGCGGCATTCCGCTTTCTCTCATGGGAAGCAAAGGGCTGTTTGTTGCAATGATCATCGCCATGCTGTCGACGGAAATCTACCGCCTGATCATCCAGCGGAATTTCGTCTTCAAAATGCCGGACGGCGTGCCTCCGGCGGTCAGCAAATCGTTTGTCGCTTTAATTCCCGGTTTTGCCGTTGTCTTTCTCATCTGGGGTGCGCGTTTAATCGTCGAAGCGACGCCGTTTGAAAGCCTTCATAATATTGTAAGCGTTGTATTGGGGACACCGCTCTCGATTCTTGGGGGAAGTCTCGGCGGAAGCCTGATAGCCGAAACGGTTCAAATGCTCTTGTGGGCGTGCGGATTACACGGGGCGAACATTGTCGGCGGCGTCATGGCGCCGATCTGGTTCGGAGCGATGGATGCCAACCGGATTGCATTTCAGGCGGGCGATGCGCTGCCGAATATTTTCACCCAGCAGTTCTTTGAAATCTGGATCAACATCGGAGGAAGCGGCGCGACACTGGCGCTCGTGGTCACCATGTTTCTCCGCGCGCGAAGCAAGCAGATGAAGCAGCTTGGGAAACTCGCCATCGGGCCGGCCGTCTTTAATATTAATGAGCCGATTATTTTCGGAATGCCGATCGTCATGAACCCGATGCTTCTCATCCCGTTCATCATCACACCGCTTGTCACACTGACTCTTACCTATATCGGCATGAGCACAGGCCTCGTCGCCAAACCTGCCGGCATTGCCGTCCCGTGGACGATGCCGCCGATTTTCTCCGGCTATCTGGCCACAGGCGGAAAAATATCAGGGGCTGTCATGCAGGCGATTAATATCATCGCAGCCTTTATCGTGTACTATCCGTTCTTCAGAATGTGGGATTCGCAAAAGCTGAAAGAAGAAAACGAACTTGAACAATCGCAGGCTCCAGCCGTACAGGGAGACCAAAAAGCCGTGCTTTAGAGAAAGGGAGTGAAAGACATGAATGAGAAAATGGAACAGACCATTTTTCAGATCATCCTGCATGGCGGCAATGGCAGAAGCGCATCAATGGAGGCCATTGCCGCCGCAAAGCAGGGAGACAGAGCCCTGGCGGAAGAAAAGCTTCAGGAAGCCGCAAGGGAACTGACTGAAGCCCATCATTATCAGACAGAACTGATCCAAAATGAAGCCGGCGGAGAAAAAACAGACATGACGCTTTTGATGGTACATGCGCAAGACCATTTAATGAATGCCATGACCGTGAAAGACTTGGCCGCAGAGTTAGTCGAGATTTATGAAAAAGTGAGTCTGCAAGGGGGAGCAAAAATATGACAAAAGGAATTAAAATTGTAACGATCGGCGGAGGTTCAAGCTATACACCGGAGCTTGTGGAAGGCATCATTAAGCGCTATGATGAACTGCCTGTCAGAGAATTATGGCTCGTCGACATTCCCGAAGGCGAGAAAAAACTCAATATCGTCGGCACGCTTGCAAAACGCATGGTCGAAAAAGCGGGGGTTCCAATAGAGGTTCACCTGACGCTTGACCGGAGAGAAGCCTTGAAGGATGCGGATTTCGTAACAACTCAATTCCGCGTCGGTCTTCTTGAGGCCCGCGCCAAAGATGAACGGATTCCGTTAAAATACGGCGTAATCGGGCAGGAGACAAACGGCCCGGGCGGTTTATTCAAAGGGCTGCGCACCATTCCGGTTATTCTGGAAATCGCGAAAGACATCGAAGAGCTTTGTCCGAATGCATGGCTCGTGAATTTCACAAACCCTGCCGGCATGGTTACCGAGGCCTTGCTTCGCTACTCGAATCTCACAAAAGTCGTCGGCCTCTGCAATGTGCCGATCGGCATTAAAATGGGCGTCGCTAAAGCCTTGGATGTCGATGTCAGCCGGATTGAGGTGCAATTTGCCGGGCTGAATCACATGGTCTTCGGATTAGATGTTTTCTTAGACGGTGTCAGCGTGAAGGATAAAGTCATCGAAGCCATGGGAGACCCGGAAAACGCCATGACGATGAAGAACATTTCCGGAGCGGAATGGGAGCCTGAATTCCTGAAGGCGCTCGATCTGATTCCTTGCGGCTACCACCGCTATTATTTCAAAACGAAAGAAATGCTCGAGCATGAAATAGAAGCGTCACAGACGGAGGGCACACGCGCCGAAGTCGTGCAGAAGGTTGAGAAAGAACTGTTCGAACTGTATAAAGACCCGAATCTCGCCATCAAACCGCCGCAGCTTGAGAAACGGGGCGGAGCGTACTACAGTGACGCGGCCTGCAACCTGATCAGCTCCATCTATAACGACAAACATGATATCCAGCCCGTCAATACGATAAACAACAGCGCGATCGCCAGCATCCCGAATGACTCAGCAGTCGAAGTGAACTGTGTCATAACGAAAGACGGACCGAAACCGATCGCCGTCGGTGATCTGCCGGTATCCGTCCGCGGGCTCGTCCAGCAAATCAAATCATTTGAACGCGTGGCCGCTGAAGCAGCCGTCACGGGAGATTATCAAACGGCGCTCCTTGCGATGACGATCAATCCGCTTGTGCCATCTGATAAGATCGCGAAAGAAATACTCGATGAAATGCTTGAGGCGCATAAAGAATATCTTCCAAAATTTTTTAACTCTGTCGAAGCTTAAACAAAAGGTTCCAGTACGGGTGTGCTGGAACCTATTTTATTTCACCAGACTGCCGCTTAAATCCAGCCCCATTGAAACAACTTTGCACCCCGCGTTCGACTCATTCTTTATTAGATAAAGGAGGGATTCGAACTTGAGTTCATTGAACAGAATCCTGGAAGAGAAAGTCATGCCCGCAGCTGCAAGGGTAGCTGGCCAGCGTCACCTGCAGTCTCTCCGCGATGGCATTGTCTTAACAATGCCGCTGATTATTATTGGGTCGCTGTTTCTAATTTTAGCGAATTTGCCGATCCCTGGTTATGCAGATTTTATGGCTGGTTTATTCGGTAAGCAATGGGCAGATCAATTATCTTACCCGGTCAGTGCAACCTGCGGCATCATGGCGCTCGACGCGACATTCGGCATTTCTTTTCGCTTGGCAGAAAAGTATAAAGTGGATGCTCTTTCAGCTGGAGCCATTGCAGTTGCTGCATTTCTGCTGGCGACACCTTATCAAATTCCGTTTACACCAGATGGGTCAACAAAGGAGGTCCTTGTCTCAGGCGGCATTCCTGTTTCGTTAATGGGCAGTAAAGGTCTATTTGTCGCAATGGTTATTGCTATGCTCTCAACTGAAATCTACAGGTGGATTATTCAGAAGAAAATTGTCTTCAAAATGCCTGATAGGCGTACCTCCTGCAGTCTGCAAATCATTTACAGCGTTTATTCCAGGTTTCGCAGTCATTGGCGTTGTCTGGGCAGCAAGGTCATTCATTGAACTCACGCCTTTTCAAAGCCTTCACAACGTGATAGGAGAACTTTTAGGCAAACCTTGGCGGAAGTCTGACGGGGAGTTTAATAGCTGAATTTACACAAATGCTTTATGGTCCTGCGGTTTGCATGGCGCAAGCATCGTCGGCGGAATCATGTTTCCGATTTGGTATGGTGCAATGGATGAGAAGCGACTTGCGTTTCAGGCCGCTGAAGCATTGCCGCATATTTTTACAAAACAACTTTTCGACATATTTATTAATATTGGCGGAAGCGGGGCGGTTCGTTCAAAAGCAAATGAAGCAGCTCAGCCATCTTGCGCTTGGTCCTGCCTGCTTTAATATTAATGAACCGATTATTTTCGGTTTGCCGATTGTCAGGAATCCGATGCTGTTAATCCCCTTTATCATCACGCCGCTCTTAACGGTAACTGTCATTTACATTGGGATGAGCACCGGCCTAGTTGCAAAGCCAACAGGAATATTTGTGCCATGGACGATGCCGCCGATCTTTTCAGGCTATCTGGCTACGGGTGGAAATATCAGGAGCTGTCATGCAAATCATCAATATCGCCATCTCATTCACCGTATATTATCCATTCTTTAGAAAATCTAAGAAAAAGAACGAGCCCAAACCAAATAGGGCTCTTTTTATTATGAAGTCTGAAAATTATGATACCTTAAAAGAATCATCTATAAAGGGGTGCTGCTTAATGAATGAAGTAGTGAAAGTGTTGGAAGTAGAGTTAGGGGCGATATTAAATGCTTCGAACGACAATATTGTGATAACAGATGGGGAAGGGATCGTTTTAAAAGCAAGTCGTAATTGTGAAGATATTTACGGACGGCCGCTTTCTGAGATCATTGGGAAATCGGTGTTTGATTTACAAAGCAGATCGGTCTTTTCTCCGTCTGTTACCGCACGAGTGATTCAAGAAAAGAAGGAAATTCAAGTGATGCAAACGACCTCTGCTGGCAAATCCGTAATGGCGACGGGAATTCCGATTATGAAAAACGGAGAGATATTTAGAATCATCAGTTTCTCGCATGATTTAACGGAGATTAGGCGGCTGAAAGAAGATTATGAACAGCTTCAATCCAAGATGCGGCGATATGAAAAGGAGATTCAGGAATTGAAAAATAAGACCGCTAATTCTGGAGAGGTTGTCATCAATAGCGATCGAATGGAGAAACTTTGGGTATTATTGAACCGCGTTGCGGCGAGTGATGCCAATGTAGTCCTTCTGGGTGAATCCGGTGTAGGAAAAACGGCTTTTGCCCGCGCCCTCCATCAGGCCAGCCATCGTAAGGCGGGCCCTTTCATTGAAGTGAATTGCGGTGCCATCCCGGAAAACCTGTTTGAATCAGAGATGTTCGGTTATCAAGGCGGTGCATTTACTGGGGCAAATCAGAAAGGCAAAGCAGGCATGATTGAACTCGCTCAAAAAGGTACTTTATTTCTTGATGAAGTAGGGGAACTCCCATTTAGTATTCAGGTCAAACTCTTAAAAGTTCTGCAGGAAAAAAGGGTTACAAGAATTGGCGGAATCACAGGCAAACATGTCGATTTTCGACTGGTTTCGGCTTCAAATCAGAATTTAGAAGAGTTAGTTCAGCAGGGAAAATTCCGTGAAGATTTATTTTACCGCTTAAACGTCGTCCCCATAACCATTCCGCCGTTAAGAGAAAGAAAAGAAGAAATTGATCAGCTGATGATGCATTTTCTGGAAAAATTCAATCAGAAATATGGGACAAGCAAGTTTTTTCATGCCGAAGTGTTTCCGCTATTCTTACAGTACCATTGGCCAGGAAATGTAAGAGAACTCGAGAATATGATTGAAAGAATCATTGTTACGACTGACACCAATACGATCTATCCAAAAGATATTGGTTTTTTGACTGGTAAGACTCAGGCTGACTATGATTGGAGCTCGCTCTTCGAATTTAATTCGAGTGGGGGCACACTGCAGGACGCTTTAAAAGAAGTCGAGAAAGCATGGCTCAAGCGGGCCTACCGCCAATGTAAAACAACGTATGAGATGGCAGATATACTAGGGATCAGCCAAGCCACGGTTGTCAGGAGGCTCAAAAAATACAAGATCGATTCAAAATAAATGAAGATAATTCATTTTGAATCGAAGTAACCGCTTTTCATTCACTTTTAACTCATTGTGCGTATTTATAATCCCCCGTTACTTGGAATCAAATGATTGGCACGGAAATTGCATAAATAAAAGAAAAACGTTTGGGAGGTCTTATGATGAAAAAATATCAGCCTAAAAATTCTTTTGAATCTCCGCGCTACTGCGGGCCGCGGACATTTATGCGACTGCCTTACAGAGAACAGCTTGACGAGCATATGGATTTTGTCATCACGGGAATTCCGTTCGACTCCGGTCAATCTTTTAGAACAGGGGCGAGATTCGGCCCTGAAGCAGTGAGAGATTTCTCCATTCTTTTACGGCCTTATAACCCGGAACAAAATATTAAAATCTTTGATTATGTTTCAGGAGTAGACTATGGAGATATTCCTGTGGTCCCTGGGTACTTTAAAGAAACATATAAAAAAATCGAAGAAGGTATTTATTCAATAGCAGAAAAAGGGATCATTCCCATTACAATTGGCGGAGATCATTCGATTACGCTAGGGGAATTAAGAGCCCTAAAGAAAATTTACGGACCAGTCGCATTGCTTCAGTTCGATGCGCATTCAGATACATGGGACAGCTATTTTGAGCAAAAATACAACCACGGCACGGTTTTCCGCCGAGCGATCGAAGAAGGGCTTATCGATGTCTCACGTTCCATTCAAATTGGAATGCGGGGCGGACTTTATGGTGAAGAGGATCTAATGGATGCGAAAAATCTTGGGTTAGAAGTGTTTACGACGAATGAATACAAAAAGCTTGGTGTTGAAAAAATGCTTGATGTGATTCATCAGAGAGTCGGCAGCGGACCTGTTTTCTTATCATTCGATATCGATTTTCTCGATCCTGTTTATGCGCCGGGGACAGGGACCCCTGAGGTATCTGGAGCAAGTATTGATGATGCTTTGGCTTTCGTCAGGGGATTGACGGATATCGACTTTATCGGTTTTGACCTTGTAGAAGTTCTTCCTGCGTATGATCATGGTCAAATTACTGCAGCAGCGGCCGCTAACATCATTTATGAGTTTGTCACACTGACAGCCCTTGCGAAGAAGAAAGCTGAGGCTGAACTGCGGTTGGCCAAAGAGAGATAGTTCTTAACATAAATGACTGAATATTCTCAACTCGAAAGGGGGCTGGTGTTATGAATGGACTGGATGTCATGATGGTTGTCTTATATTTTGCTGCATTGATTTTTGTAGGTGTTTTAGGAGCGAGAAAAGCAAAAACTTCTGAAGATTATATCGTTGCCGGGCGTAATCTCGGCCTCACGATGTATTTAGCCTGTCTGGCTGCTGTTATATTAGGCGGTGCCTCTACAATTGGCACCGCCAAACTTGGCTATCAATTTGGCCTTTCAGGAATATGGATGGTTTTCATGCTTGGTCTGGGGATATCGGCAATCGGAGTTTTTCTGATTCGAAAAATGATGGCCTTGAAAGTACTCACCATCAGTGAGGTGCTTGAAAAACGTTTTAATTCGGAAACAAGGCTGATCAGCTCTTTAGTTGCTGCCATCTATACGCTGATGGTTACGGTGACACAGGTGATCAGTATGGGGACTATTCTCAATGTTCTGCTTGGCTGGAATTTAACGTTATCCATGATCACAGGCGGAGGAATTGTCCTGTTTTACACCTTGCTTGGCGGAATGTGGGCCATTACGATGACCGATATTATCCAATTTGTGATTATGACAGTTGGTATCTTCTTCATTATGCTGCCGATGAGTCTCCACAAAGCAGGAGGCTGGAGCACGCTTTTAGAGAGATTGCCGCCAGGATATTTTGATGCAGGATCTATCGGCATGTCAACCATCTTTCAATACTTCCTGCTGTTTTGCTTAGGTATGGCTGTCGGGCAGGACATCTGGCAGCGGGTCTTTACAGCAAGAACAACTAAAATCGCCCGGGCCGGCACGATTGGAGCAGGGGTCTACAGTTGTTTTTACGCAGTTGCTGTTTGTTTGATCGGAATGTGCGCCTATGTTGTTCTCCCGCACTTGAAAGACCCGCAAACAGCCTTTTCAAGTATGGCGCTCGCGACGCTTCCGCCTGGCATATTAGGGGTTGTTATCGCAAGTGTCATTTCCGCACTCATGTCGACAGCCTCAGGAACGATGCTGGCTTCATCAACTTTAATCGTAAATGATATTTTAAAACGATATATGTCGCCTCAGATGAACGAACAGCATTTTTTGAAAATATCCCGGTTGACAACGTTCGCAGTCGGAATCACGACGATCGTCATTTCAATTTGGATTCAAGATGTACTGACAGCGCTTGATGTGGCGTATGCTGTGCTATCCGGAGCGATATTCTTCCCGATTATTTTAGGATTCTTTTGGAAAAGAGCTACCGCACAAGCAGCATTTTATTCGATTTTGCTCAGTACTGCAGTTATCCTTGCGGGTCTTGCTATCAAAGGGGTGTCGTCGACAGAGCCGATTGTGTACGGGCTGCTTGTCAGTATCATCGTCATGATTACAGTCTCGCTTGCTGGTACATCAAAGAAAGAACCAGCTGCACTTAAAAAGTCTGAACCTTATTATTAAAGGCTAGGAGCTGATCGAAATTGAATGTGAAAAATGAACAGCTTTTCATTAATGGCGAATTTATAAAAGGAGAAGGAAAAGAACGTGCAATCATTGATCCTGCTTCGGGGCGCCTTATCACCGTCATTCAAGAAGCTTCGGGAGAACAAGCACGTGAAGCTGTCCAAGGTGCAGAACGGGCTTTTGTCCAAACAGACTGGGCTCAAAATCAATCCCTTCGTATAAAAGTCCTTCGCCGACTTTCGGATCTATTGGAAGCTTCCGCAGAGACATTTGCCGAAATCGAAACCCAAAATACCGGTAAACCGATTCGTGAATCAAGATTAGATATCAGTGATGCTGTGTCTTGTTTAAGATATTACGCTGATTTGCAAGAGTCGAAAAAAACGTGGTCCAAGGAAATGGATGACGGTTCAATCAGCCGAGTGATTGAAGGCCCCATGGGTGTCTGCGTTTTGATTGTACCGTGGAACTTTCCGCTGTTATTGGGAATTTGGAAACTGGCGCCGGCGTTAGCTGCGGGGAATGCAGTGGTTTTCAAGCCTTCTGAATGGACGCCGCTGTCATTTTTAACATTTGCAAAATTGGTCAAAGAGGCGGGCCTCCCAGATGGCATATTCAACTTAGTAACAGGAGATGGCTCGTCTGTCGGCCAAGAATTAATTAAGCACGGAGCGGTTCGGAAAGTCTCGTTTACTGGAAGTTCCAAAACGGGTCAACTGATTAATCGCGAATGTGCAGGCACATTTAAGCGAGTGTCACTTGAATTAGGAGGTAAATCGCCGCTTCTCGTCTTTGATGATGCAGACATTGAAGCAGCTTGTGATATTGCATTGTTTTCGTCTTATTTTAATCAGGGACAGGTCTGTGTCGCTGCTTCCCGTATACTCGTGCAAGATTCATTGTATGACAGTTTTTTAGCCAGGCTGACAGAGAGGGCTAAACAGATTAAAATTGGCGATCCTCGTGACGAAGAGACGGAAATGGGGCCTGTCATCAGTCAGGAGCACCTCGCAAAAATTGAACACTATATCAGAGCCGGGAAGGAAGAAGGGGCTCGTCTCGTGACTGGAGGTGAGCGGATCATTCCTCAAACCGGTTACTATATCACACCGGCAGTCTTCACGGACGTAAACCAATCGATGAAAATTGTTCAGGAAGAAATTTTCGGCCCGGTGATAACGGTTCAGGAATTTTCTAATGAAGATGAAGCCATCTCTTTGGCAAACGGTACGAGATTTGGCTTGGCAGCTGGTATTTTAACAGAAAATGAAGAAAAAGCCCTGCGAACAGCAGAAAGTCTTCATGCAGGGATCATTTGGATCAATAGCTATCATACACCGTATCTTGAAGCGCCATGGGGCGGGGTAAAACAGAGCGGGATAGGGAGAGAACTCGGACCTTATGGCCTCGCTTCGTTTACAGAGCCTAAACATATCAATATCACCAGCAAATTGAATCCTGTGGAATGGTATCAGTGGCATCCATCTGTTCTGAATAAGGGGTGATGACATGACAGAAGAAGCGGCAGGTTTTAGCAGTGATGGGATCATGCCTATTGAGACAGGGAAGAGGACGATGGGGTTCTTTTCAACTTTCTCGATTTGGACGGGCGCGAATATAGTGGTCACGACGATGTATACAGGGATGCTTTTTGTACCGGATATGACCTTTTGGCAAGCATTATGGCTCATTTTGCTCGGCTCCATTGCCGGCGCTGTCCCCTTGGTTTTAATGGGTAATATCGGAACACGAACAGGATTGCCGACGATGGTGTTAATGCGTCCGGCTTTCGGAATAAAAGGAGGTATTTTGCCTTCATCTGTCAACATTCTCATTTTAGTTGGCTGGTCATGGATCCAAGCTTATATGGCGGGGGCCAGTTTAAATGAGGCTGTTTATTTTTTAACAGGCTACAGCAACATTAATCTGTTCACAATAGTGACGCAAGCTTCTGTGCTTGTCATCACGTTATATGGGCATAAAGTCGTTGAATCTGCAGAAACGATTGTAGCGGCTATTATGGTGGTATTAACTGCTGTTTTGTTTGGGTTTATCTTTATGACGTTTCATCCGATTGAATTTCTGCAAATGAAAACAACTGCCGTTTCAGGAATCAAGGGCATAAGCGCATTTGATATTGTCGTCGCGACTGCATTTACTTGGGTGCCGATCGTCTGCGATTATAATCGGCATTGCAAAAATGAGCGAACGGGGATGGCAGGTACCTTTTTCGGTTATATTTTATCCACCGTCATTGCGATGGGACTTGGAGCGGCAGTTTCAGCTTTTGCGGTTTTAGGACATCAACAGCCTGATCACCAAATGGCGGGCATTATTGGACAGTATCATCCTATTCTCGGCTTTATTGCGGCCATTGTTATTTTTTTATCTGTTTTATCGACCAATGTGATGGTATTATACAGTGCTGTCATGTCTTATCTATCTATCTTCAGCAAACAGCGCTTCATTTTTCCTGCAATCGCTCTTGGTATCATTACCATTGGAGGTTCATTATTAAAAGAATGGCTGCTCGATCACTTTCAAAATTTTTTACTGATGATCGGTACGCTTTTTATTCCTATCTTTGCTATTGTACTGGTTGATTACTATATTGTTAGAAAAAAACACTATCATGTGGATGAAATGTTAACAGGGGAGAAGCGGTTTTATTGGTATCAAAAGGGGTTTCACGTACGGGTTTATTTCACCTATCTTTTTGGCGCTGTTTTCGCTTATTATTTTTCCTATGTGATCCCGCTGCCGATCGGCGTGACCATTCCTACTTTTATGGCTACAGGGCTATTTTACTTAGCAGTGCTTAAAGTAACGGAAAGAAGGGCGGCAGTGACGGAGATGGTGAAAAAAAACCTCTCTTAAAGAGAGGTTTCATAGGTCTATTACAGTGTATCGACTTCTACTGTCCAGCCGAATAGATCAGGCTGGGCGCCTTTTTGAATGCCTGTAATGGTATCATACAGCTTCTTCGAGATCTCTCCGGTTTCACCGCTGCCGATGACAAGACTTTCATCATTCCAAATCAGTTCGCCGACCGGAGAAATGACCGCCGCCGTACCGGTTCCGAACGTTTCTTCCAATCGGCCGTCACGATGCGCCTGAATGATTTCATCGATCGAAATTTTCCGCTCAGACACAGTCAATCCCCAATGTTTGAGCAGGGTGATGACGGAATTTCTCGTAATTCCTTCAAGAATGCTTCCGTTCAGCTCCGGCGTCACAATTTCGCCGCTGATTTTGAAAAAGATGTTCATGCTGCCGACTTCTTCTATGTATTTTTTCTCAATGCCGTCAAGCCATAGCACCTGGGAAAAGCCCTTCTCCTCCGCAACCTGCTGCGCCTTCAGGCTTGAAGCGTAGTTGCCGGCCGTTTTCGCGTTTCCCGTACCGCCTTTGACGGCGCGCACGAACTCGTTTTCCACGGCGATTTTCACCGGTTTAATGCCTTCTTTGTAATAAGAGCCGACCGGCGACAGAATGATAAACAGCTTGTACGTATGGGATGCCGCTACACCGAGGAAAGGCTCGGTCGCAATGATAAACGGACGGATATAAAGGGAAGTGCCTTCCGCTTTCGGAATCCAGTCTTTGTCGATGGCTACGAGCTGTTTCAAGCCTTCAAGAACAAGCTCTTCATCAATGAGCGGGATGCAAAGACGGTCATTTGACTGATTCAGGCGCTCCATATTTTTCTCCGGTCTGAACAGAAGCAGCTCCTGATCCTTCGTTACATACGCTTTAAGCCCTTCAAAAACGGTTTGGCCGTAATGATAAACCATAGCCGCAGGATCCATTGAGAAGGGCTGATAAGGGATAATTCTCGGATCGTACCAGCCTTGATCCGCATCGTAATCCATAACAAACATATGGTCGGTGAAAATTCTGCCGAACGTAAGGTTATGGGGGTCCGGTTTAGGTTTTTTGGCTGAAGTCAATTCAACACGAATGTCTTGTTTCATAATGTTCTGTCTCCCTATTGGTGTTATTGTCGAACTTATTTGAAAATAATTTATATTCTATTGTATACCTTCAACAAATATTCGCAATAGTTTTCCTCAAATTTGTGAAAAAATCAAATCACATAAAAAGCAGGGGAGAGAATGCCCCCTGCGTGTTCGTTTTTTCTGTATTCGGTCATCGCCGTGCTCAGTGAACCGTCACTTTGCCGGTTTTGTAAAACTGCTCCATCGCTTTATCGACGTACACCCAGCCCTTCCAGGCGATATGGATGGTGTCTTTCATAAAGTACGGATCATATTCGTGCCCGGATAAGTCGGCAACCTGAAAGCCCTTCGCTTTAATTTGCTTTGTGACTTTTTTGTAGTAATCAGTCCGGCCTTTTTTCGGGAAGCCGGTGTAGTCATACCATTTTCCGTTGACCGGAATAACCACGAACATCGGTTCAGCGCCGGCATCTTTCAGAATGTCCAGCATATCCTCAAAGTCGTGATATTCGACTGATTTGGCGTATGTTCTTCCTTTGTTGATTCCTTTCACTCTCTTTAACTTCGGCTTAATTTTTTTATAAGAAGTGTCATCGATATAGAAGGGATTGGACTTGGAACTCTGTTTTCCTAATTGCGCGGCGGCTGTTTTTAACTCTGACCACGATTTTCCTTTTAGGTTTTCAGAGATCGTCCGCTCAGGACCCTCGGTTTCTCCCAATGAATAATAAAGATCTTTTTTCTCAAGCAGAGAATAGTAAGCCTTGGCGGCCGGCATGACCGTTTTCACTTTCCATGATTGGCCGTTGACCATTCCTTTGTACAATTCAGAAAGGACGGCATCATGCTGAACGACTTTAAAACGAAGCATGCGTTTCATCATGTTCTTTTTGACCGCGGGATCAATCTGGTCATTAAATGCTAAATCCAATGCCTGAAGTGATGAAAAATTCGGCGCAAAGTGCTGTTCATCCGAACCTTTTTTAATAAACCATTGAGGAGAAACAATGAATACCAGTTTTTTGCCTTTCAGCTGCTGGTAATGCGCCGCAAAGTTTACGGCGTGTATCAGGGATTGATCCCCGCCTTTTCCGACAAGATAAGGCGTAAAGCCTTGGTTGTTCACTTGAAAATAGTTGGACGGGTGAAACTGATCTAATCTTGAAAGCTCGGAAGATCCGAAAATCGGCAGATACTTCGAGTCTTCGAACATTTTGTTTTGCAGATAGAGCCCTTGGAACATATTAGGGTTTAAGGCCGCTGCCGACTCTTCGACACGTTTTTCAGGAATGAAGCGCGTAAGCCATGAAGCCGGAACTGCGATAGCTCCGACAAACAGGACAAACGCTAAAATAATTGGTCCAAAGAAACGCTTTTTCATTTACTTCAACTCAGTCAGTTTGTTTACAATGTTGTTTGGCGTATTCCACTCGTCACGGTCAAACTCAGTGATCGGCACTGTAATGCCGAAGCGGTTTTCGATGGCAACAAGCAGCTCTACAGTTCCGAAAGAATCAAGCAGTCCTTCTTCAAAGATTTCAATATCAGGATTTTCTTTCACAGCGTCCTCCTGACAAACTTCAGCTAATACGTCTAATACTTCCTGTTTAAATTCCATGTGTTTTCAATCTCCTTTAGTGATGAAATGGTTTTCCTGAGAAAATATAAAATCCGAAACATACGAAATGGAATGTGATGACGATGGCTAAAAACGCCGTAAAACGATTGGCGGGCAGCCACTTGTATTTCTTATTCCATTTCTCAAAAAAGTTATACCCCGTCATTAACACGGCATGGTACAGGCCGTACACAATATATTGCAGGGCGAGCCCGTGCCAGACGCCCATCAGCATGAACAGCAGGAAATACCCGATGTTCGAGACGGCCATCCGGTTCTTTATCCATTTTTTCTTTGTCATCCAGAAAACAAAGCGCATAAATACGTAGTCTCTGAACCAAAAGGATAAGGACATGTGCCAGCGGTTCCAGAAGTCTTTAATGTTTCTGCTGATAAACGGCTTATTAAAGTTTTCCGGAGATTTGATACCCATAATGTAGCTGACACCGACGGCAAACATCGTGTAGCCCGCAAAATCGAAAAACAGGTACAAGCTGTATCCGTACATGTACAGCACATTGCTCCACAGTTTGCTGTGGGTGATATGAGACAGATTCATAATGAAATATGTGTTAATCGCATATCCGATAATGAATTTGTACAAGAAACCGATAAAAATTTTATGAATGCCGGTATACAGTAAATCAGCGTATTCTCCCTTTGTCCATACTTTCTGTTCGTCCTTGGCAAATCTGCGGTATCTGTCGATCGGACCGGAAGAAATGGTCGGGAAGAACATAATAAAGTACAAAAGGCGGTGAAGCGGCATTTTTTCTTTAATCAGCCCGTCTCTCGTTTCCATGATCAGCTGGACGCCTTTAAATGTCAAATAAGAAATTCCTAAGAAACTGATCAGGTTGTGAACCGGATGATGAGGCACCGCCGGAAAGAAAAACGGCCATAATTTAGATAAAAACAGGGGTAAAATGGACGCGATCACGGCCATGCTGAAGACAAAGCCGCTGTTGGCTTTCAGTCTGTAAGCGAGATACCCCCTGATTAACAGCACCTGCCACAGCGTAAAGATACATAATGCAATGACGCCGTGCAGATCATGCGAGAAAATCAAAGCCAATACGATGATGGATATAAACATGTTGTATCCTTGGAATCTCTTGCCGTTCAGCCCTAAAATAATCGTCGGCAAGAGAAGGATTCCAAGTAAGATAAAAAAGAAAAACGAGCTGTAAGGCGTCATACAAGAACCTCTTCGCCAATGCGTTTACGGTCGATTTTTCCGTTCGCAGTCATTTGAATGTGATCCTGATAAATGAATTTTCTCGGAATCATGTAAGCCGGAAGCGAAGCGGCCAGCTCTTTCTTAATAGCGCTTGTCAGCTGGAATTCTTTTTCGAAATCATGTTTTTCAGGCACGATGGCGGCAATTAGATATTCGACAGGTCCGTTAGGCTGATACGGGATGACAACCGCTGAGCGTACATATTGAGACTGCCTTACATGCACTTCGATTTCCTCAAGCTCCATTCGGTAGCCGTGAAGCTTTATCTGGAAATCCAGGCGTCCTTGGCAGAAAATCTGACCTTCTTGAGCATAACCGGCATCACCCGTATGATATGCCCACTGTCCGTCAACAGAGAAAAACGCTTTTTCCGTCAGAGACGGCTCGCCGAGATAACCTTTGCTTACGCTCGGGCCGGCGATGATGATTTCCCCTTTTTCTCCGTCCGGAAGCTTATTCCCGTTTTCATCCATGATGAAGATATTCATATCGGGTTTTGCAAATCCGACGGGCAGAGATTCATTTTCATCGATGACCTGCTGCGTAATTTCCACGGAGGTGACGGCAACCGTTGTTTCGGTCGGGCCGTATGTATTGAATACGCGGGCCTTCGGAAAACGGTTTAACAGTTCCTGTGCCACGGCAGCCGGAAGCGCTTCTCCGCAAAACATAAATACTTCTGCGTCAGGCAGGAGTTCCTGCGTAAAGCCGGGGTCCATCAGACACATTTGGACGAAAGACGGCGTCGATGTCCAGACATTCAGCCTGGATTTCTCCAGCTCTTCAAATAGTACTTTCGGTTTATTGATTTTGTCTTTCGTTACACAGTGCAGCGTACCTCCCGTTTGAAGCGACGGGAAAATGTCCATGACAGATAAATCAAAAGAAAACGGAGCTTGGTTTAAGAATGTCTTGCCTTCGCCCACAGGAAAATCCCTGCAGATCCAGTCTGTGAAGCTTTGCAGGTTATCAGCTGATATCTGCACGCCCTTCGGATTTCCCGTGCTGCCGGACGTGTAAATAATGTAAAAAGTGTCCTGATCTTTTACCCAGTTCTCACGGCTGAGGTCTGCATCTCCGTCAGCTGCAAGTTCTTCGGGTGTAACGGTTTTAATCAGATTGCTCCCCGTATCGACTGCATCGCCCGATACGCTGATGAGCAGCTCTGCGCCTGAGCTTTCAATAATTTTGACGATCCGCTCTGCCGGAATGGACACATCGACAGGGATGTAAGGGCGGCCCGCTTTGACGCTTCCTAAGAAAGAAACGATCATATTCGGCTCCATATGTCCGTAAACCAGGACAGGGGTTTTCGAACCGTCAGCTGTATGTTTTTCAATGCCGGACGCAACCCGCTCCGACAAATCCCATAATTCCCCGTAAGTGAGGGAATGATCTAAGGAACGAAACGCTTCGGCCTGAGGCTTGGCGTCTGCATATGTTTTTATAGCATCAAGTAGTTTCATAGTTATCCTCCCCGATTAGAAATCGTTGTAAATATAAGTGCCGGTATTGGCTGTATGAAATCCATACATCCAAAAGAGCAATACTAATATCAGAAAATAAAAGCCCGTATGAAACGTCCATTTAACCAATGTATTTTCATAAGCACGTTTTAATTTTTGCATCATGTTAAAATTCCTTCCCCGCGTATTCAATAATTACACCAGTATATGACGATTAGATTAACAAAAAGTTTCAAAATATGTCTAATATCCTAAGCTTAAAATTTCCTTAAAAATGAATGAGAAACAAAAGGATGGAAAATACGCATGTATAAATTGGCAAATGATCATACTAAAAAAGCGATGTTCAGGCGGGATTTTTAACTTATCGTAAATATAAATGAGGTAAAAAAATTTCGGCGGCTTTTTCTTACGCAGGCTTGTGCCGAACCCCAATAGGGAAGGGCGGAAAGCCGTTTTCGGCAGCAAAGCTGACGGAGCGCCGCATCTTGTGAAATGGGGAAGAAATTATTATGATAGATAAGGTAGCAGAAAACATAAAAACCCCAATTCAACACTACTGTTATCGGCTGACTGTGAAAGCCTTTTAATAGAAAGGAAGAGGAAAATGAATCAAAACAATATGGGAGGCAGCCAAAAGACGCCTGAAAAAGAAAGCATGGGCCGCATTTTATGGCAGTTAACCCGCCCTCATACATTGACGGCATCGTTTGTGCCCGTACTTCTCGGCACCGTATTGGCGATGTTTTACGTAAAGGTTGATTTCCTGCTGTTTTTGGCCATGCTGTTTTCCTGCCTTTGGATCCAGATCGCCACGAACTTATTCAATGAATATTACGATTTTAAACGCGGTTTAGATACGGCGGATTCTGTCGGTATCGGCGGAGCGATCGTCCGCCACGGCATGAAGCCGAAAACGATTCTGCAGCTGGCGCTCGGCTCTTATGCGATTGCCCTCGTGCTCGGTGTTTATATCTGCATGAGCAGCAGCTGGTGGCTTGCGGCAATCGGCCTTGCCGGCATGCTGATCGGCTATCTGTATACGGGCGGCCCGCTGCCGATTGCGTATACACCGTTCGGGGAACTGTTCTCCGGCATTTGCATGGGCTCTGTGTTTGTCCTTATTTCTTTCTTCATTCAGACTGGCGGAATTAATGAACAGAGCATTTTGATTTCCATCCCGATCGCCATCTTGGTCGGCGCGATTAACCTGTCCAATAATATCCGTGATATTGAAGAAGATAAAAAGGGCGGACGTAAAACGCTGGCGATTTTAATGGGGCATAGGGGAGCCGTCATGATACTGGCCGCGTCCTTTGCCATCGCTTACATCTGGATCGTCGGTCTTGTTATCATGGGATATACAAGCCCGTGGCTGTTCCTGGTCTTTTTGAGCGTGCCGAAACCCGTTCAGGCCGTGAAAGGCTTCGTGAAAAACGAAATGCCGATGAACATGATTATTGCGATGAAATCAACGGCGCAAACCAATACATTCTTCGGATTCCTGCTTTCCATCGGACTCCTGATCAATTATTTCCTGATCAAATGACAAGGCAAATGCCATAACGGCATTTGCTTTTTTTATGAAATAATCTTCACGATTTTGTAAAGAACCTGACTGCCGACCGAACCGTCTGATATGTGGACAGCAAAGCAAGGAGATGAAAAAAATGGACTTGTCAACAGCCCATATGGATGATTTAAAAACGGTCATGGAAGATTGGAAAAATGAATTATTAGTTTATAAATTCGCTTTAGATGAGCTGGATACGAAGTTTTCTATCATCAGTCAGGAATATAATCTGATTCACGGGCATAACCCGATCGAGCATACAAAATCACGCGTAAAAAGTTTCGAGAGTATCGTCAATAAACTGATGCGCAAAGGCTGTGATGTGACGACGCAGGAAATGAAAGAGCATATTCATGACATCGCGGGTGTCAGGATCATCTGTTCTTTTATATCAGATATTTATAATGTCGCTGAGGTTTTGAAGCAGCATAAGGACCTGAACATTGTGAAGGTGAAGGATTATATCAAACATCCGAAGCCGAACGGCTACCGCAGCCTGCATTTGATTATTGAAATTCCCGTCTATTTGACGAATCGGGTGGAATATGTGAAGGCGGAAATCCAAATCCGCACTATCGCCATGGATTTTTGGGCGAGTCTTGAGCATAAAATTTATTACAAATTAAATAACGAAGTCCCGAAGCATCTGACTGACGAGCTGAAGGAAGCGGCGGAAATCGCCCATTATTTAGACGAAAAGATGCTTGGGATTAAGAAAGAAGTCGATTAACCGATTGGCGCATCATAAACAGCCGGACTGCAAATAAAAGCGGTCCGGCTGTTTGTTTATCCAAGGACGCTCACCGTTTTTCGCTGCCGGCCTTGATCGTCTTGCCCCCGTTCACATAGAACCCGCCGATAAGGTCATTTTCTTTCCTCACCCCAAACAAAGAAGAAAGATATCAACTCGTCAACAGCACATTCCCGCAGAAAAAATGTGTAAGATCGAGGTTTACTTTTGAAAAAAAGGGAAAGAAAATGATACAACAAAAAGGGAGATGAATATCAGTGGGAAAGAATGAAACAATGCATATCGTATCATGTGCCGATGATAATTATGCTCGTCATTTGGGTGGGATGTTCGCTTCTTTATTGATGAATATGGATAAAACAAGGAATGCTAAATTATATGTGATCGACGGCGGAATTACTGCCGAAAACAAGGACAAGCTTGAACAGACTGCGATGTCATTCAGAACACCGCTTGAATTTTTAGAAGTGGATGCTGATCAATACAAACATGCGGTCGAAAGCAGCCACATTACAAAAGCGGCTTATTACCGCATTTCCATTCCTGATTTAATTAAGGATGAGTCCGTAAAGCGGATGATTTACATTGATTGTGATGCAATTGTGATGGAAGATATTTCGGTTTTATGGGATTTGGATATTTCCCCGGCAATAGTTGCGGCAGTAGAAGATGCCGGACAGCATGAAAGGCTGAAAAAAATGAATATCAGCGACACGGCCAAGTATTTTAATTCCGGCATTATGATTATAGATTTTGAACCTTGGAGAAAACAGAATATTTCCAAAAAAGTGATTGATTTTATCAATGAAAACAGTTCGGAGGATTTTCTCGTGTTTCATGATCAGGACGCGCTTAACGCGGTCTTATATGATCAATGGTATGAACTGCATCCGCGCTGGAATGCACAGACGCATATTATCATGAATGAGAAAACGCCTCCTGAACTGATCGACCGTATACGTTACAGAGAAACACGGGCCGAACCGGCCATCGTCCATTTCTGCGGCGGAGACAAGCCTTGGAATACAGGCACCGCGCACCCGTACCGTGATCATTATTTCCGATATATGTCCTTTACGAAATGGAACACGGTCGATCGCCCGGCCATGAACCAATAGGCAGATGGAAGAAAAACGCTTATGAAGCCATGATGCGGCTCATAAGCGTTTTTTTAATGTTTCACCTGAATTGCGCGCACGCGTTTTTGCAGGCTGGTCTTTTCGGCAGACGGCTTCAGCCGGCTGACCGCCGTTTGTGCCGCTGATTTTGCCTTTTTCGTTTTGGTTTTTTCGGCCGTTTTCACTTTGTCTCTTGCCTGCTTCCGGTTGAGTTTCTCTTTTATCCGGTCAAGCCGTTTTTCCAGAGCGGTTTTTTCTTTTCCCGGCTGAAGCTCGCTCACTGCTTTTTTGGCTTTTGCGGCGTTGGCCTCAGAGGTCTTTTTTTCGGCCTGTCTGACGCTGGCCCCAGCAGTTTTCAAAAGGCCTGAATTGACAGCGTCAAGCCGCTTTTGCAGCCCTTTTTTCTCTGATCCGGCCGGTAATTTCCGGATGGCGCTTTGTGCCGCATTAACGGCGGTTTTTTTCTTTTGTTTTTCGGCAGTCCGGACTTTGTCTTTGGCGTCCGTCACATTTCTTGCTGTCTGAACTTTATTGATTCGGGACTCGAGGGCGGTTTTTCCCTTTGACTTGGAAAGCTTGCTGACAGCCGTTTTTGCTTGATTGATATCTGCCTGCTTTTTCGTTTTTTCCGCTTTTATTACGGCCCGTTCGGCAAAGCTCTTTTGCTTTGCGTGATATTGCACCAGCCCGTACCCGAATTGGCTGTCACGTCCGGGAGCGCCCAGATCTTTAATGTTTTGCTGCATCTGCTGTCGGAGCTGTGTATTTGTTTCTTCCGGATATTTTTGCTTGAGCAGCGCGAACATTCCGGTGACGTGCGGCGCGGCTTGAGATGTGCCGTCAGCCACGGCGTACATTTGATTCAGGTACGTGCTCGTAATATTGGTGCCGGGTGCGGCAAATTCAATTTGTTTTCCGGTCGTGGAAAAAGCCGCAAGCCCGTTTTTTTCGGTTGACGCTGAGACTGCCGTTACGCTGCTGTAGGCGCCCGGATAATTGACGGGTTTTTTGTTGCCGTCGTTTCCTGCGGCGGCTACGATGACAATGCCTTTTTTGTATGCTTTGTCGACGGCGTCGTGAAGAATTTTGCTGTCTGCGTTAGTTCCGAGACTCATATTGATCATGTCCATTTTGTTGGCGATGGACCAGTCGATCGCTTTAAGAAGGCTTTTGAGATCTCCCGCACCTTTTCTGTCCAATGCTTTAACCGCATATAACCGGACATCCGGCGCGATGCCGTCAATGCCGTATCCGTCATGTTTGGCGGCAATGATGCCGGCGACATGCGTACCGTGCCCGTTGTCATCCTTGTATGAAGAGGTATAGCTGACTGCGGAATAGCCTCCCGCAATGGACAGGTCATCATGAGGGTAAATGCCGCTGTCAATGACAGCCACTCTCACCTTTTTTCCCGTCAAGCCTTCTTTCCAGGCCTGCTTGACCTGAGTGGGCTCTATATCCCATTGCGGCAGGGTGTAACTGCCGCTTGAGGCCGCTGTTAACGGGTGGATATCAGAACCGCCTGCTGCCTGAAAGGATACATTGTCTTCAACATATAAAATGTCAGGATCATGTTTCAGGTCTTTCACCGTTTCCGAATCAGCCGACACGGCGACTGCGGGAAGATGCTGATAGGTCTGTTCCACATCCGCTCCGCTGTCTATGGCGGATTCCTTGCCGTTATTATTTTTGTAGACCACGATAACGTCCCGGTCCTGCGTCTCGGCGTGAGCGGGTGCCGCGGCGGAGAACAGGGTGACACACAAGGCCGCGGCTATGATTGGTTTCAGGGTGTGATACATTGTGATTCCCCCTTTTTCTTTATATATCGGCAGTGCGGAATTCTTTTTTTCCTGAGGGATAAGGAAAATTTCTGTATGCAAATGTAAGCGTTTCCAAAATATGATGGAGAAAATGCTTTGAGACATCTGCGCAATGAACTCAAAAAGGGGGTTTTTTGATAAATGAGTACGTTTAATCGGGTCATGGAAGAAAAAATCATGCCTGTCGCCGGAAAAGTCGCCGGCCAAAGGCACTTAAGGGCTTTGCGGGACGGCATTATTTTGACTATGCCGCTTATTATCATCGGATCGGTTTTTCTGATTCTGACGAGTCTCCCGATTCCCGGTTATGCCGATTTTATGGCGGGTCTTTTCGGTGAACAATGGGTTGAAAAGCTCGGGTATCCCGTGAATGCGTCCTTTGACATTATGGCGCTTGTCGCCGCCTTCGGGATTGCTTACCGGCTCGCAGAAAGCTATGAGGTGGATGCCCTGTCGTCGGGAGCCATTGCCCTTGCCGCCTTTTTATTGGCGACACCGTATCAGATTCCTTTTATCCCTGAAGGCTCGTCAACAGAGATTATGGTGGGGGGCGGCATTCCGATTTCGCTGCTCGGAAGCAAAGGCCTGTTTGTCGCGATGATCATAGCAATGCTGTCTACGGAAGTGTACCGGTTTATCGTACAAAGAAATATCGTCATTAAGATGCCTGACGGTGTGCCGCCTGCGGTCAGCAAATCGTTCGTCGCGCTCATCCCCGGATTCATTATTATTACGCTCGTATGGCTGGCCCGTCTGTTTATTGAAATGACTCCTTTTAAAAGCCTCCACAATGTCGTAGGCGACCTGCTGGGCACTCCGCTGTCTATTTTAGGCGGGAGTCTCGGCGGAAGCCTTGTCGCCGAATTCGTGCAAATGCTCCTTTGGTCGTGCGGCATACATGGCGCTTCCATTATCGGCGGGGTCATGTCACCGATTTGGTACGGAGCGATGGACGTCAACCGTTTGGCTTTTCAAGCGGGAGAAGCGCTGCCGAACATTTTTACGACACAGTTCTTTCAAATATGGATCAATGTCGGCGGAAGCGGCGCAACGCTGGCCCTTGTGCTGACCATGCTTGTGCGCTCCAGAAGCAAACAGATGAAACAGCTCGGCCGGCTCGGCATCGGACCCGCGATCTTTAACATTAACGAGCCGATTATTTTCGGGATGCCGCTTGTCATGAATCCGCTGTTAATCGTGCCTTTTATCATCGCACCGCTCTTGACCATTACGGCGACGTACATCGGGATGAGCACGGGAATGGTGGCAAAACCGGCGGGAATCGCCGTGCCGTGGACGATGCCGCCGCTGATTTCCGGTTATCTGGCGACGGGCGGGAAAATCTCCGGTTCGGTCATGCAGCTGATCAACCTCCTGATTACATTTATCATTTATTATCCGTTTTTCAGAATGTGGGATCTTCAAAAATGGAGAGAGGAACGGGCAGCGGAACAAAACGTCACAGAAGAAATATAAAAAAACGGGCGCTTCTGCCCGTTTTTTTTAACGCTGGAAAAATTCGATCCATTCGCCGTCCGGTCCTTCAATGTAAAAGTAGCGGTACCCGTTCGGAAGCGTCGTGATTTCTTCATCGATAAATACGGCGCCCTGACGCTTCGCATGCGTGAATTCCGCCGCGATATCTTCAGTTAATAAAGCGATATGATGCACTTTTCCTTCTGCGGGAAGCTCGCTGCTGTAGCCTTGAATCAGCTCAATCTCCGTCTCAGGCCCTTCCTGAAAGCCGAGAAAGGCAAGTTCAATAATGCCGTTCGTATGAGTGATACGATCCTTTAACTGCATACCGAGAACGTCTTGGTAAAAAGCAATGGATGTTTCAATATCTTTGACCATAATGCCTGTATGGTCGATTCTTTTGGCTGTCATGGTTTTTCCCCCTGTTTTGAATTTTTCGGGACAATGCATGTTTTATGGTACGATAAGAGAAAGCAAAACGAAAGAGGAATGCACAATGAAGCTACTTACAGTGAAAGATACATTTGCCGGAAAGCTGAAAAAAGGATTCCCCCTGATTGAAAAAGACGCTCTGTCCGGAAGCTCGGCTCACTTAACAGAGGGCGATCTTTTTGATGTGACATCCGAGAAGGGCGAATTTATCGGGAAAGGCTATTACGGTTTGCAGAATAAAGGAGTCGGCTGGGTGCTGTCCCGTGCGAGAGACGAACAAATCGACGGACGTTTTTTTCTGGGCAAGCTGAAAAAAGCGGCTGAAGCAAGAGCCCATCTGTTTAAGGCACCCGATACGACGGCGTTCCGTCTGTTCAACGGTGAAGGCGACGGCATCGGCGGCGTCACGATTGATGTCTATGACGGTTATCTGCTGATTCAGTGGTACAGCAAAGGCATTTACGCATATAAGGACAGTTTGATTGAGGCAATTGACGGCCTGGAGCTTTCTTATAAGGCGATCTACGAAAAGAAACGGTTTGATACCGCCGGACAATACGTGGAAGACGACGACTTTGTCAAAGGTGAAAGAGGAGACTTTCCAATCATTGTCCAAGAAAACGGCATACAGTACGCGGTGGATTTAAACGACGGGGCGATGACGGGCATTTTCTTAGACCAGCGTCATGTACGCAAAGCGATTCGGGACAAGTATGCAAACGGCAGACGGGTGCTGAACACATTCTCTTATACGGGGGCATTTTCGGTTGCGGCGGCGCTTGGAGGAGCTGAGAAAACGACCAGTGTCGATGTCGCCAACCGCAGCCTTGCAAAAACGATTGAACAGTTCAGCGCCAACGGAATTGATTACGAAGCACATGATATTAAAGTCATGGATGTTTTCAAATACTTCGGCTATGCGGAGAAAAAAGGGCTGGCGTTTGACCTCATCATCCTTGACCCGCCTTCTTTCGCCCGTACAAAAAAACGGACGTTCAGCGCGGCGAAAGATTATAAAAACCTGCTGAAGGAAACGATCGCCATCACCGCAAAAAACGGCATCATCGTTGCATCGACAAACAGCAGCGCCTTCAATATGAAGAAATTTAAAGGCTTTATAGAGACCGCCTTCAAAGAAACAAACGAGCGTTACGACATTTTGGAAGAATATACGCTTCCGGAAGATTTCAAAACGATTCCCGCGTTTAAAGAAGGGAACTATTTGAAAGTTGTTTTCTTGCGGAAAAAATAAACAAAAAAGCCGGGCATGCATGCAGACCCGGCTTTTTTTCTATTCAATAATCTGCTGGACCCGGCCGATTTGCCCGTCTTCCAGGCGAACCTTAATGCCGCGCGGGTGGAAGCTTGAGTTCGTCAAAATATCTTTCACGATTCCTCTTGTCAGCTTTCCTGAACGCTGATCGGCTTTCAAGACGATATCGACTTCAAGCCCTTTTCTGATGCTATTTCGCTGCTGGCCGTTCATATGACACATCCGTTCTTCAGTCTTTTCACTTCATGTCTTATCATATCGTGTTTTCGTCTTTTTATGAAGGACAGACTGATTGATCTCCGGCAAATAAAAAAGACCGCTCTGTCAGGAGCAGTCTTTTATGACATAAACGAAAGCAAAATCGGAGCCGCGCACAGCGTCATAATCGCGGCGAGAATCATGGACACGCTTGAGATCGTACCTGATACGGAGCTGAGCTCAAATGCTTTAGATGTTCCCGCTCCGTGCGCGCTTGTTCCGAGCAGCACGCCCCGGGCAATTTCGTTATCAATGCGGAAATAGCGGATGACCATCGGCCCGATGATCGTTCCGAGTAAAGCCGTTAAAATGACGAAAACCGCTGTTACGGCCGGCATCCCGCCGATCATTTCTGAAACGTTCATGGCAATCGGCGTCGTCACTGATCGCGGCACGAGACTGTCGACTAAGCTGCTGCCGAGATGGAACCATTTTGCGATAAAGGCCGTTGACAGAATGGCGATACATGAACCGACCGCTACGTTCAAAATAATTTCCACGGCGTATTTCTTTAAAATCGGGAAATATTTATAAAGCGGGATAGCGAACGCCACTGTTGCCGGCTGAAGCATATCGGTCAGCAGTCCGCCGCCGAGATTGTATGTCTGATACGGGACATTGACAAGAAGCAGCAGTACGACCAAAACAGCGGGCGTAATCAGAAGCGGCGACGTATACACCCGCGGAAAACGAATGTAGAGTTTTTTCGCGCCCAAATACACTAAGACAGTTAAAAATAAACTTATGATTCCGATGAACACGTTTGTTTTTTCTCCTTTCTTTTTGCTATCAGCTGTGTAAGCGTACCTGTTGAAACCATCACGACAAATGTGCTGATGATGACGACAAGTAAAATGCTTACACCGAATTTAGACATAATATCTCCGTATTCAATCACTCCGACGGCAGACGGGATGAAAAACAACAGCAGCTCACCGAGGAGCCATGCTGCGCCAAGCTCGATCCATTCAAGCTTGATAATCTTGAAATGCAATAATGTGAAAAGAATCACAATCCCGATTATACTGCCGGGAATATTTATATGAAGAGCCGCCGTGACCCAATTGATCAGACGCGCAAATATAAACAGCAGAGCGATTTGAATAACGGTAAGCAACAATTTTTTCATAATGATGCCTCCCTTATATTTATATTGTACATAAGGTTTTGCTATAGGTAAAATATATATAAAGAATAATATGTATTCCTTTTGTCTATAGAAAGGATGAGATGAAATGGACATCCGGCACTTAACGTACTTCTTGGAAGTGGCCCGTTTGAAAAGTTTTACGAAGGCTTCGCAGTCACTGTATGTTTCACAGCCGACAATTTCAAAAATGATTAAAAATCTGGAGACAGAGCTCGGCATCAAGCTGTTTTACCGTAATGGCCGGCAGGTTGAACTGACTGACGCCGGACAAAGCATGTATGTGCAGGCACAGGAAATCACAAAGTCATTCCAAAACCTGACATCAGAGCTGAATGATATTATGGAGGTAAAGAAAGGGCACGTCCGCATCGGATTGCCGCCGATGATCGGGTCGGGCTTTTTCCCGAGAGTGCTCGGTGACTTCCGCGTCACATATCCCGATGTGACGTTTCAGCTCGTAGAGGACGGCTCTATTAAAGTGCAGCAAGGTGTGGAGGACGGCTCGCTTGATATCGGGGTCGTCGTGCTTCCCGCGAATGAAGAGATTTTTCATACGTTTACAATCGTAAAGGAAACCCTCATGCTCGTCGTCCATCCGTCACATCGGCTCGCGGACGAGAAAGAATGCAGTCTTCACGAATTGAAAGAAGAGCCGTTCATCTTTTTCAGGGAGGATTTTGTCCTTCACAATCGAATTATGACAGAATGTGTGAAAGCCGGGTTCAGGCCGCACGTCATTTATGAAACGTCACAGTGGGACTTTATCAGCGAAATGGTATCGGCCAATCTCGGCATCGGCCTGCTGCCGGAAAGAATCTGCCGCGGCCTTGATCCTGAGAAAGTCAAAACCATTCCGCTCGTTCACCCGGTCATTCCGTGGCATTTAGCCATCATTTGGCGGAAGGACCGCTACATGTCCTTTGCCGCCAGAGCCTGGCTGGAACATACAAAATCGTATTTGTGGAATCCGAAAAAGAGAAAAAAGGATGATTAAGCATGGATGCACAAACGGCAGCTCAACACTTGAGTAAAGTGCGGGAGCAATGCCCGCTCGTTCACAGTATCACCAATAACGTCGTCACGAACTTCACCGCTAACGGCCTGCTCGCGCTCGGCGCATCGCCCGTTATGGCTTATGCAATTGAGGAGGCCGCCGACATGGCGAAAATCGCCGGAGCGCTCGTCCTGAACATAGGCACCCTCAGTCCGGCATCGGTTGAAGCTATGATCGCCGCGGGAAAATCAGCCAACGAAAACGGCGTTCCGGTCATTTTTGATCCGGTAGGCGCCGGCGCCACGCCGTTTCGGACGGCATCAGCCCGCAAAATCATACAGGAGGTCCGCTTGTCCGTCATTCGCGGAAATGTCGCGGAAATCGCCAATATTGCCGGCGCATCCGATTGGAAGATAAAAGGCGTGGATGCTGGGGAAGGCGGAGGAGATGCGCTTCAGATCGCCAAGACGGCTGCAAGCGGGCTGAAAACGGTCATTGCGATTACCGGAAAAACCGACATCATCTCTGACGGCACCGACACATACGCCGTTCATAACGGTGATAAACTGCTGACGAAGGTGACGGGGGCGGGATGCCTGCTGACGTCTGTAATCGGAGCCTTCTGCGCAGCGGGCCAGGATATTCTGCAAGCGGCCGTTTCAGCCGTTTCTGTATACGGAAGCGCCGCTCAGCTTGCCGCTTTGGACACGTCTCACAAGGGCCCGGGCAGCTTCCAGATTGAGCTTTTAAACAAGCTGGCAAGCATTTCAGAACAAGAAGCGGCCGAGCTTGCTGCAATTGAAAGGGTGACAGAAAAATGACGCGTATTTCTTGGGAAATGATGAAGGATATGTTATCGGTTTATTTTATTATGGGATCAAATAATACTGATGCAGACCCCGTGTCTGTAGTGAAAAAAGCCATAGAGGGCGGCGCTACGCTTTTTCAATTTCGGGAAAAGGGGAGCGGTTCTTTAACAGGGGAGGAACGTGTCCTGTTTGCAAAGCAGGTGCAGGATGTCTGCAGACAGGCCGGCATTCCTTTCATCATTAATGATGATGTTGAATTGGCCTTGCGCCTTAACGCGGACGGAGTGCATATCGGCCAGGATGACGCAGACGCTGCAGAAACGAGAGCGGCAATCGGTGATATGATTCTCGGTGTATCAGCGCATAATGTCTCCGAGGTGAAGCGGGCGGAAGCGGCCGGAGCCGATTACGTCGGAATGGGCCCGGTCTATCCGACCGAAACGAAAAAAGATGCTGAAGCTGTGCAGGGCGTTACATTGATTGAAGAAGTGCGGCGTCAGGGCATCACCATACCGATTGTGGGAATCGGCGGCATTACGGCGGCCAATGCGGCGCCCGTCATTAAAGCGGGAGCAGACGGCGTCAGCATGATCAGCGCCATCAGCCAAGCCGATGATCCAAAAGA
The DNA here is from genome assembly GCF_057836745.1 of Bacillus sp. BACIII. Taxonomy (NCBI): domain Bacteria; kingdom Bacillati; phylum Bacillota; class Bacilli; order Caryophanales; family Bacillaceae; genus Bacillus; species Bacillus sp. BACIII. Next base: position 3,612,984 of record NZ_CM174437.1, on the reverse strand, counting down.
GGCGGCGCGCAGATTTTTTGAAGAAATTCAGCGTTCCAAAGCAAAAAGCTGACATGTTTCTGTCAGGAGGGCTGTCCGGGGAGGACGGCCCTTTTTCTGTATGCGCAACTTTTTATTGACAAAGGCCGAGATCGGACTATGATTATGATATATAATGATAATCATTTTCAACTACAGGAGGTGCATGATGGCACGGAAGCTTGCTTTCATGTTATTCAGCCTGCTCTTCATAGCCAGTTCTTCTGCCGTGGCGAAAGGCGCTGATCCCATCGCTTCACTTATCAGCCTGAATCAGCAAATGATTCAATCTGCAAAGGACGGAAACCTGCAATCCGCCGAAAAAACATTTTCACAATTCAAAACAGTGTGGAAAAAGGAAGAGCCTGCTATTAAAAAAGAAAATCTATCTTCCTATTCAAAAATGAACTCCAATATCGCAATGATTTCACTTTCTTTGCTTAATAAAGACACAAAAAAGGTACAGGCGGAGCTTTCTGAGCTTGGATCCCATTTAGAAACCTACCAGCAGGCCGTCACAGTAAAAGACGCAGCCGGCGGGAGCTCAAGGCTTACACTCTCAGCCTATATTCAAAGCTTAAAAGAGACGAAACAGCTGATCAAAAGCAGCCAAACCGCTGAAGCCCAAGCAAAAATCGATCAGCTTGTCACGAATTGGCTGGCTGTCGAAGGAGACGTCGTGTCCCAATCCAAAACGGCCTACACAACCTCAGAAGAGAATCTGGCGCTCATGAAAGCGGAAGCCGAAAACCGCCCGGATCAGGCCGTTAAACATATTGACGAAATGATTCAGCTCCTTGAGCCGATTGCGTCAAGCAGCTACAGCTGGCTGGACGCTGCTCTTATCCCGATAAGGGAGGGAATGGAGGCGCTTCTTGTGATCGGCGCGCTGTTGACGATGACGAAAAAAGCCCGGGTCACCCGTTCATCCGCTTGGATCTGGAGCGGAGCGTCACTCGGCATGCTCGTCTCTCTCGGGGCGGGGGTCGGCGTCACACTGCTGTTTTCCTCAAACATTTTCGGAGAAAACAATTTTCTGCTCGGCGGCGTGACCGGCATTCTGTCTGCCGTGATGCTCCTGTTTGTCGGCGTCTGGCTCCACCGCAACGCTTCAATGGATAAATGGCGGGAAAAAATCAACACACAAAAATCGCAGGCGCTTAAAAAAAGAAGTCTGCTGTCCTTCGCGCTGATCGCCTTTTTGGCAGTCGTCAGAGAAGGGCTTGAAACGGTAATCTTTTTTATCGGCCTCGTCGGCAAGCTGCCGCTTACCGAATTAATAGGAGGAACCGCAGCGGGATTGCTGATCCTTGCGGCAGCGGGTTTTCTCATGATTAAGCTCGGAATGCGGATTCCGTTAAAGCCGTTCTTTCTGCTGTCCATGGCCGTCGTTTTGTATATGTGCGTGAAATTTCTCGGTACGGGCATCCACAGCCTGCAGCTGGCGGATATTCTCCCGTCTGACGCTGAAAGCTGGCTTCCGTCGGTATCGTTTCTCGGCATCTATCCGTCGGTTTTTAGCACCATTCCGCAGTTGATCATTATTGGCTTTTTAGCCGCAGCACTCATCATGGAAGCCGTAAAATTAAAATCGAATAGAAGGGAAGTTGCAAAATGAAACAGATCCGGAAAGCGGCTTTATCAGCCGGCTTACTCCTCGCTCTGTGCTCGGGCTGCGGCGCTCAGCAGTCAGCGTCTGACAAAGGAGCCGAAAAAACCAGTGTAAATCAGGACATCAAAACATCAGTGGACAAAATGGAGGATATTCTGACCAAACTGAATGAATCCGTTAAAAAACAAGACCGGAAAGGCATTCAGCAAAAAGGAAAAGAACTGAACAGCTACTGGCTCTCATTTGAAAATAAAATCCGCGGAGATTATCCGTTTGAATACACGGATATCGAAAAGCACCTGCAGCCGATTTATACAGAAGCACAAAAAGATAAGCCTGATACAGAGAAGATTAAATCGGAATCTATATCGCTGACAGCCTCGCTGGAGGAGCTGACGGGCGCTGGAAAAAGCAGCAAAAAGGCCAGTGACCAGCTCAAGAAAGCTGCGGGTGACTATAAAACATATGTCAAAGAACAGAGCGATCAGCTTGTAAAATCGACCGAAGCATTCACAGACGCCGTCAAGGCGGGGAACATCAATCAAGCGAAACAACTTTATCCGAAGGCGCGCGTCTATTATGAGCGAATTGAACCGATTGCCGAAAGCCTCGGCACGCTTGATCCGAAAATCGACGCCAGAGAAAATGATGTGGAAGAAGGCGGCAAATGGACGGGCTTCCACAAGCTTGAAAAAGCGCTCTGGAAGGACAATCAGATTTCTGGCGAAAAAGAAACGGCCTCCGTCCTGTTAAAGGATGTGAAGGAGCTTGACGGTTCTATCGATTCTCTCAAACTGACGCCTGAACAAATCGTCGCCGGCGCCATGGAGCTTCTGAATGAAGCGGGCATCTCAAAAATCACGGGTGAAGAAGAACGTTACTCCCGCATTGATTTAACAGATCTGGCCGCCAACGTCGAAGGCTCAAAAGCCGTCTATGAAACAGTGAAAAGCGCGCTTGTGAAAGATCATTCCGGCGTCACCGAAAAACTTGATACGGAATTCAGTGAATTTGAAGTTTTGATGTCGAAATACAAAACAGGCGATCATTCGTATACGTCTTATGATAAATTAAGTAAAGATCAAATCAGAGAGATAAGCACGAAGCTGACGGCTCTTTCTGAAACCATGTCGAAGATTGCCGATGTGCTTTAAAAGGAGTTATGACACAGCATGAGCGATGAACAAAACAAGGAAAAACAGATCCACAGACGGGATGTCCTGAAGTGGGGCGCCGTAGCGGGCGCCGCCGTCGCTGTGGGAGCGAGCGGCCTCGGAGGACTCGCTCCGCTCTTCAAACCGGCGGCCACCGCTTCAAAGAAGAGTGAAGGAAAAAGTGATAATGAACAAATCGTTCCTTTTTACGGGAAGCACCAAGCGGGAATCACAACGGCGCATCAGACGTATGTGTATTTTGCGGCGCTTGATGTCAAGTCAAGCAACAAAGCTGATGTCATCTCCCTCTTCAGAAATTGGACCAGTCTGACGCAGCTGCTGACCTCAGGCTCGGCTTTGTCAGGCGAGCAAAAAAATAAATATATGCCTCCGCAGGATACCGGCGAGTCGCAGGATCTGGCACCGGCGAATTTAACTGTTACCTTCGGCTTCGGCGCCGGATTTTTTGAAAAAGACGGGAAGGACCGCTTTGGGCTGAAGGATAAAAAACCGAAGCACCTCGCTGAAATTCCGCCGATGCCAAACGACAAGCTCGATCAGAAACAAGGCGGCGGTGATATCGTCATTCAGGTCTGTGCGGATAATGAACAAACGGCGTTCCACGCGGTGCGCAATCTGATTAAACAGGCTGTCGGCGTGTGTGAAGTCCGTTTTCTCAATAAAGGTTTCTTAAGCGGCGGGAAAAACGGCGAAACCCCGCGCAACCTTTTCGGATTCAAAGACGGCACCGGCAACCAAAGCACAAAGGATGGAAATCTGATGAATTCAATCGTTTGGGTTCAATCAGGGGAGCCGGACTGGATGACGGGCGGCACGTACATGGCGTTTAGGAAAATTAAAATGTTTTTAGAAATATGGGACCGTTCATCCTTGAAGGAACAAGAGGACACGTTTGGGCGGGTGAAAAGCTCGGGCGCTCCTTTCGGACAAAAAAAGGAGACTGATCCCGTCAAGCTGAATCAAATTCCCGCCGACTCGCATGTCAGCGTGGCGAAATCAACCGGCAGACAGATTCTGCGGCGGGCGTTTTCTTATACGGACGGAATCGACCCGAAGACGGGCTATGTTGACGCAGGCCTGCTGTTTATCAGCTTTCAAAAAGACCCGGACCGCCAATTTGTCCCGATGCTGAAAGCTTTGGCGGCAAAGGATGCGCTGAATGAATACACACAAACGATCGGCTCTTCTTTATTCGCCTGTCCCGGAGGCTGTAAAAAAGGAGAATATATCGCCCAGAAGCTGCTGGAATCGTGACACCTTCCATATGGAAGGTGTTTTTAAAAAATACTTGTAACTATTTTTGTTACAACGTAAAATAAAAAGGAAAGGAGACATACAATGACACTGCGGATTAAAGTATATACTGATTATGTATGTCCGTTTTGCTTTGTCGGCAAAGCGGCGTTTGAAGAAGCAATCAAGGACAAGGACGTACAGGTGGAATGGATGCCGTTTGAATTGCGTCCGAGCCCCTCACCGAAACTTGATCCGGTAAATGATCCCGCCAAGCGGCAGATGTGGAAAAATTCAATTGAACCGATGGCGCGGTCTTTAGGCGTTGAGATGACATTCCCCCGCGTATCACCGCATCCCTACACGGATTTGGCGTTTGAAGGTTTTCATTTTGCGAAGGAACATGGGAAAGGAAGCGAATACCATACACGCGTTTTTCAGGCATTCTTTCAGGAAGAACAAAATATCGGTGACATTGACGTGCTGACAAAGCTCGCGGAAGAAGCCGGACTTGACGGCGTCGCGTTCAAAGAGGCGCTTGAGACAAGAGCGTACAGGGACATGCAGCGGGAAGCGCTCCGCCATGCCTATGAGGAAGCCGGCATTACGGCAGTGCCGACGTTTATCATCGGCGATGAAAGAATCCCGGGCGTCGCGGGAAAGGAAACTTTTGAACAAATCATTGAACGGGAATTGAATAAACGTTAATCCGTAAAAAGCCCTCTTTGCATCAGCAAGAGGGCTTTCCCATATAGTGTTGGACAAATATTTGTCTGTCCGCTTCATACGCCGCGGCGTCAAAGGAGTCACCGCAAAAATGAAGGCACCAAGGGTCTTTCTGGCAGGCGACGCCGACTTGATAGCCGTGTTTTTGAAATTCGAGCGACTGTGATGTGTCGTAAAAATGAAAGCTCCGAAACAAATCCTCCCGCCACTCGCACGTCATATTGAGCGGCCATTAACAATCCGTCAATGGCGTCAGCGGGCATAAACAGTCGGTCTTCATCATCGTTTTCGAATTCAAGCGGATGGCAAGCATTCCCGCGGTATTCAATCACTTTCCCCATCCGCTGCCCGCTTTCCCGCCAAATGCCGTTCGGCGGAAGTGTTTTGCAGCCCGCGACACCGAGAAGACCGAGCTCACGATGAGATTGAAAGATATGAAGCATGTCTCGCAGGAAATGCTGATGAATGATAAATGTATCCTGATGCAGATAAATTTTATATTTGGAAGGGTGTTTCAGCGCTTTGTTGTAGGAGGAGGCCATGCTTTCTGAATCGTATATCGGCATGATATCAACGGAATGTGAAGGGGGGACGGTAAGCTTCAGAATATGGTTTTTGCATCGGGAGTAGAGCGACTCATCATTCACGCAAATGACAAACAGAAATGAATGTGCATTCATTACATGCTCCTCTCGGCCTCAATCACGTATTGATAGGCCGATGCTTCTGTCAGAAAATCATGTCTTATGCCAAGCTGTACGCATACTTCGTGCAATGAGGCGATGGCCCGGTGATAAGAGGGATGATCAACGCGGATCGCCTCAATGCGTTTCACCTCATAGCCTGCCGCTTTAAATAATGAAAGAGTTTCTTCCCGGGTAAAAAAACGCAGGTGGGTCTGATCCATTAACCCGGCGTCCCTGTAAGTCCATTTGCCGGCTAAAAGCTCCAGCACCACTGAGATGTGGCCGACATTCGGTATGCATGCAAGCACCGTGCCGTCTTTTTTTACATACGGGCGAAGCTTTTTCAGCACTGACCACGGGTCGACAAGATGCTCCAGAACGTCTCCGAACAGCATACAATCGAATTGTTCTGATTCGTACGGAAGAATGGCGGATTCAATGTCGCCGCAAAGCACATGGCTCAATTTGCTTTCCGCCTTTTTTGCTGCTTCGGGAAACGCTTCAATGCCGTAAACCGTTATTCCGCGGTCTTCAATCGCCGCGCCTAAATTGCCCGTGCCGCAGCCGACATCGAGCACTGTCCGCCAGTTTTTGTCTATTTTGTTTAATAAATAAGGATTCAGGCCTTCGTAGTAGCTCTGTTTTTTTTCATCATAATAGGGATTCGTATCCATCCGTGTATCACCTCATAAATGGGCATAATACACAAGATATGCAGCGGGGGGATCTCAAATCACCATGTTTGGCTGTTCAGGTAGCGGAATGGGGGCGGGAATGGTTGTCCGTTCACGGTTTTGTACTCTGATTCCCCTCTTAAGATGGCAGTGTTCCTTTGAAAACTCGGGTGAAAGGATCCGCCTGTAAATCTTACTGCTGGCGGATGGTGTTTTTCATTGATGTTTTTTTCTTCACCGCTTTTTCAGTATTTAAGAATCGCCTTACATCGTCAATGTGCAAACCCATGATTCTAGCTTCTTGAATTAACAATTGCCAATCTTGATCTATATTCTTCATTACATGAGTTTTCATAAGAACCTCCAATTGAAAAAATGATTTGCCCAGCTACAGCAGCCAATGTGTAACAAATATCACACATAGTTGGCCGGTAATCCCAAATTGAAGATGAATTCACCTACCTATTCCCTAAAAAAATGACTGAAATAACCAAAATCCTTCAAGAATTCTTACATATAATAATAAACAAATAAATACTGACTGGATAGTATGTAAATAAAAATAAATCATATGACCTATTAACATTTACCCTTTGATCGTCGACTAGCATATTCTTTTTGTATAAAAAATACCGCAAAAGAATGATTCGGTGTAAGATAAAGTGAATGATCAAACAGCTGGGGTAAAAAATGAAAAAAAACAAATTTCAAATTAAGAGAGAAGAAACATTTGAAAGTTTTATTGACGCAGGCCTTCATCTCCTGATTGACAGAGCTTACGATTCAGTCTCAATCGATGACATCAGTAAAGCGGCGGGGTTCAGCAAAGGCGCGTTTTACGTTCATTTTGAAAGCAAGGAAGATTTTCTGAAGCATTTGTTAGACAGGCGTCAGATTAAAAAAAGGATCATCACGGGCTATCTCGACGAAATAGAAAAGCAAACAGCGCGGCCGTTGACGCTTTGTGAAGCCGCGGCAAGCACAGCAAGCCTGTTGATGAGGTTTGTAAACAGCAAGCCTGCCTGGAATGTGGTGTCTTTTGCCGTTCATATGCCTACTTACAAAGTCGTCAGTGAATATGAAGCGTATATCCGCCTGTATAAGTTATGGATAGAAGAAAGCGCCATGTACATAAATTGGCTCAAATCGAGAAATTTAATAGAAGACCATATAGATACCGAGCATACCGCTAAAATAATGTGCGCGCTCATCGACGGGATGATCAAGCAATCCAATGTGCTGGGAAGGCCCGTTACTTTCCGCAGCATGTTTGACGCGCTCTATGTTTTTGTCAGCGGCAGAAAATCAGGGTAACGTTCTTCTTGATTTGACAAAAGGTTTAGAAAAGTTTTTCAGAAAGCGAGGAACTGCCATGCGTTACAGAGAAATTATGATGTATATCATTATGGGCGTGTTCACGACGATCGTGAACATCGTCAGTTTTTACATTCTGACGGCGGTATTTGAGATGGATTACAAGGCGGGGACCGTCGCCGCTTGGGTTCTGTCCGTTCTATTTGCATATGTCACGAATAAACTGTATGTATTTCAGCAAAAAACTGCGGGGATGCGGAGTCTGATGAAAGAATTGACTGCCTTTTTCAGCGTGCGGGTTTTGTCTCTCGGCATAGATCTCGCGATGATGATTCTTTTGGTCAGTCAATTTCACATGAACGAAACGTTGGCGAAAATCGCCGATAACGTCATCATCGTAGTCGTCAACTATGCTGCCAGCAAGTGGATTGTTTTCAGAAAAGCAAAAGAAGGGGGCGTGTCATAACAGTTTCTTTCCGCGTCCGGGGAGAAAGAGTAACGGTGAAAGGGGCTGCGTATGAAACACAAAATAAAGAAAGCGTTTGCTGATGTATTCGGGGAATCGGAAGGCCTGCGTCTTTTCTTTGCGCCCGGCAGAGTGAATCTTATCGGGGAGCATACAGATTATAACGGGGGCTGCGTCTTTTCCGTGCGCGCTGACGATCGGTACATATGCAGCCGTCAGAGAAAGAGGGGACAGGCTCGTCAGAATGTACTCTCACAATTTTAAGGAAGCAGGCATAAAAGAATGCAGTCTCGATGATATCCGCTATCAGAAAGAGGACGGGTGGGCCAATTATCCGAAAGGGGTCATGGCGGAATGCCTCCGCAGCGGTTTTTCCCTTCCGCACGGTTTCGATATTGTGTTCTGGGGCAATATCCCGAACGGCGCAGGGCTGTCATCATCAGCTTCTATTTGAACTTGTCACGGCGGTCATTCTCAAGGAATGTCATGAGCTTGATGCGGATATGCCCGATTTGGTGAAACTGGCCCAAGCGGCGGAAAATTCCTTTATCGGCGTCAGCTGCGGCATTATGGATCAATTCGCCGTCGGGATGGGAAAGAAACATCATGCGATCCTGCTGAATTGCGGAACGCTCGTCTTTGAATATATTAGACTCGGGATGTCGGGACTGTCGATCGTGATTGCGAATACCAATAAAAAACGGACGCTTGCAGACTCAGGCTATAATACGAGGCTCAAGGAGTGCCGGGAAGCGCTTTATGATCTGCAGAAGCACCTTTCCATTCAGTCGCTGGGGGAGCTGTCTCCCTCCGCTTTTGATTCCCATGCGGAGCTGATTCAGAATGAAGTGAACAGGCGCCGGGCGAAACACGCAGTCTATGAAAATTACCGCACCAAAAAGGCGGCCGGCATGTTCAGTAACAATCAGCTTCATCACATCGGCGAATTAATGAGGGATCCGCATCTCTCGTTACGCGATGATTACGAGGTGACAAGTTTTGAGCTGGATACACTGGCTGAAGCGGCCTGGCGCCACGAGGGGGTTGTCGGGTCAAGGATGACGGGAGCCGGTTTCGGAGGCTGTATGGTCAGTATCGTCAAGGATGATGCGGTTTCAGATTTTATTGAAACGGCAGGAGCCTGCTATGAGGAACAGACCGGGGGAAAGGCCGATTTTTATACAGCGGACATCGGAGCCGTAGCGAGAGAACTAAGGGGGGATGACGATGGCGATTGAGCGGCATGTGGAACGTTTAATCCGGTACGGACTGCAAAAAGAGCTGATTTCCTTTCTTGATATTGAATATACAAGAAACCGTTTATATGAAACTTTGCATATCACCCATCCGGCGCCGTCAGCACGGACGGAAAATGAATCGGATGCATCTCTGCCCGACATACTGGCCCCGATTTACGAATGGGCAGCAACAGGCCGGATTGCAGCCGATACAGACACATATCGCGATCTGCTGAGCGCGAAGATCATGGGCTGCTTTGCCCCGCAGCCGTCTGAGATTGTCCGGCGCTTTGAAGAAACAAAAGCGGTGCACGGGCCGGAGCAGGCGACAAAGGCATTTTACCGATTTTCAGAGGATGTGTATTATATCCGTTCGGACAGAATTCAGCGGAATATCGGGTGGACGGCTGAGACGGCTTACGGAAAGCTGGATATCACGATCAACCTTTCAAAACCTGAAAAAGATCCGAAAGCAATTGCCGCTGCCAAAGAGCAGCCTCAATCCGAGTATCCGAGATGTGTTCTCTGTAAAGAAAACGTCGGGTACGAAGGGAGGCCGGATCACCCCGCGCGTCAAAACCTTCGCGTCATTCCGGTGATTCTCGGCGAGGAGCAGTGGTTTCTGCAATTTTCTCCGTATGTGTATTACCGGGAGCATTGCATCGTATTGAAAGACCGGCACGAACCGATGAAGATCAGCAAAAAAACGTTTGACAGGCTGCTGGCGTTCGTCAGCCAGTACCCTCACTATTTTCTCGGTTCCAATGCTGATTTGCCGATTGTCGGCGGCAGTATTTTAAGCCACGATCATTTTCAAGGCGGCGATCATGAATTTCCCATGGCGCAGGCGGAGACAGAAAGCCGTTACAGGCTGCCTGATTATCCGAAGACGAAGATGGGCATTGTGAAGTGGCCGATGTCGGTCATCCGTCTGCAAAGCGAGAGCGCATCTGAGCTATCTGACGCGGCGGACACCATCCTGCGGGCATGGCGCGGCTATACCGATGAAGCGGCGGATATCCTCGCTTATTCAGGGGAAACACCGCACAATACAATTACGCCGATAGCCCGGCGGAGAAACGGTTTATTCGAATTAGATCTCGTCCTCAGAAATAACCGCACCTCTGATGAACATCCGCTGGGAATTTTTCATCCCCATCAGGAAGTTCATCATCTGAAAAAAGAAAATATCGGACTGATTGAGGTGATGGGGCTGGCGATTCTGCCGGGGCGTCTTGAAGAAGAGATGAAACGCACGGCTGAAGCGCTGTGCTCACCGGACCCGGATGCGGCCTTGACGGCCGATCCTTCTGCGGCCAAGCATAAAGATTGGGCGCTCGGCGTGCTGCATAAGCGGAAGGTAACGAAAGAAAACGCGGAACAGATTCTAAAAGAAGAAATCGGCCATGTCTTTGCGCGGATATTGGAGCATGCCGGCGTCTTTAAACAGACAGAAGAAGGCAGAGCGGCTTTCCGGCGGTTTATCCGCCATTTGGGCGCTCTACCGGAAAAAAGCCTCATCCCTTAAGGGACGAGGCTTTTTTTTATCCTCTGCTTCTGGCGATCAGGCTGAACAGGAATACCACGATCGCCGCTCCGATGATTGCCGGAATGATGGCAAAGCCGGCAAGGTGAGGGCCCCATGTGCCGAGCAGGCCGTGTCCGATCCATGCGCCGATCAGACCTGCGATCATTGACCCGATAATCCCCCCGGGCATACTACCTTTTACAAATAAACTTCCGATCCAGCCGATAATAATGGCAACAATCAGAGATACGATAAAACTCATAAATATCACTTCCTATTTTTTATAGTTATGCCTATATGATTCCTTCGTTTTGTCTATATTAAACATATGAATGTGTTTTTTATAATGAACATATCAAGGCGTGTTCCGGTCTTTTTTTTCCCTATGCGTTGCGTTAAAATGGAAACCGTGTGAAAAGGTGAGAGCAAAGGAAAAAATATTTTCTTTGTGGAATGGTTAACAAAATGAAACTTTTTGTTGACCCGCGATTTTTATTGTGGTAAACCTTTATTTGGTATTATTCGTTCTCACTATCTTTTTTTCTCTATATATGCTAAATGATCTAAAACTTTTTACGTTTGATTTACGCAAGTGAAAAAAGTTCATGCATTTTTTGACGATTTTGTGACATTAGGGCGAAAAAAAGATGAACTTTAGAAAAAAATAAAGCTAATAAGGGCAGATTTTGATAGCATAACAAGGTAGATAGAGAAAAGATTTTGAGAAAGTACATTTCAGATTCACTACATCAATAGGAAGGATGGTGATCTTCTTGTTCAGAGCATTTAAACCGTTACTTTTATTAGCGATGTTGGCTGTTGTTTTCGTACTGGGCGGATGCAGCGACATTTCCGTGTTAGATCCGAAAGGACCTGTAGCAGACCAGCAAAAAGATCTGATTCTCTTGTCAATCGGATTTATGCTGTTCATTGTCGGCGTCGTATTCGTACTATTTACAATCATTTTAGTGAAATACCGCGACCGCAAAGGCAAAGACAGCGGAAATTACAAGCCTGAGATGCACGGCAACACGTTCTTAGAAGTAGTCTGGACAGTGATCCCAATTTTAATTGTCATTGCACTTTCTGTGCCTACCGTACAGACGATATATTCGTTAGAAAAAGCGCCTGAAGCGACTAAGGATAAAGAACCGCTTGTCGTTTATGCTACTTCGGTAGACTGGAAATGGGTATTCAGCTACCCTGAGCAGGATATTGAGACGGTAAATTACCTGAACATTCCTGTAGACCGTCCGGTATTATTTAAAATTTCTTCAGCCGATTCAATGGCGTCGCTATGGATTCCTCAGCTTGGGGGACAAAAATACGCGATGGCGGGGATGCTGATGGATCAATACTTACAGGCTGACAAAGTGGGAACATATGAAGGCCGCAACGCGAACTTCACCGGCGAACACTTTGCCGACCAGAAATTCAACGTAAAAGCTGTTACGCAAAAAGACTTTAACAGCTGGGTGAAAAAAGCCCAAAGCGATTCTCCAAAGCTGACGAAAGAGAAGTATGACGAACTGATGCTTCCGGAGAATGTCGGTAAATTAACGTTCTCTTCTACACACTTAAAATACGTTGACCACGGCCAAGATGCCGAATATGCGATGGAGGCGCGCAAACGCCTTGGCTACAAAGCCGTATCACCGCACTCTAAAACAGATCCGTGGGAAAATGTAAAGAAAAACGAATTTAAAGTATCCGACGATAAACAAGATTGAAATTGAACAAGAAAGGAGGAAGCCCGAATGAAATTGAGATGGGATGAATTTTTTGTAACAGGTGACCCATTAATTCTGGGCGCACAAGTTTCCATTGCGCTTTCCACTATTGCTATCATCGTTGTACTCACATACTTCAAAAAGTGGAAGTGGCTCTGGTCTGAATGGCTTACGTCTGTAGACCATAAGAAACTTGGAATCATGTACATTATCTCTGCTGTTATCATGCTGTTCCGCGGCGGGGTAGACGGCTTGATGATGCGTGCCCAGTTAGCGCTTCCTAATAACAATTTTTTAGACTCAAACCACTATAATGAGATCTTTACGACTCACGGTACGATCATGATTATCTTCATGGCGATGCCGTTTTTAATCGGTCTGATCAACGTTGTCGTACCTTTACAGATCGGTGCGCGCGACGTAGCATTCCCGTACTTGAACAACCTGAGTTTCTGGACGTTCTTCGTAGGTGCGATGCTATTCAATATTTCTTTCGTTATCGGGGGTTCTCCGAACGCAGGCTGGACGAGTTACATGCCGCTGGCAAGTAACGACATGAGCCCTGGGCCTGGTGAGAACTTCTACCTGCTCGGTCTTCAGATTGCCGGTATCGGTACGCTGATGACGGGTATCAACTTTATGGTGACAATCCTGAAAATGCGTACGAAAGGCATGACGCTGATGCGTATGCCGATGTTCACATGGACGACGCTGATTACAATGGTTATTATCGTATTCGCCTTCCCTGTTCTGACAGTGGCATTGGCGCTCTTATCATTTGACCGTTTGTTCGGCGCTCACTTCTTCACGCTGGAAGCCGGCGGTATGCCGATGCTTTGGGCTAACTTATTCTGGATTTGGGGACACCCTGAAGTTTATATCGTTATCTTACCGGCATTCGGTATTTTCTCTGAAATTATTTCAGCTTTTGCAAGAAAGCAGTTATTCGGTTACAAAGCGATGGTCGGCTCTATTATCGCCATTTCCGTCCTGAGTTTCCTTGTATGGACTCACCACTTCTTCACAATGGGGAACAGTGCGTCTGTTAACTCTTTCTTCTCGATTACAACGATGGCGATTTCGGTTCCGACCGGGGTTAAAATCTTTAACTGGCTCTTTACGATGTATAAAGGCCGAATCAGTTTTACAACACCGATGCTGTGGGCGCTTGCGTTCATCCCGAACTTCGTTGTCGGCGGGGTAACAGGGGTTATGCTCGCGATGGCTGCAGCGGATTATCAATACCATAATACGTACTTCCTTGTATCTCACTTCCACTATGTGCTGATCGCGGGTACGGTATTTGCGTGTTTCGCAGGATTTATTTTCTGGTATCCGAAAATGTTCGGCCACAAGCTGAACGAAAGAATCGGAAAATGGTTCTTCTGGATCTTTATGATCGGATTTAATGTATGTTTCTTCCCTCAATACTTCCTGGGGCTGCAAGGTATGCCTCGCCGTATTTACACTTACGGGCCGAATGACGGATGGACTGCATTAAACTTTATTTCAACTGTCGGAGCCTTCATGATGGGTGTCGGATTCTTAATCCTTTGCTACAACATCTACTACAGCTTCCGCTACTCTACTCGCGAGATCAGCGGAGATTCATGGGGCGTGGGACGTACGCTTGAGTGGGCGACTTCATCTGCGATTCCGCCGCATTACAACTTTGCGGTGCTTCCTGAAGTGAAATCTCAAGATGCGTACCTGCAATTGAAAGAAGACAAAGTGGATATTCATCCGGAAAGCAAATTCAAGAAAATCCATATGCCGCACAACTCCGGCAGACCGCTTATTATGTCAGTCGCGTTCGGTATTGCAGGCTTCGGACTTGTATTTGAATGGTTCTGGATGGGCATTGTCGGCTTGATCGGCATTCTGCTTTGCATGGTGCTTCGTTCATTTGAATATGACAATGGCTACTATATACCTGTTGAGGAAATAAAAGAGACGGAAAGAAAGATTTCCGAATAAAGGAGGCGTGATTTATGGAACATGCAGAACACGGCAATTCTAACGCGCCTATGGAATATCAATCTGAAACCGGCAGACTCAATATTCTCGGGTTTTGGATCTTTTTAGGGGCAGAGATTGTGTTGTTCTCAACACTATTTGCAACCTTCTTCGTTCTTCAAAGAAGAACAGCAGGAGGAGTCTTACCGGCTGAATTATTTGAAGTGAAGCTTGTCATGATCATGACATTCCTGCTTCTGATCAGCAGTTTCACCTGCGGGATCGCTGTTCATGAAATGCGTCGCGGAAGTTTAAAAGGCGTCGTCATTTGGACGATCATTACGCTTCTTCTCGGCGCGGGCTTCGTCGGATGTGAGCTTAACGAGTTCATCCACTATGTACATGAAGGAGCATCTCTCGGTACAAGTGCTTTCTGGTCTGGATTCTTCGTCCTTCTGGGAACGCACGGAACGCACGTAACGATCGGTATCTTCTGGATTACCGGCATCTTACTGCAATTGAAGAAACGCGGATTAACGCCGCAGACGTCTTCAAAAATCTTTATCTCAAGTTTATATTGGCACTTCTTAGACGTTGTTTGGATTTTCATCTTTACAGGCGTCTATCTCATCGGATTGGGGGGACTATAATATGGCAAACAAATCTGCTGAACACAGCCACTTTCCGTGGAAGCATATCGTAGGTTTTGCGTTGTCTATTATTCTGACCCTGCTGGCCCTTTGGGTTGCGGTATATACGGAATTAAGTCCATCAGCAAAACTCTGGATCATTTTCGGATTCGCATTTATTCAAGCCGGCCTGCAGCTTCTCATGTTCATGCACATGACAGAAAGCGAAAACGGCGGAATCCAAGTCGGAAACACGCTCTTCGGATTTTTCGGAGCGATTGTCATCATCCTTGGTTCCATCTGGATCTTTGCGGCGCACTACCAACACGGTGACCATATGGATGGAAACCCTCCAGGCGGTGCGAAACAACATTCCGAACATCAGGAATAAAAAGAAACCCTCTTCGTTCAGGCGAAGAGGGTTTTTTGTGCCTTTATCGGCTTCTTCTCCGGCGCAGGCGCGGAAGACCGTAAATGATAAAGGCGGCGATATGGGCAACGATGACGTTGACGGCAAACAGGATAATCATGAGTGTGTGGCCGAGAGGGGATAGACTGCTGGTTGCGTAAAAGTAGAAGAAAACCCACATTAAAATGATTGGCGGTATGGCCGAGAGGGCCACTTTTTTGTTATCCAGCCAGATAAAGAGGGGTGTTGCGCTTGCGACCAGTAAATAAGCAAAAAACATGTCCATCTTACATGTCTCCTTTCATTTTATGGTAACGTTTCCAAAATGAAATACAGAGAATAAAATGTGTCTGTTTTGTGGTCGTTTTTTGAACATTTTGTTACAATTATTATACCATGTTTTCCAATTTTTGATACCGCTTTTTCGAGAAATGTATTGCAACTATTGCCTCATTTTTGGATAGGTACAAGAAACCGGAAAGGCCAAATACCCTGTCACATTTCCATACAATGGTGTGGCGCAGGCTGTGAACCTTTGCTATGGTCAAAGAAAATATGCACAGCAAGGGTGGTTGAAGTGCACGTAAGGAAGGAAAGAAGATGTAACAGCGCCGGATGTCATTGCGCTTTTGCAGGCGCATCTGAAGAGCATGACCCTGCATTCTCCCCCGGAGAGTATACACGCGCTCAATGCGGACCGCCTGCGCCAGCCTGACGTGACGTTTTGGAGTGCGAGGGAAGACGGCGTCCTGCTCGACTGCGGCGCCTTAAAGGAGCTGAACAGCCGGCACGGTGAGGTGAAATCAATGAAAACCTCTCCGCAGCATGTCAGAAAAGGCGCGGCCAAACGAATCCTTCACCATATAATTGAAGAAGCAAAGCGGAGAGGCTATCAGCGGATCAGCTTGGAAACCGGTTCTATGGATGCTTTTCTCCCCGCCAGACGCCTGTATGAAAAAACAGGGTTTCAATATTGCGGACCGTTTGCGGACGACAATGAAGACCCGAGCAGTTTGTTTATGACATTAAACATGAGATGAAACCCCTTTTCTGACGAGAAGGGGTTTTTTATCGGAAAAGTTTCATCATGACCGAAACATTTCCTTTTCTGACACGTCATATGTCGTGTAGTCCCCAAACCGTAAAAAGAAACAACCTCATCATGTTTTCTTGAACGGTGTTCATGTATAATAAACAATAGTGACTTCCGATGAAAATGTAAGGCGGGATAGAATGAGTCGATATAAGAAACAGCAAAATCCCTATTATCAGGGGGATTTGATTTTTATATTTGGTGTGTTTTTAATAATTAGTGTTGCGGCGATTTATGCAGCCGGACAGTTCGGGCAGTATGGAAGTGATGCCTGGATGAGACAGATCGTCTTTTATGTCATCGGAGCCGGTCTCATGGTCGGTATTATGTATTTTGATTTAGAGCAGCTTGAAAAACTGAGTCTGTACGTATTAATTGCCGGCGTGCTTTCACTGCTTCTTTTGCGTGTCGCACCGGAATCCATCGCCCCGATTAAGAACGGGGCAAAAAGCTGGTTTAAAATCGGAAGCTTTACCCTCCAGCCATCTGAGTTTACGAAAATAGGAATTATGATGATGGTCGCGTCCATTATATCGAAGGCAAGCCCGAAAGATCAAAGATCACTTCGGGAAGATGTGAATCTGCTTTTGAAAATTGCGGCATGGACAGTGATTCCGATCGGCCTGATCGTTTTGCAGGATGCCGGAACGGGAGCGATCTGTCTGTTTATCGTTATGGTGATGGTGTTTATGTCGGGTGTGAACTGGAAGCTGATCACCATTATCGGCGGTTCGGCCGCGCTTGTGCTTGGCCTTTTCTTAGTGCTGGTAATTGAATTTCCCCATGTGGCGAATTCAATCGGCATTGCGGATTATCAAATTAACCGGATTACATCGTGGATGTCTGACTCCAGTGCGGCAACGACTCAGGCAGAGAGCGATAAAAGCTGGCAGGTGGATCAGGCCGTTATGGCGATCGGATCGGGCGGTATTACCGGAAACGGCGTTCATAATCTGAAAGTGTACGTGCCTGAGGGACAAACCGACTTTATCTTTGCGATTTTGGGTGAAAGTTTTGGGTTTTTAGGCTGTGCCATTGCGGTTGTCATGTTTTTCTTTTTAATTTACAGGCTTGTGGTGCTGATTGACCGTCTGCATGCGTTTAACCGGTTTGGCGCGTTCTTTTGCGTAGGATTTACTGCACTTATCGTGATTCACACCTTCCAGAACATCGGGATGAATATCGGCATTATGCCGGTTACCGGAATTCCGCTTCTGTTTGTCAGCTATGGAGGGAGCTCGGTGCTATCTACATTGATCAGCTTCGGGATTGTATATAACGCAAGTGTGCAGCTGACGAAATATAAAAGTTATTTGTTCAATTCATAATGTCAGACGGCTCGTTTTTCGGGCTGTCTTTTTTTGTTCAGAGCATTTTGCTTTTGGCATGATTCCCTTTGGGATATGATATATAGAGAAGGGGGCTTTTATATGAACAATACCATCGAAACCATACTTAATCATCGGTCGATCCGATCATTTACTGACGAGCTGCTGACAGCAGAAGAGATAGATACATTAGTGAAAAGCGCGCAGGCGGCGTCAACGTCCAGTTACGTGCAGGCTTACTCCATCATCGGCGTAACCGATCCGGAGAAAAAGCAAAAGCTGGCGGCGCTGGCCGGAAATCAGCCTTACGTCGAGAATAACGGGCACTTGTTTGTGTTTTGCGCTGATTTGTACCGTCATAAAAAACTTGCTGAAGAAAAAGGCGAAAACATTACAGAGCTTCTTGAGAATACGGAAATGTTTATGGTCAGCGTCATTGATGCCGCACTTGCCGCCCAAAACGTAAGTGTTGCCGCAGAATCAATGGGCCTTGGCATTTGTTACATCGGAGGCATTCGGAATGAACTTGATCAGGTGACGGAAGTGCTCGGTACGCCTGACCATGTGCTGCCGCTGTTCGGTCTGGTAGTCGGCCACCCCGCTCATCCGTCAGGTCAAAAGCCGCGTTTGCCGAAACAAGCCGTATATCATGAAAACACATACGATACGAATGAAGAAAACTTCCGCAGTTATATGAAGGAATATGATGAAACCATCTCCGATTACTATGATAAACGGACAAACGGCAAGCGGGTTGAAACATGGTCTGATCAAATTCTGCAGTTCATGAAACAAAAACCGAGAACGTATTTAAATCAATATGTAAAAGATAAAGGTTTTCAAAAAAATTAAGAAAAAACTTCTCCTGACGGGAGAGGTTTTTTTTATGTTTCACGTGTAACATATTTCGACAAAATGGAACAAGGTATATAAATGTTTAGCATCAGGGATGCTTATAAGCATACAGAAAGAAAAAACGGCCTAGCAGTGGTACGATGTTGAGGAGGTGACAGTGATGATTTCATTAAGTATATTAGATCAATCTCCTGTATCAGAAGGGAGTACTGCAGAGTGTGCGCTGCGGGATACAGTGAGGCTCGCGCAGGAGGCGGAGAAACTCGGATATAAGAGGTTTTGGGTGTCAGAGCATCATTTTTCAGAGCGGTTGGCGGGTTCAAGCCCTGAAGTGCTGATCAGCCATATTGCGGCGAAAACGAACAGAATCCGTGTAGGCTCGGGCGGTGTCATGCTTCCGCATTACAGCGCATATAAGGTGGCGGAGAATTTCCGCGTGCTTGAAGGTTTGACGCCGGGCAGAATTGATCTCGGATTGGGACGGGCGCCGGGCGGAATGCCGATCGCGTCATGGGCGCTGAATGACGGCGGGAAGCGGAATGCTGATCAATACCCGCGGCAGATTCGTGAGCTGGCGATGTATTTGCATGATACAGCCGACGAAAATCATCGTTTTCCGAATCTGACGGCATCACCCCTTATTAAGACGGCGCCGGAAGTCTGGCTTCTCGGTTCTTCGGGGGAAAGCGCGCTTCTGAGTGCAGAAAATGGAGCAGGCTATATGTTTGCCCATTTTATTAATGGAGAAGGCGGAGAAAGCACGACGGCACAATATAAGCGCCGATTTAAACCTTCTGTATTAGGAAAAGAACCAAAAACGGCCGTGGCGGTATTTGTACTGTGCGCGGATACTGAAGAGAAAGCGGAGGAACTCGCGGCCGTCATGGATTATACGCTTCTTGCGGGTGAACAGGGGATTCCGCTTCAGGGCGTACCGTCTTACGAAACCGTCCGCGGCAATACGTATACACCGTATGAACAAAGACGAATTGCCGATAATCGGAATCGAATGATCATCGGAACAAAGCAGCAAGTGAAAGAACAGATTCTGGCTCTCAGTAAAGCATATGGAACGGAAGAAGTGATGGCTGTGACCATTACTCATCAGTTTGAAGATAAACTTCAGTCGTACCGGCTGCTTCGCGAAGCCTTTGCCGAATGATCAAAAAGAAACCCTGCTGATGCTTCAGCAGGGTTGTTTGGTTATTCAATGATAAAAGGTTTTTCAGTCAGCACCTGGCTTGATTTCCCTTTGTTCGCGGCATAGGCCAGCATGTAATATTCTCCTGCCGGCAGTGCGGTGTCACCATTGACCTTGCCGTTCCAGTCGAAATATTGATAGCCTTTATCCTGCTTTTTGTAAATGCCGGCTTGGCCGACAAAGTCAAGATTGCTGTCATATACAAGGAAGGCAAGCTCTTCGGCTCCCGCCGGAAGATAAGTTTCAATTTGGTAGGTTCCTTGTGTTGTGCCGTCCTGCACGTCAATTGACGTCACGCGCGGATAGTCCGGCTCTTTTACAATCAGCAGCGTCGGCACTTTTGCGACTGTTTTTCCGCCTTCACGCACTGTGACTGTTCCCTCATAGGTGCCTGCCTTTACTTTTTTGGCATTGACCTTTACCTTCGTATTGACTTTTCCGGTTTGATGAGCGGGGATCACGACCCGGTCTGTGCCCGAAACGGTAATGCCCGTGCCGTTGAAAGAGTACTCGAGCTGATATGATTTTCTGATGGATGATTGGTTTTCAATCGTAAAGGTTTCTTTTTTCGTTTCATTGCCTTTGTCTTTCATAAACGTTCCGTAAGAATAGCTTCCCGGGGCGACAAGGGAGTCTGCTTTGATCGCCTTCATGATTCTGATGCTTCCGGCACCTTGCGCATTATGCGGGTATACATCACCGTCCGCGTCCGTTAAGGTGTCTGCCGTATTCATGAGAGCGGCTTTTATTTGTTCCGGACTCCATTTCGGTTTGGCCTGCTTGATGACGGCAGCTGCGCCGGCTACGTGCGGGGAGGCCATGCTCGTTCCCTGCTTCGATCCGTAGCCGTACGGGTTGGCCGGATCATGCGTCGGAATGGTGCTGACGATGTTTACGCCGGGAGCTGAGACATCCGGTTTAATCATCCATGTGTCCATAACAGGACCGCGAGACGAGAAGTCTGCCATTTGTTCAGTGAGCGATTTAGCCACTGATAAATGGAATGTCGCTTTTGTGCTGCCCGCTTTTAATTGGCTGACGAGCTTTTCGCCGTCTTCTGATGAAAGCTTAATGGTCGGCACGGACATGCCCGGTACGTTGGCTTCAATTTCTCCCGGGGCATTGTTATACACAACCATACCGATCGCGCCCGCTTTTTTGGCGTTGTCGGCTTTATCCACAAAGGCGATGCTGCCCCGTTTGACGACTGCGACTTTTCCTTTCAGATCTTTGCCTTCAAAATCCTTTTGCTCGCCGATACCCGCTTCTATGAGCTCTGTTTCTTTTTTATTCAGTGCTTTTATGTCATCTTCTTTGTTATAGCCCATCACTTTCGCTGAGGAATAAGAACCGAAGGAGACGGCGTATTCATTCAGCGGCAGCTGTGTCGCTCCGACGGAGATGGCTTCTCTGGACGTTCCCGGTGAGCCGACGGTCCAATTGTTCGGACCGCTGTTTCCGTTTGATGTAACGGCCGTGACGCCTTCTGACATCGCCCAGTCAAGCGCCGTGCTTGTCGCCCAGTCCGGGTTATTCACAGAATTGCCGAGCGAGAGGTTCATGACATTCGCTCCGTCCTGTACGGCGCGTTCGATACCGGCGATGACGTTCTCAGTTGTTCCGCTTCCGCCCGGACCGAGCACACGGTAAGCAAGGAGTGTTGCATCGGGCGCGACGCCTTTAATCGTTCCATTTGCGGCTACTGTGCCCGCGACGTGAGTTCCGTGGTCAGTCGCCGCGCCTCTCGGATCACCGGACGGCGTTTCTTCAGGATCGTAATCGTTATCCACAAAATCATATCCTTTATATTGTCCAAAATTTTTCTTTAAGTCAGGGTGTTTATATTCGACGCCCGTATCAATAATGGCAACTTTGACGCCTTTACCCGTATAGCCGAGCTTCCACGCGTCATTTGCCCCGATATAAGGCGCGCTGTCATCCATCTGCGGAGACACGGCATCCTTAGCAAGGGTGATGTCTTTATCTTTCAGCTGATCGGTATGATAGGTGACATTCGGATAAACCGCTTTGACATCCTGATCACTCAGCAGTTTCGGGATTTCATTGGCCGGGAGTTTCATGGAGAAACCGGAAAACACTTGCTCATATTCCCTGTTGATCTTTCCGTGTTTAATGGTTTTGAGCGCTTTGTTTTTTACTTTTGCGCGTTCGCTTTTCAGCTTGCTTTTTGATTGTGTTTTACCGAGTTCCTTTGCTTCCGCCAGTGACTTTTCCTTCAGCTCTACGATGACCGTCGTTTGTTTGCCGGTGGTCATATCAATGTCACCGAACACCTCTGCCTTCTCAAGATCAGGAGCTTGAGATTTTGAAGCCGGCGCCGCCTGTGAACTTGTGGATAAGGTAAAGGATAAGACAAAAGCCGGAAGAAGATAACGGATGATTCCTTTTTTCAATCGTGTTTCCCCCTTTTTCTTTATCTAAATTAGAAATATAGTATATATTTCTCGAAAATTCAAAATATTCCTTGTGACATAGGACTCATTTCTGGAAATTGGTCTGTGAATATGGAGGGAGTTATACACAGAACCCTGTGTATAACTGAATAAATTTGTGTATATATATTGTTGGGAACGAATGTTCCTATACAAAATATAGATCATATTTGTGGATATGTGGATATCACCTGTGTTTAAGCTGTGCTTAACCAAGGGATAAATTGTGTATAACTTTTTTAACCGCTTCTCCATTTTTCAGGTCATTTCCATCAGCTTTCAACAAAACTTCTGAAAACTAGTTTGTTTTTTCACTCATATTGTGACAAACAATTCGCCCGGCCGCGTCTATCATAGAGTCATAGGGTTGCTAGACCCGCTAGTTTTTAGCGGAGAAGGATCGGCCGCCTTTTCCGTTAAAGCGGAGAGAAAACAGGCCTGCGAACAAGCTGTCTGTCAAAAAGAAGCGGAGGGATGATTTGCAATGAAACGTTTGCTGGTATCTTTACGGGTGTGGATGGTCTTTCTGATGAACTGGATGGCGCCGGGAAACGGAAGATATCAATTAGCCGCTGTGTACGGAAACCAAGCTGTCTATCATAAGAAAGCGAAACGGACGGCTGGGGCATTTTTGTTTGTGAGCCGAGTCCGATCGGCGGATCTGACCGATGAGACGAAATCGGCCTGCGGCAGGCTGGATAAAAACCGGTGGGTGCCGGTCCGCAAAGAATTGCCGAAACGGGAGCGCGCAGGTCCGGTGCCTTTACATCATATGAAAAAGAGGGTACAATCCCACTAAACATATGAACGGGAGCGAACCTCTTGAGAATAGACAAAGTATTAAATAACAATGCGGCGTTAATAAAAGAAGACGGACGGGAAAAGATCGTAATGGGTCCCGGAATCGCTTTTCAAAAGAGAAAAAATGATGTGATTCAAAAACATAAAATTGAAAAAATATTTGTCGTGCACGACGAAAATGAAAAGTTCAAACAAGTGTTAGAAACGCTTCCCGAAGAGCATATAGAAGCGGCTGAAGATATCATCAGCCATGCGGAGGGAGAGCTTGCGGCGCCTTTGAGCGATCATATCCACATTGCGCTGGCGGACCATTTATCCTTTGCGATCGAAAGGATTCAAAACGGCTTTCAGGTGCATAACCGATTGCTTCATGAAATTAAGGCGCTCTATAAAAAAGAATATGAAATCGGCCGTTGGGCGGTCGAACACGTGAAACGAACCCTCGGTATATCATTGCCTGACGATGAGGCGGGGTATATCGCGCTTCATATCCACACTGCCAAGGAGGATGCCAAAAGCATGTATTCGGCGATGAAGCATACAACCATGATCAAAGAAATGATCGAAAAGATCGAATCCTTTTTTGAACAGAAGGTTGATGAAGACAGTATTTCCTATCAGCGCCTCGTCACGCACTTGCGGTATGCGGTCAGCCGGTTGGATTCAAATGAAGCTCTTCACTCCATGGACGAGGAGATGCTTTATTTCATCCAAAAAAAGTATCCGTTTGCTTATCGGTGTGCGCTTGAACTGGCGGCGTTTTTAAAAAATGAATATGATTTGGAGCTGCCGGAATCCGAGGCAGGCTATATTACGCTGCATGTCCAGCGTCTGCAAAAAAACCCGGAATAACGCGTCTGTTTCGAGAAACAGACTTTTTTTTGAAAACATATTGACGAAAGCGCTATCATGAAATAAAATGAAAGCGCATTAAAAAAACTGAATCCGGCGGGATTGTGACTGGTAATGCAGGCAAGACCTAAAATTTGCGTACATGAAAAAGGGATCATGCTGACCTTTTTCGTTGGCGAATTTTAGGTCTTTTTTGATTTTGGAAAGGGGGAAACGTAATGGATTATCAAAAAACGGCAAAACAGCTTATCAAACATATCGGAGGGGAATCAAACGTCATCAGCGCGACACATTGCGCGACGCGGCTCAGGCTCGTCATTCAGGATGAACAGAAGATCAGCCAGGCCGGCATTGAAGAAATAGAAGGCGTAAAAGGGGCTTTCAGCAGCTCGGGGCAATATCAGATTATATTCGGCACCGGCCTCGTGAATAAAGTGTATGACGCTTTTTCAAAAGAAGCCGATTTGGGGCGGGAGGATCGTGAGACACATCAGGACGCAGCGAAAAAAAAGCTGAATCCGGCCGCAAGATTTGCGAAGACACTGTCTAACATATTCGTTCCCATCATTCCGGCTATCGTGGCAAGCGGACTTTTAATGGGGCTGCTCGGCATGATGAAGGCTTTTCACTGGGTGTCTGAACAATCATCGCTGTTTAAGCTTTTAGACATGTTTTCGAGCGCGGCGTTTATCTTCCTGCCCGTATTCATCGGATTCAGCGCGGCGAAGGAATTTGGCGGTAATGCCTATCTCGGTGCCGTGCTCGGGGGAATTATGATCCATCCGGCGCTTTTGAATCCATGGGGGCTTGCGGATGCATTGCCTGATTTTATGCAGCTCTTCGGCTTCGACATTGCGCTGCTCGGCTACCAAGGGACGGTCATCCCCGTACTGTTAGCCGTTTACATTATGAGCAAGGTGGAAAAAGGCACGAGGAAAATTGTGCCTCACGCTTTAGATTTATTGGTCACGCCGTTTGTCACGGTGATTGTGACCGGATTTATCACCTTTATCGCAATCGGTCCGCTTGGCAGGGCGATCGGATCTGGCATTACCGTCTCGCTGATGTATGTGTATGATCATGCGGGCATTGTTGCAGGACTGCTTTTCGGAGGGGCTTACCCGCTTATTGTGCTTACCGGTGTGCATCACAGCTTTCATGCGATTGAGGCCGGCCTCATCGCTGATTTGGGCAGAAACTATATCCTTCCTATCTGGTCGATGGCGAATGTCGCCCAGGGAGCGGCGGGACTGGCTGTATTTTTCCTGACGAAAAAAGTGAAAATGAAAGAAATCGCTCTGCCTGCCGCGTTTTCCGCTTTTCTCGGCGTAACCGAGCCCGTCATTTTCGGGGTGAACCTAAGATACCGCAAGCCGTTTATCGCGGGAATGATCGGCGGAGCGCTGGGAGGCGCCTATGTCGTGGTAACCGGTGTCGCCGCCAATGCCTACGGTCTGAGCGGAATTCCGATGATTGCCATCACGGCTCCGCTCGGTTTAGGAAATCTCATAAACTATCTGATTGGAATGGGCATCGCCTCTGTAACGGCGTTTATTGCCGCTTACATTATGGGAGCTAAAGAAAAGGAGGCAGCCAAATGAGTACACTGGATCAAGAGCTGCGCATGCAGGCTGAGGAAGCAAAAAAGAAGCGCCGGGAAACCGCTGCAAAAGATCCGTACCGCCAGAACTATCATATTATGCCGCCGGTCGGGCTTTTAAACGATCCGAACGGCGTGATCCAATGGAACGGCGAGTATCACTTGTTTTTTCAATGGCAGCCATTTCATACGGGGCATGGCGCGAAATTTTGGGCGCATGTGACGACGAAGGATTTTGTTGAGTGGAAAGAGGAAGAAATCGCGCTTGCGCCGGGCGAGTGGTATGACAAGAACGGCTGTTATTCCGGAAGCGCCATTGAAAAAGACGGCCGGCTCTGCCTGTTGTACACAGGCAATGTCCGTGATGGAGAAGGCAATCGTGAAACATATCAATGCCTCGCCGTATCCGAAGACGGAAAAGTGTTTGAAAAAAAAGGAGTGGTTGCGCGTCTCCCGGAAGGCTATACCGCTCATTTCCGTGATCCGAAGGTTTGGAAGAAGGACGGGATGTATTACATGGTGCTCGGCGCGCAGACAGAAAATCTCACCGGAAGCGCTGTGCTGTTCACATCAGAGAACTTGACGGATTGGACGTTTCTCGGTGCGATTGCGGGGGCGGATTCCGGCGGTCTCGGGTCATTCGGCTATATGTGGGAATGCCCGGACTTGTTTTCTTTGGACGGAACCGACGTGCTGCTCGTATGTCCGCAGGGGCTTGACGCTGACGGGATAAAATATCATAACAGCCATCAGGCGGGCTATTTCCTCGGCAGACTGGATACAGAGCCGCTTGAGTTTAAGCACGGTGAATTCACGGAGCTTGACAGGGGATTTGATTTTTACGCGGCGCAGACGCTGGAAGACGATAAGGGACGGAGGATTCTGTTCGCGTGGATGGGTGTCCCGGATCAGCAGGAGGACAAACATCCGACACATGCGTATCACTGGGTTCACTGCTTGACGATGCCGAGAGAGCTTTCACTGTCAAACAGCAGAATCATACAGCGTCCGCTTCAGGAAATGAAATTACGGCGCACGGATGAGCAAAAGCGCCGTCTTCAATTGAATCGCTCGTCAGAAACCCTCCCGGTGAAAGAGGCGTCCCGGGCTGAAGTGCTGCTGGAAGACATGACTCATGAATCGGGTTTTGAAATCTCTATCCGGGGCGCGGCCCGGTTTATATTTCATCAGGAAGAGGGGCTTGCCGTGCTGGAGCGCACCGCTTTCAGCGAAGAAGAAAAAGAAACGAGAAGCTGCGCCATCAGTGAGGTGCGTTCCCTCCAGCTCTTTTTGGATGCATCCTCCATCGAATTGTTTTTAAATGACGGAGAAGAGGTATTCAGCGCCAGGTATTTTCCTTTCCCGGGAAATGATGAGGTAACGGTTACATCGAGAGGAAGAACGGAAATAACTGCCTCTATTTGGACACTTTTGTAGAAAATCGTTCTTTTTTCTTATGTGAAACCTATGCCATCTGTGCTAATCTTCAACGAAAGACTACTATTTTCAGGAATAAAAGGAGTTGTTTTCTCAGTTTTGAAAAATCAGAAGATGACGCCGAAATGTTTACTTATCAAAGCCGCAGAGCAAGTGGAAGATAAGCGGGAAGAATATAAAGAAGTATTGCTTCAGCTGAAACGCATGCTCAGGAGAGCCGAGCCGCACAACGAATGGAGTGATCGGCTGAGTCATACATATGAACAGATGAAGGAATATGCGCTGTTTGTGCAATCGATTGAGATGTTTTTACGTTCATCCGCGAAAAAAATGAAATATCCCCCTCGGTGATGAGGGGGATATTTATTTTATTTACCGCTAAGACGCATCGCCGAATGTTTAGTCGGTCCGATATATTGGTTCAGCGGGAAGGACTCTTTGATGGCTGCGGTGATAAATTCTTTTGCCGCGTAGATGGCTTCCTTCACTTCAGCGCCTTTGGCCAATTCTGCCGTAACGGCGGCGGAGAATGTGCATCCGGCTCCGTGCGTGTAAGGCGTATCAATCATTTCGCTTTCTAATACTTCCGCGGTTTCCCCGTCATACAGCACGTCGACCGCTTTTTCATGTTTCAGCTTTCCTCCGCCTGTAATTAATACATATTTCGCGCCGAGTTCGTGAATTTTCTTGGCCGCTTCTTTCATGTCTTCCACCGTTTTTAATTCATCCATGCCGCTCAGCTGGCTTGCTTCGAACAGATTTGGCGTGATGACGGTTGCCAGCGGGGCCAATTGGGTGCGCAGCGCTTCGGCGTGCTCCGGATACAGCACTTCGTTCGCTCCTTTGCAGACCATGACCGGATCGATAACGACATTTTTCAGCTGTTTTTCTTTAATCGTTTTCGCCGCAAGCTCAATGATCTCCACGGTAGGAAGCATTCCCGTTTTCATGGCGTCTACGCCGATTCCGTCAACGATCGTCGCAAGCTGTGCGCGGATCGTGTCGGCATCGATCGGAAATACTTGATGATCCCAGCTGTTTTCCGGGTCCATCGCTACGATAACGGTTAAAGCCGTCATTCCGTATACGTTTTTTTCTTGAAATGTTTTTAAATCGGCCTGGATTCCCGCGCCGCCGCTGGAATCAGAACCGGCAATAGTAAGTGCTTTGTGCATTGACATATCAATGGCCTCCATCAGTGTTTTATACCTCATTATAGTTAGAATTTCTCCTGATCACAATACGAAAGGCTTAGAGGAATGATTTGACAGTGAGGGATGCGCTTGTCCCGCCGGCTTTTGTCTGTTTGTGCACGTGCTATGCGATGGTATTGGTGCCTGTTTATCAATCAAAACTTTGGAATGTCATGGAGGCGGGCAGATTTAATGCCAAGGCGGTTTGCGCTGTTTGGGGAGATCTTCTGATCATTCTGGTTTTGCTGGCGGGCATGACCATGATTTGTTTCTGAATGGGCTGAAATCAAAAATCCCCCCTGATCTCTCCGCCGCTTTATGTTTTAATAGAACATGAGAAAAAGCAGAAGGAGCGGATCATGAATATATCAATTGTCATAGTCACGTATAATCGGATTCCGGCTTTATGTGAGCTGCTGGAGTCGATTTCCAGGCAGACCGTAAAGCCTTATGAAGTAATCATCGTAAATGATGCCGGGGAATCAGTCGAGGAGGCGAAGAAGCTGTACAGCGATCTGCCGATTCAGATGATTGATTTAGAACAGAATGCCGGACATGTGGAAGCGCGTAACGCCGGTGTGAAAAAAGCGTCAGGTGATTGTATCATGCTGTGCGATGATGATGATTTCATTACGCCGGGCCATTTGGAAAGAATGGCGGCTGAGCTCGCTGATGCCGACTTGGTTCATTCGGATGCGGAAATTGTGTCATTTGAAGAACGGGACAACACGAGATTTCCGGTTTCACGAAAGCCATTCGCCTATACGGCCGATTATGAGGATATGCGGGTGTTTTCCACGTATGTCCCGTCAGGCAGCATGTACAGGCGTTCTCTGCATGACACGTTAGGATATTTTGATCCGGATGTCCATAATTACTGGGACTGGGATTTTTATTTGCGCGCTGCGAAACAGCACCGTGTGAAGCGTGTTCCTTGCGCGAGCGTCATATATGCGTTTTTTGAGGGAGGCGGCAATCAGTCTGCGGACCTCGGCGCAAAACGGAAGCAGTACTTAGACCGGCTAAGCGAAAAGCACGGGCTTGGGGAGCTCCCGACGAAAAATTTCGCGGTTCTTCTTGAAGAGCCGGACATGAAGAGGCGGGAGGCGCCGACGGACATTGTGTGGGACGGAAAGCCCGTCTATTCAAGACTGCACACTTCATAAGGGGGACGGACAGTTTGAAACAGCTTTTAAAGGACAGCTGGTGGAATCAGCTGAAAGACGAATTCGACAAACCGTATTATCAAGAGCTGAGAGAGATGCTGAAACAAGAATACCGCAGCCAAACGGTGTATCCTGACAGCCATGATATTTTTAATGCCTTGCATTATACGTCTTATGAGGATGTAAAAGCGGTCATTCTCGGGCAGGATCCGTATCACGGGCCCGGACAGGCGCACGGGCTTAGTTTTTCCGTTCAGCCCGGCGTCAGACAGCCGCCGTCTTTGAAAAATATTTTCATAGAGCTTCAGGATGATATCGGCTGCCCCGTACCGAATCACGGATCGCTTGTCAGCTGGGCGGAGCAGGGAGTGCTTTTGTTAAACACAGTGCTTACGGTTCGCCGCGGTCAGGCCAATTCCCACAAAGGCAAGGGGTGGGAGCGGCTCACTGACCGCATCATTGATGTGGTGAATGAAAGAGAAAAGCCGATCGTCTTTATCCTGTGGGGACGTCACGCACAGATGAAAAAAGAGCGCATTGACACATCGAAACACATTATTATCGAATCGACTCATCCGAGCCCGTTTTCGGCAAGGAACGGTTTTTTCGGGAGCAGACCGTTTTCCCGGACAAATGCCGCCCTTGAAAAAATGGGGGAACAGCCGATCGACTGGTGCATTCCCGATTTGCCGCAATAAATGGTGTTTTGAGGCGCTTCCGCCCGGCGGAAGCGTCTTTTTTGACGTTCCGGGCGGTATGCTGTCAGAAAAAATAACAAACTCAATTCTGCGATTGGTTCAGAAATTTGATAAAATGCAGGAAGAAGACAAATTACTGCTGGAGGATTTACTCATGAACATACATATCTCTGCTTTGATTCAGAAGATGGAAGAAGAACTGAGGCAGGCGAAAACGGCATCCCGCGCCGAGGATGTCAAAATGCACGCGGCCGCCATCCGCTCTTTGTGTGACGTCGTGCTCGGCACCCAGACGGATACCGCTCAGGCGCCTGTGCAGAATCCGATCCCTAAAGCGGCGACGAAGCCGTCCTCGTCACCTTCGACAGACCCGCTTCTGCTTGAAAAAATGATGGGCAGCGCCGGGCTGAGCCAATATCAGAAAAAAGCGAAAGACGAACGTGAGGAAGACGGAAACGGAGATTCCATTTTCGATTTTTAACAGGAGAGGTTGATTGATTTGAAACTGATACTCGGGGGATTGCAATGGGCGGCATTCATGATTGCGGCTGCAATTGTGGTTCCTGTCGCCATCGCACAATCATTTCACTTGAACCATGCCGATTCTGCCGTATTGATTCAGAGCACATTTTTTGTGCTTGGCGTCGCGGCGGTCATCCAATGTCTTCAAGGCCATCGTCTGCCGATTAATGAAAGCCCGGCAGGCTTATGGTGGGGCGTATACACGATTTACGGCGGATTGACGGGCACGGTGTTTGCGACATTCGGCGAGACGCTGCGGGCGCTGCAGGGGGCGCTGTTATTAAGCGCTGTCTTTTTCTTTTTGTTCAGCCTTTTTAAAGTGATTGAATGGCTGGCCGTATTGTTTACACCGGTAGTGACGGGCGTGTATCTGCTGCTTTTGGTCATGCAGCTGAGTCAGCCGATTGTGAAAGGCCTTTTGGGCATCGGCTATTTAAAAAACAGCGTCGACGGTCTTGTCTTCGGGCTCGCCATGGTTGTGACGGCTGCGATGTTCATCATGTCCCGATCAAATGTTACTTTTTTAAGGCAGTATGCGATTCTTCTTTCGCTTGCCGGCGGATGGATCTTGTTTGCCGTCTTCGGCGCTGCCAGACCAATTCAAATACCGGACCGCACGATTCAGCTTCCGACTCTCTTTCCGTTTGGAAAACCTGCGTTCGACAGCGGTCTGATCATTACGTCACTCTTCATTACAGTGCTTTTGATTGTCAATATGCTCGCGAGCATCAGAGTTGTTGAAGCGGCTGTGAAAAAATTCGGCGGCACCGTGGGGAAGCGGCGTGAGCGTCCGGCCGGGTTTGCGGCCTCGATCAGCCACCTTTTAAGCGGGCTGTCGGGAGGCATTGCGCCCGTGCCGATCTCAGGGGCGGCCGGTTTTATTGAGACGACGAAGCTTCCTTCGAAAAAGCCGTTTCTTTTGGGGAGTGTATTTGTCATCATCATCAGTATGATCCCATTATTTATGAATGCGTTTGCGAGTCTGCCCTCACCGGTCGGCTTTGCGGTAAACTTCGTCGTTTTCTCAACAATGGCGGGTCTTGCCTTTACAGAGTTTGACTCTTATGAGAAAGCGGAGCAAAAACGAATCCGTTCCATTATCGGTCTGGCGCTCCTGACGGGAGTCGGGGTGATGTTTGTGCCGGAGAGCGCATTATCAGGGATGCACCCGATCCTGATTTCGCTCTTAAGCAACGGTCTTGTGCTGGGGACGCTGCTGGCGATCGCGATTGACCGAACCCAGCTTATCAAAAGGAAAAAATCCGACAATCTCGTGTCATCGGAGGACGGACGTTGAATTTTGCCGATGTTGGGTTATGATTGAAATGGAAACTTTAACGAAAAGGCGGGAGAAAATAGATGAAAGTGTTTATTATTCTGGGCGCGATTAACGCCTTATTGGCAGTGGCGCTGGGCGCTTTCGGCGCACACGGGCTTGAAGGGAAAATCCCCGATAAATATCTGCAGGTATGGCACACAGGCGTGCAATATCATATGTATCACGCGCTCGGCCTTCTGGCTGTCGCCTTTTTGGCCGAGAAGCTCTCCGGCGCAGGCAGCGTGTCGGTTGCAGGCTGGCTGATGTTCGCGGGCATCGTCCTGTTTTCAGGAAGCCTGTACGTATTGAGCGTGACGCAGATTTCCATTCTCGGAGCGATTACACCGCTCGGCGGCGTGGCGTTTATTATTTCATGGATTATGATTATCGTCGCAGCCGTCAAATATTTATAAAGAAAAAAAGCCAATCCTCTGCCAAGTGAGCGATTGGCTTTTTGCTTTATCTCGGAGAATAGGAAGACATGGAGAACGGATAAGTATAAGCAATTTCTTCATCAAACGTGATGTAATCAAGGTAAATGGTCAAAAGCAGATAGCGGGTGCCCGTTTTCGGGTCGCTGATAATGATATGGTCACGCCCCGCCGCCTCAATCACACCGCGGAAAATCTTTGAATTCCATTCTTTGCTGTTTTCAAATGTCATATAAATCGTCGCCGTTTTGCCCCGGTTCAACCGCAGAATATTTTCAATGTATGATTCTTCAATCGGCAGCATGCCGGGAACGCTTTGTGATGATGATGGACCCGACGGGATTTGAAACCCGCCGCCCTGCTGCTGCGGCTGGCCGGAGAACCCTCCGCCGAAGCCCTGCTGGCTTTGCTGCATCGGCATTGGCATTTGCTGCTGCATCGGCATCATCTGTGATCCTTGGCCCTGAGGCTGCGGATAAGGATTAGGCCCGAGCTGCGGCTGGTATCCCTGCATATCCATTCCCATCCCCATCCCCTGCATTTGCTGATATTGATTCTTTTTCGGTTTCATATTGTTCCTCCTTTGATGAAAACCTCTTGGTGCTGGAACCTCCTGACAAGTATCAGACAGCCTTCAAAGCGGCTGCCGTTTTTATCTATTCCACCATATGAGCCCATAGAAAGATTTATGCAAAAAAAAGAAACACGCTTCCTTTAGTCCGGCCATCAAAGCCGGCTTTTTTTTGTAAAGAAAAGCTGACTTTTCACACAATAGTCTGTAATCCTAGCGCATCTTTAACATAAGAAACATATGATAGCGGTAGTTTCAGGTACGTAAAGGGGGTGACGAGTTGCCTAAAGTGTCAGTGATCATGACGAGCTATAACAAAAGTGACTATGTGGCCCGCTCTATTAAAAGTATTCTGTCCCAGACGTTTACAGACTTTGAGCTTTTTATTATGGATGACAACTCAAACGAAGCGACATTGGCGGAAATACGCCCTTTTCTCACAGATCCCCGCGTCCGGTTTTATCAAAGCGATGTATCGGGCGTCAAAGAGAGGACGGAAAAAACACGCTACGCCGCCTTGATTAATCAGGCAATAGAAATGGCGGAGGGCGAGTATGTGACGTATGCGACCGATGACAACACATATGTGCCGGACCGGCTTGAGAAAATGGTGAAAGAGCTTGATGCCGACCCGGAAAAAGCTGTTGTGTATTCAAGTTCCAAAACCTATCATCTGAATCAGCAGAAGGAGACGGTGAAGGAAACGGCCAGGCCCGCCGACCGGATCGTATGGAATGCGCCGTGCGCCATTGACCATTGCTCAGTCATGCATCGGTTTTCCGTGCTGGAACAGGTCAAATCGGCATTCGGTTCCTATTGGGATGAAAGCCCCGCGTTTTACCGCATCGGTGATGCCCGTTTCTTCTGGAGAGTGAATCATTTTTATCCGTTTTACCCGATTTCTGAGGAGCTTGATATCAATTATATTACCAATCAATCCATTCATTATCAGCTTTTCGCGGCGGAAAAAAATGAGTTTGTGAGCAGCCTTCCGCAGCAGGCCACGTGCCGGGAGCTGAGGGAATCATTAAAAAAGCTTGGAAAGGGGTGAGGGCTTGTCGGCATACTTAGCGAACTATTGGGTGCTGTACCGGCAGTATATTGACCTTTTTCAGTCACTTCGCTACAAAGACATCCCGCTCGCATTGATCAGTAATTTTTATCAATATATCAGTCCGGTGCTTCGGGAGAGCATGGAACAGAACCCAGAGCTTTTCGGTTCCGCCGATCGGCATATTCCTGAAGCCGATATTCAGTCTTATTTTGATCAAAAGAAGCAGTCCATTAAGAAAACAGGTGAGAAACCGGTAAACGGAAAACTCATTCTGCATTTCGACCATCTTCGGTTCACCGAGGAAAATTACCGGCAGTTTGATCCGGCAAAAACAGCGGTACTGGCGAGATGGAGTCTGCCTGACCATCACGGGCTTCCCGTTATCTGCAAATCGGAACTGGCGGGAATGGGCCAAAAAGGGAACCCTGTCCCCTATATTGAAAAAGCCCATGCCATTCTGAAAGAGCTGCACAGCCATCCCGCTTTCGGAAACAGAGAATTTCAGGAGCGATTATATAAAGATATTCCGTTATTTATTGAAGCGATTGATGCGCTTGATAGTTTGTTTACGGCTGAGCCCATTTCCGCCGTTGCGGTCGGCACGACAGAGGATATTTACAGCCGTGTGCTGGCGCTGATGTGCGCGAAAAAAAACGCCGTCAGCATCTGTCTTCAGCACGGAGCCCTCATGGGAGATGAAGCGTTTCTGCCCGTGTTTACGGACTATCAGGCTGTATTCGGGGCTTATGAAGCGGAGTGGTATAAAGCGAAAGGCTGCAGGGACGAACAAATCATCATCACGGGGCATCCCCGCTTCGATGAGATCTTCTCAAGAGAACCGATAGATAAAGACACGTTTTACCGCAAGCTTTCCTTTCTCCCGTCGCAGCGGACGGTGCTGATCGCCACGCAGCCGTTCTCTGATGACTTTTACACGGGGGTGCTTGATGAACTTGTCAAGCATAAGAACATGCAGCTCATTATTAAACCGCATCCGTGGGAAATCGGCAAAAACAAGCTGGATGCTTACAATCAGGTGCTGCGGAAATACAAAGCCGGCAAAATTATCAAGAAAGAAATGGGGCTTTACGATATTCTCCCGTATGTTGACGCCGCGGTGACACAGACATCAACGGTCGGTCTTGAAGCGATGCTGTTTCAAAAACCCGTGCTGATCGGAAAATCAGCGGGAACCCGCCAATACCCTTATTACCATTCACTCGGGGAATTTGCCTTTGAGGACCCGCAGGCACTGGCTCAGGAATTAATCCGGGTATGCGAAAGCCCCGCAGCATATCAAAAGGCGGAACAGGCGCGCCGGGCTTTTATCGCGGCGAACTACCCGGTTCATGATTCGCTTGCGGCTTTATGTCAGGTGCTTCAGGAAAAAACCGGAGTCGGCTTCAGAAAGGCTGACTCTTCATAAAAACGATAGGAGCGCAAAGAAAATGGTGCAAAAAAGATCAGCTTTTCTTCCCTATTCATTGCCCATGATCGGGAAGGACGAAATTCAGGAGGTTATTGATACGCTAGAAACGGGCTGGCTTTCAAAGGGACCGAAAGTGGAGGCGTTTGAAAAAGCTTTTGCCGCCTGGACGGGAGCAAAGCACGCGATCGCGCTGAACTCATGTACCGCCGCTTTGTTTTTGGCCTTGAAAGCGAAAGGAATCGGTCCCGGCGACGAGGTCATCACGTCTGCCGTGACGTTCAGTTCAACAGCCAATACCATCGTGCATACAGGCGCCGTTCCGGTGTTTGTTGATATTGACCCGCTTACGCTGAATGCGGACCCTGAGAACATTGAGGCGGCCGTCACCCCGAGGACAAAGGCGATTGTGCCCGTTCATTTCGCCGGCCAGTCGTGTGATATGGATCGGATTCTGGCCATCGCCGAAAAGCATCAGCTGTTTATCTTAGAGGACGCCGCACATGCCGTGTACACCACGTATAAACAGAAAATGGTCGGATCAATCGGGGACGCGACGGCATTCAGTTTCTACGCGACAAAGAACCTGGCAACCGGTGAAGGCGGCATGCTGACGACCGATGATGACGGGCTTGCCGATCAGATCAGGGTGCTCAGCCTTCACGGGATGAGCAAAGGCGCTTGGAACCGCTATTCTTCAAACGGAAGCTGGTATTACGAGGTCGAAGCGCCCGGCTATAAAATGAATATGTTTGACCTTCAGGCAGCGCTTGGGCTTCACCAGCTGAAACGGATTGACAGCATGCAGCAAAGAAGGGCTGAAATTGCAAGCCGCTACCAGGACGCTTTCAGAGACATGAAAGGGCTGACCGTCCCATATGTCAGTGATGACGGGCGGCATGCATGGCATTTGTATGTTCTTCAAATAGAGGAGCAGGAAACCGGGATCAGCCGGAACGATCTGATTTCCGCTTTAAAAGATCAATATAACATCGGCACAAGCGTTCATTTTATTCCGGTTCCGTTTCATCCGTATTATCAAAAAACGTACGGATATAAGGAAACTGATTTTCCGGCCGCGGCCGCGTATTATCACCGCACCGTATCACTCCCTCTTTATCCGTCAATGACAGATGACGACGTTGAATACGTCATTGCGGCTGTTACGGATATCATCAAAGGGGCTGATTAGGTGTACAGACTGAAGAAAAATCTTGCACAGGATGTGATTCAAGCTTTTCTGCAACAGAAGGGTATTCAGCCGGAGGCCTATGAGTCGTCACTCTGTTTATTGGAAGAAAACAGCCTTCAAGGCGTGATTTTATATGAGAGCTCTTCGTGGGAAAGTCAATTGTTCCAAAAAAATATCATCAATGTGAAGCTTGCAGCCGCAAACAGCACCGGTCAGCTCAAAAGGCTGTTTCAGGAATTTTACGCGTCAAGGCGGGCGGACGGCACAGATTTTATATTTATTAAAATACCGGCTGAGGATGTCGGCGCAATGCAGGTCGTGCAGCAGCTTCCAAATGCTTGTTTTGTCGGGAGTCTGTTCAAACTCGTCAGCCCGGTGCGTGTATTTAACAGCACGCCGCCATTTGAGATGGCAGAAGCCGGACCCGGCGACGCGGAAGCGATCAGCCGGCTGGCCCGGGATGCCTTTACAAAAAGCAGGTATTACCAGGACCCCCATCTCAGCTATGAAAGTGCAAACCGCCTGTTTGAAGAGTGGGCGCGGAATAACGCGGAAGGCAGGGCTTCGTTACAATTCGCCGCCAAATATAAGGGAGAGACCGTGGGCTTTGTGCAGGGGCTTTCTAAAGGCGATGAATTCGTCCTTGATCTGATGGCGGTAAAGCCTGGATTTGAAGGAAAAGGAGCGGGATACCATTTAGCGGCGCGCATTATTGAACAATCACTGCGCTTTCAGCATAAGACTGTATCAGCGGGCACGCAGCTCCACAATGTAAGAGCCATCCGTTTGTATGAACGAATGGGCTTTAAAGCGGATGCATCTTATTATTACTATCATGTGTGGCCCGGGAAGGGGGCGGACTGATGGCATCATGCAAAATCGGATCGAAGTCAATCGGCGGAGATTCGCCCGTTTTCATTATCGCCGAAGCCGGGATTAATCATGACGGAAAGCTGAACCAGGCGTTTGAATTGATAGACGCGGCCAGTGAGGCCGGTGCGGATGCGGTCAAGTTCCAAATGTTTCAGGCTGACAAAATGTATCAGAAAGACCCCGGTCTATACAAAACCGCTGCGGGAAAAGACGTCTCTATTTTTTCACTCGTGCAATCAATGGAAATGCCCGCTGAATGGATCGAACCGCTGCTTGAATATTGTAAGAAAAAAGGCGTGCTGTTTTTAAGCACGGTATGTGACGAAGGCTCTGCCGACTTACTCTATGCGACTTCCCCGCCCGCCTTTAAAATCGCCTCCTACGAGCTGAACCATCTGCCGTTATTGAAATATGTGGCGGGGCTGAAAACCCCGATTATCTTTTCAACCGCCGGCGCTGATATTTCAGATATTCAGGAGGCTTATCAAACCATTACCGGCGAGGGGAACAAAGAAATTGCGATCATGCACTGTGTGGCGAAATATCCCGCTCCGCCCGAACACAGCAATCTGAGCGTCATTCCCATGCTTGCCGCCGCTTTCCCTGATGCTGTGATCGGTTTTTCCGACCATAGCGCGCATCCGTATGACGTCCCGTGCGCGGCTGTCAGGCTCGGAGCGAAACTGATTGAAAAGCATTTTACGATCAACAAAAATCTGCCCGGCGCTGATCATTCCTTCGCCCTCAACCCGGACGAATTAAAAGAAATGGTGGCGGCGATCCGGTCAGTTGAAGAAGAGCTGCGGCAGGGGCATCACGCTCCGGTGCCGGAAATGCTGTCGGGAAGCTCCCATAAGACCACGACACCGATTGAAGGGGATATCAGAAAATTCGCTTACAGAGGCATTTTTTCAACAGCGCCGATTCAAAAAGGCGAATGTTTTACGGCGCATAATCTTGCCGTCCTTCGTCCTGGCCAAAAACCGCAGGGGCTTCACCCGAGGTATTTTGAGCTTTTAATTGACGGGGCGCGTGCGGTCAGGGATATCCCCGCCGACACGGGTATCACTTGGGATGACCTTTTGACGAAAGGCAGCTCTTATGATGACTGACATTTTGTTCATCATTCAGGCGCGGATGGGGAGCGGGCGTCTTCCCGGCAAAGTGCTGAAACCGATCGGCGGGTATACCATCCTCGATATGATTGTCAAAAGGGTTCGGCAAAGCGCGTATTACGATCAAGCGCGGGATAATCTGATCGTGGCCACGTCCGACAGCAAGACCGACGACATTCTGTACGCGCACTGCCTCAGCAAGCACTACCGGGTGCACCGGGGCAGTGAACAGCGCGTGCTTGACCGGTTTGCAAAAGTCATTGAACAAGTAAAACCGGCCATCGCAGTCAGACTGACTGGGGATAACCCGTTTGTCGACCCTTCGCTGCTTGATGTCCTGATTCAATCGCATTCAGAACAGCACGCAGACTACACCTATATCAGCGGTACGCCGCTCGGCATCGGCGGCGAGGCGGTTAACGCGCGCCTCCTAACGGAGATCAACGCCCACAAAACATTGGCGGACAAATATCAGGAGCATGTCACGCTTTTGATTAGAGAATCTCCTGAGAGGTACCGGCTGCTTTTTCCCGATCCCCCGCAGGAACTCCGGGCTCCTCATTTGCGGCTGACCGTCGATACCGAAGAGGACTACAGGCTGGCTCGCGAGCTGTACGAAAAAGCAGGCTCGCACCCTGATATTCCGGCAAAAGAATTGATTCATCTGCTGAATAGCGATCCTGAGCTCAGGGCCATTAATCAAATGATCCGGCAAAAAGAGGCTGATTAGGATGCGGGTTTTGATATTCGCAGACGGGGGCCGTGACATCGGCATGGGGCACGCCGTCAGGATGAAGCTGCTTGCCGGCGCCATTTTGAATAAATGCTCAATCACGTTTTACACCAACAAAGAGGCTTCTTCATACCTGTCTGCTGATCAATGGGAAGTGATCATCAAGCCCGACAAGGGACAGAAGGAATTTATTGTCCGGGAAATAAACAGGCAGGCTCCCGACCTTCTCATATTCGACCTGCTCGATATGCCGTGTGACTGGCTTGAAGAAATCAGACGGCATTCATCGGCACGCATCGTCTTCTTTGAAGAAAAGCGGGAGCATGTCATTCATTTATGTGATGCCGTCATAAACGGCATATACAGCGGGCTGAAAAGCCGGACGATGAAAATGGGCAGAGCCGTTATATATAAAGGCCCGGAATATATCATTCTTCATCCGGATTTTGAAAAAGCCAAACAGCACTATCAGCTGAGAAAAGAATGCCGGACCATTTTGGTTTCTTTAGGAGGCAGCGATCCGAAGAAGCTTGTCTTTAAAGTGATGGAAGCCTGCCGCCGGATTCCGGATATTCAGCGAAAACAAGTGATTATCGTCATGGGCGCCGCCGCGGCTCACGCTGATGACGTGCGCACGCTTATCGCGCAAATGCCTTATGCCGAGATGGTAAGGCAGACAAATGACATGGCCGCGCTTCTTACGAGGGCTGATATGGCCGTCGTGTCTGGCGGCATCACTTTATATGAAACCATTTGTACGGGTGTGCCCTGCATCGTTCTTTCTCAAGTGGCGCATCAAACCGTGACGGCTGAAAAATTCGCCGCACGCGGCGCCGCCGTTCATCTCGGCCTGGGAGAACACACCCCGGCGGACGTGCTCGCTCGGCATATGTCTGAGCTGGCTGCGGATTATCCGAGACGGCTCGGGCTTCATCAGAACGGAACGCCGCTGGTTGACGGGAGAGGCATCAAACGGGCGGCGGCGATTCTTTATGATTTGTGATAAAACCACACGTAAGGAAGTGTTCATGTGAAAGGTGTTATCTTAGCCGGAGGCACCGGCTCGCGCCTTATGCCGCTGACGAAAGCGGTTAATAAGCATTTACTCCCTGTCGGTCCGTATCCGATGATTTACTGGTCGATCATGAAGCTGGAAGAAGCGGGGATTACGGATATCTTGCTGATTACACAAAAAGAATATATTTCGCAATTTCATAAACTTCTCGAAACCGGAGAAGAGCTCGGCGTGTCGATCACATACCAGGTTCAGCCCGCCGCATCAGGGATTTCGGACGGTTTATCGTACGCAAAGCGGTTCACCGGACGCGACCCCTTCGTCCTGCTTTTAGGAGATAATATTTTCGAAGATTCATTAAAACCTTATACGGAACGTTTCGCACAGCAGGGAAAAGGGGCAAAAGTGCTGCTGAAAGAAGTTGACGATCCGGAGCGCTTCGGCATCGCCGAGATTGATGAAGAAAACAAACGGATCAAATCGATCATTGAAAAGCCGGAGCATCCGCCGACCAGCTTATGTGTCACAGGGATTTACATGTACGACGCAGAAGTGTTTTCTTATATTGAACAAATTTCCCCTTCAAAACGCGGTGAACTGGAAATTACGGATGTCAATAATTTATACATTGAACACAGTGAGCTGACGTATGATGTGTTAACGGGCTGGTGGGTGGATGCGGGCACGCATGAATCGCTCTATCTCGCCGGAAGCCTGGCGCAGCAGGCAATACAGAAAGGACAGGAACATTAATCATGCCAAAATCATATTTAATTACAGGCGGCGCAGGATTTATCGGACTTACCTTTACAAACATGATGCTGAAAGAAACGGACACGCAGATTACCGTCCTGGATAATCTTACGTATGCAAGCAGGCCGCTTGAAATAGAAGCCTTAAAAAAGCACGGCCGTTTCCGTTTTATCAAAGGTGACATCTCCAAAAAAGAAGACATTGATAAAGCATTTTCCCAAATGTATGACGCTGTCATTCATTTTGCGGCTGAATCCCATGTGGACAGAAGCATTAATCAGGCAGAGCCGTTTATCACAACAAATGTGATGGGCACATACAGACTGGCGGACGCGGTGTTACAGGGCAAAGCCGGCAGGCTGATTCACATTTCCACAGACGAGGTGTACGGAGATTTGGGGCCGGACGATCCCGCTTTCACAGAGACGACGCCGCTTTCTCCGAACAATCCGTATTCCGCAAGCAAGGCGGGCTCAGACCTGCTCGTCATGTCTTATGTGAAAACCCATAAGCTCCCTGCGATCATCACGAGATGCAGCAACAATTACGGGCCTTACCAGCATCACGAGAAAATGATTCCGACCATTATCAGGCACGCCGTAAACGGCACGCCGGTTCCGCTGTACGGCGACGGGATGCAGATCAGAGACTGGCTGTTTGCCGAGGATCATTGCCGCGCCATTAAGCTCGTGCTGGAAAACGGAACGCTCGGTGACATTTACAATATCGGCGGCGGAAATGAACGGACGAATAAAGATCTGGCGGCATTTATTATGAAGGAGCTCGGAGTCGAGGAACGGTTTGCTCATGTCGAAGACAGAAAAGGGCATGACCGCCGTTACGCCATCAATGCTTCAAAGCTGAAAAATGAGCTGGGCTGGCGTCAGCAGGTCACATTTGAAGAAGGAATGAGAAGAACCATTCGCTGGTATACAGACAGCCAAGACTGATCGGAAAGAAGGGGATCCGATTGACGAAGGTATTAGTAACCGGAGCTGCCGGCCAGCTGGGGCGGGAATTATGCCGCCTGCTGAAGCGGGAAGGGTATGAGGTGATCGCCCTGACAAAAGCGATGATGAATATATCCGACCAGCGTTCGGTGCGGCACTCATTCAGCCATTACAAGCCGGATATCGTCGTCAATACGGCGGCATACACCTCCGTTGACAAATGTGAAACGGAGCTCGACAAAGCATATTTAATAAACGGAATCGGCGCTTATTATGCCGCGCTTGAGGCTGAAAACTCCGGCGCGAAATTCATTCACATCAGCACCGATTACGTCTTCAGCGGCAAAGGAACACGGCCATACCAGACCGATGATCCCGCAGATCCGGGCACGATTTACGGAAAAAGCAAAAAACTCGGCGAAGAACTGATCCGGTTAACGGGAAAAAATCATACCATTATCAGAACATCGTGGGTGTACGGCAGCGGCGGGCATAACTTTGTCAATACGATGCTGAAGCTTGCGGATACACATAAACAAGTGCGTGTCGTCAATGACCAAGTCGGCTCGCCGACGTATACAAAGGATTTAGCCGAAACCGTGATCGGTCTGTTTGACAGGCCGCCGGGCACGTACCACGCCGCAAACAGCGGAGTGTGCAGCTGGTATGAATTCGCCAAGGCGATTTTTGAAGAAAGCGGCAGGAACGCCGCCGTGCTGCCCGTGACGACGGAGGAATACGGAAATGAGACACCGCGTCCCGCTTACTCGGTGTTAAGCCTTGAGTCGATCGAACGGCAGGGGCTCGGCATGAGGCACTGGCGGGATGCGCTGCGGGATTATTTACAAAGGGAGGGGCAATGCAAGTGATCGAAGGCGTAAAAATTAAAAAGCTGACCAAACACAGTGACGACCGGGGGTTCTTTTCAGAACTCGTCCGCGACGATGAACATCTCTTGGAGCGATTCGGGCAGGCTTCCTGGTCCAAAAGCTATCCCGGCGTCATTAAAGCATTTCACTATCATGAGAAACAGGATGACCTGTGGTTTTTCCCGACGGGCCACGCCCAGGTCGTGCTGCATGACCTTCGCGAAGAGTCGGCAACCAAGGGCGAAACGGATGTCTACTACATGGGAGAAGACAATCCGATGCTGCTTCTCATTCCCAAAGGCGTCGCGCACGGGTACAGAGTGCTGGGAGAAACCCCGCTGACCATTATTTATTTCACGACAATGTCCTACAATCCGGATCAGCCGGATGAAAAAAGAATCCCATGGAACGACGAAACCATCGGATTTGACTGGCAGACGGCCCATCGGTAGCGTACAAGACGAAGACAGCGGATGTCTTCGTTTTTGTGTTTTTTAGCTGAATGGCTCTTTTTTTATGCACAAAAGGCTGGCATGAATCTTGCATATAAAAAGGGACGTAACGACTATGTGAAAGGGACTGATGGGTCTTGGTGTAAAAGCGCTTACTTTTTGTTCTGCCGGTAATTGAAGCTTACACGTAAAATACGATGAGGTGATAAACATGTCAGCCAACCCGCTTTCTAAAAGCAATCAGAAAGACGAAGAAAAAGAAGTTCTTGATTTGTTTCTGTCAACACAATCGATCATAAAAGAGGCCCTGCGCAAACTGGGCTATCCTGACAATATGTATGACTTGATGAAAGAGCCGATGCGGCTTTTGACCGTACGCATCCCTGTCAAAATGGACAATGGATCAGTACAGGTTTTCACGGGCTACCGCTCGCAGCACAATGACGCTGTCGGCCCGACAAAAGGGGGCGTGCGGTTTCACCCGGAAGTCAGTGAGGAAGAGGTCAAGGCGCTTTCCATCTGGATGACCTTAAAATGCGGCATCACAAACCTTCCTTACGGGGGCGGAAAAGGCGGCATCAGCTGTGATCCGCGGACAATGTCTTTCGGTGAACT
This sequence comes from Bacillus sp. BACIII, assembly GCF_057836745.1. Lineage (NCBI taxonomy): Bacteria > Bacillati > Bacillota > Bacilli > Caryophanales > Bacillaceae > Bacillus > Bacillus sp. BACIII. The sequence goes on along the minus strand of NZ_CM174437.1, from coordinate 3,569,024 downwards.
GGAACGGCTGAGCCGCGGATATGTGCGGGCGATCAGCCAGATTGTCGGTCCGACAAAGGATATTCCGGCTCCCGACGTATATACCAACTCGCAGATTATGGCTTGGATGATGGACGAATACAGCCGCCTGAGAGAATTTGATTCACCGGGATTCATTACGGGCAAACCGATCGTTCTCGGCGGTTCACATGGGCGGGAAACGGCGACCGCGCAAGGCGTCACGATTTGTATTGAGGAAGCCGTTAAGAAAAAAGGGATTCCATTGGAAAATGCGCGGATCATCATTCAGGGGTTCGGAAATGCCGGAAGCTTTCTCGCTAAATTTATGCATGACGCCGGCGCCAAAGTGATCGGCATCTCAGACGCCCATGGCGCTTTGTATGATCCTGACGGCCTTGACGTTAATTACCTGCTCGATAAGCGGGACAGCTTCGGCACGGTGACAAATCTCTTCTCAGATATCATAACGAACCGGGAGCTGCTGGAGAAAGACTGTGATATTCTCGTGCCTGCCGCAATCTCCAATCAGATTACAGCTGAAAACGCCCATCACATTAAAGCCTCAATCATTGTGGAAGCGGCGAACGGGCCGACAACGATAGACGCCACGAAAATTCTGAATGAAAGAGGCGTGCTTCTCGTGCCGGATATTTTGGCAAGCGCCGGCGGCGTGACGGTATCTTATTTTGAATGGGTGCAAAATAATCAAGGCTTTTACTGGTCTGAGGAGGAAGTCGCCGGAAAACTGCGCAGCGTCATGGTGAATTCGTTCGAATCCATTTATCAGACAGCGCATACCCACAAAGTCGATATGCGTTTGGCCGCCTATATGACAGGCATCAGAAAATCGGCTGAAGCGGCCCGATTCCGCGGCTGGGTATAAGGGTGATCCGCAAAAATATTTTGCGTCTTTTATACAGGAGATCGCAAAATTTCTTTGCGTCACCTGAATGCAGCCGACAGATTCAGACAAGCTTCGTCTGCTTTCGGCTAATTGTTATGCTGGTATGCTTCTTGCATCTTCATAAAGCGTGAGCACACATTACAAAATACAGGGAGGAATTCTAATGACAGTTTCATACGCACACGAACCATTTACAAATTTTCAGGAAGAGACAAATAAACAATCGTTTCAAGAAGCGCTGGCTTATGTGAATTCACAGCTCGGCAAGCATTATCCGCTTATCATCAATGGTGAAGCGATTGAGACGGATAAAAAGATCATTTCCGTCAATCCGGCAGATAAAAAAGAAGTAATCGGCTCTGTATCGGCGGCCGGAAAAGAACTTGCGGAAAAGGCCATGCAGGCTGCGCTGCAGACATTTCAAACATGGAAAAAAGTACGGCCGGAACACCGCGCGAATGTGCTGTTTAAAGCGGCGGCGATCATCCGCAGAAGAAAGCATGAATTCTCCGCGTATCTAGTGAAAGAAGCCGGAAAACCGTGGAAGGAAGCGGATGCGGATACGGCGGAAGCGATCGACTTTTTAGAGTATTATGCCCGTCAGATGCTGAAGCTGAAAGACGGTTCCCCTGTAAAGAGCCGTGACGGAGAATATAATCAGTATCATTATGAGCCGCTTGGGGTGGGGATCGTCATTTCTCCATTCAACTTCCCGCTTGCGATCATGGCCGGAACGGCGGCGGCAGCCATCGTAACAGGCAACACGATACTGCTGAAACCGGCGGATGCGGCGCCTGTCGTGGCGGCGAAATTCGTTGAAGTGATGAAGGAAGCGGGCCTGCCGGACGGCGTGCTCCAATTCATACCGGGCGACGGAGGAGAAATCGGCGACTACCTGGTTGAGCATCCGAAAACGAGATTTGTGTCGTTTACAGGCTCCCGCGCGGTCGGATGCCGCATCTATGAACGAGCCGCAAAAGTACAGCCGGGCCAAAAGTGGCTGAAACGGGTCATTGCCGAAATGGGAGGGAAAGATACGGTGCTTGTAGACAGAGATGCTGATCTTGATCTTGCCGCTTCCTCAATCGTGTATTCCGCCTTCGGATTCTCAGGCCAAAAATGTTCAGCCGGTTCCCGTGCGGTGATTCATCAGGACGTCTATGATGAAGTTGTTGAAAAAGCCGTCGCTTTAACAAAATCACTCACCGTCGGAAGTCCGGAAGATTTTGATACATACATGGGGCCTGTCATCCATGAAGCGTCTTATAATAAAGTCATGAGGTATATCGAAATCGGCAAAACAGAAGGAAAACTCCTGACGGGAGGCGAAGGTGATGATTCAAAAGGATACTTTATTCAGCCGACCATTTTTGCGGATGTTGATGAAAACGCCCGCCTGATGCAGGAGGAAATTTTCGGGCCTGTCGTCGCGATCTCAAAAGCCCGTGATTTCGACCATATGCTTGAGATTGCCAATAATACCGATTACGGACTGACAGGCGCTCTGTTATCGAAAACCCGCGCGCACATTGAACGCGCCCGCGAAGATTTTCACGTCGGAAATCTATACTTCAACCGCGGCTGTACGGGAGCGATTGTCGGATACCAGCCGTTCGGGGGCTTCAATATGTCAGGAACGGATTCGAAAGCCGGAGGACCTGACTATCTGATTCTTCATATGCAGGCGAAAACAACGTCTGAAGCCTATTAATCTTTCGGAAATAGCGCGATGAAAAAAGAGTCGCGCTATTTTCTCTATATGAGGGTAAGGAGGATGGAATATGTATCAGCAGCTCAGCAAGATGCTTCCGGAGGAGAAAATAGAAGCCATTACGAAATCACTGGTGGCGTTAAACAGCATCAACGGCACATTGGGAGAAGGAAAAAAAGCCGACTATATCAAAGATATGATCAAGAGCTTTCCCTACTTTCAGGAGAACCCGTCACATGTGTGGGAGCAGGCGATTCCTGGGGACCCTTACGGCCGCAAGAATATCTTCGCTTTTATTGAAGGAAACGGTGACAGCCTGAATACGGTCATTTATCACGCTCATCTTGATACGGTCGGCATAGAAGACTTCGGCCCTTTAAAAGATATCGCTTTTGATTCCGACCGTCTCGCGGAATATTTCTCAAGCTATGAATTTGATCGGGACGTGCAGCGGGACGCCCGCTCAGGCGAGTGGATGTTCGGAAGGGGTTCGGTTGATATGCAGAGCGGTATTGCCGTTCATCTCGCCAATCTGCTTCACTTTTCTGAACGGCGCGATCAGCTGCCGGGCCATATTCTGTTCATGGCAAACCCGGATGAAGAAAGCCAGCATTCCGGCATTTTAACGGGCATTTCTGAATTAAAACGGCTGAAACGAGAAAAGCAGCTTCGATATTTAGCAGCGATTAATAACGACTTCATCACCCCGCTGTATGAAGGTGACACGACAAGGTACATCTACACGGGCGCGGCAGGGAAGCTTTTGCCTTGCTTTGCGATTTACGGGCGGGAGGTGCATGTCGGTGATACGCTGTCCGGAATCGACCCGAATTTGATCGCCTCAGAAATCACCAGAAGAATCCACAACAATATTCATATGGCGGAAAACATTGAAGGGGAGCTTGTACTGCCGCCGACCTGCCTCTACCAGCGTGACAACAAGGAAGCGTATAACGTGCAGACCGCCGTCAGCAGCTATGTCTATTTTAATTACTTTATTTACGAAAAAACCGCCAAAGAAGTCATGGATCAGCTGACTGCCGTGGCTGAGGAAGCATGCAAAGAGACAGAACAAAAATTATCTGATTATTATGACGAATACTGCGAGAGAACGAGCCTCCCGAAAAAAGACATCACATGGAACGTTCAAGTGTACAGTCTGGAAGATTACTTGAAAAGGCTGAGAAGCCGCGGCATCGATCCGGCGCAGTGTATAGAGCAGGCATTTAAAACATATGAACATCTTGAACTGCGGATGAGATGCTTTAAAGCCGTCGAGGAACTGCAAAAACTGGATCCTGAGCAGGGCGCCAAGGTTATTATTTTTTATGCGCCGCCTTACCTCCCGCACAATTACTTGAAGAAAGAGAGCATGCGGGACCGGCTTTTGCAGCATGTCATTCAAGAAGCCGTCGATAAAACAGCGGCATCAACGGGGGAAACATTCATCTTTAAAAAGTTTTTCCCTTATTTAGCGGACGGAAGCTTTTTATCGCTGCATGAAACAGACGCGGAGGTCGCCGCCTTTACCGATAATTTTCCGGGCTGGGATGTCATCGGGACGATTCCTTTTAAAGAAATAAGGGAATTAAATATTCCGTCAGTCAACATGGGGGTATACGGCAAGGATGGCCATAAATGGACGGAACGGGTGTATAAACCGTACACATTCCATGTTCTGCCGAAACTCATTCAGCAGACGACGCTGCACCTTTTGCACAGCTATCGATTAGACATACGCACAAAAGGATGACATAACGGAATAAGGGGGATGTATATGCAGGGAGATACCAATCAAAATGAATTGCAGCGAACGATGAAGGGCCGGCATTTGTTTATGATCGCACTCGGCGGCGTGATCGGGACGGGGCTGTTTATGGGCTCCGGTTTTACGATCAGTGAAGCGGGACCGATCGGCGCGATATTGGCTTATGTGATCGGCGGATTTTTAATGTATCTGGTGATGCTTTGTTTGGGGGAGCTTGCAGTCGCCATGCCGGTCGCAGGGTCATTTCAGGCGTATGCGGCAAAGTTTCTCGGGCCGTCTACTGGTTTTACGATCGGGTGGATGTACGCATTCAGCTGGGCCAATACAGTGGGGCTTGAGCTGACGTCAGCGGGGATTTTAATGCAGCGGTGGTTTCCGGCCGTTCCGATTTGGGTGTGGTGCCTTGTATTCGGTGTCGTCATTTTCTCCATTAATGCGCTGTCGGCGCGGAGTTTTGCGGAAATGGAATTTTGGTTTTCCAGCGTCAAGGTTATGGCTATTGTATTATTTATTATTCTCGGCTGTGCTGCCGTATTCGGCTTTGTCGGTTTTAACGGCGGGCAGACAGCGCCGTATCTGTCAAACTTTACGACGGACAAAGGGCTTTTCCCGAACGGGGCTCAGGCCGTGCTGTTTACGCTTGTCATGGTGAATTTTTCTTTCCAAGGAACCGAACTGGTCGGAATCGCCTCGGGAGAAAGCGAAAATCCGGAAAAGACGCTTCCACGCTCAATCCGAAACGTCATATGGCGGACGCTGTTTTTCTTCGTGCTGGCGATGTTTGTTCTCGTGTCCATTTTGCCGTACCAAACGGCAGGGGTCATCGAAAGCCCGTTTGTCGCTGTGCTGGATAAAATCGGCGTATCCTATGCGGCTGACATCATGAACTTCGTCATTCTGACCGCCATGCTGTCGGTGGCGAATTCCGGGCTGTACGCTTCGTCCAGAATGATGTGGTCCCTATCAAAAACTAAGATGGGCCCCGCTTCCTTAACGAAACTGACGAAAAAAGGCGTGCCTCTGAAAGCCCTGTCCATCACCATCGCCATCTCCGGTTTATCGCTGCTGACAAGTGTAGTCGCTGCTGAAACGGTGTATGTGTGGCTTATTTCCATCTCGGGTATGATTACCGTCGTCGCGTGGATGTCAATCTGCGCTTCACAATTCGTTTTCCGGAGACGCTTTCTGGCTGAGGGAGGAAATCTGAAAGCCCTGGCATTTAAAACGCCTCTTTATCCGATCGTGCCGATTCTCGGATTTTCAGTTTACGGTCTTATCTTAATCAGTCTCATTTTTATTCCGGACCAGCGTATCGGTCTGTACTGCGGCGTCCCGCTGATGATCATCTGTTACGCGTATTACCACTTTGGTATCAAAAAACGCCTGAAACGTGAGCCGGCTTCTTCGGAAAAAGGCGCAGCAGGATAAGGAAAAAGCCCTCCGCAAAAAGCGGCGGGCTTTACTTTGTTTTTCGTTTTGCCAACAGCACGTAGGAAAGAACGGCAAAGAGCTGAAAACCGAAAATGCTGACAGCCATCGGCCAGGCGTTTTCTTCTCCGGCAATACCGACCAGGGGAGCGGCAAGCGCGCCGCCGATAAAGGGCAGGAGTCCGAGAAGAGCCGCTGCGCTTCCCGCGCCTTTCTCCTGTTTCTGCATAGCCAAAGAAAACCCTGTCGTCGTGACGATCCCCACAGAAGAAACAATGATGAATAAAGAAATGCAGACCGCCGTCAGACCCAAATCGAAAGCAAGCGATAAAAGCAAAGCGACGCTCCCGATGACGGCAATGACCAATCCGGAGACAAACAGCTTCCGTTCATCATGTGTTTTGGCCATCCGTCCCGTCATTTGGGTGGCGCATATAATTCCCGCACCGTTTACGGCAAACAGCAGGCTGAACATTTGCGCCGATACGCCGTAGATGTTTTGCAGCACAAACGGCGACCCGGCAATATATGCGAACATGCCGGTCATCACAAATGCCTGGCTGAGCGCAAATCCCATAAACATCCTGTCACCGAGCAGGCCGCGAAACGTCATCAGCGTCTCCCTGAGTCCGCCGCTTGTCCGCCTTTCCGGGGGGAGTGATTCAGGCAATGCCGTAAGCACTGCTGCAAAAATGATACAGCCGATCACCGCCAGCACGATAAATACGATTTTCCAGCCGGCAAACTGAAGGATAAATCCTCCTGTAATCGGCGCTAAAATCGGCGCCGCCCCATTGACGAGCATCAGCAATGAGAAAAAAGCCGTCAATTCTTTTCCGGAATACATATCGCGCGCGGAAGCCCGTGCGATGACAATTCCGGCCGCTCCTGTGAATCCTTGAATAAACCTCATGACAATTAAAAATGAAACAGATGGGCTGAAGGCGCATAATAAAGATGCCAGCGTATAAAGCAGCAATGACAGAATCAGCGGTTTCCGGCGCCCGATCATATCACTGAGCGGCCCGACAACGATCTGGCCGATCGCCAGCCCCAAAAGACAAAACGTCAGGCTCAGCTGCGCAAGGGACGCTGTCGTATGGAGATCGGCCGCCACTTCAGGCAAAGCGGGCAGATACATATCGAGCGAAAGCGGCCCGAATGAAGCGAGCGTCCCGAGAATCAGTACCATGCCGAGGCCTGCGCGGGCGGCCTTTGAACCAGCGTTATTCATTCCATGACCCACCTTAACAAATGATTCTATCACTATAGCATAACCGGACGGCGTATTTTATATCATTTATTGAATACAAAATAAATATATTATTTAAAACCTGAATGTAAATAAAAAATTGGAATTAGTTTTCATGTGAAATGTAAAATGAAATATAAGGATGCTAAACTATAAAGCGACAAAAGGTAGAAAAGTTTTACGGAAGAGGTGTTCAAAGAGCATGAACAGCAAACAAACCGATCGCATCGAAACGAAACGCCGATTTCCGATCTGTCTCGCGCTTGCTTTGACATTAGGCGTATTTGCCGCCGGTTCTGAAGAGCTGGTGATTTCTCCGCTGCTTCCGGATTTAGCGCGGGCTTTCAGCTCGGATGTCAGTGTGCTGGCGCTCTCCATCAGTATTTACGGAGTGATGATTTTTATCGGGGCGCCGCTTCTCGTTCCGCTGGGAGATAAATATTCCCGGGAGCTCAGCCTGATGGCGGGGCTGCTTATATTTACGGCCGGCACGGTGATCTGCGCGCTGGCGCACAATCTCTTTTTCTTCTTTCTGGGCAGGGCGCTTTCCGGGCTTGCGGCGGGGGCATTTGTGCCGACAGCTTATGCGGTGGTCGGCGACCGTGTGCCTTATGCGTACCGCGGCAAGGTGATGGGTCTGATCGTGTCAAGCTGGTCGCTCGCTTTGATTTTCGGCGTTCCAATCGGCTCTTTTATCGGCGGCGTTTTGAATTGGCGGTGGACGTTTTGGATTTTCGCCCTGATGTCTGTCCTCGTTGCTTCGCTCATTTTCATTGAGGCGCGCCGCAGCACGGCGGATGGGGATAAAACAGAAGAGGAAAACGGACGGCAGGGAGGCACTTTCCGGGATGCGCTGAAGGTGCCACGTGTCCCTGTATACCTCACGATCACTTTTTGCAACATGATCGGTTTTTACGGCATGTATTCCTTTCTTGGCACCTATCTTCACCGCGTGCTGCCGGGGGGAAATACAGCTTCAGGGCTGCTGATCATGGTGTATGGAATCGGTTTTTCCATGAGCGTGTTCACCGGAAAAATCGCAGATAAGGCGGGGAAAATGCGCTCTTTGATCGCGGCATTGGCCGTGATCAGCATATGGCTTTCCTGTCTCGCCTATGCACCGTCATCAATGCCGTTTTTGGTCATCGGGTTATTCGTCTGGGGATTGATGCAAAGCCTGACGGTGACCTTGCTCAGCACCATTTTAAGTGATTGCTCACAGAGCCGCCGGGGCAAAATCATGGCATTTTACAGCCTGGCGTCCAATTTGGCCGTCACTTTGGGTTCTGCTGTCATGGGTCCGGTCTATGTCGGATACGGATATGCAGCTGTCGGATTTATTTGTGCGGCCGTCACCCTCATCGGCTTTGTCCTCAGCGTTTTCGCATACAGAAGGTATGGGAAATATGAGCATCAGGCCGACCAATCATTGTATCGGTAAAATAAAGTTTCTATAATTTTATAAATGTAATTTTTAACACCTTATATCTTAAGGTGTTTTCTAATATATAGGAATAATTATCAATATTTTCGAATAATATTGACAGCTCGAACTTCTATGGATAATATTTACTTAAAATTTAACAGATTGGTTGGTGCTCATGATTATATTGGATAATAGCATTCGAACAAAAAGCAAGGCTTATTCAATATCTAAACTGATTACGATCAACACGCTCGGTCCTGAAGGGACAAGCAGTGAGTACGCAGCAAAAAACTTCATCACCAATTTTACCCTTCTCCAAGGGGTGAACAGCAAATTATCACTGCATGATACATTTGAATCGTGCATTGAAAAAACGCTTCAAAGTCCGCTGGAATACACAATTGTGCCTCACGCGTATGACGGCATTAAGCACTTCTACATGAGACCGGATCTGCAGCTTCTGCAAATTTTCAGGTGCGACACCCCGATGTACGGCCTGGCTGTCCGGCCCGGTTTTGAATATACAGATGACATGCTTGAACAGGCTGTCATCGTATCCCACCCGTCTCCTATCAATTTGATTAAGTATTTTACCCGTAAAGATGTTACGTTTGATCTGGTGAACTCGACGAGCGCAGCCGCGAAAAGAGTGAAGGACGGTTTGTCCGACATCGCGCTGACAAATGAGCTGGCCAGACAAAAGTACGGCCTTCACTTTGTCAAAACATTTAAAAGCATTCCCATGAGCTGGTCATTATTCGGAAAAGGAGAGATTCATGATGAAAACTGAACAAGATTTGCAGGAACTTTATTTCCCGACGCCTAAATTAATAGAATGGGATAACGGAGTAAGACAATATTCGTCTGTCAGAGGGGATACGGAAGTTCTGCTTTCTTACGTTCCGCCGCATACAAACGTGGAACCGCATCAGCATAAGGAAGTCCAAATCGGCCTTGTCGTTTCCGGCGAGCTGTCCATGACTGTCGGAGATGTCACAAGAAAGATGACAGCGCTGGAATCAGCCTATATCGCGCCTCCTAACGTGCCTCACGGCGCAAGAAATGAGACGGATCAAGAAGTGATCGCCATTGATATCAAACGCCTGAAAGCCGGTGAAACCTACACAAGCCCCGAGGACTATTTTTTGAATATTTTTAAAACGAGAGACTTATTGCCTGGGATGGAAGTCACGTTCTTCGTGGAAGACTGGGTGGAAATCATGCTTGCCAACATTCCGGGCAACGGGGGAGAAATGCCATTCCATAAACACCGCAATGAACAGATCGGCATCTGCATCGGCGGCGGCTATGATATGACCATTGAAGGCTGCAAAGTGGATATGACATTCGGCACAGCTTATTTCTGTGATCCGAGAGAAGATCACGGCGCCATCAACAGATTTGAAAAAGATTCAAAATCAGTCAATATCTTTTTCCCTCCGCGCTATAACAGAGCAAAAGCGAAAAAATTAGAGGCGAAAGAGGCATGAACCTGACGGATAAAACCATCCTCATCACAGGGGGCGCATCAGGTATCGGTTATGCCGCGGTTCAGGCGTTTCTGAATCAGCAGGCGAATGTGGTCGTCGCGGATATTGATGAGGCGCAGGGAGAAGCGATGATCCGGAAAGAAAACAATGACAGGCTGCATTTTGTCCGGACGGATATTACAGATGAACCGGCATGTCAAAACGCCATCCGGTCAGCGGCGGACAAGTTCGGCGGATTGGACGTGTTAATCAATAACGCCGGCATCGAAATTGTCGCGCCGATTCATGAGATGGAGCTGAGCGATTGGAACAAGGTGCTCAACGTCAATCTGACGGGCATGTTTCTTATGAGCAAGCACGCGCTCAAGTATATGCTCAAAAGCGGCAAGGGCAATATCATTAACACGTGCTCCGTCGGAGGAGTCGTTGCATGGCCCGACATTCCCGCATATAACGCCTCTAAAGGCGGCGTATTGCAGCTGACGCGTTCGATGGCCGTCGATTACGCCAAACACAACATCCGCGTCAATTGCGTGTGCCCGGGAATCATTGACACACCTTTGAATGAAAAGTCGTTCCTTGAAAACAACGAAGGCACGCTTGAAGAAATCAAAAAAGAAAAAGCGAAAGTCAATCCGCTGCTGAGACTCGGCAAGCCTGAAGAAATAGCGAACGTCATGCTGTTTCTCGCGTCGGATTTATCAAGCTATATGACCGGAAGCGCGATCACCGCAGACGGTGGATACACCGCACAATAGAGAAGGAGTGTTTACATATGGAGAGAAAAACAGTATTGGTTATCGCTGACCTTGGGGGATGCCCGCCGCATATGTTTTACAAAAGCGCAGCTGAAAAATACAACCTCGTCAGCTTTATTCCGAGACCTTTTGCAATTACAGCCTCTCATGCAGCTTTGATTGAAAAATACTCGGTCGCGGTCATTAAAGATAAAGACTATTTTAAGAGTCTGGCTGATTTTGAGCATCCCGATTCGATTTACTGGGCTCATGAAGATCATGACAAACCTGAGGAAGAAGTAGTCGAAGAAATCGTCAAGGTGGCCGGCATGTTCGCGGTTGACGCCATTACGACCAATAATGAACTGTTTATCGCTCCGATGGCAAAAGCGTGTGAACGTCTCGGCCTGCGGGGAGCGGGCGTACAGGCCGCTGAAAATGCCAGAGATAAAAACAAAATGAGAGCCGCCTTCAACCGGGCCGGCGTCAAATCCATCAAAAACAAACGGGTGACGACGCTGGAAGATTTCCGCGCCGCGCTTCAGGAAATCGGAACGCCGCTCATTCTGAAGCCTACATATCTGGCGAGCTCCATCGGCGTGACGCTCATTAAAGAGATGGAAACGGCCGAAGCCGAATTTAACAGAGTCAATGAATACCTGAAGTCGATCAACGTACCGAAAGCGGTCACGTTTGAAGCGCCGTTTATCGCGGAAGAATTTTTGCAGGGCGAGTATGACGACTGGTACGAAACAAGCGGTTATTCCGACTATATCAGCATAGAAGGCATCATGGCCGACGGAGAATACTTCCCTGTCGCGATTCATGATAAAACACCGCAAATCGGATTCACGGAGACATCACATATTACGCCGTCCATCCTGGATGATGACGCGAAGCGGAAAATCGTCGAAGCAGCCAAAAAGGCGAATGAAGGACTCGGCCTCGAAAACTGCGCAACACATACAGAGATTAAATTAATGAAAAACCGGGAAGCCGGACTGATTGAATCAGCGGCACGATTTGCGGGCTGGAACATGATTCCGAATATTAAAAAGGTCTTCGGCGTCGATATGGCGCAGCTGTTATTGGATGTTCTCTGTTTCGGAAAAGAAGCCGATCTGCCGAAAGGATTATTGGAGCAGGAGCCATGCTATGTCGCCGACTGCCACTTGTATCCTCAGCATTTTAAAGAGAACGGCCAGTTGCCTGAGACGGCTGTCGATTTCGTCATTGAAAGCATTGACATTCCCGACGGCGTCTTAAAGGGAGACACCGAAATCGTTTCTTTCTCAGCGGCCGAAGCGGGTACATCCGTGGATCTGCGGCTGTTCGAAGCGTTCAACAGCATTGCGGCGTTTGAGCTGAAAGGAAGCAATTCGGGTGACGTGGCCGAATCAATCAAACAAATTCAGCAGCAGGCGAAGCTGACTGCAAAGTATGCGTTACCGATATGAAACAGCTGAAACCGAACTCTAAGTATTTGCTTTTCGGGCAGGCGCTTTCGTTTATGGGAGACTATTGCGTTCTCCCGGCTCTGCTCATTTTGTCTACATACTATCACGACTACTGGGTGACGTCCGGCGTCATCGCGGTCCGCAGTATTCCGATGGTGTTTCAGCCGTTTTTAGGCGTGCTCGTGGACCGGCTCGACAGGGTGAAAATCATGCTGTGGACGGATGTGATCAGAGGTGTCATCTTTTTGGGGCTGACATTTCTCCCGAAAGGCGAATATCCGCTGCTTTTTCTGGCGCTGCTGTTTGTTTCTTACGGAAGCGGCGTGTTTTTTAACCCCGCACGTCTCGCGGTCATGTCGTCTTTAGAAGCGGATATTAAAAATATCAACACTTTGTTTGCAAAAGCCACGACGATTTCGATTATTGTCGGCGCTGCAGCCGGCGGACTTTTTCTGTTGGGCGGTTCTGTGGAGCTTGCCGTCGCGTTTAACGGGGTGACCTATCTTGTCTCCGCGTTTTTCATCAGCCGCATTAAGCTTCAATACGTGCCGATTCAGTCAGAAAACGTGAGAGAAGCTTTTCAGTCGTTTAAAGAAGGCCTGAAGGAAATCAAAACAAATGCTTTTGTGTTAAACGCCATGTTCACGATGATTACGATGGCGCTTTTGTGGGGTGTCGTCTACAGCTATTTCCCGATTGTCAGCCGCTTTTTAGGCGACGGGGAAATCGGCAATTTCATCCTGACGTTCTGTATCGGCTTCGGCGGCTTTATCGGCGCCGCTCTTGTCAGCAAATGGGGCTTTAACAACAATAAAGGGCTGATGTATTTTACAGTGTTATCGATCGTCTCGCTTGCGCTGTTTTTGTTTACCCCGATTTTCGCCGTGTCAGTCATTGCCGCCATTCTTTTCTTTATCGCAATGGAATACGGTGAAGTGCTGGCAAAGGTCAAAGTTCAGGAGAACGCGGCGAACCAGATTCAGGGCCGGATCTTTTCGGTGGCGGAGGCGTCCATCGGATTGTGCATCGCCGTCGGTTCAATGCTGATCAACATTGTAGACGCGGCAGTCATCATGGCGTTTATCGTCCTTTTGGTCAGCGGGCTGTTTCTGCATACAAAACTGGTCAATAAATCCTTTTCAGAACGGAATAACGAATCAGAGCAAATTCATTTATAAGGAGCCTTTCAGATGGAAATCATACCGTCCGACGTCATCAAGACACTTCCGAAACAGGAATTTTCGCTCGTTTTTCAAAAGGTAAAAGAGATGGAGAAAACGGGAGCCCAGATTATTAACCTCGGGCAGGGGAATCCCGATCTCCCCACACCGCCGCATATCGTTGAAACATTGCGGGAGGCTGCGCTGAATCCTTCGTATCACGGATACGGCCCGTTCAGAGGCTATCCGTTTCTGAAAGAAGCCATCGCGGAATTTTATGAGAGAGAGTACGGGGTATCGGTCAATCCGGAGACAGAAGTCGCGCTGTTCGGCGGAGGGAAAGCTGGTTTGTACGTTTTGACGCAATGCCTGTTGAATCCCGGCGATATCGCCTTAGTCCCGAACCCCGGCTACCCTGAGTATTTATCGGGCATTACAATGGCCAGAGCGGAGCTGCATGAGATGCCGCTTCATCCGGAAAACGGCTATTTTCCGGATTTTGAGCGGATTGATCCCGCCGTCCTGAAAAAAGCCAAGCTGATGTTTTTGAATTACCCGAATAACCCGACGGGCGCGACTGCGGATCAGGCGTTTTATGAAAAAGCGGCAGCGTTTGCAAAAAAACATGACATCCACCTTATTCACGATTTTGCATACGGCGCGTTCGAATTTGATCAGAATCCGGCCAGCTTTCTTCAGGCGAAAGAAGCGAAAACGATCGGCGCGGAGCTTTATTCATTTTCGAAAACCTTCAATATGGCAGGTTGGAGAATGGCATTTGCCGTGGGGAATGAGAAAATCATTCAGGCGGTCAATGAGTTTCAGGATCACGTCTTCGTCGGCATGTTCGGCGGTCTTCAGCAGGCGGCAGCGGCAGCGCTGTCAGGAAATCCTGAGCATACCGAGCGTCTGAAGCGCACATATAAAGAACGGATTGACTTTTTCACGGCGTTATGTGAAAAGGAATTAGGCTGGAGCATTGAAAAACCGAAGGGGACTTTTTATGTCTGGGCTGAAATTCCGAATGAATTCGAGTCTTCACACCAGTTTTCGGACTATCTGCTGGAGCATGCCCATGTTGTCGTGACGCCCGGCGAGATTTTCGGCAGCGGCGGAAAGCGTTATGTCAGGATATCAATGGTGGCCAAACAGGGTGATTTAAGGGAATTCGTGATGCGGATTCAAAAGCTCGGTTTGTCCTTTCCTTCATTACAAGAAACATCCCGCTGAGAGCGGGATGTTTTTATTATATGCTTTTCATGCTGCCGCCGTCGGCTGACACTTGCTGTCCGGTAATATAGGAGGCTTCTTCAGAGGCAAGAAAGGCAGCCAGCGCCGCGGTTTCTTCCGCAGTTCCGACACGCTTCATCGGGACGCCTGATGCAATCCGTTCTTCCGCTTCCGCTTTAGAAATGCCGTTTTGCTTCATGACATTCTTCACGAATTGGTGATAACGGTCTGTGGCGATAAATCCGGGATTCAGACAGTTGACAGTAATGTGAAAAGGCGCAAGCTGAATGGCGATGTTTTTGCTGGCATTAATTAAAGCGGCGTTCATCATGCTGTTGGTAAACATATTGGCGCCGGGTTCTTTCCATAGGTTTCCGACGATATTAATGATTCTGCCGAATTCGTGCTGTTTCATGATTGCTGCGGCCGTTTTCATAGAGTCGATATAGGCGATCGTTTTATTCGTAAAGGTATTTGTCATATCCTCTATATCACAGTTTTCAAAGGTATCCGGCGAGCCGCCCGGAATGTTGTTGATCAATACATCAAGCCGTCCGCATTGTGATCTGATCTCTTCAAAAATGCCGGCTCTTGTCTTCTGGTCCGACATATCCCCGGCGAGAACGGTGACGCCCGCATCCGGATGTTTGGCGAGGATCTCTTCTTTTACCGATTCGATATTTTCGGGAACTCGTGAATTAATGACGGTATGAAAGCCATTGTCCGCCAGTTTCAGAGCGATCGCTTTGCCGATCCCCTGACTGGCTCCCATAATAAACGCGGTTCGTTTTGACAACTGTCTGCACCCCTTTACCAAAATGGAATCTCCTTTACATCGTAAAAAAAAATGATAAAAATAGCAAATTTTATTTAAATTCTGATAAATAAAAAAAACCCGCCGGACAGGCGGGTGGGTGTTACACGTGCAAAAACTTCGGAAGCGTGTCGAGAGATAAGCGGTTTCCGACAAAAAATGAACCGAATTCGCCGTAGCGCGCGCTGACTTCATCAAAGCGCATTTCGTAAACAAGTTTTTTGAACTGAAGCACATCATCGCTGAAGAGCGTGACGCCCCATTCGTAATCGTCAAAACCGACAGATCCCGTGATAATCTGTTTGACTTTGCCGGCATAGCTCCGTCCGATCAAGCCGTGGCTTCTCATCAGGTTTCTGCGTTCATCCATAGAAAGCATGTACCAGTTGTCATTGCCGCTTCTTCTTTTATCCATCGGATAGAAGCAGACGTATTTCGCTTCAGGCAGCTCAGGATACAGGCGGGCGCGGACATGCGGATTTTCATACGGATCGCCTTCTCCGCTTGCGAGGTAGTTGCTCAGCTCAACCACGGACACGTAAGAATAAGCCGGGATTGTAAATTCAGCAAGCTTTGATTTATTAAATTCAAGCTCGATTTCGTTCAGCTCTTCCATTGTCGGGCGAAGAATCATCAGCATAAAATCAGCTTTCTGTCCGACGATGCTGTAGATGGTTTGCGAGCCTTTGCCTTCTTTTTGGGCGACGCCCCATTTTTCAAGCAGTCCCGTAAATTCGTGTATAATCGACAGGCGCTCATCGCTGGATAACTGCTTCCATGACGTCCAGTCCATTGTGCGGAAATCGTGAAGCGCATACCAGCCGTCAAGCGTTTGTGCGGCCTCGTTCGTTTTTTGCTGCTCACTCATTTATCTTCACTCCTATATCTTTTCATTGATGCCTTCACTATATCACAGTTTAACCGTTTCGGCTGTGGAGAAACCTTGAATAATCCCACCCCTTGTATCAGAAACTAAGCCGTAAACTGCCCGTCAGTTAAATTAGTTAGAAAAATAAGATTTCTTATTGAAAGCGCTATAATAGAAGTTGGTTATTTGAATTTAGCTGGAAGAAGAGTATGCTGTAAAAGTAAGCGTTTTTCGTCAACATAGAGGAGGGTATATTGTGGCAGATTTATTTACAAAAGTACAAGAAAAAGTAGCAGGAAAAGATGTGAAAATCGTATTTCCTGAGGGATTGGATGAACGTATCCTGGCTGCGGTCAACAATTTGGCGGGCAACAAGGTATTAAAGCCGATCGTAGTCGGCAATAAAGAAGACATTCAAGCAAAAGCGAAAGAATTAAATCTTACACTTGACGGCGTTGACATTATTGACCCGCATACATATGAAGGCATGGAAGAACTCGTTCAGGCTTTCGTAGAACGCCGCAAAGGCAAAGCGACGGAAGAACAGGCCCGCAAAGCTTTGTTAGACGAGAACTATTTCGGCACGATGCTTGTGTACAAAGGTCTCGCGGACGGACTTGTCAGCGGAGCTGCACATTCTACTGCCGATACGGTGCGCCCTGCACTGCAAATCATCAAAACAAAAGAAGGCGTGAAAAAAACATCAGGCGTCTTCATCATGGCCCGCGGTGACGAGCAATATGTGTTCGCTGATTGCGCGATCAACATTGCCCCTGACAGCCAGGACCTTGCTGAAATCGCCATTGAAAGCGCCAATACGGCTCAAATGTTTGATATTGACCCGCGCGTTGCCATGCTCAGCTTCTCTACAAAAGGATCGGCAAAATCTGATGAGACGGAAAAAGTGGCAGAAGCGGTGAAAATCGCGAAGGAAAAAGCGCCTGAGCTTACGCTTGACGGCGAATTTCAATTTGACGCTGCATTTGTGCCGTCTGTTGCGGAGAAGAAAGCGCCGGCCTCCGACATTAAAGGAGACGCGAATGTATTTGTATTCCCAAGCCTTGAAGCAGGAAACATCGGCTACAAAATCGCTCAGCGTTTAGGCGGCTTTGAAGCGGTCGGACCGATTCTGCAAGGATTAAATATGCCTGTAAACGATCTTTCCAGAGGATGTAATGCGGAAGACGTCTACAATCTTGCGTTAATTACGGCTGCTCAAGCGCTGTAATCCGGAAAAAGCCGGCCTTTTAAGAAGGCCGGCTTTTTTTTATAGAAAGAAAGCCACTGCGGCCCAGCCGAACAGCGATAAACAGAGAGAGCCGATCAAGCCAGTCACGAGCGCCCGCCAGCCATTATGACGAAACGCCGATATATGAACGTTCAAACCGAGACCCGCCATTGCCATGCCGATTAAAACATAGGACACTTGAACAAGAAACGCGGAATGCGCGGCGGAAATGATGCCTGATGTGTGGATGGCGCTCATTCCGAGAAATCCGAAGATAAACCAAGGGATCGGCAGTGAAGCAGCAGAGACCGTCTCTGATTTCCCACCGCGGCGCGCCCGCATTCCAAGCATGAATGCAACCGGGACGAGCAGCGCGACCCGCGTCAGCTTGACGATCACCGCCATCTCGACGGCTGCTTTTCCTCCGGCGCTTCCGGCCGCTGCCGCATGCGCCACCTCATGAAGCGTTGCCCCGCAAAAGGCGCCGTAAGCAGCAGGAGAAAAGCCCAATACATGATAAGAAAGAGAATATACAACTGTAAAAACGGTTCCTAATAAAGAAACGGCGGCTGCACTGATGGCTGTCACATTTTCGTTTGACCTGATCTGCGGCGCGATCGCGGCAATGGCAGCCGCCCCGCAGATCGCAGTGCCGCAGGCTGTTAACATGCTGAGTGTCTGATCAATGCGGAACAGCCGGGACAGTCCGTATACGACGGCCCCCGCAACCATCATACAGCAGACGGCAATTGCAAATACGTGCCAGCCGGCATGATAGATATCCGTCAAGTTCAGTCTCATGCCAAGCAGGATAATGCCGGCTTTCAGCAAGTATTTGCTTGAGAATCCAATCCCCGGCTCGAATGCCGCCTGCTGTCCGAAAACGGCGCGCCAGACCATTCCGATCAGCATCGCGAGGACAAGCATGCCGAGCAAATTTAAAAACGGCAGGCGGCTGGCATAGAAAGCCGCAAACGCAATTCCTGCAGTAACTGAAACACCCTTTACCATCTTCATCTCCGTCACTTCCCATTAGGTTGATAACTCCACTTTACTGCGGTCTTAATCATTAGTAAAATATATTTATATGATCTAAACAATTAGGAAAAATAATGATAAGGGGTGATGCTTTTTGTATTATGGGGAACTGAAAACATTCATTGCAGTCGTCGAAGAAAAAAACTTTACAAAAGCGGCGCAGAAGCTGATGATTTCTCAGCCGAGCGTCAGCCTTCACATTAAAAATCTGGAGAAAGAATTCCAAACCGCCTTGCTGAACCGCTCCCCGAAGCACTTTACGACTACGCCGACGGGGGACATTCTCTATCAGCGCGCCAAGCAAATGGTCTTCTTGTACGAGCAGGCGAAAACCGAAATTTACGCCCATCATCATTATGTCAAAGGGAAGCTCAAAATCGCTGCGAGCTTTACCATCGGCGAATATATTCTGCCGCCGCTTCTCGCAAAGCTTCATGACGAGTATCCCGAACTGAACCTTGACGTCATGATCGGGAACACGGAGGAGGTCAGCGAAGCAGTCCGGATGCTTCAAGCCGATATCGGATTAATAGAAGGACATACGGGGAAAAACGAGCTCGACATTCAGCCCTTCATGGAGGATGAATTATGCATTGCCGCACCGAACGGACACCCGCTCGCCGGCAGAAAAAACATCCCGGTGACCGACTTGCAAAATCAAGCGTGGGTGACGAGGGAGAAGGGTTCGGGGACGAGGGAATATTTGGACCATGTCCTGCATTCAAACGGACTGCGGCCGAAATCCATGATGTCGATCAGCAGCAACCAGGGCGTCAAGGAAGCTGTGATCAGCGGAATGGGTCTTTCCGTTCTGTCAAAAAGCGTACTGCAAAAGGATCTGCTTCACGGCAGCATTTCCGTGCTTCAGATTAAAGGATTTTCCTTAAAACGGAAACTGTCTATCATTCAATCTTCCATTATGGAGAACACAAAAAACAAAGAAATCTTCATCGCTCTTTTGAAAAGTCAATTTCAATCATCTTAAGCGGAATGATATAATAAATGCATGGAAAGCCTATGACGAAAGGGATTTAATATAGATGGGAAAGCAACCGATTGATTTATTGATGCAGCCGAGCTGGAGAATCATTGACCAATCCAGCCTCGGTCCTTATTTTGATGCGAAGCAGTCATTCGCAATGGATGATACGCTGTGCGCCTCCGTAGGCAAAGGGGAATCGCCTGCGACAGCACGCTCTTGGGTGCACCACCGGACGATCGTGCTCGGCATTCAGGACACACGCCTGCCGTTTTTAGAGGACGGCGTGAAATTGCTGGAGGACGAAGGCTATCGTGTGATTGTCCGCAATTCAGGAGGCCTCGCGGTCGTTCTCGATGAAGGCGTATTGAATATCTCGCTTATTTTTGAAGACGAGAAAAAAGGCATCGACATCGACAGAGGCTACGAGGCGATGACGGAGCTTGTGCGGCGGATGCTGCGTTCGTACAATGCTGAAATTGAAGCATATGAAATTAAAGGATCGTACTGTCCGGGCAGCTATGATCTCAGCATCGGCGGGCGGAAATTCGCGGGAATCTCACAAAGGCGCCTGCGGGGCGGAACCGCAGTTCAGATTTACCTCTGCGCTGATAAAAGCGGAAGCGAACGCGCCGATCTGATCAGACGTTTCTATCAAGCCGCTTTAAAAGACAAAAGCAATGACACAAAAGGCGTGTACCCCGACATCCGGCCTGAAACGATGGCTTCCTTAAGCGAATTGCTGCAAACGGACATTACCGTGCAGGACTTAATGCTGTCGCTTTTAACCGAACTGAAGGAACGCAGCGGCCGCCTGTATGCAGCCGGATTATCGCCGGAAGAAGAAATGGTATTTGAAAAAAATCTGACCCGAATGCTGGAACGGAATGAGAAGGTGTTCGGTACGCAGGAAAGCTTGGACTAGGTCCGGGCTTTTTTATTTTTAGTAATTATATACTAATTAGTTACAGTGAAAAAAGAATCGTTATTCTAAAACTAGTTTACAATTTATCCCTTATTAGATTAATATATTGTTGTAGGTTCCAAATAATTCTATAAACTAGAGGAGATGGAGATATGAATTTTAAAAAAATAAAAGAGGAAAAAAGAATCACGATCCCGACACATTTGTTAGCCGGAGATGCTGAGCAATCAGGCAATAGCTTTGCTTGGAGCGGCTGGGTGCTTGTAGTACCGAGCCAAGAAGACAATCAAAACCCGAATTTGAATTTAAATGATTTAGCCGTTCAGAATTAGATTCACCCGTTTGGAACCTACGCATCTTAGAAAAGGCGGTGAGAGTTTGACACAAGAGTATATAAGAGAAATTAAGCGGGGAGCACTGTCATGGATTGTTGAGAATATCCATTATTTTGATATGAATCATAAAGTAGCGAATGATTTCAGATGGCGGCTTAAAACATTTATAGAGCTTATTTTTCTTACCAATTACCTGATCAGAAATCAGGCAGAGGATAAGGAAGTTGCTGTTTTAACGGAGTTTATTAAAGAAAGGCTCCGTAATGATCAGCTTGAAGAATTTATTCATTTTGATCCGGACGGCCTTGCCGGATTGGCTATTGCAGGTGAATTTCTTGTCTTAACTGATCACCCGACACGGGCTTCAGTGATATGGGAGCTGGAAAAATTCACGGCGTCTCGTTTTGATGAAAGCCTTGCTAAAATTCCCTTTCGAAAAATGGATCTGAAGTACAGTCTGCAAAGAGCAGGCGTAAATTTAGAAATGCCGGATTTTTCTGATTTATACTGCTACACGGCAGCCGGTCAAAATATCCCAAATACATATATGACTGACCATGATGCGTACAGTATAACTCATACGATTTTTTATATAACAGATATGGGATGTTCTTCGCTTACAGATAAAGAGTATCATCTGCCCTCCTTAAAAGAAAAGGTCCTGAAATTTCTCGGGATTTATATATGTCTTGAGAATTTAGATATTACCAGTGAATTATTGATGTGCAGCTCTTTTTTACATATCGACATGGAAAAAGAAAATCATAAACCGCTCTATGAGGCAGCCTGGAATAAAATATTTCAGGGCCGAATGAAAGAAGGGAATATCCCGAGCATCACCTATCAACATAAACCCGGTTTGAAAGGTGAACAGCAAAGAGAAGATGTGTTTAAACACTGCTATCATACAACACTTGTCGCCGCGGGTGCCGCGCATGCCTGTCTTAGAGCAGAAAGGAACGATTAACTTGAATAGATTAGCTGAAGAGACAGATCAATTTTTATTATCTTTTGCTGAACAATCGCTTCCGGATATGAAGAGCATTCAGCTGTTTGCCGGCTTCTGCAAATACTACAGGAAGACGAGCCATTCTTCCGCTCTAAAAGAACATATTGAAAGGATTGCGGCAGCCTTCGTTGATAAGCCATGCTGGGAGGATCTGTTTCACTGTAATACGGCCATAGTCAATGAATTGATTCATATCTATTTAACGGCAAAAACTTATAAAAAGAAGCAGGGATTGCAAGCGGATGATCAGATCATACGTCATGGATTGCAAAACGGATATCTTATAAAAAAAGAATGGCCTTATTTTAAATACGCCGAATTAGTCGGTTTGCTGAACGAACTGGAAATGCCATTTGATCAGGAAAAAGTCCGTTTTTACAAAAATTCGATGTTTCAGCCTTTGCTCCGCGACGCATGGAAACGAACAGCTGAAAACGAGCTGGAGTTTATTGAGTACTGTCTTCTTCATTTGAATAAGGGGGAGCATCAGCTTCATCCCGGCTTGAAGGCTTCTATTCAAAAATGGTTTGTATTTTGTCTCAGCAGCCGAAAAATGAAACAGCTTTGCACTATGTTATTGATCCAATCGTGTATCGATCCTTTTTTTTATGGCTGTCAAGCAGCCCTTCATTACATACATAACGAGAATCCATCCATTCAATATGCTCCGGCTCTTCTGCCGGCGATTGAGATTCTGAATCTGGAGTGTGGAACATGCAGATAGTAAAGGGACATTTTAATATAAAAAAAACAGAAGAATGGCTGCTGGGTTTTTGGAAGAACCTTCAGCTGCAGCCGGAAGAAATGGAAGCTGATGACCTTATGCACCTGTTTTGCGGTTTAGCGGCATGTCATCATTTTGACAGCAGAAAGGATACAGAAGAAGTCATTCGATTCCTAGACCGTTATTTCGGAGAAAAGACACACGAATGCCATCCGGTCCTGTTCGCGTATGCGTATCATGTTTACCGCAGGATGGATGCCGCAAAAAGCATTTTTTTTCATAACGGACTTGAACAAATGGTCCGCGGTTTACAAGAGGAACTGAAATCAGAGCCCGCCTCTATGATCCTCATGGTGTTAGCAGCTTATTTTGGGGCGGTGACCCCGGAAGAGCTGATCGTTTTCTTAGAAACCGCACTGAAACGGGAGGCCGATTTGCTCACGGCACCGGGCGGCATGCAGGAAGAACAGGCGGATGCCCTTTATGCCGTCTCTTATTTGCAAATGAAAGAATTACAGCCTTTTCTCACAAAATGGTACAAAACATCGGACTTTGCTTTCTCAGGTTTAATGTTAGCCGAGTGCAGAAAGTATCACATTGATGCCGTTGCGAAATACACAGCCATTATGAAATTTCTTCGATTCGATGACGCTCTTTTTATACGGGAAGGGCGGGAATTTCTATGCTTTCAGCAGAGGAGCAGCGGGAGCTTCGGTTATTTAAACCCTTTAGCGATGGATCAAGGGAAGGTCAGCGGCAAATTGCTGGACCGTCAATATTTTCTGCCGTCCGCTCATTATGCCGCCGCCTCTCTGTCTATGCTGTAATGTCTCTCCTTTGAAAGACGGAAAAAGAAATCAATAAACAAATAAGAAAGTAGATCGCTATAACCGTCACGGAATAGGGAATGTTTAACGTTGAAATCGCATCACCCGCGCTTTTATTTACATAAGCAACGAGATTTAAATGCGGAAAGAGCGTAAATTTATACCACGTAAATTGAGCAAGCAAATCTGTTCCGCCCAATATACTGCCGGCAAACAGCAGTAAAACGGATAAGCAAAGGGAGAGAGCCTGGCTTTTGAACAATACTGACAAAGTGAACGCGATGGTGACAATGCTTATAATTGAAATGAAACGCAAAAGAAGAATGATCCCGGATGCTTTTAAGGAACTGATGGTATACAGACTGTCATTTAAATGAGTATAGACGAGCGGATATGAAGCATTGGAAAAACCGAATAACACGCCGCCGATCAGCAAACAGCTCACACAGTAAAACAAATAAACCATACCGGTAAACAGAAGGGACGCGAGAAATTTTGATGCTAAGATCCGCCATCTTCTGTTCGGGCTTGTGGCGATAAACTTAATCGTCCCAAGGGCAAACTCTTTAGAAACAACCCCGCTGACGGTTAAAATCGCGGTTAAGCTTACGAAAATCTCAAGCCCGTTTGAAGTAACCGTGCCGAAAAACCTCCAGCCGTTCCATTCATAGGGGTTGATGTTATGCTCCAAATAATAGTCTTTATTCTTAACATCAGCCGAATAATATACACCCGTCGTTTCAGCCGGTTTATCAATTTCTTCCTGTTTTTTTTCGGCGAGAAGCCGTTCTTTCCAGTTGTTATCCGAGGAAGCATCTAACTCATGATTCATAATAAGGCCGGCCAGCAAAACGATGAGAAACAGGAAAAAAAGAGATAAAAGCGTGCCTTTTTTTCGGGTTATTTTTATGAATTCGTTCTGCGCCAGATGAAATATGCTCATACCGCGTCCTCCTGATCTGTAATCATCATGTATTTTTCTTCCAATGACAAAGTTCTTGCAGCAACGCGGGAAATCAGAATCTCTTTCTCTGCCAAAGATTTAATGACGTACGGGATGGTATCTTCTTCCGCTTCCAATTCAATGATGCGGCTGTCTTTTTGCTGTACTTGAAGAATACCTTCCTGTTCCAAAATTTCTTTCGCCCTTTCAGGATGATTGACCGTGATGGTAAACAGCTTTTTCTGGGCAGGGTCATTTCTTTTCTTCATTTCTTCAATTCCTAAAATCAGGCCCTTTTTGATATAGGCAACCCTGTCGCAAATTTCCTCCATTTCAGATAATAAATGGCTTGATAATAAAACAGAAACCCCTTGCTTCGCTAAATCAGAAAGAATGGTGCGCAATTCTTTCATTCCTTTAGGATCAAGGCCGTTCATCGGTTCATCCAGAATTAATAACCCGGGATTGTGAAGAAGAGAATAAGCGAGCCCCAAGCGCTGTTTCATACCTAATGAGAAATGTTTCACTTTTTTACGGGCAGCCTGCTCTAATCCGACTTTTGCAAGGATATTCATGAGGTCATCCGTTTTCAGCGAGGTGCTCCGCAGTCTGGTGAAATATTTCAGGTTTTGCAAAGCGGTCATATTCGGATACATGTCCGGGCCTTCGATGATAACCCCGATATGTTTCATAAAATATTCAAAGTCGCTGTCCGGTCTGCCCCTGAACGAAATGGTTCCTTCCGTTTTTTTAATAAGCTGTACGATCATTCTGAAAATAGTGGTTTTTCCCGAGCCGTTCGGTCCGAGAAGGCCGAAAATCTCACCTTTTCTCACATCGAAAGAAATTGACTGTACAATCGGAGTATGATTGATGGTTTTAGACACATTTTTCAATATCAGGGCCGGTTCAGTCATAATATTTGCACACCTTCCTTATGAATTAGGATAAAAGCCGTCAAAACCGAAGAACATGCTTCCGATCAGACCGGCGGCGATTAAAATGAGAGCAATGCTATACCACATTTTCCGATTCAATGGTTTCCCTCCTTACAACGCTGACATTCCATTTGAAATAGCGCAAAAAGATGCGGAATATCAGTTTCGAAAGATCAAATCCGGCCATAAACACTGCCATACCGGCTCCGAGGACAATACATCCGTTAAAGATGGCTGTTACAATCGGCACTTTTACGAGGAGAAAGAATGATCCGGTCATCAGCATAAGGCCGATCGCCATCAAACTTAACACCGTAACAGAGGCAAAAAGAAACGGTGTCAGCATAAACATGAAGTTGAACATGCCCATACCCAGCAGCAGGCCGAATGCCTTGAAAAAGGAGCGCCATGTCTTCTGCTCCTGGGCATTATTGATGAAAATATCCGCTTTTAGAGTGCGCGCAAGTGTTTTTGGATTACCTAAATTGCCGGCGATTTGTTCATCGCTTTTACCTTCAGCCCCGCCCATGTCAAATATTTCGCTGATATCCGCGAGTATCTCTTTTTGCTCAAATTCCGGCAGATCTTTGATTTCCCGCCGGAGATGTTTTAAATATTGGTCTTTACACATTCATTTTCCCTCCTTAATGATGCTGTTCACTTTTTCGGACAGGTCAAGCCATTCCGATTTTAATGTGTGATGATAAAAGGCGCCTTCTTCTGTTACTTTGTAATATTTGCGTGACGGGCCTTGATCTGAAGCCGCAGTATACGTTTTTAAATAGTTATTTTTTGTGAGTCTTCGTAATATGGGGTAGATGGTGCCCTCCGATACAGGGAACGTTTCACTTATGATCTTGATTAATTCATAACCATATAAATCCTCATAAAGAAGCAGGGATAACACACAAAGTTCCAACGCTCCTTTTCGTAATTGGCTACTCATTTACTATCATTCCCATCATATCTAATAATTGTATTCTCTATACAGTGTATTGCACAGTAGTTAATCAAGCAATAATTCCCAAGAACCATTTGGGGTGAGGAATTGAATCTTTATGCTTATGTGCGGGCGGGAACCGAGATATGCAGACCTTGCGGGAAGAAGACCTCATGAACAATGTTTACATTAATATAGATCAGGCTGTACGTCATTGACAAATGGTAAAAACCCCTTTTTCCATGACAAGGAAAGGGGGTTTTTCCGTTATTCGGCCATTTTTTCTAAATTGCCGTTCCGGTCCATTTTGAAGGACGGGGAGGCGTGTTCGTCTTCTTCAAATAAAACTAGTTTTCTGGCTCTGTTCATAATTTTAACCAAGGTTTCGTAGTCTTCCTGGATGGTTTTTTGGTCTTTTTCAAGCTTTTCGACAGCCGCTTCCAGCTGCTCGGTTTTAGACTGCAATTCTTGGTTTTCCCGTTTTAAACGGTCATTTTCCATTTGCAGGGCCGAAGTTTGCTTTCCGCTGCCTTCATAGCTCTGCAGAAATTGAATGACGTCTGCCATTGTGAGCTCCGCCTTTTGGCTCGGCTGCTGAGGCGCCAGCAAATGTGATAAACTAGCTAACTCTTCCTTGAAGCTTTCATCGACATAAGGCATATGTTCGCCGGACATGACAGCTTGCCGGTCTTCTTTAGGCGCTTCTGCTTGAACCGTCTCTTCGGCTGCGGTTTCCTGCATGATATCCGCTTCCGGAGCAGGCGGCTGATATAATAGTTTCTTCTTGGCCGGCTGTCCGTTTCCGAGCGCGCGCATCCGCTGTTTCCGCTGTTTTTTGGCGAGCTGAAGCGCTTTTTCGTATTGATGGCGGACGACGGCATTCCATCTGAATCCGCACGCTGCCGACGTTCTGTTTAATTTATCGCCTACCTCTTCAAAGGCGTTCAGCTGCGTGCTTCCTTCCCGAACGTGACGGAGCACGGTTTCCGCAAGCAGCAGGTCGTTTTCCTCTGACCAGGCGTCCTGTCTTTGTTTTGTCAATGTTCTCAACCCCCAATATCTTTGATGGTATTAGAATGTCCAGATTGGAAAATATTTATACAAATTGGCTGAAAGAATGAGAGATACGCAGGGCCTTGCAGGATAAGATGAATCCTTGTACAATGAGATGTGATGTGATTTTTTTCGTTTTTAAAATTAAGATTTAACATAGAGGAACATTGAATGAAGGGAAGCGTACATCATGGCTAATGAATTCCGAGTGTGTGATGATTGCCAAGCCACCAATATTAAGACATTGCTGCCGCGTTTAAAAGAAGCTGACCCGGATGCAAAAGTGGAGGTCGGCTGTCAGTCATATTGCGGACCCGGACGCAAAAAATCGTTTGCTTTCGTAAACAACCGCCCGCTGTCGGCGCCGACTGAGGACGAGCTGATTGAGAAAGTGAAAAAGAAGATCAAAAAGTAAATGTGTGTTTCGACAGCCTCGCCCGATGGGTCAGGCTTTTTTGCTTCAAAAAATTCAGTTTCGGAAAAAGTGGAACAAAACGCCGGACAAATTCAAGGATGTTTTCAAAAGACTGAGCCGATATAATAGAATCACGGCTAAAAAAAAGAGGGAATGACGATGGCGTATCCAAATGGAAAATTATCAGAAGAAAAAGTGTTTAAAGATCCCGTTCACCGCTATGTTCATGTGCGGGACAAGCTGATCTGGGATTTGATCGGCACCCGTGAATTTCAGCGGCTGCGCCGGATCAAACAGCTCGGTACGACGTATTTGACGTTTCACGGCGCGGAACACAGCCGTTTTAACCATTCTCTCGGCGTCTATGAGATTGTCAGAAGAATGGTTGACGATGTTTTTAAAGGGCGCCCTGAATGGGATGACAATGAACGCGAACTCTGTCTCAGCGCAGCGCTTTTGCACGATTTGGGACATGGGCCGTTTTCGCATTCCTTTGAAAAGGTTTTTCATCTGGATCATGAAGACTATACGAGGGAAATTATTCTCGGCGATACCGAGGTGAATCAGGTTCTCAGAAAGGCGGGTCCCGGATTTCCGCAGGATGTTGCAGAAGTCATTGCTAAAACATACAGAAACAAACAGGTGGTCAGCCTGATTTCGAGCCAGATTGACGCCGACCGGATGGATTATCTTCAGCGGGACGCGTACTATACGGGCGTCAGCTACGGACATTTTGATATGGAACGGATTTTAAGGGTGATGCGTCCGCGTGAGGACCAGATCGTCATTAAGCAAAGCGGCATGCACGCCGTCGAAGACTATATTATGAGCCGCTATCAAATGTATTGGCAGGTGTATTTTCATCCCGTGACGAGAAGCGCTGAAGTCATTTTGACGAAAATCCTCCACCGTGCGAAGCAGCTCCATGAAGAAGGGTATATCTTCACGCATGCTCCCGTTCATTTTTATTCCATCTTTGAAGGGAAGCTGACGCTTGACGATTATCTGAAGCTTGATGAAGCCATCATTTTATATTATTTCCAGGCTTGGGAGGATGAAGAGGATCAGATTCTGTCCGACTTGTGCCGCCGCTTTATTAACCGCCAGCTGTTTCAGTATGCCGAATTCAACCCGAATGAGGAAATGTCGGCTTATTTTGAACTGACCGCTCTGTTTAAAGAGGCGGGAATTGATCCCAATTATTATTTGGTGGTCGATTCTTCATCGGATCTGCCGTATGATTTTTACCGGCCGGGTGAAGAGGAGGAGCGTCTGCCGATTCATCTGTTAACGCAGAACGGCCAGATCAAAGAGCTGTCCAGGCAGTCCGCTATTGTCGAATCCATTTCGGGAAAACTGCGGACGGATCATAAGCTGTACTATCCGATGGACCTCATTTTTGACGATTCAGAAAACCCTGAAGCGAAATTAAAAATCCGGCAGCTGCTGGGACTGACATAAAAGGATTTTGGTAAAGAAGGAAAAGGAGATGTCGGGAATTTGTTGAAAGAACATGCAAAACTGATGAAGGTGTTCTCGGATTCTGGAGAAATCATCGGGCGGAAAAAGCTGCAGAAAATCATTTATATCGCGAAGAAAATGCAGTATCCTTTCTACGAAAAATATGATTTTCATTTTTACGGCCCGTATTCCGAAGAACTGACGCTTCGAATTGAAGAGCTGTGCAATCTTGGGTTTCTGGATGAGGTGAAGGAAAAAAAGGGCGGCTACTTTCAATACCGGTATTCGCTGACGGAGACGGGCGCTGAGTTTTTACATCACGCGGAGCTGACGATGCCGGATATGAAGAAGTACATCGACAGCGTCAACAGCCGTTCATCCCGGTTTCTGGAGCTGGTGTCTACGATTTTGTATTTTGACGGCCTTGAAGCTGAGGAGAAGAAAGAGAAAGTGTTTACGATCAAGAGCAAGCAGAAATATACAGATGAAGAATATGATGAGGCGCTTCACTACATAGAAGAGCTGAAACACATTTGTTAAAGGCGATGGCTTTCGTCTTTTTTTATGTAAAAACCAGGCCGCAACATGCGGGCCTGGTTTTGTTTATTGTCTCAATTTGCTGTGCTTGTACGAATATAAAAAGTAAACGATCACGCCGATGATCAGCCAGGCGGCAAAATAAAGCCACGTTTTCAGCGGCAGATTGACCATTAAAAACAAACAGCAGATAATGGCCAAAATCGGCAGTACGGGTACGAAAGGCACTTTAAATCCCCGTGGAAGATCTTTATGGGTGCGGCGCAGAATCAGCACGGACAGACTGACCATGGCGAATGTCAGCAATGCGCCGATGTTTGAGAGATCCGACAGTTCTTTCAGATCAACAAAACCCGCGATGCTTGCGCTGATCAGTCCGATCAGCCACGTATTAAAGATCGGCGCTCCCGATTTCTTTCCGACAATGGTAAAGACTTTCGGCAGCATTCCGTCTCTTGCCATCGCAAAAGATATACGGGTCGCCGCATAGGTATGGGCGAGAACGACGGCCATCAGCCCGATCACCGCTCCGGCAGCGATCACACCCGCCACCGCGTTTTGTCCGACAGTCTGCAATACATAAGACATGGCTTCCGGCACATTAAGCTGTGTATACGGAACCATCCCCGTCATGACGAGACAGACAATGACGTATACTAATGTACAGATCACCAGTGAACCGATAATGCCGATCGGCAGGTTGCGCTGCGGTTTTTTGACTTCTTCAGCCGAAGCGGAAATCGCGTCAAACCCGAGAAACGCAAAAAAGACGGCAGAAGCCCCTGTGATGACGCCTTTCATTCCAAAAGGCATAAAAGGATGCCAATTGCCCGGCTTTACAAAAAAGCTTCCTGTGATGATAAACAGCAAAACAATTCCGATTTTTACGAGAACCATTATATTATTAAATGTTTTGCTCTCTTTGGAGCCGCGTGACAGAACGACCGCAATTAATAGAGTAATGATGATGGCAGGAAGGTTGACGATGCCTCCCTGGCTCGGCACGTGCAGCAGACTGTCCGGCAAAGGCATGCCGATTTCGGCTAACAGATTATTGAAATAGCTTGACCAGCCGCTTGCGACCGCGGATGCCGTCACCATATAAACGGATAAGAGCGTCCAGCCCATTAAATGGCCGATAATTTCTCCCATCGTCGTGTAAGAGTAAATATAAGCACTTCCGTAAACCGGGAGAACAGAAGCGATTTCGGCGTAACATAATGCTGCAAGGCTGCAGACAACGGCTGCAATGATAAAAGAAAAGATAACGGAAGGCCCGGCGTTTTTCGCGGCCGTAATGCCTGTAAGGACCATGACACCCGTCCCGATGACGGCGCCGATGCCCAGTAATGTTAAATCAAATCCACCCATCGTTTTGGCAGTCTGCCTGTTTCTGCTTTGTTCAAGCAGCTGGGTGATGTCTTTTTTTTGTAGGATATTCCGCAACACGCATCCCTCCATCCGAAAGCAAAAACCAAGAGGAGCTCTTTGGCTTTTACCCGTGTCACATCTTCTGTGTAATCAACAATCCTGTGTTCTGTTTCCCTGTCTGTTTCGTTTCTTTTCCAATCATATTGTCTGCCGCATCCGATCAGATCAGCCGCCTTTATGATTTTACCTGAATCGTGTCTATAAAACCAGCATTGCATAAAAGGATATGGTAAAAAAGAGGGAGACAAAAGTCTGTACAAGGCAGGATAAAAGTTGCGGGCATTCCGGCCGGAACTTTGACTTTCTCCGTAAGGTATCAGTAAAATGTAATAAAAAACAAACAAATGATGATGGATGCATCTTGAAATGGGGAGTTTCTGCATGAAGCACGATAACTTGCAAGCAAATGTACTGGATTACGCTCTTACAAAGTATTTAAAGAGCACGAAAAAGCTTGATGAGGCGACAATTCCGAAGAGTATCAACAATATCAGAGGATTTATTCTGAGGATTATTTACCGGCACGGCACGTGTACGATTAAAGATATATTGCAGGAGGTTACATTATCACCTTCCGCCACGACAACCGCTCTCAATCATTTAGAAAAAGAAGGGTTCGTGGAAAGGTCGAGAAACAACGAAGACCGCCGCACGGTATGGATGACGCTTTCCGAATCGGGGAAAATGGCGGCCATGCAAATGATTGAAAACCGGCAGCTGCTGATTGACGAACTGTTCGAAGCATTGACAGAGGAAGAAAAGAAAATCTTTTTCGGCCTGGTTGAAAAGGTTGTGAAATAAGCCGGCCTGCGTACAGCATTGCCGGCCTTTATCAAGGATTACTCCGTATCGCTGATCCGTTTGCCGGCGACGGCGTAATGATCCTTCCTCATTTCTTCAATCATGACAATGATCTTTTCTTCGGCTGCGCCTGTCGTTTCTTTGACGGCTTCTGTTACTTTTTCAACCAGATTCCGTTTTTGTTCATCTGTGCGGCCTTCAAGCATTTTAACGGTTACGAGCGGCATGGTGCTGATCCTCCTTTATCGTTTCCTCTCTTTGGAAGAGAGATCACTTATAGTATACTGAATGAAGGACAATCTTGCATTTTTAAAAAAAGGGGATTTTTACATTTGGACAGATTTTTATATTATCCGCTGGAGCTTATGCCCTATGTCGTAATTACGCTGATCGTGGCATTTACGATGCATGAACTGGCGCACGCGTATGTCGCGTATCGGTTCGGTGATGATACAGCGGCCAGACAGGGAAGATTAACGCTCAATCCGATTAAACATCTTGATGTTTTCGGAACCATTCTTATTTTGGTCGCGGGTTTCGGCTGGGCCCGTCCGGTGCCGGTGAACCGCCGCGCCTTTAAAAGACCGCGGCTGGCCGGGGTGCTGGTTTCCGTCGCCGGGCCTGTAAGCAACCTGCTTCTTGCCTTTATCGGTTTCTTTTTGCTAGTGTTGATGCATGCTTACGGAATGGAGCTGCTTTCGGCATTCAGCATGGGGCTTGACCGCTTTTTCTCTATTTGGATTCAGCTGAATCTCGCGCTTTGTTTATTCAACCTGCTGCCGCTTCCTCCGCTTGACGGCTACCGGATGATTGAGGATCTCGTGCCGCCGCGGGTGCGCGCGAAAATGACTCAATTTGAGAGCTACGGGATCATCGTGTTTCTCGTGCTGTTTGTGACACCGGTCGGCTCCTATGTCGTGTGGCCGCTGTTAAGCGAGGGAAGAGACTGGATTCTCAAGGTTTTTGCCATTATATTTCAACCGCTTTTGTAGGAGGGTATTTTCATGGAAGAAAAAAAGAAAAAAACAATCGGATTTAATATCATTAAAAGTGATCCGACCGACGGACATGGCGGTTTCGGCGCCGGATCGCTGAGCCTTGACAATATTTCTCCGGTATTTGTCGATGTGGAAGAGAAGGAAGCCTTCGTCGATATCGGCGCCATGCACGCCCGCAGTGTCGTGGAAAAAGGGATCAAATTCCTGCCGAACAAGGATGAAGTGCCGAACGGAAAACCGTACTGGCTCGTGTGGGTCACCATTGACAGAAAAGAAGAAGGCCCTTATTACGCGGGTGTGACGGCTTGTGAAATGACAGTGGACAGAAGTATCCGCAGAGGCTATAAGTCATTGCCGGAGCATGTGAATTTAATGGATAAATCAATGAAGCGCCGCATTATCTTGGATAAAATGGATGACAGCTCAAAGCAGGTGCTTGCTGAATTTCTTCAGAAGCATGACCAAGGGCTCTGGGAACGATCATCTGATGAATTGAAGACGGGTCTGCTTCCGGAAGAAAAATAATTTGTGAACTTTTTGTGAACTTTATAAATATTTGCACTATTTTACATTTTTACTGAGTAAACTGTTGATACAGAATCAGGACATGGAAAGTCCCGAGCCGAACCAAGACTCGGGGTTTTTCATGTTTAGCGGAGGTTTCATCATGTTCACCGTATTTGAAATCGGGCCTTGGGTCATTGAAGCAGATGCGGCGGAAACGAGAAAACAATATGAAAAATCATGGGCTGATCCTTGCGATTGCGGGAGCTGCCGGAACTTTTCCGAGGCGATGAATCTCCTTCCCGCCGAGAAAACAAGGCTGTTTACGCAGTTTGGGATTCGTCCGGCTGTCTGTCACGACTTGGGGGAGCATGGAAAGGAAAACGGCCTGCATCATTATGCGGGCAGTTATCCGATTGTCGGCAGGCTTAGGGAAGGCGGGCCGAAGTTTCATATTGAGAGAGCGGGAGATATCCGCTTTTCATTTTCTTTGCCGAGTACAACATTTTTTATACCGAAGGATTTTCCCGATCCTATTATCCATCTCGACTTTTCACTTTTGCTCCCGTGGGTGCTTGAGGAAGAAGCGGAGTAAAGCCCGGCGCACGATGCACCGGGCTTAGTCTTTTTTGCCGAGCCACTTATCCCACCACTTTCTGCGCGGAGGTTCCTTGCGGGCGGGAGCGTGTTCCTTTTCTTTTTTAGACGGTTCCGGTCCGTAGCACACATCGGCGGGCTCTGTGCCTGCGATAAAATACGTATAATGCTTTGCGGCGCATCCGGGTCCGGAAGTGTAGCCGGAAGCGGGATCGATATAGACGCCCGTGACGCCCTTCGGCGGTTTAAGCGCTATTTCCGGTTCTCCTTTAAGCGCCTTCTCCATAAAGTCCGCCCAAATGGTCTTCGCATAGCTTTTTTCCTCTACGGAATCTATCGTGCTGCTTTTGTCATAGCCTGTCCAAACACCGGCAGCAAGAGCGGGATTAAAGCCGATCATCCAGCTGTCCGCGCTCGTGGTGCCTGATTTCCCGCCGTACGTCCGGGTCAGCCTGTCTGAAATGGTGCGTCCTGTGACGGAAGTATAGCCGTTTAAATCCTGATCAAACATGCCCGTCATCATGCTCGCCGTCACAAATGCGGCTTTTTTATCGAGCGCCTGCTGATATCTGCGCGGCTGTTCATACAAGACATTGCCGGCGGTATCCGTCACTTTTGTGATAAAGGAAGGGGTGATTTGTTTCCCCCCGTTTGCGAGCATCGCGTAGGCATTGACCATTTCAATCGGGCGCACGGGTTCAGTTCCGAGCGCCAGAGACGGAAGGGGTTTTAAATGTTCGCTGATGCCGAATTCCTTCGCCGCTGACACGAGCTTATTCATGCCGAGAAAGAGATGGGTCTTCACGGCATAGATGTTGTCTGATAACGCAAGCGCCTGAAGCAGCGTAATCGGTTTATTGGCGTAGTAGCCGTTGTAATTGCTTGGAGAATAAGTATCTCCATTATCGTCAATCTGAAACTCTGTTTCTTCGCTTTTTATCAGCGTGACCGGAGTAAAACCGCTTTGAATCGCTTTGTAGTATAAAAGCGGCTTGATCGTGGAAGCCGGCTGGCGTTTCGCCTGTGTCGCCCGGTCAAACGGGCTTTTTTCGTAATCACGTCCGCCGATCAGCGCAAGTACGCGCCCTGTTGCCGGGTCTATCGCGGAAAAGCCGACCTGAATGTCAGAGCCGGTACGGATCGTATGTGCCACAGTGTTTTCTGCGATCCGCTGCATGCGCTTATCAAGCGTTGTATAAACACGCAGCCCGCTCGTTGTCAGCTGTTCGCGCGTCATCCCGAGCTTTTTCTCGAGTTCTTTCATCGCATCATCGTAAAAATAAGGCGCCGTTTTTGCCGCGGTTCTGTTTTTCAGCGGCTGATAGGCAAGCGGTGTTTTCTTGAGTTTTTCCGCCTTTTCTTTTGAGATCATTTTCTGTTCGGTCATCAATCGGAGAATGGTTTCCTGGCGCTGTTTGGCCTTCTTTTCACTGATATAAGGCGAATAGCCGGACGGGCCTTTCGGTATGCCTGCCAAAAGCACGGCTTCCGCATCGTTCAGATCTTTGGCGTGTTTGCCGAAATACAGGCGGGAGGCGGCTTCAATTCCGTATGCGCCGTGGCCGTAATATATCGTATTTACATAACCTTCTAAAATCTCATTTTTAGAATAGTTCTGTTCAAGGCGGATCGTATAAAATGCTTCATTCCATTTTCGTTTCCATGTCTTATCATGCTCAAGATAGAGGTTTCTTGCGTATTGCTGGGTGATGGTGCTGGCGCCCTGAACCTTGGCCATTGCTTTTATGTCAGCAAGCGCGGCAGCGGCCATCCGCCGGTAATCAAATCCGTGGTGGCTGTAAAAGTTTTGATCTTCTACCGCAATGGCGGCCTGCACCGCCATCGGATTAATATCTTTTAACCGGACCCAGTAGCGTTTTTCACCGAAATCGGTCTCTCCCAGCTTTGAGCCGTCATTTGCATAAAGAATCGTAGACTGAGGGACCCGGACGGAGGGGGCGCCCTGCCATTTCGCTGCAAGAAGAACGGATGTGAAGCAGACGCCGGCCAGCATTCCGCCGATCAGCGTCAGAAAGATGCAGGCGCGGATGATTTTGAGCGTGATTCTGAGCTGTTTTCCAGATACTTTATCCACTTTTGGGAACCCCCTTTTTCATGATTCTATTATTATGTGAAAAAAGGGGGTTTTTTAAACATATCAAACCGGACACTTCTTTACTTTTTCCCCGCCATCCTCTATACTTTTTCCTTAGGTGAAAATGAGATTTTAACAGGAATAAAAGCGAAACAGACGCTTACAATAAATGAAATAAGCCTTGAAAGGGAGATGACAATTGAGCGAGCTTTGGTATACGGAGAAGCAGACGAAGAATTTCGGCATTACATTAAAGGTGAAGCAAACATTACATACTGAACAGACGGAATTTCAGCATCTGGAAATGGTAGAGACAGAAGAATTCGGAAACATGCTGTTCTTAGACGGAATGGTCATGACTTCTGAAAAAGACGAATTCGTTTATCATGAAATGGTTGCGCACGTACCGCTATTTACGCACCCGAATCCGGAAAACGTCCTCGTTGTGGGCGGCGGAGACGGCGGTGTTATCAGAGAGATTTTGAAGCACCCGGGTGTAAAAAAAGCGACGCTTGTCGACATTGACGGCAAGGTCATTGAATACTCTAAAAAATTTCTTCCGTCCATTGCGGGCAAACTTGATGATCCGCGCGTCGACGTAAGAGTCGATGACGGCTTCATGCACATCGCGAAATCAGAAAATAAGTATGACGTCATCATGGTTGATTCAACAGAGCCGGTCGGGCCAGCCGTCAATCTGTTCTCAAAAGGCTTCTATGCCGGAATTTCCAAGGCGTTAAAAGAAGACGGCATCTTCGTCGCGCAGACGGACAACCCGTGGTTTACGCCGGAACTGATTACAAACGTACAGCGTGACGTGAAAGAAATCTTCCCGATCACCCGCCTGTATACGGCCAATATCCCGACGTACCCAAGCGGTCTGTGGACATTTACAATCGGTTCTAAAAAGTACGATCCGCTTGAAGTGGAGGACAGCCGTTTCTTCGATATCGAGACGAAGTATTACACGAAAGAGCTTCACAAAGCGGCATTTGTTCTTCCGAAATTTGTGAGCGACTTAATCAAATAAAAATGTATGGCGCAGGAGCGAATCTTGCGCTTTTTTACAGGAAAGCGAGGGTTTTATCATGAGATTTGATGAAGCTTATTCAGGAAAAGTATTTATCGCAAGCCGTCCCGACTGGAAAGAGGCGGACGCCATCCTTTACGGCATGCCGATGGATTGGACGGTCAGCTACCGCCCGGGCTCACGCTTCGGCCCAAACAGAATTCGCGAGGTGTCTATCGGTCTTGAA
This sequence comes from Bacillus sp. BACIII, assembly GCF_057836745.1. Taxonomy (NCBI): domain Bacteria; kingdom Bacillati; phylum Bacillota; class Bacilli; order Caryophanales; family Bacillaceae; genus Bacillus; species Bacillus sp. BACIII. Next base: position 3,531,745 of record NZ_CM174437.1, on the reverse strand, counting down.
GAATACAGTCCGTATCTCGACCGTGATCTGGCTGATTTGAATTTCTTTGACGCCGGCGACATTCCGCTTCCGTTCGGGAATCCGCAAAGAAGCCTTGATATGATTGAGGAATACGTGGACAGCATTTTAGAAAAAGGAAAGTTCCCGCTCGGCATGGGAGGGGAGCACCTTGTGTCATGGCCTGTCATGAAAGCCATGTACAAGAAGTTTCCGGACCTTGCCATCATTCATTTTGACGCGCACACTGACCTGCGCACGGATTATGAAGGCGAACCGCTTTCCCACTCTACTCCGATCCGCAAAGCGGCCGAGCTCATCGGGCCGCAGAACGTATTTTCATTCGGCATCCGTTCCGGAATGAAAGAAGAATTTGAATGGGCGAAAGAAAACGGCATGCACATTTCTAAGTTTGAAGTGCTTGAGCCGCTGAAAAAAGTGCTGCCGCAGCTCGCGGGACGTCCTGTTTACGTCACCATTGATATTGACGTTCTTGACCCCGCTCATGCGCCGGGAACGGGCACGGTTGACGCAGGAGGCATCACGTCTAAGGAATTGCTCGCCTCCATTCATGAAATCGCGCGCTCAGAAGTCAACGTAAAAGGCGCTGACCTCGTAGAAGTCGCACCGGTCTATGACCACTCAGAACAAACCGCAAACACGGCAAGCAAGATGATCCGTGAAATGCTGCTTGGGTTTGTGAAGTAGAAAGAAAAAACCCGGAATAATAGGGCAGAAGAAGCCTTTGTTCCGGGTTTTTGTAATAGAATCTATCTCTTGAATAAAAAAACTCAAGGGGATTGTTGCAAACCTAGAGTGAAATCTTTCATTATAAATTCAGATCATTGCACGTTCAGATATATAATAATGAGGAGTTAAACTATTCGTTATTCCTGCTGATACTAATAGCGTACTCACAGCAAAACAGACTATAAGTAATTTATACTTCAATTTCATATAAATTCACTCCTCCTTCGATCTGTTGTCTGGCTTCTTCAACTTTTAAAAAGTAGACAGAAGCTTTTTTATATTCTTCTTTTGTGTAATAATATTTAGCTACATCAAGGGCTAATTCCTCAATATCAGCATACATCAATTTACTTTCAAGAAAATGCAGACAATCATTTATTAATATATCTCTTGGATTCGGCTCGTATAAATATTCCAAAAATTTAAATTTCTCCTCGTAAATTATATCCTCTATTTCCTTACATATTGAGACACCTTTTTTATGATAATCGTACGCGTTATCTATATTTTCCAACTTATAATAAATCTGTGTAAGTAAGAAGTAGGGCTGCGGAAGTGAGTGAATCATTTGAGCTTTTTCAAAAACAGCTATGGCTTCTTTTAAATGAGGAATGGCTTCATCTTTATTGTTTTGATTATTGTAGCATAAAGCGATGTTAAAAAGTGTTCTCCCCATTAATTGAGGCTGCTGATCCAGTTCAGCCATCGTATATGCTTTTTGAAAGTGGGATATTGCATGATCATATTGCTTTACATCAAGATAATTAGCGCCGAACAAAGAATGGCACTGAGTCAACCTAATGCTATAATTCTCCCCATTTTTATAAATTAAATAAGCTTGCCGCGCATAGTCCATTGAAACATAAGTTTGTTTCATATAGTAATAGACTTCTGACATCTTAAAGTAAAATTCCGCTTTTTCTATCTGATCTGTAACGTACGTCAATTTGCTTTCAGCTTTCTTAAAAAACTGAATCGCTGAAAGATACTCACGGCATTCCAGCTCATACATCCCCCGGAAAAAATTAAAATAATAATCAAGGCGTCCGGTCAGCCGGGCCTGCTTTTTATCAATATCCGCGAGCAGATCGGATAGTCTCGGCTGTTCTTCTATCCGCTGCGATTCCAGCGGTTCGAGGTATTCGAGCATCAGATTGTGGCGGAATTCCATGAGAGAATAGTACAGATGAAGATCCTGGTCATCTTCCAGGCTTGCAAGCTCTTCTTTGATTTCTCTCCGCAAGTACTCGGCGTCCGGGATGCTGAACCTTCGAATGTACATATACCATTCGTTGATTTTTTCTCCAACCGCTGAAGACGATACAACACTCGCCACTATTCCGAATCCCTCCCTTCCACGTTATGTATATGACATATTTTATCATTTTCATTCGGAAGGATAACGCAAAAATACCGCAAACTTTTCCCCTTTGACAAAGCCGTCCGCCGAAGGAACCGCATTTATCCCGCAGCCTAGGATTTCCGGTTTTTTCATTTTCCTTAAAAATCATGTTTATCTTCAAAACCAATCAGCAAAGATGGTAAGATAGGAGGAAGCGGTTGAACTTTTTCCCTTGAAAACTTATACTATTCAGGTTAAGCGGGATGATGAAAAGGAAGTGTCAGCATGAGACAGGAGACACCAGTAGCCATTCATGTGCAATCATTCATTCATAACGGCTCCGAAGAAGAGTCGGTTGAATTTACATCGAGTGGATTCTATTACGTGAGAAACGGCAAAACGTATCTTTCCTATCACGAAGAGCATGATTTGGGCAAGATTAAAACGGTCGTCAAGATCACAGAAAAAGAGATTCTCGTAATGAGATCGGGCGCCATCCAAATGAAACAGCGGTTCATTCCGGGGGCATCGACACTCACTCAATATAAACTGCCGTTCGGACAAATGGAGCTCCGTACGGAAACGAAAAACATTCAATCTGATGTCGGCGGTTCGGAAGGCTCCGTCAAACTGACATATAACATGACTGTAGGCGAAAACCAAGAACATGTACATAACATGACGATCCAATATAAGGAGGAAACAAAGGCATGAACATTGCGGAACAAATGAAGGACGTGCTGAAGGAAGAGATCAAAGCGGCCGTTCTGAAAGCGGGCCTGGCGGAAGAAAGCCAGATTCCAAGCGTACTGTTAGAAACACCGAAAGACAAAACACACGGTGATTATTCCACAAACATGGCGATGCAGCTGGCGAGAATCGCAAAAAAAGCGCCGCGCCAAATCGCCGAGGAGATCGTGGCGTCATTTGATAAAGGAAAGGCTTCCATTGAAAAAATGGATATTGCGGGGCCCGGCTTTATCAACTTTTACATGAACAACAGCTACTTAACAAAACTGATTCCGTCCGTGCTTGAAGCGGGTGAACATTACGGTGAGACAAACGTCGGACAGGGCGAAAAGATTCAGGTTGAATTCGTGTCCGCCAACCCGACGGGAGATCTTCATTTAGGCCATGCGCGCGGCGCGGCGGTAGGTGACGCGCTGTGCAGCGTGCTTTCTAAAGCGGGCTATGATGTGAGCCGCGAATACTATATTAATGATGCGGGCAACCAGATTAACAATCTGGCGCTTTCCGTTGAAGTCCGTTATTTTGAAGCGCTCGGTCTCGAGAAACCGATGCCGGAAGACGGCTACCGCGGTGAAGATATTATCGCTATCGGGAAAAAGCTTGCCGAAGATTTCGGCGACCGCTTCGTACATGAAGAGGAGAGCGAACGCCGGGCATTTTTCCGTGAATACGGCTTAAAGTACGAGCTTGATAAACTCCGCTCCGACCTGGAGAATTTCCGCGTGCCGTTTGACGTATGGTATTCTGAAACGTCACTATATGAAAACGGAAAAATTGATCAGGCGCTCGAGGCGCTTCGCGAAAAGGGCCATGTATACGAAGAGGACGGCGCGACATGGTTCCGTTCCACAACGTTCGGCGACGACAAAGACCGCGTGCTGATCAAAAAAGACGGCTCATACACTTATCTGCTGCCGGATATCGCATACCATAAAGACAAACTTGACCGCGGATTCGACAAGCTCATCAATGTATGGGGCGCGGATCACCACGGCTATATTCCGCGTATGAAAGCGGCAATTGAAGCGCTCGGTTACAAAAAAGGCACATTGGAAGTCGAAATCATTCAGCTCGTTCATTTATATAAAGACGGCGAAAAAATGAAGATGAGCAAACGTACGGGGAAAGCCGTCACGATGCGTGATCTGATTGAAGAGGTCGGTCTTGACGCGGTCCGTTATTTCTTTGCGATGCGCAGCGCTGATACGCATATGGATTTTGACTTGGACCTTGCCGTATCGACATCTAACGAAAACCCTGTGTATTACGCGCAATATGCACATGCCCGTATTTGCAGCATGCTTCGCCAAGGGGAGGAGCAAGGACTTAAACCAGCGGCGGATCTTGATTTCAGCCATATTCAATCAGAAAAAGAATATGACTTGCTGAAAACAATCGGCGGCTTCCCTGAGGCAGTGGCAGAAGCGGCGGAAAAACGAATCCCGCACCGTGTCACAAACTATATTTATGATCTGGCTTCCGCTCTGCACAGCTTCTACAACGCGGAGAAAGTCATCGATCCAGAAAATGAAGAGAAAAGCCGCGCACGCCTTGCTTTAATGAAGGCAACGCAAATTACGCTGAACAATGCGCTTCAGCTGATCGGCGTATCGGCTCCGGAAAAAATGTAATGATGATGAAAGGACAAAGTCTTCGGGCTTTGTCCTTTTTTTATGGGTAAAACGTGTGATGTATTTCACAATCCTGTTTGCCGGGTTTTTGTATGATAAGACTGATATTGAATCATTGAAAGGGGCAAGCCGAATGATCAATCGTCAACATATTCAATTATCGTTACAGTCATTAAGCTTGGTGGCAGGATTTATGGTGTGGGTGCTGATTTCATCACTCATTTCTCAAATCACATTAGATATTCATTTGAGCAAAGGCGAGATCTCTTTGGTGACGGCGATTCCCGTTATCCTCGGGTCGCTTCTCCGCATTCCTTTAGGGTATTTAACGAACAGGTTTGGCGCGCGGCTGATGTTTATGATCAGCTTCATCTTGCTTTTGTTTCCTGTGTTTTGGATCAGTATCGCAAACTCTCTGTTTGATTTAATCGCAGGCGGTTTTTTCTTAGGGATCGGGGGAGCGGTGTTCTCCATTGGGGTGACATCCCTTCCGAAATATTATCCGAAAGAAAAGCACGGTGTCGTCAATGGGATTTACGGAGCCGGAAACATCGGAACCGCCATTACCACTTTTGCGGCGCCGGTTATCGCTCAGGCCGCGGGATGGAAAGCAGCCGTGCGGATGTATCTCGTTTTGCTGGCTGTTTTCGCATTGCTGCACGTTTTGTTCGGCGACCGGCATGAGAAGAAGGTCAAAGTCTCCGTAAAAACCCAAATCAAAGCCGTTTACCGAAATCATGTGCTGTGGTTTTTGAGCATGTTTTATTTTATTACGTTTGGGGCTTTTGTCGCCTTCACTATCTATCTGCCGAACTTTCTGGCAGAGCACTTTGGACTGAGTCCGGCGGATGCCGGTTTGCGGACGGCTGGCTTTATTGCCGTATCAACGCTGCTCAGGCCAGCAGGTGGATTTCTGGCTGATAAAATAAGCCCGCTTCGCATCCTGATGGTTGTTTTTGCGGGACTTACATTATCAGGAATTATCTTATCGTTCTCACCGACGATCGGCCTTTATACGTTTGGGACATTAACGGTGGCGGTCTGCTCAGGTATAGGAAACGGGACCGTTTTTAAACTCGTGCCTTTCTATTTTTCGAAGCAAGCGGGTATTGCAAATGGTATTGTGTCTGCCATGGGCGGATTAGGAGGATTTTTCCCTCCTCTGATTTTGGCGAGTGTATTTCAGGCAACAGGCCAATACGCGATTGGTTTTATGGCGCTTTCGGAAGTGGCGTTAGCCAGCTTTGTCCTTGTCATATGGATGTATTGGCAGGAAAAAATGAAAACGCACACGGAGAGAAACAGTCAGAGCCTCAATTAACACTGGGGCATTCACAAGATTGTTAATTTTTTCTCGATGGGTACAAATCAATTCACGTTACAATAAACATACGCAACGTGATTTTCTTCGAGGTGAGCTCATGAATTTTCTCTCTGTTCGACCATCTGATAGTGATTTTATCTCCAGCGATCTCCATGAATTGCTGGAATCAATCAGCACGAAAAGAAAAATGGAAAAACACACGTATTTGTTTCGGGAAGGAATGGATGCAGAAGAGCTTTATCTGATTCAATCAGGGCTCATTGAAATCGGCAAGCTGACATCTGACGGAAAAGACCTGACGCTTAGAATCTGCCAAAAGCATGATATTGTCGGGGAATTAACACTTTTCACCGAAGAGCCAAGGTATATGCTCAGTGCAAAAGTGCTGGAGGATGGCGAGGTGCTCGTCATTAATAAAAACAAGCTCGAAAAGGAATTAATCCAAAACGGTGCTTTGACATTTGAATTTATGAAATGGATGAGCACCCACCTCCGGAAAATCCAGTCCAAAATCAGGGATCTGCTTCTTCACGGCAAAAAGGGAGCGCTCTACTCCACCCTTATCCGCTTATCAAACAGCTATGGGGTGGAACGAAGCGACGGCATTCTGATTAACATTGTGCTGACAAATCAGGATTTGGCAAAGTTTTGCGCGGCGGCACGGGAAAGTGTCAACCGTATGCTGGGAGATCTCCGAAAACAAGGGGTTATTTCAATAGACGAATCCGGAAAAATTATTTTGCACAAGCTGGACTATTTGCGATGCGAGATCGAGTGTGAAAATTGTCCGCTGGAGATTTGCAATATTGACTGAAAAAACAAGGACACCGCTGTCCTTGTTTTTTTATATAAACATGCACATGACGGCAAAAAAGAAGCTGGCATTCACGATTTCCAAAATGCCGATCGTTTTCGCGGGCCAATCTCTTCCATGAAAAAACCATGCCCGCAAGCTGCTTGGAATAAAAGCAAAAAATGCCCATCCTGCTCCGAGAAGAGCGGATAAAAAGGGGAGCAGCAGGTGATAACCCCATGACCAGTATGCAAATCCTCTGTTTCTTTTCTCCCGGATGACCGACTTCACATAAAAGGAACTCCCGATAAAAAATAAAGCAGATTGAGAGAGAATAAACCAAGCCCAGCCGTCAAGAGCCCCCGTCCCCAGCCAGCAGCTCGCAAGCCCGCCTGAACAAAAGAACAGAACTCCCGCCATATCATTCACGAGCGCCCGTTCGTTTTTTCGGCGGGCAAAATACATATGGATGAGGAACAGCGGCACTAAAGTAACGCCAATCCAGATGAGCGGCGGCTTATGAAAAACAGAAATGATCAAGAAGCAGCAAGCCGGAAAACCGTAAACATATATCCACTTTTGATAGGGCTTGAGTTGTCTCTTTTTCAAGGCGAGCGTAACGGGATAAACCGCCAAGTAAAGGAAAAGCCAGCCTAGGAAGAGCGGAATATGCCAGAGAACGGGACCGCCCTTGACCATCCCGAGTAAAAATGGAATCAGCAGCATGGCCCATGCGCCGTGCTGCTTCGGAACAAGCACCTTCATCGAAACCCTCCTTTTTTATTTGATTCTAAATGCAGTCATCCTTCCGGTAAGTGACATTCATCATACAAGCTGTGAAATATATCACTGCTGCACAGGCTCAATCGAGCTACACTAAAGCTATCCTTAACACAGGAGGCTTTCCTATGAATCAGTGTGACTATTTATTATTTCTGAAACAACTTCCCATGTTTAATGAAGTGCCTCTATCGATTGTGGAAACCTTGCTAAAAAACGGAACGTTTATCCGCGGCTCATCTGATCGGTCTCCATCCTTTCTTCATTCTCAATCCGTTTATATTGTATTAAAAGGCAGTGTCCGTTTTATGGACAGCAGGCTCCCTGAAGGCTCGAAAACCGTTGCGCTGTGGGAAAAAGGCGATGTGTTTCCGATTGATGAAAAAGGCGGGCTGTATTTATCGCCTTTTATCAAAGTCAATGCCACTTCAGACATTCTGATTCTTAATATCCCTTATTGCATATTTAAAAAAATGATGTCTTACCATCCGCGGCTGCAAATGAATTTTTTGGCCATGCTTCAGCAAAACGTCTTTTGTTCCTATCAATTATTTTTGCGGTATCTGCATACATCACAAGATGAAAATGCCGAGCCCGGTTCTTAAATAGAGCCGGTTTTTTTGATCGTTGAATGAACGCAGCCTTCTCATCTGTGAAAGTCCTTCCTTCTCCTTTATGTGAATATTTTGTGAAAAAAGCAGAGTGTGTGACATAGTTCACAAGAAAATACGCTGTCTCTGTTTATAGTGAACTTAGCATCACCTGACTCGGAAGGAGTGAACTTTCATGAAGAAAAAGAAAATGAGTCCGTTGTTTAGGAGATTGAATTATTTCTCTCCTATCGAACACCATTCAAATAAACATAGCCAAACCACCCGCGAAGATCGCGATTGGGAGAATGTATACAGAAACAGATGGCAGCACGACAAAGTCGTTCGCTCCACCCACGGTGTTAACTGCACAGGGTCTTGCAGCTGGAACATTTATGTGAAAAACGGAATTGTCACGTGGGAAGGGCAAAACTTGAATTATCCATCAACAGGCCCGGATATGCCTGATTTCGAACCGAGAGGCTGTCCGCGGGGCGCCAGTTTTTCGTGGTACATCTACAGCCCGCTCCGTGTGAAATATCCGTACGTGCGCGGTGTGCTGATCAATTTGTGGCGGGAAGCACTGCAGGCGCATCAAAATCCGCTTGATGCTTGGAAATCAATCGTTGAAAATCCTGAAAAAGCGAAGTCCTATAAACAGGCAAGAGGAAAAGGCGGGTTTGTGCGCGCTGAATGGTCCGAGGTGCTGAAGCTGATTTCAGCCTCTCTGCTGTATACAGTCATGAAATACGGGCCTGATCGGAATGTCGGCTTTTCACCGATTCCGGCGATGTCCATGATCAGCTACGCATCAGGTTCGCGATTCATGTCTTTAATCGGCGGCCCTATGCTCAGTTTCTATGACTGGTATGCGGATCTTCCGCCGGCGTCCCCGCAAATTTGGGGCGACCAGACGGACGTTCCGGAAAGCAGTGATTGGTACAATTCCGGCTATATCATCACATGGGGTTCAAACGTTCCGTTAACGAGAACGCCTGACGCACATTTTTTGGCGGAAGCCCGCTATAAAGGCGCTAAGGTCATTTCGATCAGTCCGGATTTTGCGGAATCCTCAAAGTTCGCCGATGACTGGCTCAGTATCCGCCAAGGGACTGACGGGGCGCTTGCGATGGCTATGGGGCATGTCATTTTGCAGGAATTTTACGTGAATCAAGAGACGGAGCGGTTTATCAAGTATGCGAAGCAATACACGGATTTTCCATTCCTCGTCACTCTGTCAAAAGAAAACGGCGTATACACAGCGGGCCGGTTTCTGCATGCGAAGGACATAGGGCGGCAGACAAAGCATGATCAATGGAAGCCTGCAGTCTGGAATGAACAGACAGGCGCTCTTGCCATACCGCAAGGAACAATGGGCTCCCGCTGGGACGGGCAGCAGAAATGGAACCTGCACATGATCGATGAAGACACCGGGGAACAGATCGAGCCCCGTCTCTCTGTGCTTGGAATGGAGGACGAAATCGGCTCGGTGCGCATTCCGTATTTTTCAAATGACGGAAACGAAGTGCTCAAGCGGGATCTTCCTATTAAAAAACTGGATCTGAACGGCGAAGAGGTATGTGTCACGACCGTGTTTGACTTGATATTGGCCAATTACGGCGTGAACCGGGGCATCGGTCAGCAATCAGCTGTCTCTTATGATGATCCTCGTCCGTTTACACCTGGCTGGCAGGAACAGATGACGGGAATCAAAAAAGAGGCCGTCATTCAGATTGCGAGAGAGTTTGCTCAAAATGCGATTGATACTGACGGCAGATCCATGATTATCGTCGGAGCGGGGATTAACCACTGGTTCAATTCCGACACAATCTACCGCGCGGTGTTAAATCTTGTTTTACTCGTAGGCGCCCAAGGCGTAAACGGCGGAGGCTGGGCTCATTATGTCGGTCAGGAAAAGCTCCGTCCTGCCGAAGGGTGGCAGACGATCGCAAATGCAAAGGACTGGGAAGGCGTGCCTAAGCTGCAAAACGGCACCTCATTTTTTTACTTTGCGACAGACCAGTGGCGTTATGAAGACCAGCCGATCAGTGACTTGGCTTCACCGATCGCCGGGTCATCCCGCTACAAGCATCACGCCGATTACAATGTGCTGGCGGCGCGATTAGGGTGGCTGCCGTCCTACCCGACTTTCGATAAAAGCGGCATTGACCTGTACAAAGAAGCTGAAAAAGCGGGGGCGGCGACGCCTGAAGACGTTGGTGCGTATGTAGCCTCACAGCTTCAGGACAAAAAGCTGAAATTCGCGATTGAAGATCCAGACAATGAAGCCAATTTCCCAAGGAATCTCTTCGTATGGCGGGCCAATCTGATCTCAAGCTCAGGAAAAGGGCATGAATATTTTCTCAAGCATTTGCTGGGAACGACGAACGGTTTGATGAATGACGACAGCGACAGCATCCGCCCTGAAGAAATCAAATGGCGGGAGCAGGCGCCGGAAGGCAAGCTCGACTTGTTAATCAACCTTGATTTTCGAATGGCGGGTACGGCGCTGTATTCCGATATCGTGCTGCCGGCGGCGACATGGTATGAAAAACACGATCTCAGCAGCACGGATATGCACCCGTTCATCCATCCATTTGCTCCGGCCATCTCAGCTCCGTGGGAATCGAGATCAGACTGGGATATTTTCAAGGCCCTGTCAAAAGCCGTTTCCGATCTGGCGGAAGAAGTCGAGATGGAGCCGGTGAAAGAAGTGGTTGCAACGCCGCTTCTCCACGACACGATGCAGGAGCTGGCCCAGCCGTTCGGCAAAATCAATGACTGGAGCAGGGGCGAATGTGAAGCCATTCCGGGAAAAACGATGCCGAACATCCAAGTCGTTGAACGGGATTACAAGCACATCTTTCATAAAATGACCGCGCTCGGACCTTACACCGGTTTAAAACCGAGCGGCACAAAAGGGATGAGCTGGTCGATAGCCGATGAATATGAATCACTCAAAAAGAGACTTGGAGAAATCACCTCGGACAGCGTCGCAAAGGGATGTCCGAATATAAGTGAAGCGAAGCAGGCGGCGGAAGCGATTTTAACCCTGTCGTCCACCTCCAATGGAAAAGTCGCCGTGAAAGCATGGGAATCACTTGAAAACATCACCAATCTGGAGCTGAAAGACCTGGCGGAAGAACGGGAGGAAGAATGCTTTACGTTCGAACAAATTACAGCCCAGCCAAAAACGGTTATCACGTCTCCGGCCTTTACCGGCTCAGAAAAAGGGGGACGCAGGTACTCGCCGTTTACGACAAACGTAGAAAAATTAATTCCGTGGCGGACTCTGACCGGCAGACAATCTTATTATGTCGATCATGAACTGATGATGGAATTCGGTGAAACGATGGCGACATTTAAACCGATCCTCCAGCATCGCCCGTTCCTAAGCAAAAGGCCTGATCAAGAGGGCAAAGAAATCGTTCTTAATTATTTGACGCCGCATAATAAATGGTCCGTCCACAGCATGTATTTTGATTCCCTGCCGATGCTGACACTGTTCCGCGGCGGGCCGACCGTGTGGATGAATAAAGATGACGCCGCGGATACGGATATCAAAGACAACGATTGGATTGAATGCTTTAACCGAAACGGCGTTGTCGTGGCGAGGGCGGTTTTGTCTCACCGGATTCCTAAAGGAATGGCGTTTATGCACCATGCCCAGGACCGCCATATCAACGTGCCCGGCACAAAACTGACAAATAACCGCGGCGGCACCCATAACAGCCCGACAAGGATTCACGTTAAGCCGACACAGATGATCGGGGGCTATGCCCAGCTCAGCTACGGCTTTAATTATTACGGCCCGACGGGGAACCAGCGCGACCTGAATGTCGTCATCCGCAAGCTGAAGGAGGTCGATTGGCTTGAAGATTAAAGCGCAAATAGGGATGGTCATGAACTTGGATAAATGCATCGGCTGCCACACGTGCAGCGTCACCTGCAAAAACACGTGGACAAACCGTTCCGGTGCGGAATATATGTACTTCAATAATGTAGAAACAAAGCCGGGTATCGGCTACCCGAAGCAATGGGAGGACCAGGACAAATATAAAGGCGGCTGGACATTGAAAAAAGGGAAGCTTGAACTGAAATCCGGCCCGAAAACAAACCGGCTTGCAGGCCTTTTCTATAATCCGAATCAGCCGTCAATTGATGATTACTATGAACCTTGGAACTATGATTATGAAACATTAACGAACAGTCCGCAGAAAAAACACCAGCCTGTGGCACGGCCGAAATCGTCCCTGACGGGGGATTTCATGAATATTGAGTGGGGCCCGAACTGGGAGGATGATCTCGCCGGCGGCCATATTACAGGGCTTGAAGATCCAAACGTTCAAAAAATGGAGGAATCGATCAAAACGGAGTTCGATGAGGTCTTTATGATGTACCTGCCGCGTATTTGCGAACACTGCATCAATCCGGCATGCGTGTCATCCTGCCCATCCGGCGCCATGTACAAACGCGAAGAAGACGGCATTGTGCTTGTGGATCAAAACGCGTGCCGTTCATGGAGATATTGCGTGTCATCCTGCCCTTATAAAAAAGTCTATTTTAACTGGCAAACGAACAAAGCGGAAAAATGCACACTTTGCTTTCCGCGCTTGGAGGCGGGGCTGCCGACCATCTGCTCGGAGACGTGTGTCGGCAGAATCCGCTATCTCGGTGTCATGCTGTATGACGCGGACAAAGTGGAGGAAGCAGCATCTGTTGAAAATGAAAAGGATCTCTATCATTCCCAATTAGACGTTTTTCTCGATCCGAATGATCCCGAGGTTGCCAAACAGGCAAAAGAACAAGGCATCCCGGCTGAATGGATAGAGGCGGCGCAGCAATCGCCGATCTACAAAATGATCATCGACTGGAAGATTGCGCTGCCGCTTCACCCTGAGTACCGCACCCTGCCGATGGTTTGGTACATTCCGCCGCTGAGCCCGATTATGAATCTCTTTGAAGGAAAAGGAAGCGGGCAATCCGCGGAAGCTATTTTCCCGGCTATCGACCAAATGAGAATTCCGATTGACTATTTGGCGCAGCTATTAACGGCTGGTGATACGGATCATATTCGGTCCACGTTAAAGAAAATGTCTGTTATGCGCCAATATATGAGAGCGGTCCAGACGAATAAATCCATCGACCCGGCACTGATCTCCAGTGTCGGCTTAACAGAACAGCAAATTAAAGACATGTACCGGCTGCTGGCGATCGCCAAATATGATGACCGCTTTGTGATTCCAAGCAGCCATCGGGAAGAAGTGTCTGATTTATACGCTGAACAAGGGAGCTGCGGCTTATCATTTTCAGGCGGCCCAGGCTCTTGTTTCTAACTTTTGATAAATGAGGTGGAACAAGATGAACACCATGGACCGGCAAATTACGTTTTCTGCTCTTTCCTGTCTTCTCTCTTATCCTGATGAAGAATGGAGAGCCGAGCTTCCTGATTGGAAGTCTCTTATTCTTGAAATCAGCAGCCGGAAAATCAGGGAGAAGCTGCTGCACTTTTTGGAGGCGGCAGCCGGATTTTCTCCGGAAGCGCTGATTGAACACTATGTCTATACGTTCGATTTCGGGAAAAAAACGAATATGTACGTCACCTACTTTAACTCAGGCGAACAAAGGGAACGCGGCATTGAATTGCTGCATTTAAAAAACACCTACCAGCAATCCGGTTTCCTGCCGACAGAGAAAGAACTGCCTGATTACCTGCCGCTGATGCTGGAATTTGCGGCGGCTGCGGAGACTGAAGCGGCGAGAAGCGTGTTTGAGAAATATCTGTCCAATGTGAGAGAGCTGGCATCCCGACTCGAAAAAAATGACAGCATATACGCCGGGCTCTTGCATGCCCTGCTGGCCGCGCTGGACATTCTCGGCGTGCGGGAAAGCATTGAAGAAGGGACTGTTCAGGCATGAGCGAGCGGGTCCTGTGGGGGATTATGCCGTACATTGTATTGACGATCTTTATCGGCGGGCATATTTACCGCTATCAGCATGACCAGTTTGGCTGGACGGCGAAATCAAGCGAGCTGTTAGAAAAGAAAAAACTCGCGGCTGGCAGCACACTTTTTCATTGGGGCCTCGTGTGCGTTGTCGGCGGACATGTCATGGGAATTTTGATCCCGGAAGCCGTGTACGCTTCCATCGGCATTTCAGAGCATATGTATCACAAAATAGCGATCGGCGCTGGCTTGCCGGCGGGGATTGCGGCGTGTACCGGACTCGTGATCCTGACGTACAGAAGGCTGTTTGACAAAAGAATCCGCAAAACCAGCTCGCCATCGGATATCCTTACGCTCATCCTGCTGCTGTTTATGATGCTGTCGGGCGTTGCGGCCACGTTTCTCAACATTGATTCGAAAGGCTTTGATTACAGAGCGACAGTCGGGCCGTGGTTCAGGGAAATCGTTTTGTTCCGGCCTGACGCTTCTTTGATGGAGAGTGTCCCGCTATGGTTTAAGTTTCATATCATCATCGGGTATGTTGTTTTTATCCTCTGGCCGTTTACAAGATTGGTTCACGTGTTCAGCCTGCCGCTCAAGTATTTGACCCGCAGCTATGTTGTTTATCGGAAACGCTCATGAAAATCCCCTTTCCAAGAGGGGGATTTTTATGGTGAAAAAAATAAAAATATAAGATATTTTCTGCCAATGTAATGGCTGGGCGGCCGGGATTCCTGTTATGTTTGATGTGAAATACATGAACAAAAGGAGAGTGAAGAATGAAGCGGGTTTTCTTCATTGTAGCTGCTTGTCTCATCACCAGCGCCGGCGTCCTGACACTCAGACATTCTCATATATTAACCGGCGGCACGGCCGGACTGTCACTAAGCCTGTCATATTTGTTTCCATCCTCGTTTGCCGTTATCTTCTTTCTGATTAATATCCCGTTTTATATATTTTCCCTCATCAGAATGGGCATCAAATTCACTCTATCTACCGTTTTTGCAGTCACAGTGCTGACTATGTTTACAGGCGCAGATCACTGGCTGCCGCCGTTCTCTGTTTCACCGCTTGCCGGGGCGATTTGCGGCGGATCGCTGATCGGGTTCGGCCTGTCGCTCATGTTTTACCATCAGGCATCGCTCGGCGGCGCCAATATCCTCGCTTTATTTCTGCAAAAGCGCTGCGGATGGAATCCGGGTGCGGTTAATTTCCTTTTCGATTTTGGCGTAGTGCTGGCCGGCATTTTTTCCGTCGGATTGCAAAGAGGAATCTTCTCCTTAGTGTCGATTGCGGTCACGGGCCTGATCATCGGCATTTTTAAAAATAAAATCAAAAACAGCAGCTCCCTCAAGCCGGTTTTGCTTCATAACCTCACGCCGGGGCAATCACAGGAAGCCTCATCGTAAGCCTTTCCGCTCGTTCGGAGAGGCTTTTCATATGTTTACAGGCCGGAAAACAGAGGGTATACAGAGATATCGGATCAGATGGGGGAGAGTCGGGATGCTGAAAAGGAGACTGGAATTTTGCTTTTTATATATGATGCTTATCGGAGCATATGTCATATGGTTTTTTCCGGTCTCCAGGCTTGAGTTTTACGGCGGATTGCTTTGCTATGCAAGTATTATTTTGTTCAGCATCTATTCGTTAATTCTTGAAAACCGCACCTCGCAGCACACGCTGTTATGGATCCACATTCTTGTCTTTTTTCCGATCGCCGGGTACTTATTTTACCTTTTTTCCGGCCAGCTTTATGAAAAAGGCAAGCTGTTCAGGTCGAAACGGACATATAACCGGGAAAAGCTGAGGACGATATTCGATATGGAGCAAACTCCCGACTTGTCCGGACTGAAAGGAAATCAAAAGCGTTTCTTTCAGTATTCAATCAGAGCGGCCCATATGAATATCAATACAAAAAGCAGGCTGACGGTGCTCAAAAACGGGGATGAAACATTCCCTGAGCTGTTTGAGGCGCTTCGGGCGGCAACGTCATTTATACATATTGAATATTACATGTTCAAATCAGACATGCTCGGGCACAAGATGATGGAGATTATGATGGAAAAAGCCCGTGAAGGCGTGGAAGTGCGGTTTTTGTTCGACGCGGCCGGCAGCTTGAAGCTGGCCGGAAAAGACATTAAAAAACTGAAACGTGCGGGCGTGAATATCGTCCCGTTTCTGCCGCTGAAATATGGCTTTTTCAACCAGAAATTCAATTTCCGAAATCACCGCAAGATCGTGATCGTTGACGGGAAAACCGGTTTTGTCGGCGGGCTGAATGTCGGCAAGGAATATATCAGTAAAGACCGAAATGTCGGTTTTTGGCGTGACACCCATATGAAAGTCGAAGGAGAAATTGTTCAGACGCTCCACAGTATTTTTATGCTTGATTGGGAATACGTTTCGGATGAGGTGCTTATTAATCAAAAAGCATACAGCCGCCCGGTCCCTGCAGAAAGCGGCGGCATCTATCAAGTCGTTCCGACAGGCCCTGATATGAAGGAGCGGATGAGCGATCTGTATTATGCCATGATTGCGGCAGCCGAATCGTCTGTATGGATTGCGACGCCTTATTTCGTGCCGAATGAGCCGATCCGCACAGCATTAAAGGAGGCAGCTGCCAGAGGCGTAGAGGTGCGTGTGATGGTGCCGGAAACCAATGACGGGTTTTTAACCCAGTACGCGACGAGATCGTATTTCCCCGAGCTTCTTCGCGAAGGAATCGAAGTTTATTCCTATCAAAAAGGCTTTATGCATCAAAAAGTGCTCATCACTGACGGAAACCTCGCTTCTGTCGGGACGGCGAATATGGACATGAGAAGCTTTCAGCTGAACTTTGAAGTCAATGTCTTTTTTACAGATCAGGCTGCAATCAAAGATCTTGAAGTGCATTATCTGGAAGATATGAAGGAGTCTGAGAAAGTCAGCCCCGTCCGTTTCTATAAGCGCACATTATGGGAAAGAACGAAGGAATCCTTTGCACGGTTATTTTCAGGCGTTTTATAAAAAGCGCTTAAAAACGCCTTGTGTATAGTATAATTGAGAAATATAGGAGGGCGGAATCGTGCTGCGACAATTTATTTCTTATTATAAACCGTACAAAAAGCTGTTTTTTCTCGACTTCTTTTCTGCCATTGCCGGCGGATTGATGGAGCTGAGTTTTCCTCTGATTGTCAATTACTTTATCGATACATTGCTCCCGGGCCGGGATTGGAGTCTGATTATTTTGACTTCCGCTGCTTTATTCGGGGTCTACGCCCTCAGCTCGGCACTTCAGTATGTTGTGACGTATTGGGGCCATATGCTCGGCATTAACATTGAAACCGATATGCGGAAAAAGCTTTTTGACCATCTGCAAAAGCTTTCCTTCAAATTTTACGATAACAACAAAACGGGCAGTTTAATGTCCAAGCTCACCAATGATTTGATGTATATCGGAGAAACCGCCCACCACGGGCCCGAAGATCTGTTTATCGCCATCATGACGATTTTGGGCGCGTTCGGTGTGATGCTGTTCATTAACTGGCAGCTCGCGCTGTTGACGTTTATCATCATGCCGGTCGTCATTTGGCTCGCTTTATATTTCAATAAAAAAATGACCTCTGCATTTACAAAACTGAACAAAGACGTCGGGGATTTCAGCGCGAGGGTCGAAAACAATATCGGCGGCATCCGCCTTGTCCAGGCTTTCAGTAATGAAGCGTTTGAACAGCAGCGGTTTGACGTGAACAATCAGCGGTTCCGCAAAACAAAACTGACGTCATATAAAATCATGGCGAAAAACGGCTCAATCAGTTACATGCTGACAAGATTCGTCACGCTGTTCGTCCTGTTGTGCGGCACATGGTTTGTCATCCGCGGATCATTATCCTACGGGGAATTCGTCGCTTTCGTGCTGCTGACGAACGTTCTCTTCCGTCCGATTGATAAAATCAACGCGATTATTGAAATGTACCCGCGAGGCATTGCCGGTTTTAAAAGCTTTATGGAAATCCTGGAAACGGAGCCTGACATCAAGGATGCCCCGAATGCGAAACATGTGTCCGGTTTAAAACGGAATATCCGCTATGATCATGTGTCATTCGGCTATGAAGAAAACAATCCGGTGCTGTCCGGCATTAATTTGTCCATTCAAGCGGGGGAGACGGTCGCATTTGTCGGGCCTTCGGGAGCGGGGAAATCAACGCTGACAAGTCTGCTGCCGCGTTTTTATGAACCGTCTGAAGGCGCGATATCCATAGACGGAATTGATATTAAAGACATGACGCTGTCATCTCTGCGCGGACAAATCGGCGTCGTCCAGCAGGATGTTTTTCTGTTTTCCGGCACATTGCGGGAGAACATTGCTTACGGCCGGCTGGACGCGTCCGAGGAAGAAATCTGGCAGGCCGTCCGCCAGGCGCATTTAGAGGATTTGGTAAACGGGTATCCTGCCGGTTTAGATACGGTGATCGGCGAACGCGGAGTGAAGCTGTCAGGCGGACAGAAGCAGCGGCTTTCCATCGCCAGAATGTTTTTGAAAAACCCGCCGATCTTAATTTTGGATGAGGCTACATCGGCTCTCGATACAGAGACGGAAGCCGCCATTCAAAAGTCTCTGCAGAAACTTTCTGAAGGCCGCACGACACTTGTGATCGCCCATCGGCTGGCTACGGTTAAGGATGCGGACCGGATCGTCGTCGTCACGAAAGAAGGCATCGCCGAACAAGGACACCACAAGGAACTGCTGGCATCCGGCGGCATGTACCAAAGACTCCATCAGGCGCAATTCGGCGAACTGATTCATTAATATAGAAAAAGGATAGACGAACGGGGGCCGAGGCGCCTCCTGTCTATCCTTTCTTATGTAGTCCGTATTTAATGGGCTTCTTTTTGCGCAGGTTCGATGATATGTTTGAAACGGTCAATGAGCTGCACCGCTTTCTTTCCTTCCACTACAATTAAATATTCTTGTTCTTTATGCGCCATTCTGAATGTTTCCAGTTCGATGATGTCTTTGATTTTGCACATCGTTTTTTTAGAGTAGATATACAGCTCGTGGCCTCCCGTGTGGCAAAGCTGATAAAGCTGAAGCATGTTTCGTAAAGTGAACTTTTTAGCGGCTATTTTCAAAGATGTTATATTTTTCATATGTTTTCTCCTCCGTCTGATGATCTGTTATTTCGGAAATTCCCCATATAAACCGGTGATAAACCTGGTTATGCTTTCCACCTCAGCACGCCGCCCGCCAGGCGTTTGACTCCGCGGATAGCGCTTAATTCTTCGACGAGCTGAAGCAGCGCCCGGTCTTTCTCTTTCGCTTCAATCATAAAGTCGATGTCCGTCTCCCATTGTCTGAACCGCTCCAGCACCGGCAGAATAAAATTCGCATCCACATAGTCCGCATGACTGCGTATGGCTGATTCTGATTTTGGCGAGGAGAGGTGGACCTTCGGCTTTAAGCCGATCCGCTGCCATGTTTTCATCATCCGCGGGAGAATGTCATCTAAATCAGCGTCATCGGTCGGATTGGCGTAAAAATGATGATAATCAAACACAAACGGAATGCCCTCTTGTTCACATACACTGAGTGTTTCTTCAGATGTATACGTTTTATCATCGTTTTCCAAAGTCATCCGCTGTTTGATGACATCGGGGAGCTCTTTCAGATTCATGCCGAAACGGTCAAGCGCGCTTTGTTTGTCGCCATAAGCGCCTCCGATATGAATGTTAATGACGGAGCGGTCCGCGATGCCCATTGCGTCCAGCATGTCATAATGATAGGCCATATCCTTGACCGCATTAGCGGTAATGTCCCGTTTCGGGCTTGTGAAAAGGGTGAATTGGTTCGGGTGAAAGCTCGTTCTGAGATCATATTTTCTGACCAGCCCGCCGATCTCACGGAACTCCTGGCGAAACGGCGTGACAAAATCCCACAGTACATCCGGGTGCGTGGCGAGCGGCACAATCGAGCTTGAGAACCTGTACAAAGGGATGCCGTGTCCGACCGCATAGTGGAGGGTGCGCAGCGTATTGGTAAGATTTGCTTTCGTCACAGAAAGCAGGGCCTCTTTCCGCTCGCCGGGTGAAAGTTTTGTATAGCGCGCATATGTTAAGGTTTTGGCGGGGGATGCGTCCCAAAGGCACATGGCGTTTGAAACGAAACCGAATCTGAACAGCATATGGTTTCTCCTTTATAAAAAATAAGATATGGCTTTTCCCAGCCATGCTGCAGGAAGCTGTCTGACGGAGCGCTGTTTCACTTTTTCTAATGTGAGAAGCTCGGATTTTTCGATGTCCTGCTTTATGGTTGAGAGCACTTCTTCCGTAAAGGCCTCATCATTAATGATGACATTCACTTCCTCATTCAAGAACAGGCTCCGTTTATCAAAATTCGGCGTACCGATAATGCTGATGCGGTCGTCTATAATGAAGGCTTTGACGTGATAAAAGCCTTGATAATACCGGTAGATGAGACAGCCGGCTTTCAAAAGCTCGGGATAATAGGTAAACGCCGTTTCCCGAACGAGCGGATGGTCTGACTTCATCGGCACGATCAAAGTGACTTTGACGCCTTTTCGGCAGGCTGCAATAAGCGCTGCCTGAAGCCTTTTGCTCGGTACATAATAAGGCGTGCCGATCACGATGTTTTTTTCTGCTTTAAGGATGCAGGTTTCATAATGCGATTCAAGCGAAAAACCGTCCGACGCATATGTCCTATGAGAGATATTCCCTTCCGGCAACGGCGGATAAACCTCGGGTGACTCGGGTGTTTTTCCGGTGTTTCGTTTCAGGTCGCTTAAAAAAAGAGTCTGGAGATCCGCCGTGCCTTCGCCGGTCATCCGCAGATGATAATCCTCCCAGTTTCCGAACTTCGCTTTTTTGCCGAGATACTCTTCCGCGATGTTGAATCCGCCTACATAGCCGATTTTGCCGTCAATGACGGTTATTTTCCGGTGATTCCGTTTTTGCAGCTTGAAAAAAAGAAACGGAAATCCGGGTTTGTTCAGAAAATGAACGTGAACGCCGGCTTTTTCCATCGTTTGAATAGAAGGCTTTTTCACTTGGCGGCTGCCCGCCCAATCAAGCAGCAGATATACGGAGACGCCGGCCTGCGCCTTTTCTTTCAATAAATGAAACATATCATGGCAGACTTGGTCGTTCTTCATAATAAAAAACATCATATGAATAGAAGAGACGGCTTGGCGGATATCGGCCGTCATTTGCTGCACCAGCTCGCCGCCGCAGTGAATGAGTCTGATATCACTCTTTTTCGGATCAAAAACGGGCTCATACGCCTGTTTTTTGTACGCCGCCCGGCCAAGCAGCATATCAAGCAGCATAAGTGCGATTAATATGATAAAAATGACAAGCAATACAACAAAGATCTTCATATCGACACTCCTTTCCTAAGTATCCATAGTGTGCCCTGAGAATGCGAATTTAACCATTGACTGAACACTCATTCATTATTTATGATAAAGTAAAGATATGACAATGAAGAGGGGAATCAGAACAAAGGGGGAGACAAGATGAACGCTTTTCTCATGGTAAACGCGCTGCTGTTCTTAGCTGTAACCGCTTACGCCGTTTATTTATTCGTTTACCTGATCAGAACGAGGATCGCTTATATTAAGCTCGGCCAAAGGGAAGAATTTGATAAACGCCTGAAAGAACGTCTGCAAAAGATATGGGTGAATGTGTTCGGACAGAAAAAATTGCTGAAAGATAAAAAAAGCGGAATCATCCACGTTCTGTTTTTTTACGGATTTATACTCGTTCAGTTCGGCGCAATTGATTTTATTCTGAAAGGGCTGCTTCCCGATCGGCATTTGCCGTTCGGCCCGCTTTATCCGGCGTTTACCTTTTTTCAGGAAATCGTCACGTTTCTTATTTTAATTGCCGTGGTTTGGGCGTTTTACCGGCGCTACATTGAAAAACTCGTCAGACTGAAACGCGGGTTTAAAGCGGGGCTTGTCCTGCTGTTCATCGGAGGACTGATGGTGACGGTGCTTCTCGGGAACGCCATGAACCTTTTATGGCACGATCATTCTTTGTCCTGGACGGAGCCGATCGCTTCCTCCATTGCGTTTGTGCTCGGCGGTCTTTCAGCACCGGCCGCA
Source organism: Bacillus sp. BACIII (assembly GCF_057836745.1). Taxonomy (NCBI): domain Bacteria; kingdom Bacillati; phylum Bacillota; class Bacilli; order Caryophanales; family Bacillaceae; genus Bacillus; species Bacillus sp. BACIII. The sequence goes on along the minus strand of NZ_CM174437.1, from coordinate 3,509,741 downwards.
GCCGCCGTGTTTTATGTTTCATGGTGGCTTCATCTGTTGTTTTTGCTCAGCTTTTTAGTGTACGTGCCGCAATCAAAGCATGCACACTTAATTGCGGGTCCGGCAAATGTGTTCCTCACCAGGCTGAATTCAAAAGGAAAACTGGAAAAAATTGATTTCACCGATGAAACGAAAGAAAGCTACGGTGTCGGAAAGATTGAAGACTTCCGCCGCTCCCAGCTTGTCGATCTTTACGCCTGCGTCGAATGCGGCCGCTGTACAAATATGTGTCCTGCTTCCGGTACGGGCAAAATGCTTTCACCGATGGATCTCATCTTAAAGCTGAGAGACCACCTGACGGAAAAGGGAGCTGCCGTGACATCAAAATCTCCGTGGGTGCCCGCGCCCGTTTTTCAGCATACGAAGGCGAATCAGCTCGCCGCGGCTTCCTCAGGGGGAGGCTCGCGTGAAGCGGCGGCAGCCATTGACTACAACCCGAGCTTAATCGGCGAGGTCATTACGGAGGAGGAAATCTGGGCGTGCACCACATGCCGCAACTGTGAAGATCAATGTCCGGTCATGAATGAACACGTTGATAAAATTATCGATCTGCGCCGCTATCTTGTGCTTACGGAAGGGAAGATGGACAGCGACGCGCAGCGGGCCATGACAAGCATTGAAAGACAGGGAAACCCGTGGGGCTTAAACCGGAAAGAGCGGGAAAACTGGCGGGAGCAGACGGATACAGAGATTCCGACGGTGAAAGAAATGAAAAAACAAGAGAAAGAGTTTGATTATTTGTTTTGGGTCGGTTCAATGGGTTCCTATGACAACAGAAGCCAAAAGATCGCCGTCTCATTTGCAAAACTGCTCAATGAAGCGGGCGTATCCTTTGCGATACTCGGCAATAAAGAAAAAAACTCTGGCGATACGCCGCGCCGTTTAGGCAACGAGTTTCTGTTCCAAGAGCTGGCGGAACACAACATCGGCGAATTTGAAAAACACGGGATCAAAAAAATCGTCACGATTGATCCGCACGCCTATAATATGTTCAAAAATGAATATCCTGATTTCGGATTCCAGGCTGAAGTCTATCATCATACTGAATTATTAGCCGAGCTGGTGTCGCAGGGGAAACTAAAACCGCTTCATCCGGTGAATGAAACGATTACCTTCCATGACTCATGCTATTTAGGCAGATACAATGAAGTGTATGAGCCGCCGAGAGCGATCTTAAAAGCCATCCCTGGCGTTCAATTGAAGGAAATGGAGCGCAGCCGCGAAAACGGAATGTGCTGCGGCGCCGGGGGAGGCCTCATGTGGATGGAAGAAGAAACGGGAGTGAGAATCAACACGGCCCGGACTGAGCAGGCGCTTTCTGTCAGCCCGACGGTCATCAGCTCCGGCTGCCCTTACTGCCTGACCATGCTCGGTGACGGTACAAAAGCGAAAGAAGCCGAAGACGCGATCGGCACTTATGATGTCAGTGAATTACTCGCCATGTCTGTATTCGGTACGGAAAAACAAGAGTCTTTATAGAGAGAAGCAGGCCGCCCGCGCATATGCCGGCGGCTTTGTTTTCGCGCATCGGCCGAATTATGAAGGGACGCCTCTAAAATTTCTTAAATTACACTGTTAAGGGTAGCATATTCTGTTTTAATTTGTTTATAATGAGAGGTATGGTTTATGAACAAAACAATACAAAATCGTTCTTATTATAGGATAGAAACAGATACATATAAGTAATAGAAAGGGAGTGTCCGACCTTGAGTATCAAACAATATTCTCAGGAACAGCTGAAGCAGATGGCTTTAGTTGAAATCGCTCACGAAATTTTCTCAGAACATAAAAAACCGGTTCCGTTCCAGGAGCTGCTGAATGAAATTACCTCCTTGCTCGGTGTTAAGAAAGAGGAACTGGGTGACCGCATCGCCCAATTTTATACCGACCTCAACATTGACGGCCGCTTTATTGCTCTGTCAGATCAGACTTGGGGGCTTCGCAGCTGGTATCCGTACGATCAGCTGGACGAAGAAACACAGCCGACTGTAAAAGCGAAAAAGAAAAAAGCGAAAAAAGCCGTTGAAGAAGATCTTGATCTTGACGAATTCGAGGAAGTTGATGAAGATGACATCGATCTCGATGAAATTGAAGAAGATCTTGACCTTGAAGCAGACAGCTTTGACGACGAAGATATCGACGATGAAGAAGATGACGACGATCTTGAGATCGAAGAGGATATGATTGAAGAAGATGAGGATGAAGACGAGGATCAAAAACGCTGATTTCATAGCAGCAAAACGATCTTGACTTTCATTGTCGAACTATGTAGTATGTATTTTGGGCTCTTCAAAAAGAAGAGAATTCATAAGAGTGCTACGCTCCCTTTCAAGAAATTGAAAGGGAGCTTTCTTATTTTCATCTCCCAAATTCTTTTATACATCATTTGTTTTTAGTGAAATGATTTTCTATAAAACGGCACATTTTAAAGAATGTAGCGCAGACCGAAGAGAGGAGCAAACGAAATGACGAAGTATATTTTTGTAACCGGGGGAGTTGTATCTTCACTCGGAAAAGGAATTGTGGCAGCATCACTGGGCCGCCTGTTGAAAAACAGAGGCATGAGCGTCACCATCCAAAAATTTGACCCTTATATCAACGTTGACCCGGGAACGATGAGCCCGTACCAGCACGGTGAGGTGTTCGTAACCGATGACGGCGCCGAGACTGATCTTGACTTAGGGCACTACGAGCGTTTCATTGACATTAATCTGAACAGATTCAGCAACGTGACGACCGGTAAAATCTATTCTGCTGTATTGAAGAAAGAACGCCGCGGGGACTACCTCGGGGGAACGGTTCAGGTCATTCCGCATATCACAAATGAACTGAAAGACCGTGTTTACCGCGCCGGCAAAGAAACAAATGCAGATGTAGTCATTACTGAGATCGGCGGAACCGTGGGAGATATCGAATCCCTTCCGTTCCTTGAAGCCATCCGTCAAATGAAAAGCGACATCGGCCATGAAAACGTGATGTACATTCACTGTACGCTTGTTCCGTACATCAAAGCGGCGGGCGAGCTGAAAACAAAACCGACGCAGCACAGCGTAAAAGAGCTGAGAAGCCTCGGCATTCAGCCTAATATCATCGTCGTGCGCACAGAAATGCCGATTTCTCAAGATATGAAAGATAAAATCGCCCTCTTCTGCGATATTGACACGAAAGCGGTTATTGAATGTGAAGATGCGGACAACCTTTACTCCATCCCGCTTAACCTTCAGGAGCAGGGACTCGATAAGCTTGTCTGCGATCATATGAAATTAGAGTGCAAAGATCCGGATATGACGGAATGGAAAGACCTTGTCAAAAGAGTGAAAAACTTGTCTAAAACCATTACAATCAGCCTCGTCGGAAAATACGTCGAGCTTCAGGACGCTTACATTTCAGTTGTTGAATCACTGCGCCACGCGGGCTATGCGTTTGACGCTGATGTGAAGATCAAATGGATTAACGCCGAAGAAGTGACAGAAAGCAATATTCAAGAGCTCACTGAAGGCACAGACGGAATCATCGTGCCCGGCGGTTTCGGAGACCGCGGTGTAGAAGGGAAAATCATCGCCGCCAAGTACGCGCGTGAAAATAAAATTCCGTTCTTCGGCATCTGCCTCGGTATGCAGATTGCATCCATTGAATATGCGCGAAACGTATTAGGTCTGGAAGGGGCTCACTCTGCGGAGATCGATCCGTCCACTCCTTATCCGATCATCGACCTTCTTCCTGAACAAAAAGATGTCGAGGATCTTGGAGGAACGCTTCGTCTCGGACTGTACCCTTGTAAGCTTCAGGAAGACACGAAAGCTTTCGAAGCGTATGCGGATGAAGTGGTATACGAACGCCACCGCCACCGTTATGAATTCAACAATGAATACAGACAGAAAATGGAAGAGAACGGTTTTGTGTTCTCAGGCACAAGCCCTGACGGCCGCCTTGTGGAAATTATCGAGCTGAAAGACCATCCTTGGTATGTCGCTTGCCAATTCCACCCTGAGTTCAAATCAAGACCGACAAGACCTCAGCCTTTATTCAAAGACTTTATCGGCGCTTCCGTACAAGCTGCCGAACAGAAGTAATAAAAAAAGACTTGCCTCCGTTAAAAGCGGCAAGTCTTTTTTCTTCATCAGTCATATTCCTGCACCATTTCCTTTAATGTAAAGGACAGTGCGTGATAGACATACAGGCCTGTCATTAATGAAGGAAAGCCGTATCTTGTTCCGTCTTCATCGGGCAGAAGCGGCATTTTTAATTTGCTGTCAATATGAACATCACAAAATGCCTCAATCCCGGTTTGATCCTTAATGACGGGGGACACGCAGACGAGGCCGATCCCTTTTTCATAAAGCTTTTTTGCCAGCGCCTGTTCTTCAGCCGTACCCGGGCCTGAACAGAACATCAGCACCCTGTCGCTTACTGTAATCGAATCAGCTGTATCCGGAAACGCCTTGACCGAAGGCATCGGTTCAGAGCCGAGTTCCGCCTCGCACAAAATGCCCTGCATCTCATTTGCGCCGTATAAATAGATGGAATGGCCGCTGACGGCAGCCTGAGCCAGCAGCCGCGCGCCGTCTTCTATTGCTTCGGATTCCTTATCCTGAATGCGGGAAAAAATGCCTGCAAGCTGCGTCGTAAAGATCTTTAACATGAGTGAAACCTCCTTTACACTTACAAGAACAGTATACAACAAAAGAGAAAATGCTCAGAAAATGTCGGAAAGTAGACTATTATAATTAAAGGAAATGTGAAAATCAAACAGAATACATAAACAACTGCTTCCTTTTGACGAAAATGATAATATTGGGGTGTAAAATGATGAATGAAAAGATTTTAATCGTAGATGACCAATACGGTATACGTATATTGCTCAATGAAGTGTTTCATAAAGAAGGGTACCAGACGTTTCAGGCCGCCAACGGCATACAGGCGCTGGACATCGTAACAAAAGAACGGCCCGATCTTGTGCTTTTAGATATGAAAATCCCCGGCATGGACGGAATCGAAATTCTCAAACGCATGAAAATGATCGACGACTCCATCCGCGTCATTATTATGACCGCTTACGGAGAACTCGATATGATTAAGGAATCAAAAGAGCTCGGAGCGCTGACTCATTTTGCCAAACCTTTCGACATTGACGAGATCAGAGACGCGGTGAAAAAATATTTACCTCTAAAATCGAATTAATAAAATTAGAAACAATTATGTCATTGTGTTGCCGATTTGTCGAAAAGTTGGTATCCTAGAGATGGAGAAAAAGCGATCTGTTGTTTTACATATGACAGGTTTTTATGGTCATGCTATAGGGTGGAAAGCTTTTTTCGAGAAAGCAAATCAGGCTACATAAGGAGGACTTTCGACATGCCTTTAGTTTCAATGACGGAAATGTTGAATACAGCTAAAGAAAAAGGATATGCTGTTGGACAATTTAACCTAAATAACCTTGAGTTCACTCAAGCTATTTTACAAGCAGCAGAAGAGGAAAAATCCCCGGTTATTCTTGGTGTTTCAGAAGGCGCGGGACGCTACATGGGCGGCTTCAAAACGGTCGTTGCCATGGTTAAAGCTCTTATGGAAGAATACAAAGTGACAGTTCCTGTTGCCATTCACTTAGACCACGGTTCAAGCTTTGAATCTTGTGCGAAAGCGATTCATGCAGGCTTCACTTCTGTAATGATCGACGCATCTCACCATCCGTTTGAGGAAAACGTAGCAACTACAGCTAAAGTGGTTGAGCTTGCTCATTTCCACGGCGTTTCAGTTGAAGCTGAGCTCGGAACTGTCGGCGGACAGGAAGATGACGTTATCGCTGAAGGCGTAATCTATGCTGACCCTAAAGAGTGTCAAGAACTTGTAGAGCGTACTGGCATCGACTGCCTTGCACCTGCATTAGGTTCTGTTCACGGCCCTTACAAAGGCGAACCGAACCTCGGTTTCAAAGAAATGGAAGACATCGGCAAATCAACCGGCCTTCCGTTAGTACTTCACGGCGGTACAGGAATTCCGACTGCCGACATTAAAAAATCAATCTCACTTGGTACGGCTAAAATCAACGTAAACACTGAAAACCAAATTTCTTCTGCAAAAGCTGTCCGCGAAACATTGGCAGCTAAGCCGAACGAATATGATCCTCGTAAATATCTTGGACCTGCTCGTGAAGCGATCAAAGAAACGGTTATCGGCAAAATGCGTGAGTTCGGTTCTTCAAACCAAGCTTAATCCAGTGTAACATCCATAAACCGCCTGACAGCATTGACAGGCGGTTTTATGTCTTACCTTTAGAAAGCGCAATCATGTTTTACAGTTCTGAAAATTGATTACTGGGGAGGCTTTCCTTATGTTATTTTTCATTGATACAGCAAACATTGACGAGATTAAAGAAGCTTATGAACTTGGCGTTCTCGCCGGAGTGACGACAAACCCTAGTTTAGTAGCAAAAGAAGCTGACGTGACTTTCCATGACAGACTTCGTGAGATTACGGAAGTCGTGAGCGGATCAGTAAGCGCAGAAGTCATTTCCCTGAATGCTGAAGAAATGATTGAAGAAGGTAAAGAACTTGCGAAAATTGCGCCGAATATCACGGTGAAAATCCCGATGACGTCTGAAGGGTTAAAAGCCGTAAAAGCGCTGAGCGACCTGAACATAAAAACAAACGTAACGCTCATCTTCAGCGCCAACCAGGCGCTTTTAGCCGCAAGAGCCGGAGCGACTTATGTATCTCCGTTCTTAGGCCGCCTGGATGATATCGGCCATAACGGCCTTGACCTGATTTCAGAAGTAAGACAGATTTTTGACCTTCATGACATTGATACACAAATCATCGCAGCTTCCATCCGTCATGCGCAGCACGTGACTGAAGCGGCTTTGCGCGGTGCACATATCGGTACGATGCCGCTGAAAGTCATTCACCAGCTGACAAAACATCCGTTAACGGATAAAGGCATTGAGCAATTTTTGGCAGACTGGAATAAATAAGGGTGTAATGGGCGGCAAACCGGTTGCATCCGTTTGCCGCACCCTTATGTTTTCCTGTTTGACGGCGGGCCTTCATATCAAAGTTCCCCGGAATGTGAACCCGGCGGGTCTCTGTGCATCCTGTGTTAAAAATGCCCCGTAAAGCTTCGCTATTTTCTTCCTGTTATTTTATAATGTCCTTGTATTCTTTCTCTTCGAATTGGCTACATTTTGGACAAGAGCTTTATTTGCAGAGACAGAATAAAATGCCATTTTATTTATGCTCCGCAGCTATCTTCTTATGGAAGGAGACTATCATGGAAAAGTTGAATATTGCCGGCGGCGATCCGTTAAACGGAACCGTACATATCAGCGGTGCGAAAAACAGCGCCGTCGCATTGATACCCGCAACCATTCTGGCAAATTCCGAAGTAACGATCGAAGGGCTTCCGGAGATCTCAGATATTGAAACGCTGCGTGACCTGCTGAAAGAAATCGGCGGAAACGTCCATTTTGAAAAAGGAGAAATGGTCGTGGATCCTTCACCGATGATCAGCATGCCGCTTCCCAACGGCAAAGTGAAAAAGCTCCGCGCTTCTTATTATTTAATGGGCGCGATGCTCGGCCGCTTTAAACAGGCGGTCATCGGACTGCCGGGCGGGTGCCATCTCGGGCCTCGGCCGATTGACCAGCATATAAAAGGGTTTGAGGCGCTTGGGGCTGAAGTCACCAATGAACAAGGCGCGATTTATCTGCGCGCCGAAAGGCTGAGAGGCGCACGGATTTATTTAGACGTCGTCAGCGTCGGGGCGACGATCAATATCATGCTTGCCGCTGTGCTCGCTGAAGGAAAAACCGTGATAGAAAACGCCGCCAAGGAACCTGAGATTATTGATGTTGCCACACTGCTCACCAGCATGGGCGCAAAGATAAAAGGCGCGGGAACCAATGTGATCAGAATCGACGGCGTGAAAGAGCTGCACGGATGCAGGCACACCATCATCCCGGACAGAATTGAGGCGGGCACCTTTATGATTGCCGGCGCCGCGATGGGGAAAGAAGTCATTATTGATAATGTCATACCGACTCACCTGGAGTCATTAACGTCAAAGCTCAGGGAAATGGGTTTTCACATCGAGACGAGTGACGACCAGCTTCTCATGCTCGGCGGGCAGAAGCAGATAAAACCGGTTGACGTGAAAACGCTTGTTTACCCGGGATTCCCGACTGACCTTCAGCAGCCGATGACGTCTCTGTTAACGAGAGCGGGCGGCACGAGTGTCGTGACTGACACCATCTACTCGGCCAGATTTAAGCATATTGATGAGCTGAGACGGATGGGAGCCAACATGAAAGTGGAAGGCAGGTCGGCGATTATCACCGGTCCGGCCGAGCTGCAGGGCGCAAAAGTAAAGGCGAGCGATCTGCGTGCAGGCGCTTGTCTGGTCGTAGCAGGGCTGATGGCCGACGGCGTAACCGAAATTACCGGTCTTGAGCATTTGGACCGCGGCTACAGCAATCTTGAGAAAAAACTCGAAGGTCTGGGCGCCACAATCTGGCGGCAGAGGCTGACGGACGAAGAGATAGAACAGCTCCAAAATTCATAGAAATGCGGACTTTTGAGAGGAGATCGTGTTGAAATGGAAAGAAGCTTATCAATGGAATTGGTTCGGGTTACTGAAGCGGCGGCTTTAGCATCTGCCAGATGGATGGGCCGCGGGAAAAAGGATGAAGCCGATGATGCGGCGACAAGCGCCATGCGTGACGTGTTTGACACAGTGCCAATGAAAGGCACGGTCGTTATCGGGGAAGGCGAGATGGACGAAGCGCCGATGCTTTACATCGGCGAAAAGCTCGGAAACGGATACGGCCCCCGCGTCGATGTCGCCGTCGATCCTCTTGAAGGCACTAACATCGTAGCCAGCGGCGGCTGGAATGCGCTGACGGTGATCGCGGTCGCTGACCATGGAACACTGCTGAACGCTCCTGATATGTATATGGAAAAAATCGCGGTCGGACCTGAAGCGGTAGGCTGCATCGACATCGAAGCTCCTGTCATTGATAACTTAAAAGCTGTTGCGAAAGCGAAAAACAAAGACATTGAAGATGTCGTGGCAACCATTTTATATCGCGACAGACATGAAAGAATCATCTCTGAATTGCGTGAGGCCGGCGCCAGAATCAAACTGATCAACGACGGTGATGTCGCGGGCGCCATCAATACGGCCTTTGACCATACGGGCGTAGACATTCTCTTCGGCTCAGGCGGGGCACCTGAAGGCGTCCTGTTTGCCGTTGCGTTAAAAGCGCTCGGCGGCGAAATCATCGGCAGGCTTCTGCCGCAAAGTGCGGAAGAGCAAGCCCGCTGTGAGCGGATGGGGCTCGATGTATCCAAAGTGCTCCGGATGGAGGACCTTGTGAGGGGGGACGACGCCATTTTTGCGGCAACGGGCGTAACGGACGGAGAGCTTTTGAAAGGCGTTCAGTTCAAAGGCACAGTCGGCACGACCGAAAGTCTGGTTATCCGGGCGAAATCAGGAACGGTCCGATTCGTTGACGGAAGACACAGCCTGAAGAAAAAACCAAATCTTGTGATCCGGCCATAGATAGAGAGAAAAGCGGGACTTTCCGTCCCGCTTTTCTTTTGCAAAAAAGAGTCAACCCTATCATTTATATGTCAAAGCATTATTTAAGTTGAATAATTTTTTAAAATGAGGTAAAAATAAAGAGTGCTGCGATTTTTCTGTGTCATTCCTTCTTTTGAGTACTGGGAAATTTCAAATTCTACCGCATACAGACGATATAAATATTGATCTTCTCAAGTTTTTGTCCTCGCTTCCTTCAAAACTCATTAAGACAATCCTTTTTAAAAAAAAGCGCCGATCATGGGTGGAAGTGTTACCGATAGAAGTTCCTGAATGTTTTATAAAAGAATGTGCTTTGGCGGAATCATGCAAAGCAGCCGATTTGAATGAAAACAGCAATACATTGACTATGAAAAGCGTGGTGTTTTTATGAAAGACGTATCTATTTCCTCTTTGGAAAATATGAAATTAAAAGAACTGTACGAACTGGCAAGACATTATAAAATCTCCTATTACAGCAAACTGACCAAAAAAGAATTAATCTTTGCCATACTGAAAGCCAACGCCGAGCAGGAGGATCTTCTGTTTATGGAAGGTGTGCTCGAAATCATCCAATCGGAAGGGTTCGGCTTCCTCAGACCGATTAATTACTCGCCAAGCTCAGAAGACATCTACATTTCTGCTTCCCAGATCCGCCGCTTTGATTTAAGAAACGGTGACAAAGTTTCCGGCAAGGTGCGCCCGCCGAAAGAGAACGAACGCTATTACGGACTTTTGCACGTTGAAGCGGTAAATGGCGATGATCCGGAATCCGCGAAGGAGCGCGTTCATTTTCCTGCGCTGACTCCGCTTTATCCCGACCGCCAAATGGTGCTTGAGACGAAACCGAATTATCTCTCAACACGAATTCTCGATATGATGGCTCCCGTCGGTTTCGGCCAGCGCGGTCTGATCGTGGCGCCGCCGAAAGCCGGTAAAACCATGCTGTTAAAAGAAATCGCTAACAGCATTACGACAAATCAGCCTGACGCTAAATTGATCGTGCTCTTAATTGATGAAAGACCGGAAGAAGTAACGGATATTGAACGTTCCGTAGCGGGCGATGTCGTCAGCTCCACGTTTGATGAAGTGCCGGAAAATCACATTAAGGTAGCGGAACTTGTGCTTGAACGGGCGATGCGTCTCGTTGAACACAAAAAAGACGTTATTATCCTGATGGACAGCATTACCCGCTTGGCACGCGCCTACAACCTCGTTATCCCGCCAAGCGGACGAACGCTTTCCGGCGGGATTGACCCGGCTGCATTCCATCGTCCGAAGCGCTTTTTCGGTGCCGCGAGAAACATTGAAGAGGGCGGCAGCCTGACCATTTTAGCGACGGCACTCGTAGACACGGGTTCCCGGATGGATGACGTCATCTATGAAGAATTTAAAGGAACGGGCAACATGGAGCTTCACCTTGACCGTTCTCTTGCGGAAAGACGGATTTTCCCGGCGATCGATATCCGCCGCTCCGGCACACGGAAAGAAGAGCTGCTCGTGCCGAAAGAGCATCTTGACCGTTTATGGGCGATCCGCAAGTCGATGTCTGATTCTCCTGACTTCGCAGAGAAGTTTATGAGAAAAATGAAAAAAACGAAAACGAATCAGGAGTTCTTCGATCTGATCAACCAAGAATGGAAGCAGGCGAACCTGTCATCATCAGCCCGCCGCTGATAAAAAATGTATTTGCAAATGCAGTAAATGACTGATATAATTCTCTCATATGCGTTCCGGATTCGCTCCGGAATAATAACTCTGTTTCCACACGGGATTCAGGGCGGAAGGAGATGGATACAATGAAAGCAGGAATTCATCCTAATTTCAAAAAAGCAACAGTTAAATGTGCTTGCGGAAATGAATTTGAAACAGGCTCAGTAAAAGAAGAGGTACGCGTTGAGATTTGCTCTGAATGCCACCCATTCTACACTGGACGTCAAAAATTCGCTTCTGCTGATGGTCGTGTTGATCGCTTTAACAAAAAATACGGTCTTAAGTAATAATAGATTTTACAGGCAGGCAAGAATTGCTTCTTGCCTGTTTTTTATGTCTATAAACAGGAAAAAGGGGAGCGGATAGCCTATGTACATAATGAAGCAAAGCGGATGGCTTGAGCTGATATGCGGCAGCATGTTCTCTGGGAAATCAGAAGAGCTGATCCGCAGAGTGAAAAGAGCGACATATGCGAAGCAGGAGGTTAAGGTATTCAAACCTGCCATTGATAATCGCTACAGTGAGGAAGCCGTCGTTTCTCACAACGGCACATCCATGACAAGCCACGTCATCTCGTCTTCGGCTGAAATATGGGATCATATCAGTGAAAGCACGGACGTCATCGCGGTGGATGAAGTGCAGTTTTTCGGCGAATCGATCATTGACGACTTATCCCGGCTTGCCGATAAAGGCTATCGTGTCATCGCGGCCGGACTTGATATGGATTTCCGCGGAGAGCCGTTCGGCGTTGTGCCGAATCTGATGGCGGTTGCCGAATCGGTAACGAAGCTGCAGGCGGTATGCTCCGTCTGCGGGTCGCCGGCAAGCCGTACGCAGCGTTTAATTGAAGGGAAGCCCGCTTCCTATGATGACCCGGTCATTTTAGTCGGCGCATCAGAGTCATACGAAGCGAGATGCAGACACCATCACGAAGTGCCGAATAAACAGACTGATAAATAACCCTTTTCATGAAAACATCGGTAAAAGATCCGGTGTTTTTTTGACGTTTTTTCAAAAATTGTAGTTAAATAACTTAAAAAAGAGTATGAAAAAATTAAGTAATTTTCATCTCTTGAATTTTCATTTTTACAGGCATAAAATGACTAAGTAATGTAAATAGTTATGAGACATTGTTCGAATAATTGTCAAAAAAAGATATAGCAGATCGCGATCACACTGGCCAAATTAGGTGATTACTTAACTTTGTTAACTATTTGAAGAAAGAAGGAGATTTTCTTGAATAATATTAAAGTAACGAAGGAAGGCAACTTAGAAACTACTTTAAGAGGAAAAGAAGTTCTATCTATCCCTACTTTAAATAAAGGTGTTGCATTTTCAGCAGAGGAAAGAAAAAGCCTTGGATTAGACGGGCTGCTTCCTCCGACAATTCTGTCTCTTGATGAGCAGGCTAAACGCGCATACGAGCAGTTTCAGGCTCAGCCGGACCGCCTTCGCCAAAACGTGTATTTGAATGATTTGCAAAACCGTAACGAAGTTCTTTTCTTTAAATTGCTTCAAAACCATCTTCGCGAAATGCTGCCGGTTGTTTACACACCGACTGTTGGTGAAGCGATTCAAGAATACAGCCATGAGTACAGAAGACCTCAAGGGATTTACCTTTCTATCGACAATGTGGAAGGCATTGAAGAAGCATTTGAAAACCTTCATGCCACTGCCGGCGATATTGATCTGATCGTTGCGACAGACTCAGAAAGCATCCTCGGAATCGGTGACTGGGGTGTAGGCGGAATCAACATCGCCATCGGTAAATTAGCCGTATACACAGCCGCTGCCGGTATTGATCCAAGCCGTGTTATTCCTGTCGTTCTTGACGTCGGTACGAACAATGAAAAACTTCTGAACGATCCTTTATACATCGGTAACCGCCATGAACGTATCCAAGGCGAACGTTATGAAGCTTTCATTGACGCTTATGTAAAAGCTGCGCTTAAATATTTCCCTAAAGCTCTTCTTCACTGGGAAGACCTTGGAAACAAAAACGCGCGCAATATCATGAAGAAATACAATCATGAAATTCTTACTTTCAACGATGACATTCAAGGTACTGGTGCGATTACGCTTGCAGGTGTGCTTGCAGCTATGAAGAAAACAGGCGCTTCTATTAAAGATCAGCGTGTGGTTGTCTTCGGTGCGGGATCTGCCGGAATCGGAATCGCTGACCAAATCCGCGACACTATGGTGCTTGCCGGTCTTTCTGAAGAAGAAGCTAACAAAGCATTCTACACAATGGACTACAGAGGCCTGTTAGTTGAAGGTATGGAAAACATTCTTGATTTCCAAGAGCCGTACCTGCGCACAGCTGAAGAAATTAAAGATTGGAAACGCGATGAAAATGGACAAATTCCTTTCATTGAAGTGATCCGTCAAGCAAAACCGACTATCTTAATCGGTACTTCAGGCCAAAGCGGCGCATTCAGTGAAGAAATCGTAAAAGAAATGGCAAAACACGTTGAGCGTCCGGTCATCATGCCGATGTCTAACCCGACACCGCTTGCTGAAGCCGTTCCTAGCGATCTTTTCAAATGGACTGACGGTAAAGTTCTTGTGGCAACAGGAAGCCCGTTTGACAATGTTGAGTACAATGGCGTTTCTCATGAAATCGGACAATCTAACAACGCATTCGCGTTCCCTGGACTTGGCCTCGGTTCAATCGTTGTAGAAGCGAAAGTGATTACTCCTGCAATGTTTGCGGCAACTGCTGACGCAATCGCAGAAAGCGTTGATTTTGAAACACCGGGTTCAGGCCTTCTTCCGAGCATGAGCGACTTACAAGAAGTTTCAATTAAAGTTGCGATCGCCGTAGCAGAAACTGCAATTAAAGAAGGCGTGGCAAACCGCATTCCTGAAAATGTAGAACAAGCCGTTCTTGATGCAATGTGGAAACCGCAATACAAACAAGTTGTCGCTAAATAATTTTACGATTAATTTAACAGTCCGAGGGAAAGCTTTTATGTAAAGGCTAAAGTATACGGACATTAAGGATTTGGAGGAGAACATTTTGAGCTTCTTAGATATTTTAATCCTCCTGGCGCCGATCTTTTTCGTGATCGTGCTGGGATGGTTCGCAGGTCGCTTCGGAAGTTATGACGCGAAGTCAGCAAAAGGGGTAAGCACCTTAGTTACGAAGTACGCGCTTCCGGCGCATTTTATCGCCAGTATTTTAACCACTTCAAGAAGTGCGTTTTTAACACAGGTTCCTTTAATGATCGCTTTGATCATCGGGATTGTCGGATTCTATATCGTCATTCTGCTGGTTTGTAAATTCATCTTTAAGTATGATTTAACGAACTCATCTGTATTTTCTTTAAACTCAGCACAGCCGACATTTGCATTTATGGGTATTCCTGTACTCGGAAGCTTATTCGGCGCAAACGAAGTAGCGATTCCTATTGCCGTAACGGGTATCGTGGTTAACGCTATGCTTGATCCGCTTGCGATCATTATCGCTACTGTCGGTGAGTCATCTAAGAAAAAAGACAATGAAAACGAAAGCTTCTGGAAAATGACTGGTAAGTCTATTCTTCACGGTCTTTCCGAACCGCTTGCGGCTGCACCGCTTATCAGTATCATCCTAGTGCTGTTCGGTGTAAGTCTTCCTGAGCTCGGCGACAAAATGCTTGAGCAGCTCGGAAGCACAACATCAGGTGTTGCGCTCTTCGCCGTCGGTGTAACTGTCGGTATCCGCAACATCAAGCTCAGTGTGCCGGCTTTCGGTATCGCTTTGTTAAAAGTTGCCGTTCAGCCTGCATTGATGTACTTGATCGCTCTTGCAGTCGGACTTCCGGCTGACCAGATCACAAAAGCGGTATTGCTTGTTGCATTCCCTGGATCTGCGGTAGCGGCGATGATTGCCACACGTTTCGAAAAACAAGAGGAAGAAACTGCGTCTGCGTTCGTGATCAGTGCGATTTTATCTCTAATCTCACTGCCGATCATCATTGCGCTGACTGCATAATGAAAAGCTCCCTGTTTCAGGGAGCTTTTTTCATTAGAATTGAAATTTAAAAGGCGAAAATCTCGTTTTTTTTCTGGGTTTCTTATGTTCTGAAGAAGCGGCTGTTTCTGAGAGGGGAGCTGTCTGGGCAAGTTCCTGGATGCGGGAGGCCAATGTCTGCAATTCGGCATTGAGGTCGTCGATTTCCCGTCTGTGCTGAAGAAGCTGATAAGACACACCTTCATCCGCCTTTTGTTTCAGCTGGCGTTCCAGCTCATCTATTCTTGATAGCAGTTGGTCCCCGTCCTGTTTCTCTTTCGTGAGAATATCCAGTTTGCGTTCCAGCTCTGCCAACCTTTGTTCGGCGCCGCCGCTGGTTTTCGGCCGCTGCAAAATAAAGCCCGTCCTTTTTTTTGGCTGCCGGGGCACTTGTACGTCCAGCAGAGCAGTGCCTTCAGAAATTTGCTGTTTGACCGATTTAAGTACATCAAGATCCTCAGGCGTAAAGGAATAATGCCCGAGCTCATTCCGTTCAGCCGGAAGATTCAGCTGCTTGACCCACCTTTGCACCGTTTTTGCGGAGACACCGAGTTCTTTCGCGGCCATGTTTGTATTCATGATCACATACCTCCTTTTCAGCTAGGTATTCGACCATGAGGCGGCGTTCCCTTCATGTTAGACAAAACAAGAAGGAATTCGCCAAAGAAAGCAACATTTCTTCAAAAAACGTTACGCTTCATACAATTCTAGCGGAAGCTTGTCGGGATCGAAGAAAAAGGTAAAGTGTTTCCCCGTCAGCGGATCGGTTCTGACCGGTTCTGTGTCGATGCCCTTTTCTTTTAACTCCCTGACGGCCGCTTCAAGATCGTTTACAGTGAAGGCGAGGTGCCGGAGACCTGCTGCTTCAGGACGGGTCGGCCGCTCGGGCGGATCGGGAAAGGAAAACAATTCAATCACATATGTGCCGTCCAGCGCCAGATCGAGTTTATAAGACCCGCGCTCCTTTCGGTAGGTTTCTTTTATAATGCCGAAACCGAGCGTTTCGGTGTAAAAAGCTTTCGACTTTTCATAATCAGAGCATATGATTGCTATATGGTGGATGGATTTCAGCATATCCGCTCATCCTTTTTTGTTTCAGTATAGCAGAGGCCGATTGCTTTTGACTGGCGATAAGCCCTATACTATAATGAGAATGTTACGCACAGGAAAACAGAGGTGAAGACCGTGTTAGACCGTTTACAGTCAATTGAACAACGATACGAAAAATTAAATGAGCTTTTAAGTGATCCGGAAGTGGTCAACGATCCGAAAAAGCTTAGAGAATATTCGAAAGAGCAATCTGATATACAGGAAACTGTTGAAGTCTATAGACAATACAGAGACGCATCAGAACAGCTTGCCGATGCGAAAGCAATGCTTGAGGATAAGCTTGATGCCGATATGAGAGAAATGGTGAAGGAAGAAATCTCCGAGCTGCAAGGAGAGACCGAAACCTTATCAGAGCGTTTAAAAGTGCTCCTCATCCCGAAAGACCCGAACGATGACAAAAACGTAATCATGGAGATCCGCGGCGCAGCAGGCGGAGAAGAAGCCGCGCTGTTTGCGGGAAATCTCTACAGAATGTACTCCCGTTATGCCGAAATCCAAGGCTGGAAGACCGAAGTCATGGAAGCAAACGTGACCGGAACGGGCGGTTACAAGGAAATCATCTTTATGATTACGGGAAAAGGCGCGTACTCCAAGCTGAAGTATGAGAATGGGGCGCACCGCGTGCAGCGTGTGCCGGAAACGGAATCAGGCGGCCGCATTCATACGTCTACGGCGACGGTGGCGTGTCTTCCGGAAGCGGAAGAAGTAGAAGTGGACATCCATGAAAAGGATATCCGCGTCGATACATTCGCATCAAGCGGACCGGGCGGACAGAGCGTAAACACGACAATGTCGGCCGTGCGCCTTACGCATTTGCCGACGGGTGTCGTCGTATCCTGTCAGGATGAAAAATCTCAGATTAAAAACAAAGAAAAAGCGATGAAGGTGCTCCGCGCCAGAATCTATGACAAATTCCAGCAGGAAGCCCAGGCTGAATATGATCAGACACGCAAATCAGCCGTCGGTTCAGGCGACCGTTCTGAACGTATCCGCACATACAATTTCCCGCAAAACCGTGTGACGGATCACCGCATCGGACTGACGATTCAAAAGCTGGACCAAATCCTTGAAGGAAAGCTTGATGAAGTGGTTGAAGCGTTAATCGTAGAAGACCAGTCAAGCAAGCTCCAGCAGGCGGAAAATTAAGATGAAGACCGTTTTTGAAGCCCTAAGCTGGGCTTCTTCTTATTTAACCGAAGCGGGAAGAGAAAAAAACGCGGCCGAGCTGCTGCTGTTAAATGATACCGGAATGGATCGGAGCAAGCTTCTCGCAAGTCTGCAGGAGCCTGTCGGCGAGGATGAGCTATACCGTTTCATGCGGCATGTGGAAATGCATAAAGAAGGCGTTCCGATTCAATATATTATCGGGAAAGAACAGTTTTACGGCCGGGAATTCTTTGTGAATGACGATGTTCTCATTCCGCGTCCGGAAACGGAAGAAGTTGTCTTTCATCTGCTGGACAGACAGAAGCGGGTGTTTTCTGAGGGAGAACGCCTGAATGTCATTGATATCGGAACGGGGAGCGGAGCCATTGCGGTGACGCTTGCGCTTGAATGCGGACATTTTTCAGTATCGGCTTCGGACATTTCAAAAGAAGCGCTTCAAGTGGCGGAAAGAAATGCGCAAAACCTCGGAGCGGACGTCCGCTTTTTGCAGGGAGATCTGTTGACTCCTTTTATTTCATCAGGAATAAAAGCGGATATTATTGTGTCCAACCCGCCGTATATTTCTGAAGAAGAGATGGCGGAGTTATCCGATATCGTCCGTTTTCATGAGCCGCTTCATGCTCTTACAGACGGCGGTGACGGCTTGAAATTCTACAAGCGGTTTATGGAGGAGCTGCCTCTTGTCATGAAAGATAAAGCGCTTGTCGTCTTTGAAATCGGATATAATCAGGGAAAAGCCGTGAAAGACCTGTTCCGTCATTCCTTTCCGAATGCGGAAGTGGAAGTCATAAAGGACATCAATGGAAAAGACAGAACCGTATCCGCGGTCATCACATCATGAAAAAAGCCTGCCGGTGACGCACACGGCAGGCTTTTGTTACAATGGAAAGAAAATGAAAGGGGTAATCGCCTTGAAAAAAGCGTTCGCCTTCGGATGTATACTCGCCGCCGCAGCTTATGCGGCGGGGTTTGTTCTGCCGTTTGGCTTTGACGGCATTTTCGGTGCCGTTACGGCCGTTCTTATCATCACAGCGATCATTGTTTCCGGGTTGGCCGTAAGCGGAGCAGAACAGCGGGCCAATTATCATTCTGAAACAAAAGAAGGCCGGCACGCCCGTTTAAAGATGGCAGCCGTTTTCTTTTGCGCCGCTCTGCCTTCAGCCGTCTGTCTGCTGATTACGCTTCTGTAGCCGGACTTTGTCTTTGCAGCAATACGGAATCCCACACCCAATAGACGGCGGCTGTTAAAACCGCAAAAATATAAAAGGCCGAATTAGAAAACAGGGATTGGCCTGACGGCTGCAAAAGACCGAAGATGATCCCGTTTGCGACAAAAGACGTTCCTAAATAATAAATGAAATAAAGCGGATGAAATCTCTTCGGCTTTTTATTCAAAAAGTATTGAAGCGGCAGCGCAAAAATCAAATAGGGAAACAAAAAATAAAATGCCATCGAAATGAAAGCCGCGAAAATAAATTGATGAACATACAAAATAGAATAAATGACAGACATACATGCCGCCGACAGCAGCACGGTGTAATTATATTTCATCTGAAAACCCTCCTATCAAAATAATATCGTACCATATTCTGAGTCTGTCAATGCAGATTATCAGCTTGCTAGATTTTTTTCTTCCCGCCGGTTTAAACCTTTTCGGTCATGTCCATAATAAGACTAGATAAAAAAGCACGGAGAGGAACGGTGGGGACCGATGAAACAGACAATGATGATCTGCATATATATTTTTCTTTTATTATCAGGAGCGCTTGCGGGCTTGACGAAAGAAGAAACGGCGCGGGCGTCAGCCAATGAGCCCGTTGTCATACCGGATGAAGCGATACGGCTTCGGATCTTAGCCAACAGTGATAACGATGAGGATCAAACGCTCAAGCGCCAGATCAGAGATGCTGTAAACAAGGAAATCACGGGCTGGGTGAAAGATATCACTTCTATTGAAAAAGCGCGGCGGCTCATCCGTTCAAAGCTTCCTGAAATTAAAGACATCGCCAAACAAACAATGAAAGAAAAAGGTGCGCATCAATCCGTTTCAGTTGAATTCAATAAAATTTCATTTCCGACAAAGCTTTACGGCAATATGGTCTATCCGGCCGGAAAATATGAAGCGATTTTAATTACCCTCGGCAATGGCGAGGGCGCCAACTGGTGGTGCGTCTTGTTTCCGCCGCTGTGCTTCCTTGATTTCTCAAACGGTGAAGCGGTGAAAGATCAGGAAGACGACGGACAGAAGCAGGAAGAAACGAAAAAACAGACAGAAAAAGTGATGGATGACGTCAAAGCGAAAGCTGATAAAGCGAAGAAAGAAAATAAAGATGACGATGATACCGAAGTGAAGTTTTTCCTCGTCGATTGGATTTCAGATCTGTTTTCCTGAAGCAAAAAGGCATAAATCCGGATTCGATTCATAGATTGGAAGAAAGAGTTGATCGAAACGGAGGGGAAATATATGTTTTATCAGCTGAGAGTGGCAAGAGATCAAGATACGGAGGCGCTGGAGGCTTTTTTGAAAAAGGCTGATACGGCACATGCGGAAATCGATCAGCAGATCAGCCGGTTTATCATGCTGGAGGACAGTGAGAAAGAGATTGCCGCCTGTCTCGGGATCGAAAAATTCAGCGGCGGAAAAGGGCTTCTCCGTTCACTCGTTATGTCGGACAGGCTGAACCAAAGCCATATCGTTACGCTGTTTCAAAGTATGGATGTGCTGTGCAAAAAACATGAAATTCAAGATGTCTACTTAGTCGCCAATCAGCCCTCATCTGCTGAATTTCTGAATGTGATGGGATTTGAAGAATGCGCAGATGTGCCTGATGAACTGTATACGTCCGAGCATTTCCGCAATTCGTTATGCACAGAGGGTTCGTTTTTGATGGTGAAAACCTCTGCATAACCTCACTTATGCACAAAGTTATCCACTTATCGAAAAGTGTTGTCCACAGTTTGTGGATAACACTTGTTTTATTAAAGGACATCTTTTATACTTTCAAAAGGAATACACGAGAGAAAATAAAGTTTTACCGCTTTAAAATAAGGAGTTTGGTTATACATGAAAACAAGAAGATGGTTTGTGGATTCTTCCGCAGAATTATCCACAACCGATCCCCAGATTACACAAGCCGCGGAATTGCTCCGGCAGAATGAAGTTGTGGCTTTTCCGACAGAAACCGTTTACGGACTGGGCGCTAACGCTGAAAATACGGAAGCCGTAACGAAAATTTATGAGGCGAAAGGAAGGCCGAGCGATAATCCGCTGATTGTGCACATATCTGACATCAGCCAGCTTGATCGTTTTATCAGCCATATTCCTGAAACGGCGAAAAAGCTCATGACGCTTTTTTGGCCGGGTGCGCTGACTCTGGTCTTGCCGTGTAAGCCCGGCGTGCTGTCCCCCCGTGTCACCGCGGGACTTGAGACGGTAGCGGTCAGAATGCCTGATCATCCGGTGGCGTTAGCCCTCATCAGCTCAGCCGGACTGCCGATCGCAGCGCCGAGCGCCAATTTATCAGGAAAACCGAGCCCGACGAAGGCCGGGCATGTGGCTCATGATTTAAACGGCCGCATTGCCGGCATTGTGGACGGCGGAGCGACCGGGATCGGAGTGGAATCAACCGTTCTGTCCTGTACGGGGAAACAGCCCGTGCTGCTTCGTCCGGGCGGCGTGACAAAAGAACAGATTGAATCCGCAGCCGGTCCGGTTCTTGTGGATAAAGGGCTGACCGAAGAAGATCAGGTTCCTATTTCTCCCGGTATGAAATATACACACTATGCGCCTTCTGCGCCGATGGCTATTGCCGACGGCGGCGCTCTGAGAATTCAAGAGCTGGCTGACGAATATAAAAGCCGGGGAAAACGGATCGGCATTCTGACAACAGAGGAGAATGCCGATAGCTACCAGGCTGATTTTATTAAAGTATGCGGCCGGCGCGCCGACCTTGAAACAGTGGCGTCGGCCTTGTACGATGCGCTCCGCAGCTTTGATGATGCGAAAGTGGATATGATTATATCTGAATCCTTTCCGGACACCGGAGTGGGACTCGCCATTATGAACAGGCTGATGAAGGCTGCGGGCGGCACCGTTATCCATTAACTTGTTCTACCCCTTATCGGACATGCATAAGCTAAACAAGCGGGCACGTCCAAGGGGGTTTTTTATTTCATGTCGAATCTATTCATCGGGGAGCTTGTCTCCTTAAGCATCATGGCATTTGCTTTGGGGACGGATGCTTTTTCCGTCGGGCTCGGAATGGGAATGATTCAGCTGAAGAAAAAACAAATCTTTCATATAGGAATTGTCATCGGGCTGTTTCATGTCATCATGCCGCTGGCAGGAATGGCGGCCGGGCATCTGCTGTCCGGTTTTCTGGGTATGCTTGCCGTTTACATCGGCGGGTCTCTTCTTTTCATTTTAGGAGTGCAAATGATCATCGCCTCGTTTAAGCAATCGGACGGGCCGCTCATATCTCCGGCAGGCTCGGGACTGTTTTTATTCGCGGTCGGTGTCAGTCTTGACAGTTTTTCTGTCGGGCTCAGCCTCGGGATGAACGGCTCCAACCCGATTCTGGCCGTTGCGCTGTTCGGAATCTTCAGCACCGTTTTAACATGGGCGGGGCTCTTGGCGGGAAGAAAGGTGCAATCATGGCTCGGCTCCTACAGTGAAGCCCTCGGCGGAGCCATTTTGATCGGATTCGGGCTGAAATTGCTTTTACCGATATAGGGCTGAGTAAAAAAGAAACGAAGATGCCGTTTCTTTTTTCTTCATTTATAATAGGCAGTAAGAGGTGACGGATATGAAAATAATCTTTGTTTGTACAGGCAATACGTGCCGCAGTCCCATGGCTGAGGCTCTTTTTAAATCCATTGCAGTAACGAAAGGGCTGGACGTCAGCGCAAGCTCTGCCGGAGTATTTGCGTCCCCGAACGGAAAAGCGTCGGCTCATGCCGTGGAAGCGCTGTTTGAAAAACGGATCGCTCTCAATCACAGTTCTTCTCCCTTAACGGAAGAACATATCGAGACGGCCGATCTGGTGCTGACGATGACCCAACAGCACAAACAGCTGATCGAAAGCCGATATCGAAACAGTCATGGTAAAGTATTTACCATTAAAGAATACGTAACGGGAAAAAGCGGCGATATTTCTGACCCATTCGGCGGTCCGCTTGATGTTTATAAAAGGACGCGGGACGAACTGGAGGAACTGCTGACCCTTTTGGCTGACCAATTGCTTGACGGAAAAAGCAAGTAATCTGTCAGAAAATCTGCAAACAGGTCATTTGCAAAACGAATATGAAAGAGTAGAATAAAATCAACGGATTTCGTAAAAAAGGACAAGCACACTGGGCTGTCTTCGCCCAGCCACACCTAGGAGGTAAATGAATGAAAGTAGCTATTGCGTCAGATCACGGCGGCGTCCATATCCGCGAAGAAATCAAAAGTCTGTTGGATGAATTGCAGATTGAATACATTGATATGGGCTGTGAATGCGGCAGCGGTTCTGTTGATTATTCTGACTACGCTTTTCCGGTAGCGGAAAAAGTGGTGAACGGTGAAGTTGACAGGGGAATTTTAATTTGCGGCACAGGCATCGGCATGAGCATTTCCGCAAACAAGGTAAAAGGAATACGCTGTGCGCTTGCGCATGACACCTTCAGCGCAAAAGCGACGCGGGAACACAATGATACGAATGTTCTTGCGATGGGGGAACGCGTCATCGGCCCGGGTCTGGCGCGCGAAATCGCAAAAATCTGGCTGACGACTGAATTTACGGGCGGCCGCCACGAACGGCGGATCGGCAAAATCGCAGATTACGAAGAAAAAAATCTGTAAGAGGTGCTGGACAATGGAAGAGATGAAGCGAAAATGGACGGACATGCTGACTGAATTTCAAGAGCAGGCCGGACTTAAGGACGGCAGTCTGCTGGTCATCGGGTGCAGTACGAGTGAAGCCGCCGGAAGCCGGATCGGCACCGCGGGGAGCGGCGATTGGGCTGAATTGATTTACGGCGGACTTGCCCGGTTCAAGGAAAAAACGGGTGTTCATCTTGCTTTTCAATGCTGCGAGCATTTAAACAGGGCGCTTGTCATTGAGGCGGAAACGGCCGAGCGGTTCAGGCTCCCCATCGTTTCAGCCGTCCCCGTCCCGAAAGCGGGCGGAGCGATGGCTTCATATGCATACCGGCAGATGCAGTCTCCCGTGCTCGCTGAATCGATTCAGGCTGACGCCGGAATTGACATCGGTGATACGTTCATCGGCATGCATTTAAAACCCGTTGCCGTCCCTGTCCGGATATCAAGCCGTGAGCTCGGAGAAGCGCATGTGACGATGGCCCGGACAAGGCCGAAGCTGATCGGCGGAATTCGCGCCGTTTACGAATGCGAATGATGAAAATACTTTTCCTATATAATGTTCGTGTTTTCCAATTAAATATTGTGATTTTTTTAAATAAGCTGTTACATTCACCTGAAAAACCATGTACAATAAGGGTGGTAAAAATAAAGAACAGGAAACGGATAGGAGAGGATTTCGCTGATGAAACATTTACCTGCACAAGATCAACAAGTGTTTAACGCCATTAAAAATGAGCGTAAGCGTCAACAGACTAATATCGAATTAATTGCTTCTGAAAACTTCGTGACGGAAGCGGTAATGGAAGCACAAGGCTCTGTTTTAACAAACAAATATGCTGAAGGCTACCCCGGCAAACGCTACTACGGCGGCTGTGAGCACGTTGATGTCGTTGAGGACATCGCCCGCGACCGCGCGAAAGAGATTTTCGGAGCCGAGCATGTAAACGTTCAGCCGCACTCAGGCGCTCAGGCGAACATGGCTGTTTACTTCACGATTTTAGAGCACGGCGACACGGTGCTCGGGATGAACCTCTCCCACGGCGGCCACTTAACACACGGAAGCCCGGTTAATTTCAGCGGCGTTCAATACAACTTTGTTGAATACGGTGTCGATAAAGACACGCAATATATAGATTATGAAGATGTGCGTGAAAAAGCGCTGGCGCATAAGCCGAAACTGATCGTTGCCGGAGCGAGCGCGTATCCCCGCACGATCGACTTTAAAAAATTCCGCGAAATCGCTGATGAAGTCGGCGCTTACTTCATGGTGGACATGGCGCATATCGCGGGTCTTGTCGCGGCCGGCCTTCATCCGAATCCGGTTCCTTACGCTGACTTTGTAACGACAACGACTCACAAAACACTTCGCGGACCGCGCGGAGGAATGATCCTTTGCCGTGAAGAGTTCGGCAAAAAGATTGATAAATCCATTTTCCCGGGCATCCAAGGCGGACCGCTTATGCATGTCATCGCGGCCAAAGCCGTTTCTTTCGGGGAAGTGCTTGAAGATGATTTCAAAACATATGCGCAAAACGTCATCTCGAACGCGAAGCGTCTTGCTGAATCTCTGACCAAAGAGGGCATTCAGCTCGTATCAGGCGGAACGGATAACCACCTCGTGCTTGTCGACCTCCGTTCTCTCGGTCTGACCGGAAAAGTCGCTGAACATGTTCTTGATGAAATCGGCATTACATCTAATAAAAACGCAATCCCTTATGATCCGGAAAAACCGTTTGTCACAAGCGGAATCCGTCTCGGTACGGCAGCTGTGACAAGCCGCGGATTTGACGGTGACGCACTTGAAGAAGTCGGCGCCATCATCGGCCTTGCGCTGAAAAATCATGAAGACGAAGCAAAGCTTGAAGAAGCAAGACAGCGCGTATCTGCCTTGACTGAAAAGTTTCCTTTATATAAAGAACTGGACTATTAATAAGGAAGAAATCCGCCGGAAGCCTAATCCGGCGGGTTTTTTTATGATTTTCTTGAAACTGTTTGTCTTTTTCTGTAGAATCAATAGAAGTGTGAAAAAGTTACTCGGACAACAAAAAAGGAGCTGAACACAGTATGGGAAAGGTTTACGTATTTGATCATCCTTTAATCCAGCATAAGCTGACATATATTCGGAATGAAAATACAGGCACAAAGGATTTCAGAGACCTTGTGGACGAAGTTGCATCACTGATGGCGTTTGAAATTACACGTGATCTTCCTCTTAAAGATGTGGAAGTGAAAACACCTGTTCAAACAGCGACATCCAAAGTGATTTCAGGGAAGAAACTCGGTATCGTGCCGATCCTGAGAGCGGGTCTCGGAATGGTTGACGGCATGCTGAAATTAATCCCTGCCGCCAAAGTGGGACATGTCGGATTATACCGTGATCCGGAAACCTTAAAACCGGTGGAATACTATGTGAAGCTTCCTTCTGATGTGGAAGAACGTGAATTTATTGTCGTGGACCCGATGCTTGCAACGGGAGGCTCTGCGGTTGAAGCGATAAACAGCCTGAAAAAACGCGGGGCGAGAAACATTCGTTTCATGTGTCTTGTAGCGGCTCCCGAAGGCGTGGAAGAGCTGCAGAAACACCATTCAGACGTTGATATTTACATCGCGGCCCTGGATGAAAAGCTGAATGAAAAAGGCTATATCGTTCCGGGTCTCGGTGACGCGGGTGACAGACTGTACGGAACAAAATAAATCGGAAAACCTCATTCAGAGGTTTTCTTTTTTTATCCAAATTTTTGCTGAAAGGGGAGAGTTCATACATTTATAGGTGAATTTGTGAACATTCTGTGTATGCTTCCGGTATAAAAAGTTTTTTAACTTTAAACAGATTGACACATGTTAGGGGCTATTGTATGCTAAACGAGGGTATTATGAGAAGGTTTTCATTCCTTTCATTTCTAGTATCCATCCTCATTTTAAATCCTCCAAAAAAACCCGTTATATGAGGATTTATCTAAGCGAATGAAACAGCATCCCGCATCAGGAGGATGAGTGGTTTTTTCGAACAGGCCGTTTTTTTGCGGGACAAAAAAGGCCTTCTGCAAAGGGTTAACCGCATGTATGCCGTATCCAGGAATTATATTACTTTTTCATCAGGAGACAGATAGTTGATGGACGATCCCAATCTTACATTCAGCAGACAACGGAGATATGTATTTGTGATCTTGGCAATCTATTTGCTGGGATATGGTCTTACGGCGTATAAAACTGTTTTTTTAGGCCTCTTTTTGGGAACTGTTTTCAGTTTGTTTAATCTGTGGCTCTTGACCAGAAGAATGAATGCTTTTGACAAGGCCGTAGCGAAAGGAAAGTCCATACGATCACTCGGGAGCGCAGCGCGTTGGTGCAATGCGATACTTGCGATGGCTATCGCCTTTAAATATCCCGACAAAGTCAGTGTGGCAAGTGTGATTATTGGATTAATGACAATTTATCCCGTCATTATGATAGATTCCATTATTCAGCTCAAACGTTCATCAATGGAAGAGAGGTGAAAACCCATTGAATCACGATTACAGAACTATTGATTTGTATGGTCTTACTTTTAATCTGACAAACATTCTGATGATTACTGTGGCAAGTGTGATTGTGCTGCTGATTGCGATTCTTACTACAAGAACGCTGTCCATCCGTCCGGGAAAAGCCCAGAACTTCATGGAATGGATTGTTGATTTTGTCCGCAATATTATAGGCAGTACAATGGATTTAAAGACAGGGGCTAACTTCTTGGCGCTTGGTGTAACCTTGCTGATGTACATATTCGTATCAAATATGCTGGGGCTGCCGTTTTCTGTAACGGTCGGACACGAGCTTTGGTGGAAATCACCGACGGCTGATCCGGCTATTACTCTGACTCTAGCCGTTATGGTCGTGTCATTAACACACTACTACGGCGTGAAAATGAAAGGTTTGAAGGAATATTCTAAGGATTACCTCAGACCGGTTCCGCTTATGTTCCCGATGAAGATCATTGAGGAGTTTGCGAATACGCTGACACTCGGACTTCGTCTTTACGGTAACATTTTCGCCGGGGAAATTCTTCTTGGCCTTCTTGCAAATCTGGCGACGAATTTCTACTCAAACAGTTTCTTTCTCGGTTTGGTCGGTACAGTCGGAGCCATTATTCCGATGCTTGCATGGCAGGCGTTCAGCTTGTTCATCGGTACCATCCAGGCATTTATCTTTACGATGCTGACGATGGTGTACATGTCACACAAAATCAGTCATGATCATTAAAATCATATATCCAATTCGGATAACATTTTAAAGGAGGAACTTTTTCATGAATTTAATAGCAGCTGCGATTGCAATCGGTTTAGGTGCACTTGGTGCAGGTATTGGTAACGGTTTGATTGTTTCACGTACGGTAGAGGGAATTGCCCGTCAGCCGGAAGCAGGAAAAGAACTTAGAACTCTTATGTTCATGGGTATCGCATTGGTTGAGGCCCTTCCAATTATCGCTGTCGTTATCGCGTTCTTAGCGTTCTTTGGCTAAGCATAAAAGCCTTATATGAACTAAAAATGGCGAAGATCACTCTAAGAGAACCTTCGCCATTGCTTTATGTCTGATAAGCAGGCCGTCTTGAAACGGCTTTTATCAGCAGAGAAAACCTGCAGAAGGGAGTTGCCGTAGTAGATGTCTCAATTACCTCTTGAATTAGGACTGTCGTTTAACGGCGGAGATATCCTATTCCAATTGTTAGCTATGTTAGTTTTATTAGCGCTTCTCAAGAAATTCGCTCTTGGACCGCTATTAAATATAATGAAACAGCGTGAAGATCATATCACCGGCGAAATTACGTCCGCTGAAGAAAGAAATAAAGAAGCGCAGAAGCTGATTGAAGAGCAGCGCGTTCTTCTAAAAGAAGCGAAACAGGAATCACAATCACTCATTGAAAATGCGAAAAAACTGGGTGAAAAGCAGAAGGAAGACATTATCCAGGCTGCGCGCGCCGAGTCTGAAAGATTAAAAGAAGCGGCGAGAACCGAAATTGTCAAAGAAAAAGAACAAGCGGTTTCCGCACTTCGCGAGCAAGTCGCATCACTTTCTGTCTTAATCGCATCGAAAGTGATCGAAAAAGAGCTTGATGAACAAGCCCAGGAAAAACTGATTCAGGATTATCTTAAAGAGGTAGGAGAGAGCCGATGAGTGGATCTGCTGTCTCTAAACGATACGCGTCAGCGCTTTTCGACATTGCCGTTGAGACTTCTCAAATCAATGAAATCGAAGAAGAGCTTACCGTACTAAAAGAAGTTTTCCGAAATGAAGCCGGATTACAGGAAGTGTTAAGCCATCCGAAGGTATCGGCTGCTAAGAAAAAAGAGCTGATTCAGCAATCGTTCGGCGCACTGTCTGAGTCTGTGCTGCATACGATTTTTCTTCTGATTGACCGCCGCCGGTCTTCGATTGTGCCTGATCTCACAGACGAGTTTATCAAACTCGCCAATCAGGCCCGTCAGACAGAGGATGCGGTTGTTTATTCAGTAAAACCGCTGTCAGAAGCGGAAATGTTATCATTATCTCAAGTGTTTGCAAAAAAAGCCGGAATCGCTTCGCTCAGAATCAGAAATGAAGTGCAGACGGATTTAATAGGCGGCATTAAAGTCCGCATTGGAAACCGGATTTATGACGGAAGCGTGAGCGGAAAGCTTGAGCGCATGGAACGTCAACTTGCCGGAGGAAATCGATAGAAGGGGTGAAACCTAAGTGAGCATCAAAGCTGAAGAGATTAGCACGCTGATAAAGCAGCAAATTCAAAATTACCAATCTGAAATTGAAGTTCATGACGTAGGTACAGTCATCCAAGTCGGAGACGGTATTGCGCGTGTGCACGGCCTTGACAATTGTATGGCCGGTGAACTTGTTGAGTTTTCAAACGGCGTTTTGGGTATGGCTCAAAACCTTGAAGAATCCAACGTAGGTATCGTTATCTTAGGACCTTACAGAGATATCCGTGAAGGTGATGAGGTCAAAAGAACGGGCCGCATCATGGAAGTTCCTGTAGGTGAAGAATTAATCGGACGTATCGTCAACCCGCTCGGACAGCCGGTAGACGGAATGGGTCCGATTCTGACAAGCAAAACCCGCCCGATCGAAAGCCAGGCACCAGGCGTAATGGACCGTAAATCGGTACATGAGCCGCTGCAAACGGGTATCAAAGCGATCGACGCGTTAATTCCGATCGGCCGCGGACAGCGTGAGCTGATTATCGGGGACCGTCAGACAGGTAAAACATCTGTTGCGATTGATACAATCTTAAACCAAAAAGACCAAGACATGATCTGTGTGTATGTAGCGATCGGTCAAAAAGAATCTACAGTACGCGGCGTGGTGGAAACACTTCGTAAGCATGGCGCGCTTGATTACACGATTGTTGTGACGGCGTCTGCTTCACAGCCGGCTCCGCTTCTTTACCTTGCACCGTATGCAGGGGTGACAATGGGTGAAGAATTCATGTACAACGGCAAGCACGTACTCGTCGTATATGATGATTTATCCAAACAAGCGGCCGCTTACCGTGAGCTGTCATTGCTTCTTCGCCGTCCGCCGGGCCGTGAAGCATTCCCTGGGGATGTATTCTATCTTCACTCCCGTCTGCTTGAGCGTGCAGCCAAGCTGAGTGACGCTAAAGGCGCAGGATCAATTACGGCGCTGCCGTTCGTCGAAACACAAGCAGGAGATATCTCCGCTTATATCCCGACAAACGTCATTTCCATTACTGACGGACAGATTTTCCTTCAATCCGACTTATTCTTCTCAGGCGTGCGTCCTGCGATCAATGCCGGATTATCAGTATCCCGCGTCGGCGGATCAGCCCAAATCAAAGCGATGAAGAAGGTAGCGGGAACATTGCGTCTTGACCTTGCTTCATACCGTGAACTTGAAGCATTCGCCCAATTCGGATCTGATCTTGACCAGGCGACTCAGGCGAAACTGAACCGCGGTGCGCGTACAGTTGAAGTGCTGAAACAAGACTTGAATAAACCGCTTCCGGTTGAAAAACAGGTAGCCATTCTTTATGCGCTGACAAAAGGATATCTTGATGATATTCCGGTTGCGGATATCAGACGTTTTGAAGAAGAGTACTACATGTACCTTGATCAAAACCATAAAGATCTGCTTGACGGCATTGCGAAAACAGGAAACCTTCCTGCTGATGAAGACTTCAAAGCTGCAATCGAAGGCTTCAAACGCACATTTGCACCAAGCAACTAACCCTTAGAAGATGAGAGAAAAAGGTTCTCTTTTTCTCTCTTTTTACGCAAATGAAGAATAAAGGTGGTGAAATCTTTGGCCTCATTACGCGATATTAAGTCAAGGATCACGTCAACGAAAAAAACAAGCCAGATTACAAAAGCCATGCAGATGGTATCCGCTGCGAAGCTGAACCGTGCGGAAACCAACGCGAAGTCATTTGCTCCGTATATGGATAAGATCCAGGAGGTTGTGTTTAACGTCGGAAAAGGCGCGAAAAACGCGAAACACCCGATGCTTGTCTCAAGAGAAGTGAAAAAGACGGCGTATCTCGTCATTACGTCTGACCGCGGGCTTGCGGGTGCGTTTAACAGTTCGGTTTTGCGAAACGCTTACCGCACCATTCAAGAACGCCATCAGTCTAAAGATGAATACACGGTGATTGCAATTGGCAGAGTCGGCCGCGATTTCTTCAAAAAACGGGAAATGCCGATTTTGTCTGAGTTAGTGGGGCTTGGCGACGAGGTCACTTTTGCTCAGATTAAGGATTTGACCCGTCAGACGGTTCAAATGTTTATCGACGGCGCTTTTGATGAACTGCATTTGGTGTATAACCATTTCGTCAGTGCGATTTCACAGGAAGTGACGGAGAAAAAAGTGCTGCCTTTAACGGATTTCGGAACGAGCGGCGGGAAGCGCACGGCTTCTTACGAGTTCGAACCGGATGAAGAAGAGGTGCTCGAAGTGCTGCTTCCTCAATATGCGGAAAGCTTAATTTACGGCGCGCTTCTTGACAGTAAAGCAAGTGAACACGCTGCGAGAATGACAGCAATGAAAAATGCGACTGATAATGCGAAAGAACTCATTGATTCACTTTCGCTTTCATATAACCGCGCGCGTCAAGCGGCGATTACACAAGAAATTACCGAAATTGTCGGCGGTGCAGCCGCTTTAGAATAGAAAGATTTTGTCAGGAGGGATAGCGATGAAGAAAGGACGCGTAAGTCAGGTGCTTGGACCGGTTGTCGACGTACGTTTCGAGGACGGCCACTTGCCTGCGATTTATAATGCGATTAAAGTTTCACAGCCAGCTACAGGCGAAAATGAAGTAGGCATCGACCTAACGCTAGAGGTTGCTCTTCATTTAGGCGATGATACAGTCCGTACAATTGCCATGGCATCTACGGACGGAATTCAGCGCGGAATGGAAGCAGTTGATACAGGTGCTCCGATTTCCGTTCCTGTCGGTGATGTGACTCTCGGACGCGTATTTAACGTACTGGGAGATAAAATTGATTTAAATGAACCGCTGCCTGCGGATGCTCAAAAGGACCCGATCCACAGATCAGCTCCTTCATTCGATCAGCTTTCAACTGAGGTTGAAATTCTTGAAACGGGAATTAAGGTCGTTGACCTGCTCGCTCCTTACATCAAGGGCGGTAAAATCGGATTGTTCGGTGGTGCCGGTGTAGGTAAAACCGTATTAATCCAGGAATTAATCAACAACATCGCGCAAGAGCACGGCGGTATTTCCGTATTCGCCGGTGTAGGAGAGCGTACTCGTGAAGGGAACGACCTTTTCTACGAAATGAGCGATTCAGGCGTTATCAAGAAAACAGCCATGGTCTTCGGACAAATGAACGAGCCGCCGGGCGCACGTATGCGTGTAGCACTGACTGGTCTTACAATGGCTGAGCATTTCCGTGATAAACAAGGACAGGACGTACTGTTCTTTATCGATAACATTTTCCGTTTCACACAAGCGGGTTCAGAGGTTTCCGCGCTTCTCGGCCGTATGCCTTCTGCGGTTGGTTATCAGCCGACGCTTGCGACAGAAATGGGTCAGCTTCAAGAGCGTATTACGTCTACAAACGTTGGTTCAGTTACATCTATCCAGGCGATCTACGTGCCTGCCGATGATTACACTGACCCGGCTCCGGCGACGACGTTCGCTCACTTGGATGCAACGACTAACCTTGAGCGTAAATTAACTGAAATGGGTATCTACCCTGCGGTTGATCCGCTGGCTTCCACTTCCCGCGCGCTTGCTCCGGAAATTGTCGGAGAAGAGCATTATGCGGTGGCGCGTGAAGTTCAGTCAACGCTTCAGCGTTACAAAGAACTGCAGGATATTATCGCAATTCTCGGTATGGATGAATTGGGTGAAGAAGACAAGCTTGTCGTTCACCGCGCACGCCGTATCCAGTTCTTCCTTTCTCAAAACTTCCACGTAGCTGAGCAGTTTACGGGACAAAAGGGTTCTTACGTGCCTGTTAAAGAAACAGTTAAAGGCTTTAAAGAAATCCTTTCCGGTAAATATGACCATCTTCCGGAAGATGCATTCCGTCTTGTAGGACGCATTGAAGAAGTTATTGAGAATGCAAAAGAGATGGGTGTAGAAGTTTAATCTGGTCCTAGGAGGGTAAAAGCATGAAGACCGTTAAAGTCAATATCGTTACTCCCGACGGCCCAGTATATGATGCTGATATTGAAATGGTAAGCGTAAGAGCCGAGAGCGGTGATCTCGGTATCTTGCCGGGCCATATTCCGACCGTGGCTCCGCTTAAAATCGGCGCTGTCCGTCTTAAAAAAGACGGACAGACCGACTTGGCGGCTGTCAGCGGCGGATTTTTGGAAGTCCGTCCTGATCAGGTCACTATCCTTGCACAAGCCGCTGAAACTGCGGACAGCATTGATAAAGAGCGCGCCCTTGCTGCGAAAAAGCGGGCGGAAGACCGTTTGAACAAACGATCAGATGATACTGACATTCGTCGGGCTGAGCTTGCGTTACAGCGGGCTGTAAACAGATTGGATGTTGCAGGAAACTAAAAAAGAATCCTTCTCGGCTGTCTGAGAAGGATTCTTTTTCTATATTAACGCATAAGAGATTCATAGACGCCGATAAGCGGATGATCCTCTTCTTTTTGCAGATATAAATGTTCACAGCAGTTGTCGGTGTGCCACGTTTTGTTTCCTCTTCGCACGCCCGTCGTATAGGCGCCGTCCGTATACGGATAAGGTTTAACGATCCATTCGGCATCGTCATGGTGTCTGATGGCGCAATCTATGACATACACACTGAGCATTTTCTCAAATTCGTCAATCGGCAGATTCCAGTCCGCCAATAGCAGCTCTTTTATGCTGCGGAAGTAAAGAGCTTCCAATTTCGTCAGGCTTCCGTGTGAATAATCAAGAGAAATGTTGAAAAACTGACATAATTCTTTCAGTTCCTCTGTTTGAGACTGTCTATAATCATAGTAGAATGCTATCGCTTCCCACTCGTGGTCAAATACGGGCAGTGATTCTCCATACTGCTTTTCCGGATGAAAAAAGGAATGATTCATATTCCCATCTCCTTTCCAAAAAAGTATACCATGCAGGAGAACGGACATTTAAGCGGGGATTGCCCCTAATTTTGGATAAAAATTCTGCTGTGAAAATGATCATCTTTCTCTTTTCTTCTTATATAATAAGAGAGGATATGAGGGACGGAAAAAATGAAAGGAGATGGAATGTGTGAATGTATTGGGGCAGCAGGCCGCAATCAGCATTCTGGTTCATCTGGTATGCATTGCGGTGACTTGGTGGGCCCTACAGGCCGTCAACTTTGATCCGCTGATCCGAAAAGGAAAAATAGTGCAGGCAAGGCTGCTGATTATTCTTCTTACCATTGCGATCGGAACGGCAGTCGCTGACTTCTTTTTAGATTATCTTACGTATTCGAAGCAGCTTCCATACTTGTTTTAAGGTGTTTCGTCAGTTGAAATGAAGGGAATCGCTGGGGGAGAAACCAATTTTTTCTTCACCCGTTTGGCGAGTTTTGACGAAGTTTTCCATGTATCGCTTTCCCCGGCTCCGGCAAAAATGGGAGTAAGGGGGAGAGACCGATATGAAGAAAAAAAGAGCAGGCCGTATCATCTTGTTTTTTGTTTTTTTAAGCGCCTTAATTGTGGTATTTCATTCCATTCATGCAAGTGAGCTGTCTCCGCTTGCCCAGATTGCCGAAGGAATGGAGCGGCAGCATGTCACTGTAGATGAGTGGACGCTTCATGCGAAAGAAAATCTGAACCTGTCACTGAGTGAATTTGATGACAAGGTGAAAGAACTGAAGACGCAGAATCCTCAATATCAGTGGGAAACCGCTCAAGAAGATAAAATTGTAAAGGCTGTCGGCACGTATTCTGACAAAAAAAATCATACAACTTTTAAACTGCAGCTCGTCACTACCCTCAAAAACCAGAACCCAACTTCGTATTTATTATATGAGCAAATGAGCCCGGAGCAACCGGAAAACTGGAATGATACATATGAACAGTTTGAACGGCAGGCACATGACATATTTCAAAATAAAGTATTTATTTTTACTTGTCTTAAGGGTCATTTAAATGATAATATGAGTATTGTTTTGCAAAAAAAAGCAGAACAGCTCATGAAAGAATTTGAAGCAAGTCCAGTTGAACATGTAGTTGAGCCTCATTTCGTTTCTGTTTCTGCATTTACATATAAGTGGACAGATTACATCATGACATCTAAACATAAGATGAATGTGCAAATTGCGCTTAGAAGTGCGGGAATGGGCGAAAAACATACCGTTACGGTTGGCACACCAATCGTGACAACTGAATATTAATATAGAGAATATAGGGACGCGGAGGGGAATACCTTGGAAAAAATCATCGTCCGCGGCGGTCAGAAGTTAAACGGCACAGTGAAAGTTGAAGGAGCAAAAAATGCCGTTTTACCTGTTATCGCTGCATCTTTATTAGCAAGTGAAGAAAAAAGCGTAATATGTGATGTACCTACGCTCTCCGATGTATATACAATTAATGAAGTGTTGCGTCATTTAGGAGCAGATGTGCATTTTGAGAATAATGAAGTTACGGTAAACGCTTCTTACGCTTTAGAAACAGAAGCACCTTTTGAATATGTGCGTAAAATGCGCGCGTCAGTGCTTGTAATGGGCCCTCTGTTAGCCCGTACGGGTCATTCAAGAGTAGCGCTTCCGGGCGGCTGCGCTATCGGCTCAAGACCGATTGACCAGCATTTAAAAGGCTTTGAAGCAATGGGTGCAAAAATCAAAGTAGGCAACGGCTTTATTGAAGCGGAAGTGGAAGGCCGTCTACAGGGCGCAAAAATCTATTTAGATTTCCCAAGTGTGGGTGCGACAGAAAACTTGATTATGGCAGCTGCATTAGCTGAAGGAACAACAACGCTTGAAAACGTGGCAAAAGAGCCTGAAATCGTTGACTTAGCGAACTATATCAATGCGATGGGCGGAAAAATCCGCGGAGCCGGCACAGGCACCATTAAAATTGAAGGTGTCGAGAAGCTTCGCGGCGTAAGACACAACATCATTCCTGACCGTATTGAAGCGGGTACTTTCATGGTGGCTGCGGCTATTACGGAAGGAAATGTATTAGTAAAAGGTGCGGTTCCTGAGCATCTTACGTCTTTAATTGCGAAGATGGAAGAAATGGGAGTCAAAATTACGGATGAAGGAGAAGGCCTTCGTGTTATCGGTCCTGCCCAGCTGAAGCCGATCGACATCAAAACGATGCCTCACCCCGGATTCCCGACTGACATGCAGTCGCAAATGATGGCGCTGCTTCTCCGCGCGAGCGGAACAAGCATGATTACTGAAACTGTGTTTGAAAACCGTTTTATGCATGCTGAAGAATTCCGCCGGATGAATGGCGACATTAAAATTGAAGGACGTTCTGTGATCATTAACGGTCCTGTACAGCTGCAAGGCGCAGAAGTTGCCGCTACGGACCTGCGTGCGGGCGCGGCGCTGATTCTTGCGGGATTAGTGGCTGAAGGTCATACACGCGTTACGGAACTGAAGCACTTGGATCGCGGTTATGTGGATTTCCATAAAAAACTTGCGGCTCTCGGCGCTGACATCGAGCGTGTCGTTGATGAAACGGCCGCTGAACAAGAAAGCAAAGAAGCCGTTACTGACTTAAACGCATAAAAGGTTATAAAAACAGTATGTCAATCTGGCATACTGTTTTTTATAGGATTTATCATCATTATTATGCTCTGATTTTCAAAAAAGAATACGTTTTTGGCGTGAATCATCGAATAAAGATTCTGTCCAAAAGGAAGTCATATTAGCTTGTCCCTGCCCATAAGATGAAGTAGAGTCGAATCCCAAGCAGGAGGCAGCTGATATATGAAACCCATTGTATTTCTACTATCCGGGCTGTGTGTACTTATTCTTCTTGTTCCCACCATTCTCGTTCTTCCGTTTCAGGCAGAAAAAGGAGCGGCCGCGAACAAAGAGCCCGGACACAAAACAGCACTCACCATACGAGAGACAAAAGGAGCAGAAACATTGAAAGAATCACCTGTATCCATTCCGGTTTATCGGACATCCAAACATTCTGTAGAGAACATTCCGCTTGAAGAGTACGTGACCGGAGTCGTAGCTTCCGAAATGCCCGTTGACTTTAAACCGGAGGCGTTAAAAGCCCAGGCGCTCGCTGCCCG
Source organism: Bacillus sp. BACIII (assembly GCF_057836745.1). NCBI lineage: Bacteria > Bacillati > Bacillota > Bacilli > Caryophanales > Bacillaceae > Bacillus > Bacillus sp. BACIII. The sequence goes on along the minus strand of NZ_CM174437.1, from coordinate 3,472,592 downwards.
GACATTCATCGTCAGACTGATGGTCGCTGACTCAGCCGTTCAGGCGCCTAAAGGATCGCTGGTGGATGACACACAGATGTTTCAAGTCTATAAAAGCAAGAGCCAGCTGAAAAAAGAGTGGGGTTCTGAGTACGCTCAAAAGCTGAAGAAAATCACAAATGCGGTGGCCGGCACCCAAGGAAAGATTTTAACGTATGACAACAAACCGATTGAGGCATCTTTTTTCTCTACAAGCAACGGCTATACGGAAAATGCGGAAGCCTATTGGACAAGCGCCATTCCTTATTTAAAGAGTGTGAAAAGCCCTTGGGATAAGAAATCGCCTAAATATCTCGCCACCCAGACCTTCAGTGTGACTGAGTTTCAGCAGAAGCTCGGCGTGCAGCTTTCAGGACAAAGCACGGTGGGGCATATTACGGCCAGAACACCGGGGCATCAAGTGGCGACGGCCGTCATAAACGGCAAGAAGCTGAAGGGCAGAGACATCCGGGAAAAACTCGGACTCCGCTCTGCCGACTTTGAATGGAAACGAAACGGGAGCAGCATCACCATCACGACAAAGGGTTTCGGTCATGGCGTGGGTATGAGCCAGTACGGAGCCAATTACATGGCGGAGCAGGGAAAATCCGTGACGGACATCGTCAAGCATTACTATCAGGGAGTGAACATTTCCGAGGCCGCTTCATTTTTAAACAAATATATGGCGAAAAAGTAGACGCTGTCATCAGCGTCTACTTTTTCGGAAAACTATTCCATAAACGGTAAAACAACCAACGGACTCATATAACGAAAGGCTAAAGGCTGACAAATGGGGATAGATGGCTGCGCACCGGGTGAAAATCACTGATAAAATTGCCGCTTCTATGTGAATGTACGCAAAAATAATGAGGAAGCCCGTCCTATTTATTTCCCTTTTCATCTCATTTACGATAAATATTGTTCAGCGTTGAACGTAAATCTATTGAAAAGGGGAAAAAGCAATGAAAAAAACATTTTCACTCATACTTATGCTCGGATTGATGCTGACTGCTGCATCTCCTGCTTTTGCTGCTGAGAAAGCAGACGAGAACACTCTTTTATTCAGAAACAATACCGCCATTTTACTTGATGCGAGCGGCAGTATGGCGAAACGGATAGACGGCGTATCTAAATACAATATGGCAAAAGATGAAATCATCCGTTTTGCGGATCAAATTAAGTCTACATCACAGGTCAGAATGACGGTTTTCGGTTCGGAAGGCAATAATAAAAATTCCGGAAAAGTTCAATCATGTGAAGCCATTCGCGGTGTGTACGGATTACAAAAGTTTGACAGACAAAGCTTCCTCAACTCTCTGAACGGAATCGGGCCTACAGGCTGGACACCGATTGCAAAAGCATTAGAAGATGCGAAGGCTTCTTTTAACGGTGTTCATAAATTCGGCTTTAAATCCGTTTACCTGTTGACGGACGGTGAGGAGACATGCGGCGGAGATCCTATTAAGACGGCGAAAGAACTTCGCAAACATCATATTAAAGTCAACGTGATCGGTTTTGACTTTAAGGAAGGCTTCAACGGCCAGCTGCACGCGATTGCCGGAGCGGGCGGAGGAAAATATTACGAAGCTCACAGCCAAAAGGATATGAACCGTATCTTTACAATGGAAGCGAGATCATTAGCGGAATAAGAAAAAGGTGCCGTTTATCGGCCCTTTTTTTATGTTTGATTTAACAAAATTTTCATGAAGAGATGAAGAGAAAACTGTAAAAAGAATCAGATCCCGGACTTATATTACAAAAAGGACAAAAAAGGCATTAAAACTGTCATCATTTAGCCAATCTTTTTAGGATGATGCGCATAATTCTGTTCATTTTTGGTAATATATCGCCGTCTCACAAAAGGCATCACGCCCTATATCTTTTTCCAAATAGCTAAACTAGCATAGAGAAGAGCCGGGGCCCATCGGCAAAAAAACAAATGGAGAGGAATGAAGGAAATGAAAAAAATGTTTACTGCGGGGATTGTCGGACTTTTGACGCTCTCACTCGGATCACCTGTTTTTGCGGCTGAGCAAAAGCAAGAGGAAACCAACGTCGCTGTGCTGTTTGATGCAAGCGGAAGCATGATACAAAAAACGGGGGGAGAACGTAAAATAGATGTTGCGAAAGATGCTGTCACCTCTTTTGCGAAAGTTCTTCCTGAAGACACGAATCTGATGCTTCGGGTATTCGGCCATAAGGGCAATAATAAAAACTCCGGCAAAGCCGTATCATGTAACGCGACAGAAACGTTATACGGACTTCAGCCGTACGCCGTGACTCCGTTTGAGCAATCACTCAGCAAAATTAAACCGACAGGCTGGACACCGATAGCGAAAGCGCTTTCTGATACGCGCGAAGAATTTGAGCGGGCCGGCGCTAAAGGGAAAAACGTCGTATACCTGATTACAGACGGTGAAGAAACATGCGGCGGTAATCCTCAGGCTGAAATTCAAAAGCTCCGTAAAGCGAACGTCAACACAATCGTCAATATCATCGGCTTCAACTTCGGCATGAAAGGAAGCGAAAGCCTTGAAAAAGCGGCGGAAGCAGGAGGCGGGACGTATGTCTCAGCTGACAGCGCGGACGAGTTCAAACAGGCTTGGGAAGACGCTGCAAAGGATTTAGCAAAAGAATAGGCTGAAAAAGGACGCCCGCGCGGCGTCTTTTTTGTTTAGAAAACGGAACAGCGGGAATGATACAACTAAAAGGAGATGAGCGCTGTTGTTAAAAGGAGCAGGCATTATATTAGTGCTGGCGGCAGTCGTTTTTGTACTGATGGGAATTTTTCTGAAGCTTGCCGCCTTCATATTCGTCAGTATATTGGCCATTATCGCCGCAGTTATTTTATTCACCATTTTGAGCAGACATCATCGCAACGAAACATAGAGTCCGAAGAGGGCTCTTTTTTTAAACCGCAAATTCGACAAAATACAGGGATTATGGAAGAATAAAAGAGAAGGATACTGCGGAGGGGAAAACAGTGGATGAAAAAACAACAGCGGTAAGAGAAATATACCGCTATGAAAAAGGGGTATTAACAAAAACGGCAGATCGGATGGTATCAGAGTATCCATTGACTGTCATGGTGAACGGGCAGGAATTTGTTACGCTCGTCTGCACGCCCGACCACTTAGAGGAACTCGTTATCGGATTTCTCGCGTCAGAAGGCGTCATTCGTTTTGAAAAAGAGATCAAAAGCTTTACGATAGATGAAAGTCTCGGATTTGCATATGTGGAGCTGACGAATCCCGAAGTGCTTGAGCAAAAAGACTATACGAAGAGAGTGATCGGTTCATGCTGCGGGAAAGGCCGCCATTTTTACTTTCAGCAGGATGTGAAAACGGCCAAAACCGCCGTCAGCCGCATCACCATAACTCCTGAAACGTGTCTTCGCCTCATGAAGGAGATGCAAAGCGAAAGCGGCACATTCCAAGAAACGGGCGGCGTCCATAATGCGGCGCTGTGCGATACGGAAAAGATGCTCTTCATGAGGACTGACATCGGGCGTCACAATGCGCTGGATAAGCTGTACGGCAACTGCCTGAAAAACGGAATGCCGGTCCGTGACAAGCTGATTGTCTTCAGCGGACGGATTTCCTCAGAGGTTTTATTGAAAGCCGCAAAAATCGGCGTGTCGATTGTCATTTCAAAATCGGCGCCGACGGAGCTTGCGCTGCAAATGGCGGAAGAGCTGAACATGACGGCGATAGGCTTTGTCAGAAACGGATCGTTTAACGTATACACACATCCTGAACGGGTTGAACAATAGAAAGGGGTCTTGAGCTTATGAATACAGAAACGCGCCGCGTGTCAGACAAAAGGGAAAGGCCGCTCAGGGATCTCCGTATCTCTGTAACCGACCGCTGCAATTTCAGATGCACGTACTGTATGCCAGCCGAACTGTTCGGACCGGATTATCCATTTCTGCAAAAGACGGAACTGCTCTCATTTGAGGAGCTTGAACGGCTTGCCAAACTGTTTGTCACCCGCTTCGGCGTTGAAAAAATCAGGCTGACGGGCGGGGAGCCGCTGATGAGAAAAGATATGCCTGAATTGATCAAAAAGCTTGCGCGCATCCCGGGGCTTAACGATATTGCGATGACGACGAACGGCTCTCTGCTTCCCGTGTATGCTGAAAAGCTGAAGCAGGCGGGGCTGCATCGCGTGACCGTCAGTCTTGATTCTTTAGAGGATGAGCGGTTTAAGGCTATTAACGGCCGCGGCGTCTCGGTGAACAAGGTGCTCGAGGGCATTGAAGCGGCAAAAGCGGCCGGACTCGGTGTGAAAATCAATATGGTTGTTCAAAAGGGCGTCAATGAAAAAGACATCCTGCCGATGGCCCGCTATTTTAAAGAAAAGGGCCATATTCTTCGGTTTATTGAATTTATGGATGTCGGCAATACAAATCAATGGAATAAAAAAGACGTCATCACGAAGGCTGAAATCATTGATCTGATCAATCAGCACATGCCGGCGGAGCCGATAGAAGCGAATTATAGAGGAGAGGTCGCTTCCAGATTCCGCTATCTCGACGGTTCCGGCGAAATCGGCGTGATTTCCTCCGTCTCGGATGCATTCTGCGCCTCCTGCAACAGAGCGCGTCTGTCGGCAAGGGGCGAGCTTTTTACGTGCCTGTTCGCTTCAAGCGGCTTCGATGTGCGGAAGCTTGTGCGCGGCGGCCTGACTGATGACGAATTGACGGAATCCATCGCCTCTGTCTGGAGAAATCGCACGGATCAGTATTCAATTGACCGCGCACTTTCTAAAACAGATGGGAAAAAGAAAGTGGAAATGTCGTATATAGGCGGATGAAAAAAGGCTTGCCCGAACAAGGGCAGGCTTTTTTATTCAAATGAAGCTCAGGCCTGTTCAAAAAAAACCGATGTCTGCCGAAATATATGATAGGAATTTTGATGCAGGACGATCAAGTTATTCAATTCCAAAGCCATACAATATGTTAAAATATAACCAATAGAAATTAGAAAAGGTTGTGAAAGGGGCATGACCGCATACGAGATTCCGTCATCTCAAGTTGGAGTCAAGATCAACAAATGGTACAAGCACATTTTAGCGTTTCAAGCGGCTGATGCCATAAAGCTGAAAGAGGAAATTGATGAGGATATACAACGTATGGAGGAAGACCAGCTGCTGCTGTTATATTACCAGCTGATCAGCTACCGCCATCATATTATGCTTGATTACGTCAAGCCGGATTTCACCGAACAATCTCAAATTCAGTACAGCGAGCTGCAAAAGACGATCGAAAGCACGGACAGCATATCGGGACTGTCCGAGTATTATTTTCATTTGTTCAGAGGAATGTATGAATTCGATCAGAATAACTATGTTGCGGCTATTTCTTTTTACCGGAAAGCGGAAAAACTCCTTTCATTTGTCGAGGATGATATAGAGAGGGCGGAATTCCATTTCAAGATGTCTGAAGTGTTTTACGTCATGAAGCAGACTCATTTCTCCATGAATCACGGGATTCAGGCGCTGGATACATATATGAAACACGATTTTTACAGAGTGCGGAGAATACAGTGCCATTTCGTCATCTCAGGAAACTATATCGACTGCAAAAACTACGACAAAGCGCTTGGGCATTTAGACGAAGCGCTCCGCCTTTCTTTGCTTGAAGGGCAGCCCCGCCTGATCGGGTCTTCGCTTTACAATCTGGGGAATTGTTATTCTGAAAAGCGTGATCTGGCTGAAGCGGCCCGTTACTTTAGAAAAGCGGTGCCCGTCTTTGAAGAACATCAGCTTGAACAGCTTCCGAAGGCGCTGTTCAGCTTAACACACACCCTTTTCAGGCTGCGTGATGACGAAGCGGCCCTTACTTATTATGAAAAAGGGGTCACGATCGCGAAAGAACGGGGCGACCGATTCAGTTTAGAGAAATATAAGTTTTTACAAGCGCTTTACTTGGAATCCCTCAATATGGACTTAATCCATGAAGTGTTTGACTATATGAATGAAAAATCGCTGTATGTGTATATTGAAGATTTCGCCTTGGAGGCTGCCATATACACAAGCGCCCATGAGCAATATAAAGAAGCGGCGTATTTTTATGAAAAAGTGATTCACATGAGAGAAAACATTCAAAAAGAACAATGTTTATACGATATATAAATTTTCTAACCATCTGATCGGCAGATGGTTATTTTTTTTATGCACATTATGACGTTTGATCATTGAAGAAATCGGAAAAATCGCAAAAGAGGGAAAAACGGACGATTGAAAGGAGGGATTTGTTGTTCGGATTTAATGATATGATAAAGTTTTTCGTATCCTTTCTCATCATTCTGCCGATGGTGTCTGTCATCCATGTGTCAGGCCACAGCTTTATGGCGATGCTGTTCGGAGGCAAGGCGTCATTGGATATCGGTATGGGGAAACGTTTTTTAAAAGTGGGGCCGATTCAGGTGCGGCGTATCTACTTTATAGATTCTTTCTGCAAGTTCGGCGAATTGCGGATAGATAACCGTCTGACGAGCGCGCTCGTCTATTCCGGAGGCTGTCTGTTTAATCTCGCTTCTATCTTTATAATAAATCTGCTGATCATAAAAGATGTTCTCGAGCCAAACTTATTTTTTTACCAATTTGTCTATTTTTCAACGTATTATGTATTCTTTGCTCTACTGCCGGTCAAATACGGGGATAATAAGCTGTCAGACGGATTGGCCGTTTACAAAGTGCTCCGCTACGGGGAGCGCTGTGAAATCAATAATTGAGAGTTTACATGTTTGCGATAGGGCTGAAAGGGAAGAAAACAAGTACACAAAACAAAAAAGGAGCTGAAGAGATATGAGTCAAGATAACGGGTTAAAAGACAAAGTAAAAGGCGGCATGAACAAAATGAAAGGGGAAGCGAAGGACAAAGCAGGTGACATGGCAAACAAGTCCGACTTAAAAGCTGAAGGGAAGAAGGACAAAGCGAAAGGCAGCCTGCAAAAGGGTGTCGGTGAAACGAAAGATAAACTCAGTGACGATTAATTTGATATTGAAACAAAGCAAAAGCCCAAAATATTTTGGGCTTTTTGTTATGAGAAATGACAAAAATTCCAGTTCGATTGGTTAATATTCACTAAATTTTTAAATATTCTATAAATTATGCGGTAATTTCTTTATAATATTCACAAAGAATGTGATCTTTTTTCACATTTGATTAAACGTTTGTTTAAAAAAATAAGAAATCTGAAATTTCTGCAAAAGGAATCAGGCCGTTCACCGTCGAATACTTTTTATTACTTAACATTTCATGAGGTGAAGGGGGTGGTAATCGCCTGCATCGTTTCGGTATGACCATGTGGATTGCGTTTGACTATCACTAAGGGGGAATACAGATGAAATTGACACCGGTTGAACAAGAAAAATTGCTTATTTTCACAGCGGGAGAGCTCGCAAAACAGCGGAAAGAGCGCGGCGTTCTGCTGAATTATCCTGAAGCTGCCGCATATTTGACCTGTTATCTGATGGAAGGCGCCAGAGACGGAAAAAGCGTCGCTGAGCTGATGGAATCCGGCCGCAGCGTATTGACGGAAAAAGACGTTATGGAAGGCGTTCCGGAAATGCTGGACAGCATTCAGGTGGAAGCGACGTTTCCGGACGGGGTCAAGCTTGTCACCGTTCATCAGCCGATCAAAGCGGAGGTGAAGTCATGAAGCCGGGAGCCATTCAAGTCGCAAAAGGGACCATCACCATTAACGAAGACCGAAAGACGCTGGAAGTATCAGTTACCAATCATGGAACGCGGTCAGTGCAGGTAGGGTCGCATTTTCATTTTGCGGAAGCCAACGGCGCCCTGTCCTTTAATCGTGAGAAAGCAATCGGCATGCGTCTTGACATCCCGTCAGGCACCTCAGTCCGTTTTGAACCGGGAGAAGAGAAGACCGTCACACTCGTGGAAATCGGAGGACGAAAAACGGTCAGAGGCCTGAACGGCATGGCCGATACGTATATGGATGAGCGGGGAAAAGAAAAGACTCTGTCGAATCTTAAAAAAGCCGGATGGATGGAGGAAGCGATCCGATGAAAATGTCACGTGAGCAATACGCAGAGCTGTTCGGACCGACAACGGGAGACAAAGTCAGACTCGGAGATACGGATTTATGGATTGAAGTCGAAAAAGACTTCACGAATTACGGAGAAGAAATGATTTTCGGCGGAGGAAAAACAATCCGGGACGGCATGGGGCAAAACGGCCGTATCACCGGGAAAGACGGAGCGCTTGACCTGGTCATTACAAACGCCGTCGTCTTGGATTATACAGGGATCGTCAAGGCGGATATCGGGGTGAAGGACGGCCGGATTGTCGGCGTCGGGAAAAGCGGCAACCCGGATATTATGGATGGGGTGGACCCGCACATGGTCATCGGCGCCGGAACAGAAGTCATTTCCGGCGAAGGAAAAATCGTAACGGCCGGCGGCGTTGATACGCACATCCACTTCATCTGCCCGCAGCAGATGGAAGTCGCGCTTTCTTCAGGCGTGACCACGCTTTTGGGCGGCGGAACGGGCCCTGCGACGGGAAGTAAAGCGACGACCTGTACATCCGGCGCATGGTACATGGCGAGAATGCTGGAGGCGGCTGAGCAGTTTCCGATCAATGTCGGCTTTTTAGGGAAAGGGAATGCCTCTGATAAAGCGCCTCTCATTGAACAGACAGAAGCCGGCGCGATCGGCCTGAAGCTGCATGAAGATTGGGGATCAACGCCAAGCGCCATTAAAGCGTGCATGGAAGTCGCGGATGAGGCGGATATTCAGGTGGCAATCCACACAGACACGATTAATGAAGCGGGCTTTTTAGAAAATACGCTTGATGCGATCGGCGACCGGGTTATCCATACATATCACATAGAGGGAGCCGGCGGAGGCCATGCACCTGATATTATGAAACTCGCTTCTTACGCCAATATCCTGCCGTCCTCTACGACGCCGACGATTCCGTATACGGTCAACACGATGGACGAGCATCTTGATATGATGATGGTCTGCCATCATTTAGATTCAAAAGTCCCTGAAGACGTGGCGTTCAGTCATTCACGCATCAGAGCGGCCACCATCGCGGCGGAGGATATTCTGCACGATATCGGCGCGATCAGCATGACATCATCTGACTCGCAGGCGATGGGCAGGGTGGGAGAAGTGATTATCCGGACATGGCAGGTTGCCGATAAAATGAAGAAGCAGCGAGGCGCTCTTTCAGGAGAAAGCGGCAATGATAATGTGCGCGCCAAACGCTATGTCGCCAAATACACGATCAATCCTGCCGTCACTCACGGCCTGAGTCATGAAGTCGGTTCCGTTGAAAAAGGAAAGCTCGCTGACCTCGTATTGTGGGATCCGGTTTTCTTCGGCGTCAAACCTGAACTTGTGCTCAAAGGGGGCATGATCGCCCGCGCCCAGATGGGAGACCCGAATGCTTCTATCCCGACGCCTGAGCCTGTGTTTATGCGCCAGATGTACGCATCCTACGGGAAAGCGAACCGCAATACGTCTATAACATTTATGTCCCAGGCCGGTATCGCAAACGGTGTACCGGAAAAGCTCGGGCTTGAAAAAATGATTTCCCCCGTACGGAATATCCGCAAGCTGAGTAAGCTCGACATGAAGCTGAATGACGCAATGCCGAATATACAAGTCGATCCGAAAACCTATCAGGTGTTCGCCGACGGAGAAGAACTGGCATGCCAGCCTGTCAGCCATGTTCCGCTCGGACAGCGTTATTTTTTATTTTAATCCCTCTCCGGCCGGTTTCCGCCGGCCTATTTACACCTCTATTGTCAACTTGATTTCATCCTGCCGCGTATTTTAGTGTATATTAATAATTGAAAAACAAATGAAATGTAACTATTGTGGTTACACCGGTGGTGAAAAACATGATTAACAGCCGTCTTGCTGTGGCCATTCACATTCTTTCGCTGATCTCAACGGATGAACGGGCATCGTCAGATATGATTGCGGACAGCGTAAACACCAATCCCGTCGTAGTGCGGAGAACGATCAGCCAGCTGAAAAAAGCAGGTCTTCTGACATCCCGGGCAGGTGTTGCGGGAGCCAGCCTGAAAAAAGATCCGTCGGAGATTACCCTCTTAGAGGTTTACAGGGCGGTACAAAATAAGGAAGAGCTTTTTGCGGTTCACGACAATCCGAATCCGGACTGTCCGGTCGGCAAAAATATTCAGCGCGCGCTTGATGAGACGTTCGGAAGCGTACAGCGGGCAATGGAGAATGAACTGGCGAACAAATCTCTTTATGATGTAATGAATCATCTCTTTTGTTAAAAAGAGATGGCTTCATGTCGTTTGAGATGTAATGAAAATGGTTACAGGAATAAGGAGGAAAAGAACAGCGGAAAAGCCGTTATGATAGAAGCGAAGGAACGCAGGCATGAAATGACAGCCATCGGAGACATGCATCAAATGTAAAAGATCAAGAGGCTGCGGTTTTGGCTCCATATCGGGAGTCCAACTAAAAGACCGTCGCCTCTTAGCACTCACAATCATAATGATTTTAAAATTTCTCAAGGAACGATCAGCAGCCCGTTAGCTGCCCCTGATTAAAGATAATGTGTTACCACACTGTTACGTTAGAACTCCCGCTGCTTTGGTATCCCTCTGTCGCTAAGACTTGGTAAGACCAATTACTGCCCAGATTCATTCCATGACTCTTCCATGCGTTAACATGATTGCTGAAAGTGATTGCAGCGTTGCTTCCAGTTGGTCTCTTTGTCTGACGGACACTCCAGTACTGCGTAAAAGTAGTGTTATCGCCATCAATGGAAGGTGCGTTATAACGTGTCGTTGTATAGATGTCATATGTACCTCCATCACTTTTTACAGTACCTTTATACGCTCCGGTAGGTCTGTAAGTACCCCATGAATCCACTACATAATATTCGATGAGAGGTGATCTCGTCCATCCATATAAAGTCAAATATCCATTGCCATTCGGCGCCCAAACTCCGGCATTATAGTTTATGGTCCTGAATGGGGAACCTGTCGTCCAGCCTTTACCAACAACGAAATTTCCGGTATTGGACCAATTAACACTGTAATTCCCGCCAGACCCATTGACAGCGTTTACGATTCCGCCTCCATCAGTCCAATTTTGCCAGTAGTCTGTACCGGCAGCAGACGCGGTTGACGAAAACAAGCTAATACCCATTAAAGCTGTCGTTAATCCAACTAAGAACTTCTTTTTAAATTTAAACATATGTGACCTCCTATACTATTTTTTCTGACGTTGACGTGAGGCAGCACCCGTATATATTTAAAACATTCTTAATGACTAACGCCAAAGCTTTTGATCGCTCCCTTCAATATCATATCACGAATGCATAAGTGAAGATTAAGAGTATTTGTAATTTAATTACAAAGGCCCAAAAAATACATTATGGGCGGTCCTGTTCCGCCATAGCCTTATTCTTTTTTCGCAGAATCACAATTCTTGTTTCTGAATCTGACGGAGTCATCTGTCATGTTTTACTTTGTATTCGATGTAAGAGGGGATTTAATCGCCGATAAGCCGCTCACTGAACAGGGAAATCTGCTTATGATATTGCGGCGGACAATGGCATTTTGAGAACCTGCAGAGGAATGGTCAGCCTCGTTAAAAGGCAGAAAAGGCAAAGCTGCAAGCCGAATAAGAAAAAAACCCGGGCTCACGCGCCGGGATTTTTAATATGTATTTGCATCAATGTTATCAAACATACCGTCAACAATGCCGAACGTCATGAGGACAATGAAGAGAATGATGCCGAGAACGGACAGGCCGATCGTTACAATGAGGTAGATCCCCTGCATTTTCACGAATTTTGCGTAATTCTCCAGCATATGTTCTTCTGTCAGTTCATTGAACTGTTCCGCCATCTGTCCCGCTTCTTTTGCCGAGCGCATCAGAAAAATGCCGGCAATAATCTGCAAAACGCCGGGAATGGCTCCGATTAAGAAGAAAAACGCACCCGACAGCGCCGCAAATGCGCCCATAATAATGAATAAAATACCTGTCGCTTTTCCCCATTTCGAAATAGAAATAAGCGAACGATTTACTGATTCAGGTTTCAACACATGGCACTCCTTTACAAAAAAATACTCACTTTTCATTTATACACTATTCGGTCATTCTTTTGAATATAAAATGTGTTTTTTTCCTGCCGTGCATCCGTTTCTATATGATAAAATTCCCGGGATGCACCCGGGAATTACAAAATCGGCGACAGAAGCCTTGAAACCGATTCTTTAATGCGAATCCACAGCGAACGCTCCTGATATTCTTCATACGTATATTTTCTGGAGACGAGCAGATCTTCTTTAAATGAGGAGATGAGCTTTTTCGCGATGGTGACGTCATAAATAAAGGCGTTGACTTCAAAATTAAGCCTGAAGCTTCTGACGTCGATATTCGCCGTACCGACAGAAGCCGTCTCATCATCGACGACAATCGTTTTCGCATGAATAAAGCCGTTATCGTAAATGTAGACCGAGGCCCCGGCTTTCAAAAGATCGCCGATGTAAGATAAAGTCGCCCAGTAAACGAAAGCGTGATCCGGTTTGTTCGGGATCATGATTTTGACGTCGATGCCTGACAGACAGGCGATCCTGAGGGCGTCTAAAAGACTGGAGTCAGGAATAAAGTAAGGCGTCTGAATCAGGATCGACCGTTTCGCCGTTGAGATCATCTTGATATAGCCGTTTTTAATTTGTTCCCATTCTGAATCCGGTCCGCTTGTGACAATCTGCATCCCGACATTGCCCTTTGGCTCGCATTCCGGAAAATGATTCGGAACGTAAGTGAGCGTATGGTGATGGGAGGCTTGGTTCCAATCGAGGATAAACCGTGTCTGAATGGCATGGACCGCCGTGCCTTGAAGCCTGAGGTGCGTATCCCGCCAATAGCCGAATTTCGGATTCAGGCCGAGATATTCATCTCCGACGTTAAAGCCGCCGACATAGCCGGTTTCGCCGTCAATAATCACGAGCTTGCGGTGATTCCGATAATTGAGCCGCAAATTAATCGGCCGAAGCCTGGAAGGAAAGAAGACTTCCACATAGCCGCCGGCGTCCCGCAGCGGTTTGAAGAATTTTTTTCTGAGTGATCGTGAACCGAGTTCATCATATAACACTCTGACCTTTACGCCTTCCTGTGCTTTTTTCACTAAGGCGTCACGCAATTTTTTTCCCAGCTCATCACCTTTATAAATATAGTATTGAAGGTGAATGTGATCTTTTGCGTTGGAAATGTCCTTCATTAAACGTTTGAACTTATCGCGCCCGTCCGTTAAAATCTCAACCGAATTATCCTCTGTAAAAACCGCGTGGTTGTTCATGACAAGCATATAGATGAGGTCTTTATTATCCACGGTCGCCCTGTTGTTAAATTGGAATTGCCTCGACTTCAGATCTTTCAGCTGAGACTTCAGCAGCTTTTCAATTCCGATCTTTTTACGGTCTTCCCATTGAAACAGGTGCTTGCGTCTCAGGTTATGGCCGAATAACAGGTATAAAATAAACCCTAAAATGGGAATAAAAAAAAGAACCAAGAGCCAGGCCCATGAAGCGCTGGCGTCGCGTCTTTCTTTGAAAATCATGATGACGGCCAAAAGTATATTTAAAACGAAAAAAAATCCGAATAAAATAAATGAAATGCTCACTTTGCAACCCCGCTATATCATATTTATCAAGACTGTGCCCATTAGTATTCCGACAAGTGCAGCAATCTGATTCCCATTTCAAATTATAACATTGACATTTTAAAAGAATAAAGAGCCGGAATCAAAGATGGATGCAGTTTTCTTTCAAAGAAAGTTCCGGGTGCGGTAGAATAAGCATATATGAAAAAGAAGACAAAAATGACAGCAAAGGGGAGAGGATATGAAGCTAGAACATGCGGAACAATTGCCGGGATTCATAAAAAAAGAAATTCAGAAAATACAAATCGCCATCGCACCGCTGATGAAAAAAAGCATCATTTACCGTTTTCTCGCTTTCCCGCTCGCCGCTTTTAGTCTGTTTCATCTGGCATCGCTTTTGATTCAGGCCCCTTCCGGGAGAGGAGCCCTCGTGTCGGCCGGCATTTTTGCACTCCTTGCGGCTCTGGGTCTTGCGTTTTTCAAGGAAGCCGGCTACCAGCGGAAACAGGTGCAAAAAACGATCCGCCTGTATATGCTGAACAGAATCAGAAAAAGCAATATTCTGTCCGAGGAACGGAAAAGCGCCTATACCCGATTGGTAGCGGAGGAGCCGTCTGCGATGAAAAGCTTTATTGAATTTTTAACAGAAGAAGACCGGAAAAAAGAAATGCTGTATTAAAAAAAGAGCTGACGCGCGATCAGCTCTTTTTGTCATTCAAACACAGGGTCGTTCTCATAGTAATATGAATCAGGCGCGTCATACGTATCAGTGCTGTGGTAAGCCACAATTCCGATGACAGCGAAAATAACGAATAAAATAAAAGCGATAATGCCCAATGCCACACTCGATACCGCGTAAAAAAACTGCATTTTGATAAAGGATGCGTAATGTTCGAGCATATTTTCTTCCGCGTTTTCTTCTGATTCTTCCTGAAGGGCGGCTGCGGCTTTTGCCGAGCGCATCAGCATGACGCCGGAAATGATGAGCAAAACACCCGGTATGGCTCCGAGCAGCGTCACAATGGCTGACAGGGCGGAAAGTGAGCCCGTAATGATAAGAAACACGGCGGTGATTTTTCCCCACTTGGCGATGTCGGCAAGGGAACGGGCTTTTTTATTGAGCTGCTGGTTACCGTCTTTTTCTTCTTTATCGATGCTGATCATGACAGTTCTCTCCCTAAAATGTTCAAGTCATATCGTTTTCCGTCCATTTCGGCGATACCCGGGAATACGCCCCATTCGGTAAAACCGAATTTTTCAAACAGCTTAATGCTCGGCGCATTATGGCCGAAGATAAAAGCCATCAGATTACGGATGCCGATCTTCGGAGCCATCTCAAGGGCTTCTTTCAGCAGAAAGCTTCCCGCTCCTTTGCCCCGGCAATCCTGGTGCAGATAAATACTGATCTCCGCCGTTTTGTCATAGGCTGGACGGCCGTAAAACGTTTCGAAGCTGATCCAGGCCGCCACTTTTCCGTTTTCATCTTCCGCGACCATCAGCGGGCGCCTGTCCGTGTGCCGCAAAAACCAATCCATCCGGTCTTCGGGCGTCACTTCTTCCGTATCAGCCGTTACCATCCGTGAGGCGATCGTCGAGTTGTATATAGCCACAACCGCATCTAAATCTTCCAATACGGCTTTGCGCAGGGTCAAATTCATATTCCGGGATCTCCCTTCACATTTCATTACATAATTATGAGCAATCTGCACATACTACTTCCAAAAAAGTTTTTTTATGATGTGTATATATTTTCAGAAAAGTGTTCAGAATGTTGCTGAGGTGATGAACAAATGAGAGAGGAAGAAAAGAAAACTTCTCAAGTCAAAAAACTTCAGCGGTTCTTTCGCAAACGCTGGATATTCCCTGCAATTTACTTAGTCAGTGCGGCCGTCATTTTAACAGCTGTCCTTTGGTATCAATCCGTTTCAAATGATGTGAAGGACAATCTGACGAATAACGGCGGAAACTCCGCGTATGACAGCGGCAAAGACGATGCCGTCGAAGTAGGAAAGTCAATGGAAAACGTCGCAATGCCGGCTGCTCATTCTGAAAATGTTTCTGTTGTGAAAAAGTTTTATGAAACGAATGCCGCAAAAAAAGAGAAAGAAGCAGCACTTGTTAACTATAATAACACGTACAGCCTAAGTAAAGGAATTGACTTAGCTGAGAAAGACGGAAAATCATTTGACGTTTCCGCTTCTCTGAGCGGTACGGTTGTGAAAGCTGCTAAAGATCCGGTACTGGGATATGTGGTTGAAATTGAACATTCAGACGGCCTGTCTACTGTCTATCAGTCTCTATCTGAAGTCAGCGTCGATCAGGGCGACAAAGTGAAGCAGAACCAGGTTATCGGAAAATCAGGAAAAAACCTTTACAGTGAAGAAAGCGGAAATCACGTACACTTTGAAATCCGCAAAGACGGCGTAGCAATGAATCCGATGAACTTTATGGACAAACCGGTAACATCTATTGAAAAAGCGGCAGCTGAAGAGAAAAACGCTGTCACAGAAGAAACGGAAGGGTCCATTCAGCAGTCTTCCGAGAAAAAAGATGTGACGCCTAAACAAGAAACCGAGGAAAAACCCGGCGGTAAAGAAGACGGCACAAAAGACAAGACAGATGGTAAAGATGACGGTTCAATGAAAGATTCAGGCAAGTAACTGTGATCCCTAAGCGCCTATCAGCTCTGATAGGCGCTTTTCATTTTGTCTCATGTGCCTTTATACTAATAGAAAACGAGGGAGATGCTGAATGAATAAATGTCTGGCGGCGGGATGGCTCGTCTTTATTTTCATTTCTGCTTTGACTGAAAGCTTTCACGATATGATTGTGACGCAGACGATGGCCTTCCGTTTCACGCCCCATCCGGATGCATCCGGTTTCTTTGTGTTCGATATGGCGGAGCTCACCGTACCTGAAGCGGCGATTCAAAAGCTCGGGCACGCGTTTTCCTTTTTTGTGCTCACCTGTTTGTTTTTCAGGGAGCGCAGACGCATGAAGAGGGCGGTGCTGTATGCATTGGCCGCCGCCTTCCTGACAGAAATCGTCCAGCTCTTTTTCGGCAGAAACGGCTGCCTCCGCGATGTGCTGATTGACAGTCTCGGCATTGCTGTATTCTGTGTTTTACAAAGGAAAAAACATACCGCCAAACATACAAAAACCGGCAGTCTGTGAAAGACGCCGGCTTTTTTTATATATGATGGTTTGTCGATTTGTTTTTATGAACGATACTTTCGTAGATTCGCACGATCAGGTCGACAATCGGACGAAGCACATTTGAAAATCTGAACAGCAGGAATCCGACAACGAGGGAAACGATAATGCTTCCGAGTACATCAATCGGATAATGGTGGCCGACCCAAATTCTTGAGAAGCCGGTCAAAAGGCCGAAAATCACCAGCGGCCAGCCGAGTTTTTTGTTGCGGAACAGAATCGCAATTGAAATGGCCAAAGCGCCTGTCGTATGGTCACTCGGAAAAGAAGCATCCGCGGCATGAGGGATCAGCGTATGAACCGTATGATCGACAAAGGGGCGCGGCTCGATATAGATTTTTGTGATGATGTAGTTGACGATAAGCGCCGCGATGCCGGTAAAGCCGGCGTACAGGGCGTTTTGTCTGCCTTTTGTGTTTCCAAACAGCCACATGGCAAGCAGGAAAAGGGCGTAGGCGTAAAGGGCGTATTCCGTTATAAATACCATGATAGAGTCGAGAATGGCACTATGGTGCGACAAACCATTGATCGCTTTAAACAGTTCGTAATTCACAAATATCACCTTTTATCTTTATTTTATATGAACAGTGTAATGCTTTTTTCTATGAGACACAATTGGTATTAAAAATAATTATAAAAAAGTAAACAGAATGAAACGTGACTGTATTACTGTGCGTCAAGTATGAGGGAAAAGAATAGCCGAAGGAGTTTTGTCCGTTGCTGAAACGTTTGAAAAACGCCGATCTGCCGCTTGTGTTTGTCATCATGCTGCTTTGCGGATTCGGTTTGTTAATGGTGTATAGCGCCAGTGATGTGATGGGGTCTCAGCGATACGGAAATCCATCCTATTTCTTCCATAAACAGAGAACCTCTCTGCTGCTCGGAATATGCTTATTTTTATTTGCAGCCTGTCTGCCGTATAAGCGGTATGCCCGGCTTGTACCGCTGTTTGTGGTCGGATCGCTGGTGTTGCTGCTGCTCGTATTGATACCGGGAATCGGGCTGGAGCGGAATTTTTCCCGCAGATGGCTGGGAGCGGGGCCGCTTGTCATACAGCCGTCTGAATTGGCGAAGATCGCGATGATTTTGTATTTCGCTGCGATTTACACGAAAAAGCAGCCGTACATTCATCAATTTGTGAAGGGGGTACTGCCGCCTTTAGTCATTTTGGGAACCGCTTTTCTGCTGACATTGGCAGAGCCTGATTTAGGGACGGCTTCCTTAATTCTGGCGGCGTGCGGGTCAATTTTATTATGTGCCGGCTTGAAAAAGCGCCATTTGCTCGTGCTCGGCGCGACGGCGGTGTCGGGAGTCGTTTATCTCGCATTTTCCGCTTCCTATCGTGTGAAGCGGCTTGTTTCCTTTACCAATCCGTTTGGTGACGCGAACGGGGACGGTTATCAGCTGATTCAATCTTATTTTGCCATTTCCGGAGGCGGATTTTTCGGAAGAGGACTTGGGAACAGTGTTGAAAAAATGAATTACCTGCCTGAGGCGCATACTGACTTCATTATGGCCGTGATCAGCGAAGAACTGGGGATATTCGGTGTTCTGATCGTGTTGGGATTATATTTCGCGTTAATGCTTCTCGGCGTAAAAACAGCCATGCGTGCTGATGACCCGTTCGGAAAGCTTCTCGCCATCGGAATTACGTTTCAATTGATGTTTCAGGTTGTATTGAATTTGGGAGCGATGAGCGGACTCCTCCCGGTTACGGGTGTGCCGCTGCCGTTTATCAGCTACGGCGGTTCTTCATTGATTATGACGCTGTTTTTGTGCGGCATACTGGTCAATATCAGTACATATTCAAAAAAACAAACCGTACGGCATAAGCGGCCTGTCCCGCATGAAAAAAAGGCTTCTTCTTTTTAATGAAGTCCGAAAAAAAACGCCCGGGACATGCTGTCTCCGGGCGTTCTGTATGTTTATAAAGCTTCTGGTCCTTCCTCTCCGGTGCGGATATTAATCGTGTTTCCGATTTCATAGACAAATATTTTGCCGTCGCCGGGCTCTCCCGTTTTCAGCACTTTTTTCGCCGTTTCCACCACTTGATCAACGGGGACCTTGCTGACAACGATTTCCACTTTCAGCCGTTCATACACATTGCTTTCAATTTTGACTCCGCGGTACAGTTCGGTGTGGGCTTTTTGAAGGCCGCATCCGTGTACGTTGGAGAAAGTCAGCGATGTGACTCCGATTTTACCGAGTTCCTGCTTCAATGTTTCAAACTTAGCCGGACGCGTAACGATTTCTACCTTGAACATTTGACCGCTCATCTAAGTCACTCCTCACTTTATAAGTCCTGATATGCCTTTTCCCCGTGCATCGTTAAATCAAGCCCGAGTGATTCTTCTTCTTCACTGGCGCGGAGGGGAATGAAGAGACCTACAATTTTAATGATAACGAAAGTGACAATAAATACAAATACATAGGTTGCCGCAATGGCCGCAACCTGTTTCCAAAGCAGTCCCGGATCGCCGTAAAACAGCCCGTTTGCCCCGCCGTCATTGACGGAAGTGGTCGCGAATAAACCGGTCGCGATGCCGCCCCATGTCCCGCCGATTCCATGCAGGCCGAAAGCGTCAAGTGCATCATCGTATCCGAAAGTCTTTTTGAGCCAATACACGCCCCAAAAGCAGACAAGCCCGCCGATAAAACCGATCACGATGGAAGAAAACGGCGTAACGAACCCGGCAGCCGGCGTAATGGCGACAAGTCCGGCGATAGCGCCTGATACAGCGCCCAGCATAGTCGGTTTCTTGTTCAGCATCCATTCGATTAAAATCCAGCCGATAATTCCGGCCGCAGCTGCGGTGTTTGTATTAATGAAAGCAAACATCGCGATACTGTCAAGCGTCAGGGCGCTGCCGACATTGAAGCCGAACCATCCGAACCAAATGAGCGCCCCGCCCAAGAACGTATAAATTAAATTGTGAGGAGAAGCCGCCGTGCCGTCCTTGCGTTTCCCGAGGACAATCGCCAGAACGAGTCCGGCAACTCCGGAAGAGATGTGAACAACATTTCCGCCTGCGAAATCAAGGGCGCCCATTTGGCCGATCCAGCCGCCGCCCCATACCCAGTGCGCAACGGGTGTATATACGAGGGAAACCCACAAAAAGGAAAATAAAAGAAAAGCACTGAATCTCATGCGTTCAGCGAATGCTCCGGAAATAATCGCCGTCGTCAGGACTGCAAATGTCATTTGGAACATCATGAACAATGAATGCGGGATCGTATCACTGTAGCTTCCGGGGGCAAAGCCGATTCCCTTCAGCCCCGCCCATTCAATGCCGCCAAGCCATGTATTGCCGGGAGCAAAAGCAAGTGAATATCCGTACAAAACCCAAACGACGGATACAATGGCGATGGAAGAAAAACTGTGCATCGCCGTGCTGAGCACATTTTTGCTTTTTACCATTCCGCCGTAAAATAAAGCCAGCCCGGGGGTCATCAGCCACACGAGTAAAGCGCAAAAGAACATAAATACTGTATCGCCCATCTGCATGTTGTATTCCTCCGTCTCATTCAGAATGTAATTGTGATTAATTCATTATTATAGAGAAAAAAGAATGATAAAACATTTTCGTGTAAGGTTATCTAACATGGTTTTTTGCGTTCATCATGTCGCTTTTCAAATGAACGTCATGTGACTTTATATCCATAAAAAGAGCATCGGAGCACCGAAGAAGAAATCCTGTCCGGGAAAGAGTAAAATAATCGGGGTGAGAAACACTAACTGCATCAGGAGGAATTGAATATGACAACATCATTGAATCTGCAATTTGAAAAAACGGCTTTGGTCCTTATTGATTTACAAAAAGGCATTGTGCCGATGGATAAAAGCGGGGCCGTTGTGCCGAACGCGAAAAAATTAATTGATGTGTTCCGGGAAAAAGGCGGTTTTATCAGCTTTGTGAACGTTGATTTTCATGACGGGGCTGATGCGCTGAAGCCGCTGACGGATGAAGGGGCGGCGGGCCATTCGGCTCCGGCGGCGGATTGGGCTGAATTTGTGCCTGAAATCGGAGTGAAAGAAGATGATTATACGGTGACAAAGCGGCAGTGGGGCGCGTTTTTCGGCACTGATCTTGATCTTCAGCTCAGAAGACGGGGAATCGACACGATTGTATTATGCGGGATTGCGACAAACATCGGTGTGGAAAGCACGGCGCGGGAAGCTTTTCAGCTCGGGTATCAGCAAGTTTTCATAACTGACGCGATGGCGACGTTCAGCGATGAACAGCATGAAGCGACACTCAAGTTTATCTTCCCGAAAATCGGCAGAAGCCGGACGACGGAAGAGTTCATCGAAGAGACCAAATGACAATCTCCAAAAAAAGCCGCGTTCTGTTTTTAACAGCCGTGGCTTCGGGGACGATGCTGAACCCATTGAACTCGTCGATGATTTCTCTTGCGCTTCACAGTATTCAGCATGAATTTCACCTGTCGTTTACAACGGTGTCCTGGCTGATATCGTCCTTTTATCTGGCCAGTGCGGTGGCGCAGCCTGTTACCGGAAAGCTCGGTGATATGCTCGGCAGGAAGAAGCTGTTTTTGATCGGGCTTCTGCTTGTTGCCGTTTCGGCCGTCGGCGCGCCGTTTGCGCCGACTTTCATGACTTTGTTAATGATGAGATTGTTTCAATCGATCGGAAGCAGCGCGATATATCCGTCCGGCGTCGGATTGATCCGTTCGAATATACAGGAGAAGCAGGCGTCGGCGCTTGCCGTCCTGTCGATCTTTGCCTCAGCCATGACGGCGCTCGGTCCGACACTCGGCGGTTTTTTGATCGTTTGGGGAGGGTGGCCGGCAATCTTTTTCGTCAATCTGCCGTTTATCATTCTCAGCTTTTTTCTCGGGATGTATATGTTTCCGAAAGATGAAAAACGCGAGATCGGCGGCTTGAAAGCCGTGCTCCGCCAGCTTGATACGATCGGGATACTCCTGTTTGCCGGGGCGATTATTCTGCTTTTGTCATTTTTGTTGTCCTTCAGTACGAAGCCCCATTATACAGAAGGTATATTCGGGCTTTTGTTTGTCGGGCTGTTTATCTGGCGCGAGCTGAAAACGGAGAAGCCGTTTATTGATGTCAGGCTGTTTAAAACGCATCGGAAACTATCGTCGGTGTATATTCAATTTATTCTGCTGAATATATTCTTTTACTGCATCTTTTTCGGGCTTCCGAGCTATTTTCAGGATGAAATGCATTTGTCCGTTCAGACAAGCGGAATGATTATGCTGTTTATGTCGGGCATGAGCATCCTGGTGTCGCCTTTGACCGGAAAATGGATAGATAAGAAAGGGGTTCTTCAGCCGATTGTTGCCGGAACCTGCCTGACCGCGATCGGGGCGGTCCTGTTAACGTTCTTCTTCCTTCAGGCGCCTATGATAGGAAAAGGGCTGATTCTGTCTGTGCTGGGTGTCGGTTACGGCTTCGGCAATGTGACGTTTCAGGCGGCCATGCTGAAAACAAGTCCAGCCGACATGGTCGGAACAACGTCCGGCCTGTTTCAGACCTGCCGGTATCTCGGTTCGATCTTATCTTCCGTCATTTTGGGCATTCTTTTCGGAAAAGAAATAACCGCAGGCCATTTTCATATGCTCGGCACGATTCTTATCATTGTCGGCGCCGTAAGCCTTTTGATGGCGTTCCGGTTTTCAGTTCTTCTCAAAAAGGCCTCTTAACAGCCGCATCAAAAAGAGACGGGTACTCCCCGTCTCTTTTTTTATGTGCAATGTGCTCAAAAATCAAAACGAAAATTGTCGATAGCGCCCAATGTTATTTGCGGAATTTTCAGTTATATTCTTTAACATGATATGTGAGGAAACCGTACATACAGGAGGGTGAAGATGAAAAAACCAACGAATGATCGGCTCAGCAACAAAGATTTACTGCCTTTAGAAGAAGGAGAACGGACATGGAAAGCGGTGAATTTTGCATCTATCTGGATGGGCTGCATTCATAACATCCCGACCTATGCGACTGTAGGCGGGCTCATTGCGATCGGCCTTTCTCCGTGGCAGGTGCTCGCCATTATCGTGACAGCATCACTCATTTTATTCGCCGCTCTCGCCTTAAACGGACATGCCGGAACGAAATACGGGCTTCCCTTTCCGGTCATCATCAGGGCTTCTTACGGAATATACGGCGCAAACATTCCGGCGCTTCTCAGGGCGTTTACGGCCATTATGTGGCTCGGAATTCAAACATTTGCCGGGAGCACAGCTTTAAACATTCTGCTGCTGAACATATGGCCGGGCTGGGGAAGCCTCGGCGGAGATTGGAATATACTCGGACTTCATCTGCCGGGCTTTCTGTCGTTTATTTTCTTTTGGGGCATTCATCTGCTTGTGCTGCGGCACGGCATGGAATCAATCAAAAAATTTGAAGTATGGGCGGGCCCGCTTGTTTATCTCGTATTCGGCGGCATGGTCTGGTGGGCGATAGATATTGCCGGCGGGCTCGGTCCGATTTACTCACAGCCGGGAAAATTTCATACCTTTTCTGAAACGTTTTGGCCGTTTGCAGCCGGAGTAACGGGCATTATCGGAATATGGGCGACATTGATTCTGAATATTCCTGACTTCACCCGGTTCGCCGCGTCGCAAAAAGAACAGATTCGCGGCCAGTTTTACGGCCTGCCGGGAACGTTTGCCCTGTTTGCGTTTGCAAGCATTACGGTGACATCCGGTTCACAGGTAGCATTCGGGAAACCGATTTGGGATGTGGTGGAGATTTTGGCCCGGTTTGATAATCCTTTCGTTATCGCTCTTTCGGTCATCACACTCTGCATCGCCGCCGTCTCGGTCAACGTGGCGGCAAACATCGTGTCACCGGCCTATGACTTGGCGAATGCCCTGCCGAAATATATTACGTTCAGAAGGGGAGGGTATCTGACCGCCGTTCTGGCCCTGTTCACAATACCTTGGAAGCTGATGGAGAGCGCCACGAATGTATATGCGTTTCTCGGACTCATCGGCGGGATGCTCGGACCGGTAGCCGGGGTCATGATGGCTGATTATTTTCTCATCAGAAAAAGACAGCTTTCAGTTGAAGACCTTTATTCGGAAAACGGACAGTACACTTATTACAAAGGCTATAATTACCGGGCCTTTGCCGCGACCTTTCTCGGCGCGTTTATCTCCTTAATCGGGATGTACGTCCCGGCGTTCGCCGGCATCTACGATATTTCCTGGTTCGCGGGTGTGATTGTGTCATGTCTCGGTTATACGGCGCTTATGTATTTCCATCCGCCTTATGCGAAAGCGGCGGGACAAATGGTGCGGGAAAGAGCGGCAGAATAAAAAAAGCCGGGGGCTTCCCCCGGCTTTTTGTCATATCAGTCTGCGATTGAAACGTTTCCGTCCGCTTCAAGCGGCGTTCTTTTTTTCTGGCTCCAGCCATACAGAAGTAAAGCAATCAGGACGAACAGCCCTGCTGCCAGATAAATCGAATGGAATCCGGCCGAAGCGACGAAGAGGCCGAATACATAGGACCCGCCGGCAATCCCGCTGTCAAAGAAAGTGAAGAAGGTAGCCGTTGCGAAGCCTGAACGGTGTCCGGGCGAGTTCTGAATCGCCAAAGTCTGCATACACGGTACGATAGAGCCGTAGCCGAGACCGATGACGGCGCCGGATAAGAGAAGCATGAGGGCGCTGTTTGTCATCGCCAGCATGCAAAGCCCTGCGGAAAACACGATAATCGACGGGTAGATGACGATTCCCGGCCCGATTTTATCAAACAGCTTTCCTGTGAAAGGACGGGCGGCCATCATCGTCACGGCGAAACAGACGAAGAAATAGCCGCTGACATCCAACAGATGGATCGTCTTTGCATAAACGGATAAATATGAAGTCACACTTGAATAACAGAAAGAAATGGACAACCCGACAATCGCGATTTTAAGCGCGCCTTTTTCAAACATGTCGGAGAAAGAAAAACGGAAGACAGTCGTTCCGCTGTTGTTTTGATCCGGCACGCGAATCATGAAAGCAATTAACAAGCCTAAAGAAACAAACACGGCAAAAATCGTAAAGAAAACCGGGAATGAAATGACTTTCACAAGGCTCAGCCCGAGAAACGGACCGATCGCCATGGCAAGGTTCATAGACATCGCGAAATAACCGAGTCCCTCGCCGCGCCGCTTGGCGGGAATAAGGTCAGCGGCAATTGCGCCCGTGACCGTCGTTAAAATGCTGAACCAGATGCCTTGGAAAAAACGCAGTCCGAGCAGCAGATAGAAATTGTGTATCGGCAAATACAGATAAGAAGACAGGGCGAACAGCGCCAGAGATACAATCGTCATTCTTTTCTTGCCGAACCGTTCAATAATCGACCCTGAAAAAGGACGGGTAATAATAGCAGATAACAGGAACAGGCTGATCAAAAGCCCTCCTTGCGATTCACTGCCGCCAAGCTCCTGAATCATATAAATAGGCAGCACGGCCAAAAATGTATAAAAGAACACAAAGACAAATAAATTCACGAGTACGACCATAATAAAATCTTTGGTCCAGATCGAGTCAGATTTACTCAAAAGTACAGCACTTCCCTTTCTTTTTTATTTCGTTAAAAACACATTCAGAAACTCAGAAAAAGCTTCCTTATCTCCATCCTGGAAATCCGCAAGCATGTCTTCCTCGAACTTCAGCATCTCTTGATTGATGCAGTCATATTTCAATTCAGCTTCCTTCGTCAAGACGACGAGCTTTTCCCGCTTGTCTTCTCCCTGTTCCCGCTGAATCCAGCCGTTTTCTTCAAGGCGTTTGATCGTTCTGGTAACGGTCGGCGCCTCCACATTCATATAGGACCAGATTTCTTTTTGGGTCATCGGTCCGATCGTTTTCAAGCAATATAGGATTGACCATTGAGAGGAGTACAGGCCGAATGGTTCCAGCCGCTCATTGGCTTTCTTCGTAATCAGGCGGGCGCATTGATTGATTTGATGAATGAGGCGTCTGTTGACGGGGATCATTTCCGTTCTCCTTTTCAAAAAACTTACCTAAGTAACTAATTGCGCTGTTTCATTCTACAGCAGGATCGCGCGGATGTAAAGCCCCCCGTTCAAAAAGCAGAAAATTGCGATCCGTCCCTTGTCCTTATTGAGTTTTTAGCATATTCCCAATTCATTGCTAATACACTGTTACAAACCTATCAAAGAGAGTGTTTGAGGTGAGGGATCGTGGGCATATTTCAAAAACCTTCTTATATAATCGGACAACAAAGAAGCTGCATCATCAGTGAATCTGTTACAGAATACGGATCTCATTTCACACTTCTCACATCCAACTGGGGAGGTCGAGTGGTGTGCACGATTACATCAAAGAGCGAACAATCAAGATTGGCAAGTATATCGTGGAGACGAAAAAAACCGTTCGTGTCATTGCGAAAGAGTTTGGTGTTTCCAAAAGTACCGTACACAAAGATCTGACAGAGCGCCTGCCTGAAATCAATCCTGACTTGGCGAATGAAGTAAAAGAAATACTCGATTATCATAAATCCATCAGACATTTAAGAGGAGGAGAGGCGACAAAATTAAAGTACAAAAAAGATGAAATTCTAGAAGGGGAGCCCGTTCAGCAGCCGTAGCGTCTGACGTCTGCCGGCTCCCTTTTTTTCCTCCGGGCGGTTTCGCGAATATCCGCAAAATTTTGTCAAGAACTTATCTCGTTCAGCAGCTTTTTTTTGATAAATTATGATAATATATATAATTAGGGCACAATGTGGATATTTTACTGTGAAACAGATATCAAGGAGGATATAAATAGATGTTTGCAAGGGATATTGGAATTGACCTCGGTACTGCAAATGTACTGATCCATGTAAAAGGAAAAGGAATTGTTCTGAATGAGCCGTCCGTTGTGGCGCTTGATAAAAACAGCGGCAAAGTGCTGGCGGTCGGCGAAGAAGCCAGACGAATGGTTGGACGTACACCTGGGAACATTGTTGCGATCCGTCCCCTGAAAGACGGCGTAATCGCAGACTTCGAAGTAACAGAAGCCATGCTGAAACACTTCATTAATAAACTGAATGTAAAAGGACTTTTCTCAAAACCGCGTATGCTGATCTGCTGCCCGACGAATATTACGTCCGTTGAGCAAAAAGCGATTAAAGAAGCCGCTGAAAAAAGCGGCGGAAAGCATGTGTACCTTGAAGAAGAACCGAAAGTTGCCGCTATCGGCGCAGGTATGGAAATCTTCCAGCCGAGCGGTAACATGGTTGTTGACATCGGAGGCGGTACGACGGATATCGCAGTTATTTCTATGGGCGATATTGTCACCTCCTCTTCTATTAAGATGGCTGGGGACAAGTTTGACATGGAAATCTTAAATTATATCAAACGCGAGTACAAGCTGCTGATCGGTGAGCGTACCGCTGAAGATATTAAGGTGAAGGTCGCAACGGTTTTCCCAGACGCACGTCATGAAGAAATCACCATTCGCGGCCGTGACATGGTTTCCGGTCTGCCGAGAACGATTACAGTAAACAGCAAAGAAGTGGAAGAAGCCCTTCGTGAATCAGTTGCCGTCATTGTGCAGGCTGCCAAGCAGGTTCTTGAAAGAACACCGCCTGAATTGTCCGCCGATATCATCGACCGCGGCGTCATCATTACCGGCGGGGGAGCGCTTTTAAATGGACTTGACCAGCTTCTTGCCGAAGAACTGAAGGTGCCTGTTCTTGTCGCTGAGAATCCGATGGATTGTGTTGCGGTCGGAACCGGCGTCATGCTTGATAACATGGACAAGCTTCCAAAACGCAAACTGAGCTGATCATAAAACCTCATTCTTGAAAAAGAATGAGGTTTTTTCTGTAAAACCCTTCACGAAAGGGAATGTAAATCCGATAATAAGAAAAAATGCTGATCTTCATTATAGAACAAATGTTCCGGTTAGGCAACTGGAAATCATGCTATTTCAGAGGTGGAAGACTTGTTAAAAGGATTATATACCGCAACGTCCGCAATGATTACACAGCAGAGAAGAACGGAAATGCTGTCAAATAATATCGCAAACGCGAATACATCAGGGTACAAAGAGGATCAAGGTTCAATCCGCGCCTTTCCCGAAATGCTTTTGAGCCGAATAGAAGGCGACAAAAAAACGAAAATCGGTTCCGTCAACACAGGCGTGTACATGCAGGAGCTGAAACCATTGTTCACGCAGGGAAGCCTGAAAACGACCGATCAGCCGACGGATATCGCGCTTATGGAGAATCAAGTTCCCAAGAATGCCGAAACGAATGAAAATGCCGAACTGTTTTATCCGGTTCAGACTGCGGGCGGCGTCCGCTACTCAAAAAGCAGCACTTTCTCATTAAATGAAAACAATCAGCTTACGATAAACGGAAATCTTGTTTTATCAACAAACGGACAGCCGATTACAGTCGACAATGAAAAATTCACCGTATCAGAAAACGGCACGGTCACAACAAACGGCCGGCCGGCAGGGCAGATTGACATCAGAATGGAAGAAGACGTGCGCAATCTGAAACGGGACGGCAATGACCTATACAGCACGGCCGACGGCTCTGAACTGCCGAGTGCGGCGGCGAATCCCCAAGTCTCGTATACCTTAAAACAAGGCGTCTCGGAGCTTTCAAACGTGGACGTGACAAGCACGTATACAGAAATGACGGAAGCATACAGATCATTTGAAGCCAATCAGAAAGTCATTCAGGCTTACGATAAAAGCATGGATAAAGCCGCAAATGAAATCGGCAAAGTGTAATAAAATGGGGGACGTTCAATTATGATGCTCAGATCAATGCTGACGGCTTCAACAGCCTTAAACCAGCTTCAGCAGCAGATGGATACAGTCAGCAGCAACCTTTCAAACAGTGATACGACAGGCTATAAAGCGAGGGACTCCCGCTTTTCCGAGCTGATCAGGCAGCAGTATGATCAAATAGATGATAAAAAGGAAAATTCGCCGAACATGCGGAAAACACCGCCCGGCCTGCGTCTCGGCGCCGGAGCGATGATGACGCCGCAGCTGGATTCAGGGCAGGGAAGCATCAAAAAAACTGACCGTGACCTTGATATCGCGTTCACATCACCATATCAATATCTCCAGGCAGAAGCGGACGGACGGCGGGTGTATACAAGGGACGGCTCACTCACCCTCAAGCCGGCCGGCGGAAATAACCGGGTTCTGCAGCTGATGACGGCGGGAGGCAATCCCATCCTCGATGAGAACGGTCAGCCCATCCAAATTGACAGCTCGCTGACTAAGCTGAAAATCAGCAAAACCGGAACTCTGACAGCTTCAGACCAGGCAGGGACCCGTTCCCAGACGTTTAATCTCGGCATCGTCAATGTCAATAACCCTCAGGCGCTTCATGCGGAAGGGGATAATCTGTTTTCCGTAAACGGTGCGGGAGCTTCAGCGATTGAAGAGCTGACTGGCGCAAACCGGCAGGGGATCGGCATGGAGCAGGGGGCGCTTGAAAATTCAAATGTCGATATGTCTAAGGAAATGACCGACTTAATCGTGTCGCAGCGTTCTTACCAGCTGAACAGCCGCACGATTACATTGGGAGACCAAATGCTGGGCTTAATCAACTCAGTCAGATAATAAAAGAAGGGGCGTTTTGATCAGCCGCGCATGATGAAAAATGCGGCTTTCTCAAAATCGCCCTTTTTTTTGTAGTAATCCGTAATATCCTGAAGCAGCACTTCCAAATCCACCCACGCTTCAATTTTCTGCAGCTCCAGCACGAGCTTCTGCAATCGGTCGTACGGATCCTCCTGAGAGGTATACAGTGTTTTGAGCGCGGCCAGCTTCAGTTTCATGATGTTGCTCTGCACTTTGTCAGCTATGTATAATCCTTTCTGCAGCACGGTTTGTCCTTCGGCGGGGCATCCGGTTTTAAAAAGTGCTCTGACCGCTTCGTATACACAATGAAGGTAGGAAACGGGAGACTCCTTTTCAAAACGCTGATTGCCCAATACCTTTTTGTAAAAAGGAAGCGCCTCTTTATCTTTTTTCTGAGCGGTCTTTAAAAAACCAAAATTGTAATAAGCGTGGCACAGCAGGTTATTGTCATTGATGCGGTCTGTTATTTTTATGGATTCATTGAAGAGCTGTTCAGCGTCTTCATAGCGTGCCTCGTCTATGTAATTTACGGCGAGAAGCAGCTGGCAGCTGAGCGTTTTTTTGATGTAGCCGAATTCATTTTGATAGATCTTCAGCGCTTTGTTGACATATTGAATGGAAAGCGGAGGCGACTTCATCATGTAATAAGCACCCGCTGTTTTATAATAAAATTCAGCGGCTTCAATACGGTTCTGGATGGCCGGCAGGTACTGTTCGGCTTCTTTAAAGCGGCAGACAGCCCGGTTCGGAGTGCCGTTCACCATATGGAATAATCCTTTAAAAAAATGGAAATAATAAGTTAATTCATGATCCATCTCATCTTTGCGCCGCTTCAGCTCACAGAACAGTTTATTCAGGCCGTCCTTTTTCTCAAATAGCAGCTGAAACCGTGCAAAAAACAGCTGATATCTAAGATTGAGCTTTGCATTCTTTTGTAATTTGGGGAGATGCTGATTGATTTGTTCGTGAAGGGAACGGGCTAGATCGAATTGGCGTTTTCCCATGGCGTCATACCACTCATTCAGCATCACCAGCGTGCGTTTCTCAGTAAACTTAGCAATCATCTTCCAACCTCTTTGCTTAGGATAAAAATCTTTATTTATCATAACACATTAATGGACGAGGCTCATTGCCAGCTGGTTACAGTTTATAGCGCGGTTGAAAAAGAAATTGATTCATAATATACTTCCAAATGTACAGATTGGTTACCACTTATACCTTCTATACATACTATTGTCGATGAAGGAGATGTCAAGAGAATGCTTGATACTCAGCAAATTAAAGAAATTATTCCCCATCGCTATCCGTTTCTTCTGGTAGACAGAATTACGGAAGTCGAAGAAGGAAAACGGGCGGCGGGATATAAAAATGTGACGGCGAATGAAGATTTTTTTAACGGCCATTTTCCTGAATACCCTGTTATGCCGGGCGTATTAATCGTAGAGGCTTTGGCGCAGGTCGGAGCTGTGGCGATGCTGATTAAAGAAGAAAACAGAGGCAGACTCGCGTTTTTTGCGGGGATTGATAACTGCCGTTTCAAAAAGCAGGTAAAACCGGGTGACAAGCTGGAGCTTGAAGTGGACATTACACGTGCACGCGGGACGATCGGACGCGGAAAAGGCGTTGCCAAAGTTGACGGCGAGCTCGTGTGTGAAGCCGAATTAACCTTTGCGCTCGGAGAATAAAAATAAACAAATGGGCTTATAAAAAAGCCCATTTCGTGTAGAATGGGGTGAATGTAATGTGGTCAGAATTTAAAAGCTTTGCGATGAAGGGCAATATCATGGATCTGGCAATCGGTGTTGTCATCGGGGGCGCTTTCGGAAAAATCGTGACGTCACTCGTTGAAGATATCATTATGCCGCTTGTCGGTCTTCTTCTTGGCGGCCTTGATTTTTCAGGACTGGCAGTGACATTCGGCGACGCCCATATCAAGTACGGAAGCTTTATACAAACGATTGTGAACTTCTTCATTATTTCATTTTCTATTTTTATCGTGATTCGCACATTAGGCAAGCTGAGACGTAAAAAAGAAGCAGAAGAAGAGGCGGAAGAAGCCGAAGAAACAGATCAGCAGACAGAACTGCTGACTGAAATCAGAGATCTGCTGAAACAGCGGGCGCATCACAATGACTAGGGCATAAAAAAAGGCTGGATGATTAACGTCCGGCCTTTTTCATGATTATA
This sequence comes from Bacillus sp. BACIII, assembly GCF_057836745.1. Lineage (NCBI taxonomy): Bacteria > Bacillati > Bacillota > Bacilli > Caryophanales > Bacillaceae > Bacillus > Bacillus sp. BACIII. The sequence goes on along the minus strand of NZ_CM174437.1, from coordinate 3,440,944 downwards.
ATTTTTGTTTGAACGCTTCAATCAGCCGGCTGCCTGAATATCCTTCTTTCACGAGCGACTCCAGAATGCTTTCTGATCCGGGGTGATTTCTTGACACCATTTGACCGTAAATTAAAACTTGTATACTCTTTTCCAGCTCGACGATATTTTTGATGCTTCCCGTCAGCTGGGCGGGACGGTTGCTTTTTTTCGTAATCGTTACAAACACCTTCGCTTCTTTCTGGCTTTTCATCAGCATGTCAAAAAAAGAAAAGTGTTCGGCCGGCACCAGAGCTTCAATTAACCAATGGTTTTCACCGTCTTCTTTATTGATAATCAATCCGTCTAAAAGGGGAAACTGTTCAATCGGCCGATCGTCTTTATCTAAACGTTCCACATTCAGATCAACCAGTTTAAAGGTCTTCATCTCTATTTTCACCCCTGTTGTCCATGTTTTTTCGTTCATTTATTATAACACATATCACTTTTTCCGGGAAAATGCTGTAAGACATGCTTCATCATTTTTGTAGGCGGTCAACATTTAATCATTTCTATTTTTTCATTATAATGTAAAAGAATATAGTCATGGAGAGATGCTTATGAATCAATTGCGCCTGAAGGAAATTTATATAGAAGACGGCTTAAGGCGGGAGGACGATCATTCCTACTTAGTATCCAAAAAGGAAGAGTGCGAGGTGCATCTTAACAGAAGAGGGAATGTCGTCTTTTTGTATGAAACAAAAGACCGCATGGAACAGTATAAAATTCAGCTTTCGCTGACTGATAAAAAGCTGAGTTTTTACTGGTTCGCATGGGACGGCGGAAAGTTCGTCAGGATGTTTGAGAAAAACTGGCTTAAAACGAAACTTTTCTCGCGGCTGCTCAAAAATACATATTACATAAGCGGTCAAAAGAAAAAGTTTTTTTTATCTGAAAGAAAAGCGAAATCATAAGAGAGGCATAAACGGATAACGGTTTTTTCCGCTTTTTGCTTTCTGGAGCTCTTGTACTACAATGAAGCCACCCTCGAAAAAGAGAGGAGGATACGGCTTGTTTAACCACGTGATGCTTGTCGGCCGGCTGACGAAAGACCCGGAGCTCCGTTTTACATCAGCGGGCATTGCCGTGGCTCATATTACCTTGGCTGTCAGCCGCAATTTTAAAAGCGCGTCAGGTGAAACCGGGACTGACTTTGTCAACTGCACCATTTGGAGAAAAAGCGCTGAAAACACAGCATTGTACTGCCAAAAAGGGTCATTGGTCGGTGTAAGCGGCAGAATCCAGACGAGAAGCTATGAAAAGACAGACGGCGTAAAAGTTTATGTGACCGAGGTCATGGCTGATACCGTTCGGTTTATGGATCAAAAACGGAAAGAGCCGCTGGCTGAATAACATGCTTTTTTTCCTCTTTTCCCCGCCTTTTGGCGGGCCCCGCAATACCCCCTTCCTATACGCCAGTCGAAAGACTGGTTTTTTGGTTCGGGGTCTAAAAAATGGTTAAAAAGAAGTGATTTTGCTTATAAACACTTAAAATAATTGAATGTTTTAAGATAAAAACTTATAATTACTTACAGATAAGTGACGAAAAAAGGAATGAGGACGTGTATCAAGAAGAAAGACTGATTGCGATAATGGAATATTTGAAACAGCATCGGCGGATCACCGCTGAACAGATATGTTCGCTGCTTCATATTTCAAGAGACACCGCAAGACGGGACCTTGTCAAGCTGAAAGAGCGCGGAGCCATTATCAGAACACGGGGCGGCGCGATTCTGCCGTCTGTGCATCAGGAAGTGCCTGGCTATTCCGGCCGGCTGAAAACCGTTTCTGAAGAGAAAAACAAAATCGGCAGACTGGCCGCCTCCCTGATCCATAAAGGAGACCGGATCATCCTGGATACCTCCACAACCGTGCAGGCCTGCGCCGAACATTTAAATGTCACCGGCTGCACTGTTATTACAAATTCGATCAATCAGGCCGATATCCTCTCTGCAAAAGAGGGAATTGACATTCATCTGCTCGGCGGAAAGCTGCAAAAGGAACACCGGTTTTTATACGGCGCTTCTGTGGTAGAAAAACTGGGGGATTATCACGCCGATAAGGTGCTGATCGGCGTTGTCGGCATCTCGGAAAACGGTCTGACGATACCGCATGAAGAAGACGGCATGGTCAAGCGTAAAATGATCCGGCAGGCGGAACAGGTGATTGCGCTGAGCGATCATTCCAAGCTTGGCCGTACGAGTTTTTATCAATATGCAGACCTGCACGAGGTTGACCTGCTGATCACCGATCGGCTGCCTGATCAGGATTTTTGTGATCTGCTCGACCGGCACGGCGTAGAATTGCTTGTAACTGATTCTGAAGAAGAGGATGAGGACATGTGAAACTGATTGCCATAGATCTGGACGGCACACTGCTGAACAGCAGTCATCAAGTAAGCGATGAAAACGAGCGGGCTTTAAGGGAAGCCCGGCAAGCGGGAATTGAAATCGTGGTGTCCACGGGACGCGCGCATTTTGACGTGCACTCCATATTCGAACCGCTCGGCATAAAAACTTGGATTATCAGTGCAAACGGAGCCGCCATTCATGCTCCTGACGGCAGCCTGTACCATTGTGATGCGATTGAAGAAACAAGGGCCCGGGGGATTTTGTCCTGGCTTGAAGAGAATCAATATTACTATGAGGTGTTTACAAACAAAGCCATCTATACGCCTGAAACCGGCAGGCAGCTGCTCGATATCGAAATGGATCGGGTAAAAAGCGCCAATCCGGAAACCGACCTTTCTATTTTGGAGCAGGCGGCTTCTGTGCAATACAGCCAGTCGGGCTTTGCTTACATTCAATCATACCGTGAGCTCTTTGAGAAAGAAGAACATCTGGATTTTTACAATATTCTCGGGTTTTCGTTTGATGAGCGGAAGCTGAAAGCGGGCTGGGACCGATTCAGCGATCAGAAAGACCTCACCCTTGTCAGCTCTGCCGATCACAATTTTGAACTGTCGTCGCGACATGCTTCTAAAGGGCAGGCGCTTAAACGGCTGGCGCAAAAGCTCGGCATTCCGATGGCTGAAACCGCAGCGGTCGGTGACAGCTTAAATGATTACTCAATGCTTCAGGCGGCCGGAAAAGGCATAGCGATGGGAAATGCGAGAGAAGACATTAAAGAGATCGCTGACGCCGTTACATTGACAAATGATCAAAACGGCGTTGCGCATATGATCAGGAATTTACTTTAAAAGGTTTGGCGATACTGTTCACGACTGGCGTGACGCATTCATGGCAAATGCGGCGTAACAGTAAGGACGGCATAAAAGACCGGCTCTTCCGAGAGAGCCGGCCTTTTTGCGTTTAATGTGATTGCGCCGATGCGCTGAGGGTGAATAATTCTTCAAGCTCATCGGATGACAGCTCGGTGATCCAATTTTCACTTTGGATAATCTGATCGTTCAGCGTTTGCTTCGTTTCGAGCATGGCATCAATTTTTTCTTCAATCGTTCCCGTCGTAATTAATTTGTGCACGTGGACGAACCGCTCCTGGCCGATTCGGTAGGCGCGGTCGGTCGCCTGGTTTTCCACCGCCGGATTCCACCATCTGTCATAGTGAATGACGTGATTGGCAGCCGTCAGGTTCAGGCCGGTTCCGCCCGCTTTCAGTGACAAAATCAGCGTCGGGTATTCTTTCTTCTGGAACCGTTCTACAAGGGAATCGCGTTCCTGCTTGGACAGGCTTCCGTTTAAAAACTGAACAGGCTCTCCGAATGTTTTTTCCAGGAGGCGCTTCATCATGTTGCCCATCTGAATGTATTGGGTGAAAATGAGGCAGCTTTCCCCTTGTCCGCGGATCGCCGCCATTAAGTCAAGCAGCTTTTCCAGTTTGACGGATCTCCCGTTTAACAGCTCTGTCTGTTCTTCCTTCAAATAGAGCGCAGGATGGTCGCATATTTGCTTCAAGCGGCCGAGCATGCTCAGAATCAGTGCTTTCCGCTGCATGCCGGTCAGAGAAGCCATATGTTCAAATGTATCTTTGACAAGCTGCTCATAAAGGGAGGCCTGTTCGGCCGAGAGCGGGATAAACTCTTTTTGTTCCAGCTTGTCAGGGAGATTAAGCGCCACTTCTTCATCCCGTTTTGTCCGGCGCAGTAAAAACGGCCGGATTAACTGCTGAAGCTTGTTGATTCTTTTTTCGTCACGGTCTTTTTCAATCGGCAGCACATAGCGTTTATGAAAGCCGGTCAGGCTGCCGAGGTAGCCTTTGTTCATAAAATCAAAGATCGACCAAAGCTCTGTCAGGCGGTTTTCCATCGGTGTTCCGCTCAGCGCGATATGATGGACGCCTTTCAGCTTTCTGATCGCGCGGGACTGCTTCGTATGCGCGTTTTTAATATTTTGCGCTTCATCAAGGCAGATAGTGCTCCATGTCACGGAAGAAAGCTCTTCCTGATCGGCGTGCGAGAGGCCGTATGAAGTAAGAACGACATCTGCGTCTTGATAGGCCGGGACAAATGCTTCCTCCTTCGGCCGGCGGGGTCCGTAATGAAGCACGGCCTTCAGCTGCGGCGCGAAGGTCTGGAGCTCACGCTGCCAGTTGCCGAGCACCGATGTCGGCGCAATGATTAAGGCAGGCGCTTTTTGCCGGCCGCTTTCCTTCACATGGAGAAAATAAGCGATCATCTGAATCGTCTTTCCAAGTCCCATATCATCTGCGAGACAGGCGCCGAAGCCGTTTTCCCGCAGGAAGAGAAGCCAGTTCATGCCGTACACCTGATAAGGGCGGAGCTGGCCCTGAAACGCGGCGCTGACTTCATGCTCCGGCAGATCCCGGGCATCCGTCAGTTTGCGGATCAGGCTTCTGAGCTGCTTTGATAATTCGATCTTGACCCCGGCAAATGCCGATGAGTCAATGATGTCCGTGTCCTCTGCTCCGTTTTCCCCGTGATCCATCAGTTCGCGCGCCAGCACGTCGGACATGTGGAGACCCTCAGATTCCGCTTTTTCCATCAGTTTTTTCATCTGTTTAATAAATTGCGGATCAATTTTCACCCATTGGCCGCGGATGTTGACGAGACGTCTGTTGTTTGCGACAAGCTCATTGAACTCATCCTCTGTCAGCTCAATTCCGTTTGTGGCGAATCTCCAGTTGAAATCAAGCAGGGCGTTCATGCCGACAAAGGACTCGCCCCGCGGGGAGGATGACACTTTTGCTTTGAGCATCATATTGCTTTCCCGGACAATCTGCCACCACGATGGAAGAAGAATCTCCACGCCCATATCGACAAGCGTCTCACTCGCTTCTGATAAGAAGATCCAAGCCTCTTCTTCAGAAATGAGCGTCGTTCCCGAATCAAATGAAAGCCAGGGAACCGTTCGGCGGAAGCGGTCCTGTTCACGCGCGATTTTTCCGCTGTATGCCTGCCACGCTTTTTTCAGCCCCTTCAGTCCGTCGAAAAAGGTTATGGCTCCGGTTTTTTTCTCGCGTAAAAACATTTCGATTTTCCAGTCGTCACCGTCAAAATCAGGCTCGTTTAATCGCAGCCCGACGGTAAACGGCGTCAGATCATCATTCCAGCCGATTCCCTCGAGAAAATCATCTTCGTCCAAAAAGGAGCCTTTAAACGTATGAACGGCCGGCGAACGGGTTTCGATCTGCTGCCATTTTTCCCGCAGGTCATCATTGTACTGAATGTAGTCCTGAACCGCGGCCGAGAACCAGTCAGCCGTAAATCCTTCCAGCAAAAGCTCGCGGTCTTTAAAGCGCAGGACGCCGTTTTGCCAAGCCTCATAATCCGGAAGAAAATCGCCGTCGGCTATAAATTCGTATATCGTCGAAGCCGCTTCGATTAATGGTTCCGTTTCCTTTGTCAGCTGAACGGTGCTGAATGAATTGAACGAGTTTTTTCCGAGCAGCTCGACGGTCATCCACGGGCTGAGCAGAACGGCCGGGGTGCCGATGAAGCTGACGTCTTCAAGAAACGTTCCGTAAAAGGTGGACTCATGCCATTGGAACAGATGAGTCTTCATCTGACTGAGCGTAAGCGGCTGTTCTTTCTCGTCATGGCTTGACAGCGTAAATGTCCAATCTTCCATTTGTTCTACATGAATGAAAATTTCCTTAAGACTCGCCATCAATCAACTTTCCTTTCTGCAATTCTTCTTGAAGGGCGCGCAGCCTCTTGTAGCTTGCGCTCAGCTGGCTGATATACCGCTCCCAAACCTGCTGTTTTTTTGCCTTTTTATAAAGCGTCCGCAGTTTTTTCAGATGGCGCGCAGCCTCTTTATAGGCGCTGCGGTTTTTTTGATCGATAAAAAAGGCCGCCGCCCGGTGATAGGAGGGGATGAGCGCTTCCGGATCATTGGCGGCAATTTCCTTCAAAATGTCCTTTTCGATTTCCCAGACGGAAAAACCGACGAGGCTGTGAATCTCCACCCACTCCGCATACCGCCGTTTTTCGTACAGATACTGGCTGTACTCTGTAAAGGTATAGGGAAGGCAGCCGGAGGCAAACCGTTCAAACAGCTGATCATCCCGTGAGTGCCGCGCATAATCCGCCAGCAGCACAAACAGCTCTCCGATAATATCGCGCATTTCTTTAAACGGCTTATCAAGTTTCGTGTAGTTTACGGCAAGAGGTTCGATCTGACCGTACCATGTTTTCAGCCGTTTCCAGTCTTTTTTCGCGGTGAGCTCACTGAGCCATTGAAAGGTATAAGGCAGCGCTTCGGAAGGGAAGCGTGAAATATCTTCAAAGACCGCTGCATCATCTTTTTGCAAAAAGGCCAAATGAAGCCGGCCGAACCGTACTTCCGGCGAAAAACGGCGTCCGCTTTCCTGTGCGAGAATCTCCTGTTCACGCGCGACCCATTTCGGCCGGTTCAAAAGCGCGCTCCAAACTTCGCCGAATACCCGGAGGCGTTCGTATTGAAAAAGCTCTTCTTTCAGCAGAAGCCTGCGGATCACTGGAGGCGTCCGGTCCAAAAAGGGATCAAGCGAGAAAGACAGGGCATACGTTTTCAGTCTGTCAATGGAGGAGTAAATCGTATCCATCAGCTGTTCGACGTATGGGTTGATGCTGTAATAATCTTTTTCGGCATCCAGTCTGCCAGACTCAATCAAAGTAAACATGTGAAGCCAGACGGCAAGCGCTGAATGAATCTGATATAAGCTTTTGAGCTCGGGTTTTTTCGGGGCATGTTTTTTGAGAGCTGACAAATAGCCGTAATAAAGCCCCTGCATCGTCTGGCTTCCGGCCGGCGTCCGCGCCTCCCACAGCGAGAATTCCGAATCAAAAAAAGCGAGCCAGCTTGACAGCGACTCTTCATTCGGCAGCACTTTTTCCTGAAACTGCCGGCGGACAAGCTCCTTGCTTTCCTCAAGCTTTTCTCTTTCCAGCCAATGCTCGGTAAAGGAACCGACCCGTTCAAATTGGGCATATACGTAAAGAAAAACGGCCAGCACGTGGCGGCAGATCGCCTCAGACGGGCATGCGCAGCCGCTTTTCACCATAAAAAATAAGTTCAGCGTGACCCTTACAGGCACAACATCCTGCACATACGCGGAAATCTCTGTCGGGGTTTGAACCTGTATACGATAGACGGAATCCTGCCGATATAAAATGAGTGCTTTCTTCATCAGCTGAACATTGTCTTCATTGTAAGGAAGAAGTTCTTTAAGCTGTTCAGCCGCTGCGAGCACATCTTCTTTAGCAATCATATCCTGAAGCATGATTATCGCTCCTAACGAGTCACAAAATAAAAAGATTCCAATTCCTCTATTATATCGCAACACATGGTCCGGAAAAAGTTTTTCCTAAAAAAGGACATAAAAACCCGAGTGTGTCGAATGATGTATTAGAGATTGCAAAACAGCACCCGACAGCATATAATAATCTTGTTTTCAATTTAATGGAAGCCGAAAGGAAACGAATGATGAAGAAAACGAAGTTAGATCAAGAGGAGTTTCTGAAGATTTTAATGCATGCGCACGACATCGGTGAGCAGTCCTCTGAGATGACCACAAAAGAAATGCTTGAGAATTTGATTTCTCATATTAAAAATGGATATGCAACATAAAGTCCCGCGGGCTCTTGACCGCGGGACTTTTTTAATCTTCCTGCGATACCAGTATTTAAAACGCTTACAAAAATAAACCGAATAGAAGTGTTTGTGTATTTTTGTCGAATATTGTCATTTGAAAAGGTTAGAAATGACAGTTCAAAGCTGTATAATCGTAATTGGAAAAGTTATTGGAGGGAATAGGAATACACGGAAAGTGATATGGAGGTTATATGGGAGAATCCGCAAGCATTAAAGAAATATTCGCAATACTGAGAAAGCGTCTGCTGTTTATACTTATTATCACCGCGGCGGCATCTGCCGCAGGCGGACTCATCAGTTTCTTCGCTCTTACGCCGGTCTATGAAAATTCAACGCAAATTTTGGTCAGTCAATCTAAAAACAATCAAAAAGAAGTCCAATTCAATGACGTTCAAACCAACCTCCAATTAATCAACACGTATAATGTCATCATCAAAAGCCCGGTTATCCTCGATGAGGTGATTAAAGAGCTGAATCTGTCCATGACTTCGAAAGAGCTGGAATCAAAAATCACGGTATCCAGCGAGCAGGATTCACAAGTCGTGACGATCGCCGTGCGGGATACGGATGCAAAGCGGGCGGCCGTTATGGCAAATACGGTTGCAGCCGTTTTTCAGGACAAGATCACGGCCATCATGAACGTGGATAATGTCAGCATTCTTTCAAAGGCCGAAGCGGCGGACAGCCAGTCACCGGCAGAGCCTAACCGTAAGCTGAACATCGCGATTGCGTTTGCTGCCGGACTTTTGGGCGGAATCGGTCTCGCCTTTTTGCTGGAACATCTGGATAATACGATCAAATCGGAGGAACAGCTGGAATCGCTGCTCGGCATCCCGGTCTTGGGAACGGTTACTTCAATCAGCGCAAAAGACAGCGTTGCCAAAAATTTGAGGATGGCAGAAACCAAACAAGCGGGAGGCGGACAAGTTGACGCGTAAAAAAGACAAGCCGGCAAAACGAAGCGTGATTACGATGTCAGAGCCGAAGTCCATCAACTCGGAACAATATCGGACGATCCGTACAAACATTGAATTTTCTTCCGTCGATACGGAGGTGAAGTCCCTTTTAATCACATCCGCAGGTCCGGAAGAAGGAAAGTCGACTACCGCGGCCAATCTTGCCGTCGTTTTTGCCCAGCAGGGGAAAAAAGTACTTTTAATTGATGCGGATCTGCGCAAACCGACGGTTCACTTCACCTTCAAATTGGATAACGGAACCGGTTTAACGTCGCTGCTGTTACAACAGATTCCGTTTCAGAAAGCCGTCCTGCGGGCTGAGGAAGCCAATCTCGATATTTTAACGAGCGGGCCGATCCCGCCTAATCCGGCGGAGCTTTTATCGACGGGTGCCATGAGGGATCTTCTCTCAGAAGCAGCCCTTGTTTATGATAAGGTGATTTTGGACACGCCTCCCGTTTTGGCCGTAGCCGATACGAAAATATTAGGCAGCTATACTGACGGGGCCATTATGGTGATCTCAAGCGGGAAAACGGACAAGGAAAAAGCGGCCAAGGCGAAAGAAGTGCTCGATTATTGCCCGTGCAAGCTCCTCGGGGCCGTGATGAACGGGAAAAAACAAACGAAACACTCGGACTACGCCTATTATGGACAGTGATGTCATAATGGGCGCGGTCCATTCTTTTTAAGAAGGAGGGATTAAAATATGATAGATATCCATTGTCACATCCTTCCTTCCATAGACGACGGCGCGGCGGATGATACAGAAAGCCTCGAGATGGCGAGAGAAGCGGTCAGACAGGGAATTGATACGATTATTGCGACGCCGCATCACGTGAAATACCGCTATGACACGGACCGGCATACGGTCAAAGAAGCGGTCAGACTGTTAAACAAACGTTTGAATAAGGAAGGCATTCCGCTCACCGTTCTGCCCGGCCAGGAAATCAGAACAGACGGAGATCTGCTGGCAGGTCTTCAAAGCGGCTCGCTTATCCCGCTCCATGATACAAAGTATGTGCTGGCGGAGTTTCCGGCCGATCATGTTCCGGCCTACGCCGAACGGTTATTTTATGAATTGCAGCTGAGGGGATATGTCCCTGTCATCGCCCACCCGGAGCGGAACAGAGAAATCCGCGAAAACCCGTCCGTCCTTTACAGTCTCGTAAAGAAAGGCGCTGCTGCCCAAGTGACGGCCGGCTGCCTTGCCGGAGCATTCGGGCGGAAAGCGAAGAGCTTTTCGCTGCAGCTTATTGAAGCGAATTTGATCCACTTTCTCGCATCTGACGCCCATAATCTCGGATCGAGACATTTTTATTATCAGGAGGCGCTCGGCGTTCTGAAAAAAGAAGCCGGGGCGGAGCTGATTTACATGCTTACGGAAAACGCGACGCTTCTCGTTGAAAACAAAGCCGTTTATAAGGAACCTCCGCTGCCTGTGGCCCGCCGTAAGCGCTGGGGTCTTTTTTAACCAACTTCCCTATCCCGTTTAAATGAAGCATAAGCGGCTGTTTTGCAAGATGATCTTTTTATGCTTATGCTATAATCAGCGGCCGGCACCGTTTTTTCTATCATGACCGCAGGCTTCCGGCATTCTGCCGGCGCCGGGATCATATGCTAATAACGGTAAGCTGCCCAGCAGCAATTTCTAAACGGTTGGGGGAACACGATGAAAATAACAGTGATCGGAACAGGCTACGTCGGTCTTGTGACAGGAGTGTCTCTTTCAGAAATCGGCCATGACGTAACATGCATAGATATTGACGAACGTAAGGTTGAGCAGATGAGAAAGGGAATATCCCCTATCTTTGAACCGGGCCTTGAAGATATGATGAAACGAAACATCGGCCGGCATCGGCTGGCCTTTGAAACGAGCTATGAAAAAGGGCTTGCGGAAGCAGAGGTTATTTTTATAGCGGTCGGAACGCCGCAAAAAGAAGACGGGCACGCAAACCTTACCTATATTGAAAATGTCGCCGAACGGATTGCCGAATCTATTTCTAAAGATGCGATCGTCGTGACAAAAAGCACGGTTCCCGTGGGAACGAATGACAGGATCAGCGAAGTTATTCATTCACGGCTGAAATCGGACGTGAATATTTCAATCGCCTCGAATCCGGAATTTCTCCGTGAAGGTTCGGCGATTCACGATACCTTTCACGGCGACCGCATCGTAATCGGAACTGAAGACCGGCAGACGGGAGAAACGCTTGACCGGGTTTTCGCGCCGTTTGCCATTCCGGTTTATCATACGGATATCAGAAGCGCCGAGATGATCAAATATGCATCGAACGCTTTTTTAGCGGCAAAGATCAGTTTTATTAATGAAATCTCCAATATATGCGAAAAAGTCGGTGCGGATGTGGAATCAGTCGCATACGGAATGGGATTGGATAAACGGATCGGCAATCAATTCTTAAGAGCCGGCATAGGCTACGGGGGTTCCTGCTTTCCGAAGGATACAAATGCCCTCGTGCAGATCGCGGGACATGTGGAGCATGATTTTGAATTGCTGAAGTCCGTCATTAAAGTCAACAATAACCAGCAGTCCATGCTGGTTGATAAAGTGCTGAACAGGCTTGGCGGAGTTACGGGAAAAACCATTGCGTTATTAGGGCTGTCTTTTAAGCCGAATACCGATGATATGCGGGATGCGCCGTCCATTGTCATTGCGGATCGTCTGGCGGCTCTTGACGCCCGGATGACGGCGTACGATCCGATCGCTTCGTTCCGGGCTTCCGAGCTGCTTCCGGCCGGGGTTTCCTATCGGGAGTCTATAGAGGAAGCGGTCAGGGGAGCGGATGCCGTTCTGATTTTGACAGACTGGGAAGATATTAAGCATTTTCCGCTTGAAGCCTACAAAGAGCTGATGGAAACTCCGGTTATTTTCGACGGGAGAAACTGCCACTCGCTTAAAGAAGCGGAACAGGCGGGCGTGGAATATATCTCAATCGGAAGAAGAGCCGTCCTGCCTCAGACTGATTCTGTCACTTGAAAGGCCGGCGTCCGCGCCGGCCTTTATCATATTTATAATGATAATACACGGCAAAGGAGACGGTTATTGATAACCGGCTCCTTTTTTTAGGGAATTTATCATGGATATATAGAGGAGATCTGTGAATGAACGTGCCGGTTTCATGAGTCTTTTGGCGTTGGTGAAGAGCACCTCGGCTGATGAAAATAAGCCGTTTAACCTATTTAAGCCGCTTTCTGTCTATTTTAAAATATAATATATGGAAATATAGTATGGAAAAGTCTGTGCTTTTTGTACGACTTTTTGCGTAAGACGAGGTGAAAACAGATGAGCCATTCAAGCACATTAAGCCATATTAACAGCACAATCAGCCATAAACTGGGCGAGATCGAACACCAAATTGATAAATTAAAAGAAGCGAAGAGAGATATAGAATCTCTGCAGGAAGAGGGCATGTCTGAAATCAAAGACATCCTCAGACCGCATCTGGATCATCATTGGACCGGCACTTTCGCTGAGGAATTTGATGAGCGGCGCGATCAGGCCCATACAGAGGCATACAGAATCGTTACAGACAAATACGACGGGTATATTTATCGGATCGGCTTAAAGATGACACAGCTTGAAATTGAAAAAGGAGGGCTCCTTGCCGCCAGAAGCATCGCCAGAGAAGCAGAGCACCTGCTGACGCTTGGTGAAGAAGCCCTTGACGCCGTGGGAGACAAAATACAATCAATCAAAAGAAGCTGGAGTTGGTTTTAATGACAGAAATAAAACTCAAATACGGAGCCGTCATGAAACAGCTTGAATCCGTCAGCAGCGCGCTGGAGGCCGTTTCGATCGGGAATGCGGGTTCAACCGGGAAAAACAAGCTTGACTATACCTCCAAGTACCACTCCCGCGAGGCAAAGCTTGTATCCATGATCAGCGAATATAAGCAAGCCGTTCATAAGAACATCGCGGACGTAAAAGACAACGTAGATTCCCTGAAAGAACAGGACGAGGCGATCGCCGTAAAATAACGAAAGAAAGGACTTGCCGATGAGCAAAGTGTTTGAAACACAATCGTTAACGGATGAAGCAGACAAGAGAAAGAAACAATACGAAGGTCTTGAAGAACAGCTGAATGCGCTCAAAAAAGCCTTTCAAGGCATGGCTGATCTGGGTGATGCTTTGAAAGGGAAAGGCGCAGACAATATAAAGGATTTCTTTCAGGGACAAGCGGAAATCGCCGAAAGCTGGCTGACGCTTGTTTCTGCGCAAATTGCGTTTTTAAACGGCATTTCAGGTGATATTAAAGATCAAGAACTCAGCGATTCATATGTGGAGACTTCGTTTTTGGAGCATGAGCTGCCCAACGCGGACTTGAAAGCTTCAGAGATTGTCTCCGCCCATAAAGCCGAAATCGACTCCATTTTGTCAGGCATCAGCGATATTATTCATCTCGATACGTATACGCTTGATGATTACGCAGATAAAATGGGCGATGCCCAGAAAACCAGACGTGACACGATCACGGCAGTCGATAAGCTTGATGAATCCCTGACCACTGAATATCAAAATTTAGAATCTCTGGACAACGCGGTTCTCAGCAAATATTCCGTTCTCATGCAAGCCACCAGCAACGGGAAAAGCGCATCCCCTATGTACTATGACAAAAAAGCCTTCCACAGCAATGAAATCTACAAAAGCGTCATTGAAGCAGAAAAGCAGGGAACGGACTATATTGATGCAAAAGCCCAGCAGGCCGAAGCAAGACGGCTTCAGGAAAAGGCTGAAGAAGCAGCCAATAAACCATGGTACGAGAAAACATGGGACGGTATCTGCAACTTTACCGGAGAAGTCACTGGCTATTATGATTATAAAAGAGCAGCCGAAGGCGTCGATCCGGTGACCGGAGAAAAACTCTCCACCGCAGAACGCGTCACAGCGGGAGCGATGGCCGCCGCCGGATTCATACCGGTCGTCGGCTGGGCGGGACGCGCTTTCAAAGGCGGAAAAGCCATCTACAAAACCGGAAAAACCGTCATGGCCGCAGAACACGCTTTAGACGTCTATAAAACCGGAAAATCCTTAGACATTCTCAAAATGACAGAAATGGGCGCATACGGCCTCGTCGCCTCAAACGGTTTCTCAGAAGCCGTCACAGGCAGAGATATGTTCGGAAATAAAGTGTCTGAGGAGAAGCGGAAGCAAGGAGCACTGGAAGCGGCATTGAGTTTGGTTGGAGCCGGTGTATTGGCGAAGTCTATTGACAACACGCTATCGATAGGAAGAAATCTTGACAAGAGTTATTCTTTTTCTAAAATTAAGCAAAGTGATCATATAATCAAAGAACAGATTGTTACTACGACTGGCCATAAATTTGATTTAAAGCCAGAGAAAAAACAATTATATACGAAGAAAGTAAATAACGATAATTTAGAATCAAGTAAAAAAGCTGTCGATCCTATTGAACAATCAGTAAGTTATTACAGAGTTCAAGGAGGAGGAGCAGGAAATAAAACAAGTCAGTATAGAATTAAAGTAAATAGTGATGGAAGCATTACTATTCCTATTAAAAATGCTGATTTAAACATAAGTGCTTACAATTTAGAACACGCTAAATATTATCGGGATGTAGCAAGACCAGGCGGAGAAATTGTAGAATTTAAGGTACCTAAAGAGGTTGATGATTTAATTAAGGAGACAGTAATTGATCAGTATGGATATACTAAAAATCCTCGTAACCAGGGGAGAACTGCTCCCAAACTTGTTGATCCTACGACACCAGGAGTTAGTTACGAACTTCCGGCGGAACCATGGATAGAGTGGTTAGAGGAATATGGGCATTCTGCCAAAAAAATAGAATGAGAAAGTGGTGTTTTCGTTGTTATTAAAACCGAAGTATGCCCAAAATATAATAGTCGGGGTAAAGACTTCTTCTCAATTCTCATGGTATCTAACAGAAAGAGATGTATGGATACTGGATATCGTGAAATATAAAGAAGCTTATGAAAAGAATGGATTTAGTTTTGATATGGACTTTGCTCTTTCTCTAAGAAACAACATTTCAGTTGTAAATGAAGAGAATTATCGTCTATATTTAAAAGAATATACTGATTATATTATCCCGTCTTCAGAATTAAAAAAGTTAGTTGAACATCAGGATTATGAAAGTACTATTCTTGAATTGAGACCATCATTATATATAGACTTTAATCAAAAAAAACTTCTTTCACTGTATCCTGAGTTATTGCCTTTTGAAAATTATGTTCCTAATAATTGGACAGGGGTTCGTGAAGACTTTACTAGTTATATTCCTGAAGAGGATAGATACTGGATTTTTGATGATGTTAATTATATAGACAAAATTTTTATTGAGAAAGAAAGAGAGTAAAGGAGAAAATAAAATGTCAAAAGATGATAGCTTGGTAATATTAAATGAAAATTTTAAAAAGGAGGGCAGTGAAGAGGATATAGAAGGATTAACAATAATGATTGATGGAGTTATAGAGCAGGTTTTTAATAAAATTAGAAATGAAAGAAATTATAAAAGTAATAATGAAGTTATGAGAGATATTATATTCGAAGGAATTAATAGTATAGTTAAAAAATCTTAAGCATTATTAATAACAAATAAATGCTTCGTTTGGTTTGATTTTCTACCTTGATTGGCTACTGAAGCCTTTCAAGGTTTTTTTATAAATGAAATGTTTTTTCTGTTTTATAATTTCTAATAACTTGTTTGACTTTACTACGACCCTGTCACAGGAGAAAAACTCTCCACCGCAGAACGCGTCACAGCGGGAGCGATGGCCGCCGCCGGGTTCATACCGGTCGTCGGCTGGGCGGGACGCGCTTTCAAAGGCGGAAAAGCCATCTACAAAACCGGAAAAACCGTCATGGCCGCAGAACACGCTTTAGACGTCTATAAAACCGGAAAATCCTTAGACATTCTCAAAATGACAGAAATGGGCGCATACGGCCTCGTCGCCTCAAACGGTTTCTCAGAAGCCGTCACAGGCAGAGATATGTTCGGAAATAAAGTGTCTGAGGAGAAGCGGAAGCAAGGAGCACTGGAAGCGGCGTTGAGTTTGGTTGGAATTAGTTCAGCTAGATATGTTGATAAATTGCAAAAAGCTAATGCTCCTTATAACAATGTATCAATTCCTAAGTCAAATAAGGTGGATATTTCTCAAAAACCTAGCCGAATTGATTACTTACGAAATAAATACGGTGAAATATCAAAAGAGGAACTTCACCAAAGAATTAATTTAAGAGGAGAAGTACATCAAGAACTAAATAAATTGATTAGCAAAGGAGTAGGGAAGAAGCAAAGAGGGCCTGCATTTGCTGGTGTTCTTGATAAGAAAACTGGTAAATACTTCTTTGGTATCAATGAATCTAAGGGTTACTCTCCTGAAGTGCAACATGACATTATAAAAAATAGAATAAACAATATGCCGCATGATTTAAAAACAGGTTATGAAAAAACTTTGGGTGCCGGCTCTCATGCTGAAGTGTATGCTTTAAATGAGGCATTATTGTCAAGGTCTGATGCAAAGCTAGACGAATTTATGGTATATGTAATAAGTGCAAGGAAAATTAATAAATTCATGCCCCAAGGGTCCCCAATGCCAAGATGCCCACACTGTGAATACATTACAGATGGAGCTCATTATATACCAGAGGTGCTTAATTATGGAAGAAAAGGATAAGTATACAAAGGACTTTGTCCTGGAAAATGGTGTGGATTTTGATGAATTGTGGTTTACTTCATATAGTGACGAGATTCTTGATAACCCAGAAGATGAAGGTGGAAAACCTTTTACAGGGTTAGCATTCGAGCTGTTTGAAAACGGGAATCTAATGTATTTTTGTTTCTATAAAGATGGATTAGCTCATGGTTTAAATCGCGAGTTTTATGAAAGTGGAAAAATAAAATGTGAAGAGTACTTTAAATATGGATTAGTTAATGGAAAAAGTATTTATTGGCATGAAAACGGAATTGTTAAATCAACAAGTGAAGTTGAGTTATCAGTTAAATTGAGCTATAAAGAATGGGATGAAAATGGAAAACTTATAATTGAAAAAGAATTAGAACAAGATAAAGAAAACGCGCAATATGTCACTTTATTAAAAAGAAGAGAGATAAATCGCAACTTAGGCAGGGAATAATAAAATTTCGATATTGAACTATATGTGTGACAAAAGATCTGTTTGAAGTTTAAGGATTGCACTCATTAACCATAGAAAAGGAATGGGATTATATATTGTTTGTATTTACTAAGAATTCATGAACATATATATCATAATTGCAGTTCTTTTCAGGTAGTATCCTTCAAAACTCTGCCTGTAAAAACTTGCGACATAGTTCGCAAGTTTTTTTGTTATTGGGATTTATCTTAGGTACTCATTTAATAGAAATCAAGAGATGCTAAATGAATTATTGATTTATTGGTACGAAAGTACAAACTTTGAAAGGCGTGTATCAGTCATACCAAACTTGAAGGTATATGAGTTTGCGAATACAGTGTATTACGTACGTTAAACTTTGTTAAAGTATTAATAATGGGGGAGCGATTTTAATGCATATAGAACAAATACACCACTTCAACCTAAACAAAAAAGAAGAATTTATAAAAATACAACAATCCCTTCAACCTAAAATCAACCTATCCCCCGTCATCCATCCAAACTCCGTCAACACCTGCGCAGGCGTTGACCTCGCCTATTGGGAGCAGGACGGGGAACCGTACGGGGTGTGCAGTATCATCGTGATTGACGCTGATACAAAAGAAGTCATTGAAAAGGTGCATAGCATGGGGAAAATCAGCGTGCCGTATGTGGCCGGTTTCCTTGCATTTCGCGAGCTGCCTTTGATCATCGAGGCGGCGAAAAAGCTGGAGACGGAGCCGGATGTCTTCTTGTTTGATGGTAACGGGTATCTGCATTACAATCATATGGGCGTTGCCACCCATGCGGCTTTTTTTCTGGGGAAGCCGACGATTGGGATTGCGAAAACCTATCTCAAAATCAAAGGCTGCGATTTTGAGATGCCTGAAAATGAAATCGGCGCATACACCGATATTATCATTGACGGCGAAGTATATGGCCGGGCGCTGCGGACGCGGCGGGACGTGAAGCCAATTTTCTTGTCTTGCGGACATGACATTGATTTAGAAAGCAGCTACCAAATCACGATGAGTCTGATCAATCGAGAAAGCAGACTGCCCATCCCTGTCCGTCTGGCTGACCTTGAAACACATGTCTTGCGAACGTTTTATCGGAAAAATCACGTATGACACTTGCAGTCCGGGAGCTGCAAGTGTTTTTTATTGATCAGGCCATTTGTCGTACAAATTAAGCACAGAAGAAGAAACGGGAGATGTCGAAGACAAAATAAAAAAGCACCTGTCCAGGTGCTTTTTTCTACAGATGAGGAACCACAAGACCTCCATACAAAAACGCCGCGATAATCAGAAAGGCCGGATGCATCTTGAATTTTGTCAGGGCAAGGAGGGAAATCCCCGCAATGACTAGTGATTGAATCCAGCCGATCGCTTTGATGCCGTCTGCGCCGATTTGCCACGTAAGAATGAGCATCATGACGGCGATGACGGGCTGGACGGACAGCGTCATGCCTTTGATGACGGGTGATTGGCGGAAGCGCTGAATGATGCGAAGCAGCACGATCAATGCGAGTGCTGACGGTACGACGGTGGCGATCAGCGCAATCAGGAAGCCGGGCCATCCGCCTGCGCTGTAGCCTACATACGCGGCGATTTTAGTGGCGATCGGGCCGGGTAATGCGTTCGCAAGGGCGAGCATGTTTGAGAATTGATCGTTTGAGAGCCAACTGTATCTGTTGACGACTTCTTCAAACATGAGCGGGATAGACGCAGGGCCGCCGCCATATCCGAGTACATTTGCAATAAAAAACGCCATAAATAAATAGATCATTATCATGAAGCTGACATTCCTTTATCTTTTGAACGTTTATTTGTGATTTTGTCTTTCAATTTAAAATGAAACGCGCCGTATGCTAAGAAAATAATAATGACAAAGCCGGGACTGATCTGCAGCGTTTGCAGACCGATAAAAGCGATGATAAAAAACAGGATGCCGGTGACCCAGCCGAAACCTTTTAGCGCTTTTTGGCCAAACTCGTACGCCATAATGCCGAGCATGACGGCGATCACCGGCGTGACGGCGCCAATCATGCCGGCAACAACCGCTGAATGGCTTAACACATTAACAGCGGCAAACAAGCCTACCATAGCAAGGCATGTAGGCAGAATGTGGGCGAGGGTTGCCAAGATTGCGCCTAACGTGCCTTTCAGCTTAAAGCCCAAGTACGCGGCCATTTTTGTGGCAATCGGTCCGGGAAGCGCATTTGCGATCGCTAATATTTCTCCGAATTCATCATCATCAATCCATTTGTATTTATTGACGGCTTCATGGCGGATGAGCGGAATCACGGACGGGCCGCCACCGAATCCGAGAATGCCTGTTCGCACCATTGCCGCCGTAATGTCCCAATAGGGGTTTTTCATTGCCGTGTCCTCCTTACAGCTTCATGCCCATTCTGCTTTTATACCGCTTAATCAGCATTTGGCAATCGACGCTGACGACGCCTTTTTGCGTATAGAGCCGTTTTGTCAAAAACTCTTCCATCTCCTGATCATTTGCGAAAATGCCGTGCATATGCAGCTTGCTCGGGCCAGTCATGTGATAAAGGCTTGTCACGGCCGGCTCCTTTTCAAGCTTTAACGCTGTTTCCTCCAAATACTGCGGCTCCACTTCGACATTAAAAAACACGGACACATGGCGGCCGATTTTCGCCGGGTTGATAACAGCGGTGAATTTTTCAATTACGCCGGCATCCATTAAATGCTGGATGCGGTGCTGAACCGCCACACGCGACAGATTAACCCGCTTTCCTAAGTCTGTATAGGAAATCCTCCCTTCCTCGTGCAAAATCGAGAGAATATGTTTATCCGTTTCATCAAGTACAAGGTTCGGAATGCTGTACTCATGTTCCAATCGGCTTCACCTTCCTTCATCTGGTAGACATTATTGTATCATGAAATCTTACGGTATGAAGGATAAATTTTTTAATTGTTTTCGTTACGTAATAAATATTGATTTTTTCTTATCGAAAAGAAAATAGTGTGTGAGATTTTCTCTCAGAAAAGTGGATGCTGTCGGTGCTGCTTTTTATACTTGAGAAAATTTGTAAAGGGGCTTGCCATGAATACTTCTACCATCGGAACGAAACAAATGGTCGTCAGTCCGCATTATCTTGCTTCCCAGGCGGGGGCCGGCATTCTTGAAAAGGGCGGAAACGCGTTTGATGCAGCGGTGGCGGTCAGCGCCTGCCTGGCAGTCGTGTATCCGCATATGACGGGGCTTGGCGGAGATTCATTTTGGCTTACTTACCATCAAGAAACGGGCCGAATCAAAGCTTACAACGGGAGCGGCCGCTCAGGAAAACATGTGACGAGAGACTTGTATCGAGGCAGAGAAGCGATACCGATGCGCGGTACAGAAAGCGCCATTACCGTTCCGGGAATGGCGGACAGCTGGGATGCCGTGCTTTCGGCGTACGGGCGTCTTTCGCTCGCTGAGGTGCTGAAGCCCGCCCTTGATTATGCGGCAGACGGATTCCCGGTGTCCGCCGACCAGTGCGCCCACACAGAACGAAATCTCGCTCTTTTAGCCTCAACACCTTATACCTCAGCCATTTTTACGAGAAACAAAAAAGCGCCCATGCCCGGCGAGCGGTTTGTCCAGAAGGATCTGGCGGCCAGCTTGGAGCAGCTTGCCGAAAAAGGCAGGAGCGCTTTTTACGAAGGGGATATCGCCCAAAGCATCACATCATTTCTGCAAAATAACGGCGGCCGTCTGACGCTTGATGACTTCAAAGCTCATCGCGGCGAGTGGTCGGACCCGGTATCCTCAGATTACCGCGGGTACCGCATCTATCAGGCTCCCCCGAATTCACAGGGGTTTACAGGCTTAATGACGCTTAATATATTGGAAAACTATGATTTTTCTAAGATCGAACACGGCTCCTTTGAATATTATCATCTGCTGATCGAAGCGCTGAAAAAGAGTTTTCAGCATCGGAATGAAGTGCTGACTGATCCGGCGTTTTCTCATATTCCGCTGGATCGGTTACTGGATAAACAGTATGCAAAGCAGTTGGCGGAAGAAATCGGTTACACGGCTGCGCCGGCGGTAAGCCGTCCGGTCGGAAGCGACACTGCTTATGCCGCCGTCAGAGATGCGGAAGGAAATGCCGTTTCCTTTATACAGAGCCTTTATTTTGAGTTCGGGTCAGCCGTTACGGCGGGGGAGACGGGCATTCTGCTGCAAAACCGCGGGTCATTTTTTTCGCTGGATGAATCTCATGTCAATACGCTCGAACCCGGCAAACGAACCTTCCACACCCTCATGCCGGCGATGGCCTGTAAAGAAGGGAAGCCGCACATCCTGTACGGCACCCAGGGAGGAGAAGGCCAGCCGCAAACTCAGACGGCGCTGATTACACGCATCATTGATTACAACATGGACCCGCAGCAGGCGGTCAGTGAGCCGCGCTGGGTGTGGGGACGGACATGGGGAGAGGCGTATGAAGGGCTGAGGGTCGAAAGCCGGATCAGCCGTGAAACGAGAGAAGCATTAAAGCGAAGCGGCCACCGCGTCGAGACGGTTAGCGATTTTGACCGGATCATGGGACACGCGGCAGCGATCGTCATTGATGACGAAGGTTTTCTCCAAGGCGGTGCCGACCCGCGCGGAGACGGAGCGGCCGCAGGAGTATAGAGCTACGCTAACGGATGAAAAAAATAAGCACGCCAAGCGCGGCAGATAAACCCGCGTAAAACGAATCGTACACATATTGCTTTTTCTCCCGCCGCTCCATTAAGCCACTGCAGCAAAAAAGCATGGAAACAGCTCCCGCAAATACGTACATTTCATCGAATAATGACACCGCTGCGATGCCTGAAATAAGCAGTGTGATTTCGATTAATCGATGTGTGCTGTTTATCGGTTTCTGCTTTTTAACAGGCTTTGGCAAATGGAGAACTTTGACGGCAAATACGTGAAACATAAGGCTGAGCAAAATAAATACGGCTGAAAAAATCAGTAACTGAATGAAATCCATCGTCTGCCCCCTAAAAATGTGTCACTCGTTTCATACGGGTGAGGACCTTGTAAGTTTCAGCATTCTACAAGACATTAGGCTGAGTTAAATGGTAAAAGACTCAAAAAGACCCCTTTCGAAAGGGGTCTTTTTGACTAGTTTCTTCTATTATAAAGGTTCCTGTTTCAGGTCGGGCGGACAAGCGTATATGTCTTCCCGAGTCTGGCGTATTCATTCCCCGCGAGCCTCGCCGCCGGCTGCAGTTCATCGGTCCGTATGTAGCCTTTATCGGCATCATATACTTGATCATTCAAATGAAAACAAACGACTCTGCCGATGATGAGATCTGTCGTCGTTTCCCCGCCGTCATTTTGGAACGGAAGGTGGCGTTCGAGTATACATTCAAATCTGACCTTCGCTTCTTTTATACCGGGAACGCTGATGCAGGTGCTGTCTGTCACGGAAAGGTCTGTCATGTCAAGCTCGCTGACATCAGGGCCAAGCCTTGCTGCCGTTTTGTTAATATCTTCAATGATGGACTCATCACTGACATGCACGACGAATTCCTGATGAGCGATGATGTTTCTCGCAGTGTCTTTCTGCTGTCCCTCCGCGCGGTTTACAGAAATGGCAAGAAGCGGCGGATCTGCGGAGACAACGTTATAAAAACTGAAGGGCGCCGCGTTTACGGCGCCGTTGATAGATGAACGCGTAGTGACAAATGCAATCGGCCGGGGAACTACTGTGCCCGAAAGCAATTTGTAGGTATCTTTCGCGTTTAATTCGTCTGCTCGTAAGATATGCATCATGTCAGCCGCCTTTCTTTTTCGTATGACCTGATTATACCGAAAGAAAATTCGGAAGCACAACAAAAGAAACCCGGATGCATATCTTATTTCGTGGCATATATCTGTTTGAGGAAAAAGGCTTCCGTTTAGCCGGCAGCCTATTTACAAGTGATATTAGGTTGTTGGGGGATTACTTCTTATAGTTTTTCTTTACAACCCAGACATTTCCGTCTTTCCAGTACTCTGTTTTGGTGCAGTAATCGTCTTTTTTATGGCTTGGTTTTTTAGTAGAACGGTAAGGTTTTTTCTGAGTGCGTTTTTTCTTGCGGCGGCACGATTTTTTTCTGACTGCGTGATTTTTTGTGAGAACGGCACGATTTTTTCTGACTGCGTGATTTTTTGTGAGAACGGCACGATTTTTTACGGCTGCGAGATTTTTTGTGAGAACGTGATTTTTTATCGCTGCGAGATTTTTTGTGGGAACGTGATTTTTTATGGCTGCGGGATCTTTTGTGAGAACGCGATTTTTTATGGCTGCGGGATCTTTTGTGAGAACGTGATTTCTTGTGACTGCGGGATCTTTTGTGAGAACGTGATTTTTTATCGCTGCGAGATTTTTTGTGAGAGCGGCATGATTTTTTATGGCTGCGAGATTTTTTATTTTTGCGGGACTTTCTTTTCTTACTGCTTTTTGGTTCTTGGTACAAATAATCTTTCAATCCCTCGGTGCTTGCGGATTTTACTGCTTCTTCGATATCAGAATGGGAATAGTGGCCCATTTTGAAACCTCCTCTTGATATATGTTTTAAGGATGCGATCCTTACTACCACATAGTACGCATGGATAAAAAAAGTGTATGTGTGTTCCGCTGAGTTTTATCGAAAAAGCACAGCCTAAATTAATACAAGGAGGTTTTCAGGTGAAAGACCAATCAGCATTGCCTTTATACCAGCTGTTTATTCACCCGAAGGACTTGTTGGAGCTGAAAAAAGACATTTGGGATGATGATCCGGTGCCCGCGGTGCTGAGAGTGAATCAAAAACGGCTTGACATTGATCTGGCGTACCGCGGCTCTCATATAAGAGACTTTAAGAAAAAATCGTATCACGTCACTTTTTATTCGCCGAAAACATTTCGCAGGGCTAAAGAAATACATTTAAACGCCGAGTACAAAGATCCGTCGATGATGCGGAATAAGCTGTCTCTCGATTTCTTCGCGGAGCTTGGAACGCTGTCACCAAAGGCGAATTTCGTATCCTTGCAGATCAACGGCAAATATGAGGGTGTGTACCTTGAGCTGGAGTCAGTGGATGAATATTTTCTGGCGAAACGGAACCTGGCTGACGGCGCTGTTTTTTACGCGGTGGATGATGATGCAAATTTCTCCCTCGTCAGTGATTTGGAGCGGGACACGAAAACATCGCTCGAACTTGGCTATGAAAAGAAAACGGGAACGAAAGAAGACGATTTTTATCTGCAGGATATGATTTATAAAATTAATACCGTGCCGAAGTCAGAGTTCAAGAGGGAGATTGTCAAACACTTGGACGCGGATAAGTATTTGCGGTGGCTTGCGGGCATCGTGTTTACCTCAAACTACGATGGGTTTGTTCATAATTACGCCTTGTACCGCAGCCATGAAACGGGACTTTTTGAAGTCATTCCGTGGGATTACGATGCGACGTGGGGAAGAGATATTCACGGTGACCGGATGGATGCTGATTATGTCAGAATACAAGGATTTAATACCTTGACTGCAAGACTTCTGGATGAACCGTATTTCCGCAAAGCGTACAAACAGCTTTTGAAAGAGACGCTTCAGACCCGGTTTACCATTGAACATATGAAGCCGAAGGTCATGTCGCTGTATGAGCAAATCAGGCCGCATGTCGCGAAGGATCCTTATAAAAAAGATGAGCTTGAACGCTTTGATCGGGAGCCTGATGTGATTTGCGAGTACATTAAGGAACGGTCTGCTTTCATCAGCAGCGAGTTAGAGCAGTGGAATATCTGATTTGGGAAGGAAGAAAGATTTTTTACAAATAGGCTGGTGAACCAGTTCCCGAAAAGAATCGGGATACGTATATATGCATTATGTTTGAAATTAATGAGAAATATGACTAGGAGGACAATAGATGAAACGCAATACGAATCGGCATCGGTCTGATGACAACTTTCTGCATGCGATGGAAGGAAAAGTGATTACAGTCTATCGGGGAGGCCCGGAGTCCAAGACAGGAAGATTGGCAGACATTCAATCGGATTATATCGCTCTTCAGGTTGATAATAAAATCGTTTACTATCAATGGAAGCACGTGAAAAGCGTAACGGAAAATACGAGTGAGACCTTATCGCCGGTTGAGCCGGCAGAATGCGAGAAAGCTGATGATTTTCAAGACTTGATCAGCAGGATGACCAATCGCACGGTGCAATTGAATCAGGGAGGTCCGGAATCGAAAAGAGGAAAGCTTCACGAAACAGGGGATGATTTTCTCGTGCTGGAAACAGAAGATGACGGAATCGTCTATTTTAACGCCGACCATGTCAAAAGCATCAGCGCCGAACAAGAAGAGGACGGCCAAGAGGAGGAGCGCCCGGAATTTGAAATGGCTGATGATTTTCACGGCATATTTAAACGCCTGATCCACAAATGGGTTTCAATCAATCGCGGGGGTCCTGAAGCCGTTGAAGGGATACTTGTGGATAATTCTGACGGCCACTATACTCTTGTGAAAGATAAAGAAGTGCTGCGGATCTACCCTTTTCATATCAAGAGCATCAGCGCAGGGGCAAAAGGAGCGGCCAAAAAAGACGAGAATAAAGATGAGAAAGAGTGCGCTGAAGAAGAATCACATGAAGAGCAGCAGACTTCCTCTAAAAAATCGAAAAGATCATCAAAGTCCGTACGATCCTCAAAACAGGAAAAAGATGAATCTTATAGTTACGCCACTGTATTAAGAACAATAGATTACCGGTGGAAACACGGCCGTAAATGACCGGAAAGATTGTCCGAAAACGAGGGGGAGGGGAGGATGAATTGGCTGGGTTAAGCAGATTTCTGGATAAACAAGTCGATATTGAGATATCGGGAAATACAACATTTTCAGGAACTCTTTTGGATATCGGTCATGATATCATTGTGATCCATGACGGCCGGACCTTTCTTTATATCCCGCTGCTGCATCTGCAGCGGATGACTTTAACTGTGCCGGATGATGAGAATAAAGGGCCGTACACAAGAGAAGAAAGTCCGCATCCTGAAAAACAGGAACATTCATTTTCTTACCGGAATACCCTCCAGCATATAAAAGGCAGATTTACAGAAATATTCGTTACGGGAGACCGGTCCATTCATGGGTATGTAACAAGTGTTTTAAACGATTATTTTGTTTTCTTCTCTCCGGTTTATAAGACGCTTTTCATCTCAATGCATCATTTAAAATGGCTGACACCATATTCCGATGAGCAGACGCCGTATACATTAAACAGCTCAGAACTGCCGGTCGTTCCCGCTAGTGTGCCCCTTGTCCGGAATTTTGAGGAGCAATTAAAAAAATATACCGGCAAATTGATTATTTTGGATTTAGGAGATATACCGAATAAAGTGGGGCTGTTACAGGACGTCTCAGATAACATTCTTGAATTGACCAATGCGGACGGAGATACGGTCTTTTGGAAATTGAATCATTTAAAAACCATGCACCTCCCATAAATGATAAAACTGCCTCTCTTATACAGCAGGCAGTTTTTTTCATCGGTGCTAAAGATATATCCAGCTGATCCAAACATATAAAACGGTAATGGTAAACACAACGGTGAGAGGGACAACGACAATGGTCGTTTTGATATATTCTGACCAAGAGACTTTTTCGCCGTGCTGTCTGATGATATGCATCCAGATCAGTGTGGCTAATGTCCCGATCGGCAGAAGCAATGATCCGATATCACTGCCGATAATATTAGCCAAATAAATGATTTTTACGGTTAATGGGTCAATTGACATTTCAGTTAATGTCAAGGTGCTGATCATTAGGGCAGGATGGTTATTAAACAAATTAGAGAGGACGGATGTAGCAATACCCATAATAGATGCCGCGTGGGCAATGCTTTGTGAGACATAAGGCTCAATATACTGAACAAGCAATGCGGTCAGTCCGATATTATGCAGTCCGTAGATGATAATGTACATCGTGAAGGCAAAAACAAAGATATGCCAGGGCGCTTTCCTTAATAAGTCTGCCGGACTGATTTTCAAATGAAACCATCTCCAGGCAAGCAGGATGACTGAACTGATGACTGCCACAAGTGAAACGGATATGCCGCTGTATGAAGCGGCAAACAGACTGACCCGCACTAACAATACAAACGCCAAAACACAAAACATGATTTTCGTACGGCTGTTTTGGGCCTGATCTGGCGGAGGCAGGAGCGGATGATATCTTTTATGTTCCAGTGAATCAAAATGAACCGGAATATCGGGGAGCTGTTTCGGCAAGCGGCGGTAAAAAACAGCAAACAGCAGAAAGGCCATAAACACGAGCCCCAGCGTGCCGGGGATAAACATCATATTGGTGTACAAATAAAGGTCCATGCCTATCATTTTGAGAGAAATTAAATTGACGATATTACTGACGCCGATAGGAGTGCTTGCTGCCGTCGCGATTAAGACGCCGCTGATTAAATAGGGCGTTTTATGATGTTTTTTAAGTCCGAGATACTTTAATACCAACAGTAAAATAGGAGTGGTGATTAAGACGCTGCCGTCATTATTCAGAAAGAGCGTCATTGAAAAACAAAGCAGGTTGGTCAGCCAAAACAGCCGGATGCCTGATCCTCTGGCGCGATGGAGCAGCTTGGCTGCCGCCCAATTAAAAAAACCGAAGCTTTCGAGCGCGATCGCCATAATCATTGTGGAAATAATGGTGATCGATGCTCCGGTGACTTTAGACCCTATATCTCCCAAATCATGAAAGGAAACGGTTCCGCATAACAAAACGAAAATGGCGCCCAGCGATGCCGGAACGGCTTCATTTAATCCCCGGGGTCTCCAAAAAATAAAAATAATGGTCACAAAGAAAGAAATCAGGGTCAATATGACGCTAATATGTGTAATGTGTTCTGCCTCCTTTTTGGATGGGTCATTGCCGCCCCGTTATTTTTATCCCTCCTGATCAGTTGTACTGTATGTATACGAGTACAGGCCGAAAGGTGTACTGAGCGTTTCTACTAATTTAGTAAAATTCCATAAAAGCACAAAAAAAAGAGGCTGCTTCTCGGCGTCCTCTTTTTTATACTTTTTCCTTATCCGCCTGCAATAAAGCCTGGCGTTTATTGATAATCTCCAAGAAATGTTTCAGGATCGGGTTTTGGTTGTCCTTGCGATAGGCGATGACCCAATCGGCGGTAAGCTGAACCTGATTGATGTCGCGATAGGCGACTTCGAGATTAAACAGCTTTTTAGCTGAAGAAGGCACGAAGGTTACACCGATTCCGGCGCTTACCAATCCGATCACCATTTGATACTCCGTCGCTTCCTGAACAATTTTCGGTTTAAAGCCCGCCTGCTCGCAATAGTTTACAAATTCCAGATATAAAGTCGGCCATGTTTCTTTCGCCAGTGTGATAATCGGTTCATTTTCTAAATCCTCAATGTCGATTGTCTCTTTGGCGGTAAGCGGGTGCTGCTTCGGCAAGGCCAGAATGCAAGGACT
This sequence comes from Bacillus sp. BACIII, assembly GCF_057836745.1. Taxonomy (NCBI): domain Bacteria; kingdom Bacillati; phylum Bacillota; class Bacilli; order Caryophanales; family Bacillaceae; genus Bacillus; species Bacillus sp. BACIII. The sequence goes on along the minus strand of NZ_CM174437.1, from coordinate 3,412,308 downwards.
GCTCTGCACCTTTTCCATATGTAAAGCCGAATGCTGTAAAGGCGGATGAAGGATGCCGATATCAATGTTGCCCTTCAGAAGCTCTTCCTGCTGTCTGAAAGAAGAAATTTCACGCAGATCAAGCTTGACGGAGGGGAATTTTTCGCGGAATTCCCGAATGATCGGCGGCAGAAATTCATATGTGGCTGAGCCGACAAAACCGACGACAAGCCGTCCGAGCTCTCCCCGCGCCGTCCTCTGCGCCATTTCAATCGCTTTGTCTATTTGTTCGATCGCGTTTCTGCTGTGTTTCAAAAAACTTTCTCCGGCAGCTGAAAGCTCTACAACCCGTTTCGTACGCTTTAATAAAGTCACGCCGACTTCTTTCTCAAGCTGTTTGATCTGCTGGCTGAGAGGCGGCTGTGTCATATTTAACCGAAGCGCGGCTTTGCCGAAATGAAGTTCTTCAGCGACGGCAATAAAGTATTGAAGATGGCGAAGCTCCATCCTTATCCATTCCTTTCCCTTTGTTAATTATTCGTGAAACATATTAATCATACGGCGAATTGATATTGGAGGTCAATTTCCAAAGGGTGTATAGTGAATAATATCACAAATTACTTAAAATTTTATATTTAATATGCATAATAAGGAGTGAGGGTGTTGGCAAAAGCAACAAATGAACTGAAAACCTCTGGAAAAAATCGCGGGGCGGAGCTTGTTGTTGATTGCTTAGTGGAGCAAGGTGTCACACATGTTTTTGGCATTCCGGGTGCAAAAATTGATGCAGTATTTGATGCGTTAAAAGATAAAGGACCTGAACTGGTTTTATGCCGTCACGAACAGAACGCTGCGTTTATGGCAGCGGCTGTCGGAAGACTGACAGGAAAACCTGGCGTTTGTCTCGTTACTTCAGGCCCGGGGGCATCCAACTTAGCGACCGGCTTGTTAACGGCTAATACAGAAGGTGATCCGGTAGTGGCACTGGCGGGAAACGTGATTCGCGCGGACCGGTTAAAACGGACACACCAATCATTAGACAATGCGGCACTATTTCAGCCGATCACAAAATACAGTGTAGAAGTACAGGAAACAGGGAATATACCAGAAGCGGTAACAAACGCCTTCAGGGCAGCGTCAGCAGGTCAGGCAGGCGCGGCTTTTGTGAGCTTTCCGCAGGATGTTGTGAATGAAGTCACAAACGTTAAAAACGTACGCAGCGTGCCGGCGCCGAAACAAGGCCCTGCACCGGAAGAAGCGGTCAGCGCGGCTATCGCGAAAATCCAGACGGCGAAACTTCCCGTTCTGTTAGTCGGCATGAAAGGCGGAAGACCGGAGGCGGTAAAACAAATCCGCAAGCTGCTTGCCAAAACAAAACTGCCTTTCGTAGAAACGTACCAAGGGGCCGGCACATTGTCCAGAGAGCTTGAGGACCAATATTTCGGCCGGATCGGACTGTTCCGCAACCAGCCGGGCGATCTTCTGCTTGAACAGGCGGATGTCGTATTAACGATCGGTTATGATCCGATTGAATACGATCCGAAGTTCTGGAACGTAAACGGCGACCGTGCTATTATCCATCTTGATGAAATTCAGGCCGATATCGATCATGCGTATCAGCCGGAATTAGAATTATTAGGTGATATCGCCGCTACGGTTAAACAAATTGAACACGACGCTGTGACATTTGAAATGGGCAGCCGTGAACAAGAAGTGCTGAGCGAATTAAAACAAATGCTATCAGACAGCGAGAAGGCGCCAAGCGATCATAAATCCGACAGAGCGCATCCTCTGCAAATCGTCCAAGAACTGCGCAATGCAATTGATGACGACGTAACCGTCACTTGCGATATCGGTTCTCACGCGATCTGGATGTCCCGCTACTTCCGCGCTTATGAGCCGTTGAAGCTGATGATCAGCAACGGCATGCAGACATTGGGCGTAGCGCTTCCTTGGGCGATTGCCGCCACATTGGTGAATCCGGGTGAAAAAGTCGTATCCGTTTCAGGAGACGGAGGATTCCTGTTCTCCGCAATGGAACTGGAAACGGCAGTCCGCTTAAAAGCGCCGATCGTTCACCTTGTATGGAATGACAGCACATATGATATGGTCGCATTCCAGCAAATGAAAAAATATAACCGTACATCATGCGTAGATTTCGGAAACATTGACATCGTAAAATATGCAGAAAGCTTCGGCGCCACCGGCTTGCGTGTCGAGTCACCGGAACAGCTGGCAGACGTGCTGCAAAAAGGCTTGAACACAGAAGGCCCTGTCATCATCGACATTCCTGTCGATTACAGTGACAACGTTCATTTATCAAGTGACATGCTTCCGAAGCAATTCAAAGAAAGAATGAAAGCAAAAGCTCTCTAGCACTCTGCGCACCATGACCTGTTTTCTAAAACAGCCTAATTTAAAAGGAGTGAAGAGAATGAAAAATGCAAATGACATCCAAGTGATGAGCCGCGGAGAAAAAGGCTCACCTGAGGATCAGATCTATCAAGTATCAACAATGACATCTCTGCTGGACGGAGTATATGACGGAGATTTTGATATGGCTGACATTCCGAAGTTCGGTGATTTCGGAATCGGCACTTTCAACAAACTGGACGGCGAATTAATCGGATTTGACGGACAATTTTACCGTCTGCGCGGCGATGGAACGGCTACGCCTGTGAAAGGCGGAGACCTGTCACCATTCTGTTCATTCACATTTTTCACACCGGATATGACGCATACGATCGACGGCGAAATGACTCGTGAAGAATTCGAGCAGGAAATGGCCAGCCTTCTGCCTAGTAAAAACTTATTTTATGCGATCCGTTTAGACGGTGTATTTAAAAAGGTGCAGACGAGAACGGTAGAACGTCAGGAGAAACCGTACGTTCCGATGATCGAAGCGGTGAAAACACAGCCTGTGTTCAACTTTGACGACATTCAGGGAACGATCGCCGGCTTCTGGACGCCGGGTTACGCAAACGGCATCGCTGTTTCCGGGTATCACCTGCACTTCATTGATGAAGGCCGCAATTCCGGCGGACATGTGTTTGACTATATCATTAAAGATTGCAAAGTGACCATTTCTCAAAAAATGAACATGAATCTCAAGCTTCCGAATACGGCGGACTTTTTCAACGCGAATTTAGATAATCCGAATTTCGCGAAGGATATTGAAACAACCGAAGGAAGCCCTGAATAAATGAAAAAAGAAAGCCCGTTTTTCTCCCGGGCTTTCTTTTTATTTGGCTGAATCGGAAATGATTAGGTAAAATACAGTCAAAAGGGAAAGGTGTGGTAGCTGTGAAAGTTTTGGTATTGGCGGTTCACCCTGACATGGAAAACTCAGTGGTCAATAAGGCGTGGACAGAAGAATTAAAAAAACACGATGACATTACGGTCCGTGAGCTTTATAAAGAATATCCGGACGGGAAAATCAATGCGGAAAAGGAACGCCAGCTGTGTGAACAGTATGACCGGATCGTATTTCAATTTCCGCTGTACTGGTACAGTGCGCCTCCGCTTTTAAAAACATGGATGGATCATGTGCTGTCGTACGGCTGGGCTTACGGCTCTAAAGGCAAGGCGCTGCACGGCAAAGAATTACTGCTGGCTGTTTCCGTAGGTGCCGGCGAGGATGCATACCAGGCAGGCGGTTCCAACCACTTTACATTGAGCGAGCTTTTAAGGCCGTTTCAGGCAATGGCTAATTTTACGGGTATGACCTATTTGCCGGCTTTCACGCTGTACGGTGTAAATGGGGCGGGTGCGGCGAATATTCGTGACAATGCGAGAAGCCTGGCGGATTACATAAAGAAATCATTTTAAAATGATCAGCGGATGCAGTATGCATTCGTCTTTATGTGACAATATTTCCTGAGAAATATTTCGAATTCCCGACAATTTTGACTGTCAGAAAGAAAAAAACGGATTTCGCGGTGAATGTGCATAATCCGTTTTTGAAATTATGTCAGTTTTTGCAGATCTTTTGTGCTGATGTATCCAGTTGCGCCGCCGTAATCGACAAGCGCCCAGCCGAAGTCAATGCCGCCGCCGGCAGTTTTTTTCCATCCTAAGAAAGAAACGCTCGTATTTTTAGCAAGGGAAGCTTTGACTGCTCGGTTTTCTGTATATACTTTAGTTTTTGCGGTCGTTTTTACGGTTGTTGCTGCTTTAACAATATAATGAGTAGATACAAATCCTGTTTTTCCGTTTTTATAATGAACTTTTGCCCAGTCAGCGTTCTGGAATGAAACGATTTTTAAGCTGTCGCCTAAATGAAGGACATCTGCTTTCGAGCTGACAGCCGATGCTTTTGTTCTGACGTTCAATGCTTCCGCGGAAACGAGATAAGAGTCAAGCGGATAGCTGTACAGATCGTCAATCTTGCCCGCTTCTTGCGCGTGTGTCTTGGGAAGAGGCGTTATTCCGAAAGCTGAAGCCGCTGATATTCCCGCTGCAAGGGTCAGGATGGATGCCGCTTTGGCTGTTTTCTTCATCTCTATCTCTCCTTTTACATCTTCTTTTCACGTTTTTCCGGAAATCTAAACATCGGACGGTTACTTTTGCGTTTGAAGTTTCAATGGGGCGGAAATGGTTTTTTTGATTTTTTCTCCTTTCAGCACTTGTTCCGCCGCTTCCGCCGCCAGTTTTCCGATCAGCTCCGGCTGCTGGGCGACCGTGGCTGTCAGCTTCCCGTTTTTAATGGAGGAAATCGCATCCTTATTTCCGTCAAAACCGACAACCAGAATGTGTTTGCCCGAGCTGTTGATCGCCTCGAGCGCACCGAGCGCCATTTCATCATTATGGGCGAACACGGCTTTGATGTCAGGGTGGCCCTGGAGCAGGTTTTCCATGACGGTCAATCCTTTTGTACGGTCAAAATCGGCCGCTTGCTTTGTTACGACATTCAGCTTTTTGTCGGCGATATGATGAAAGCCCGTACCGCGTTCCCGGGTCGCGGATGCGCCCGGAACTCCCTGCAATTCCGCGACTTTGGCGCCTTTTCCGAGCTGATCAGCGAGGTAGCCGGCCGCCATTTCTCCTCCTTTGACATTGTCAGAAGCGACAAGCGTTTCGACTTTGCCGTGTTCGGCTGAACGATCAAGCGCAATGACGGGAATGCTGAGGGAATTTGCAGATTCGACGGCGGTTGAAATCGCTGATGAATCGGTCGGATTGATCAGCAGCGCATCGACTCCCTGCTGGATCAGGTCTTCTACGTCATTCGACTGTTTTGATGAATCATTTTGGGCATCGACAATGATGACCTTCATGCCCCGTTTTTTGGCTTCTTTTACCACGCCGTCTTTTAATGAAACGAAGAACGGGTTGTTCAAAGTGGAGACGGAAAGTCCGAGTGTGAATTCTTTTTTATGTTTGGTGTTTGACGGTTTTGCCCATTGGGGCGGTTCAAGTGAACAGGCGGACAGCAAAAACAGTGATAATGCCGCAATCGCGATGATGGCCTTCTTCATCATGATCCTCCTACTATGCCGATTTTTTGCGGTCCAGCAGCACCGCAATTAAAATGACGATTCCTTTGACGACGAGCTGATAAAAAGACGATACGCCGAGAAGGTTCAAGCCGTTGTTCAGCGTTCCGATAATCAAAACCCCGATCAGCGTACCGATGATGCGTCCCCGTCCGCCGGACAGGCTCGTTCCGCCGAGTACGACCGCTGCGATAGCGTCCAGCTCGTATGATTCCCCGGCCGTCGGCTGTGCGGAATTTAAGCGTGATGTCAGAATCGCTCCGGCCAGCGCCGATAATAAACCTGTCAGAGAATAGATCATGATCTTGATGCGGGGCACTTTGATACCGGAAATCAGCGCCGCTTTCTCATTGCCGCCGATGGCGTATGTCCGGCGGCCGAACGGTGTTTTGTGCAGAAGAACCCATAGGGCCGCGAATGCAATCAGCATGGTAATGGCGGGTACGGGGATGCCGAGAAAATAACCGCGCCCGAATAATTGAAACGCGTCATTTGTACCGAGTCCCGTAATCGGATTTCCGTCCGTATAGACGAGGGTCAGTCCGCGAAAGACCGTCATTGTCGCCAAAGTGGCGATAAACGGAGCCATTTTTCCTTTTGTGATTAATAAACCGTTTATCATGCCGAGTACGGCGCCGATCACGCAGCCGATGATAACGGCTAAGATCGGGTCGATGCCTGATACCATCATACCGGCGATCATTGCGCTCGATAAGGCGAGGATGGCTCCGACAGAGAGATCAATGCCTCCCGTTAAAATGACAAACGTCATTCCGAAAGCGATCAGCGCGTTAATCGCAACCTGCCGAAGAAGGTTCAGAATATTGAGGGGTTCAAGAAAACTCGGGTTTAAAACGGAAACGATCAGCACAAGAATCAGTAAGCCGAGAAACGGACCGAGTTTTTGCGTAAAGGTATGAATGGAAAAACGCTTTTGTTCAATTGAAGTCATTGGTTCAGTTTTCATTCTGCTGCCCTCCCGTGGCAAGTGTCATGATGTGTTCTTGTGTTGCGCCGGCCGCATTGATTTCTCCATTGGTGCGTCCTTCATGGACGACGATAATTCTGTCACTCATGCCGAGAATTTCCGGCAGCTCGGAAGAAACCATGATGATGGCGACTCCGCGGTCGGTCAGCTCATTCATTAATGAATAGATCTCCCTTTTCGCGCCTACGTCGACGCCCCTTGTCGGTTCATCAAGGATGAGAACTTTTGGCCCGATTCCGATCCATTTGGCGATGACGACTTTCTGCTGATTTCCTCCGGATAGATGCCGCGCGGCGGTTTCCGGAGACGCGGTCTTAATGGTCAGCCGCTTGATCAGCAGCTCGACGAACTCCGCCTCGCGTTTTCGGTCAATGATGCCTTTCGGAGAAAAACTGGTCAGGTTCGGCAATGAGATGTTTTCACGAATGGACGTATCCAGAAGCAGTCCTTCATCTTTCCGGTTTTCTGTAATCAGGCCGAGTCCCTTGCGGATGGCATCAGCCGGACCCCGAATGCCGATTTTTCGGCCGGAAATCCAGATCTCTCCGGAATCGAGCCGGTCAATTCCAAACAGCGCTCTCATGATTTCTGTCCGTCCGGCACCCATTAAGCCGGAAACACCAAGGATTTCTCCGGCGCGCACATGGAAACTGACCTGTGAAAAGCTTCCTTTTTTTGAGGCGTTTTTCACTTCGAGCACCTTATCGCCGAGTGACGGCGTGCGTGTCGGATACCGATCAGTCAGCTCCCGGCCGACCATTTTTTTGACCACTTCATCAAAATTAGTATCTTTCAAATGCGCCGTATCGACAGTGAGACCGTCCCGCATAATGGTGATCCGGTCGCAAATTGAAAATATCTCTTCCATTCGGTGCGATATATAGACGATTGAAACGCCGTCTTGCTTTAACGCCGTCATTACGTCAAACAGCTTGCTGATTTCCCGTTCGGTCAGCGCCGCGGTCGGTTCGTCCATAATGATGACTTCGGCGTTTGTCATCAGCGCTTTAGCAATCTCAATCATCTGCTGCTGGCCGACGGAACATTGTCCGGCTTCCCGGTCAAGAGGCAGAGAGACTCCCAGTTTTTCAAGTTGTGATTTTGCTAGCGCTTTCATTTTCTTCGTTTCCAAAACACCGAATGCCGTCGTCAGCTCTTTGCCGATAAAGAGGTTTTCAAGCACCGTCATGTCCGGCCATATATTCAGCTCCTGATGGATAAAGGCGATTCCGTGCTTTTCGGCTTCTTTTGGATTGGAGAAGGTCATATTTGTTCCGTTTATCGTAATGTTTCCCTTATCGAGGCGGTGCAGCCCGGTGAGCAGGTTCATTAACGTCGATTTGCCCGCTCCGTTTTCTCCCATTAAAGCGTGGATTTCTCCCGGCAGAAGCTCAAATGAGACGCCGGAGAGCACTTGATTTTTCCCGAATGCTTTATGAATGTCTGTCATGCTGATGTGCATGCTGGATCCCTTCCTTCTAGAAAATCACTCCCGTCTGCAGGATGCAGTTGGCGTATGGTGTCATTTCACCCGTACGGATGACGGCTTTTGCTTTCTGTGTGAGCCGCTTGAATTCTTCGTGGGGCATGTACTCGATTGTCCGCTCTGAGAAATAGCTTTCTAGAAAACTTGCATTCTCAGGATTGGCGTCTTTGATTTCGGAGGCGGCTATCACCTTTTCGACTTCCATCTCCCCGGCCACCAGGCTGGTCACGTCCCGAAAGGCGGGAACGCCCGCCGTTAAGGACAAATCAATTTTAGGGACACCGTCTGGGACGGGGAGACCCGCATCGGCGATCGCGATGAGGTCTGTATGCCCGAGATCGGCTAATACTTTGTCAATGTGGCTGTTTAACATTCCGTGTTTCTTCATGACAGCAACTCCTCGACTGCTTTTCTGTCCGGCATACCGCCCTGGGCGCCGAAATGCTGCACGGATAGGGAGGCTGCGCGGTTGGCAAACAGAAGCGCTTGTTCGATGTCCTGTCCTTCCGCAAGTGCGACGGCAAGTGCCGCGTTAAAAGTATCACCGGCTCCCGTCGTGTCGACCGCTTCCGCAGGGAAGGCGGGAACGAGTCTCTCTGCAGTGCCGTCAGCATACCGCACGCCTTGTTTCCCTTCGGTAATGAACAGTTTGCCGGGATATCGGGCTAGCGCTTCTTCTTTCGTCCGGCCAGGAAATAAAATGGATGCTTCATGTTCGTTCGGCGTAAGATAAGCGGCATCCTCAATCGTTGATTGTTTCAGCGGACGGGCCGGCGCTGGATTAAGGATCACCGGAATTTGATGCTCGCGGCAGTAGCTGCACACTTCTTCAACGGTTTCTTCGGGGATCTCCTGCTGGATCAGCACGATATCAATGCCGGGAAGTTTCGCGAGCGCGCTTTTGGCATCAGCGGGGGAGATGTCATCGTTTGCGCCTTTTACGACGACGATGCTGTTATCTCCTTCTGCGAGCACAATATGAGCCGTTCCGCTTTTTTGGTGTGTAACCGTTTCCATATAGTCCGTATTGACACCGTTTGCCTGCAGGTTTTCAATAATCGCTTTTCCGTAGCTGTCACTGCCTACTTTCCCTACCATATATACGTCAGCTCCCAGGCGGGAAGCGGCTACGGCCTGATTTGCGCCTTTTCCCCCGGGCACGGTTTGAAAGTCTGCGCCCAGTACGGTTTCTCCCGCTTTCGGACGCCGTTCGGATGTGACGACAAGATCCATAGAACAGCTTCCGATAACACAAATTTCACTCACTTGTACTCATCCTTTCTCGTCGTTTGTCTTTCCATGTATGTGACTGGCATTTGAATGGACGTCTCTTTTGGCGGCTCTTTCTTTATTAATTGCAGCAGCAGGCTTGCCGCTCGTTTTCCCATCTCATATGCAGGCTGGCGGATGGTTGAAAGAGGCGGGAACAAGAGACTGCTATGCGGAATATCGTCGTATCCGATAATCTGAATCTCCTCGGGAACTTTTTTACCGAGCCGCAGCGCCTCATGAAGGACGGCCGCCGCCGCAATATCGTTGCTGGCAATGACGCCGTCAGTTTCCGGGAATGCGGCAAACAATTCTTCCGCTAAAATGGCGGCATCCTTGATGGAAAATGAAGCGGCGGAGATGACATTGAACTGCGCGCCCGCTTTTTGCAGCACGTCACGTGCGCCGTTAAAACGTTCCTGAGCGGTCGGAAGGCGGCCGGGGCCTTTGACGAGCGTGATGCTTGTGCTTTTGCCGCGGAGCATTTCCTCAGCCGCCCGTTTTCCGCCTGCCCGGCCGTCACTGAATACGGAAGGAGCGCCTTCTTTTGCCCGGTCCAGAAATACGACCGGGTAAAGGCTCCCGCTGTATTCGGGAAGATCGGGGTAATTGGTGGCCGCCAAAATTCCGGCAACTTGATTTTGTTTAAATGTCTGCAGATAGTCGAGCTCTTTTTCCAATTCCTCATCGCTGTTGCCGATCATCAGCCGGTACCCCTCCCGCTGCAATTCGTCTTCAGCGCCGCGGGCAAGCTGCGGGAAAAAGGGATTCGTAATATCCGGAAGCAAAAGTCCGACCAGTCTGGATTCTCTTTTATAAAGAGAACGGGCAACTTCATTCGGATAATAATTCAGCTTCTCCATGGCAAGCATGACCTTCGTTCTTGTATCTTCATGCACGTAGCCGTTGTCATTGAGGACACGCGAGACCGTGGCAACAGAGACGCCGGCAGCGCCTGCGACATCTTTAATCGTTGCCAACAAACACTCCTCCTCTATTTATGTAACCGTTTACATAAAAAGAGTATCACGAATATTTTCGCTTGGCAACAAAAAAAAAGAGGCCGGAGCCTCTATTCATTCACGGTACTGATTTGAGAGATGTTCACTTTGATATCAGGGACAATCTCTATGGAAGGATAGATCTCACGCCCAATTGAGATGCTTGCTCCGCTCGTTCAGATTGACTGAGGCTTGTTTGTTCATTTTGGCGATAGCCGCATAGGAATTCAGCTTGTCTTTCGGATATTCCAAGACACATGCATTCAGCTTTAAACGAATTTTCACTTTCAGATGCCGGCGGGGATCAGTATCCATTCCTTTTTTATGCATTTTATAAATTAGAGGAATTTCGTGATGCTGCTTGCTGTTTTTCCATGAACTTCACAATTATGGATGAACTTTTCTTGAACGAATTAAAGATTTATTAAAATTATTTCAAAAGAGTGAGAAATGGCCTGTAAACGGTACGAAAGCAGATAGGCTTTCCGCATATAAAATGTATATTTCTTGTAAACACTCCGGACCCGTCTGTTTCTGTCATGTACAAGACATCCCGATAGTTATTTTGGAATGGGACTGACAGCAGAATACAGGGGAAAAATGAATGACTTTAAGACCTTATTCTTAACAAAACAGGAAGTCTGCATCCAGCGGACAAAGAGTCCGAGAACGTATGCGCAGTGCGGAAAACACTGGTATAAAAGGCTGGATAAGATGGATTATGATTGCATCTTTTTCTTACAGAACGTGAATAGTTCTATTAGTCCAAATAAATAGACGAAGGAAAATGTAAACGCATTCATTTTTTCTAAAAAAAATCGAAGTAAGTTCTAAGTCCTGCCGATTCCCAGAAAAAGCAATTCGATAATAGGAAGAATAGCGTCACTAATAGAGAAGTTTGGCTCAGTGAAAGCGGAAAGATTATGTTACATAATGCCGATTGAGAATTCATAGTGAAGCTATATACTGATGAATGAATTTATCAATACAGAAGGAGATGTCAAAAATCAATGTGGTTACTCATTATAGCCTGTGCTGCCGTACTAATCATCGGAATCATTGAAAAAAGGCGGCATCAGAAGAATATCGATGCTCTGCCAGTACGCGTCAATATTAATGGTATCCGCGGAAAGTCAACCGTAACGAGGCTGACAACCGGAATACTGATGGAGGCGGGCTACAAAACAGTCGGAAAAACGACGGGAACAGATGCAAGGATGATCTATTGGGATACACCTGAGGAGAAACCGATCAAACGGAAACCGCAGGGCCCGAATATCGGCGAGCAAAAAGAAGTAATGAAGGAAACCGTTGAACGGGGCGCCAATGCCATTGTCAGTGAATGTATGGCGGTAAACCCGGATTATCAGATTATCTTTCAGGAAGAGCTCCTTCAAGCCAACATCGGCGTCATCGTGAATGTGCTTGAAGACCATATGGACGTTATGGGGCCGACGCTTGATGAAATCGCTGAAGCTTTTACCGCGACGATTCCTTATAACGGCCATCTTGTGATTACAGACAGTGAATACACAGATTTCTTTAAAGAAAAAGCCGCAGAGCGAAATACTGAAGTCATTATTGCGGATAACTCTAAAATTACTGATGAATACCTGCGGAAATTCGAATATATGGTCTTTCCTGATAACGCTTCACTTGCGCTCGGCGTTGCCCAGGCTCTTGGTATAGATGAAGAAACGGCGTTTAAAGGCATGCTGAATGCGCCGCCTGATCCAGGCGCCATGAGAATTCTGCCGCTGCTCAGCACAAAAGAGCCCGGTCATTTCGTAAATGGCTTTGCCGCAAATGATGCATCTTCTACTTTGAATATATGGAAACGTGTAAAGGAAATCGGCTATCCGACAGATGAACCGATCGTCATCATGAACTGCCGCGCCGACCGCGTGGACAGAACGATTCAGTTTGCCAATGACGTGCTTCCGTACATTAAAACGAAGGAACTCATTCTCATCGGCGAGACGACAGAACCGATCGTCAAAGCTTATGAAGAAGGCAAGATTCCTGCCGATACCCTGCACGATCTCGAATATAAATCAACAGACGAAATCATGGACGTGCTGAAAACAAGAATGCAAAACCGTGTCATATATGGCGTCGGCAACATCCACGGTTCAGCGGAACCATTAATTGAAAAAATCCAAGAGTATAAGGTGAAACAGCTCGTTAGCTAGGAGGAAAAGGATAAATGTTCGGATCAGATTTATATATCTCACTTATTTTAGGCGTGTTAATCAGTTTAATTTTTGCGGAAAAAACAGGTATCGTACCTGCCGGGTTAGTCGTACCGGGTTATTTAGGGCTCGTTTTTAACCAGCCGGTCTTTATTTTACTCGTATTGTTAGTGAGTCTTCTTACATACGTGATCGTCAAATACGGTTTATCAAGATTTATGATTTTATACGGACGCAGAAAATTCGCAGCTATGCTGATTACGGGAATCTGCTTAAAAATCGCTCTGGATTTTCTCTACCCGATCGTACCGTTTGAGATATCAGAATTCCGCGGAATCGGTATCATTGTACCGGGTCTGATCGCCAATACCATTCAGAAACAGGGATTAACGATTACATTTGCCAGCACGCTGTTTTTAAGCGGCGCAACTTTTGCCATTATGTTTGCTTACTACTTAATCTAATGTAAGGTGTGTCAAACGATGAAAAAACAATTAAGCTTTCAAGAGAAACTGCTGAAGCTGACCAAACAGCAGAAAAAGAAAACCAATCTTCACGTTTTTATCGCACTGCCGATCGTCTTTTGCCTGATGTTCATCTGCATTCTGACAGGGAAGGCGGAGACGCCGAGTGTGAAAAGAAATGCCGATGACCTTGTATCAGCCTCGTTCGTCGGAGATATTATGATGGGCCGGAATGTGGAGAAAGTGACAAAGCATAACGGAACGGAAAGCGTCTTCCGCTACGCAAAGCCATTTTTTGAAGCATCTGACTATGTGTCGGGAAACTTTGAAAACCCGGTTACATATAAAAAGAACTACAAAGAAGCAGACAAAAATATTCACCTTCAGTCAGACAAAGATGCCGTAAAAGTATTGAAGGACACGAATTTCACCGTTCTGACGGCAGCCAACAACCATGCGATGGATTACGGCCCTCAAGGAATGCGGGATACTGTTGAAGAATTTTCTAAGCAGAACCTTGAACTTGTCGGTGCGGGCCTGACGCTTAAAGAGGCCGAGCAAAACATTTCATATCAAGATGTAAACGGAATCAAAATTGCAACACTGGGATTCACCGATGTTTCCGGAAAAGGCTTTGCAGCTAAACGAAATGCGCCGGGTGTGCTTCCGGCCGATCCTGAGCTGTTCATTCCGATGATTTCCAAAGCCAAAAAGAAAGCCGATCTTGTCATTGTTCAAACACACTGGGGACAGGAATATGATAATGATCCGAATGACAGACAGCGCCAGTTGGCAAGAGCAATGTCGGATGCAGGAGCGGATATCATCGTCGGACACCATCCGCACGTGCTTGAACCGATCGAAATGTACCACGGCACCGTTATTTTCTACAGCCTGGGCAACTTCGTATTTGACCAGGGATGGACAAGAACGAGAGACACGGCGCTTGTACAATATCATTTGCAGAAAAACGGCACGGGACGCTTTGAAGTCACGCCGATGAACATTCATGAAGCGACGCCTGCGCCGGTTAAAAAAGGCAGCATCAATCATAAAACAATCATACGCGAACTGACGAAAGAATCGAATTTCAAGTGGAGCGTCAAGGACGGAAAGTTAACGTTTGATGTGGACCACAGCAATATCTTAAAAAAGAAAGCGGAGGGAAAAACAAATGAAAATCATTAAAGCCGGATGGCCGTTTGCCGCGATCATTATGGTATTTATGTTTATGTCAGCTTTTAAATACAATGATCAGCTCACAGATCAGGAAAAACAAAAAATTGACACGGAAATGCAAAAAATTCAGCAAGAGGACACAGCGGGCGCAAAATAAGCGCATGATTCCGCTTGCCGGCATATTGTTTGCACCGAATCCAGTAAAGAATGCCCATATCGGGCATTCTTTTTTTATGCTCTCTAAACATTTGTTAAAAGTTACCGATGTAAAAACTACTAAAAATAAGGAGAGTGAACAAAAAACATGCTCACAAGCTGGAGGAAGTACATCCTTGCCGGCCTTATGATTTGTCTTGTGGCACCTGCAGTAACGAGAACGGAGATTGCTGAAGCGGATTCTCAAGTTTCTGTCCTGATTGTTTCAGACGCACAAAAACTTGTCGGAAATAAATATGTTTACGGAGGCGAAGAGCCTGAGGACGGTTTTGATCCGTCCGGATTGATCCATTATCTTTTCAGCAGACAGAACATCCATCTGCCGAGAACGGTCAGTGATCAATGGAAAGTCGGAGCTGCCGTCAAAGACAATGACCTTTTACCGGGAGATATTGTTTTTTTCAAAAAGTCGGATTCAACAAAAAACACGCCCGTCCAAGATGGTCTTTATATCGGAAACGGAGAGATGATACACAGTTCTCCGTCAGAAGGTGTGACGATCACGCGCTTTCAAAAAAGCAGTTATTGGATGAATTTATATCTTGGCGCGAGACGGATTAAAAAAGATCCGGAGCTGGCTGATAATCCGATCGTTCAGGAGGCGGCCCGTTATCTCGACATTTCGTATGTATTCGGCGGAAGCACGCCTGAAACGGGTTTCGACTGTTCAGGGCTTGTCCAATATGTTTTCGAAAACAAGCTTCACATTTACCTGCCGAGATCTGCGGAGCAACAGTGGCTGGTCGGTGAGAAAATCAAATTGAGCGACATAAAGCCCGGGGACGTGATTTATTTCAGCGACACGTATAAAAAAGGAATTTCCCATGCGGGCATTTATGCGGGAGAAGGAAGATTCATCCAAGCGAGCCGCTCCGAAAAAGTCACCATTTCTTATTTGGCGGAAGATTATTGGAAAAAGCATTTTACAGGAGTACGCCGATTCAGCAACCTGACTATTTCTAAAGATAATCCCGTTGTGTCAACAGCGGCTGATCATATCGGAATTTCTTATCTGAAAGGCGGCGTTTCACCGGAAACCGGCTTTGATACCGCCGGATTTGTTCAATACGTCTATCAAAAAGCGAAAGGAATCAGCCTGCCGCGTTACGCGGACAAGCAGATGCAGGCGGGCGCTCCGGTCGATAAACAGGATCTGAAGCCCGGCGATCTGGTCTTCTTTAAAGCGGAAAGCCTGAATCCGGCCATTTACATCGGGAACGGACAAGTGATTCATGTCACTGTGTCCGCAGGCGTAACCATAACAAATATGAATACAAGCGCTTATTGGAAGGACAAATATGCTGGCAGCATCCGGCTCCCATAAAAAAAGACGTCAGAGACACTCTCTGACGTCTTTTTCTTTTACCGTTTCGGGGCTCTGAATCCGGCCGCTTCCGCTTCTTCTACAGAACAGAACATTTCCACTGGATCTGTCGTCCGATCGTAGTATGTACTTCCCGGCGTGTGATAAATGCCGTTTCGGCTGCCTTTAATGTCGCATCCCTGTGAGGTGTCGGCTGCTTTCGTCCCGGCATGTCCGCCGGAGGAAGGGGCGGTATTTTGCGCCGTTTCCGTGTGCTCGGATGTTTTTGTTTCTTCTTTTTGCCGCTTTAATGTTTTATTTTCTGATTGAAGCGTTTTAGCGGTCTTTTCGAGTTTCTTTTGTGAATTTTTTAATTTCTCGTTGTCTTGTTTGAGTGATTTATTTGTTTTTTTCAGCTCGTTTATTTCTTGGCTGAGTTCGCTGAGTTTTTTCTCATTGCCTGCTTCGGCTTCGGATTTCTCTTTTTCAGCCGCGGCACTGATGCTTTCATATTTTTTCTCAAGCGCCTGGTGGTCCTTCGTTAATTTTTGATAGGCCGTATCAAGGGTGCTGTATTTCTGCTCTGCCTTTGCAGCCGCGGCGTCCGGCTCTGTGAGGGAGGCGCCTGTCAGGAGCAAGATCAGCCCGCCGACAAGAAGGGGCCAAAACAGCTTTTTTGAAAAACGTTTTTCTTTTTTTGCTGCTTTGCATATGAGATGGAATATTCCGTATCCAAGTGCGAAGAAAAAAGCCAAAAATCCAATAATAGCGATTGCATTCGACATAATAACGCTCCTTTTTTCTTTATTTTACAATTTATTTTCAATTTTGGAAATTCCTTTTTTGAAAAACATGAAAAAGCCAGGTCGTGAAAGACCTGGCTTTTGACGGACGGATTTTTTATTGTTCGTTGTCGAGAAGCCGGTTGATGAAATGGGCAACGCCGTTTTCATCGTTGCTTTTTGTAATATACGTGCTTTTTTCCTTCAGTTCATCAATCGCGTTGCCCATGGCAATGCGGTTTCCGGCTGCTTCAAACATGGAGAAATCATTCGGGCTGTCGCCGATAGCGTAAATATCCTGTTTTTCAATTCCGTACAGTGAGGCAAGCTCCGTCAGGGCCCGTCCTTTACCGGAACCGGCAGGGAGGATTTCGATGATGTGTTTTCCGGAAGAAGTCTGGGATAATTTCGGATGGTGTGTAATTTCTTCTTTGGCGTTTTTCAGTTTTTCCATATCAAAAGAGAAACAAAGAAGCTTGTAAATATGTTCGTCTCCGTTAAAAATCGCCTGTATATCCTGCACGGGTTTGATGCCGAATTGTTTGAACTGCGTCTTTGCGCCCTCCCATAATGTCTGAATATCTTCCTCCGGGTTGGCGCTTTTCAGAATGTCCAGTTCTGCCTGCAATTTGGACTCGCCGTCAAACGGGGACAGCAGGTGATGATCTGTATAAACCTCGAAGTAAATGTCTTTTCCCGTTAAATAAGCGGCGATATCCTTACCGGCCTGCTGATCCATTAAGAGCCGGCTGACGAGCCGGTATCCTTTGTCGTGAACCGTCCCGCCGTTTGCCGCAATGATCGGAATATCCAAATCTTCCAGGAGTGATTTTACATCAAAAGTGGCTCTGCCCGTGCAGATGGCCACAAGAACGCCCGCTTCATCCGCTCTTTGTAAAGCCGCTCTGTTTTCCGGAGAAATCACACTGTCCGAGTTCAGTAATGTGCCGTCTAAGTCAATGGCTATCAATTTCATATGTATGGATGCCCTCCTTAAAAATAAAGCTGCTTCCTGTAGTATGTTCAGCTTTTTGCGAAATCAGCAGAAAGCCGTCAATTAAAAGGCTATACCTTCATGCCCTATTTTTCAACAGAAAAACGGCGGGGATTCTGAAACCCCGCCGTGACATCTTACTCGTTTAAATCCTTTTTTAATTTCGTTTTCACTTCTTGAAGGTTCTCCTCATTCAGTTTGAAATAATAAATATTTTTGCCGTATTGAGGAGTGTAAATATAGCTGTCAGAACCCGTCAGCTGTAAAGAATTCACTGATTTCAGCGATGTGATAAACGGGAACAGGCCGATGGCGTCATTCAGAGATAAGTTCATTTTTAAGTTTTTCCCTAAGCTGTCGACGATATCGTCATAAGAAGGGATCGAGCTTAACGATTTAGACTTTTTAATAATGGCGCTCAGCACTTCCATCTGTCTTTGTCCGCGCATCAGATCGGTGTCCGCTTTACGTGTTCTTACATAAGCCAGTGCCTGCTCACCGTCAAGCGTCTGGACGCCCGGCTTCAGCACGACTTTTCCTTTTGTATCGACTTTAATACGATCGGCAATTTTCTGGCTTTTTACATTTACCGTCACGCCGTTCAATTCATTGACGACATCGCGGAACGCGTCGAAGTTGCTCTCAACCACATAATCTACCGGAATATCAAGCATGTTTTCTACTGTTTTATAAGTTAAATTATAACCGCCGTAAGCATGTGCGTGCGCGAATTTGTCATAGCCGTGACCCGGGATGTTGACATAGGAATCCCGCGGAATGCTGAGCATCGTCGCTGTTTTCTTTTTCCGGTTGAAGGTGACGAGCACGTTGGCGTCACTTCTTGCGTCATCCACTGATTCGCCCTTATTGTCACGGGCGTCAATTCCTAAAAGCAATACGGTGAAAGAATCCTTCTTCGGATCAAATTCTTTAATCCGTTTCACGGACTGGTCGCCGCGGTCAAGACTGACGTGCGCTTCCTTGGTCGCATTGTTCAGTTTCACAAATGCGTAGGCGCCGACGGAACCGGCGATCACCAATAAGAAAGCGGCAAAAACCAGTACGAATTTCACCCATTTTCTGAGGCGTTTTTTCTTTTTTCTGCGTTGAGATCGTTCTTCCATATCATTACCTCTCGTTTCTATTCTTTGTGAAGCGTACCATAATTGTTGGCTTGGAGCAAATCTGTAAATGAGAAAATTCCAAATCTTTCTCTCTATTTCGACAACATCTACTGTTATTTTTACATCAGGTTCACATTATATTGGACGGCAGGAACCGGAAAATGTTTCGTCGGGTTGTAAAAAATAATCAGTAAAATAATGGATGTTAACCGTCGGAAGGTTTGAAACGATCGGAATCAGGCAAAAGAAGCAGTAGAACAACTCCGCGCGGATAAAGCGTTGGATGAAAGGGAGTCTGTATATAACATGAAAAGCATACACTCGAATAAATGGCTCTATTTTTTCGGCGCTCTCGGCGGCGCTTTATACGGATATGATACCGGAGTCATTTCCGGGGCTATTTTATTTATGAAAAAAGAGCTGGGGCTGAACGCCTTTACGGAAGGCCTCGTCGTCAGTTCGTTATTGGCAGGGGCGATTCTCGGTTCGGGATTCGCCGGCAAGCTGACCGACCGGTTCGGCAGGCGGAAAGCCATCATGGGAGCGGCGCTGCTGTTTTGTATTGGCGGGCTAGGGGTCGCTTTTGCCCCGAATACACAGGTGATGGTTCTATTCCGGATCATTCTCGGACTGGCTGTCGGAACATCTACAACGATCGTTCCGCTCTATTTATCGGAGCTGGCTCCGAAACATAAACGGGGGGCGCTTTCTTCACTGAACCAGCTGATGATTTCGGTCGGAATCCTCGTTTCGTATATCGTGAATTATATATTTGCCGATGCAGGCGCTTGGCGCTGGATGCTTGGTCTTGCGGTTGTGCCGTCAGTCATTCTGCTGATCGGAATATTATTCATGCCGGAAAGCCCGCGCTGGCTGTTTACAATCGGCAAAGAAGATAAAGCAAGAGAAATTCTTTCGTCATTGCGGGGAACGAAGAATATTGATGGCGAGATTGACCAGATGAAAGAAGCGGAAAAGGAAAACGAAGGCGGTTTGAAAGAATTGTTTGAGCCGTGGGTGAGGCCCGCGCTGATTGCCGGCCTCGGGCTAGCCTTTTTACAGCAATTCATCGGGACAAATACCATTATTTATTATGCCCCGAAAACATTTACCAGTGTCGGGTTCGGCAATTCCGCGTCTATTCTGGGAACCGTCGGAATCGGCGCCGTCAATGTCATCATGACGCTTGCGGCTATCAAAGTCATTGATAAGATCGGTCGGAAGCCGCTGCTTTTGGCCGGAAATGCGGGCATGGTCATCAGTCTGCTCGTATTGGCCGCGGTCAATCTCTTCTTTGAACATTCAGCAGCCGCATCATGGACGACGGTCATTTGTTTAGGTCTGTTTATCATCGTGTTTGCGATCAGCTGGGGGCCTGTCGTGTGGGTTATGCTGCCGGAATTATTCCCGCTCCATGTACGCGGTATCGGCACGGGTGTCTCGACTTTGATGCTGCATGCCGGAACATTGCTTGTTTCATTAACCTATCCGATATTAATGGAGGCCGTCGGCATCAGCTATCTATTTATCATTTATGCCGCGATCGGGATAATGGCATTCCTGTTCGTTTGGTTTAAAGTGACCGAGACGAAGGGGAAAAGCCTTGAAGAAATCGAACAGGATTTGCGAAGCCGTAACGGAGACTCGGAATCAGAATCCAATCGGCAGACAGTTCATCCTTAATTCCAGTGTGAGAGGGGGCGGTTATACACCGGCCCCTTAAAACTGCGCCCCGCGCCCGGTCACATAAATGACAGGAATATGTCATACGTTAGTATAAAGTCACGATAAAGGCGGGGATGCCGGTGAAAACGAGCATTATTATCCTTACATATAATGAGCTGGAGCTGACCAAAAAATGTCTGGCCAGCATTGATCAATACACCGACAAAGAAGAGATAGAGCTGATCATCGTTGATAACGGTTCATCAGACGGAACGAGAGAGTACATATCAAATCTTCCTGACGTCAAAGTCATCCTAAATGAAAAAAATCTCGGATTCGCCAAGGGCTGCAACCAAGGAATCAAAGCGGCGGCGGGGGACAATCTGCTGTTTTTGAACAACGATACGATGGTCACGAAAAATTGGCTCACCGCCATGCTGAGAGTGCTGTATCAATCTGAAAAAAACGGCATGGTCGGTCCCGTCAGCAACTATGTCAGCGGCGCGCAGATGATCCATGACGCGTATCAATCGCTTGATGAACTGGAGTCATTCGCGGAGGCTTATTGTGAAAGGGAAAAGCATAATACGAAGCGGGTGCTCCGCCTTGTCGGATTCTGCCTTCTGGTGAAAAAAAGCGTCATTGAAGACATCGGCCCGTTCGATGAACAATTCGGATACGGTTCTTTTGAAGATGATGACCTATGTCTGCGCGCCCTGCAAAAAGGCTACAGCCTGCACATCGCCCTCGATGCCTTTGTGCATCATCACGGGCACGCGACGTTTACGGCTAATCAGGATATCAATATCAATCAATTATATGTGGAGAACCGCCAGCGTTTTACGGAAAAATGGGGCACTGATTTTACGTACTTTACCCACCCGAGACCGGAAATTGCGGAGCTTGTTCCCCGGGAAGCGAAAAGGGTACTTGATGTAGGCTGTGGCGCGGGTGCTACGGGACTGGAACTTCAAAACAGACAGCCCTGTGAACTGTACGGAATAGAACTGCACCCGCTGGCGGCGCAAGCGGCAAAAGGACACTATGAAGCGGTTCTGCAGGAAGATGTCGAAGAAGTGAAGCTCCCGTATCCGAAAGGCTTTTTTGATTGCATCATTTTTGCAGACATCCTTGAGCACTTAAAAGACCCTTGGCGTGTCATTGAAACGTACTCAGCCTATTTGGCGCCTGCCGGATCAATCGTTTGCAGCATTCCGAATATTTCTCACGCCGAAGCGCTGTTTCCGCTTCTGCTCGGTGACTGGACATACAAGGACGCCGGCATTCTCGACCGCACCCACTTGCGGTTTTTTACGCCGCAGACGGCCCGCACGCTCTTTCCGGAAGAGACATTTGATGTGAAAAGGCAGTCCTATACGTATGTTCATGTTGATGAGCGGGTGCAGCTGTTTTTACAAGAGATCACACGAATGGCGCAGGCGATGCAATTTCCGGTAACACAGCTGCCCGAACAAAGCCGGATTTACCAAATCCTCCTGCGTGTCGAAAAAACACGCTGAAGGCTACCGTCCCATCGTTCCGAAGTTGATAATCTGAATGGAAACATCATAGTCAAAGGCCGCTTCGGAAAAGGTCTCATCCCAATGATTCTTTACTTTCTTCCAATAGTCGGGATATTGAATGCGGACTCTGTCAGAAAAGAATACAGGGTCCGTTTCATATTGATTCTGCAGCTTATCAATTACTTCTTTTATATCGCTTTTCAGTTTTTTTTCGAAAATCTTTTCGAGCCCATTTAAATAATGCTGATTGAATGAATCCTCGCCGGCATATTGATCCTCCGACAAGATGCCTTTTGTTTTCACCGCTGCGTGAAATGACAGCTTCCCGTTTTTCAGCCGGGGGGTGATGGAGGATGTCGATTTTTTGATCTCGAAGGTAATCGGGTGCCCTCCTTTATCCAAAGCGGGCAGCACGCCGCCCTGTATCGTTCCCGTCAGCCAATTCAGGCTCTGTACTTCGTATGATGACAGGAATCCCGCCAGTCTGTTTTGTTTTTTGTTTTTGATGATGGCCGCTCCGTCATATACCGTTTTTCCTTTATGATTGCTGACGGCCTGCATGAGAAAGCTGAGTTTATTATGGCAGTAAATCGAAGCTCTCCCGATTCTGAGCGGTTTTAAAATTTTTCCGTTGTAGCCGCCGTTGTTTGTGAGGTCGATGAGCTTTTCCGCGGCCATGGGCTGCTGCTGATTCGGCGTCGGCTCCGTCAGAATGTCGGACGCTTTTCCTCTTGCCGCGAAAAGATAGCTGCTCCGCCTTAATTCATCATCACGGATAAAATGATTCATCATCTGCAGTATATTTTGGTCGGCCAGCAATTTATCGCTGAATATCAGCACTTTTAAATGATCGCTGTAAACGGGCGGATCTTTTAAGGAGACTTCACTGACGGCTTCAAGAATGGTATCCCCCCGCGTCGTCACATTGACAAACACGGGCCGGCCGGAAGCCTGGCTGTTTTCACTTTGGGGCAGCAGGTTTTGATAGGTTAGTTTATATCGGCGGTCACTCGTCTCGTCTATGGCCACTCCCCGGGCGAAAGATAGTTTTTCGACTTCCTTCGCGTCCCAGCATCCTGAAAGCATTATCAGTATGAAAAGCGCCGCCGCCCATTTTATGAAATGTGTCATGACGTCTGTTTCCTCCCCGCTATTTTCTTCATCCAGCTGACAAACCAAATGAGAAAAGGAATCATAATGACGGCAAAAAACGCGTATCCGAGAATATTAGCGAATGCAAACACACTGTTGATATCATCGGGGTACATTGAAAGGCCGAATGTCACCGCCAATAATCCCCCCAGCAGCCAGCCATTGTTTTTATTTTTCAGCCTGAAAATGGTGTTGAATCCGAGGTGCGCTCCTTTAAAAGAACCGAGCATACAGGTGAACTGCTGGCATGTCCACGTAATTAAAAGAAAGATATCAAACCTTTCGATGAAAATACCGCGGATTTCCAAGGCGTGAATCAGGGAAATTGTCGGATACGTCACCGTTTTGGCTTCAGCAACCGACATACAGCCGATCACGATAAGCAGCGTAAAGCTGTAAAATAAGCTAGCGCCTGCGATGCCGAAGACAGCCGCCTTTTTCGCCTGCTTCGGGTTTTTCATAAACGGCACCAGAAAAAGAATCACTTCAAGCCCCGAAAAATACAGAAGGGTTCGCGGAAACAGCTCAAAAAAGCTTTTGTAGCCCCCATCAAAGACCGGGCGGACGAAATCCAGCTTAAACAGTCTCAGGCTTAATATGAGCAGTGTAAGCAGAATGACGATCGAAATCGGAAAGAGATAAGCATAGAGCTTTGAAATGGGATAGACCCCGCCGGTCACATGGTAAATGCCGACCGCCAGAAAAATGAATATGACGACACCCATCGGCGTATTTTTCAGTAAAAAGTAATTGATGACTTCACCGAGAAACCGGGCTTGAAAACAGACGGTGACGACAAAATAACAGCTGATGAATAAATTCAAAAGAGAACCGATAGCGCGGCCCATAATGCTTTGATTCAGCTCATAGATGGTTTCCCCGCTGTTCTTCAGCAAAAACGGCATAAAGAGCAGGACGATGCCGATAAACACGACACTCTGCAACAGAATAATGATCCATCCGCTCGGACTGTCCGCTGTTGCGGCGGAGCGCGGCAATGTTAAGACGCCCGCTCCGATCATTGTTCCGCTTACCATGAGAAGGGTCTGCATAAAAGACAGCTTGTCTTCCGGTTTTATCATGGGGATCACCTTTGTCTGATTTTATCTTTTGTCTCTTTTCGGGTCGGCCGTTTTTTCAAAAGCGGTGTCGGCAGCCTGACAATCGTATCCTTTAAGTCCTGGCCCGGCTGCGCCATGATCGGAATAATATAATCCTGGCCGAAGCTTTTCAGGCGCATCAGATGGCCGACGACCAGCAGATAACACATAATCAGTCCGTATAAACCTAAAATCGCCGATAAAATCATCGAAAAAATGCGGATGAGCCTCAGCGGAAAATTGAACACATAGGAGGGCGCCGTAAAAGAGGCCAGTGCCGTAACGGATACGACAATCACCATCATCGCGCTGACGATATTCGCCTGTACAGCGGCTTGCCCGATCACCACTCCCCCGATCAGGCCTATCGTCTGGCCGATCGGCTTCGGCAGTCTGAGCCCGGCTTCTCTGATCATTTCAATCGTAAAAATCATAATAAACGCTTCAACAAAAGGGGGAAACGGAACATTCAATCTGCTCCCGGCAATCGTCACCGCCATTCTCGTCGGCAAAAGCCCGGTATGAAACGTAACGAGCGCGATGTAAAGGCCGGGTAAATAAATCGTGATTAAAATGCATGAATACCGAAGCAGCCTGAGAAAGGTAACCGGAACCCACCGCTGATTATAATCGTCAGGGGAGTGGATAAATTCATCAATGGTAGCCGGCATCAAAAGGGTAAATGGCGTTCCGTCTACAAGAACGGAGACCCGCCCCTCCAAAAGAGCGCCCATGACCCGGTCGGGCCGTTCAGTCGTCAAAATGGTCGGGAAAATGGAATACGTGTTATCTTCAATGAGCTGTTCGATCGATCCTGATTCCGGAATATCATCAATGGTGATGGACTCCAGTCTTTTCATCACTTCTTTTACGACATCATCAGGCGCGATATCCCGAATGTAGGCAACGGCGATCCGTTTTTTTGTCCGTTCGCCGAGTGTCAGCTCCTTGATCTGGAGGTTGGGGTCACGGGACTGCTCACGCAAAAGCGCCGTGTTCGTCCGAAGCTTTTCGACAAAACCTATCCTCGGCCCCCGTTCCAGCACTTCTGATGCCGGTTCTTCGACATCCCGCATTTTAAATGTTTCCGTATCAAAGGAAAGGGCCTCCTTCCATCCCTCCGCCAGCAAAACCGATTTGCCGGAAAGAATGTCTGCCTCCGCGTCCTTAAGTGAAGAAAGCCGGGTGTGGTGATATCCGAAAGAAATGGATGCCGGCGGTGTTTCAGCCGGTTCCTCTTGATGCCGGGCGGCCGCCTGCACGGGCGAAATAATATATTCGGCAAGCAATTGATTTTCAGTCAGTCCGTCTATATACACTAGACAGGCGTCACATTTGCCGTTTCCGTACGTAAATGAATAAAACATCATGTCATCGCTTTGGCCGAACCGTTTTTTCAGCGCTTGAAGGTTTTGTCCGAGTTCAGCATTTATCGTCACAATGTTTCCCCCCTTTCATCAGTTATTTTAATTTGCGACAAACAAGGGATTTTATTCTGGAATAGGAAATGACTGAGCATTCCGCCCCATCCGAATGGTATAATGAGCAGGTCAGCCATTTATACATATTGTTTTTAACTGCGGCTCCCTCCGTGTTTTAAAATAGGTACAGGGGGAATGGGATATGAGCCGCTTTTTAATGGGAGGGGAACGAACATGACGCAAGAGCCGATTTTTTTACAGCCTGTATGTAAAGAAAAAATATGGGGCGGCACGTTATTACGCGAACGATTCGGATACAGTATACCTTCAGAAACAACCGGTGAATGCTGGGCGATATCAGCCCACCCGCATGGGATGAGCACGGTCAAAAGCGGTCCGTATCAAGGGAAAACCCTGATCGAACTGTGGAATCAGCATAGAGAATTATTCGGCGGAACGGAAGGGGACCGCTTTCCGCTGCTGACGAAAATACTGGACGTCAAACATCACCTGTCCGTCAAAGTCCACCCTGACGATTATGATGCCGAGGAGCATGGACTGGGCGAAACGGGGAAGTCTGAGTGCTGGTATATTATCGATTGTAAAGAAAATGCGGAGATTATATACGGTCATACGGCCCGTTCGAAAGCAGAGCTTGTCACCATGATTAACAGCGGTGATTGGGAAGGCCTGCTGCGCCGCGTGAAGATCAAACCCGGTGATTTTTATTATGTGCCGAGCGGAACCATACATGCCATTTGCGCCGGGGCGCTCGTGCTGGAAATACAGCAGAATTCAGATGCCGCCTACCGGATATATGATTACGGGCGCACAGATCAAAACGGCGAGGCGCGTGAGCTGCATATCCGCGATGCCGTCAACGCCGCCACCGTTCCTCATGTGGACGGATTTTTAGATGAATCAACTGAAACGAGAAAAGGCATCACCATCAAAACCTTTGTGCAGGGAGAATATTTTTCTGTTTACAAATGGGATATCAGCGGGACGGCGGAAATGACCCAGGACGCTCCGTTTATGTTATGCAGCGTTATAGAAGGAAGCGGCTCCATTATCTGTGAAGGCAAGTCCGCCAAGCTTGAAAAAGGCGCGCATTTCATACTGCCGGATCAGATGCCTGACTTTACGATAACCGGAGATTGCACAATCATCGTTTCTCATATATAAATCACCGAAACTTAATCCCAGCGATGGGATTAAGTTTTTTTATTTGGATAATTGGATAATTTCTCTCTGTAAATATGAAGAAACCCGGCCGATAAATAAACTAGTTTGATAGAAACCAATTGAATCAGAAAGAGGAGAAGGAATGAAAAAGAGATTCGTTGCACCTATGTTATTGTCCGGCGTTTTCCTTGTCTTTAGCACCGTTACACAGCACGCCCAGGCTGCATACAGCGACTATTCCGTTTATGAGCTGGAAACGAAGCAGCAATTCGCTTCTGAGAATGAGGCGCTTCAAGCGGCAGCGAAATTGAAAAAGGATACGGGGTGGCAGGCTGACGCAAAGAAAGCCGGTAATGCGCCGCTTGCTTATCAAATCTCCGTTTCAGGCTTACACGATGAAACGGACGCGAAAGCCGTGCTGAAAGATTTTACGAAGCAGACGGGTGTGGCCGGCACTTACAGCGCAAGCGGAAGCAAACAGCCGTACGTGACCGTCACATCAGGAGCTCTATCAGACGGGCAGCAGACGAAAAACCTTCTTGCCAAATTGACGAAAGAAACGGGTGTGACCGGCGCCGTCAAGGAGTCGGGAACGAAGCAGCCGTACATGCAGGTCGTGACTTCTGAGATCGCAGCCGAAGCAGACGCGAAAACGCTCACTCAAGATTTGACGAAGCAGACGGGCGTGAAGGCATCATACCGCCCGATCAAGCGGGAAACAGCCCAGTTTCAGATCCAATCAGGAACAATTACCGGCGATCAAAAAGCTGCTCAAATCCAAACTGATTTTCAAAAGGAAACAGGATTACAATCGTCGCTGAAGGTGATAACAAAAGGAAGCCCGAATATCACCGTGACAGCTTCCGGCATTCCGGATGCAAATAAAGCGGCAGGCTTAGCGAAACAGCTGCAGCAGAAAACGGGCATCAAAGGGAATGTTCAAACGTATGCCCAAAGCAAAACAGCTGCCGTGTACAACGTGCGGTCAGGATATTTTAACGGAGTAAGCGCCGTGCAAAATGCCGTCAGCCAAATCAAGAAGAATACAGGCGTCAGCGGCAGCTATCAAAAAGCCGGCACGAAAAATAATTATACGGTCGCGATGAGCGGACTGACGGCTCAGCAGCTGCAAAGCGTTCAATCCTTCTTTAAAAAGAAAAAATGGCATTGCGACACAACGCCTGTCAAAAAGACAGCGTCAGCGTCCGTTTACCGGATTACAGCAGGACAGCTTACCGCCGCACAGGCAGATCAAGCGGAGGCGTTTTTCCGCCAGCAGCATGTAAAGACGGCAAGAACCGCGGCAGGAAAAACAGCAGAAAACCAATATCAGCTGCTTTCTCAGCAGACGGCAGACCAATCGAAGATTCAAAAAGGATTGAATCTTCTGGCCGGATATAAATTGAGTGCCGTTTCCAAAACAGCAGCCAAGCAAACGGGAACAACATACCAAGTCGCAACTGAATCACTGCTTGATACGGCAAAGATCAATCGAACGCTGGATTTCTTCAAAGGGAGAAAAGTATCCGCTTCTTCACAGAAAACAGGTGAAACAGCGTATACACAATTCAGGATTGAAACGGCCCCGCTGCTTAAGAAGGAAGACATTGACCGCGTGACTGCCTTTTTCAAACAAAACAAAGCGGCCGGCACTGTAAAGGAGACGGGGAAAACCGCCTATTCACAGTACGTCATCAAAACCGAAAAGTTCACCGGTAAAACCGTTTTAAATAAAAGCATGAGCTATTTCAGCGCCAAACAATTGCAGGCCGGCTATACGAGTGAAAGCCATCCGGTTTATGAGCTCCATCTCCGCGATCAATTCACGGGCGCGCAGTCTGCGGACGCCGCCTCTCAAAAGCTGAAAAAGCTGTACGGATGGACGATGACTATTTTGAAAATAAAAAACGGACCGCAAATTATGAATACCAATTACAACATCTCGCTTGCAGATATGGTCAAAAAACAAATGACAGTCAGCCCGCAGACTGATGCCTCGGCTTACGCGTCGCTTACTTACATCAATACGGCTTCCGGGACGGTCACAGCCGACGTCCTGAACGTCCGCTCAACTCCGGAAGTCAGCTCAGGCAATATTATCGGGCAATTGAAAAAAGGCGATAAAGTCAGCATCACCGGCCAGACAAACGGCTGGGCCAAACTCAGCATGGGCTGGAGAAACGCCAGCAGTGATGAAGTCGAGCAATACGTCAATCCCGATCACTTCGCACAAGACAGCAAGTATTATTTTCAATTTCTGAAGCTCTCTCAGACAGCGGGATTGAACGCATCTGAATTGAATCAAAAAGTGCTGGTCAATAAAGGAATTCTGACAGGCAAAGGCCAGGCCTTTATTACAGCCGCCGGAAAATACAGCATCAATGAAGTGTATTTGATTTCGCATGCTTTGCTTGAAACGGGCAATGGCACGTCAGAGCTTGCAAACGGCATTACGTATAATGGAAAAAAGGTTTATAACATGTACGGCATCGGGGCTTATGACAGCAACCCGAATTATTACGGCGCACAATACGCATATAATCAAGGCTGGTTTACTCCGGAAGCCGCGATTATCGGCGGAGCCCAATTTATCGGTGCGTCATATATTCACAACTCCGCATACGAGCAGGATACCCTGTATAAAATGAGATGGTCTCCAGCCGCGTCCCATCAGTATGCCACAGACATCGGCTGGGCGTATAAGCAGGTAAACCGCATGTACAGCTTATACTCACTGCTGGACAACTACACGCTTTACTATGATGTTCCTGTGTATATGAAAGTATAAAAAAAGGCTGAAGCTGTTGCTTCAGCCTTTCTTCATGCAAAAAAACACCCGCCTCGGATTCAGGCAGGTGCTTCAGCGCAATTTTTCATTTTTGTTTCCGCAAATTTCAATAACGCTTCACTCGAATTCCCATTTGAATACATATTCCATTTGTCCGAGAACCGCTTCATTTCTTCTGCATGAAATGGCTTTTTCGTCATTTCCTCGAGAAGGGCTTTGCTGTCATGACAAGCTCTTCCGGGGATGACCGAAACATAATTGTCGATCAAACCGCGTTTTTGATCGTATTCCTCCAGATCATAGGTGAAAAAGAAAATCGGTTTATTTAAGAGCGCGAATTCAAAGGGCACGGAAGAGTAGTCCGTAATTAAAATATCAGCCGCTTTTAAGAGATCATGAAGACGCATGTCAGATACGTTCTTGATCGATTCACTTTCAAACGAAGCTGAAATATGATGCAAAACGGCAGGATGAAGCTTTACAAGCAGCAGATACTCTCCGTTTAATTCGTTTGTGAGCTGCTCTTCGGTGAATGGGAGCCGAAAGGATTGCATATCATAATCCCTGAATGTCGGTGCGTACAGAATGATTTTTTTCGGCCATTTGCGCTCCGGTTCCGGCTTGTTTTCTTCATAATAGACGTCAGTCAGGGGAACTCCCGTTTTTAACAGCTGGGCATCCCGTATACCGAACGACTTTTTAAAAACGTCAGCCATCTCATCTGAACCGACGGTGACAAAATCAAACGAACGGTACACTTTTTTAAAGCGGCTGATATCTGATGCCGGCCGGCTTTGGTTCGTCACGTCCTCAAGGCCGAACTTTTTCAAAGAGCCGTTCGCATGCCATACTTGAATGCATGTCGTTTGCGGCCGGCGGCTTAAGACGCTTGTCAGGAGAAAATAGTTATCCGTTATGACCACTTTGCTCTTAAAAAGGATGAAAACGGCCTTCACAAGATGCAGCGGGTTTTTTTCGTTCAGATAAAAAGAGCCGAGACCTTCCAGCTCCTTTTTCAGACTGACGGCATGTCTCGTATACAGAACCGTCACTTCATAAGAAAGCGATTCAGCGTGCGCCTTGTAAGAACGGATGAGAGCCTGCGCATTTTCTTCAAAAGATACCAGCAGGGCCAGGTGATTCTTTGGCTTTACAGGCTTGAACAAAACGCCGAGAACCGACAGATATATAGAATAGAAAGCGGCGAATAAAGATCGCAAGTTCATAGATTACCAATCTCTTTTGCTGTTTTATTTGTTTAAAGCTGTTTCGTTTGATCTTCAGCCTGCTTGGAGTACAGGCTCTTATTTGATTTATTGTTTCTCAAAACGGTAAAAGCATACTTCGGAATGTTCAGCATCCTTTTCCATCTCCACGGATTCGTCACCAGTCTGTACAGCCATTCCAGATTTGTTTTGATCATCCATTCAGGGGCGCGTTTCACCGTTCCGCTGAACACATCAAAGCTTCCGCCCAAACCGATTGAAACAGCCTGAGGGAAAAGATGTTTGTATTCATAAATAAATTGCTCCTGATGCGGATATCCTAAGGCGACAAACACGATATCGGGTTTCGCCCGGGAAATCTGTTTGGCGACGAAGCGTTTATCGGCTTCATAGCCGTTGCTGGCTCCGACAACCTCGATATTCGGATACTCTTTGCCGATCCGATTCAAAACGGCGTCAAGCACGTCTTGCTTAGCTCCGTATAAAAATATTTTTTTAGACTGCCGGTTTGCGAGACCGAGCAGCGACAGAAACACGTCGAATCCCGCAATTCTTGATTTCAGCGGGTGCTGCGTCAAACGTGACATTAACACGACGCCGATACCATCCGGCAGGACGAAATCCGCGGAAGAAATGACTTGATGATAACCTTTGTCTTTCGCCGCAGCGTATCCGATCTCTGGATTAACCGTCGCAATGACGGCTCCTTGCTTTTGTGCGATATAATAAGTGTCTAAATATGAAATAAACTCCTGTAAATTTCCATTAACATAAGAAAGGTTGTGCACCATTTCAGTCTGCATCTGCCGTCCTCCTTTTTGTACGGGATTTTCTTTCACTTTTTCGTGACTTAAGCTAAGCTTTATTTTAACATAATACCTTCAGATAAACTTAACAATAGTTTTACAAAAATATAAATAAGATAACAATTTCTTTAATCATACGCGCAAAAACCCTGCTAAACTCCTATTGCAATAACATTTGTTAATAAGTGGAATTTAACTTCGTTTTACATTAGCTTAACCTTTTCAGGGCTATGTGATATAATGAGGTTCCATGAGTACGAAATTGGCACTTTAGTGATTAAGGATACAGCTGCACAGCATTTCAGGGCAGTTGCTTGTTATACGTATGATGATAGAAAGGAGCTTTTGTTTCATGAAGAAGGTCATTACTTACGGAACGTTTGATTTACTGCATTGGGGTCATATTAAACTGCTCGAGCGCGCGAAGCAGCTTGGAGATTATCTTGTCGTTGCCATCTCAACAGATGAGTTCAACCTTCAAAAACAAAAAAAGGCCTACCACAGCTATGAACACAGAAAGTTAATTCTTGAAACAATCCGTTATGTCGACGAAGTTATTCCGGAAAACAGCTGGGATCAAAAAGTCCGGGACGTAGCGGAGCACAACATCGACGTGTTCGTAATGGGAGACGATTGGGAAGGCAAGTTCGACTTCCTTAAAGATCAATGCGAAGTCATCTATCTCCCTAGAACCGAAGGCATTTCCACTACTCAGATTAAAAAAGAAATTGCCGGGGTGTAATTGAAACATTCGGATATGCAGATGATAAAGAAGTACTCCCTCCGGATAGGGAGTACTTCTTGTAATATAAGGTTATTTTCGCTATATTTGTTATGCGCTTTTTTAAAAAAGCTAGACAATAAGAGGAGAATTTAAAATGAATCTTAGTAACTTTTTTAAATTGAATAAAAAAGAGTCCAAGCCGTCCATAGAAGAACGTGAATATACCATTTTAAACAAAGAAGCATTGGCGGATGAAAAGAAGGTAGCGGTAGTTGTTCCTGTTTATAATGCAGAAGAATATGTACGGAAAACAGTTGATTCAGTAATCCTTCAAAATATCGGCTTTCAGCATATTTCTTTAATTCTGGTCGATGATTGTTCAACTGATGATTCCAGAAACATTCTGACTGAATACGCCGAGCTGTATGAAAATATTACGGTCGTATTTTTGAAAGACAATACGGGAACTCCCGCTTATCCTAGAAACTTGGGAATTGAGCTTGCAAATGCAAAGTACATTACCTTTTTAGATGCGGATGATTGGTTTGCGCCGAACGGCGTTAAAATTTTATTCGACATGCTTGAAAGAGATCATGTGAATTATGCGGTCGGAAAAACGATCGAAATGCAGGTGAACGGGCAAAAAACAATCGGGAAACATGAGTCCTCACTGAACAGAGCGAAAGTATCGCCTTTTTCAATCCGGCATATTTTCTATCATCTCGGCCCGCGGGCAAGAATGATGAGCTTACAATTTCTAAAAGATAATGATATCAGATATCCGGAAATGAAATTTGCTGAAGATAAGCAATTTTTTATGGATGTTCTTTTGTCGTGCGGAGATATTTCAACGTCAACAGAACCGGTTTATTATTTGAACAGAATGGACAATAATGAGTCGCTGACAAAAAAGACGAATATTATGGAAAAAACCGATACGAACATAGCCGTAATGAAGTATATTCTGAACAAAAAATTAGATACTGAGAAAGAAAAGATGGCGATGAACCGTCTGATTGAATTCGATTCCATTACGCGGCTTTTCGATCGGATGCACTTCCTGAAAAGCGAAAATAAAGAAGCTTACTACAATAAATTCAATGAAATTCTGAATGTATTAAAGAAGACGAAGTACGATATTTCCGAGACGTTTTTTCATCCGATCCATAAAACAGCCTACCGCCTGCTGATTCAAAAACGGTATGATGAAGTCGAAAAGCTGTTCCGATGGTCTAAAAAAGAGCCCAATAAAAACATCGTGACCCGGGACGGACTGGCTTATTTAGAAAGCCCGCTGACGGATGAAGAAAATAAACTGGTCGAACTGCGCATGCACGGGGAAACGGAAAGCGCGGTGTTCGCCGATGATAAATTCACCATTACGTTCCGCTTGTTCGGACAGGACAGAAATAATGCCCAATATATTCAGTTTCAGCACAGAGAAAAAATGAAAGAATACCACCAGTTTCCGGTACAGTCACTGGGAGACGGGCGGTACGTCCTTGAACTCCCGTTACGTGACATTGAAAAAGTCGGACTTGGCGGTTATATTATGTATGTCATTTATAACGATTATGAACGGGTCATGTTAAACAGAGAAGACGATGAAAAGGTAACTGCAGAAGCGAACGGACTGCACTATCAATTCTACCGGACAGTGAAGGAGAACCTATCGCTGAAAGTATCAAAATGATGATTGTGATTGGATATGTTTAATTGAAACAGAGGAGTAGACTTATTTTATGGGTATAGAAAATCCTGTCAGATACAAGTTAAAACATCTTAATATAAAGGAAGATACATTCAGTATTACGATATCCTGTGAAAATGCCGCTTTAGAGGAAGAGCCTTCTCTTCAGATTATAAATCGTAAGACAAAAGCGGAACTTTCCGTCCCTCTGAAACGGTTGCCCGGAGAAGGCGGGGAGTACCATGCTGTTATGGGCACGGAGCTGCTTTCTGAACATACGGACGGCAAAGGATGTCTTGATTTCTATGTCTCCTTTATCAATGATGACAGTGATATCAATAAAAAACGGTTAAAATCCAGCCTTGAACCTATTGAACTGTCTTCTTATAAAGATGAGGCTCATCATATGTTCTTTTTCCCTTACACGACCAAGAAAGGGAATTTCTCCTTAAAGCTGCTGCAGAGAAAGTTCGTCACGCGAATTGATGAAATGGAGCTTGAATCTGACGGCAGCTTACATCTGAAAGGTTTTGCATTCCGGCTGAATGCAGCAGAAACCTTAAAGATAAAAGAAAAAAACCTGATTCTGAAAATGAAAAAAGGTAAAGAAGAGGAGCCTCTCATTCTGAAGTATCCGCTTCATGACGTGCCGAGACACGACCTTGATGAATATGTTCAGGATACAACGGCACTTGACACGATAGGCTTTGATACAAAAATTGATTTGAATGCCATTTATAAAGAATTGAATCAGCAGCTTATCTTTCAATTCCATATTCAATTCATTTTTGAAGATGCCGGGACGGGTGAAGAGGTTATCACCAACAGCAAGCCGTTAAAGGCACTGAAATCTGAACAAGTAAACCCTAACCAATTCACGATTCTGAAAACGGAAAAAGGACCTGCCAGATTTCATGTTTTCACGAAAAAGAAAACAAAAAATCTCCATCTGAGAATGAATGATTACAGTTTCAGCACCCGCGTCGAGTATTTTGTAAAAGGAAAGCTGAAACGGGGCGCATCCTTTATACGCAAAAGAAAGAATAAGCTGAAAAAGTTTATTGAGAAAAGAATACAAAACACTTATAAAGCAGGATTCAGGCTTGCAGGGAAAATGCCCGTCAAACAGAAATTTGTCATGTTTGAAAGCTTTGCCGGAAAACAGTACAGCTGCAATCCGCGGGCAATTTACGAATACATGAGCAAAGAAATGCCTGAATACCGTCTGTGCTGGAGTGTAAATCCCGCTTATACACAGACATTTAAAGATAAAGGAATTCCTTATATCGAACGTTTTACGTTTAAATGGCTGTTTGCCATGGCAAGAGCCGAGTACTGGATTGTCAACAGCCGTATGCCGCTGTGGATCCCGAAACCCGAGCATACGACATATGTCCAGACATGGCATGGAACGCCTTTAAAGCGTCTTGCCGTTGATATGGATGAAGTGCATATGCCGGGAACAAACACTGAAAAATATAAGCGCAATTTTACGACAGAGGCTTCAAAATGGGATTATCTGATTTCACCGAACGCATATTCAACAGAAATTTTCGCTCGGGCGTTTCAGTTTAATAAAACCATGAT
Organism: Bacillus sp. BACIII; assembly: GCF_057836745.1. Classification (NCBI taxonomy): domain Bacteria; kingdom Bacillati; phylum Bacillota; class Bacilli; order Caryophanales; family Bacillaceae; genus Bacillus; species Bacillus sp. BACIII. The sequence continues at coordinate 3,376,969 of NZ_CM174437.1, read as the reverse complement.
TGAATCTGGATATCCGCGGAATGACTTCCTTCAGACGGATAACAGTCCTTCTGTCATCAAAGCGCTGAAAGAAAAAATGAACCTTCCGCAAGATAAAAAAGTGATCATCTACGCACCGACATGGCGGGATGACCAATTTTATAAGAAGGGAAAATACAAGTTTGACCTTGATTTAGACCTTCACCAATTGAGAGAAGCGATCGGCGACCGTTACGTCATTATTTTACGGATGCATTATCTGGTTGCGGAAAACTTTGATCTCGGACCGTATGAAGGATTTGCGTATGATTTCTCCAGCTACGAAGATATCCGTGAGCTGTATATGGTCTCTGATTTACTCATAACGGACTATTCATCTGTCTTTTTTGACTATGCAAATCTGAAAAGACCGATGCTGTTTTATGTGCCTGATATCGAAACGTATCGGGATAAACTCAGAGGGTTTTACTTTGACTTTGAAAAAGAAGCGCCCGGCCCGCTGGTCAAAGAAACGGGTGACGTTATCAAGTGGGTGAATGAAACGGAATCAGACAATTATAAGCTTCCGGATTCGTTCGGGCCTTTTTATGAGAAGTTCTGTTATTTAGAGACCGGGGAATCGTCTGAAAAAGCCGTAAAAGTGATTTTCGGGGACAAGTAAATAAGTGCAAAAAAGCATAATTTAACCACGTTAATTATGCTTTTTTGCTTAAAAGACGGCATGTTGAGCTCACCGGACGCAGGCTTGTTATGAAGTGAAAAATACATCGTAATCTGTTACAATTATGAGCGGTGCTTTTGTAAGTCAAAGCTATTACCAAAACTTACGACTAAGGAAGATTAGAATGAATGCATTGGTAAAAATTCTGAAAGAGCAATTCAACTCATTTCCGCTGATTATGCGGCTTGCAGTGTACGAAACGAAATCAAAGTATCAAGTGAACTATTTGGGTATATTGTGGCAGTTTCTCAACCCTATGATTCAAATGCTGGCTTATTGGTTCGTATTTGGTCTCGGGATTCGCGGCGGACATGATATGGTGCTTGGAAATGGAGACAGCGTACCGTTCATCGTCTGGATGCTGGCCGGCTTAATTCCTTGGTTCTTTATCAGTCCGACGATATTGGATGCATCTAACAGCGTTTTTAAACGGATAAATTTAGTATCGAAAATGAATTTTCCGATCAGTTCACTGCCTTCTGTAGTGATAGCTTCGAATTTATTCAGTTATTTTGTGATGATGGCGATTTATATTATTGTGCTGCTGAGCAACGGGCTGTTTCCGACGCTTCACTGGCTGCAATATATTTATTACTTGTTTTGCATGATCAGTTTTATGTTTGCTTTTGGCCTGTTTAATTCGACCATCAGCGTATTAATCAGGGACTATCAGTTTTTGCTTCAGGCCGTTACAAGGCTTCTCTTTTTTCTTCTGCCGATTTTCTGGGACATTGCCGAGAAATTTGGAAACAGACCTGAAGTGTTGACCATCTTGAAGTTAAACCCTCTTTTCTATATTATTGAGGGCTTTAGAGACAGCTTTATGGAAGGGCAGTGGTTTTTCCACGATATGAAATATACGCTGTATTTCTGGTTCGTCACACTGCTGTTGTTAACAGTCGGTTCACTTCTTCATATGAAATTCAGAGATAAGTTTGTTGACTTTCTTTAATATAGTAAGGAGATTATACGATGAAACTAAAAGTTTCGTTCAGAAATGTTTCAAAACAGTATTTTCTATATAAAAAACAGTCTGACAAAATTAAAGGGCTGTTTTTCCCAAACAGAAATCAAAAAGGTTTTTTCGCTGTCCGAAATGTTTCTTTTGACGTCTATGAAGGAGAAACGATCGGATTCGTAGGAATCAACGGTTCGGGAAAATCAACGATGTCTAATCTGCTTGCAAAAATCATTCCGCCGACAAGCGGTGAGATTGATATGAACGGGCAGCCGTCTTTAATCGCCATTTCTGCCGGATTAAACAATCAATTAAGCGGTAAGGACAACATTCGTTTGAAATGCTTGATGATGGGTCTCAACAATCGGCAGATAGACGAGCTTTATGAAAAAATCGTTGAATTCGCGGATATCGGCGACTTTATAGATCAGCCTGTTAAAAGCTATTCAAGCGGTATGAAATCCCGTCTCGGTTTTGCCATATCGGCGCATATGGACCCTGACATCCTTATTATCGATGAGGCGCTCTCAGTAGGGGACCAGACTTTCTATCAAAAATGTGTGGACCGCATTACGGAATTTAAAGAACGCGGCAAAACGATCTTTTTCGTCAGTCATTCAATCGGACAGATTGAGAAAATGTGTGATCGGGTGGCTTGGATGCATTACGGCGAAATGCGTATGTTTGATGAAACAAAAGCGGTTGTGAAAGAATATAAAGCTTTTGTGGATTGGTTCAACAAGCTTTCAAAGAAAGAAAAAAAGAAATATCAAAATGAGCAGATTGAAGGCAGAACGCGGGCTGCCGAGGAACAGCAAATCACTCAGGCGCAGCAAAAGAAAGCGAAGCCCAAATTCATTGCCAATACGATTCAGATTACGCTGCTTGCATTGCTGGCTGCAGGAGCGGCTGCTTCGATGTTTTCAGACAAGCCTCTGCGTGCGATCGCATCTTTCGGCGACGTCAAACAGAGCGATGCCGGCCTTTATGAGTCTGTGAATAAACCTGCTTTGGTAAAAGCTGAAAAAGCGGATCTTTACGCCGGAAAAGATATAAAAGGGAAAATCTCGGCAAGTGTAAATTTCGGTACGAAGGTGCAGGTAGAAGCCGAGAATAACCAAGCGGCCAAAGTGAGATTAAACGATAAAGAGTACTTTATGAAAAAGACTGATTTGCATAAAGTGAACGCTTTAAGAACGACGGATGTTCAGCTCAGTGATTTAAGCAGCAGTTTATCAAGCGAAACGACAGAAGAGTTTCTCTCATATATCAATAAGAGCCTTGACGACGTGCGGAGTAAATTGAAAAATCCAGCTGACGGGCAAACGGATGACGGACGGAAAGTATTAAAAGTATCCGATGCGAAAACGGATTTTGTGATTGACAATGATACAGTCTCCGAAGTGATTTTTCATTTATCGCGTCCCGCAGACATCTCAGCTTTAAGTGAAAAAGGCGGCAGCAAAATCAATCAGAACTTGTTCATGCTTAAAAACCAGAAATATACTTTCTCTGTGAACAACGCTGATCAAACACTGACCGTAACATCTAAAAAGTAAAGATCACATAGAAAAAGCTGCCGGACTCGGCAGCTTTTTCTATTCGTCAGCTTCTTCTTTTTCAAGAAGATCCTTCATAAACGGAATTAATTTATGGCGGATATCTTTGTCCTGTAAGGCAAATTCAAGCGTCGTTTCGATGAACCCCAGTTTTTCTCCGACGTCGTAACGTTTTCCTTCGAAATCATAAGCGAAGACACGCTGAATGTCATTGAGCTTTTGAATGGCGTCCGTTAATTGAATTTCTCCTCCTGCACCGACTTCCTGCTGTTCCAAATACATGAAAATTTCAGGAGTGAAAACGTATCTTCCTAAAATCGCCAAGTTGGAAGGAGCTGTGCCCGCTTCAGGCTTTTCTACGAAATTTCTGACTTGGTAACGGCGTCCTTCATTTGTTAACGGGTCAATTATTCCGTATCGGTGTGTATCACTTTCAGGAACTTGCTGAACCCCGATAATGGAAGACAATGTTTTTTCATATTCGTCCATCAGCTGGCGAAGTCCCGGTTTTTCGGCCTGGACAATATCATCGCCGAGAAGAACGGCGAAAGGTTCATCGCCGATGAAGTTGCGTGCGCACCAAACCGCATGACCGAGTCCTTTTGGCTCTTTTTGGCGGATATAGTGGATATCCGCGATGTTTGATGATTTTTTCACTTTTTGCAGCAGTTCGATTTTACCCTTCTCTTCCAAATTGCGCTCCAGTTCAGGCGCATTGTCGAAATGGTCTTCAATTGCTCTTTTTCCTTTTCCGGTTACGATAATAATGTCTTCGATGCCGGATTCGACAGCTTCTTCGATAATATACTGAATTGTCGGTTTATCAACGATTGGAAGCATTTCTTTAGGCATTGCTTTTGTGGCAGGCAAAAAACGTGTGCCTAAACCTGCTGCCGGAATAATGGCTTTGCGTACTTTCTTCACTGAATAACACCATCCTTGTTTCTGCTGAATCTTTTTTTCAGAACTATAACCTAGTCTTTTTCCACTTTACCACAATTGATTAAAATTCACACCTTTTAATCCGCTTTCAAAGAGTCTTGTAAAGGATTTTGCTTTGTTTGCCGTTAAGCTTTACAATATCTAAGAAACGGCATAAATATGTTAACATGAAGGGAATATCCGACATATAAAACGAGGTGCAGACAAACCGTTGAAAAAACTAAAAGTAATGACCGTATTCGGTACAAGACCTGAAGCAATTAAAATGGCTCCGCTCGTGTTAGAGCTTGAAAAATATCCGGAAATTGATTCACTGGTGACTGTAACCGCACAGCACAGACAGATGCTGGATCAAGTGCTTGAAGCATTCAGCATTAAGCCTGATTATGATTTGAACATTATGAAAGAGCGTCAGACGCTTTCTGAAATTACATCTCACGCCTTGCTGAAACTGGACAAGCTGTTCCAAGAAGTAAAACCAGATATCGTTTTGGTCCACGGAGATACGACGACAACTTTCGCGGGAAGCCTTGCCGCCTTTTATCATCAAATCGCGGTCGGCCATGTGGAGGCCGGTCTGCGTACGCAAAATAAATACTCTCCTTTCCCTGAGGAAATCAACCGGCAGATGACGGGCGTGATCGCTGATGTGAATTTTGCGCCGACAAGCCAGGCTGAACAGAATCTGCTTGCGGAAAATAAAAAGCCGGATTCTATATTTGTCACGGGAAATACGGCGATAGACGCGCTTCAAACGACAGTGCGGGAAGATTATTTTCATCCGATTTTTGAGAAACTGGACGGAAGCAGGATGATCCTCCTGACAGCGCACAGACGTGAGAACTTAGGAAGGCCGATGGAACAGATGTTTAAGGCTGTCAGAAGAGTCATTGAAGAGTTTGAGGACGTACAAGTCGTTTATCCCGTCCATTTGAATCCCGCAGTACGTGAGGCCGCAGAAGCCCATTTCGCTGATTCGGACAGAGTGCATTTAATAGAGCCGCTGGAGGTTGTGGATTTTCATAATTTCGCTGCGAAAGCCCATTTCATTATGACCGACTCAGGCGGAGTGCAGGAGGAAGCGCCTTCCCTCGGTAAGCCGGTGCTGGTGCTCCGGGATACAACCGAACGCCCAGAGGGAGTGAAAGCAGGAACATTAAAGCTTGCGGGCACAGATGAGGAAACCGTGTATCAGCTGACAAAACGGCTTTTAACCGATCAGGCCGAATATGAACGGATGTCAAAGGCGTCCAACCCCTATGGTGACGGATCTGCGTCAAAACGGATTGCGGAGGAGCTGCTTTATCGGTACGGCTATAGAAAAAAACGTCCGCAGCCTTTTACAGAATAAAAAACTCTGCATCGCATGCAGAGTTTTTTATTATTTCAGGCTTTCTTTTAATTCTTTTTTGACTGAAGCGAGGCTTGCTTCATCTAATTTGTAATAATAGATATTGTTGATTCTCGTTCCCGTTCCCTTCAGTTCATGCTGAATAACTTTGCCGCGGGCGTTTTTATAGTCAGTCATAACCGTCCACATATCATCGAATGACATGTTTGTTTTCATATTGTTTTCAATGACCTTAAACATATCTCCGAATTTCGTGACAGACGAGATGTTTGCCCCTTTAGATATAATCCCTTCAATCACTTGGCGCTGGCGCTGCTGCCTGCCGAAATCCCCCCGGGGATCTTCTTTTCTCATACGCGTGTAGGCGAGTGCTTCTTCACCGTTCAGGCTGATATTCCCCGTTCCGAAAGAGTGCCCGTCGTAGTTGAAGGCAAACGTGCTGTTCACCGTAATCCCGCCGAGTGTATCCACCGTATCTTTGAAGCTCTCCATGTTTACTTTCACAAAATAATCTACCGGCACGTCAAGCAGGTCCTCGACGGTATCCGCGGCCATCTGCGTCCCGCCGAAAGCATAGGAGTGGTTGATTTTATCCATCGTACCTTTGCCGGAGATTTTCGTATACGTATCACGCGGAATGCTGACCATTTCTGTTGTATTCGTTTTAGGGTTGACGGTCATATAAATCATCGTATCCGCGCGCCCCTTATCATTTTTCCGTTCATCGACGCCCATGATTAAAACAGAAATCGGGTCCTTCTTTCCGAGATCTATATCTGTGTCACGTTTGTCCGATTTTTTTAAGTCTTCCTGAATGCTTGCCACCGTTGAAGCTGCTTTGTGCCACAAGTAGTAGACGTAGCCTCCTGATGATAAAACTAACAGCCCGATGATCGTTACGATTGTCAGAAGAACTTTTTTCTTCTTTCTTTTTCGTTCAGCCCTCATTTGTCATCACCTTTTCTATTAACTTTCACGATGCAATTTACTAATCTTTATAAACCCAGTCATATTTTTACTTCTAACCGTGTAATAGACGAAATTCTTAAAAAAAAGGTTACAAAAAGACCTTAAAATTACCTTAAAAAAAAGTTAGTATAAGACGATACATAAAGATGAGGTGAAAAAAATGAAAAAAACTGTTGCAGCTTCGTTCTTAATACTGCTTTTTTCAGTTGTGTTAGCAGCATGCGGAACGGCGGATCAATCAAAGAAGGGAAGCGGTTCTTCGGAAACGCAGGCTCAAAAAGAAACGGCATATTATGTCGGTATGGCGGATACGCACACAATTGAAGTAAAAGTCGATGATCAGCCTGTCAGCTTTGAATTTTCTGACGACTTCTCTGATGTTCTGAATAAATTCAGCGAAAATGACAAAGTCAGCATTACTTATTTCACAAATGATAAAGGCCAAAAAGAGATCAAGGAAATCGAGAAAGCAAAATAATACATCATGATCAGCAAAAGGCGGGATAAAAATTGAAGAAAACAATATGGGCTGTCTGTTTTTCTGTGATATTCAGCCTGGCTTTATTACCGGAAAGCACTTTTGCGGCCAGTTCTGATATCTCAGTAAAACTGACGAATTATATTGGTAATAAATCGACTCTGAATATCGAACCTTCCGGAACTTATAAACTGACGGGAAGCGGTGTGTCCTCCGTTGTCAGATTGGGAGGCGCATCCAAATATGATACGGCAAACGCCGCGACATCAAAGTATTGGAAAAATCCGTCCAACGTAGTCGTCGTTAATACGGATGCTTATTTTGCGGACACGCTTTCCGTCATTCCTTTAGCGAATAAACTGAAAGCGCCTGTTCTGCTGACTGAATCGAAAAAACTCAGCAGCAGCACGGAAGCGCAAATCAAAAAATACAACCCGGATAATATTTTAATCATCGGCGGGGCGAACAGTATTTCGTCAGCTGCGGAAAAAACATTGAAAAAATACGGCCGCACGAAACGGATCAGCGGAAAAAACAGATATGATCTGTCCAAAAATATCGCGGCCGAAATGGGCAGCTATGACCAGGCAATCGTAGTAACCGGAGATGTTTATACGGATGCGCTGGCAATCGCACCTTATGCCGCGCAAAACGGCTATCCGATTCTCCTGACGAAAAAAGACTCCCTCCCGAGCTACAGTCTGCCTAAAAAAGTGATCATCATGGGAGGCACTTCAAGCGTCAGCAAAGATGTGGAGAATCAAATTAAAAAGAAAGCTTCAGTGACAAAAAGAATTACCGGTTCAAACAGATATCAAATATCAGCAAATGCAGTCACTTCGCTGGGCATGGATGTAAGCAAAGCAGTTGCTGCCAACGGGACAAAATTAGCGGACATCGTTGTCGGCTCGAATATTGCCGCCGCAAATCATATGCCGCTTGTATACATCAAAAAAAGTGAAACGCCGGCCGACGAAGCCAGCCTTTTTAAAGCAAAAGGCACCTATTCTTATACATTAATAGGCAGCACGAATTCAATTGCAGATTCAGTTAAGGATGCTTACGCAAAAGAGTTTTATCTCGTAAACGGGAAAACGTACCGCATTGAAACATCCGGCGGCAAACTAGGCGTTGCCGGTATTAACAGCGGAAAAACGTCTTTCAAGGCGGTTCCTGAAAAATATTCAACATCGAACACAATCAGCATTGACGGAAAACCGTATTTGGGGAATATGAGTTTTTCTGCGGAATCCGGCAAATATGTAAGACCTGTAAATGAAAACATTCCTTTTGAGGATTATTTGAAAGGTGTCCTGCCGAATGAAATGCCGGGAAGCTGGCCGACAGAAGCGCTGAAGGCTCAGGCTGTTGCCGCCCGCACCTACTCTATCAGCAAGACGGGACAAACAGTTGCGGATTCAACGGCTTTTCAGGTGTACGGGGGATACAGCTGGTATCCAAACGCCACCGCAGCCGTTGACGGAACAAAGGGGAAAGTGCTCACTTATTCCGGCAGATTGATAGATGCCACCTACTCGTCAAGCAATGGCGGCTACACTGAAGCCGGCGATGAAGTATGGGGCTCAAAAGTGCCGTATTTAGTAGCCAAAAAGGATACAAAAGATCCGGAAATCAGCTGGTCTTTAACATTGCAGAAACAGCAGCTGCCAGCAGGTCTGGATATGAAAAACCCCGCATCCTGGTGGTCCAAAACAAACGAAGCAAATGCTGCGCAGCTCAACGGAATAAAAAATTGGCTGATGAAAAATAAAGAAACCAATGCAAATTCCATAAAAATTGCAAGCATCTCTGATCTCTCGCTCACCGGAAAAACAAAAGGGCAGCGGGCAGAAGACGCCGCGGTGAAGGTGACATACCATGTGAATGACAAGTCGAAAGGCTATGTCATGAACAAGACTGCATCCTTTGAGGTGAAGGCGTCAGAACTCAGAACGATGATCGGAGCTTCATCTTTTAAAAGTACATACGCCAGTGCGTCCGCTGATTCTGCGAAAATCACGATATCAGGAAAGGGATACGGACACGGCGTGGGAATGAGTCAATACGGAGCGAGAGAAAGAGCGGAGGCCGGAGAGCCGTATACTTCTATTCTTGCGTTCTATTATCCTAATACAGCACTTACAAACTACTAAACTTCTGTGGAGGAGATCGGATTGAAATTCATCATAAAATGTCTCCCTGTCTTCATTCTCGGGGTCATTCTTTTTGTCCCGTCCGCTTTGGCTGACAATACGGTCAAAAGGATCGGCGGAAGCACCCGGTATGATACGGCTGTACAGGCGGCAAAACAATCATGGAGCGAAGCAAAAACGGTTATTATCACCGGCGGAACTTCATATGCCGATGCGATTGCTGCTGCGCCGCTTTCATATCAAAAAAATGCGCCGCTGCTGTTTACCAATAAAGATCAGCTGTCTGCCGGCACAAAAAAGGGATTAATTGATTTAAAAACGAAAAATGTGATTATCGTAGGCGGTACACCTGCCGTTTCGAAAAATACCGAGAATCAAATTGCTAAATTAGGCATCAGCGTCAAACGTTTATCAGGAAGCACGAGATATGCCACAGCCGCAAAAGTGGCGGGTGAAATGACAAGATCTTCTACAGCCTTAGTGGTAAACGGGTTTGTTGATGCAGATGGGATGGCTGCGATTTCTTATGCATCTGCGAAAAAATATCCGATTTTATTTACCAATGATTCAACACTGAATGGATCCACGTCAAATGCGATCAAAAGCCTGGGGATTAAAAATACGATTGTCATCGGCGGCACCGGCAGCATCAGCAGCTCACTTTACAATAAGCTGCCGAATCCTTCAAGAGTCAGCGGCAAAAACCGCTATAACCTGTCTGTGAATCTTGCGAAAAAGACAGGCCTCAGCACAGGCTATACGTTTGTTACCAATGGTTTTAAAGAGCCGGATACCATTGTCGCAGGCGTTTTAAGTGCCAAACAGGGAAGAGTTCACCTCATGACGAATGGGGACAGTCTGTCAAAGGACGTCCGGACGTATATCGGAAGTAAACGCATCACCAGCTTCACCGTCATAGGGAGTGCATCATCTTTAAGCAACAATGCGGCATCGCAGCTTAAAAATCCAGTTGTCGGCAAAACGGTCTTTATTGATCCGGGACACGGCTACCAGGATTCAGGAGCAACGGGCAATGGCCTGCTTGAAAAAAATGTGAACCTTGATATCGCAACACGCCTAAACAATCAATTATACGGTGCGGGTGCGCTTACTGTAATGTCGAGGACAGGCGACACCTTTGATTCGCTTGAGGAGAGAGTGAGCAAAGGGGCGAAGGCGAACGCCGATATTTTCATCAGCGTCCATGCAAACGCGAATGATAACAGCAGTGCAAACGGTACGGAGACATATTATGATCCAACCTACCAATCCGCAAACAGTCTGAGGCTTGCCCAAAATATTCAGCCGAGAATGGTTTCTGCTCTCGGCACGCGTGACCGCAGTGTGAAAACTGCCGGATTTTACGTCATTAAGTATTCTAAAATGCCGAGTGTCTTGTTAGAAACCGGTTTTGTCACAAGCCCGATTGATGCCAATATTTTAAAACAATCAACGAAAAAGGACAGACTCGCGGCGGGGATCACCCAAGGCGTTTCCTCCTATTTCAGATAGTATTTTCCATTTAAAACAGACCGATTCATACCGGTCTGTTTTTTTATTTTTCATTATGGTTTGACTCAAATATGGATATGAATAGATTTACAATAAAAAAACAATAATCGAAACATTCTAATAAACATTAACGTTTCCTTTACTTCCAATTAACATCCATCTGCTAAACTCACGGCATAGGTCATCAAACATCCCAACAAATCGTGAGGTGTGTGTCAGTGGGAGCAGAGAAAAGCATGAATGTAAATAATAACTATGCAGTGCGGCAGGGGACTTCCGCTGCCGTAACGGAAAGAACGGCCCGTTATTTGGCTTTTAAGCGATTCATGGATATTGTGTTTGCGCTTGCGGGGCTTTTGGCGGCGCTTCCGATAATAGGCCTGTTCTCCATACTGATTCGTTTGGAGTCGCCCGGCCCGGCTTTTTATAAGCAGGAGCGGGTAGGCAAAGACGGGAAGCCGTTTTATTTGTATAAGCTCCGCTCTATGAAAATAGATGCTGAAAAATCGGGTGCGGTCTGGGCGCTGAAAAAGGATCCCCGCGTGACAAAGGTCGGCGCTTTTATCAGAAGGACCCGTATTGATGAGCTGCCGCAGCTGGTAAATGTGCTTCGGGGAGAAATGAGCCTGATCGGCCCGCGCCCCGAACGGCCCGTGTTTACGGAACAGTTTCAGGCAGAAATCCCGGGATTTACGGAGCGGCTGGCTGTTAAGCCGGGATTAAGCGGTTGGGCGCAGGTCAATGGGGGATATGACATGACACCGAGGGAAAAGCTGATGTTTGACTTATATTATATCCGCAACCTGACCTTTTCATTGGAACTGAAGATTATGCTCAAAACGTGCAAAGTAATCTGGACCGGTGACGGGGCACGATAAAAATTCTGGTCAGCAGACAAAAAAGTAGGGAAAACGATGCCTAGTATTACAAATCAAATTTTGAGCGGCGCCAAATGGACAAGTATTTCGACAGCGTGTATTACGGTCATTCAAATCGTTCAATTCGCCCTGCTCGGGCGGGTCATGTCACTGGCTGAATTCGGCCTTGTCGGCATGATCACAACGGTAGCGGTGTTTGCCCAAATTGCGCTTGATATGGGGTTTGGCGCCGCGCTCATTCAAAAAGATCATGTCACTGAAAAACAGATGTCTTCCTTGTACTGGCTGAATATCATAACAGGGCTTGCACTGTTTGCGCTGCTGTTTTTCAGCAGCCCGCTCATTGCTGATTTTTATCAGCGGGAGGAGCTTGACTATTTAGTCCGCGTGCTGGCCGTCATGTTTTTAATCGCACCGATCGGTCAGCAATATCAGTATATGCTGCAAAAAGCGCTGGCATTTAACACGTTAAGCAAAATTGAAATCTTTTCAAATGTGCTGTCCTTCGTTTACTTGGCGGCTGCGGTTTTTTATACGGACCCGATTCTCGCATATGTGATTTCACAGGTGCTGCTGCAATCGTCGAAGGGGATTCTGTACTGGATGGCCTGCAGAAAAACATGGCGTCCGTCGTTCGTTTTTGATCTGAAGGGAATGAAAGGCTTCTTTTCTTTCGGAGCCTTTCAGCTGTCTTCCCGGCTTGTGAACCGGCTCGGGGCGAATACTGATATGATTCTGATCGGCAGTTTTATCGGCGCTGAGGCCCTTGGCATTTATAATCTGGCCTATCAGATAGTCACGCTTCCGGTATTAAAAATTAATCCGATCATTACAAGAGTCGCGTTTCCCGTCTTTGCGAAAAACAAGCATGAAAACAGCGCCATCAGAGAAGGCTTTCTCAATATGACCAAAATGCTCGCGCTGATATCCTTTCCGCTTTTGCTCGGTTTGGTTTCAGTGTCGGATGCATTCGTGGCGTCGGTATTCGGAGAAAAATGGCTGGCGGCTGTCCCGGTCTTAAATGTTCTCGCCATCGTCGGGATTTTAAGGGTCCTGATGAACCCGAACGGATCTGTGCTGCTGGCAAAAGGGCGGGCCGATCTGGCGTTTTATTGGGACGCCGGGGTGATGCTGCTGTATGGTGCATCATTGTACGCCGCCGTGCTGTCCGGAAATCTCTTGACGGTAGCCTGGACGTACGCATTCATCAGCATCTTGAATTTCCTGATCGGCCGCTGGCTGTTGGCATATGTCATTAAGCTGCGGCTGTCGGCTTACTTCAAAGCCGTGGCCAAACCGTTTCTGCTTACGGCGGCGATGGGTGTCATCGCCTTTACAGCCAGCCTCGGAACGGAGCGGATCAGCCTTGATGTAAAGCTGCGTCTGGCGATCTCAGTAGCCTGCGGCGCATTGTGTTATTTATTTCTTTTAATCAAAGCTTATCCGCAGATGAAAAGTAAATTAAGAAAAGGGCGTTTGCTATGAAGGTATTGTGGATGACAAGTGTCTATCCGAGCAGTGAAAAGCCGGGGGAAGGCGTTTTTCATGAAACACAGGCGCAAGAACTGAGAAAGCTTGGCGCGGAGATGACCGTCATCTGTCCGCGGCCGAAACTCGCCGCGCCATTCCGGCTGCTGAAAAAGACATATCGGCAAAAGGATATAAGGCCTGCGCATGAATGGCGGAAAGGCGTGTCCGTACACCGGCCGTTTTATCAGGCGGTCCCCGGGCAGCTGAAATGGGCGCAGCCGCATAAAAGAATGGCGGCATCGGTTCTTTCTGCGATCAAAAAGAACGGTCTGAAGCCTGATCTGATTCACGCGCATTTCGCCATGCCGTCAGGCGGAGCGGCCGCCATTGTGTCAAAGGCCCTGGGAATTCCGTATGTCCTGACCTTGCATGGCAGTGATGTCAATGTCTATCCGCATTACAGCAAAAGCGCTCATCGCGCATTTACATTTGCGGTGCGGGAGGCTGCCGATATTTATGCCGTCAGCGGCAGTCTGCGGGAACAAATGAAGAAGCTGAGCGCAGCGGATTGCAGCGTGCTTCCGATCGGCATCACGCTTGACGCCTTCCAAAAAAGAAACGAGACGAAAGAAGCCATCAGAAAACGGCTCGGCCTTCCTCCGGATAGAAAGCTGATCGTGTTCATCGGCAGGCTTGTCAAAGAGAAAGGCGTTTTCGACTTATCAAAAGCCGTTCAGTCATTGGATGAAAGATTTGAAGCCGTCTTTGTCGGTGACGGACCCGCCGCATCCTCATTGCGGGAAGCCGCTCACATCGTCACGGGGCAAGTGCCGAATGACAAGATACAGGACTATCTGCTGGCGTCGGATATCATGGCCCTGCCGTCCTACAGTGAAGGCATGCCGACCGTGGTCATTGAGGCGCTTGCTCTGAAGGTGCCGGTGCTCTGCACTGATGTCGGAGGAGTGGCTTCTTTATTCGGTAAACACCGGGGGCTGCTGATCAGACCGGGTTCACCCGAAACGCTGGCGGAATCCATCCTGCAATATGAAAAAGGAGAGGCATGGACAACGCAAACAGCCGAAGAACTTTATCAAACCGTCCGCACGTATTTTGACGCAAGCCAAAACGCAAAAGCGCTGAAAGAGAAATACCGGACCGTCATGAACCGGGCCGGGCAAGAGGAGAACCTTTCGAAAGAGGGATGAAGCTGTGAAAAAAATCGCTGTATTAGGAACAGGGTATGTAGGTCTCGTATCTGGAACTTGTTTTGCGGAAATCGGCCATCATGTGACTTGCTGTGATATCAATGAAGCGAAAATCAGAAGCCTGCAAAACGGAGTCATCCCGATATATGAACCGGGGCTTGAGGAATTAGCTGAAAAAAACGTCAGTGCCGGGCGTTTGTCCTTTACGGCAGAGATTGGGCCGGCTGTGAAAGCCGCTGATATCATCTATATTGCCGTCGGTACACCGATGTCAAAGACGGGTGAAGCCGATTTGACCTATATCAAGGCCGCCGCGCAAACAATCGGGGAACAGCTGAACGGATACAAAATCATTGTCAGCAAAAGCACCGTTCCGGTCGGGACGGGAAAGCTCGTTTACCAAATCATCAGCGAAGCGTCGAAGGGGAAATATCCGTTTGATGTCGCGTCAAATCCTGAATTTCTCCGCGAAGGCTCGGCGGTGCGGGATACAATGCAGATGGAGCGGGCGGTCATCGGCGCCACAAGCGAACATGCCGCTTCGGTTATTGAAGAGCTTCACAAGCCGTTCCGTACGAAGATCGTGAAGACCAATCTTGAAAGCGCGGAAATGATTAAGTATGCCGCAAATGCTTTTTTAGCCGCCAAAATATCTTTTATTAACGATATCGCAAATATTTGCGAACGTGTCGGCGCGGACATTTCTCACGTGTCAGAAGGCGTCGGCCTTGACAGCCGGATCGGGAATAAATTTCTCCAGGCGGGCATCGGGTTCGGCGGGTCCTGCTTTCCGAAAGATACAACGGCTTTATTGCATATCGCAAACAGCGCCGGATATCCGTTTCAAATGATGGAAGCCGTCATAGAAACCAATCAGAAGCAGCGGGTTCTAATAACGGAAAAATTAAACCGCGCCATCGGTTCGGTAAAAGGGAAAACCGTGGCCGTACTGGGGGTGGCCTTTAAACCGCACACAAATGACGTCCGCTCCGCCCCGGCTCTTGATATCATTCCGCGTCTTAAAGAGCAGGGCGCTCACGTAAAAGCGTATGATCCGATCGCGATTCCCGAAGCGTCTGCGGTATTAGGAAACGACGGCATTGACTATTACACAGAGCTGTACAGCGCCATCAAAAATGCGGATGCATGCCTGATTACAACCGATTGGCCGGAAGTCAAGGAAATGGATCTTCAGAGGGCGAAGCAGCTGCTCAAACAACCGGTCATCATTGACGGCAGAAATATGTTCCCGCTGGAATATATGCGGGTTTCAGGATTCACTTATCATTCCGTCGGACGTCCAGCGGTTCATGCCGATCGGCAAATAAAAGAACTGGCAAGATAGAAAAAGATTTGTCTTCAGGCTCTCGGCGGCCCGGCTCGGCTGCCGGTTTTGGAAAGGGGTTTGCCATGTGATTATCAAACGTTCAGCGGCACATGTTCTTGTGCTGCTTGCCGCTGTCATTACAGGAGGATTTATCATGGTGGAGGCGGTCAGGGCGGATGCCGGCTTCGGAACAATCACCGTGCTGCTGCTTGCCGCCATGATCGGGATTGCCGGTCTTGCTTTGCTATCCGCCTTTACCGCAAACGGTCAGATGTTTATGGGGCTCATTTATGTCTTGATCGCGTGTACATTTTTAAATCAGGCCTTCTTTGCGATCCATCTCGGGTTTTTCAGCTTATTTATATACCGTCTGTTATTAATCGGGGCGGGTGCTCTTCACATCGCCGGCATCCTGACAAACCGTCATCATATTGACAGATGGAATCGGGTGAATGTAAAAGGCATCCTGATGTTCTTCGCCTTATGGTTTACATACGGTCTCATATCGTTATTGTGGGCAAAATCCGTGACGTACGGGATCAAATATTTAGCTTTAATGGCGATGGGCATGTTTCTGATTTATCTCATCGTCATGTTTATTCAGCGCTTTGATCAGCTGATGGTTTTTTACGGCATATGGCTTGTGATGACCATTTTTGTGATGGCGATCGGCTTTTACAACCATTTTACTCACCACCAACTGCCGAGTTCTACGCTTTATAACGGGCCGCAGTACAAACAGCATTATCCGACGTCCGTTTTCTTTAATCAAAATGATTTTGCGACGTTTTTGTGCATCAGTTTCTTTCTGTACGCGGCGGCGGTGAAAAATGTGAAAAACGGCTATGTAAAAGCCGTCAGCCTGCTCTTTGCGATCAGCGCTTTGTATTTAATCATGTTGACCGGTTCGCGTGCGAGCCTGCTGGGCATATGCGCGGGGGCGGCTGTATACGTCTTTATCCTGCTGCCTTCTCTGCTGAAAAAACTCGCACTGTACGCAGCGGGAGCGGGTGCTGCGCTGTTTGCGGTTTTATTTGCGGGCCGTATCACAAATGCCGTCTTGAATCTGTTTTCAGCTCCGCAGGCGATGCCGGGACAGCACCCGCTTCCATCGAACCTCGCGCGGGCGAATCTTTTAAAGAACGCCTTTTACTACGTGATTGATTCCTGGGGGTTCGGAGTGGGTGCCGGAAACGTCTCGTACTATTTAAAAGCCGAGCCCGTTTATGATACGGGCGGCGTAGTTGAGGTGCACAACTGGCTCGTCGAGATTATGACGAACTTCGGCGTGCTTGCGATGCTCGGCTATTTGACAGTCTATTTGTACCTTTTTTGGACACTTTATAAATGCCATGAAAGAAAATCGGTAAATCAGTCAAGACTGATCACAGAAGGACTCATCACGGCAATGGCCGGTTTTTTGGTAAGCAGCATCAGCCCAAGCTCCGTATCAAATTTATTTTTCCACTGGGTATTTCTCTCACTCGTGATTGCGGCGGTCAATATTCTGAGGCGTTTACAAAAGGAGCCTGCCGTTACGGCGTACTATGAAAAACAGGGAGATGCGAGATGAAGGATATGTTGACAAGAATAATCCGGCGTATCAAAAAGAATATCATTTGGATCATTGCGCTGCCCGTAGTGCTGGGGGCGGCGGGTTATCTATTGCCGTCAAAAATCACCGGAAGCAGCAGTTTCACATCGGAAGCCGCGATTGCCGCAGGAAACTATGATCATCCGCTTTATAACAACACAAAAGAAATTCCGCTCCTTTTGACGAGCGATGCTTTTTTAAAACAGGCTCTGCCTGACAAAACAGACGAAGAAAGGACGGCCGTGAAAAGTAAACTGACTGTCGAAACACAATCAGATTCATTGATCACGGTCAGCTACAGCGATCAAAACAAGCAGGAGACCGAATCGGTGTTTCAGGCCGTCATGAAGACATTTCTGAAGAATGATCAGGAGCTGTTTGAGAAACGGGCAAAAGTGGTCCGGCAGAGCATTGATGCACTTGAAGGAGAAACCGTCAGCGCGGATGCCAAAGTGGATAAGGAACGATTTTTATACGAATTGAAAAATACACAGCTGAACCTGAAATCAGCCGCCGTCATCAATTCAGAGCCGGTGAGTGAAACGGCGGGACAAGGCATGCCGCCGAAAAAGAAAGCGGTTCTGGGTGTTTTGATCGGCATTGCAGTTGCATTTATGTTCATTGTCATTCCTGAGTTTTTTAGAGAGTCCTTTTAAAAATCTGCGATGGAGATGTGACCATGACAAACTGGAAACCTTTCGTATCTGTCATTACACCGTCTTATAATGCAAGTGAATATATCGAAGACACGATTCAATCCGTTTTACATCAAAGCCATCCGCATTGGGAAATGATCATTGCGGATGATTGTTCAACGGACGGAACGAGAGATATTTTACGGCAATATGAACAAAAGGATGAGCGGATCCGCGTCGTTTATTTAGACGAGAACAAGGGAGCCGCGGCTGCCAGAAATACAGCCCTCGAGCATGCCGAGGGGCGTTATGTCGCATTTTTGGACAGCGATGACAGATGGAAGAAGGAAAAGCTTCAGAAACAGCTGACGTTTATGTCAGAGCGGTCCTGCGCCTTTTCATTCACGGGCTACAGCGTCATGGAGCAGGACGGAACGCCGACGGATAAAACGATTCAAGCGCCTGAAAGCCTGTCATATGATGAAGCTTTAAAAAACACGATTATCGGATGTTTAACGGTCATGATTGACAGAGAGCAGACGGGGCAGATTCAAATGCCTGATATCAGAACGCGGCAGGATTTGGCGACTTGGCTTTCCCTGCTGAAAAGGGGATTTACAGCTTACGGCTTGAATGAGTGTCTTTCAGAATACAGACTTGTGCAGAATTCGATTTCAAGCAACAAGTGGAAAGCCGCCAAAAAAACATGGTTTGTCTATAGAGAAATTGAGCGCCTGCACTTTATCAAGGCTTCATGGTGTTTTATGCAATATGCGAAAAACGCGGTCATGAAAAGGCTGTAGGCGTAAGAGGGGCTGGGTGATGAAGGTGGAACCGATTGTTCACGTAATCGTCGGAGCGGCGGAATGGGGTCATGACCGGCTGAGATACAGACGGCACCGGCTGGCTGAATTTCTCGCACGGCAAAAAGAAACGAAAAGCGTCATTTGGGTATGTCCGTCTCCGCGGGCAAATGACGGACAGATGACCGGAATTTCCGAGGGAATCCGGCAGTTCGCGGTAAAGGATCTCTTCAGGCAAAAAGCATTCCGATTCGGCAGGTATACAGATATGTGTTACAGGCATAAGCTTTCACCGTTGCTGGCCGTGCTGAAGGAAGAAGGAGAAGGGGCCCGCTGCTGCTTATGGTACACCTTCCCCGGTTTTCCGCTTTTATCAGATCTTTACCCTTGGGATGAAGTCATTTACGATTGCAGCGATCTGTGGGCCGCTCCGATCAGCGGCCGTGCCGGTGTGCTGTCAAATGTAAGAAGAAACATCATTAAACAGGCGGAAATGAGAATCATTCAGCGGGCGGATTCCATTACCTGCACATCTGACTTTCTGCACCAGGAGGTCGGAAAAAAGCTGGAGAATCCGCGCCAGAAAGTGTTCACCATTGAAAACGGAGTGGAATATGACCTGTTTTCACGGGAAAATCAACAGCCGGATGCAGACATTTTACGGGGAAGAAACGGAAACGTTCTCGGTTTTATCGGCGGAATCAAACCGAAGCTTGATTTCGCGCTTTTGGCGGAAACGGCAGATTTACGGCCGGA
Source organism: Bacillus sp. BACIII (assembly GCF_057836745.1). Lineage (NCBI taxonomy): Bacteria > Bacillati > Bacillota > Bacilli > Caryophanales > Bacillaceae > Bacillus > Bacillus sp. BACIII. The sequence continues at coordinate 3,357,676 of NZ_CM174437.1, read as the reverse complement.
CTGGACGATTTTATTGGTAGGCCCGAACACGGCTCAGGATGACCCGGATTTCAAGTCGCTTCTGGAGCGCCCGAATGTTATCTGGACGGGACCCGCCGCGCCGAATGAAGTGCCGTCCTATATGCAGCTCGTCGACATCGGCATTATGCCTTATAAAAATTCTCCTTATAATGACGCGGTATTTCCGCTCAAGCTTTTTGAATTTTTAGCTGCCGGGAAACCGGTTGTCGGGTGCAACCTTACTTCTACGGCAAAAATCAAAAGGCCTTTCGTTTATGAATACGTTGAAGGCAGCGACCCCGCAGATTTCATCGCAGCCTGCGACGCTCTGCTGGCATCGGAACGGAGCGGATCATATGAGGCGTTGCGCCGTGAATTGGCCCGGAGACGGGATTGGAACGTTTTATTCGGCCGAATGCTCGAATGCACGGGTATATTGAAGAATGCGCAATCCCATTAAAAGGGAAAGCGCATTTTTTGATTTGCGTGTTTCTTTTTGATGATGCTTGTTATAATAACTAGTAAGAATTATAATGGAAGGAACGGTTCAATATCAGAAAAGACTTCATATAATTCCAAAGGAGACTTCTTTATGCTTGACGAACGCATGTTTCGCATAGTTGTTGCGTTTTTTGTCTCTCTGCTAACGGTTTTAATCCTAACTCCTATCGTGAAAAAAATTGCGATCAAAATAGGTGCAGTTGACCAGCCCAGCAACCGAAAAGTACATGATAAAATAATGCCCCGTATGGGCGGATTGGCTATCTTTATCGGCGTAGCGGCAGGGGTGCTCGCGGCCGGCATATATAATGAAACGAAGATGACCGCTATCACGGTGGGCGCGTTTATTATTGTTATTTTAGGAATCCTTGATGATAAATACCAATTAAGCGCAAAGGTAAAGTTTTTCGTCCAGTTAGCCGTGGCCATTATGATTGTGAGCACGGGACTGAAAATGGACTTTTTCTCCGTGCCGTTTTTAACGGAACGTTTAGAATTGGGATGGATCGCTTACCCGCTGACTGTGTTATGGATCGTCGGTATCACGAACGCGATGAACCTGATAGACGGTTTGGACGGACTCGCTGCGGGCCTGTCAGTCATCGGACTGTCCACCATTGCAGTAATGGCGTTGTCCGGAGGCAAAATCCTGATTCTGTCACTTTCTCTCGTAGTGATAGGAAGCACACTCGGATTTTTATTTTATAATTTTCACCCGGCAAAAATATTTATGGGAGATACCGGATCGCTCTTTCTCGGATACGTCATCTCAGTACTCTCATTATTGGGTCTTTATAAAAGCGTTACTTTATTCAGTATCATCATTCCGATCATTATTTTGGGCGTGCCGATTTTTGATACGACATTCGCTGTCATCAGGCGGATTTTAAACAAACAGCCGATCTCAGCGCCTGATAAGTCACATATACACCACCGGCTGATGGCCTTCGGGCTTTCACACCGTACGGCTGTCATCATCATTTATTTAATCGGCTTTATTTTCAGCATCAGTGCAATCCTGCTGAAAAGCGCGACCATATGGCTTTCGCTGTTTATTATTTTTGTATTGATTGTATTTATGCAAATCATAGCAGAGGTCACAGGGTTAGTAAATGAACAATTTAAACCATTTACCAAGTTTTACAAGAGATTGGTAAAGAAAAATTAAAAAGAGCAGATCATGCGAATGGTCTGCTTTTTTATGGATTCTTCTATTCTCTTATTATATAGAAAAACCCGATCCTTCTCAAAGGATCGGGTTTGCTGTTAATAGCCTGTTGTGCCGTTTGAATTTGTGCTCTCGGACTGTGTGCTGTCCGTTCCGTTTGCACCTGGAGTACCGCTGGTTGAATCAGTTGTGCCGCCGGTTCCCGTGCTGCCGGAAGTCGAATCAGTCGTCCCGTCGTCTGTTCCTGTGCCGCCGGAAGTTGAACCAGTCGTACTGTCCGTTCCGGTGCTGTCAGAAGCAGAATCGGCAGCGGTGCCGTTTCCGGACGGGTAATCTAAATGTTTCTGCAAGGTTTGCCGTACTTTTTCGAGATTGGCCGGATCCGGTTGGAAATAATACGTTCCGCCCGTAGATGCGGTTCCGCCGCCGCCTAAATATAAATCTGATCCTGTAATGGACAGTGTATCAATTTTTTTGCTGGTAAAGCCGCTGTAAATCTGCTGAAGAGCGAGCCCTTCAGTGATTCGGATATTCGTTTGTACGTTATTGCTCGCTGTTTCAGCGATTTTATCGATTTTAGCAATATTTCCAGCCTTCGACATTTGGTCGATCAGTGCATTGAGGATTTGCTTTTGACGGTCATTCCGGCCGAAGTCTCCGCGCTTATCCTGCTTTCTCATCCGCGCGTAAGCCAGAGCCTGCTCACCGTTCAAATGCATGTTTCCTTTCTTGAAGTAAATCCGTTTCTTTTTACTGACGTCACTCATCTCGTCGAAGTCAAACGGCACTTTTACATTGACTCCGCCGACTTCATCAATAACATCCTTAAATCCGTTAAAATCCACAGTGACATACTTATCAATCGGAATGTCTAATAAGTCCTCTACGGTCGCCACGGTTTCATCCGCTCCGCCCTTAGCAAAAGCCGCATTGATTTTTGATTTTTTACCGGTTGTGTCGCCGGCAAGCGTCACCCGCGTATCACGCGGAATACTCAGCATTTTCATTGTTTTATTTCTCGGATCAAGGGTAACGACAATAAGAGAATCTGATCGTCCGCCTTTTCCGCTAGTGGCATAATTTTCGATCCCCATAAACAAAATGGAGAACGGTTTTTTCTTCATATCTATGACTTCATCCCGAAGCTTTGATTTATCTCCGCGGGAAAGGGCATCATATGCATTATCTGCCGCATTGATCGTTTTGTATACTTTGTACCCGCCGACCCCGGCAGCGACTAACAAAACGAGGGTAAGCAGCAGCAAAATTCGCTTGAAAATAATCTTTCGTTTGCTTTTCTTTTTCTTTCGAACACGCACTCTTACACGTTCAGCCATTACATTAGTCTCCTTTAGGGCTGACGTCTGTTTCTAAATACGTCAGTTCTCCCTCTGTATTCTTACTCTTGCCGTTCGTCAGTTCTGTCATCCATTTTATAAACTCGTCTTTGTCTTTTTCTTCAACGTACGTTTCAAATTCGACGTGATCTGCATAATGGATATCCTTCAGTAAAAAAACTGACTCCCTCAATTCATTCTCTATCTTGCCGAGCCACGTATAATCCGCCGATGTATGCATAATCCGCATCAGCTTCCGCTCCGTAACTCCTATATGATTTAACCCCTCAGACACTGATTTCCCGTATGCACGAATCAATCCGCCTGCTCCGAGCTTTATTCCGCCGAAATACCGGGTAACCACCGCGCAGGTATCTTTCAGGCCGCGTTTTTTCAGCACTTCCAGCATGGGTACGCCTGCTGTGCCGCTTGGTTCTCCGTCATCATTCGCCTTTTGTATATGATCCGTTTCTCCGATCAGATAAGCTGAGCAGTTATGAGTCGCATTCCAGTGCTGTTTTTTTATCTTTTGTATAAATTCCTGCGCTTCCTCTTCAGAAGCAGCACGGCTCAGGTGGCAGATAAAACGTGATTTTTCAATCACAATCTCGTGTTCACCCGTTTCTTTAACAGTTAAATAGCTGTGCAGCATGATTGCTGGACCCTCCTGACAAGCATTAAAAGACTTGTTTCTACAAATTCGAACAGACTTTAGAATTTTTGCGCATATTTTGGTATCATGAAAGAGTAAGATACTATATAAAAATGTTTTTTTCTAGAATATACGCATTCTTTCATTATAATTCGACATAAATTGCAGTTCAATTACATTTATAATAAAAATACATAACAACACCGTTACGGAGGGAGACTGATGAATAAATCGAAGATGGACTCCAAAGTTTTGGATTCTATACTCATGAAAATGCTGAAAACCGTGGACGGGAGCAAAGACGAGGTTTTTCAAATCGGAGAGCAGTCGCGCCAGCAATATGAGCAGCTGGTCGAAGAACTTAAACAGATCAAACAGCAGGTCTACGAAGTGATTGAGCTGGGCGACAAACTTGAAGTTCATACTCGGCACGCAAGAAACCGTTTGTCTGAAGTAAGCAGGAATTTCCATAAGTTCAGCGAAGAAGAAATTCGCAACGCCTATGAAAAGGCGCACAAACTTCAAGTGGAACTGACGATGATTCAGCAGCGTGAAAAACAGCTGCGGGAGCGCAGGGATGATCTGGAACGCCGGCTTTTAGGGCTTCAGGAAATCATTGAACGGTCAGAATCATTGGTCAGCCAAATAACCGTCGTTCTGAATTACCTGAATCAAGACCTTCGCCAAGTAGGGCTTCTGCTTGCCGATGCGCAGGCTAAACAAGATTTCGGTTTAAGAATTATCGAAGCCCAAGAGGAAGAAAGAAAAAGAGTTTCCAGAGAAATTCATGACGGTCCCGCGCAAATGCTGGCAAATGTCATGATGAGATCGGAATTGATAGAACGGATCTTCCGCGACCGCGGCACGGAGGACGGCTTTCAGGAAATCAGAAATCTTCGGCAGAATGTGCGGAATGCCCTTTACGAAGTCAGAAGGATTATATATGATTTAAGACCGATGGCATTGGACGATTTAGGGCTGATTCCGACACTGAGAAAATATCTTTATACAACTGAAGAATACAACGGAAAGGTGAAAATACATTTTCAGTGTATCGGAGACACGGAGAACAAAAGGCTTGCCCCGCAATTTGAAGTGGCGCTTTTCCGTCTCGCTCAGGAAGCCGTCACAAATGCTCTCAAACATTCAGAATCAGAGGAAATTACGGTAAAAGTGGAAATAACCGCTGATTTTGTCGTTCTTATCATTAAGGATAACGGAAAAGGCTTTGATATTAAGGAAGCTAAACAAAAGAAAAACAAGTCATTCGGCTTGCTGGGAATGAAAGAAAGAGTAGATCTGCTTGAAGGAACGATAACGATAGACTCTAAAATAGGTCTTGGGACATTTATCATGATTAAGGTTCCGTTATCTCTCGGCCTATAATTTGTTAAATAGAGCCAAAAGACATATTGACCGAACAGCGGCGTATATAGAACAATAGGATAAGGAGGCGTAGCGTGTGACTAAAGTAAATATTGTTATTATCGACGACCATCAACTATTCCGTGAGGGTGTAAAAAGAATATTGGATTTTGAACCTACCTTTGAAGTGGTAGCAGAAGGTGACGATGGAGATGAAGCGGCTCGTATCGTCGAGCATTATCATCCCGATGTCGTCATAATGGACATCAATATGCCGAATGTAAATGGAGTAGAGGCTACTAAGCAGCTTGTTGAGCTGTACCCTGAATCTAAGGTGATTATCCTCTCCATTCATGATGATGAAAACTATGTGACCCATGCTTTAAAAACAGGCGCAAGAGGCTATCTCCTGAAAGAGATGGACGCGGATACTTTAATTGAGGCAGTGAAAGTAGTAGCCGAAGGCGGTTCGTACCTTCACCCGAAAGTAACCCACAATCTTGTCAACGAATTCCGACGTCTTGCGACAAGCGGAGTTTCCGCTCATCCTCAGCATGAGGTTTATCCGGAAATTCGGAGACCATTACATATATTAACGAGACGGGAATGTGAAGTGCTGCAAATGCTTGCAGACGGAAAAAGCAACCGCGGAATCGGTGAATCATTGTTTATCAGTGAGAAAACAGTGAAAAACCACGTGAGTAATATTTTGCAGAAAATGAACGTTAACGACCGGACACAAGCTGTTGTCGTAGCCATTAAAAACGGCTGGGTAGAGATGCGTTAGTCATGTATGAGAAGACTTGCCATAATAGGCAAGTCTTTTTTTACAGCTTCATATCTATTAAAATACTTATTAAGTACTTAATAAGGCAGGTAAAGTGATGAATATTGCAGTTGTAACAGACAGTACAGCATATATTCCGAAAGAGATGAGAGATGAACATCATATTCATATGATTCCTCTTCAAGTGGTTTTCGGTGAAAAAACATTCCGCGAAGAAACAGAGCTCGACTGGAGAAGCTTTTATAAAGAAGTAAAAAATCATGATGAGCTGCCGACTACGTCACAGCCTTCTTTCGGTGAATTGATCGCATTGTACGAAGAACTGGGCAAAACATATGATGCGGTCATAAGCATACACTTGTCCAGCGGTATCAGCGGAACTTATAACAGCGCCGCTTCGGCAAACGCTATGGTTGATAATATCGAAGTTTATCCGTTTGATTCAGAGATCAGCTGTTTGGCACAAGGTTTTTATGCATTAAAAGCTGCACAGCTTATTAAAGACGGTGTTGACTCTCCGGACGAGATTTTAAAAGAGCTGGAAGAAATGAAGAAAACAGTCCGTGCGTACTTTATGGTTGATGATTTATCACATCTGCAGAGGGGCGGGCGCCTAAGCAGTGCTCAGGCTTTTATCGGCGGTCTGTTAAAGGTAAAGCCTATTCTTCATTTTGACAATAAACTAATTGTTCCTTTTGAGAAGATTCGGACACGCAAAAAAGCGATTTCTAGAATTTTCGAGCTGTTTGGCGAGGATGCAAGTAAAGGAATCCCGATGCGGGCAGCTGTCATTCATGCAAACAGGGAGGAAGAAGCCGCGGATATTATTCAAGAATTAAGCGGTAAATACCCTCATGTCGAATTCTATAACAGCTATTTCGGTGCAGTGATCGGAACGCATTTGGGCGAAGGCGCCATCGGAATCGGCTGGTGCTTTAAAAACTAAGTGGAAATCTCCGTTTTCAAGGGCGGAGATTTTTTTGTTTTTTAATTTTCGGGATTCGACAAAAAAATTCCCGGCAGGCATACTTTGAGCAGAAAGGAGGCAGAGAAATGTCCGAAGATGCTTCAGAATTTTCAGGGGTGCGGGATTTCTTTTACGGCAGGCATTTGTTGAGATCTGAGATACTGTTTTCAGATCAGCGTATCAGTCCTTTTATAGAAAAAGAATATATAACGGCCGAGCCGTCTGTCATCCGCAGGAAAAAACGTTACGTCTGCCGCCGATGCGGCCAGTCTGACCAATCCTGCTTTGCCGCATTCTGGGCGCCTTCTGCCAAAAGACATATTACCTATTGCCGTGCCTGTGTCGTCATGGGAAGGGCTGATGAACTGACGTCATTATATTCTTGGAATCAAATCTCAGAAAGCAGCTGGGAGCCTGTAAAGCTTGCTTGGGAAGGAACACTGACAGACGGACAGAAGCAGGCGGCCGGCGCCCTTATAAAAGCGATAAAAGAGAAACAAGAGCTGTTAGTGTGGGCGGTTTGCGGATCAGGGAAAACAGAGATGCTGTTTCCGGGTATAGAGTTTGCACTGAATCACGGATTGCGGATCTGTGTCGCGACTCCGCGTACAGATGTCGTGCTTGAACTTCTGCCGAGACTGAAAAAAGCATTTGAGAATGTTGAAGTTTCTGCTCTGTACGGCGGCAGTGAAGACAAAGGCAGTTTAACTCCGCTAATGATCTCAACCGCTCACCAGCTGCTGCGATATCGGGACATTTTTGATGTCATGATAATAGATGAAGTGGATGCATTTCCTTTTTCAGCCGATGAGACATTAAGATTCGCGGTTGATAAAGCCAGAAAGAACAACAGCGCCCTTGTTTATGTAACGGCAACTCCTTCAGACGCATTAAAAAAGAAGGCTGAAGCCGGTTTGCTGAAAAGCGTCCGCATACCGGCCAGATATCATCGAAAACCTCTCCCGGAGCCGCGTTTTTTATGGTGCGGCAATTGGAAGAAGAAGCTTGAGAAAGGAAAACTGCCGTACTCAGTAACGGATTGGGTCCGGCAAAAACTTCAATCACGGCTGCCGGTTTTCTTATTCGTTCCGTCTGTACACGTATTGAAAAAGACAACGGATTATTTTCAGAAATTAAATATCCGCGCAGAAGGCGTACATGCGGAAGACACATTCAGAAAGGATAAAGTGAAACGGTTCAGAGACGGCCGGCTTGATCTGCTGGTAACAACTACGATTTTAGAAAGAGGAGTTACCGTACCTAAAGTTCAGACATGTGTCCTCGGCGCGGAAGCACCTATCTTTACTGAGAGCGCACTCGTGCAGATCGCAGGCAGAACGGGAAGGCACTATAAACATTTCAGCGGTGATGTCGTCATGTTTCATTTCGGAATGACAAACGGAATGAAAAAAGCAAAAAAACATATAGAACATATGAACAAATTGGCACAAAAAAGTAAATTGTTGGACTAGTTAATTTCAGAAAACGTGATACAGTATACTCATACTTTCCTATGAGGAGCTGTCAACATGCTTGTCAATTCTAAAGAAATCATATTAAGGGAACTTCTCGACCGCCATATGCCTCAGCTTCATATGAAATGCACATGCCGCGTATGCAAAAATGATGTACTGGCTCTTTCATTAAACCGGGCTGAACCGGCATATGTTACTGATAAAAAGAAAGTTGCTTATGCAAAAGCAGAGATGGTTGATAAACAGAAAAATACGGCGCTGCTTGTCATTCTGGCTGAATCAGCCGCGATTGTTTCAGTTAAACCAAGCGAGTTCTGTGAAAATCGGGAAGGAGCGTAATATCTCTGAATTGTTTATTGTGTGATTCACCAATTTCAAGTTCACTGACCTGGAGATCTCTATTTTCCCTTGCACCGGAACAAGAGGTATGCAGCGCATGCAGCAATCAATTCGAAAAAATTGAAGGTCCCGTATGCTGTTTGTGCGGAAGGTCTCAGGAGTCAAATGAAAAATGCGCTGATTGCATATCGCGGGAATCAAAAACGGAAAAGCGCTTTTTACTGCGGCAGAACCGTTCGGTATATTTGTATAATGATGCGATGAAGGATGCATTGACCCGGTTTAAATTTCGGGGTGATGCGAAAATCATTCAAGCATTTGAACGTGATTTTGCTGCCGGCTTTAAAGCGGCGTACCCGTCAAATACACATACCCTCGTCCCTATTCCGCTGAGCGGCGAACGGCTGGCGGAACGCGGATTCAATCAATCCGAGCTGCTGGCCTCTCTGCTCGGAATGCCCGTCATTTACCCCCTCATCCGACTGAACAATGAAAAACAATCCAAAAAAAGCAAAACAGAAAGGCTCTCCGCAGAAAAAAAGTTTTCAGCTGCTGAAAACTCCGCCGAAGGTATGAACGTCATTTTAATAGACGATATTTATACGACGGGCGCCACACTGCATCAAGCTGCCGAAGCTCTGCTGACAGCAGGCAAAGCGTTATCGGTCTCCTCTTTTACTTTAATCAGGAGCTAAATCATTCATTTTTTCTGCCGATATAATTGATAGAAATATAAGGCAGATAAATGAAGGAATAGGAGTTAAAACGATGGGTGAATTGGCAAATTGTCCAAAATGCAATGCTTTATTTTTTAAAACGAACCTGCAGACCGTATGCCAGGCATGTATTAAAGAAGAAGAAAAAGCATTTGAAACCGTCTATAAATTTTTAAGAAAGCAGATCAACAGACAGTCGACGATGCAGCAGATTACTGAGGAAACAGGTGTGGAAGAAGAGCTGATCCTCAAGTTTATCAAACAAAAAAGGATTCAAATCAGCCATCTTCCGAATTTGGCATACCCTTGCGAAAGGTGCGGAAATCCGATCAGGACAGGGAAATTCTGCAAGTCCTGTCAGACTGATATCGAGTCGCAATTAGATCATATGAACCGAAAAACAGCTGCTGAATTCAAAGAGAAAAATGGTACTAAAGACACATACTATGCCTATAATACCAAAAACACCTGATTCCCTAAACTAACTGATAACGCAGTCGATAAAAGAATTAGACTGCGAACAGAAAGCGAGAGGAATCCAATGAAAATCAATCAGTACGGAACACAATCCGTTAATCCATACCAAAAAAATTACGAAAAGCAAGCCGTACAAAAAGAGGCTGCAAAGCCGAAAGACAAAGTGGAAATTTCTTCTCATGCAAAAGAGCTTCAAAATGCGTCAGATGCGGTCACTAAAACACGTCAGGAAAAAATCGCTCAGCTAAAAGCGGATATAGAGAGCGGAACATATAAAATAGATTCAAACAGCATCGCTGAAAAAATAATGAATTTCTATAAAAAGCAATAAAAAGGAGAAAGCCAATGTCAGCAAAGCCAATTATCGATCAACTGAAGCGACTTTGCGCACTGCATGAACATCTGCTCACGCTGTCTGAGGAGAAAACGGAAGCGCTGAAAGCAGGTAAAACAAAAGAGCTTTCCAACATATTGACCAAAGAGCAAAAGTATATTCAGGCAATCGGGCAGACTGAGGAAGAGCGAATCAAGTTAACTTCCCAGTTTCTCAGCCGCGGTGAAGATAACACAATTGCTGCATGTATCTCAAGAGCTTCAGGCAGTGAAAAACAGGAGCTTGAAGGATTATTTCACTCTTTATCTGCGCTTCTTAACCGTCTGAAAGAAGTGAATGAGATGAATAAGCAGCTCACGATTCAGGCTTTGCAATTCATCTCAGGGGCATTCGATATGATCATGCCGGATGAAAAAGAGAATATGAATTATAAAGAGCCGCAAGCGGCGCGCCAGCCTGTCAGCCGTTTGACATTATTCGATTCAAAAGCTTAGAACGGAGGATTTTCAATGCCATCGACATTTATGGGGCTCGAAACAGCAAGACGTGCACTGAGTGCGCAGCAGACTGCATTGAGCACAGTTTCAAATAACGTTGCAAATGCAAATACAGAAGGATATACAAGGCAGCGCGTCACATTACAATCGACGAGTCCTTACCCCGCTGTATCAAAAAACAGTGAGCTGACGGCCGGCCAAATCGGAACCGGGGTCAAAGCCGGTTCAGTGGAGCGTGTCAGAGACAGTTTTTTAGACTATCAGTACAGAACTGAAAATACAAAATTAGGCTACTATACAGCCCGTTCCAATTCATTGTCGCAAATGGAAGGCGTCATGAAAGAGCTTGATGATAACGGATTAAACGGATCATTCAGTTCGTTTTGGAATGCCCTTCAGGACCTGGCGACGAACCCGGAAAATACGGGAGCGCGCTCAGTCTTGCAGGAGCAGGGGAAATCTCTTGTCGAGAGTTTTAACTATATATCAAGCTCTTTGACTAACATTCAGGGGGATATTAAAAAGAACCTGGATAACACAGCGGATCAGGCCAATTCAATTTTAAATCAGCTGAATGACCTTAATACTCAAATAGCGGCAGTTGAGCCGAGCGGTATGCTTCCTAATGATTTATATGACCAAAGAGACAGATTGATTGACCAACTATCTTCTATGGCAAATATAAAAGTTTCATATAATAAGTCGGGCGGACATGCCTTGGCGACTGCTGAAGGCACGGTCAACGTGGAATTGCTGAACGGAAACAACAATTCTCTCGGAACACTGCTTGATGGTAATACAAAAACGGTTTCAGAAATGAAAATCAACTACGACCAGGACAGCGGTCTTGTGTCAAGCGTATCCGTCGGCAGCAATGCGGTTAATGCGGATGCATTTACCGGCAAAGGATCACTTTTAGGTCTTATTGAGTCATACGGCTATATGTCAAATGGAGAAGAAAAGGGCCTTTATCCTGAAATGATGACTGCTCTTGATAATATGGCGCTCTCCTTTGCTGACGCGTTTAATGCGGTTCACGAAAAAGGAAAGACCTATACAGGCGAACAGGGCGCAGCATTTTTTGATTTCAGCGGTGATGAAGCGGTGCCGGTAAAAGGGGCGGCAGCGAAAATAAAAGTCAGTGACAAAGTCCTTGCGTCTACCGACAATATCGCAGCGTCGTTAAACGGAGAAAAAAGTGACGGCACAAACGCGACAAACCTGGCAGCCGTGCAGAACAGCAAGCTGACAATTAACGGTGAAACCACTACAATTAATGACTTTTATGAATCCCTTATCGGCAAGCTGGGCGTTAATTCACAAAAAGCGGCCAATCTTATGAACAACTCTGAAAGCAACACCCTTTCGGCCGATCAACGGAGACAATCAGTCAGCGCCGTGTCATTAGATGAAGAAATGACAAATATGATTCAGTTTCAGCACGCTTATAATGCCGCTGCGCGAATCATAACGATGCAGGATCAAATATTCGATAAAATTATTAACGGTATGGGCACCGGAGGAAGATAAGGAGATAAGTAAATGAGAGTAACTCAAGGGATGATCGCAAAAAATTCTCTTCGATTTATCGGCTCAAGTTATGACAAGCTCGATCGGCTTCAGCAGCAAGTGTCTACGGGGAAAAAAATCACCAAAGCTTCTGATGATCCAGTCGTCGCAATGAAGGGAATGCAGTACCGTACTCAGCTTGCACAGGTCAACCAGTATCAGCGGAATGTTTCGCAAGGTTTCACATGGCTGGAAAACTCGGAATCCAGCGTAAACTCAGAAACGGATATTATGGGGAAAATCCGGGACTTGATGATTAAGGCAAAAAGTGATTCGAACGGTGAAACGGAATTAAAAGCCATCGGTACAGAAATCGGCCAGCTGAAAAAGCAGCTCGTTTCTGTCGCGAATACTCAAGTGAACGGGCGTTACCTGTTTAACGGAACAAATTCAGATGTCCCGCCGATCACTGAAAATGCCGACGGCACGTATACGTACAACTATGAAAATTACACGAGTGCTTCGGACGTTAACATTAACATTTCGAACGGGGCAGTGCTGAAAGTGAATTCTGACCCGAATTCAGCTTTCGGGGGCGTCGCTCAAAATGGAGATAATGTATTTGAATTTCTCAACTCATTAGAAGCTTCTTTAAGCAAAGGTACGCTTTCTGAAGCGGATTCAAATCAAATTTTGTCAGACATCGACGGTTTTACTGACAAAATGAATGCTGAAAAATCCAATATCGGCGCTCGAACAAACCGTTTGGAACTCATTAAGACAAGGTTGGAATCTCAAGCTGCTACCGCTGAAAAAGTATTGTCAGATAATGAAGATGTAGAAATGGAAGATGTGATTGTTGATTATTTATCTCAGCAGACGGTTCATAAAGCTGCGCTGTCAGTAAATGCGAATATCATTCAGCCGTCACTGATCGACTTCCTGAAATAATAGATGAAACGTCTTCTATATATAAAAAAAGCGACTCACAACAGGGAGATCGCTTTTTTTACTAGAACACTCTAAAGAGGAGGGGTCTCTATGCAGATGCCGAGATTGATTATTGACAGTGTGCCTGCTAAAATCGGTATAACCTTTCAGAAGGAAGAAATCGAGATGGAACAGCCGCCCGCTGACCTGGAAATCGAGCAGCCGCCGGCAGAGCTGAACATTGAAAGCACGCCGGCCAAACTGACGATTGATCAGACGAGGGCGTGGGAGAACTTAAATCTGAAATCATTTGAAAAGCTGAACGCTGAAGCCGCCCAGAAAGGTGCGCAAGCATGCAGTGAGTTTATTGCGAAAACAGTCAGAGAAGGGAAGGAAATGGCGGCTATCGAAAAGAAAACCGGCAATGTGATGGCCCGACAGGCAGCGGATGTCAGCCCGCCCGATCCATTCGGCGAATTCAGCGACTTTCTGCCTGCGCAGTTTCTCGTTGATATTGACTGCATTCCTTCAAAGCTTACGGTTGATATTGAAGCCCGCAAACCTTCAATTGAAGCCACCGCCCATAAACCGGTATGGAATTACACACCGGGGAGAGTTCAGATTGATATGAGGCAAGACCCTAAAGTGACGATTTCGGTTGACGACGGTAATACAGAATAAAAGATGAAAGTGGTAAAGGATTGTGAAGCATGATTATTAAAACAAAATATCACGGAGAAATCAGAATAGACGAAGGGCAGATTATCTCATTTGAAAACGGGCTGCCGGGATTTAATGACGAGACTCAATTTGTTGTTCTTCCTTTGTCGGAAGATTCACCGTTTTTGGCGCTGCAGTCTGTCAAACAGGAGCATATTGCCTTTATTGTCGCCAGTCCGTTTATTTTCTTTAAAGGATACGAATTTGACATTGACCAATCGACGCTGGAGCTTTTGCACATTGAAGATATAGAGGACGTCGAAGTGATGGCGATTTTAACGCTGGAAGAGCCTTTTGAAAACACGACCGCCAATTTAAAAGCGCCGATTATCGTCAATAAAAAGGAAATGAAGGCGAAACAAATCATTTTACATGATGCTTCCTATGAAACAAAACATTTGATAGGAGGAGGATCATGCTAGTTCTCTCGAGAAAAGTGAATGAGTCCATTCAGATCGGGCCGGATATTGAAATCAAGGTGATTGCCATCGAAGGAGAGCAAGTGAAACTGGGAATTGAAGCGCCGCAGCACGTGGATATTCATCGGAAGGAAATATACTTGTCTATCCTGGAAGAGAATAACAGAGCCGTATCTTTTAATACTGATTTATTACTTAATTTATCCTCACAAAAAAAGTGAGGATTTTTTTATTTTCAATATAAACAATAGAAGCGGCCGTCCGATATATATAGTGTAGCCAATGAGAGGAAAAATTTTCTTCAAAAATGATGCTGCGCAAATGCACAAGGACGTGCGAAAAACAATTCAGGGAGGAAATACAAAATGAGAATCAACCACAATATCGCGGCTCTTAACACTAGCCGTCAGCTGAATGCAGGTTCAAGTTCTGCTGCAAAAAACATGGAAAAATTATCTTCAGGTCTTCGCATCAACCGCGCTGGTGATGACGCAGCGGGTCTTGCGATCTCTGAAAAAATGCGTTCTCAAATCCGCGGTTTAGACATGGCGTCTAAAAACGCTCAAGACGGAATCTCTCTTATCCAAACGGCTGAGGGTGCATTGAACGAAACTCACAGCATTCTTCAGCGTATGAGCGAGCTTGCAACTCAAGCGGCGAACGACACGAACACTACTTCTGACCGTGACGAGCTTCAAAAAGAGATGGACCAATTATCATCTGAAGTAACAAGAATCTCTACTGATACTGAGTTTAACACAAAGAAATTGCTTGATGGCACGGCTGACAAACTGACTTTCCAAATCGGTGCTAACGAAGGCCAAACAATGAGCCTTTCAATCAACAACATGAACGCTGATTCTTTAAAAGTTATTGGCCAAGTTGGCGAAAAGACAGCACTTGATGGAAACTCTGAACTCGAAGTAAGAAACGATCAAGGTGAAGCCGTGAAAATTTCATTCACTGCGGCTGGAACTTCTGATGTAGATAAAACAACTGCGTCTTATGATGAGACTAGCAAAACTGTAACTGTAACATTAGCGCAAAAAGCTGATGGTACTATTACTGCTTCACAAGAAGACGTTCTAAATTCTTTAAATAAAACAGGGGCTGTTAAAGCTACTGCTATTGATGGCGCAGACTTAACTAAAAAAGCTACTGCGGGAGCTGACACTACAACTTCTACTACAGTAACTAAAGACGCTACAAAAGGTATCGACATCTCATCTTCAGCTAAAGCTGCGTCTTCAGCTCTTACAACAATCAAAACAGCTATCGACACAGTATCTAGCGAGCGCGCTAAACTTGGTGCGGTTCAAAATCGTTTAGAGCACACAATCAACAACCTTGGTACTTCTTCTGAGAACCTGACTTCTGCTGAATCACGTATCCGTGACGTAGACATGGCTTCTGAGATGATGGAGTACACGAAAAACAATATCCTTACTCAGGCTTCTCAAGCTATGCTTGCGCAAGCTAACCAACAGCCTCAGCAAGTTCTTCAATTGCTTAAAGGTTAATGACGGAAAGATCCTGGTTCTCCAGGGTCTTTTTTTTATTCCTTCAGCTATCTCTCCTCATCATGCCAAAGAACACTATTGACAAAATGAAACATTATAATTTGCAGTTAAATTATTGAAAACCTTTTAATCTGACCGATATAAGAATAAGATCATACATTTATGGAGCTGTGATATGATAAACAGTCGGAAACTCACTGTTGTCATAGAGCCGTCTACGACTAAACGCCGAAAAGGAGAGGGTACATATGGTCACAAGAATCACAGGCCTTAATTCCGGTCTTGATGTAGATTCTCTGGTGAAAAAAATGATGGATGCCGAAAAGCAGCCGCTTAATAAATTAAACCAGCAAAAGCAGACGCTTGAATGGAAGCGCGATGCTTATCGGGAAATGAATACCCAGATTGCCGACATGTATTCCACTACATTTAATAATATGCTGATGTCCACAAACTGGAATAAAAAAACAGTAACAAGTTCGGATTCCAGTGTCAGCGCGACGGCCGTCAGTGCTGAGCAAAATATTTCAACAAGCATGTCTGTTCAGCAGCTGGCCACGCCGACGACATATAAATCTTCAGGCGCAATTCATTTCACCTCAGGCCAGAGCCAGACATTGAAATTCAATGTCACAAACCCGGGTGAAACGAAGCCGACTGAGGTAAGCGTCACGATCGCCGCAACCGATACGATTGATGATGTGGTCACCAAACTGAACAGCTCGGGCCTCGGGGTGACGGCTTTAAAAGAGAAAATCTCCAACGGCACGGATTATGTGGATACGATCGCGTTTACTTCCAATAAAACGGGAGAAGGGTTTGCTCTTGCCGCAGGTGATGACGCAACTAAAAGCTTCCTGAAAGATCAGCTCGGTTTTGCCGTTGATGATACAACGAATGAACTTACGGCCAATGCCAAAGGGAAAAACGCGAAGTTTACGTTCAACGGGCTTGAAATGACCAAAACGTCAAATAACTTTACGATCAACGGCATCAAATATACGCTGAACAGCGTGACGGACAGCAATAAAACGGTTACGATCAACAGCACGACTGATACGGACGGCATTTTTAATAACATTAAAGATTTTGTTGATAAGTACAACACGTTAATTAAAAGCGTAAACGCGAAGGTGACGGAATCAAAATACCGTGATTATACGCCGTTAACCGATGAACAAAAAGAATCAATGACCGATAAGCAGGTTGAGCAGTGGGAGGCAAAAGCCAAAAGCGGTTTATTACGGAGCGACAGCACCCTGCAGAACGGTTTGGCGGAGATGCGGCTGGATCTGTACTCGACGGTTACGATTGACGGAAAAAAATATCAGCTCACGGATTTCGGAATCGAAACGTCTGATAACTACACCGATCAAGGAAAGCTAGTCATTAAAGATGAAGCAAAACTGAAACAGAAAATTACCGAGAATCCGTCTCTCGTGGCTAAGCTGTTTAATGCGGACAGCCCTGATACAGCGAAAACCAAAAACCCCGAAGAACAGGGGATTGCCCGGAGATTAAAAGACACATTAAACAAAATGCAGACTCAAATTTCAAAACAGGCCGGTACGGAAAGCTCGGTATCAACCAGCTTTGCCATCGGAAAAAGCCTGAACGAAGTAGAAACAAATATTACGAATATGAAAACAAAGCTGGATGACATCGAGACGAGATATTATAAAAAGTTCAGCGCGTTGGATACGGCATTGGAGAAATTGAACAGCCAATCTTCATATCTCACGTCAATGTTAGGATCTTCAACATCATAATCTTGGAGGTTTCACAAAATGGCAATAAATAATCCTTTTGCTGCTTATCAGCAGACATCCGTCTTTACAGCCGCTCCGGAAGAGCTGACCCTTATGCTTTATAACGGCTGCCTGCGATTCATTAAGCTGGCAAGGCAGGCGATGAAGCAAAACAACCCTGAAGCCAAAAATGAAAATATCGTAAAGGCGCAAAACATCATTCAAGAGCTCAGCATCACGTTAAACCGGGAGATTGAGATTTCTGAGCAAATGTCATCAATCTATGATTACATCCGCCGCCGCCTGATTGAAGCGAACGTACAGAATAATGAAGGATTGTTAGATGAAGCGGAAAAGCTTGTTACTGAATTTCGCGATACGTGGAAACAAGCCATGCAGAGCGAACGGAAAAACAGCCATGGCGCGGGCGGCCTTGCCTGATGAACAGCAATGTCCTTTCTTTGTATAACGAAACGAAGAACATGCACGCCGCACTGAAGGATGCCCCGGAAAGCGACGGCCTCATCAGCAGCTTTACGGCATTTACGGAGAAAAGGGAAGAGATGCTTGCGGGCATAAAGCCGCCTTTTTCCGAAGAAGAAAAAACGCTGCTTCAGCAGGTGGCCGCGATGGACCGCTTGATTACCGGAGAAGTGAAACGGCTCCAGGATGGCATCCGAAATGAAATAAAAACTCTCAAGAAAAAACGGGTGTACCATAATACGTATTTTAATCCGTATCATCAAACGACAAGTGACGGCCGTTATTACGACAAACGCAAATAGGTGAGTGTTTTGAGAAGTTTGAACGATTACCATTTGGTGTCAGCATACTACCAGCTTCTTTTTACCATTGATGAGGGGCTTTGCTACCTATTGGATACGCAGGATGATTTTTTTAAGACGGAGGGCGAACGGATTTACAACGATTTGATTCAGGCTTTTTTTCATCTCGATTCCTCTCATGCGCTTCTCTTGTCTATCGTTGAGTGCCGATGCGTGGAGACGGCGATTCGGTCATTTGACGAGATTTTTCAGGATTTCAGCATGTTAAATGATTATGATTTCCCGTCCGCTCCATTTCAGGAGTTTTTAAAAACCATCTTTCTGCCGCATTATAAGGTGTGGATGGAGCAGACGCACGACTGCATCAAACCGTATGTTCTTCACTAGACCTGCTGCAAGCGGCAGGTCTTTTGCCTGCGTCTTCTGCATATACTGATAATCCTGCCGGAAGCAGCGGATATAAGCCGACACCATTCGTCATCGTTCACCGAATTTACACATTATTTTAACGTTTCAGCAGGGATCAGAAGGGGAAAAAGAGAAATAGTTACATATCCTTAGATAAAGGGAGGCGTTCTTTGATGAACTACAATATCAGAGGAGAAAACATTGAGGTTACACCTGCGTTAAAGGATCATGTGGAAAGAAAAATCGGCAAGCTGGAACGATATTTCGAGCAGAGCGTCAATGCCGATGTGAACGTCAACTTAAAATTCTATAATGATAAGGAATCCAAAGTTGAAGTCACCATTCCGATGACTGATCTGTCGCTTCGTTCTGAAGTGCATAACGAGGATATGTACAATGCAATTGATCTCGCAACAAACAAGCTGGAACGTCAAATCCGAAAGCATAAAACAAAAGTCAACCGAAAATTCCGCGAGCAGGGTCTTCCGAAACATTACTTCGAGAACGGAAGCGCAGCTGATACAAACGTAGCGGTTCAGGACGAAATTGAAGATGACAGCCCGAAAATTGTCCGTCAGAAACGTTTTAATTTAAAACCGATGGATAATGAAGAAGCGATTCTCCAAATGAATATGCTCGGACATAATTTCTTCGTATTCACCAACGCGGAAACGAATCTGACAAATGTCGTTTACCGCCGGAATGACGGCAAATACGGATTAATTGAACCGACTGAATAAACCATCCAGCCTTCCGTGAACGCGCGGAAGGTTTTTCTCTTTCTTTATCTGCAAATTCTTTGGAAATAGCAAAAGGTATGTTATGATAATGAGAGGTATACATGGACAGAAAATTATCATTTATTCCATGCGAAATCTGCATGTGAACATAGAGGAGCGTTATAGATGCTTGGGATTTTAAATAAAATGTTTGATCCGACCAAACGTGCGCTGAACAAATACGAAAAAATAGCGAATGACATTGATGCTGTAAAAGGAGATTATGAAAATCTCTCTGACGATGCGCTTAAACAAAAAACGGCAGAATTTAAAGAGCGGCTTGAAAAAGGAGAAACGACGGATGACCTTCTTGTCGAAGCGTTTGCCGTCGTTCGTGAAGCTTCACGCCGCGTAACCGGCATGTTTCCGTTTAAAGTGCAGCTGATGGGGGGTCTTGCCCTTCATGAGGGGAATATCGCCGAAATGAAAACAGGGGAAGGGAAAACGCTGACGTCCACCCTTCCGGTATATTTAAACGCGTTGACGGGAAAAGGCGTTCACGTCGTAACGGTCAACGAATATCTGGCAAGCCGTGATGCCCAGCAAATGGGAGAAATTTTCGAGTTTCTCGGGCTTACAGTCGGCCTGAACCTGAATTCGTTGTCAAAAGACGAAAAACGCGAAGCTTACGCGGCCGATATCACATATTCAACGAATAATGAACTCGGCTTTGATTATTTGCGTGACAACATGGTGCTTTATAAAGAACAAATGGTGCAGCGCCCGCTTCATTTTGCCGTTATTGATGAAGTCGATTCCATTTTAGTCGATGAAGCGAGAACGCCATTGATTATTTCCGGACAAGCTCAGAAGTCCACAAAACTGTACGTGCAGGCAAATGCATTTGTCCGCACACTCAAGCAGGATCAGGATTATACGTATGACGTCAAAACGAAGGGCGTTCAGCTGACGGAAGAAGGAATGACGAAGGCTGAAAAAACGTTCGGCATCGACAACCTGTTTGATGTCAAAAACGTGGCGTTGAATCACCATATCAACCAGGCTTTAAAAGCCCATGCGGCGATGCAGAAAGACGTGGATTATGTTGTTGAGGACGGCCAGGTCGTCATCGTCGATTCCTTCACCGGCCGTCTGATGAAAGGACGCCGCTACAGCGAAGGCCTTCACCAGGCGATTGAAGCGAAAGAAGGCCTGGAGATTCAAAATGAAAGCATGACTCTGGCGACGATTACGTTCCAAAACTATTTCCGTATGTATGAAAAGCTTGCCGGCATGACCGGTACCGCAAAAACGGAAGAGGAAGAATTCCGCAATATTTATAACATGCAGGTTGTATCCATTCCGACCAACCAGCCGGTCATCCGTGAAGACCGTCCGGATTTGATCTACCGCTCAATGGAAGGGAAATTCAAGGCGGTGGCGGAGGATGTCGCCCAGCGCTACATGACCGGACAGCCCGTTCTTGTCGGTACGGTTGCCGTTGAAACATCTGAATTGATTTCTAAACTTCTGAAGAATAAAGGAATTCCGCATCAGGTGCTGAACGCGAAAAACCATGAGCGTGAAGCTCAGATCATTGAAGAAGCGGGACAAAAAGGCGCTGTCACAATTGCAACCAACATGGCAGGACGCGGAACCGACATTAAACTCGGTGAAGGCGTAAAAGAGCTTGGCGGCCTTGCAGTCGTCGGTACGGAACGCCACGAATCCCGCCGGATTGACAACCAGCTCCGCGGACGTTCAGGGCGTCAGGGAGACCCAGGTATCACACAATTTTATCTTTCAATGGAAGATGAATTGATGCGCCGTTTCGGAGCTGAACGGACGATGGCGATGCTTGACCGGTTCGGTATGGATGACTCCACGCCGATTCAGAGCAAAATGGTGTCACGCGCCGTGGAATCGTCTCAAAAACGTGTCGAAGGAAACAACTTCGATTCACGTAAACAGCTTCTCCAATATGACGACGTGCTCCGTCAGCAGCGCGAAGTCATTTATAAGCAGCGTTTTGAAGTCATTGACTCTGAAAACCTGCGTGACATTGTGGAAGGCATGATCAAGTCTTCACTGGAGCGTGCAATTGCCGCTTATACGCCGAAAGAGGAGCTTCCGGAAGAATGGAATCTTGACGGCCTCGTGGAGCTCGTGAATACAACGTATCTTGATGAAGGCGCGCTTGAAAAGAGCGATATCTTCGGAAAAGAACCGGATGAAATGCATGAGATGATCATGGACCGCATCATGACAAAATATAATGAAAAAGAAGAGAATTTCGGCACAGAGCAGATGCGTGAATTCGAAAAAGTCATCGTATTGCGTGCCGTCGATTCAAAATGGATGGATCATATTGATGCGATGGATCAGCTGCGTCAAGGGATTCACCTCCGCGCCTATGCGCAGACAAATCCGCTGCGTGAATACCAAATGGAAGGTTTCGCTATGTTTGAGCACATGATTGAGTCCATTGAGGACGAGGTTGCGAAATTCGTCATGAAGGCCGAGATTGAAAGCAATCTGGAACGCGAAGAAGTTGTTCAGGGCCAAACGACGGCTCACCAGCCGCAGGACGGCGATGAGGCCAAACAAGCGAAAAAAGCGCCGGTACGCAAAGTCGTAGATATCGGACGCAACGCACCTTGCCATTGCGGAAGCGGAAAAAAATATAAAAATTGCTGCGGCCGGACAGAATAGTCAGGACTGTATGCATCGAACATGACCGGGTCTGCGTCTTATGGCGCCCCGGATCTTTTAATGAGGTGAATGGAATGGAATTATCAGAAATCAGGGCAGAGCTCGAAAATATGGCTTCTCGTTTAGCGGACTTCAGGGGGTCTCTTTGACCTCGAATCAAAGGAAGCCCGCATTGCAGAATTAGATGAAAAGATGGCGGAACCGGAATTCTGGAATGACCAGCAGAAGGCCCAAACTGTCATCAACGAAGCGAACGGTCTGAAGGAATACGTGAACTCCTACCATCAGCTGAGCGAGTCTCATGAAGAGCTCCAAATGACACATGATCTTTTAAAAGAAGAACCCGATACGGATCTTCAGCAGGAGCTTGAGAAAGAACTGAAGTCATTAACGAAGGAATTGAATGAATTTGAGCTTCAGCTGCTGCTCAGTGAACCATATGACAAAAATAACGCGATTTTAGAACTTCACCCGGGTGCAGGCGGTACAGAATCCCAAGACTGGGGTTCCATGCTGCTCAGAATGTATACCCGCTGGGCGGAAAGACGCGGATTCAAAGTTGAAACGCTTGATTATCTGCCAGGAGATGAAGCCGGAATTAAGTCGGTCACACTGCTCATTAAGGGCCACAATGCATACGGCTATTTAAAAGCGGAAAAAGGCGTACACCGACTCGTGCGGATTTCTCCGTTTGATTCATCTGGCCGCCGCCACACGTCATTCGTGTCATGTGAAGTCATGCCTGAATTCAATGAAGAAATCGACATTGATATTCGTACCGAAGACATTAAAGTTGATACGTACCGGGCAAGCGGTGCCGGCGGACAGCACGTCAACACGACTGATTCGGCCGTTCGGATTACCCACTTGCCGACAAATGTAGTCGTTACATGTCAGACGGAACGTTCACAAATTAAAAACCGCGACAGAGCGATGAAAATGCTCAAAGCGAAGCTGTACCAGCGCAGAATTGAAGAACAGCAGGCGGAGCTTGACGAAATCCGCGGCGAACAGAAAGAAATCGGCTGGGGCAGCCAAATCCGCTCTTACGTATTCCATCCGTACTCCATGGTGAAAGACCACCGGACCAATACGGAAATGGGGAACGTACAGGCGGTTATGGACGGAGATATTGATATCTTCATTGATGCCTACTTACGCTCTAAACTGTCTTAATCCGGGAACACACCTGCCTTTGGCATGGTGTGTTTTTTTATCCGTTCTCTTTTTCCATTTTTCACAATAGCGCTTTAGCAAATTAATACGGTATTTGGCTGTTATTTACTTCTAAGCCGGGAAGACTTAAAATGCTATCGAGAGAAAATCGGAGAACGGAGGATTTTGCATGGATGTGAATCACAATAAGCCGCTCCGTCTGATCAAAGATTACATATATATCGTGATCGGCGCGGCGATTACAGGGGTCGTGTTTAACGTATTTTTGCTGCCGAACCGTATAGCAGCGGGGGGAGTAAGCGGGATCAGCACCATTTTGGAGACATTTGGTTTTGAGCCGGCTTACGTGCAGTGGATCATTAACATCCCTTTGTTTATCGCCGGCGTGATCATTCTCGGCGGCAAATTCGGAATGAAGACACTTGTCGGTTCCATCGTTCTGCCGCTTGCCGTCTTTTTAACGAGAGACCTGCCTGCCGCGACGACCCATGAACTGCTGGCGGCGATTTTCGGAGGCGTCGGGATCGGCACGGGGATCGGCATCGTGTATCTCGGCAAAGGCTCCACAGGGGGAACGGCACTGGCGGCGCAGATCATCCACAAATACACGGGGCTTTCACTGGGAACGTGCCTTGCCATCATGGACGGATTAATTGTGCTGAGCGCGATGCTCGTTTTCGGAGTGGAACAGGGACTGTATGCGATGCTTGGAGTATTTATTTCAAGCAAAACGATTGATGTCGTGCAGGTCGGGTTCAACCGCTCCAAAATGGCTTTAATCATTACGCAGCATGAAGAAGCCGTCAGGTCGGCTGTGTTTACGGAAATTGACAGGGGTGTGACGAAGATTTCCGCAGTCGGCGGGTATACGGAACATGACCGGCCGATCTTAATGTGTGTCGTCGGCCAGACCGAATTCACAAAACTGAAACAAATCGTCAAACAAATTGATGAGTCAGCCTTTGTCATTGTCGCAGACGCAAGCGAGGTGCTCGGCGAGGGTTTCAAACGCGCATAAACAGGGTTATAATAGCGAAGGGGTGCATCTTACATATGAAATCAAAATGGGCGCTATTGGCGCTGGTTCTGACCATGTCCGTCCTGCTGGCGGCATGCGGCGGAGCCAATGAATCGAAAAAAGAAAGCTCTGACAGCTCAGGCGGATCGAAAGCATCTGCGTCAGCGGGCGAAGAGCTTTATCAGCAAAGCTGTATCGGCTGTCACGGTAAAGATTTAGAAGGCGGCGGAGGTCCGAATTTACAAGAAGTCGGCGGGAAGTATGATGAAGCCAAGATTGAAAGCATCATTAAAAACGGACGGGGCAATATGCCGAGCCATCTTGTAAATGATGAGGAAGCCGCGAAGATCGCAAAATGGCTGTCACAGAAAAAATAACAGAAAAACCTTGCCTGTTATAGGGGCAAGGTTTTTTCACGGCCTGGGAATGAAAAGAAACTGTAATAGTAATATGTCTAAATTTGACGTATAATGAAGTGTACTGAGGAAAAGGAACTTTCAGATTTTTCATCTGTTTCCTGGTAGATCGGCCATAAACCGCAGTATTTTTGCGAACTCTATGGCTGCAAGACATAAATAAAAGATTAGGTGATTTCATGATAGAGATGAAAGAAGTATATAAATCCTATCCGAACGGTGTAAAAGCGATTAACGGGCTGTCAGTCATGATTCATCCCGGAGAATTTGTATATGTCGTAGGACCGAGCGGAGCCGGTAAATCTACTTTTATTAAAATGATTTACAGAGAAGAAAAACCGACAAAAGGGCAAATATTGATTAATCATAAAGATCTCGCGGCTGTGAAAGAAAAAGAGATTCCTTTCGTGCGGCGTAAAATAGGTGTTGTTTTCCAGGATTTTAAACTTCTTCCGAAATTGACGGTATTTGAAAACGTAGCGTTTGCGCTTGAAGTTATCGGAGAGCAGCAGTCAGTCATTAAAAAACGCGTGCTCGAAGTGCTCGACCTTGTGCAGCTGAAGCATAAAGCGCGGCAGTTTCCCGACCAGCTTTCCGGAGGAGAACAGCAGCGTGTTTCCATCGCAAGATCCATCGTCAACAATCCTGACGTCGTTATAGCTGACGAACCGACGGGCAACCTTGATCCGGTCACATCATGGGAAGTCATGAAGACACTGGAAGAGATTAACAACCGTGGGACGACCGTCGTGATGGCGACACACAATAAAGAAATAGTAAACACCATGAAGAAACGGGTCATCGCAATCGAAGACGGAATTATTGTGCGTGATGAGTCAAGAGGGGAGTATGGTTCTTATGATTAAAATTCTCGGGCGCCATTTGCGTGAGAGTTTTAAATCTCTCGGAAGAAACACATGGATGACATTTGCATCCATCAGCGCTGTTACCGTTACATTGATTTTGGTCGGCGTGTTTTTAGTCATTATGCTGAATTTAAACAACATGGCTAAAAATGCTGAAAAAGAAGTGGAAATTAAAGTATTAATCGATCTGACGTCAAATAAGAAAACGCAGGATACGCTGCAGAATGAGATTAAAGATATCTCGGGAATCCAAAGCGTAGAGTTTTCATCTAAAGATAAAGAGCTTGATCAATTGGTCAAAAGCTTCGGCGACAGCGGAAAGGCCATGAAAATGCAAGATCAGGAAAACCCGCTGAACAACGCGTTTATCGTCAAAACGACAGATCCGCATGATACGCCGAAAGTCGCGAAAAAAATTGAGAAGCTGGATCATGTGTATAAAGTGACATACGGGAAAGAAGAAGTCAGCCGTCTGTTTAAGGTCGTCGGAGTGTCACGCAACATCGGGATCGCATTAATCATCGGCCTTCTGTTCACGGCGATGTTCTTAATTTCAAATACAATTAAAATCACGATTTTCGCCAGAAGAAAAGAGATTGAAATCATGAAGCTTGTCGGCGCGACAAACTGGTTTATCCGCTGGCCGTTTTTCCTTGAAGGGCTGCTGCTTGGGGTATTCGGTTCTGTCATACCGATCGCTCTCGTGCTGAGCACGTACCAGTCAATGGTCGCTTGGGTGGCTCCGAAAGTTCAGGGCTCATTTGTTTCACTCCTGCCGTACAGTCCGTTTGTGTTCCAAGTATCACTTGTGCTCATTCTGATCGGCGCGGTTATCGGAGTATGGGGAAGTTTGACTTCCATCCGGAAATTCCTTCGTGTATAAATGCAAAAGCCAGTCTTTGTGAGACTGGCTTTTTTTGATGGTTCCGTTATTGAATGACGGGCAGGGCCGGTGATCCCGGCTTTAATGTAAAGTCATAAGACGATTCGTCACGGTACATCGGATCGGCATATATGGAATTTGAATCGTTTGCCGTTCCTTTTTTGTAAGCTGCGAATGAATCATATTCTTTGTTCTTCCAATTCCAAATGCCGTCTTTTCCCGCTTCTTTGTGATAGACGTTATGATTAACAGTATTGCCTTCGTTTTTCGTATAATCATTTGCGATAAAAATCCGTGAACCGCTTGCCGTCAAGATGTTCTTTTCGATGGTGTTCCCTTTTGTATCGTACTGGAGCAGCAGCTGGCCGCCGTCAAGGTCCTTCGTGTCATTTCGGTACATGATATTGTGAGCGATCACGGAATTGATTGTGCCGCCTCGTTTTGTGTCATATCCCCCGATTGAAATACCCGTGTAAGCATTGTTGTACACTTTGTTATCCGTAATCCGTATATCTTGTGCGTACTTTCCTTTATGCTCGGAAGTGGCTTCAATGCCGAGGTCATTGTTGTAAACGGTATTTTTCTTAATGTCCACATGTTCTGCGCCGTCA
Organism: Bacillus sp. BACIII; assembly: GCF_057836745.1. Classification (NCBI taxonomy): domain Bacteria; kingdom Bacillati; phylum Bacillota; class Bacilli; order Caryophanales; family Bacillaceae; genus Bacillus; species Bacillus sp. BACIII. Next base: position 3,330,621 of record NZ_CM174437.1, on the reverse strand, counting down.
ACGTATATACCGCCAGCAGAGTATTCATTGCCGTAGGCGGGGTTTCCGTAAGAAGAGTTATGGCTCACCGTATTGTTTTCAATGACGCCGTTTCGCGCATAGTCGTTTTGCTTGGAAGTTCCTTCATAGCCGATCACGTCAATCCCGATATTGTTGTTGTCCCGGATGGTATTGCCGGCGATCTTAAATCCGTCAACATTTCCGTTCAGCACGACCGCTTCGCTTGCGCCGAGCGTCAGTTTTTCAACCGTGTTATTTGTGATGCTGACATCCTTCATGGCGCCCGAGCCGTAAAACGCGATGCCGTGTGCATTTCCCTCATCAGCCATTGTTTTAATATTCCGGATATGGTTGCCGTCAATGGCGATATGACTGCTTGATCCGGTGACGTAGATGCCTATGGCTGTCGCATCTTCTGATGAGACAGATAGGTTTTCAAGCGTAATGCCGTGAATGGTAATGTACTGTTTATTGCGGATTTGAATTAACGGTGTTTCAGAATCGCTTTTAGGCGCAGATTTGCCGCTGATGGCGACATGCTCATTCTGATAGTTCTGAAATGTAATCGGCTTTTTCGCCGTCCCGCTGTGCTTTACTTCAAATGTTTCGTCGTACGTTCCTCCCCGAATCAATACGGTTGTTCCGGCCTCCGCCTTTTCCGCCGCATGCTTCAATGTGCGGAACGGCTTTTCTTTCGTTCCGTCATTTTGATCGTTTCCCGCGGGAGAAACATACAGAGCGTCAGCCTGTGATTTTTCATTGGCCTCTGTTTTATGCCAGACAAAGGCGGTAATGCCTGCGGCCAGCACCGCCGCGGATAAAATCGACAATTTTATGTTCATATCGCATTCTCCTGTATATTTAATGAATTGCATACAAATTATTATACGTTACCCATTTATATGAAACAATCTATTGGTTCCGTTTTTTTGTTGCCGTTACATGAATTCTTTTCGGTTTACACATACTATCTCCAGGTTTTCGTAAAAGGACTAAGAGGAGGTAAACGATGAAGCAGAAAATGATCGCAGCGATAGCGGCCGTCAGCATCATGTGCGGCGGAGCCCATACTGCCGGGGCGGCACAGCCGAAATCATCAGAAGCAGAAAGAAGCCAGGCAATGGAAAAAATCGAAAAAGCATATGAGCTGATCTCGAACGAATATGTGGAAAATGTGGATAAAGAAAAGCTTCTTGAAGGAGCGATTCAGGGGATGCTGTCTACATTAAACGACCCTTATTCCGTTTATATGGACAAGCAGACCGCCAAGCAGTTTTCCGATTCTCTGGATTCATCTTTTGAAGGGATCGGCGCTGAAGTCGGTATGGAAGAGAATAAAATCATTATCGTATCACCGTTTAAGCAATCTCCGGCTGAAAAGGCAGGCCTCAAGCCGAATGATGAAATCATCAGTATAAACGGCGAGTCAATGAACGGGAAAGATTTAAATGAAGCTGTGCTGAAAATCAGAGGGAAAAAAGGATCGAAGGTTTCTATTAAAATACATCGTCCGGGCACTGAAAAACAGCTGTCATTCCGGATTAAAAGAGCGGAAATCCCGCTGGAAACCGTATTTGCTTCACGTAAGGAATCAGGCGGGCATCATGTCGGCTACATCGCTATATCGACATTTTCCGAGCATACTGCTCAGGACTTCGCCGCGGCGCTGAAAAAGCTTGAGAAACAAGGGATTGACGGACTCGTTCTTGACGTAAGAGGGAATCCCGGCGGCTACCTTCAAAGCGTCGAACAGATTTTAAAGCATTTCGTCACAAAAGACATGCCGTATATCCAAATCGCGGAACGCAACGGAGATAAAAAACAATATTTCTCAACTTTAAAACATAAGAAGCCGTATCCCGTTAATGTCATTACGGATAAAGGGAGCGCTTCCGCTTCAGAAATTCTTGCGGGCGCGCTGAAAGAAGCGGGGCATTATGACGTTGTCGGTGATACCTCCTTCGGTAAAGGAACGGTACAGCAGGCCGTGCCGATGGGAGACGGCAGCAACATTAAATTGACGCTTTACAAATGGCTGACGCCGAAAGGCAATTGGATTCACAAAAAAGGCATTACTCCGACAATCGCCGTAAGCCAGCCGGATTATTTTGCGGCGGGACCGCTTCAGCTGAAACAGCCGCTTCAGCCTGATATGAACAGCGCGGATGTCAAACACGCACAAATCCTGCTGAAAGGCTTGGGTTTCGACCCGGGCAGGGCGGACGGCTATTTCAGCGGCACAATGAAAAAAGCCGTCATGGCGTTCCAAGATCGGTACAAACTTGATAAAACAGCTGTCATTGACAAACAAACAGCGGAAAAAATGAATCAGCTGATGAATGAGAAGAAATCTGACGAAAAAAACGATATACAGCTGCAAATGGCGTTAAAATCATTATTTGTTAAATAAATGAAAAGGAGGCTTTTTTAAGGCCTCCTGTTTCTTTTATCATGTCTCATAAATGAACCAAAAGACATATAATTATGACGATTTTGACAAGATATTAAAAAAATTTTCACATTTAAACATTTATAAAGGACAAACATTACCCGATATTTATAGGGAAGAGAGACTTTATGCCGAGTTAATATGTATTCAAAATGAAACTTTTGAAAGTTGCCTCAGTCAGTTTTAGTTCTTACAATAAAAGAAGGTTCTAATAGAGAACAGTTTTTTAGTTTGACAGCTGCATTTCAGTATTGAAAGCAGAAGTGTTTGCGGCGCTTCGGCACGGCAGCTGTAATCACCCGTGCTTATCTGGATAAAAAAATGGGGGTTCACAATTGAAGAGGGCAAGTATTGTGCGTGAAAAAAAATATTATGAATTAGTGGAACAACTAAAAGACCGAACAAAAGACGTTACATTTTCATCAACAAAAGCACTAAGTCTTCTTATGCTGTTCAGCAGATACCTGGTCAATTACACAAATGTTGAATGTGTTCACGATATCAATGAGGAGTGTGCAAAGCATTATTTCACCTACTTAATGAAAAACCATAAACGTTTAGGAATCAATCTGACGGATATTAAACGGTCCATGCTTTTGATCAGCGGTGTAATCGAGGTGGAAGTCGACCACTATCTGAAAGATTTCTCTCTCTCAAATGTGACGTTGTGGATGACGGAAGAGAGATAGACGTTTGAGATATTCAAGCCAATGATTATTTGGTAGAATAGAATTAAAATGTTTGGCTTGAGGCGGTGAAAGCAATGTCTGTTCAATGGGGAATTGAACTTCTGAAAAGTATCGGTCTGTTTTTTTTGCACCCGATGTTTTGGTTTTTTATCATCATAAGTCTCGCCTGCGGATATTTGCGGATTAAACGTGAACGCCATACGTTTCATACAAAAATCGCAGATATGTATGACGAGCTTATCTTTACATACATAAAAGGGCTTATACCGGGTATTCTTCTCTCCATATTATTTTTTGGACTGGGAATTTCGATTCCATTCGGTCTTCTCGGCATAATTGCGGCTGTGACGGCTTTGGCATCGCTGACGTTCCGTATGAACTGGCTGTCATCAGCTTATATTGTCAGCGCCGGCATGTTGATTGCGTTTATCCTTCAGTATACCCACACAGTGCCGTTTGCGGATCGGTTTCCGCAGGCATTCGGCGTGAATTGGGCATCAGCGGCCGTGTTTATGGGCCTTTTGATCATCACGGAGGGAGCGGCTGCTTACCGTTCAGCGTACCTGAAAACATCTCCGGCGCTTGTCGTCAGCAGCAGAGGTCTGCCCATCGGCCGTCAATTGGCGAATCGCGCATGGCTGCTTCCGCTTTTCTTATTGGTGCCGGGCAGCGGGCTTGAGTCACACCTTTCTTGGTGGCCTGTCTTTACCGTGCCGGGCGGCTCTTTCCATTTGATCTGGATTCCTTATATCGCCGGCTTCGGACAGCGTGTGCAGGGATCCCTTCCGGAAGTCAGCATACGGATAACGGCGAAACGTGTCATGATTCTCGGGATTATCGTCACCGCATTCGGGGCAGCGGCCCTTTGGTGGAGTCCGCTTGCCGGTGCTGCCGCTTGTATTGCGGTGCTCGGACGCCTGTTCTTATCATTGAGACAGCGGCTGAACGATAACGCGGCTCCGTTTTATTTCTCTAAGCGGGATCAGGGCTTAATGGTGCTCGGCATCATTCCGAATACGCCCGCGGAAGATCTTGAGCTGAAGATCGGTGAGATTATAACGAAAGTAAACGGCATTCCCGTGAAGCATGTATCGGATTTTTACGAAGCACTTCAAAAAAACCGCGCATTTGTAAAAATGGAGATCATCGGCCTGAATGGTGAGATCCGGTTTGATCAGCGCGCGTCCTATGAAGGCGAACATCATGAATTAGGTATTTTATTCGTTCAGGATGAACATGAACATGAGCAAGAAGAAATGACAGCATTATAATGTGATTTTTCATAATTATTCGGAATAGTTTCAAGAACTCCTAAACTAGATTTCAAAATCAGCTAGAAAGTAAAACAGCTAAGAAAATTATATTTTCTTAGCTGTTTTATTTTGAAATAATAAAAAAATAAATGAAGGAGAGGTATGGCTTATTGGAAAGGTTATTGCTAACTCCAAAACCTTTAGAAGATGAATCTTTAGCAGGATATATATTAAGAATAACTGATTATAATGGTTATGTTGGATAGGGGGAGTACATTGTAAAAAAGCTTTTACTTAAGAGATTACCGTTGATTTCACTTGGAGTTATAGCTTACATACTGACAAAATACGCGCAGAACCATCAGGATTGGGCGGAAAAATACAGTAGGTCTGTATATCCGTTATTGTCAAAAATAGTAGGATTTGTACCTTCTTGGGTCAAGTTTTCTGTTAGTGAATGGCTCGTCGTGTTGGTTGTGTTACTTTTTCTATTTTATATCGTTTATTATGTGCGCAAGGTTATCATGAGTAAAGGTGTACGTAGGATGGTAGTTTATCGTGGTGCTCTAGGAATCGTTACGATCTGTAGCGTGATATATTTTTGTTATACTATTTTGGGTGGAATAAACTATTACAGATATTCTTTTTTGTCTCATACCGAATATAAAGAAGAGAACTACAGCAAGGAAGAACTGGTTAAATTGAGTAAGTCACTTGCCGTTGAAATGGAATTGGCAAGGGAAAAGTTAGCGGATACTGATCTTTTGGCTCATGTACCAGAGGTTTTTGATTATTATGCACAACACGCAGTGTTCTCGATGCAAATGTTATCAAAGAAATATCCTGTTTTGGAGCATTCATATTCAACACCAAAACCAGTGGTGATGTCAAAACTAATGTCGCATGCAGGGATACATGGTATTTTTGTCCCTTTTACTTATGAATCCAATATCAATGTTAATGTGCCAGTTTTTTTGGTGCCTGCTACTATGGCGCATGAATTGGCACATCAGAGTGGTTTCATGCATGAGGATGAGGCAAATTTTATAGCATATCTGGCATGTAAGCAGCAGGATGATCCAATGATACTTTACAGTGGTTTTTTTCTAGCATTTGATTATTCTATATCTGAGCTAAAGAAAGTGGATCCAGATCAGGCGTCTGATATAATGTCCAGTCTGTCCAAGGCGGTGCAGCATGATATAGAACAAAATGAGCAGTACCGGGATAAGTATGAGGGTGTTATTTCAAGTATTTCAAGAAATGTAAATGATGTATATCTGAAGGCAAATAATCAGACAGACGGTTTGAATAGCTATAGTGATATGGTGAATTTGTTGCTGGCAGAGCAGCGAGAGATAGAGAAGTACAATTAAATGTACAGCGGGGGAGTGCGGTGACACTTCGAGAGAGAAAAATAAGAAGAAACGAAAAAAGGTTCCGGAAAGCGGGTGCTCACGGAACCTTTTTTGTTTACGCCGAATGGCTTTTTTTCGTATCAACGGTTTCGCCGGACTTAATTCCAAGCGATACGAACAAGCCGATCACAGATACGCCGATCAATATGATAAACAGAATGTGAAATCCGGAGATTAAACCGATCAGTGCTGAAGAAATAATGCTTCCGAAATAACGGAAGGTGGAAAAAATCCCGGATGCGATACCGGACATGCCCGGTTCTACCGTCGCAAGAGAAGACACCTGCATGCTCGTCAGCCCCGCACCGGACGCGATGCCCCCTACAATAAGCGATGCCATAAGGAACGGGACGGAATGGGAATAAACCAAAAGCAGAAATAAGAGATTGGCTCCGGCCATCAGCCCGAAGGACAGAAAAATCATTCTTCGCGCGCCCCATTTGTGATGGAGCTGAGCTCCGCCCCAGTTGCTGGCGGACATAAAAATAGAAAAGACTGAAAGAGCCATACCGCTGTGCGACGTATTCATGCTGAAGTGGCCGGTCATAAAGAGCGGCATCATCAATAACACGGCATACATCATTAAATTGCTTAACAGAACCGACAGATTGGCGCTTGTAAAGGTTGTGTTTTTAAACAGGTCAAAATCAATAATCGGATGTTTCGTGCGCAGCTCCCGCCTGAAAAATAACGGAACAAATAATAGAATGAGCAGCGCGTACACCCAATAGCCCAAAGAGCTTTCATTTTTCGTCAGAAGAATAATAGATACAATGCTCCCGGCAAGCAAAACGGATCCGATGATATCAAGCGGCGCGTCAGAGGTTTCTTCTTTATATTTAGGAAACATGATAAATGCGGTCCCGAGTGCGATCGCCAGAAACGGAATGTTGACCCAAAAGATCGAATGCCAGCTGAAACTCTCGATTAAAAGTGACCCGATAAACGGACCGAGAGCCGCGCCCAGCCCGGCACCGAGGCCGAAAAAACCAAATACTTTCGGAAGCCGTTTTTCGGACACGACATGGCGGATGATGGCGATGCTGTTTGGCGTAAGCAAAGCGCCGCCGGCAGCCTGAAGCGCCCGGAAGAAAATCAATAAGAAAAGACTTGGCGAGAGGGCGCACCCCAATGAAGCGATCAGAAAAAGGCCGACACCCCATAAATACATTTTTTTATTTCCGTACATATCACCGAGCTTGCCGGCAATGGGCTGTGTCACGGCCATCACAATTAAATACACCGTCACGACCCATGTGATGCTGGCAATTGATTCGCTGAATGAGCGGGAAATGGATGAAAGAGCGACTGCGATCATCGTCGAATTGATGGGAACGAGTATGGCTCCCAGCAAAAGCGAAACGATCAGCGCCCATTCTTTCTTTGAACTCATCCTTCATCCTCCTAGGAGCCGGACATTACCGGCTGATAATTCCTTTAATAAAAATCTCAGTGCTATGTTTCAGCATCGTTTCTTCAGAAAGAGTGATGACTCTTTTCCCCAGCTGCAGCCGGTGCATAAAATAACCGAAAATCATCGTCATAAAGACGTCTGCATTAGCTTCTTCGCTGCCGGGGCTTATCCTGTTTTTCTTTGTCAGTTCCTTAAAGTAAACGATTAAATCCTTTTTTACGGATTGCGGATATACGACAATATCCTGCAGGACGTCTTCGAATAATTCCGGTTCGCGCAGGCAGATGCGGAACACCTCTTTTTTTTGTTCCAATCGCTGCAAAAGGGTCGTGGCGAAATGAAGAAGATCCTCATACAGATTGCCTTCCGCCTTGGTGATCACGCTTTCCGGAACCGGCGTGTGCTGCTCAATCATGGCTTTCATTAGTCCTTGTTTGTTTTTAAAATTACGAAAAATCGTAGCTTCGCTTACATTCGCTTTTTCTGCGATTTCTTTTGTTGTCGCGGCGCGGTATCCTTTTTGAATGATAAGATTCATCGCAGCGTCAAGAATTCTCTTGTTCGTCGTTCTCAACTTGTTTCACCTCGCGTAAATACTGGCAGGACAAGTATACACCCGCCCTGCCCGTCAATAAAGAGGGAAACCTAGCATGAAGCGCGTTTGACTATCGTAATCTGTCCGTTTGTGCCGTCTACCGAGACGATATCTCCGTCATTGAGCCTGTCAGTCGCGACACGTGTGCCGAGAACAGCGGGAAGCCCGTATTCTCTTGCGATGATCGCCGCATGTGAGAGGATGCCGCCCGTATCCGTAATGACGGCCTTTGCATCCTGAAACAGACTGGTCCAAAGCGGTGTCGTCATTTTGCAGACAAGCACATCTCCTGATGAAAAACGGGAAAAATCACTTGCGTCACGAATGACTTTCACCGGGCCGCTTGCGATTCCGCTTGACGCTGCAAGTCCGTAAATATGATGTTCAGTGTTTTTTTCATCTTCTGTGATGGAGCCTGTAACCTGCTCAGCGGCTTTCAGCTGTTCGGGCGTCGGTGTGCCGAGATAAGCGGGCGCTTCAAGCAGCTGATATTGCTGGAAAAGCTGTTTCCGTTCAGCGGTTTTTTCCTTCAGCGGAACAGGCGTCACCAGCGCTTTCTCGACTTCATCGCTGTATAAGTACCACATATCCTCCCGGTCATCGATCACGCCTTGTTTTTGCAGCAGCTCGCCGATTTTCAAGAGACAAAGGCGCGCTTTGGCGTCCAGCATCGCATCGATATAAAAATGGTGATCATCTATGATGACGGATGCAGATAACGCCCACTGATAATAACGGTCAAACGTCTCCCGGAAGCCGTCATCTTCAATTCGATTCATGAAGGCGGCGTAAAGCTGTTTGCGTTTTTCTATCGTTTTATGAAACTCACTGTCAAAATCGTAGCCGTTCCGGACATAGTTTTGAATGTTAGCCAAAGCGAAATAAGGATTTTCCGCCCACGTTTCTTCGATCAGATCATGGCTTTTTACTGATCTCCAGCCGTATTCTTGTAAAAATTCGCCAACTTGTTCAAGAAAGCGTTTTCCTTCATCTGATTGCAGAAGCGTCTGATGAAGCTCGCCGGCCTGGGAAGCTGTAAAGACGCGCAGCAGTTCAGGATTGTCTTTTACTTGTCCGGAAAGCAGCCAGAGCTGTCTGTCGGTTTCCAGTGATTTATTCATGACGCCGGCCAGCATTTCATACAGAAGGGAGGCGTTGTCTTTCTCAACCTGTCCGTACATGGACTCCAGTGTCATATTTAACGCAATCTGCGGAAAGACAATGTTGAAATGTTCTTCATATCCTTTTAAATAGAATTCTTGCAGGTTTCGGAACGCCTCAAGGGCAGTCTCCGGTGTATGATTTTTATGCGCCAGTCCGTCCAGCTTTTGATAAAAAGGCAGAAAGGTTTCATGAATAATATCATACATGCGGTCAGCCAAAACGGGAAAAAGCGCTTCTAACTGTTCTGCGGGCAGGTTGTCGTCGGTCTTATGCTGTCTGGAAAAAACATGGCCCTGGTGGAGCTTGACACGCTCAATCTCGATGCCCATCACAGGGAATGTCTTCGTGCCTTCTTTGAGGCCGTATTCTAAAGCAGGCACAATGAGAGAGGCGAATAACGGGCTGATGGGGCCTTCTATATTGGACTCCATATTGAGCCAAAAATCTTTCTGGTCCCGAGGCGTCATGATAAATTCCCGTTCTTCGTCTGCCGCTTTCTGATCCTGCGCGATCGTTGTAATCGGTCTGGCCTGAAGCAGATACAGCTTATTTTCGGCAAATCCGAATTCGAGATCCACGGGATAACCGTACAGTTCTTCCGTCTTAATCGTCAGCATGGCAAGCTCTTTGATGCTCTCGTCATCAAGGCAGAAGCGGTTTCTCATGTCAGCGGACGTTTCTTTTTCGGTTACGCCTTCCTTTTGGGAAACGATATACATTTCTTTGAAGCCGATTTCTTTGTCAATCCGGAATGTGTCTTTATTGACGATAAATGTGTCGGGCGTCACGCTTCCGGACACGATTGCTTCTCCGAGACCGTAGCTCGCGCTGATCATCAGTTCTCCGTCATCATGTGTGACGGGGTTTCGGCTGAAAATGACCCCTGATACCTCAGAATTGATCAGCCCTTGGACGACAACACCCATTAACGGTTCTGCAGTGTCATTTTTCATTCTCTCCTTATAACCGCTGACCCGCGCCGAAAAGAAGGAAGCCCAGCATTCTTTCACTTTTCCGAGAAACTCTTCTTCTGTTTTGATATTTAAATAGGTTTCGTACTGGCCCGCGAAAGAAGCGCCTTCAAGATCTTCGGACGCAGACGAGGAACGTACGGCAACAGAGGCATATGATTCTCTCAATTCATAAAAAGAGGCAATCAGCTCATCGCGGAGCTCTTTTGAAAACGTGCCGTTTATAATGGCGCGCTCCATCTCTTCCTCATCTGCCTGAAGCCGGTTATCTTCCATAAAACGCGTCAGCGCATTTGTCTGAATGACAAATCCATCGGGAACGGGCAGGCCGTTTTTCGTCAGTTTAATCAGGTTCATTCCTTTTGCGCCTGCTGAGCGGCTCGATTCTTCCGCTTTTTGAAATCGTACTGAATACATGCGGTATAACCCCCTTTTTCTTCATCCAAGAAAATGATAGTAAACACTATCATTACATTGTAAAGAGGGAGGAAGAAACTGTCAAAGACACAAAGACCTAATCCTTCTCCTCCTTTCGGCTGAAGAAAGGCAATTTGGTTCATTTCATTAATGGTTCAATAGATTTACATTCGCATTTTTTTTGACAGATGATTGAAGACTGCTGAAAAAGGGTATTGTGATAGCAGGGGAACGATTGTCCGATTCTTCATTTTTTACTATAATCAGATGAGATGAAGAATTCCCGAGGAGGGTTTTTGTGATTACAAAAGCCGTTTTTGCATTATGTTTCCCTTTTATGCTGGTCGTCCTTTTTACGCGGGTCACTTTTAACCATTATGTGGCGATCGCTCTCACAGCCGCACTGCTTTTCGCATCCTATTTAAAAGGTTACACCGAAACGTATTTCATCGTTGGATTGGATGTCGTATCACTGGTAGCCGGCGGGCTGTACATGGCCAAAAAAGAAGCAGACAAAAAGAAAGACAATGCCTGACATGGTGAATATGAAATGGAAGCCTGCTTTTACGCCATAAAAGCAGGTTTTTTATACAAAAATTGACTTGGTAAAAATAAACCATCGAACTTTAGTTCGTATTTTTAGTGATTTTGCCCGTCATTGTGTTACTATATCAATAGGAAGATTTCGTAAAGAAACGGAGGCTTTTTTGTGAAAGATCGTTTTGAGTTAGTCTCGAAATATCAGCCCCAGGGAGATCAGCCGCAAGCGATTGAAAAGCTTGTCAAAGGCATACAGGAAGGCAGAAAACACCAGACTCTCCTGGGTGCGACAGGGACGGGCAAAACCTTTACCGTGTCCAATCTGATTAAAGAAGTCAATAAGCCGACACTGGTCATTGCCCATAACAAAACCCTTGCCGGACAGCTGTACAGCGAGTTTAAGGAGTTTTTTCCGAACAACGCTGTCGAATATTTTGTCAGCTACTACGATTACTATCAGCCGGAGGCGTATGTGCCTCAAACGGATACATTTATAGAGAAAGACGCAAGCATTAACGATGAAATTGATAAACTGCGGCACTCCGCGACATCCTCTCTGTTTGAACGGAGAGATGTCATTATCATTGCGAGTGTGTCATGCATATACGGTCTCGGTTCGCCTGAAGAATACCGGGAGATGGTCGTGTCGCTCAGACCGGAAATGGAGATTGAGCGGAACGAGCTGCTGAGAAAGCTAGTGGATATCCAGTATGCCCGCAATGATATCGACTTTAAGCGGGGGACATTCCGCGTGCGCGGCGACGTTGTGGAAATCTTCCCGGCTTCCCGTGACGAACATTGTATCAGAGTAGAATTTTTCGGAGACGAAATTGAGCGGATCAGAGAAGTTGACGCTTTGACCGGAGAGATTCTCGGCGACCGCGATCATGTCGCGATTTTCCCGGCTTCCCACTTCGTCACCCGGGCGGAAAAGATGGAAAAAGCGATTCTGAACATTGAACAGGAGCTTGAGGAGCGCTTGAAAGTCATGCGTGAAAACGGCAAGCTCCTTGAAGCGCAGCGGCTTGAGCAGCGGACGAGATATGATCTTGAAATGATGCGGGAAATGGGTTTCTGTTCGGGCATTGAGAACTATTCAAGACACTTGACGCTCCGTCCTCCGGGTTCTACGCCGTATACGCTGCTTGATTATTTTCCGGACGATTTTATGATCGTCGTTGATGAATCACACGTGACGATTCCGCAGGTGCGCGGCATGTTCAACGGTGACCAGGCAAGAAAACAGGTGCTTGTCGATCATGGCTTCCGCCTGCCGTCAGCGCTTGACAACCGTCCGCTCCGATTCGAGGAATTTGAGAAACATATGCACAATATCGTGTACGTGTCGGCTACTCCGGGACCGTATGAGATTGAGCATACGCCGGAAATGATCGAACAGATCATCAGGCCGACGGGACTGCTCGACCCTCTCATTGACGTCCGGCCGATTGAAGGACAGATTGATGATCTGATCGGCGAGATTCAGGCGAGGATAGAACGGAATGAGCGCGTGCTCGTAACGACATTAACGAAAAAAATGTCAGAGGATCTGACCGATTATCTGAAAGAAATCGGCATCAAGGTCAACTATCTGCATTCCGAGATTAAGACGCTTGAACGGATTGAAATCATCCGTGACCTCCGGCTCGGAAAATATGATGTGCTGGTCGGCATCAACCTGCTGAGAGAAGGTCTTGATATTCCGGAAGTGTCGCTTGTCGCCATTCTGGATGCGGATAAAGAAGGCTTCCTCCGTTCTGAGCGTTCGCTTATTCAGACGATCGGACGGGCAGCGAGAAACGCAGAAGGCCGGGTCATCATGTATGCCGATAAAATCACGCATTCGATGGAAATCGCGATGAATGAAACGAAGCGCCGCCGGGAACAGCAGGAGCATTTTAACGAAATCCACGGCATTACGCCGCAAACGATCAATAAGGAAATCCGCGATGTGATCCGCGCGACGCAGGCCGCTGAGGATAAAGAAGAATACAAAACAAAAGCCGCGCCTAAGCTGACGAAGCTGACGAAGAAAGAACGCCAGAAAGTCGTTGAGCAAATGGAGCATGAAATGAAAGAAGCGGCCAGAGCGCTTGATTTCGAGCGGGCGGCAGAGCTTCGTGATTTACTGTTAGAGCTAAAAGCGGAAGGATGATGAACACATGGCAATTGACCGGATCGAGGTGAAAGGGGCAAGGGCGCACAATTTAAAAAACATTGATGTAACGATTCCGCGGGATCAGCTCGTCGTCGTGACGGGCCTGTCCGGATCGGGAAAATCATCCCTTGCTTTTGACACCATTTACGCGGAAGGACAGAGGCGGTATGTCGAATCGCTTTCTGCCTATGCACGCCAATTTTTAGGGCAGATGGATAAGCCGGACGTTGATGCGATCGAAGGGCTTTCTCCGGCCATCAGCATTGACCAGAAAACGACAAGCCGCAATCCGCGGTCAACCGTCGGAACGGTAACGGAGATTTATGATTATCTCCGGCTCTTATACGCGAGAGTCGGTAAGCCGCACTGTCCGGAGCACGGCATCGAAATTACGTCGCAAACGATTGAACAGATGGTTGACCGGATTCTTGAATATCCTGAGCGGACGAAGCTTCAAGTGCTTGCGCCGATGGTCTCAGGCAGAAAAGGCGCCCATGTTAAGGTCCTTGACCAAATCAGAAAGCAAGGGTATGTAAGGGTGCGGATTGACGGAGAAATGGCCGAGCTTTCCGACGATATTGAACTTGAAAAAAACAAAAAGCATTCCATTGAAGTAGTCATTGACCGGATTGTCGTCAAGGAAGGCGTTGCCGCCCGGCTTTCCGACTCACTGGAAACCGCCCTCCGCTTAGGGGAAGGCCGTGTCATGATAGATGTCATCGGCCAGGAAGAGCTGATGTTCAGCGAGCATCACGCCTGCCCGATTTGCGGTTTTTCCATCGGAGAGCTTGAGCCCCGGCTGTTTTCGTTTAACAGCCCGTTCGGCGCCTGTCCGACTTGTGACGGTCTCGGTTTGAAGCTGGAAGTGGACCCGGAGCTCGTCATTCCAAATCCTGAGCTCTCATTAAAAGAACACGCCATCGCTCCGTGGACGCCGATCAGTTCCCAATATTATCCGCAGCTGCTTCAGGCGGTCTGCCGCCATTACGGGATCGATATGGAGACTCCGGTCAAAGACCTGCCGAAGCATCAGCTTGATAAAGTGCTGTACGGCAGCGGCAATGAACGGATCTACTTTAAATACGAGAATGATTTCGGACAAGTGCGGGAGAATGAAATTGAATTTGAAGGCGTGCTGCGCAATATTGAGAGACGGTATAAAGAGACAAGCTCCGATTATATCCGTGAACAGATGGAGCAATATATGTCACAGAAGCCGTGCCCGACCTGCAAAGGCTACCGGCTGAAGAAAGAAGCGCTGGCCGTTTTGGTCAACGGACGCCACATCGGAACCATTACCGAACTTTCCGTCGGCGATGCGCTGGAATTTTTCAAAAACCTGACGCTGTCTGAGAAAGATATGCAGATTGCAGATTTAATTTTAAGAGAAATTGTAGAACGGCTCAGTTTCTTAGATAAAGTCGGTCTTGATTATCTGACGCTGAGCCGGGCGGCGGGTACGCTGTCAGGCGGCGAAGCCCAGCGTATCAGGCTTGCGACGCAGATCGGCTCCCGTTTGTCAGGCGTCCTGTACATTCTTGATGAGCCGTCCATCGGTCTTCATCAGCGTGACAATGACCGTCTGATCAGCGCGCTGAAAAACATGAGAGATCTCGGCAACACACTGATTGTCGTCGAGCATGATGAAGATACGATGATGGCTGCCGATTATCTGATAGATATCGGACCGGGCGCCGGCATTCACGGCGGCCGTGTCATATCGGCGGGCACGCCTGAAGAAGTGATGAATGATGCGGATTCTCTGACCGGACGTTATTTGTCAGGGGCTCAATTCATCCCGATGCCTCCGGAGAGAAGAAAACCTGACGGCCGATACATTGAAATCAAAGGCGCCACGGAAAACAACCTGAAAAAAGCGAATGCCAAATTCCCGCTCGGCACTTTTACGGCGGTGACAGGGGTATCCGGTTCCGGAAAAAGCACGCTTGTGAATGAAATTCTGCATAAGGCGCTTGCGCAAAAGCTCCATAAAGCCAAAGCGAAACCGGGAAGCCATAAAGAGATCAAAGGCCTCGACCATCTTGATAAAGTGATCGATATCGACCAGGCGCCGATCGGCAGGACGCCGAGATCAAATCCGGCAACTTACACGGGTGTGTTTGATGACATCCGCGATGTGTTCGCGCAGACAAATGAAGCAAAGGTGCGCGGCTACAAAAAAGGCCGATTCAGCTTTAATGTGAAAGGCGGGCGCTGTGAAGCCTGCCGCGGCGACGGCATCATCAAAATTGAGATGCATTTCCTTCCTGACGTGTACGTCCCGTGCGAAGTGTGTCACGGCAAACGTTACAACCGGGAAACGCTTGAGGTCACATACAAAGGAAAAAGCATTTCTGATGTTCTGGATATGACGGTGGAAGATGCTCTGTCTTTCTTTGAAAATATCCCGAAAATCAAACGCAAGCTTCAAACGCTTGCCGATGTCGGGCTCGGGTATGTGACGCTCGGCCAGCCTGCGACGACGCTCTCAGGCGGAGAAGCGCAGCGCGTCAAGCTCGCTTCCGAACTGCATAAGCGCTCCACCGGCCGGACACTGTATATTCTGGACGAACCGACGACAGGCCTCCACGTTGATGATATCGCAAGGCTTTTAGTTGTGCTTCAAAGACTCGTCGATAACGGAGATACCGTTTTGGTTATTGAACACAATCTCGATATCATTAAAACGGCGGACTACATTGTCGATCTCGGACCTGAAGGCGGCGCGGGCGGCGGCACGATCGTAGCCTCCGGGACGCCTGAAGAAATTGTCGAAGTGAAAGAATCATATACGGGCCGCTATCTGAAACCGGTAATGGAACGTGATAAAAAACGGATGAAAGCATTGCTGGCCGAAAAAGAAACGGCAGCCACTTAACAGATAAAACAACAGCCCAAAACCGATCGGTTTTGGGCTGTTGTGCTACAGGCTTTTCTTCTGTTGGGGAAGCTGTCTGCTTAAATGCATTAAATCCTGCAGAATATGAGTGCTGCTGCTGTCCAGCAGCACTTTTATATATTGAATATCATGAGAAATGGGAAGAGGCGCCGCTTTGATCTGTTCCAGTTCAGCCAGCATTTCGCTGTTCATTCTTTTCTGTTCGCGAATCAATTTTCGCAGACTTTCTTCCGTTACTTGGTCGTTTCCGGGATCTTTCTCCATTTGGTATGTCCTCCTTGCATACGGTCAGGCTTTGTTACATATTGTAATCGGTTAGGGGAAAAGATTCTATAGTGAAATCTCTGAAATGAAAAATTACGTATAACGAAGCATGTCCTTTAGCATGAAAATGAAACCCGCCCATTCGTCATACGTATGTATAATGAAGGGCCTTTTACATTACCGCACAGGGAGTGTTTTTATTGAATCGAAACCAAGCGATCATCGCATCCATCTGTTATTTCAGCGTGTTTTTCGCGCCTCTTATTCTTCCGATTGTGGCTTACTTCGTCGTCGATGAAAAAGAGACGAAGCGGCATGCCATGCGCGCCCTGATTTCTCACATCATTCCGTTTGCGGGATTGCTGATTGTGATCGCCGGTGTTGTCGGAGGAGCGATTACGGCTCAGGGGGAGAGTATGGTTCCGGTTTTTGTTATGATAGCAGGAGCAGCTGTTTATTTTCTGATCCTCATCGGAATGGTCATTTGGAATATCGTGCAGGGAATAAAGGTATTACGCCAGGTGTAAGAAAAGTCGGGGGAGGAGTTTTATATGAAACAGGAGAAAGAACGGATTTTAAAGCTTGTGGAAGAAGGCAGGCTGACGGCGCAGGAAGCTTTGACGCTCATTGAAAAACTGGATCATGAATATAAAGAAAAAGAAGAGCAGATCACCGCATTATCAACGGAGGTCCAGGAACCTGCGGAAGATTTCAAAAGCGGGACAAAAGAAAGCCAAAAGCCGTCGATCGGTGCTAAGCTGTTCGATTGGATTGATTCGGCTGTCAAAAAAGTGAAGGAAGCGGATCTGGATCTGAATTTCGGCCACGCACACGACGTGCAGCATATTTTTCAATTTAAAGACAGTGAATTCTCAGCCATTGATATGCAGATTGCAAACGGCAGCGTCAATATCGTACCGTGGGCGGATGAAGATGTCAGAGCGGAGTGCCAGGCGAAAGTGTACCGGGCGGACAGTCAGGAGGCGGCGCGCACCGCATTTCTCCAGCATATTGAGTGCGAAATGAAGGGCAATAAGTTTTTTGTCCGCACGGAAATGAAAACGATGAAAACCAATGTCACGCTTTATGTTCCTCAGAAAGAGTACGATAAGATAAGAGTGAAGCTGTTTAACGGACCGATCAGAGGGGAACATTTACATGTAAAAGAATTCTCGGCGAAAACGACAAACGGCGTCCTGTCATTCTCTCATCTGACGGCTGAGAAAGCGTCGGCGGAAACGGCTAACGGACAAATCAAGCTGGCCGGCCATCAATGCGGCGCGATCGAAGCGGAAACGATCAACGGCTTGATTGATTTGCGCGGATCGAGTGAATCTATTGACGTCCAAAGCTTTAACGGCAATATCATCCTTACCGTGACAGCGCCGCACTGCCGCTCCATCTACACAAAAACGACGACCGGAAATGTGGAGATCGCCCTGCCTGATGACTCGGCGGTGAAAGCGGAGCTCAAAAGCAATCTCGGTTCTCTCAGCCACGAGCTGATTGATGCGGAGATTTTAAAGGAAAAGAATGATACCATTCAAAAAGAACTGATGCTGGAATCAAATCAAGGCCATGATCAGCATCTCTCGATTTTCTCAGAATCGTTAACAGGAGCCATTAAGCTCAAGCATACTCAGAGGTGATTGGATGAAAAGACTTTACCGTTCAGAAAAAAACCGTAAAATCGCCGGTGTCGTCGGCGGTTTGGCGGAGTATATCAATATGGATGCGTCGCTTTTGCGCATCATAACCGTTGTATTAGCGCTTGTCACGAGCGGAATCGTGCCGATTGTATATATTATCTGGTGTTTTGTTGTACCTTTAGAAGGAGATTTGAAATAAATGATCAAATGGGCAGTCAGCATTTTAGTAAATGCTTTATTATTAATCGTTATCGCGGGATATTTTGATTCCGTCCATATCAGCAGTATCGGAGCGGCTGTCATCGCCAGTGTGATTCTTTCTGTGTTAAATGTGCTGATCAAACCGATCATCGTCATATTGACATTGCCTGTCACGGTTGTGACCCTCGGCCTTTTTCTGTTTGTCATCAACGCCATTACGTTAATGATGACCGCTGCCTTAATGGGAGACAGCTTTCAGATTGACGGGTTCGGCACCGCCATTTGGGCATCCGTCGTGCTTTCCGTTTTCCACTTGCTGATTCAAAAAGGCATATTGGAGCCGCTTAGAAAAGGATAAAAAAGAGCTGTCCCCGAGAGGGCAGCTTTTTTATGTGCGGTTACATAAGCGGAGGCCTCCTGACGCAACATAATGCATAGGGAGGTAATGAGATGAAACTTGTGATGACGCTCTTTTTTCTGATTGGTTTGCTTTGTGTGAGTCCTTCTGCGGGTGCGGCGCGCAAAGAATCGGAAATCCCGGTGAATCAGCAGGAATTCGGACAGCCGCCTCATTACATACCGCTTCTGGAGAATCCTCCCCAAATCGAAGTAAAGGCGGAAATGAAAAGAAACCTGTTCATACAGGCTCATGTACAGAATGCCGATTATCAAGCGTTTTCGGCGTTTCTTTTTTATAAACAAAGCAATGAGCTGGGATATAAGATGGTGCCGATGGAGCCCGCTCCAGGCGCAATCCGGCTGTTTACGGCCCAGGTTTCAAAACGGGATATCTGGAATGGAGAATTGGAATATTACCTCGTTTTCACCAACGGCAGACAGCGGGCGGAATCGGAGAAAAAGCGGCTGAAGCTGGACGGCTATCAAGCCGATTTGAATCATATTCCCGAGCTGATGATTACGGAGCTTGCCGTTGATACGAAAAATGAAGACGGCGCTGATGCCTATGAATTTATCGAGGTGTATAACACGACGGACAGACCCATTCACTTTAAGGATTATCATATCCGCTACCGCTACCCGAAGGAAGGGCCGGAATCAGATGTGATATGGAGGCCGAAAGAAGATATTGTCATTCCGTCAGGCGGCGCTTATGTGTTTTGGCTGAGACATGCCGCATCAGAACTGACGGCAGATGATTTCAACCGCTATTACGGAACCCGCCTGAAGGAGGGAAAACATCTCGCCGTCATCGAAGGGACGGACGGAATGTCCAACGCCCGCCCGCGGACGGTGGTGCTGTCAGCAAACACCGGAAAAACCATCGCCTCAGCGCACTACCGAAAACACGCATTCCGCCGGCTGACTTCTTTGCTGTACAAATATCCGCTGAACGGAACGGGAGAATTGCTCAAGATCTCCACAAGCGAACATAAGCCGTCACCGGGCTCCGTTTTTCAGGCGCAGATCCCTCAGCAGAAAAGAGTGATCAAACCGGATAAGGAAAAACCGGTCATTGAAGACCTTACAGACAAAAAGCCGGTCCGGCCGGCAGAAAGCATTGAATTAAAAGCGGACATCCGGGACAAAAACCTTGTCAAAACAGCGGCGTTTTATTACAGAACCAATGAGAACAAACCATTCAAACGAATTCTGGCTGAAAAAGACCGCAACGACAGCTTATACCGTCACATTATTTATTCCCCGGAACTGCTCGGCCAGGATCAGCTTGAGTATTATATCGCAGCCGGTGACGGGGAAAATGAAGCAAAAACACCCGTCAAGATGATTGACATTGAACAGACGAGTAAATCACACGGACTCAGAATGAACATTGAACCGGAAGATACGATATCGGGCACCTATCTGCTCAAAGCCACATCTGACGCCGGCGCGGATAAGATCAAACTGTGGATTGACGGCAAGCGGCAGGAGACCCGGCCGGCGCTGGAAAAAGAGGTCTATTTCGCCTTCGATGCCCGGAAAACCAATCTTTATTTCAAAAACACCGTCATGATGGAAAACGAGGTGCTGCACATTTTTGACGATCCGGCTCATCGCTACAGAACGTACTCGGTTCTGCTTCCGGAACGTCTGCTGCAAAAAGGGGGCAAAACGCAGAAAGTATCCATCCGCGCGGGATCAAAGGTTTCTCCGTATGACACGGGGGAGAATCGGGATGATTTTATCGTGAAAAATGCCCGCCTGGTGCTTTCAGACGGAACGTTGATCAAAGACGGGAAGCGGGATCCTGATGAGCAGCTGTTTATCGGTGACGGCAAGCGGGCGAATCAGAGCATGACCTTCTCATTCAGCCTGCCGGATCATTTATTTACGTCGCGGCTTTTGCCATGGAATACGGCGAAGCTTTCTGAAGGCTATCACCAGATTTTTGTAAGCGACGGTGAGGAGCAGCTCAGTCAGTCTGTGCGGGTGGACAATACAGGCCCGAAAATTGTTCCGGGTATCAAAGAAGGCGCGACATTGAAAGGTAACTTTGAGCTGAAAGCGGACATCCGTGATAAATGGAGCAAGGTGGAAGAAGTCAAAGCGTTTTTGGACGGAGAAAGCATCACGCTCCCGCATCATACGTCATCAGCCGATCTTAAGCCCGGAAAGCATACGCTTACCATCACTGCGGCAGACCTTGCCGGAAATGAAACAACGTCCGTCCGCACCTTCCATATCAAACGGGAGGAGCCGGATCAGCCGGAGCTTGCCGATCAAAACATTAGCGCCCATAAAGCGAAGCTGTCCGTCCGGGTAAAGGATCCGACGAAGGATGAAATGAATGTATCATTTTACCGGGGATTCCGTTACACCGCGCGGAATCCGGGCAGCGTGAAAGTGTATAAACACGCCTCATTAACAGAACCGCCGCAAGGCATAAAAGAAAATGAAATGCCGTTTACACTGCCGGAAATGAACCGTATCTCGGCAAATGACGGAAAAACAGTCTCGTCAGAAAGCAAGGAACGTTTCCCTTATCACCGATTTGAAGTAACCGTTGACCCGTCTATTGACGAAACGGACCTGGCCGAAGCGGTCTGGAAAGGAAGCTCTCTGCCCGGCCGAAAGGTAACCATGTATATTTGGAATTACCGGACAAGCCGCTGGCAGGAGGCGGACAGCGTCCTTGCCAAAAATAAAAAGCCGTTTACGTTAAAAGCCGCCGTGTCCGCAGCGGATGCGGTGAAAAACTCAAAGATGAATGTCATCGTTCAGGATCAAATCCCGGCAAAAGGCAATTACTCATTTGTCTGGATGTCCGATACACAGTATTACGCACAAGGGCACCCGAACATTTTTGACAAAATGACGGAGTGGATCAAAGAAAATAAGGAAAAGCACAATATCAAATATGTCTTTCATACCGGCGATATCGTCGATGATTCAATGGTGATGAAACAGTGGAAAAACGCCGATCACTCCATGCGGACACTTGATAAGGCGGGGATTCCGTACGGAGTGCTTGCCGGCAATCATGACGTCGGCCATAAAGACGGCACATACCGAACCTTCGGGGATTTCTTCGGAAGCCGCCGTTTTGAAAAGAACATGCATTACGGCGGGTCATACAAAAATAACCGCGGGCATTATGATCTGCTGTCGGCAAGCGGGAACGATTTTATTATGATTTATATGGGCTGGGGCATTGCGGATCAAGAGATTGACTGGATCAATCAAGTGCTTAAGCAATATCCGGACCGAACCGCCATATTATGTTTTCATGAGTATTTGCTTGTGAGCGGAAACCGAAGCCCGATCGGGGAGACGATCTATCAAAAAGTCGTTAAGCCGAATCGCAATGTGGCGATGGTATTAAGCGGCCATTACCATAATGCTGTGAAAAAAACCGATGCCCTTGACGATGACGGCGACGGAAAACCGGACCGCCTCGTTCATCAAATTCTGACTGACTATCAGGATGGTCCTGAAGGGGGACAAGGCTATATGCGCATCATGCAATTCGATCAGGCCGCCAATCAGGTTCACATGTTCTCCTACTCGCCGTATACGGATGACATCAATTACTATGACACCGATCTGTTCGCTGATAAAGACGAATTTTCAGCTGAAATGGATTTACAGCCGAAAATGAAAAAGGTAGCGACCGATTATTTTGAATGCAACGTTTATACGAACGAACTGCTCGGTCATCAAAAACACGTAAAAAGCGGAAAAACCGCAGAATGGGTCTGGGACGGCCTGCAGCCGGAATCAGTTTATTACTGGTACACCGTCGTCAAAGATCCGTACAACGGCAAAACAATATCACCGATCTGGATGTTCAAAACGGGAAATACGCCGTATGCTCCAGCTCCGGATCAGCTTGATTTCAGGCATGTCTCCAACCCATAACAGTGAAATACCGCCTGCTGATCGCTCAGAACGGAATCTGACGGTCAGCAGGATTTTTTCTGTACGGAAATGGCGGCGCCCTGCTGTGATAAGTGCTTTTGACTTTTTTATGTCCCTTTTCTATACTAAAATCGATTGGTTTTCTTAAATGCAGGAGGAAACATAATGAACAGTAAAACCGGGACAAAAGAAAGAATTATTCAAACCTCTGCATATCTTTTTCAGATTCAGGGATACCATGCGACAGGTTTGAATCAAATTATAAAAGAGAGCGGAGCACCCAGAGGGTCTGTGTATCATCACTTTCCAAACGGAAAAGAAGAACTCGCCATTGCGGCAATCAGACATACGGGAAGATGCGTTGAAAAGCAAATACAGAATAGTATGTCTGAATTCGGGGACCCTGTAGAAGCCATTCAGCACTTTATTCATGTAACGGCTGAACAGTTTAATGATCCTCAGAATATTGAGGGCGTGCCGGTTGGATTGCTGGCGGGTGAGACCGCTCTGATCAATGAAACGTTAAGATGCACATGTGTTGAGGTGTTCAAGAAGTGGACGGATGTGTTTGCGGCAAAATTTCTTGAGCATGGGTTTGAACAAGAGGAAGCGGAGAAGCTTGGGATGACAATCAACTCGATGATTGAAGGCGCAATCATGTTTTCACTGGCTCACAAAAACAAAGAACCGCTGCTGCTGATTTCAAAGCAGGTTCCGTATATTGTCCAAAACAGAGGGTAGCATTTTAGTACTCTTTTCTTTATAAAAATAGATACCTAAACCCCAGCCTCTCCGTTTTGACAGAGTCATAGAGAATTGATTTGAAAATGGCAGATCAAAAAAACATCTCCAACCCGTAACGGTTGGAGATGTTTCATTTCACCCTGTCCATATAATGCACGAATGTGTAGCGGTCGCCTCTGTAGGCGGATTTGACATGCTCAAAGGCAGTGCCGTCCTGCAGATAAGTGGTCCGCTTGATATAGAGGACGGGCGCGCCGGGCTGGATCCCGAGCAGTTCGGCTTCTTCCTCGGAAGCTGTTCCCGGTTCAAGCTCTTGTTTGGCGCGTGAGATCGGCATCTGATTGTACGCTTCGATGTGCTCATACATGGATGATTGAAAATGGGAGGCATCCAATTTCCCCGCCTTGTCAAACGGGATGTACGAGGCTTCGATCGCCATCGGGATATCATTCGCCAGCCGGACGCGGATGATTTTATGAAGCGTTGCCTGACAGCCGCATCCAAGGATAGAAGATAACTCTTCCGTCGCCTGAATCAGCTGGTATTCGGCAAGTCTGCTCCCCGGCTTCATGCCCCGGCTTCTCATATCTTCAGTGAAGCTTGTCAGCCCTTGAAGCGGCTGCTCCATCTTCAGTTTGCTGACGAACGTTCCCCGGCCTTTCTGTCTGTATAAAAATCCTTCATTCACCAAATTGGAAAGCGCCTGGCGCACCGTCATGCGGCTGATGCCGAATTGTTCGGCGTATTCCCGCTCAGACGGAAGCAGCGCATCCGCTTTCAGCTCGCCGTTTTTGATTTGGGTTTTCAATTGTTCCATAATCTGAAAGTAAATCGGAATCGGAGATTGTTTATCAATCTGCATAGGTCAAATCCTTTCAATCGCCGCCCGCAGCCTCTTCATCAATCAAGACCGTCACATCCGGGTGTTCGTGCAGGGCGGAGGCGGGGAATGCTTCAGTGACGCGCCCGTCCAGAAGCTGCTTCACCGCTTGGGCCTTGCTTTTTCCAGATGCAATGATCAAAATCCGTTTGCCGGACAAGATCGTCCTGATCCCCATTGTCACGGCTTTTTCAGGAACTTGGTCGATTGACGGAAAGTACCGCGCATTCGCCCGTCTTGTCTCTTCATTCAGCTCAACGACATGGGTTCGGGATTCAAATGGCGTTCCGGGCTCATTAAAGCCGATATGGCCGTTGTGTCCGATGCCTAAAAGCTGAATATCCGCTCCGCCGAGTGTTTGAATCAATCGGTCATAGCGTTCGCATTCAGCCTCAAGATCGTCTGCCCGTCCGTCAGGGAGAAAGCGGCGGTCCTTTCGGCTGTCGATATGTGCAAAAAAATGTGTATTCATATAATAATGATAGCTGTTTTTGTCCTCGGGAGAAAGCCCGGCGTATTCATCAAGGTTGATCGTCGTGACATCCCGGAATGACAGGCCCTCGGAGCGGTGCATCCGCACAAGCTCTTTGTATACGCCTTCAGGGGTGCCTCCCGTCGCAAGCCCGAGAACGGCATCCGGCTTTTGTTTAACTGTTTCAGCAATCATCTCTGCGGCTTTTTCACTTAATTCTTCATAATGTCTGCATGTGATGACGTTCATGTCCAATCAGCTCCTCCTGAGATATATGCGGTGTTTCCTCGGCAGATCGTTGCCAGCACGGCGCACTGTCCGTCCGTCAAAACAATGTCGGCGTCTTTTCCTTCCGCAAGGCTTCCTTTACGGTCAAAAATGCCGAGCCGGCGGGCTGCATTTGCCGCTGTCATATTAGCTATATCCAGCCATGAGCAGTTCGTAAACCTGCGCATGAGCGCCGCGCCTTCATTCATTTTTAAAATGGAACCGGCCAGCGTCCCGTCAGAAAGAAGCGCTTTGTCTCCGCAAACGGTGACTCTTTGTCCGCCGAATTCGTATTCTCCGTCCTTAAGCCCTTTTGCCCGCATGGAGTCTGTAATCATGATCAGGTTTTGGCTTCCTTTCGCCAAATAGGCAAGCTTTACAGCCAAAGGATGAGAATGAATGCCGTCAGTGATCAGCTCCGCCGTGATGCGGCCGCAGGCGAGCGCCGTACCGATGCCCCCCGGCTCACGGTGATGAAAGGAGCTCATGGCGTTGAAGAGGTGTGTCATATGCAGTGCTCCGGCATCCGCCGCTTTTTCTAAAAGATCGGCTCCCGCGTCTGTGTGTCCCATTGACGGGATGATGTTCCGGTCTTTTAAATAACGGATCAGGCTGAAATCAGGATCTTCTTCCGGTGCAAGCGTCACGATTTTAATCAGACCTCCGGAGAGACGCTCCCATTTCTGAAAGAGCCCGGCATCGGCCGGCGTAATCCATTGTTTCGGCTGTGCTCCCGCTTTTTTCGGAGAGACAAACGGTCCTTCTAAATGAATGCCGATCAACTCAGCGCCTTTATGAGCCTGCGGTGAGGAGTCCGTCCATTCCTTGGCGTTTTTAAGCGCTTTTTCAATGTTTTCGTGCTGCTGTGTGATCGTGGTCGCTAGAAAAGCGGTTGTTCCTTCTTCGGGCAGCCGGGCGGACATTGTATCAAGAGCCGCGAGATCGGCATCCATTGTATCCGCGCCGTAACCGCCGTGAATATGGATATCTATCATTCCGGGAAGCGCATACGAACCCGCGGGCGCCTTCCATTCCTTCTCATACGTTTCTTGCGGTCTTGTTTGACCCGCGTAAGAAATGATGCCGTCTTTTATGCCGAGAAATCCGTTTCGGATGATTTCCTCTTCTGTTACGATGTCCGCACCGCTGATTAACAAGCTTTCAGCCACTTTAAAACACGCCTTTCTGGTTAGTTGTTAGTTTTATTTTACTCTTTTTCAGACTAGTTATCTAGACCAGTTATGCCGGAATTGTATAAATCTGTTTTGGTTCAGACGGTAAAGTGATAAAATATAACTGTTCAAAGCTCGGAACATCCCAGAACAGGAGGAACATATCTTGGCAAAGGTTCGGACCAAAGACGTAATGGAGCAGTTCCATTTAGAATTGATCAGCGGAGAAGAAGGGATTAACCGCCCGATTACGATGAGTGATTTATCACGGCCCGGTATTGAAATCGCCGGTTATTTTACATATTACCCGAGAGAACGGGTGCAGCTTTTAGGAAAAACGGAGCTGTCATTTTTCGATCAGCTTCCTGAGGAGGATAAAAAACAGCGGATGGAATCGCTGTGCACCGATGTGACGCCGGCTATCATCCTTTCCAGAGATATGCCGATCCCGCCGGAGCTTGTAGAAGCATCCGAGAAAAACGGCGTGCCGGTGCTAAGATCCCCTCTGAAAACAACCAGGCTGTCAAGCCGGCTGACGAATTTTCTTGAGAGCCGTCTCGCGCCGACAACCGCCATTCACGGCGTGCTTGTGGATATATACGGCGTCGGTGTGCTCATAACGGGAAAAAGCGGCGTCGGTAAAAGTGAAACGGCCCTGGAGCTCGTCAAACGCGGCCATCGTCTTGTCGCGGATGACTGCGTCGAAATCCGGCAGGAGGATCAGGATACGCTCGTCGGGAATGCGCCTGATCTGATTGAGCATCTGCTTGAAATCAGGGGTCTCGGCATTATAAATGTCATGACGCTGTTCGGAGCGGGCGCCGTCAGAAGCAATAAAAGAATTACAATCGTCATGGACCTTGAGCTTTGGGAGCAAGGGAAGCAATACGACCGTCTCGGACTTGAAGAGGAAAAAATGAAAATCATTGATACGGAAATTACAAAACTGACCATTCCAGTCCGCCCTGGGCGAAATCTCGCCGTTATTATCGAAGTTGCGGCGATGAACTTCAGATTGAAGCGGATGGGTTTAAATGCCGCCGAGCAATTTACGAATAAGCTGGCGGATGTCATTGAAGACGGCGAACAAGACGAATAGGAGTTGGCAATAATATGAACGAAGCAGGAACACCGATCAATCCGATTGCCTTGCAGCTCGGACCTTTATCCGTGCACTGGTACGGGATCATTATCGGCGCGGGTGCATTATTAGGGCTTTGGATGGCCATGAGGGAGAGCGAAAAGCGAGGGCTGAAAAAGGACATTTTTATTGATCTTGTTCTTTTCGCCATCCCGATCGCAATCATTTGCGCCCGGGCATACTATGTGCTTTTCGAGTGGAGCTATTACTCGGAACACCCCGGGGAAATCATTAAAATTTGGAAAGGCGGTATCGCGATTCACGGCGGATTAATCGGTGCGATCGCAACAGGCGTTGTTTTTTCAAAAGTAAGAGGGATCTCATTCTGGAAGCTGGCGGATATTGCCGCGCCGAGTATTCTGCTCGGTCAGGCCATCGGGCGCTGGGGAAACTTTATCAACCAGGAGGCTCACGGCGAAGCGGTCAGCCGTTCATTTTTGGAAAGTCTTCACCTTCCGGATTTCATCATTAATCAGATGTACATAGACGGACATTATTATCACCCGACGTTTCTATATGAATCGCTGTGGAGCTTTGCGGGTGTCGTGATTCTGCTTCTGCTCCGCCGCGTGAACCTGCGCAGGGGCAATCTGTTCTTAACGTATATCATCTGGTATTCGATCGGCAGATACTTTATTGAAGGAATGCGCACGGACAGCCTGATGCTCACGAGCCAGCTTCGAATCGCGCAGGTCATTTCCATTGTGCTGATTGTTCTTGCGATTATTTTAATGGTTTTCAGACGCGTTAAAGGGTATGCCGATAAGCGGTATGCAGATACGGACTGACGTCTGAAATCGGAAAGGACATAAGATGACTGATAAACGTTTAACCGCCATTTTATTCGATCTCGACGGCACGCTGATTGACACGAATGAACTGATTATCGCTTCTTATCTTCATACGCTTGATCATTATTGCCCGGGACAGTATAAACGGGAAGATGTGCTTCCGTTTATCGGCCCGCCTCTGTACGAAACATTTTCAGGCATTGATGCCGAAAAGTGCGATGACATGATCAGCATGTACAGAGCATTCAATCATGAGAAGCACGATGAGCTTGTCAAGGAGTACGAAACGGTTTATGAAACGCTCGATGAATTGAAAAAAGCGGGCTATCAGCTCGGTATTGTCACCACAAAGCTGAGGGATACAGTCAATATGGGATTGAAGCTGACAGGCATCGGGCGGTTTTTCGATACTGTCGTCACGCTTGATGATGTAAAGCATCCGAAGCCTGATCCCGAACCTGTGCGGCTTGCGCTCAGCCGGCTTGGGTGCGATCCGTCGGAGGCCATGATGGTCGGTGACAATTATCACGATGTCATGGCGGGCAAAAACGCCGGCACAAAAACAGCCGGCGTGGCGTGGACGATTAAAGGCGCACAGGCGCTTTCCGCGTATGAACCCGATTATATGCTTGAGAAAATGAGTGATTTATTGCACATCACCGGAGTGAAGTGATCCGTGAGAAAAACAGACCGCCATCCGGTTGCAGGTGCAAATTCATTGTGGCATGTATATCAGACGGTTCCCTTTCTGAAGGTGATAAAAAACTTCATCATCATCCAGATTGCAAGGTATACGCCGTTTCTAAGCGTGAAGAACTGGCTGTACCGAACCTTTTTGAAAATGAATGTCGGAAAACAAACCTCTTTCGCGCTGATGGTGATGCCGGATATTATGTTTCCTGAAAAAATCACTGTCGGAGAAAACAGCATCATCGGCTACAATACGACGATTTTGGCTCATGAATATTTAATACATGAGTACCGGACCGGTGATGTCACAATCGGTGACGAGGTAATGATCGGGGCAAACACAACGATTCTGCCCGGCGTCACCATCGGGAGCGGAGCCGTTGTATCAGCCGGTACGCTGGTGCATAAAGATGTCCCGGCCGGGGCGTTTGTCGGAGGAAATCCGATGAAGCTGATCTATACGCACGAAGAAATGAAAAAACGAATGGAAAACCCCGCTGATTAACGTCAGCGGGGTTTTTTTATGACTTGATTACAATGGCCTGGCTGCCCATCTGCTTCCAGGCTTTTTCGAATTCAGTCCGGTCCGTTTTTCTGTTTTTATAGCCGTAAGGGTCATTGACGTATACATAATCGTGATCATAACCGGTGACGGCTACGCTGTGCATGCTGTACGTGATGTCGACCTTTCCGTTCGGCGTATTCCAAGTCTGCATTTGATCAACCGGTTTAAAGGAAGTGGTGATAATCACCCAGACCGGCCGTCCCTTTTCAAGCTGGCGGTACACAGCAGAAATGTCTTTTCCCGTCAGGTCGTATACTTTGTTTCCTGCATACTCTTTGGCCAGTTTAACAATCGGCTCATGATAAACGCCTAAACCCGGGCCGTTTTCCATGTCTCCGGCAAATCCTTCATTCGGATCTCCTTTCAGCCCGCTGCTGTATGTGAGCGGAACTTTATTGATTCGATCCGCCAATGTATTTTTTGATACATGATATCCGGCATTGTTCAAAATCATAGCAAGGCTTGTCACCTCACAGCCATTGTACAGTCTGGGTGAATCCATCTGTCTGTACAGAACGACATTGAGCGGTGACGCGCTCCCTTTTAACGGTGTTTTCTCATCAGGCTCGTCGGACTGCTGATTGAAAAGATTCAAATGAATATCGTTTGTATAGATGTTATATCCCAGATAGACAAGGACGGCTGTCAGAATCAGCACACATAATGTTCCAAGCGTCTTCATTATCAATTATTCTCCCTTGTTTCTGTTGAAGCTATTCTATGTATTATAGCACTTCTGCTCAATATGATTAGATGGTTGTGTTATGTTTACAGATTTGTTCATGATTTAGTCATCAATATGGGAAAGAATAGGCGGACATTGGGCATTGCAATCTATTCTTTTATCTGCTAACATATTATCATATTAGCGAACTAAAGGATTCGGAATTTTCCTTCAGACAAAGCGGAGGTGCAAAAGGGAATGTTTATGTTTGAAAAACCGCATGGCATGAGAGATACGCTTCCCGGTTTATACGAAGCAAAGAAGAAAGTCCGTTCCACACTGACGGATTTAATTGATAAATGGGGTTATCAGTTTATGGAGACTCCGACCCTAGAATTCTATGAAACAGTGGGTGTCCAGTCAGCAATTGAAGAACAGCAGCTGTTTAAGCTTCTCGACCAGGACGGAAAAACGCTTGTGCTTCGGCCTGACATGACCGGACCGATTGCCCGGGTGGCGGCGTCTAAGCTGCACAAAAATAATCATCCGCTCAGAGCGGGATATGCGGCAAGCGTCTACCGCGCTCAAGAACGGGAAGGCGGACGTCCGGCTGAATTCGAACAGGTCGGCGCGGAGCTGATCGGCGACGGATCAACAAGCGCGGACGCTGAGGTGATTGCACTCGCGGCCGGCGCTCTGAAAAACGCGGGATTGCACCGATTTAAAATCGCGATCGGCCATGCAGGGCTCGCAGATGAGCTGTTTGTCGAGGTGCTGGGCAATGCCGAGCGGGCGGATGTTCTGCGGCGCTTTCTCTTTGAAAAGAATTATGTGGGGTACAGAGAACATGTCAAATCGCTTCCGCTTTCTTCAATAGACAAAAGCCGGCTGCTCGGACTTTTGGAATTGCGGGGCGGAAAAGAGATCTGCGCCAAAGCGGAGGAGATCATCGGCATCTCCGGGCAAAGCGTGATTCAGGAGCTGGAAGACCTATGGGACATTCTTGAAGATTACGGGTGTGCCGAGCATATCCGGCTTGATCTGAACATGGTCAGCCATATGAGTTATTACACGGGAATTTTATTCGAAGTGTATGCGGCAAATGTCGGGTTTGTCATCGGAAGCGGCGGCCGCTATAACAATCTTCTCGGCCATTTCGGCAGCCCTGCTCCCGCCACGGGCTTCGGACTCCGTATCGACAGGCTGATTGAAGCGCTCGGCATCCAGGAAGAAACAAGCGAGGCGGACGCCGTTATTTTCAGCAAGGAGCAGCGGGCGCAGGCCATTTTATTCGCGGAGGAAGAAAGGGCAAGAGGCAGAAAGGTTGTCCTGCAGGATTTGGCGGGCATTGAAAATATCGATCATATGACAAAATCATTCACAAACGTCACATACTTTATCGGTGCCAGAAAGGAAGAGCAAAATGGGTAAGGTACTCACAATGGCAATGCCAAAAGGGCGGATATTCGAAGAAGCGGCCGGATTGCTGCGGCAGGCCGGATACAGGCTGCCCGAGGAGTTTGAGGAATCAAGAAAGCTGATCATCGACGTTCCTGAAGAAAATCTCCGCTTTATTTTAGCGAAGCCGATGGACGTCACGACTTATGTCGAACATGGCGTCGCTGATGCCGGTATTGCCGGAAAGGATGTCATGCTTGAAGAAGAGCGTGACGTGTATGAGGTGCTCGATCTGAATATCAGCAAATGCCATCTCGCCGTTGCGGGGCTTCCGGGAGCGGATTGGAACGGTGTCGCCCCGAGGATCGCGACGAAATATCCGAATGTTGCGTCAAGTTATTTCAGAGAGCAGGGCGAGCAGGTGGAAATCATTAAGCTGAACGGCTCCATTGAGCTGGCGCCTTTAATCGGGCTTGCTGACAGAATCGTGGATATCGTATCAACAGGGCGGACATTAAAGGAAAACGGACTCGTTGAATCAGAACACATTTGTGACATCACATCGCGTTTTATCGTCAATCCGGTCAGCTATCGCATGAAGGATGACGTCATCGACGAAATGGCTGCCAGGCTGGCCAGGGTTGTGGAAGGAGAAACGGCAAAATGAAAATAACCGCAATAAAAAAAAGCGAGCGGTTTTCACTGAAGCGTTCCATTGACAGCGGAACCGAAGAGCAGCGGAAAACCGTCAGGGCGATTATTGAAGACGTCAGAAAAAACGGCGACAAAGCCGTTTTGGCCTATACAAAAACATTTGACGGCATCAGCCTGGACCGGTTGGCGGTGAGCGCAGAAGAAATCGCAGAGGCGTACCGTCTGCTTGATGATCAGCTGCTGGAAGTGATCAAGCAGGCAATCGCCAATATTAAAGAATATCACGAGCGCCAGCTGCAATCCTCTTGGTTTTACCATCGTAAAGACGGCACAATGCTCGGACAGAAAATAACGGCGCTTGATTCCGCGGGCGTATATGTGCCGGGCGGGACGGCCGCTTATCCGTCGTCCGTTTTGATGAATGTCATCCCCGCTCTCGCTGCGGGAGTGGGGCGGATCGTTCTCGTCAGTCCGCCGGGAAAAGACGGCAGCCTTTCGCCGGGCGTTCTGGCGGCGGCGTCTGAGCTCGGCATAAAGGAAATTTACAAAGCGGGAGGCGCGCAGGCGATTGCCGCGCTCGCTTACGGAACCGAAACGATACAGCCTGTTGATAAGATTACAGGTCCCGGCAATATTTTTGTGGCGCTGGCGAAGCGCGAAGTCTTCGGTGATGTGGATATTGACATGATAGCCGGGCCAAGCGAAATCGCAGTCCTGGCAGACGATACGGCGGCGCCCGAAGAAGTTGCCGCTGACCTGCTTTCTCAGGCCGAACACGATATGCTCAGCTCAAGCGTGCTTGTCACCGACTCACGGAAGCTTGCAGAAGCGGTAGCTGATGAAGTGGATAAACAGCTTCAGACGCTGCCGCGTAAAGAAATTGCC
Organism: Bacillus sp. BACIII; assembly: GCF_057836745.1. Lineage (NCBI taxonomy): Bacteria > Bacillati > Bacillota > Bacilli > Caryophanales > Bacillaceae > Bacillus > Bacillus sp. BACIII. Next base: position 3,297,897 of record NZ_CM174437.1, on the reverse strand, counting down.
GAAGCGTCGATCAGGGATCACGGCCATATTTACATCGCGGAAACGATGGAGGATGCGGTGGACACGGTGAACGCGCTGGCGCCTGAGCATTTAGAAATCATGACGCATTCGCCGGAGGCTTTGCTTGGAAGCATCAGGCACGCGGGAGCGATTTTCTTAGGGCGATACAGCGCTGAACCGGTCGGCGATTATTTTGCGGGACCGAATCATGTTCTGCCGACAAACGGGACGGCGCGGTTTTCAAGCCCGCTGAATGTCACGGATTTTCAAAAGAAATCGAGCATCATCTCATACAGCCGGAAGGCATTTGAAACCCACGCGGACAGCATTGCCGCCTTTGCGAGACTGGAAGGGCTTGAAGCGCACGCGAGATCGATTGAAGCGAGAAACGGAGGAAATGACCGATGAGAAAAGCGGAACGCGCCAGAAAAACAAATGAGACGGATATTAAGCTGGCTTTCGGTATTGACGGAGAAGGAAAAGCCGATATCAGCACGGATGTGCCGTTTATGACTCATATGCTTAATTTGTTTACAAAGCACGGACAATTCGATTTAACCGTTGACGCAAAGGGCGATACGGAGATAGATGATCACCACACGACTGAAGATATCGGCATCTGCTTAGGGCAGGCTTTTTTGGAGGCGCTCGGTGATAAAAAAGGAATCAAACGGTACGGATCAGCGCTTGTGCCGATGGACGAAGCGCTCGCCCAAGTCGCCGTAGACCTGAGCAACCGGCCGCACCTTGAGATGCGCGCTGTATTTCCGCAAGCGAAAGTCGGAACGTTTGATACCGAGCTGGTACATGAATTCTTATGGAAACTGGCGCTCGAAGCGAGAATGAATCTGCACGTCATCGTTCATTACGGCACGAATACCCATCATATGATAGAAGCCGTGTTTAAGGCGCTTGGCAGAGCGCTGGACGAAGCGTCATCCATTGACCCGCGCGTCAAAGGTGTACCGTCTACGAAAGGGATGCTGTAAATGATCGGTGTAATTGATTACGGAATGGGCAATTTATTCAGCGTGTCGAAGGCGCTGGAACGCGTCGGCGTCCCGTATGTCGTTTCAGACCGGCCGGAAGAGCTCGAAAAAGCGGATGCTTTTATTCTCCCCGGTGTCGGATCATTCAGTGACGCCATGGACAATTTACGCAGCACGAAGCTTGATCAATTCATACACCGTATGGTTGACGAAGGGAAGCTGCTTCTCGGCATCTGCCTCGGCATGCAGCTCATTTTCGAAGAAAGCAGCGAAAACGGCTCTGCAAAAGGACTTGGTTTATTAGCCGGAAAAGCAGTGAGACTCAAAGACAGGGATGCCGAAGGAAATAAGCTGAAGGTGCCGCATATGGGCTGGAACCGGCTGACGGTTCACCAAACATCTCCTTTGCTTTCGGAAGCGGGAGAAGGCTTTGTTTACTTTGTCCATTCCTATTATATAGACGGGATGGAAGAAGGCGATCTGCTGGCAAGCGCTGAGTACGGCGTTCGAGTTCCTGCGGTCGTCGGGAAACGCAATGTCTTCGGAGCGCAGTTTCACCCGGAAAAAAGCGGCACGGCCGGAATGGCGATCTTAACGCAATTTACAAAAATGGCAGCGGAACAGAAGGTGAAGAAATGAATGCTTTTACATTATATCCGGCAATCGATATGAGAAACGGCAAATGCGTCCGCCTCATTCAAGGTGATTACGGCAAGGAAACGATCTACGGAGACTCACCTTTAGACATGGCGGCGCAATTTGCACAAGAAGGTGCTGAATGGATTCATCTCGTGGATCTTGACGGTGCGAAAGAGGGCAGGAAAGTAAACGACAGGCATGTTCTGGACATCGTCCGGCAGCTTGATGTCAAAGTTGAGATCGGCGGCGGGATTCGTTCTGAAGCGGATGTATACGGCTACTTATCACAAGGCGCTGATCGCGTCATTCTCGGCAGCTCGGCCGTTTCCGATCCGGCGTTTGTGAAAAGCATGCTGAAACAATACGGCGGCAAAATCGCCATCGGCCTTGATGCGAGAAACGGGTATGTCTCGACGGAAGGGTGGCTGGAAACATCCTCGGTAAGAGCGTCCGATCTGGGCCGTGAATTGGCGGAGGAAGGAGCGGAAACCTTCATTTTCACGGATATTGCGACTGACGGCATGCTGTCAGGCCCGAACATTGAAAGCACCGTTCAGCTCGCAAAAGCAACGGGGAAAAACGTCATCGCCTCAGGCGGTGTCAGCTCAGTCGCCGACCTCAAAGCACTGGCCCGCTGCAAAGACGCCGGCGTATCGGGAGCCATTATCGGAAAAGCGCTGTATACAAAACAATTTTCATTGGCTGAAGCGCTCAGCGGGGTGAAGGACGCATGATCACGAAACGAATCATTCCGTGTCTCGATGTGAAAGAAGGACGCGTCGTCAAGGGCATTCAATTTCTCGGTCTGAAGGATGCGGGCGATCCTGTCGAACTGGCCGAAGCCTATGACAGGGAGGGCGCTGACGAGCTTGTTTTTCTCGACATTTCCGCCTCTCATGAAGGCCGGAAGACGATGACTGACGTCGTGGAGCAGGTTGCGGCAAAACTGGCGATTCCGTTTACGGTCGGCGGCGGAATCAATCAATTAAGCGATATGAAACGAATGCTTCGCGCAGGCGCTGATAAAGTATCCGTTAATACAGCGGCCGTCCTCCGTCCCGAGCTGATTACGGAAGGAGCGGATTTTTTCGGCTCGCAATGCATCGTAGCGGCGATCGACGCAAAGTATGACGAAGATTCGGATTGCTATAAAGTGTACACACACGGGGGCAGAAAGAAAACCGAGTGGGAAGTCACGGCTTGGGCAAAAGAAGCCGTCAAACGGGGAGCGGGTGAAATCCTGCTGACAAGCATGGACGCTGACGGTGAGAAAACAGGCTTTAACCATAAGCTTACAAAACTTGTCTCACGTGCCGTCCCGGTGCCTGTCATTGCGTCAGGGGGAGCCGGCAGCGCGCGCCATATGCTTGAAGCCTTCACGATCGGTGAAGCGGACGCCGCACTTGCAGCTTCCATTTTCCATTACAAAGAGACATCTATAAAAGAAGTGAAAGATTATATGAAGAAACACGGGGTGAATGTGAGATGAAACAGGCAGATGAACTGCGGTTTGACGAGGCCGGACTGATTCCCGCCATCGTGCAGGATGCGGCAAGCAAAGAAGTGCTGACACTGGCTTATATGAATCGTGAATCCTACGAAAAAACGATAGAAACGAAAGAAACCTGGTTTTACAGCCGTTCACGCGGGGAGCTGTGGCATAAAGGAGCGACGTCGGGGAATACCCAAAAGGTGAAAGCCATCCGCTATGATTGCGATCAAGATGCCCTTGTCGTGCTTGCGGAGCCTTCAGGACCTGCATGCCATAAGGGAAGCTACAGCTGCTTTTCTCCGGAAAAAGCGGACGCGCAGGATCGTTTCGGCATCTTAAACGAACTGGAAAGCGTAATCGCCAAACGGCAGGCGGAGATGCCTGAGGGAGCCTACACAACGTATCTGTTTCGGGAAGGTGTCGATAAAATTCTCAAAAAAGTCGGCGAAGAAGCCGCAGAGGTGATCATCGCCGCGAAAAACCGCGACCATGAAGAATTAAAATGGGAAGCGGCAGATTTGCTGTATCATTTGCTCGTTCTTCTGCGTGAACAGTCGCTTCCTTTAGACGACGTGCTTGACGTTCTTGCGAAACGCCATTCAGCATCTGAGTAACAAAAACCTCACGGAGGACTCCGTGAGGTTTTTAAATATGCCCGAACTTAAACATTCAATAAAATATTCCTTATTTCTGCAACCGGAGGCAGACGAATTTGATAATATTGACTAATAGAGTTTATTTTGGTTTTTATCAAAAATGTACGTTTTGTTCATATTCCGTTCATGCACATCCGTTATAGTATAAACAGTGATATAGGAGGAAAACATATGCCGAATAAACAACCAAAACCTAAAGGGAAATTCAGCTCATTCTTTTCATTAGTCAAAAAAACAAAACCATCCTACGGAATGCTGGCCTTCGCACTGTCTCTCAGTATTGTGACAACGCTCGTCAGCCTGTTGATTCCGCTGTTGACAAAGCAGCTCGTCGACGGCTTTTCCATGTCGTCGCTGTCAGGCGTGCAGATCGGAATCATCGCAGCCGTGTTTATCGTACAGGCTGCATTAAGCGCCTACGCCACCTACGCCCTGAACTACAGCGGCCAGAAAATCATCTCGGGGCTGCGTGATTTGTTGTGGCAGAAGTTAATTAAACTGCCTGTCTCTTATTTTGACAAAAACGCCACGGGAGAAACGATCAGCCGTGTCACCAATGACACGATGGTGGTAAAAGAGCTGATCACAAACAATATCAGCGGATTTATTACCGGAATCATTTCCGTTATCGGGTCACTGACGATCTTATTTTTCATGAACTGGAAGCTCACATTGCTCGTGCTGATCGTCGTGCCGCTGGCTGCGGTGATTTTAGTGCCGATCGGCCGGAAAATGTTTAAAATTTCTCGGGAAACACAGGATGAGACGGCGAGATTCACCGGATTATTAAACCACATCCTCCCGGAAATCAGACTTGTGAAAGCCTCAAACGCTGAAGAAGCGGAATACGGCCGCGGAAAAGCAGGCATCATGGCGCTCTTTAAACTCGGTCTTCGTGAAGCGAAGGTGCAGTCGCTCGTAGGCCCGCTTATTACACTTGTATTAATGGCGGCGCTGGTCGCTGTCATCGGGTACGGCGGAATGCAGGTGTCATCGGGTGAACTGACAGCCGGCGCGCTCGTTGCCTTTATTCTGTATTTGTTTCAGATCATTATGCCGATGGGCCAAATCACTTCATTTTTTACACAGCTTCAAAAATCCGTCGGCGCAACGGAACGGATGATTCACATTCTTGCAGAAAAAGAAGAAGATATCCAAACCGGAAAGATCATTGAAAACGCAGATCAGCCGATTAAGCTTGAACAAGTCTCATTCGGCTACAAAAAAGATCAAACCATCTTAAAAGACATTACGGCAACGATTGAGGCCGGCAAAGTCACCGCGATTGTCGGACCGAGCGGCGGCGGGAAAACAACGTTATTTAAGCTGCTGGAACGATTCTACAATCCGACGGCCGGCAGCATCCTGCTCGGAAGCGAACCGATTGATGCGTATTCCCTTGAATCATGGCGGGAGCATATCGGCTACGTGTCGCAGGAAAGCCCGTTAATGTCAGGCACCATCCGCGACAATATCTGCTACGGATTAAAACGCGAGGTGACTGACGATGAATTAAGACGAGCAGCCGACATGGCCTACGCCCTGCAATTTATTGAAGACTTACCGAAGAAATTTGAAACCGAGGTCGGTGAACGGGGGATTATGCTGTCAGGCGGACAGCGCCAGCGCATCGCCATTGCCAGAGCACTTCTCCGTAATCCGAGCATTCTCATGCTTGATGAAGCGACATCCAGTCTGGACAGCCAATCTGAAAAATGGGTGCAGCAGGCGCTCGAAGTCTTAATGGAAGGGCGCACCACGATTGTGATCGCCCACCGTTTATCCACGGTTGTGGATGCAGATCAGCTTCTCTTTGTCGAACAGGGGGAAATCACCGGCCGGGGCACACATCATGAATTAATGGCATCCCATTCGCTGTACCGCGATTTTGCGGAACAGCAGCTGAAGCTGAATGCCGATTTAGAAAACAAAGCTGTGTAAAGCAAGACTTTAGGAATAGAAAGCAGCTGAAAAAGCTGCTTTTTATTTTGCAGCCGGAGTCCTATTCATTGGAAGCGGGGGTCAAATCATGAAAAAACGCACAACGATTTTTTATTGTCACGCTGCCGTGCTGCTCGTAATCATGACTGCCGGGTGTACGGGCGGTAACGATGAAGAGCCGGGCCATTCTTCAAGTCCGGCCGGGGGAAGCAGCATAAACAAGGATGAAACAGCATCAGCGGCAGAAAAAAACGAAGCCGTAAACAAAGATTCACATCACATCTCTGCGGACAAAAGCGAACCAGACAGCATCGCGGCAGATTATTCGCCTCTGCAAATTGAATATGCCCGCGTCTGGCTGCAGCTTGGGGAAAATCAGAAGATAGATGAATTGAACGTTCGCCGCATTCCGGCCGGAGCACTCGTCAATCCTGACGATCATACGAGCGCCCGCTATCCGGAAGATGTTACTCAGTTAGCCGGTTCCCGTTTAGTTGATGGGTCGGTCACTTACAGCAGCAACGGCGACGGCACCACTCAGGTATACAATGTTCCTTTGCGCTGGGAGTTTACTGAAAAAGGTGTAATGAAAGAAGTGACGGAGGAGATGATCCGCCATACAAAAAAAGTGTATGTCGATACAGGAGACAATGAGAAGATCAGACGGCTTATAAAGATCATGTCGATTCATTAAAAGATGATGAGTGAAAAAATCAGAAGGAGGGATTTTTATGGCTGTCATATTGGTTGCGGATGATGACCGTCATATCCGTGAGCTTGTCCGCCTTATGATGGAGCAGAGCGGCTTTGACGTCGCAGAAGCTGAAGACGGAGAAGCGGCGGTGCGGCTGATAGAATCAACACCTGTTGATCTTGCCATACTGGATGTGATGATGCCGAAAATGGACGGGTTTGAAGTCAGTGAAGCCGTCCGCAGCTTTACGGACATTCCGATTTTGATGCTGACGGCAAAAGGCGAAACACTGGACAAAGTGCAAGGTTTTACTTCCGGAGCGGACGATTATCTCGTCAAACCGTTTGAGCCGCTTGAGCTTGAAGCGAGGGTCAAAGCATTGCTGAAACGGTACCGGATCACCGCTGAAAAACTGCTGACCGTCGGAACGGTCACATTAGATAAGCAATCCCGCACCGTAACGCGCGGCGGCGGGGCGGGAATGACGCTGCCCCGGCGCGAATTTGAGCTTTTATTCAAGCTCGCCAGTTACCCGAATAAGACGTTTTCCAGAGAACATTTAATAGAAGATATTTGGGGCTTTGATTATGAAGGTGATGAGCGGACGGTTGACGTGCATATTAAAAGGCTGAGAGAACGGTTTCCGGAAAAAGACTATCCCTTTGCCATTCATACGGTGCGGGGGCTCGGCTATCGGTTTGTGGTGACAGGATGAAACGGATCTTCAGAACGGCTGGAAAAATCATCATCCTTCTCACTGTCACCGCATTCTTATGGCTCGCGGCCCACCTGATCGTTCAGGGATTCGGTCTCATATGGCCGATTTTGCTTGTGCCCTACGTCCAGCAGATTCTCACGCTTTGGCTTGTTTTCGGCCTGCTGTTTGTCACGATGTTTATTTTTTCAAAGTCAGCACGTGAAAGACATCATGCGATCTGGGATTCGCTGACCGCCACGATCAAGCAAATGTCGAGCGGCAACTTCACTGCGGCCGCCTCCAGAAAAATGGAGAAGATTGAACGGGACCACCCCGTGACGAAATTGGCTGATGAACTGTCGACACTTGCCGCGGAACTGAGTGAAATGGAAAAACTGAAACAAGAATTTATTTCGAACGTTTCCCATGAAATCCAAACCCCGCTTACTTCATTAAAGGGGTACGCGCACCTCCTGAAAAAACCGGATTTGTCATATGAGGAGCGGGGGCGCTACTTACACATCATCGAGACAGAAACAGAACGATTATCAAAAATCAGTGAAAATCTGCTGAAGCTCACTGCACTCGAACGCCAAACCGAACCGATTCAAAAAAAACCGTTCCGCATTGACAAACAGCTGCGGCGCACCATATTGACCTGTGAGCCTGAGTGGTCCGCCAAACAGATTGAATTTCTCATTGATTTACAGGAATCGTATGTGTACGGAGATGAGGCGCTGCTCAGCCAAGTATGGATGAATCTGATTCACAATGCCGTGAAGTTTACCGGTGAGGGAGGCCGCATATCTGTTAAAATTGTTGATTTGCCGGAGGCGGCGGCTGTCGAAATCGCCGACAACGGAATCGGAATGGAGCCTGAGCAGGCGGAGCGCGTATTTGAACGGTTTTATAAAGCGGACAAGGCGAGAAACGCAGGGGGCAGCGGCCTCGGCCTGTCCATCGCCAAAAAAATCGCCGAGCTGCACGGCGGTTCGATAGAGGTTGAAAGCAAGCGCGGCGAAGGAACCCTTTTCCGCGTCACCCTTCCTGCCGATCCTCATGAAAAAAACAGCTAAAATCTGGTCGAACCAGCCAGTAAAAAACGAAGCTGATTCTGTCTTTTGAACTATTGAGGCGAAACCGTTTTATGGTATACTACTGACGGTAATACGTATAAAACGGAGGATATTTGTGGGAAAACACACTTCTGAACATAAAAAGCACGCACAAATTGTCCAGCTGCTTCAGGATGGACAATATTTTTTTCATAAAGGCTTAAAAGCATATAAAGAGCGGAATTTAAAACGGGCCAGCAAACTGATTCAGAGGGCCGTTCACCTCGAGCCGAATGATTCCGAAATGCTGTCCCGGCTGGCCGTCATTTATTCTGAAATGGGCCACTACCAGCAGTCAAATGAGCTGTTCGACTTTATTATGGTGAACCTGAAAGAAGAAATGCCCGAGTGTCATTACTTTAAAGCGAACAATTTCGCGCATTTGGGGCTCTTTCAGGAAGCATACAAAGAAGCCGCGGCTTATTCAGATGCCGATCCGGACGGAGAATTCAGCGAAGAGATAGAAAATCTGATGGAGCTTTTGGATTTCGGTGAAGCGGGTGAAAACGAATCGCTCTATGACCAGGATGAATTGCTGATCAGGCAGGACCGGGCAAAAACGCTTCTTGAGAGCGGCCAGCTTCATGAAGCGGTTGTCATGCTTGAAGAGATTACAGCCGATTATCCCGAGCTTTGGTCCGCATACAACAACCTTGCGCTCGCTTACTTTTACTCAGGCAATGTCACAAAAGCGAAACAGACGGTATTCGAAGTGCTTGAGAAAAATGAAGGCAATCTCCATGCCTTGTGCAACTACCTGGTATTCTGCTATTACGAGAGAGAAGATGAAAAAGTCGGGGAATTGAGCGAAAGGCTCTCCAATGTATATCCGATTTTATTCGAACAGCGCTACAAGCTGGGGGCGACGCTGGCGCTTGTCGGCAGACATGATCTCGGCTATAAATGGCTCCGGTCTCTCTACAAAAGCGGGTTTGAAGGCGACGACACGTTTTATTACTGGCTGGCCGCCTCAGCCTACGGGACAGGCCGCACAGCATTTGCCGAAACCATTTGGAGAAAGGCCGAAACCGAATTTCCCGAATCAGACCGGTCCGCGCCTTGGGCGGAACGGCAGGAACCGCTGCCTGCTGCACTTGAACAGCGGCTCGCCGCCTATTATATCAGCAGCGCTGAAGGAGAGCGGAACCAGCTTGAAAAAGTTCTGACGGCAAAACGCGCTGCTTCACCGTTTGAACAGGACTTCGTCAGACTGCTGCTTTCCGGTGAAGAAGGCGCTTCAGGCGTTTCTCATGATGCTTTGTTTACGTATCGGACGGTCAAGCTGCTGGAGAAAGCGGAAGCCGGCAGTTTAAAGACTGACGTCATGAGCTGCTGGGTTTTTCACGTCATTCAGCACATCCGCGCCGCCGCTGCCGTACAGAATGAGCGGGCATGGGCCGCAGCCATCGCATACGTATGGAAAGAAGCGAACGGCGAAAAAACGACGAAAAAAGATACGGCCGCCGTTTACGGTGTATCTCCGGCAACACTGTCAAAATACATCAGACAAATAGATGATATATTGGAATAAAACCGATTCTTTCTATATAAAGAGTCGGTTCTTTTTTTATCAGAAAGGGGTAAAACAGAACTTTACTGCCGAAAAAAGAGATTTTTATACGTCTTTTTTTTGCTTTTTGAACCGAAATCAGGCCGCCAGCACCGTTTATTTTGCAAAATATGAGATTTGCAATCACATTGAAATATAACTGTAATAAAAATTGTCGAAACATGATGGTATAATGATTCTCGTACATAAGAGATTAGTTTATTTTACATGTGCTGTATAATCTATACCAATTTAAAAGATTAAAAGATTCATACATAAAAATCATCAGCCTCACGGGTTTGTGAGGAAGCGTAACTTTGATGTTCATAATAGAATTCCAAATGAGAACAGGTTTAAAGTAAAAGGGAGGAAAGAAAAAGTGAAAAAGAGTTTATTAACACTTGGTTTGGCTTCCGTCATCGGGACAAGCAGTTTTTTGATCCCATTTACAAAAACTGCATCGGCGGAAACATTAGACAGCAAAAAAGCAAAAATCGAAAGCAAGCAATCTGAGGTGGCTTCAAGCCTTGATGCAAAAGAAAAGGAATTGTCTAAACTTCAGGACAAGCAGGCTAAGATTGAAAAAGAACTGAAAGACATTAACGCAAAAGCGTTGGATACAAGCAATAAAATTGAAGATAAAAAAGCTGAAAACGAAAAAACGAAAAAGCGCATCGCTGATTTGAAAAAAGAAATCAAAGAAACAGAAGCGCGTATTGAAAAACGCAATGAAATCCTGAAAAAACGCGTTCGTTCTTTACAGGAAAACGGCGGTTCTCAAGGATACATAAATGTTCTTTTAGGGGCGACAAGCTTCGGGGACTTCATTTCACGTGCGACTGCGGTATCTTCTATCGTTGATGCGGATAAAGACCTGATCAAACAGCAGGAGCAGGATAAAGCGAAACTCGAAGATGCGGAAGCTGAGCTTAACGTGAAGCTGAAAAAAGTCCAGGATGACCTTGCGAAGCTAGAGTCTATGCAAAAAGACCTGAACAAACAGCTTGATCAGAAAGACAAGCTTTTCGACGAAGCGAAAAACGGTCAGAAAAAAGCGGCTGCCGCTATCTCTGATCTGAAAAAAGAAGCGTCACAGCTTGCAAACGCAAAAGCTGAGACTGAAAAAGAACAGAAGCGCATTAAAGCTGAGCAGGCTGCAGCGGCTGCCCTGATCAAAAAGCAGGAAGAAGCGCAAAAAGCCTCTGAAGACCAAAACCAAACAGATGACAGCCAGCCGGCAGCGGTTAAAACTGTGAAAAAAGCAGCTGTTTCAACTGAAACATCCGATTCATCTGACAGCTCAAGCCAATCGGGCACTTCAGGCGGATCTTCTCATAACAGCGGCGGTTCAGATGATTCTGACGGAGGATCTGTTATTTCAAACTCAGGCGGTATTGAAGGCGCGATCAGCGTAGGATCAAGCCTTGTGGGTCAATCTCCGTACAAATTCGGCGGCGGACGCACACAATCTGATATTAATAACCGTATCTTTGACTGCTCTTCATTTGTACGCTGGGCTTATGCTAACGCAGGCGTTAACCTCGGACCTGTAAGCGGCACAAGCACAGATACGCTAATCGGAAGAGGTAAAGCGGTCAGCGCGTCTGACATGAAACGCGGAGACTTAGTATTCTTCGATACGTATAAAACAAACGGCCACGTCGGCATCTACTTAGGTAACGGAACGTTCCTGAACGATAATACATCTCATGGTGTATCCATTGATTCTATGAGCAACCCTTACTGGAAAAAAGTATTCAACGGCAATGTAAGACGTGTCGTGCAATAATGAATAAGACAAGGGCCTTCCATCCCGGAAGGCTCTTTCTTTATTTGTATACCCGCTCAGGAGATGCCTAATCACGTTTTCTCAGAAAAATGAGCAAAAAAATAGCGTATTGCCCTCAGATTTTATAGGATATGGGTAAGGAATACGATTGATGGGGATTCTTATTCATATAGGGTGCGCCCCATTTCGAAAAGGAGTGAATCATGGTGTCAGAAGAAAAAATTTATGATGTGATCATTATCGGCGCGGGTCCGGCGGGGATGACCGCTGCCGTTTACACATCGCGAGCGAACTTATCCACATTAATGATCGAAAGAGGAATTCCGGGCGGCCAGATGGCTAACACAGAGGATGTTGAAAACTATCCGGGTTTTGAAAGCATTCTCGGCCCTGAACTTTCTAATAAAATGTTTGAACATGCGAAAAAATTCGGTGCGGAATATGCGTACGGCGATATTAAAGAAATCGTCGACGGCAAAGAATATAAAACGGTCAAAGCCGGTTCAAAAGAATATAAAGCGCGCGCCATCGTCATTTCTGCCGGAGCGGAATATAAAAAGATCGGCGTTCCCGGGGAAAAAGAACTTGGCGGCCGCGGCGTATCGTACTGTGCGGTATGTGACGGCGCATTCTTCAAAAATAAAGAGCTTGTCGTAGTCGGCGGCGGAGACTCGGCTGTGGAAGAAGGCGTCTATCTGACACGCTTCGCTTCAAAAGTCACCATCGTTCACAGACGTGATAAATTGCGTGCGCAAAGCATTCTTCAGGCGCGTGCCTTTGACAATGAGAAAATTGATTTCGAATGGAATAAAACCGTAAAAGAAATCCACGAGGAAAACGGAAAAGTCGGCAGACTGACACTTGTGGATACTGTGACGGGAGAAGAGGAAGAATTCAAAGCTGACGGCGTCTTTATTTATATCGGCATGCTTCCGCTTTCTAAACCGTTCGAAAACTTGGGCATCACAAATGAAGAAGGCTACATTGAAACAAATGATCAAATGGAAACGAAAGTTCCCGGCATTTTCGCTGCGGGAGACATCCGTGAAAAATCACTCCGCCAGATCGTTACGGCGACAGGTGACGGAAGTATTGCGGCCCAAAGCGTTCAGCATTATGTGGAAGAGCTTCAGGAAACGCTCAAAACCGTTAAATAATCGCTGTAATGTTCAGTTTTTGAATCGTTACTGGCTTTTAATTCCGCTGTAACACGGGTGAAATACTGATGTTTTAAGATAAATGTAGTAATTGACCCCCTTTTTATATGAATACACCTTGGCACGGATTCCAGTATCCGTGCCCTTTTTTTGTAAATTTTTGTTTTCTGTCAAATAAAAGAAAAGGATGTCGGTGTCTCTGCATTGTGAGAGACATGCCGAAACGGTATAATGAAGAGACGATGATTTGTTGAGAAGGTTAGGTGACGTACTTGTGCAAAGAGTGACAAATTGTGTGCTGCAGACAGATGATCAGGTTCTCCTTCTCCAAAAGCCGAGACGGGGCTGGTGGGTCGCGCCCGGCGGGAAGATGGAGAGCGGTGAATCAGTCAGAGATTCCGTCATCAGAGAGTACAGAGAAGAGACGGGTATTTATATCTTAAATCCGCAGTTAAAAGGCGTGTTTACCTTTATTATTAAGGAACAGGAACAAATCGTGTCAGAGTGGATGATGTTTACTTTTGTCGCCGATTCCTACACGGGGCGGAATGTCGCTGAATCAGAGGAAGGCATTCTGAAGTGGCATGACGTGAAAGATATCCACAGCCTTCCGATGGCGCCCGGAGACGGACATATCCTTGATTTTATGATCAAGGGCCAAGGGCTTTTGCACGGCACCTTTACGTATACGCCGGACTTCGAGCTGCTCAGCTATCGTTTAGATCCGCAGCTTATCAAATAAAAGAAAGACCTCAGGGGGGAGAAAGATGAGTGTGAATGAAAATCATGATATTCAGCTCGTCATCATAACGGGAATGTCTGGAGCGGGGAAAACCGTCGCCATTCAAAGCTTTGAGGATCTCGGCTATTTTTGCGTCGACAATCTGCCGCCTTCCTTGCTGCCGAAATTTTTGGAACTGATGAAAGAATCAAGTTCAAAAATGAGCAAGGTCGCACTTGTCATGGATCTGCGGGGACGTGAATTTTTTGACAGGCTGATTGAGGCGCTGGATGAAATGGCGGAAAATCCGTGGATTACACCGCGCATTCTCTTTTTAGATGCGAAGGATTCCATCCTTGTGACGAGATACAAAGAAACGAGACGTTCTCATCCGCTGGCCGCTACCGGGCTTCCTCTCGAAGGAATCGCACTGGAGCGCCAGCTGCTTGAAGAATTGAAAGGGCGCTCTCAGCTGATCTATGACACGTCGGATATGAAACCGCGTGATCTGCGTGAAAAAATCGTGGCGCATTTCGCCACGAACCAAGGTGAGACCTTTACAGTGAACGTGATGTCATTCGGTTTCAAATACGGCCTTCCGATAGATGCCGATCTCGTGTTTGATGTAAGGTTTCTGCCGAATCCGTTCTACATTGAAAGCATGAGGCCGCTTACGGGGAAAGATGAGGAAGTCTCATCTTATGTGATGAAGTGGAATGAAACACAAAAGTTTATCGAAAAGCTTGTTGATCTGCTCGGCTTTATGCTTCCGTCTTATAAGCGGGAAGGAAAAAGCCAGCTTGTCATCGCGATCGGCTGTACGGGAGGCCAGCACCGCTCTGTTACACTCGCTGAGTATCTGGCTGATTACTTTAAAAAGGATTTTTATACTCATGTTACTCACCGGGACATTGAAAAGAGAAGCAGGAAATGAATAAGAAGCCGAAAATCGCAATCTTCGGAGGCGGAACGGGTTTGTCCGTGCTGCTCCGCGGATTAAAGCATAAGCCCGTTGATATTACGGCGATTGTGACCGTTGCCGATGACGGCGGAAGTTCAGGCCGTCTGCGGGATGAACTTCAAATTCCGCCGCCGGGTGACATCCGTAACGTACTGGCTGCTTTGTCAGATGTTGAGCCGCTCGTTGAAAACCTGTTTCAGCACCGTTTCAATAAAGGAAGCGACTTAACCGGACATTCGCTCGGCAATTTGATTTTGGCAGCGATGACGAATATAACCGGTGATTTCTTTCACGCTGTCACCGAAATGAGCAAAGTGCTGAATGTCCGCGGCAGAGTATTGCCGGCTGCCAACACCAGCGTCGTTCTTCATGCCGAAATGGAGGACGGGCAGGTCGTCTCCGGAGAATCGACCATTCCTTCTTACGGCCAGCGCATTAAACGGGTGTTTCTGACGCCTGAAAAAATTGATCCGCTGCCGGAGACGATTGACGTGATCCGCCAGGCCGACTTAATCATTATCGGCCCGGGAAGCCTGTATACAAGCATTCTCCCGAACCTGCTCGTGCCGAAAATCGGAGAGGAAGTCGTCAAGGCTGCGGCCAAAAAAGTATATATCTGTAATGTCATGACGCAGCCCGGCGAAACGCTTCAATACAGCGCAGCCGACCATGTCAAGGCGCTGAACGATCATATGGAGCAGCCGTTTATCGATACGATTTTAATCAATAATGAAGATATCCCTGACGAAATCAAAAGCAAATATGCGAAAGAGCTGGCCCGGCCCGTTGAATTTAACGTTGAAAAGCTGAAAGCCATGGGGCTTGAAGTGATCAGAGACCAGATTATCACGTATAAAAATGGCGTAATCCGTCACGATACACATAAAGTGGCTTCTCTTCTCGTCGATTTATTAAGGGACTAGAGGTCTTTTGAAATGAGGTGGCTAATATGTCATTTGCATCGGAAACCAAAAAAGAACTGACGAATCTGGAAGTGAAGGACTGCTGCGCCAAGGCGGAGCTGTCCGCGCTGATTCGGATGAACGGTTCATTGTCATTTTCAAACCGCCATCTCGTGCTTGACGTTCAAACCGAAAATGCGGCGATTGCGCGCCGCATTTATACATTGCTGAAGAAACAATATGATGTATCGGTCGAACTGTTAGTCAGAAAAAAAATGCGGCTGAAAAAAAACAATGTTTATATTGTACGCTTTTCTGAAAATGCAAAGCTGATTTTAGAGGAATTGAAAATCCTCGGAGAGAACTTTGTATTTGAACGGAATATTTCTGAGGAACTGGTGGCGAAACGCTGCTGCAAACGTTCTTATATGAGAGGGGCGTTTTTGGCGGGGGGATCCGTGAATAATCCCGAAACATCGTCATACCACTTGGAAATCTTCTCGCTTTATAAGGAACATAACGATTCATTATGCGCCCTGCTGAATGAGTTCCATCTGAACAGCAAAACGCTTGAACGGAAAAAAGGCTATATTACGTATTTAAAAGAGGCGGAAAAAATCACTGAATTTCTGAATGTCATCGGCGCCCACAATTCACTGCTGCGCTTTGAAGATGTGCGGATTGTCAGAGATATGAGAAATTCGGTGAACCGCCTCGTCAATTGTGAAACAGCAAACTTAAACAAAACCATCGGGGCTTCGCTCAGACAAGTGGAAAATATTAAATACATTGATGAACGGATCGGTCTTGAAGCGCTGCCGGAAAAGCTTCGCGAAATTGCGCAGCTGCGGATTGATTATCAGGAAGTCACGCTGAAAGAACTTGGGGAAATGGTTGCAAGCGGGAAAATCAGCAAATCTGGCATCAATCACAGGCTGAGAAAGCTCGATGAAATTGCAGAACAGCTGCGTACAGGACAAAGCATCACTTTGAAATAACCGTAACGAAAAGGGGAGATCTTATGGTTCAGGAGAAAGTGGAAGTGCGTTTAAAGACGGGATTGCAGGCGCGTCCCGCTGCATTGTTTGTACAGGAGGCAAATCGCTTTGCATCAGATGTGTTTCTTGAGAAAAACGGCAAGAAAGTGAACGCCAAAAGCATTATGGGATTAATGAGTCTGGCGGTCAGCACGGGGACGGAAGTCACTCTGATCGCTGAAGGCGACGATGAAAAGGAAGCGCTGGAAAAGCTGTCCGCTTATGTGCAGGAGGAAGTGTAAACACTTTGTAAGGGGGACGGAACGATGAATGAGTTTCTGAAAGATTGTTATCAAACGATAGGCTGGGAAAAGGATTCCCTCGATTTCAGCAACCTGCCGGAGTTTTTAAAGGCGCTCGCGTATCGGTTTCCGTTTGAAAATCGCGCGGTTTTGTCCAAAAAAGAATATGACCTCACGAAAGAAGGACTGTGGCGGCACATGGTGAAGGAGCCTCATGGCGGCCTTTGTTATGACTTGAACGGACTGCTTTATTTCATCCTGAAAGATGCCGGATTTGATGTCAAATTGATCCGCGGAACGGTCTGGAAAAACGGCTGGGCGCTGCCCGGCACACATGCGGCCGTCCTTCTTTCCGCCGGGGGGAATGAGTACATCGCTGATGCAGGCTTCGGCCTCAATCTCGCCATGCAGCCTGTGCCGATGTCGGGAGATGAGACGGTATCAGCGGCCGGCGCGTTCCGCGTGAGGATAGAAGAGACGGAATTCGGGACATACATGCTTGAAATGAACAAAGGGGACGGCTGGCAGACAGGTTACGCATTTTCGCTTGAAGAAATCGATGAAAAGGACCTCAAGTCTATGAAACAAACAATCTTTGAACATGAACGCTCTCCTTTCAACAAACGCCTGCTTGCTTCTAAGCGGACACCGGAAGGGCACATGGTTCTGTCTGAACGCAATATAACAATAAAAAAACACGATGGCACGGCGGAAAACAGCAGAATAGACCGATCAGAGTTTGAAGAAAAATTTACTGCTCATTTTATATGAAGCTCGCAGGTTCTCTGCAAAAAAACGGCCTCCCGCAGGGAAGCCGTTTTTTGTATGTGTTTATCTCATTTTCGTAAAGGTTTTATAATGATCTGTCGTCTTATAAATCAGCCAGTCGCTTGAGTAAAGGATCCGGTCTGAATTTCTGAAGCCTGATGTATAGTTAATATCCGCTTCACGCCACGTCCGCCCGCTTTTGGCCGGGAGTTTGCCTTCCCTGTTTGAGAAGATGTCTCCGCCGATGCTTTTCCCCGGAGCGACGTCTGCAAGGTTCCCTTTTGATGCTACCCAGCCGAGGGCTTGTGCCTCTGATTTTGTAATGTAATTATCAGGAAGTTTATGATAGGTCTGAAGATAATCCGCAACCCCGTCAAATGTGTTGATAACCTGTGCTTCTGTGTGTGCCTTGTGAGACGGTGTTTCCGTCTTGGCATTCGTTGAAAACAGTATCCCGGCCGCCGAGAAAAGCACCAGTAAACATACGGAAATCCATGATAAACGTTTTTTCAAAGCAATACCTCCCATTTTTCATCATGTGAAGCTGATTCCTTTTCATTGTATCAGCATCGAGAGAAAGGAATAGAAAGAATTTAAAAATAGTACTTTTGATCTATCGAAAAATAAACCCCGGCTGAACCAACCGGGATTTTTCCTCTCATTGAAATTCTTTCGTGAGGTTTTTCGGTGTTTTTCCGTATACGGCGTCAATCATGTTTTGGGCGGCTTGCTTGAACATATTCAAACGGATTTTCGCTGTTGCTGACCCGATATGCGGAAGCAATGTGACGTTTTCCAGCTGGAGGAGCGGATTGTCTTCGCCGATCGGCTCTTTTTCAAATACATCTAAACCGGCGCCTTTTATCCATCCCTCCTGCAATGCGCGGATGAGCGCTTTTTCATCAACCGTCTTTCCCCGGGAAATATTGACGAAAAATGCCGTATCTTTCATCATTTTAAATTCCCGTTCTCCTATCATATGATACGTTTCGTCAGTAAGAGGCGTAATTAAAAGCACAAAGTCTGACGTTTTCAGCAGTGTATCTAAGTCGGCATATGTAACGCCGAGCTCTTTCTCAGCATCCGGTTTTCTGCTGCGGTTATAGTACAGCACGTCCATATCGAAGCCGAATTTTGCCCGTTTGGCTGCTTGTTCACCGATTCTGCCCATGCCGATAATGCCTAATGTCTGATGGTGCACATCCATACCGAAAAGGGATTCTTCCTCAACAGTTCCCCATTTGCCGGCCCGGACGAATCGATCCAATTCGGCAACCCGTCTGGCGGAAGACAGGATTAATGAAAAAGCCAGATCAGCGACCGTGTCATCCAAGGTGTACGGCGTATGTGTGCCGACGACTCCGCGTCTTTTCATTTCTTCTATATTAAAATTATCGTAGCCGACTGAATTGTTGCTGACGACTTTCAGTTTCGGCGCGTGATCCAGCAAATCACTGTCAATCGCCGTTCCGGATGTCAGCAGCCCTTCAGCATCCTTCATTTTCTCGTACAATTCTTCTTTTGAAATGGTATCTTCTTTCCAGATGTCATAGCGGCAATGCTCGCCTATCATTTGTTCGACTTCCGGCGGTATCGGTTTTGCGATGAATACATATGGTTTCAACGGGGCTTCTCCTCCTTTGTCTTTCATCTCTATTTTATTATATAAGAGAAGCGGTAAAGTGAGAAATTTTCAAACGCATTCGATGAATTTCTGGTTCTTTTGAACCCAAAATGAAAAGGAGAAGAGATATACATGTGTGATTTCTCCAATCCGTAACAGAATCCGCCTATATTTCTGAAGGCAAAAAGCGCGGGACCGTTGTTTTCAAAAGCTTTATAGGTTTGTATAAAGATAAATTTTATTATTTTTGAAAGATATAAATGAATATAATCTGAATTTACAGTTAAATTATCGTGTCTTTTTTTGAAAGCGCTTTTGAGGCCTTTTTCTGTGCTATAATTCCTTACTGTAAGCTGGGTAAGAAGGCTTGCAATACAATCGGATGGGAGATGATTAGAAAAATGGTTTCTTTATCAAGCATTTTGGAGCACAACCAGCAGTTTGTCCAAGAAAGGAAATATGAACCTTACCAAACGACAAAATTCCCTAAAAAAAAGCTTGTCATCGTATCCTGTATGGATACAAGGCTGACGGAGCTTCTGCCGCAGGCGATGGGACTCAGAAACGGCGATGCCAAAATCATAAAAAACGCGGGAGCCATTGTTTCTCACCCATTTGGAAGTGTCATGCGGAGTATTTTGGTTGCCGTTTATGAACTGCAGGCTGAGGAAGTCTGCATCGTAGGTCACCGCGAGTGCGGGATGTCGGGATTGAATGCGGCTTCCATATTAAATAAAGCAAAAGAGCGCGGCGTGGAGGAGAAATGCCTCAGCCTTTTGCAGCATGCGGGAGTCGATTTGGAGACATGGCTGTCCGGTTTTCACAGCGTCGAGGAAAGCGTGGCTCACAGCGTGAATATGGTCAGGCACCATCCGCTCCTGCCTGAAGAGGTGCCGGTGCACGGGCTGGTGATTGATCCGGGGACGGGGACGCTGGATGTTGTTGTTGACGGCTATGAAACAGTCAAAGGGGGATGCAGCTGACCATGCAATTTTCCGGCAGATATCATGGATACAATTTGCAGAAATTTCAGAAAGACTTGGTCGCAGGAATTGTCGTCGGAATTGTAGCAATTCCTCTGGGCATGGCCTTTGCCATCGCCTCCGGGGTCGGTCCGGAATACGGGCTTTATACCGTTATTGTGGCCGGAATTCTGATTTCGCTGTTGGGCGGCTCTAAATATCAGATCGGAGGGCCTACGGGGGCGTTTGTTCCCATTTTATTTGCCATTGTGATGCAGTATGGTTTTGAGAATTTACTTGTAGCCGGTTTCATGGCAGGCGTGATGCTCGTCCTGTTCGGCGTATTTAAGCTCGGGAAGATTATGAAATTCGTGCCGAAGCCGGTGATTGTCGGATTTACGGCCGGAATCGCAGTGCTGATTTTCTCAGAGCAGATCGCCCATTTTCTCGGTCTGCGCGATATTCAAAAGCATGAAAGCTTTATCCTTAACATTGCGGAGATCGGCAAAAAGATCGGAACCTTTAATTTGTACAGCATTTTGATCGCGGGAATTGCTTTGGCCATTTTGCTGTTATCAGCGAGACTGATGCCGAAGATTCCGGGCGCGCTTGTGGCGCTGCTTGTATCTACAGCCGCGGCGGTCGTGTTTTTCCCTGACAAGATGGCGACAATCGGTTCTGCTTACGGAGAGATTCCGCGGCAGCTTCCGGCTTTTCAGCTTCCGGATTTCTCAATTGATAACATGATCATGATGTTTCCGTCGGCTCTGATCATTGCGCTTCTCGGCGGGCTTGAATCCATATTATCGGCGATGGTCGCGGATAATATGAAGGGATCACGGCATGACAGCAATAGGGAGCTTGTCGGGCAGGGCATCGCCAATATGGCCGCGCCGCTTTTCGGCGGCATACCGGCAACGGGAGCGATTGCGCGGACCGCAACAAATATTAAAAACGGCGCAGTTTCTCCGATTTCCGGTGTTGTCCACGGAGTCACCGTCCTCCTCGTCCTGCTCGTCTTCGCCCCGCTTGCCGTTCACGTACCGCTGGCAAGCATGGCGCCGGTATTGATGGTTGTGGCTTGGAACATGAGTGAACGGAGGGAAGTCGCCAATATGATGCGGCTGAAAAACACTGATTCATTCGTACTGGCGGCAACCTTTTTACTGACGGTTCTGTTTGATTTAATCATCGGCGTGTCTGCCGGTCTCGTGCTCGCCTTTGTTTTCTTTATCAGAAAAATGAGCGAATCGACAAGCGTCAAAACACCGCATGCCGCCGTCAAATCGGTTAAAAACGATTCGTCCGTCAGCACATATTCCATTGAAGGGCCGCTGTTTTTCGGTTCGATTGATTCATTGGAATCATCATTGCTGGAGAGGCTTCAGGAAAAGCCGAAAACGCTTATTCTGCTGATGAATAATGTGCATTACATGGATACTTCCGCAGAAGCGGTGCTGGGGAATGTCATGAACCGGATCAAACGCCATAACGGCAGATTGATGATCGTCGGATTGCAGTCTCAGCCGAGGGAGCTGATCCGAAAGACGGGGCTGTTTCATAAAATCGGAAAACAGCACTTCTTTGAGCATCAGGACGAGATAACGGGGTAAATTCAGGTGCGGCCTGTCCATGAAAAAGCGGACAGGCCGTGTTTTTATTCGGTTTCAAAACGTTTAATCAGTTTTTCCTGATGGGCTCTCATCGCATCTTCTAAGGTGATTCCGTACTTATCGGCGAGGATGGCGAGGTTTCCGAGGACGTCACCCATTTCTTCAATCAGCTCCTGCCTGCGTTCTGACTGGGTCGCGTCCTTTTCATCCGGCCGGTCCCTGCCGATTTCATATGCCCTTACCGCCCGGGCGAGCTCACCCGCTTCTTCCATTAAAAAGCCGATTCTGATAAATGGTCCGTACGCCGTCCATCCCCGTTTTTCGTAAAAGTCTTTCAGCCATTGTTCTGTTTCTGCGATCTGCATGTGAAACACTCCTTATGTCCTGTATGATTCTTATTGATATTATCATATAGAGATGGGACAATATATAGTGTATTTTGATTTATTGATGTACATATATAGATGCGGAGATGAAAAAATGAAAACGATTTGTGTATTTGCGGGATCAAATCCGGGGGTAAATGAAGAATACAAACGCAAAGCGGCCGAACTCGGTGAATATATGGCGGAGCAGGGAATCGCCCTTGTTTACGGCGGTTCACGGGTCGGTCTGATGGGAACCGTTGCCGACGCGTTAATGGCAGGCGGCGGAAAAGCTGTCGGCGTCATGCCGAGCGGACTGTTCAGCGGAGAGATTGTTCACCAAAATCTGACGGAGCTGATTGAAGTCAGCGGCATGCATGAACGGAAAGCGAAAATGAGTGAACTTGCCGACGGGTACATTGCCATGCCCGGGGGTTTCGGAACATATGAAGAGTTATTTGAAGTGCTGTGCTGGGCGCAAATCGGCATTCATCAAAAACCAATCGGACTTTACAATGTGAACGGGTATTTTGAGCCGATGATGAAGATGGTCAAGTACAGCATTCAGGAAGGATTTTCGAATGAATCTCATTTGAAGCTGATCCACAGCTCCTCCCGCCCGGATGAGCTGATTGAGCAGATGAATCGGTATACATACCCGATTTTAGATAAGAAATGGCGGGAATTGTAAGGAAGATTCTATAAGCAGCCGTCAGCATCAAGATGAATCAGCTCCCATTGTCCGGAGCTGTTTTTTCTCAGCTGTTTGACTAACACGTCTGTACCATTCGTGAGCTGAAAATAGACAAAACGGTAATGACCGCCGTCTGTCCCGTCAAAATCAATTGTTTTGACATAACCATTCTGCCGGACGGGCCACCTTTTTTTAATAAGCTTGCACCAGCTGCCAAATTTGATATCAAGGCTGGTTTCTGCATTGTGCTGCCACAAATGGTAAGCGACACACAAAAAATCTTCACCATACCAAGTTATTCGTCCGATCAGAAACCGGCCATTGTGTTTTTCCAACTGGACAATACCGTGATAATAAGCGAAAAATGTGACGTTTTGATTTGAACCTTGAATGGTTTCGATCTCAACGAAATAGCGCAAGCCTTCAAGCTGATTCAATTTGATCAAATGGGTCTGACCGATACCTTCAAATGAGGCAAGAAAAGCTTTGTAGGAATGTTTCTTACGGCAGGCCGGAGAGAAAAAGGCATAGGCAAGCGGAAAAGGAATGCGGGCCTGGCCGACTGTACCGCACCCCCCGGCTTTTTCGTCCGTAAGATTTTCGGCTTCACGTAAAATACTGAAATAATGTAAGATCGTTTTTTCCGGAGCCAAAGTGAGGGATTGGGGCAGATGAATGTTTTTCCAAGGCCTATCAATATAAGGATTAAAAAAGGAACTTTCAATTGCTGTGTTCAGGACAGGCAGACAAGAGGGTCTGAAATATGTTTCGGCATCAACTGCTCTGTAGGAAGATGGTTCGGCGGTTGCATCTAAACCATTCTGATCGGAAAGTTCTCCGCCCATAAAATACCTTTTCTTTCTGGGGAAAAACCGTTTTCTCCATCTCATGCGTATCACGCCCTTTCTTAAAGATAAGACATATGTATGAGAATAAGGTGAGAAAGAGACTGCGGTTGAGATTGAAAGAAGAACATCCATTTCCTCTGAGGAGATGGATGTTTTGCGGTTTGAGGTGTATGCGTTTACAACTTTTGCTGCGCGAATGTGTCTTCTGATATGAAATCATCCTGCTGCATCTTTTGTTTTTTTGACCCGATTCCAAAAATACCGACTGTCAGTGCACAAAGGAGCCAGCAGCCTGTAAAGAACAAGAAAACACTTAAAAATCCGTAGCCTGAATACAGGAAACTGACGACAAAGGGACCGGCTACATTCGCAAGACGTCCCACACCGTAAGTGAGACCATTTCCAGACGCCCTGGCTTCAACCGGATATAATTCCGGCGTATAAGCATATGCGATCGAACTGAACGTACGCTCAAACATATGCATGAGAAATCCGCATATGACAATGACCATCGGCAAAGGATTGATGCCGTAAATGAATCCAAGCGCCATAATAATGAACGATAAAACAGAAATGGCCCACTTACGATCCACACGGTCAGAGATTTGCGACGCAATGAGAGCGCCGAGCGGGGCACCGATCGTTCCCAGAGTGACGTATACGATAGACTCATCCATTGATACGCCTTCTTTCACCAAAAGGGTGGGAACCCACGTGCCAAAGCCTTGAATGGCAATCGTGGAAGCTGCCCACATCGTCATTAAAACAACAGTTCTTCCTGCTAATGGCTTTTGAAATAGCGTCCGATAAGGAACGGATTTTACAGCGGTTTTTCTGCTTTTTAGAGCCGGAGCCGGTTCAGGCAGTTCACCCTTTTCTTTTTCTATTTTTGCTTCAAGCTCAAGCAGAATGCGGTGTGCCTGTTCGCTTTTTCCCTTCGTATCCAGCCATTTCGGTGATTCTTCCAGTTTTCTGGCGATCAGCGGAAAAAAAATACCGACCGCGCCGAATAGAAAGATAAACCGCCAGCCGTAAGAGGCGGACGGCACAACCAATTTAGCCACCCAGCCGGCTGCAGGAATTCCGCATATGCCTATCGTAATACAGATTGCCTGGTATTTCCCCTTGGCTGCTGATGGGAAAAATTCGCTGATATACGTACTGGCCACAATCGTCGTGGCGCCGATACCCAAACTCGTAAGAAATCTAAAAACACCGAGTATTTCTGGATTCCAAGACAGAGAAGAGAGGAGGGAGAAGAAAGAGAAAAAGGTGACAACCAGAATTAAACCTTTTTTCCTTCCGAAACGGTCTGAAAACCATCCTCCGGCAGAGGCGCCGATAAACATTCCGAAATAGGAGACAGACGTAATAAAAGCGATGGTATGAGTGGATATGTTCCATTCCTTTAAAAGTGAAGGCGCCGCATATGAAAACGTATTTAAATCAATAAAATCAAAAAAGTAAGCGAATGAAAGGATAACGAGCACCGCTTGATGAGCCCTTGAAAAAGGCAGTCTGTTCAGTCGATTAGACACGTTTACATTGATCATCTCGTATTCCTCCGTTTATCTTTGACTTGTCTGGGGGCTTGTATTAACCAATGTGATTCAGCGTATTCATGTTGTAACTTTGTTTAGTAAACACATAGCCTTCAGAGATTTTTCTTGCTGTGCGTACTACTTTAATCGTTGTTCCGTCTGGATCAGCATCTGCTTCGGTTTTTAAAATGCCGCTTGGATGCCCTAATCGGATCGTTTTTCCGGAGAATGAAAATTCAGATAATATTGTATCCTGCAATAACATGCCGGCGGTCGTGCATACCGCCCCTGTAATGGCTAAAGCTTGATGCGGTTTTTGCATGGACATCATACGAATGACAAGGTCCATCTCATGAGCGTGTCTCTTTATCCCTTTTGTATCAATATAATCCGCTGGAGATGAGATTAAAGTCAGTTTTGGTACGGCCGGTGATTTTGCCGAAGCCTCATGTCTCGGAGCGAATCTGCATTTCTCGGCTGCAATTGATCGGATTATTTCGAGCTTTTCCAATATATCCGGAGTATATTCGTCCGGAAGTTCTATGCCGGTAAGCCCCGCGTCCTCTGCTTTTACAAAGACAAGCGGATTGGCGTAATCAATAATCGATACGGAGATATTCCCATACGGTGTATCGAGAACATCAATAGGCTGACCGGTCGGAAACAGTTTTCCGGTCACCGCCCCTTCAGCCTGGTGAAATGAAAGATAAATAGGAGAAGCTGTACCTGGAACCCCCGGAATCGAGCAGTCTCCCTGATAATGAAATGTTCCGTTTTTGACTTCAACTTCTGCTGCGATCACTTTTTGAGTGTTCGTGTTTAAAATTCTGACTGTTGTCACCGGCTCTTCAGCTTGAACGAGCCCCTTCTCAATAGCATAAGGGCCTACGGCAGAAGAAATATTTCCGCAATTGCCTTTGAAGTCGGTAAATTTGTCAGTGAGACTGACCTGCGCAAATGTATACTCAACATCTGCGTCCTTTCTGGCAGATTTCTTAATAATGGCTGCCTTGCTTGTGAGAGAATGGCCGCCGCCGAGGCCGTCAATTTGTCTCTCGTCAGGACTTCCCATGATGTCTAAAAGAAAATCGCTCCATAGGTTTGTATCGTCTGGCATGTCTTTTTGAAGAATAAAAACGCCTTTGCTGGTGCCGCCTCTCATGACGGTTACAGGAACTTTTTCCATGCTGTCTCATCCTTACATCATTTTGTGTGGATAAAAAGGTACCGGTCCCTTTGGAAAATATCGTATGATAAATAAGGATTATAAGTAAAACATATAATTTTTATAAAGTTGAATAAAAAACTTTTATAATAGGAGAAAATTTTATAGCAGAAAAATATTTTGGGGGATTTTATATGGATGAAAAGGATTGGGCTGTACTCATTACATTATTCGAGGAAAAAAATATGACGAAGGCGGCGGAGCGGTTATATATGACACAGCCGGCATTAAGTTATCGGCTCAAAAACCTGGAATCGCAATTCGGAGTGCGCCTTTTTTATAAAAGAAAAAAAGGGATGGAATTCACTTCAGAAGGTGAATATCTGGTTGAATATTCGAAAGAGATGCTGCAGGAATTCAGAAAAATGAAGGATGATATGCTCAATATGAGTCGTGAAGTCAGCGGGGTTCTCAGATTAGGAGTCTCAAGCAATTTTGCTCAGTATAAGCTCCCGGCGATTCTAAAACGGTTTTCTGATCAGTATCCGTCTGTTCAATTCCACGTCAATACGGGATGGAGTGCGAAGGTGATGGATCTGCTTCATCATTCGGGGGTACACCTTGGGATTATGAGGGGAAATTATGATTGGCAAGGGGAAAAACAACTGTTAAATGAAGAGAGGCTGTACCTTATTTCAAAAACTGAAATCAACAGTGAGGACCTGCCCACATTGCCGATGATTTATTATCAAACTGATGCCTCTTTGAAAAGTCTGATTCAAAAATGGTGGAATAATCAATTTACTGAACCGCCTTTCATTGCAATGGAGGTAGACAGACAGGAAACCTGTAAAGAGATGGTGAAAAACGGTCTCGGTTATTCTGTTGTGCCGGAAATCTGTCTTCAGCCTTCTGATGAATTATACACATTGGCGCTGTCTTATAAAAATAACGAGCCTGTGATACGTGATACGTGGCTTATGTATGATTCTTCAGCGTTAGAATTGTCTGTCGTCAAAGCATTCATTACTTTTTTGAATGAAGATAAAGCATAAAAAAACCTGCAAGAGTTTGAGACTCTCTTGCAGGCAGGATATTACTTCTGGTCTTCCGTATTGCGTGTCAGCACTTTATCGATTAAGCCGTATTCTAAAGCTTCATCAGCTGATTTGAAGTTGTCGCGGTCTGTATCGCGCTCGATCACTTCAAGCGGCTGGCCGGTACGTTCAGCAAGCACTTTGTTTAATTTATCGCGAAGCAAGAGAATGCGTTTTGCCGCGATTTCAATTTCTGTCGCCTGTCCTTGCGCTCCGCCAAGCGGCTGGTGAATCATGACTTCACTGTTAGGAAGCGCGTAACGTTTGCCTTTTTCACCGGCTGCAAGTAAAAATGCTCCCATAGAAGCGGCCATCCCGATGCAGATTGTAGATACTTTCGGTTTAATGAACTGCATTGTATCGTAGATTGCCATACCGGCAGTGATTGATCCGCCAGGGCTGTTAATGTAAATGGAAATATCTTTTTCAGGGTCTTCCGCTTCAAGGAATAAAAGCTGTGACACGATGGAGTTCGCAACGTTGTCATCAATCGCAGATCCAAGCATGATAATACGGTCCTTCAAAAGACGGGAGTAAATGTCATAAGCTCTTTCTCCGCGGTTCGTTTGTTCAATGACTGTAGGTATTAAATTCATAATGCTCCTCCTTCACCTTTTAGGTAAGTATGTATTTACATGATACATTTTTGGTCAATAAAGGTCAAACAAAACGCTGACCAAAATGCGAACCTTTTCTTCTAACACCATTTTTCCCATAAAACAAAAAGTTCAAACAGCAAAGTGGAAATGGGTATTAACAACGCCGGCGCTTGAGAAAATGATATGGCCTGAGCAGCCGAAATAGAACGCTGGCGTGCCGTACGGCTGATTAAGTTGTCTGACCTTCCAGAAACCTCACCGGCAAATACGTTTCCAGCGGCAAATCATCAAATTCGCCTTCAATTTCTTTTACTAAAATCTCGATGGCTGTTTTGGAAATCAATTCGATCGGCTGCTGGATGGTTGTCAATTCCGGAAGAATCGATTGAATGGTTTCGGTGCCGTCATAACCGATCACTTTTAATTGAGTCGGGATGTCTTTTCCCCGTTTTTTGGCCTCGGTCATGACTGCTGCCGCCATCAGATCATCACTGGCAAAAATGCCGTCGGTGTCAGGCTGTTCATCGAATAACGATGAAATGATGTCACGGTCATGTTGATAAAAGGGTACTTCATATGTAATGGGCTGCCTTCCGTGTTTACGCATGACATCTTCGTATGCTTTTCTTCTGAGGTTTGCCGGTGTTTCGAGTTCAAGCGGGCCGTTGATATGGACGATGTGCCGGCACCCTTTTTCGATCAGCAGTTCCGCCGCTTTTTTTCCGCCGTCATAGTTGTCTGAGCCGACGACGGGAATTGAATCCGATAAGAAATGATCAATGGCGACAATCGGCAGATTTTGCTTATGATAATTGAGAATTCCCCGGTTGTAAGTCACGGCGATCACGCCGTCCACTTGGTTTCTTATCAGCATCTCCACATATTTTTCTTCTTTATCCTTTCGATGTAAACTGTTGCAAAGCAGCAGTTTGTAGCCCATGGACGTACAAATGCTTTCAATATGAAAAGCGAGTTCGCCGAAAAACGGGTTGCCGGAGTTCGGGATGATAAGCCCTATTAAATTGGTTCTTTTACGGAATAAAGAGCGGGCGAGATCGTTTGGAAAGTAATTGATTTCTTCCATTGCCTTGTACACTTTTTCTTTTGTTTTTTCGCTGATATAGCCGCGGTTATTTAATACCCGCGAAACGGTTGTAGAGGAAACTCCCGCTATTTTTGCAACATCGTGAATGTTAGGCTTCATTCCCTTGCCCTCCTGCTTTACTGAAATGGCTTACAATTCTCGTCACGCACTTATTTTAGAGAATCGGGCTGACATGCGCAAGGAAATTCCATATTTCTGCTAGGGGTGCGTTTTGTTTGATTTGAATAATCAGAAATTTTATGTCAACCGATTGACATATGAAACCGGTTGACATACAATTCTTTTTGAAAGCGCTTTACAAAGAGGGTGAAGGGAAGTGACGGCGGCTGTTCGCGTAATGCAGCTAAAGTGAATTACCGGACAGCGCTAAAAAAGAAAGCGCTTACTTTATAGCGAGAGGGAATGACGTGGCTCAGCGGTTCGGGAACGTGGATGAAAAGGTCCTATTAAAGGAGCGGTGAAAATGAAAAACGCAAAAAGTCTGTATTGGAAACTGAGTGCTTATTTTTTCTTTTTCTTTTTTACTTGGTCTTCCAGCTATTCTTTATTTGCGATTTGGCTGGGGCAGGAAATCAATTTAAACGGGTCAGCGACAGGCATTATTTTTTCTGTAAACGCCGTATTCGCCTTGTGCATGCAGCCTCTTTACGGTTTTATTTCTGACAGATTGGGGCTGAAGAAAAAGATCTTATTTATGATCAGCTTTCTTCTCTTATTTACAGGTCCGTTTTATATTTTCATCTATGGACCGCTTTTACAGTACAATGTCTTTCTTGGCGCCATTGTCGGAGGCCTGTATTTGGGAGCCGGCTTTTTGGCGGGGATAGGCGCGATTGAAACGTACATTGAAAAGGTCAGCCGAAAATATCATTTCGAATATGGAAAATCAAGAATGTGGGGCTCACTGGGCTGGGCGGCGGCTGCATTTTTTGCAGGACAGCTTTTCAATATCAACCCCAATATCAACTTCTGGATCGCGTCTGTTTCAGCCGTCATTTTAACGGTTATTATCATGTCTGTAAAAATCGAAATGACCGACCACGAGAAAAACAGAGCGGATTCGGTCCGGTTAAAAGATGTGGGGCGGCTCTTTTTATTAAAGGATTTTTGGTTTTTTATGATGTACATTATCGGCGTGACCTGCATTTACGGCGTATATGATCAGCAGTTCCCGATCTACTATGCGTCTTTGTTTCCTTCAGTGTCGATAGGCAACCAAGTATTCGGCTATCTTAATTCAGTCCAGGTATTTTTAGAGGCCGGCATGATGTTTCTTGCGCCTTTTATCGTCAATAAGTTCGGAGCGAAAAAGAGTTTGATTTTAGCGGGGTTTTTAATGGCTTTCCGCATCGTCGGGTCCGGAATTGCAGTTGAGCCTGTAGGAATTTCATCAATGAAACTCATCCACGCACTGGAACTGCCGATTATGCTGATCGCCGTTTTTAAATATTTGGCGGCCAATTTCGATACGCGTCTTTCGTCCGTCCTTTATCTCGTCGGTTTTCAATTTGCATCTCAGGCAGGCGCGTCGATTCTGTCGCCGCTGGCGGGAGGATTATATGACAGTGCGGGGTTCCGGCAAACCTATCTCATCATGGGAATGGTCGTCTTTGTTTTTACCGTCATCTCCATATTTACTTTATTGGGCCCGAAACAAAACAGCAGGCGTGTCCAGCATCTGCAAAAAATCGGATAGAGAGGATGTTACAAATGGATAGAATTCAGCAGGCGGAAGAAGCTTTGAAGGAAGCCGAGGGTAAAGTGAAACAAAGATATCGATTGGGGTACCATATTATGCCCCGGGCGAATTGGATCAATGATCCGAACGGGCTTATTCAGTTTAAAGGAGAATACCACGTCTTTTTTCAGCATCATCCGTATGATGAGCATTGGGGGCCGATGCATTGGGGACATGTAAAGAGTAAAGATCTCATTCATTGGGAGCACCTGCCGGTTGCCTTGGCTCCGGGTGATGCATTTGATCAAAGCGGCTGTTTTTCGGGAAGCGCGGCCGATGATAACGGACGCCTTACTTTAATCTATACAGGTCATAATATGATTGATCAAGAGAAAGACCTTTTCTATCAAACTCAAAATATTGCGGTCAGCCAAGATGGGGTTGTGTTTGAAAAGCTTCAGGAAAACCCGGTTATTGCGGCACCGCCGGAAGACAGCGCCCGTCATTTCCGCGATCCGAAAGTATGGAAGCATCGCGATGATTGGTATATGGTCATCGGCAACTCCACAAAAGAAAACGTCGGACGGGTCGTTTTATACCGTTCATCTGATTTGCGTGATTGGGAATACGCAGGTGTTCTCGCCCAAAGCGACGGTCATCTCGGCTATATGTGGGAATGTCCGGATTTCTTTGAATTAGGCGGCAAACATGTCCTGCTGATTTCGCCACAGGGTATTGAAGCGAACGGCGATTCATATAACAATTTACATCAAACCGGTTATTTAATCGGTGACTATAATGATGAAACAAATACATTTGCACATGGCGCTTTTACAGAGCTGGATTACGGCCATGACTTTTACGCCGTGCAAACATTACTGGATGATAAGGGACGCAGAATTGCTATCGGCTGGATGGATATGTGGGAATCCGAGATGCCGACAAAAGCGGACGGATGGTGCGGTGCATTGACGCTGCCGCGAGAACTGACATTGCGTGACGATCATAAACTTTTGATGAATCCCGCGGAAGAAACCAAACAGCTGCGAACAAAGGAATACCGGGAATGTGCCGGCCGGCAGGTATCAGGGAGTTACGTGGCAAAGACGTCCGAAGACCTGCTTGAAGCCCGAGTCGTGTTTGATATCAACGATTGTGATGCCGAAACGGCAGGTTTTAAGATTCGCGGCCTTGGTGAAGAAGAACTTGTACTTAAGTACAATCTAACGGATAAAAAATTGACACTTGATTGCACCAAAATGGGGAAAGTAAAAGACGGTGTGAGAAGAGTGCGGCTGGATGCAAGCGGCAAGCTGGCGCTGCGGATATTTATTGACAGATCTTCGATTGAAGTATTCGCCAATCATGGAGAAGCAACGATGACAAGCCGTATCTATCCGAAAGAGGGCAGATTGGGGCTTGAGCTATTTTCTGAGAAAGGCGCTGTAAAGGTTGAGGAATTCACCTATTGGACGTTAAAAGACATTTGGAAAAAAAGCTGAAACGTGCTTTTTCTGAAGTGACTGGAAAAGTACTGAGCAGCTGAAATGACTGATCGCATCAGGCGTGTGAACCTTTTGAAAACCAAGCCGTTATGCGGGGCGGGATTATGCTGCATGGGGACGCTGCATAATCCCGTTACTATACATACATCACTGCAGCATAAGCGCCGTAAAGTTTACTATTATTGAAAAAGTGTTGCTTTCTGCGCGTGTCTTTATTATAATATAAAGGTATCTGATTGAAAAAACGTGCGCTCGTAGCTCAGTTGGATAGAGCGGTGGTTTCCGGTACCACGTCTGTCGGGGGTTCGAATCCCTCCGAGCGCGTCATAAGCATGAGATAGCTTTAAATGAATAAAGCTTAAAGAAGTCGAAAACCCTTGCCGCGCAAGGGTTTTTCTTTGTTTCGATGGACTTATTGGGAACCCGAGAAAGCGTTAAAAAACGTTATTATTTCATTTCGTTTTACGCAATCTTTGCACATGGCTTTGAGTCGTATCAATACTAGCAAGTCCTAATCGTTTTGCTACATCATAAATGGATTTTATCTTGTTTGGTGAAAAACTAAAAATATCAATCCAACTATAAAGCCGATCGTTGAAAAGATTGTATGATAATGATTGTTACCAATGTCTTAAAATGAAAGCGTCGTTGATTAATAGAAAAAAGCTCCTTCTTATTTTAGAGAGGCTTAACTAATATATTAATAGAACTTTAAAATGTAAAACGGGGTTTCAATTTAATTGGTAAATATGATAACATTTAACATGTAATAAAATTGGTAGAAAGGAATGATTAAAGGAATGAGGAAGTTGAAGAGTAGTGCGATTATCATTTTGTCGTCGGTCGCTCTTTTGGTCACTGTCCTGTTAAGCACTCCTGCCAACACCGTAGAAGCAAAATCAATCATGAAGAATTTAACTTCGGAAGAGAAGATCAGCGAAGCATTAAAACAAGTTACTGAGGCTGATTACGAAAAAGCAGAGAAATTTGTTCAAAGTGCATTAAAACTCAACGATGATTTTACATACACCATAGATGTTGAAAAAGCTAAACAAATTGGCTATTCAAGCGAAGAATTATTTAATATGTCGATGTTTTATGAAAGTATTCCGAGCAAACAAGTAAAATGGTTAGAGGAAAACAAAGGTGAAAAAGTTGAAATCAACGGGGATGCCTCAGCGACATTTGTACCAGCTATCCCTTGGGTAGTTTATATTGCTTTGCAAGAGTTGCTTGCCCTTTTGACAGCAATCGGGCTTGCTGGATTAGCTCAACAGTTTTTGAAAGAAGTCTATAATGCTGGAATGAATAAAGCGTGCAGAAAATTTGCGAAGAAAAACAAATATATAAAGAGTTTCTGTAAGGCAAACGGTTATCCAACCAAATAAGAAAAAGCCTCCTGTAAGGGAGGCTTTTATATTACCTCAGCACAAGCCATAATGTCGTAACGACAGCAACCATAAAGTAATCTCCGTCAGTAAGCTTAGTACCATTTTTAATTAAGACATTCGCTACCCAATTGGCTTTTGTTCCTTCTGACGCATTGAGGGCTACCTTCTTACCAACATTATAATAAACCACTTTAAATAAATAATACACTAACGTACAGAACAAAAAGAGCAATATGAACTTTCCTATGAAGAATAACACTCTTCAATCACTCCTTCCTTACAATACCCATTATTTTACCAAATAAGGGTTTTGTTTAAAAGAGGATATAGCCTATCCGTAAAAAAACTACTCGTTTAGTTTCCCGATGGCTTTTCCTGCAGCGTGGCGGTCTATCCTTTTTTCCAAGCATGCCGTTTTTAGCAGCTTGAACATCGTCAAGAATACGCGCGATCTTATACAATAAACCCCTTGTTTTGTTAATGTTCATGATAAGCTTCTTTTATTCTCCCGCTCTCACTTCCCGCCGGATACTCATTCCGACTGATGGATCACATTTTAGATTCAACATGTTCTTTTGCAAAAGGATTATCAAAAAACCTTATATATCAACGTTCATAGAGGTATATGATACATTCTCCGAGCGTTTCAGTTAAGACGATAGGAAAAACCTCGCAAATAATAAATCTGCGAGGTTTTTTATTTTACCTTGTTTTGAAACTGTTAATGAATGTGTCCCTGTTATTTTCGGTGCCGGCAATCAGCCGCGCACTTTCACTGATCCGCTGTGCGAGAGCTTTTTGCGCCTTGCCTTCGAAGCTGTTCAATAAAGCTGAGTAAACTTCATATAATTCATCTTTCAATGTGTCCATTTCGAATGTCGGTTTCAGCGTTTGGCGCACTGTTTCCAGTTTTGTTCCCGCTGCCTGCGTCATGACGGTTTTCAGCATTTGCCGCTGCAGCCTTTTCTTCATCGGGTCGTCCTTGTGTTCTAAAAGTTCGTCTAATGTCGGCATTATGTATCCACCTCTATCATCTTAACCAGTTTGCGAGCATCTGGTCTTTTTCCTGAAATTTGTCCGCTATTTTATGTAAGAATCCGCCGATTTCTTCAAGGTCCGTGATCGCCGCCTGCAAGGAATCAATAAACGCCTGCTCAGCCTGAGTGTCGTAAAAAATCGGGCCTTTGTCGTAGGATTGCGCAATATCTTCAATTGTATTGGTCACGTCCTGTGCTTGAAGCTGATCAAACAAGCCGTGTCCGACTTGGCCGTAAAATTCTGTTTTCAGCTCGGCGATTTTTTCATCGTGCTCCTGATAGGCGTTCTGCGCTTCTTTTTTCATCGTCCGCAAATCCTCAGTCATGGCCTGCACCTTTTCAGCCAGCTTCTTTGCGTTTTTCGGCGTAACTTTTATCGCGTCTCCGCTTCCGATCGCACCGGCCGGCAGAAGAGCGCCGAGATTTTTATCGAAGACTAACTCATCTCCGTTCGGATTTGTGATGTTTCCGTTTCGGTCAAATATGAAATTCGCTTCGTTTAAGCCGTGTGTATCCGGATTTCTCAGAATGACGGTAGTAAAGAAATAAGCGAGATTCTTGCTGATCTGCTCGTTTAAGTTCCCATCAAGCCGCTGCTTTCGGCTGAACTGTGAGAGTGAGGGGTTTTTCGTATAAATCGTTGTCCCGTTATGGCGGTCATATTCGTTCCAATAACCCGCCCCGACCATGTCGTCCGGATTGATAATTGACCGGATGTAAGGATCGTATATGCCGCTGTTGATGTCTTTCTGTGTTTCTTCATCGTGCAGTTTCACGACGGAAGGACTGTTAAACGCAACGGCATAAATATCATTATTCACCGCGCTGTATTCGGCCTCAGCGCCGCCGAGTGAATGGCCGGTTGTTGAAATAATCGTTGACGTTCCGGCATACTTTTTCTTTACGCTGCGTACCAGCTGATCGGCTTGATCGATTTGTGATGTTTTCGTTATCAGCTTATACTTTCCGGTTGTGAGCATGGCGTCTTGAGAGGGCGTTCCATTGTATTTTCCGAGTGTTTTCGAGGTATCCTCCGCGTCTTTTTTTACAATATAATACACTTCTTTTTGCGGATCATTTCCGAAAACAATATTCCCGCCGTCCGCTTTTGCGCCGTCATTGATCGGGTCTTTTCCGATATCGGTTCCGGCAAAGGCGACGACCACGTTTTCTGGATTTTTTGATTTTACCCATTTTCCGTTTTTCTTTTCAGCTTGTGACAGAACAACCGCGTCAAGTCCGGTATCGTTGTCCGATTTTATTTGATCGACGTACCATCTGGTGGGAGATTTAAATTTTAATGGCTTTTGTGTTTCTAAGTGATTTTTAAGAGTTTCATAATCATAAGATATTTGGCTTATATAAAAGTATTCTTGGTCACTGATATTTGTTACATTGATGTTTTTAGACATGTACAACACCCCGGAGTTGATGTAAGATTAATCTAAGAAAGGATGAGTTTATGAAGAAATACATAATTATCCTAATCTTTGTAATAATTATAGCATTAGGAGGTATTTACATGAAGTACCAACATGATAAAAAAGAAGCAGAACAAGAACTTTTTATCCAAGCGAAAAATAAAATGGAAAGCTATATAAAAGCTAATTACAAAAATATAAAGCAAATTACATACATTAACGATTATAAAATAAATCCTATGGGTGGTATTTCCGTGAAGGGGTACTTGAATGGTAATAAGGAAAAAGAATTTTTTGGACTTTATGACAAAACGAATGATGAAATAGGAGTTTCGTCAGTCGATGCGGAAGAGAAACCCGAATGTCAGGAAAAAGAATGTGAATACTAAAAAAGACGCTGGATTTGAGAAGAATTCTTTATGATTATTTTATTGATCTTTAGCTGGCGAAAATACAGTTTAGTGATTTTTGAATAGTGTAATTCCAAACGAATTTGCCGGTTTATATGATCCTCCAGATGACAAAATAGGGAGCTCTTCTGTGGACACTGAGGAAAAATCTTAAGACGCCTAACTGGCGTCTTTATTTTTGTATTATTGGCTGGCCCAAAAACTCTAACGGATAAATCCCTTTCCTTAAAGAGTAGCCATTCTTCTCCTTGTAATACACTTCTTTTTGGGGATCATTTCCGAAAACAATATTCCCGCCGTCCGCTTTTACGCCGTCATTGATCGGGTCTTTTCCGATATCGGTTCCCGCAAAGGCGACGACCCCGTTTTCGTGATTTTTTGATTTCACCCATTTTCCGCTTTTTGTCTTGATGCCTTTTGAGAATATAAAGTCATCAAGATCCGTTATCAGAATCCTGCTTCACTTCCTCAACATACCAATATGAGGCTAACATTTTATAATTGTAAGATGCTGGGGACTCAAACGATAATATACTTTATCTGTGACATTAGAGACGGTTATTTCTTTTCCTTTTGTGAAATATACATCACGTTTCTTATATTGTAAAATAGTTCCGAAAGGATGATACGCATGAGAAAATACATTATTATCCTAATTGTTATAATTATAGCAGTGGGAGGTTTTTTCGTGAAGCATCAATATGATAAACATAAAAACGAAGAAAAACTTGTGATTGAGGCGCAAGAGCACATGAAGAATTACTTGAAAAAAGACTATAAAAATGTACAGGAAGTTCATTTTTCAAAAGACTACAATATCAATCCGACAGGCGGAGTTGAAGTTTCAGGCTACATAAATAATAATAAAGAAAAAGAATTTTCCGGTATATATGATCCAACGAACAAGGAGATAGGGATTTCAGTGGTCAATGCCGAAGAAAGGTAAAATACCCACCTCAGGATGAGTGGGTATTTATTTTGTTTAATTATCTTACAAAATTCGTGATATGTTTCTCATACGGTTCAAACCTATTCCTGAGATCAATCGACTCTACCGTCTCATTTGTCGATTAACGGTAACCGCGTACAAATATCATGACAACTCAACGATAGGAAAAACGTCAGATCAGCATTTTACTCGCTTTAAGTTCCAATCTTAACTTGTCAGCAACAATCGCGATGAATTCTGAATTTTTCCGAAAACAATATTCCAGCAGTCGTATGTACTCATTGTTCTCTAATTTCCTTTTAAGATAGTCATAATTATAAGCACGTTGACTCATCCTGTAATATGTTTCATTTGTCAGGCTTGAAGTCCTGATTTTCTTGCTCAAGATATATAGCACCTTTCTTGTCATGTAAAATAGGGTAGGGAAAGGGATGATTTTTTTTGAAAAAGAACCTTATTATTGTATTAATGTTAATTATAGCTGTTGGAGGATTGATTATGAAGCATCAATATGATGTGAAAAAGGAAGAAAAGGCTCTTTTTGAAAAAGCCCAAAGTAAAATGACCGAATACTTGCACCGCGAGTATAAGGGAATAGAGAAAATTTCTTATGATGATTATTTTATTGATCCAACTGGCGGAATCACAGTTGAGGGGTATCTAAACGGCGATAAAAGTAAAGAATTTGATGGCTTATATGATCCTGTAGGTGACAAAATAGGGAGCTCCTCTGTGGACACTGAAGAAAAATCTTAAGACGCCTAAATGCCCCGGATGTCACCGGCCATTTTTTCTAGTCCGAGAGCTCCATCATAACTCATGGGAGGATGATTCTGTGAAAACATACATGATTATCTTCATGGTTATCTTTATAGCAGCCGGAGGTTTTATAATGAAGAGTATGAATGATAAAAATGTTCAGGCTGAAGAGATAAAGATTGCTCAGAAACGAATGGAGAAATTTATCAAAGCGAATTATGAAGGAATACATAACGTTACATTTAAAGATAAATATGAAACAGATCCAATGGGCGGGATAGAGGTATTTGGCTATTACAACGATGATACATCAAATAAATTTGACGGTATTTATGATAAGGCAAATGACAAGATTATGGGACACACTATAGATGCTGTGAGAAAGAAAGAATGTAGAGATAAAGATTGCGATTATTAATAAAGACGCTCGTCTTGTATGAGCATACACTAAACGAAAAAGACAAGGGTTCGGCATGTGCCGCCCTTGTCTTTTTGTTGAACACCTCTTTTTTCGGGTAAACTTTATCAGAGGCAGCTCATTATTTGACAGTCCATTTTAACAGCGTTACAATTAAACGTGTAAATAGTTACATGTTTAAATAAACATAATATCTCGGGAGGTGATACGTTCTTGAACGAACCTTCTTTAAAAAAGTCATTTATGAGTCAGTGAACGGCATCATAGATCCCGAGCATGTTTATTTTCGCACTGTGCCTATGTTTGAAACAAGCAGTGAGGCATATCAGTTTCTGCAGGACCGGCTGTTTATCGGGGCTGCGGTCAGATTGCCGGATGACATTCGGTTGGATATTTATGAAGTTCAATAATGATATGGAGAGTGAGTCGACATGGAAAACTTTATCGGAAGCCATATGATTTACACGTATGAAAACGGCTGGGAGTATGAAATTTATATTAAAAATGATCATACGATCGACTATCGGATTCATAGCGGTATGGTAGGCGGACGCTGGGTGCGCGACCAAGAAGTGAATATCGTAAAGCTGACAGAAGGCGTATATAAAGTGTCATGGACTGAACCGACAGGCACAGACGTTTCATTAAACTTTATGCCGAATGAAAAACGGATGCACGGGATTATTTTCTTCCCGAAATGGGTGCATGAGCATCCGGAAATCACGGTATGCTATCAAAATGATTACATTGATGTGATGAAAGAGTCACGTGAGAAATATGAGACGTATCCTAAATATGTCGTTCCCGAGTTTGCGGATATTACGTATCTCAACAATGCGGGAATCAATAACGAATCATTGATTTCAGAAGCGCCGTACGAAGGAATGACAGATGATATTCGCGCAGGAAAATTAAAATAATAGAAAAAACCCGGCTCAGCTGCCGGGTTTTTTGTATATGAAATCAGGAAATCCTGCGGTTTTTACAACAGGGTCTTTGTCATAATAAAGTCGACTTGTTCGTCATCCCCCATATAAAAAGAGTGTTCTCCCGTTTGGATAAACCCCATTTTTTTATAAAAGGCGATTGCGTTTTCGTTTTTTTCCCATACGCCAAGCCAGATTTTCTTTTTGTTGTGTTCGGCAGCGATTTTCACAGCTTCATTCAGCAGATATTTGCCAAGCCCGTGTTTCTGGTGGTTTTTTCTTATATAAATTCTCTCAATTTCCAGAAAATCATCACCCATTTTTTCTGATTGAGCTTCATCCATGTTGATTTTTACATATCCCGCAAGATCATCATCATAATAGACAAAATAGAATTGTGAAGACCGATTGGCTAATTCCGTTTTCAGCTGTTCGGAGCGGAATGCATTTTCCAAATAAGCCTTCATATTTTCAAGTGAATTTTGATCTGTAAATGTATCATTGAATGTTTCAATGCTTATCTCACGG
Organism: Bacillus sp. BACIII; assembly: GCF_057836745.1. Classification (NCBI taxonomy): domain Bacteria; kingdom Bacillati; phylum Bacillota; class Bacilli; order Caryophanales; family Bacillaceae; genus Bacillus; species Bacillus sp. BACIII. The sequence continues at coordinate 3,257,913 of NZ_CM174437.1, read as the reverse complement.
AGTGCTGTTATATCGTCGAGGCTGCATTTTTTTAATTTGATGCTCATGTTCATACAGCTCCTTTCTTATTTATGAAATATTGTAATTGCAATAAAAATACCGTATATTAAACATAACGTGATTTTATTGTATTTGCAACATAAAATATGAAAATGAGGCCGGTAAAATGAAATATGGTTTTTATGTTTTGGGAATCATTATATTGACTTTTGGTATTTCTGTCACGATTCAATCTGATCTTGGAACGTCGCCTTTCGATGCGCTAATCGTGGGGCTGTCTGTACATGCCGGGCTGACTGTGGGAAGCTGGGAAATCATCATAGCTTTCCTGTTAATATGCTGCAATTCAATGTTAAAAAGACAAAGACCGGAATTTTCAGGGATGATTACGGCGTTTATAACGGGAATCGGGATTGATATGTGGCTGTTTTTCCTGCATCGTTTCATAGTGCCTGAACCATGGTACGAAAAAGCGGGTTGTTTTGCCATCGGTTTGGTTGTGATCGGGATTGGAACCGCGGCTTATCTGCACACAAATTTCGCACCAATCCCGGTTGATCGGTTAACGTTGATTATCCGCGAATTAACAGGAAGAAGCATCTTTTTTTCAAGAACGGTCATTTACTTCGTGTTTTTCATATTGGCATTGATCTTAAAAGGTCCGGTCGGCATCGGGACGTTATTCACCGTTTGTTTAGGAGGGCTCATCCTTCATTTCTTTATGCCGATTACAGGAAGATGGATAGACGGTATCTTAACAGCATCTCAAAAGCAGAAAGATAAGAAAAAATGGTATAATTAGTTTGTATGAACTTGTAAAAAAGGGGGAGGGATTTTTCATGGGCGGTCAAAGAAAGCTCGTTTTTTACGGTGCTGTCAGCGCAGATGGCTATCTTGCGCGGGAAAATCATTCTTTGGATTGGTTAATCGGGACTGAAGGTGAAGAAGACACCGATTATGCATCTTTCTATGAATCTGTCGATACGATCATGATGGGTAGAAAAACATATGATGAAATTATGACGTTATTTCCCGAGGAGTTTCTGTATAAGGGAAAAGAGTGCTATGTGTTTTCGCGGACATTGACCGGGCGTACTGAAGATGTGCGGTTTATTCATGAAGAGCCTGCCGGTTTTATACAAGCGTTGAAACGCCAAGAAGGCAAGCGGATTTGGATTGTCGGCGGGAGTGATTTGTTGCACCCGGTTTTGGAGGAAAAACTTGTCGATGAGTTTATCATTCAGGTCGCCCCTGTTCTGCTCGGCCGGGGAATTCCGTTATTCAAACCCGGAGACCGGGAGACCGGGCTGAAGCTGACGGATGTCCGGCGCTATAAACAATTTGCGGAATTGCATTATGAAGTGAGATAAATGAAATAAAAGAAAGAAACCCAGTAAGGTTACCGGGTTTCTTTTTCATGTTTGTTTTTATGTTTTGAAATTGTGTGGGCCGGCCCGTATGAAAATCCTGCAGCCATGATGACAGCCCCTATCCATCTCACGGCATAGAAATCAGTGTCGCGCAGGAAGACAACTGAAACTAAGATCATCAGCGCCCCGATGATAACGGCAGCTGTGCCGATAATACTAGATTTCTCCATATAAAAACTCCTTTATGAATGGTGAGAAGATCAGTTATAAAGGAATATAACATATAAGGGTTAATATGGAAAATGGTATTCTGCGAAGTCGAATGACTGAGGTCTGAACTGGGATGAAAACGAAACCCCAAGGGAACCTGATCCCTTGGGGTTTTTTTATGCTTGAAACAGGATGCGGCGTTTGGCAGAATCGGGATCACTTTCCGTCGAGACGGCTGTGTTGAAAATGAGCGTCTCACGCGAGCCTGTTTCATACTGAGGCCACTGGAGCTGATCGGTGTCCGGGTTTCCTTTTTTTGCAAAGGCCAGCCATGCGGATTGCATCAGTCTGGAGAGCTCTTTTACATCTTCACCGGGCGGTTTCTGCAGCGTCTTTTTCAAAGAATCAAAGTTTCCGAACACAAACGGCAATTCCAGAGCGTGAACCGCTTTATGAAACGGCGATGTTTCGCCGTGCCAGTCAAAGCGGTACATCCAGACCGGTGCGAATCGCGACTGTCCTTGTGCGAAAGCGACAGCCGGCCGCCAGAATATCAGATCCGTCATCATATCAATTTGTCCCGTTAAGGAATGAGGATATAAGGATGCCGCTTGCAAATAGCCCTCTTCTCCAAGGTGATGGCGCAAATAATCGGCGTGCTCCCGCTCGGAATGAACAGGTGAATCAGGGGTGAAAAATAAATATCCTTCATCCCGATTGGTGCCGATAAGTATCGGTATGCCTTCTGCCGCACCGCCGTGAATCGCTTTTTCAGGTTCCTTCGGCAATGTGGCCGGATCTATGGCCGGCTGATAAAAAAGATGAAAAATATTCTGTCCCTTTATACTGTTCACTTTTCCGGCAGCTGTGAGAATGTCATCTGTCGGGAGGGTATGCAGTTTGCTCATGTCATCTGTCTGAATACCGGCCTCGCTGATAAAAGTCTCGGCAATGTCTTTTGCCATATCAGCAGTCATCGTCTGAGAGGCCCCGCTTTCTAAAATGGCTTTATGAAACAGGCCTTTTGCGCCAGGCATTGCCATAAGGGAGGCGATGCTCATGCCGCCTGCCGATTCACCAAATACCGTGACGTTATCAGGGTCCCCTCCAAAAGCGGAAATATTGTCCTTCACCCAGCGCAGCGCGGCGATCTGATCGAGCAGGCCGATATTGCCGGGATATGCGTCATGAATAGAAGACAAATGTAAAAAACCGAACGGCCCGAGCCTGTAATTAAGTGTCACCACAATGACATCTCCTTTAGCGGCAAGAGCAGACCCGTCGTAAATCGGTTCGCTTCCGGCGCCTAAAAAAAATGCGCCGCCGTGAATCCATACCATGACAGGCCGTTTCACACCCTCTGATTCTGGGGCGAACACATTCAGGTAAAGGCAATCTTCAGATTGAGGCGGAACATCTCCGGAAAACGACATGGACAGCAAATCAGCCGGCTGCGGACAAACCGGTCCGAACGCGTCGGCATGTTTTACGCCGTCCCAAGGTGCGGGCGGCTCCGGCGCTTTAAATCTCAGCTCTTCGACGGGCGGCTTGGCGTAAGGGATGCCCTTCCATGTGCGGACACCGCGGCCGGCAGTTCCTTTTAATGCGCCGCAGCGGGTTTGAACGGTAAGTACAGTCATGACTTCATCCCCTTTTTTCTTTTCATTATATACAGAGATGAAGACATGAAGCGAATGAAATCCCTTTCACCTGCATATGATCAGTAACGCTTTCGTTCTAAAAATGACCTGACTTCCTGAACGGACAAGCCGAGTTCTTTTGCTTCCTGCATCAGCGCTTTCCATTCCTCAATGTTAGATTCAGTCAGTTTTCTGTTGCGGTAGGGTGCGGGCTCCGGCCGTTTTTCAGTCAGTTTGTTCGTAAAGGTGAACAGTTCTTCTTTCGGCATGCCTGACTGCACAGCCTGCACGAGATGAATGCGCCACTCATCTTCCGTGCCTCCCATATGATGCAGCATCGTTTCGGCATCAAAAAGCTCCGTCAGATCGACTTGAAGGGTGGCGGACACTTTTTTAAGAAATTGGATGGACGGATTTGAGTGAACCCCCCGTTCTATCTTGCTTAAATAAGATTTAGAGACTCCCGCTTCGACTGCTAGCTGATTAATAGAGTAGCCTTTTCTTCTGCGGTATAAACGTATTATTCTTCCAATCATTGTGCTGAATTCTCCCCTGCATACTGACATTTTTTCGTTCATTATAAGAAATTTTCCGTTCTTTATAAAATTTAAAATTGAAAGGTAAGTGCAGTAAATAAGAGGAAAATCACGATAATGTTCTCTAAAAAGAACCAAATGGCTTAATTTGAAATTTTCAAATTTCGAGCTTTTCTTTTATAATCCAATCATTAACAGAAGGGGGCGTTTAAGCCTGATGCAATAAGGATGAGGCTGTATATTACATGAATGAGAATATGAGTTTTAAAGAATTATTTGACATTATTAAGCACAGATTTTTACTGATTTTTATCATGACAGCAGCGGTGACGCTGATAACAGGATACATCCAATTCCGGGTGATTTCGCCCGTTTATCAGGCGTCGACACAAGTGCTCATTCATGAAACAAGCGGTGAAAAAAATTCGAATCTCAGCGACGTTCAGCTGAATCTTCATTACAGCACCACGTTTCAAACGATAATGAAAAGCCCGGTTGTGCTTGAGAAAGTGAAACAGACGCTGCATCTTTCTGAGACGGCATCCGCTTTAAAAGCGAAGATCACGACAAGCAGCGAAACCGATTCAGAAATCATCACCGCAGCGGTGCAGGATGAGAATCCGAAAAAGGCCGCCGCTATAGCGAACACGCTGATGAAGACATTTAAAAAAGAAGTCCGTGACAGGATGAATATAAAAGGCGTCGTCGTTTTGTCAGAGGCGAAAGCATCGGAAAGCCCGATGGTCAAGCCTTCGCGCATCCGGAATATCATGATGGCATTCGGTGCGGCTCTTATGGCCGGTGTGACGCTTGCGTTTTTTCTCCACTTTCTTGATGAAACCGTTAAGAGCGAGCGGCAGCTCAGCGAAAAAACGGACTTGCCCGTTTTAGGGGTTGTGTATGATATCAAAAATCAGCAGACACGGTCTGATGAAAAACATTTCGGGGAGTGAGGCGTTTGGGATTCAGAAAAAAGAAGTCAAGACGGGGATTGGCTCAAATATCTGTTTTACATCACAAATCATTGGTGGCTGAACAATACCGCACCATTCGGACAAATATTGAGTTTTCCTCTGTCCAGACCCATCTGCGCTCCATTCTCGTCACTTCTTCCGTTCCGGGAGAAGGAAAATCATTCAGCGCCGCCAATCTTGCCGCGGTATTTGCGCAGCAGGAGAAAAAGGTGCTGCTCGTCGATGCGGATTTACGAAAACCGACGATACACGAGACTTATCAGCTTGAAAATGTACAAGGCCTTACGAATGTGTTAGTCGGAAACGCTTCCCTCGATGAAACGGTGCAAAAAACGCTGATTGACAACCTCTATGTCCTAACGAGCGGGCCGACGCCGCCGAATCCGGCAGAGCTTTTGTCCTCAAAGGCGATGGGAGAGCTGATTCAGGAGATGTACAGCCGGTACAGTCTTGTTATTTTCGACTCACCTCCGCTTTTAGCGGTGGCTGACGGACAGATTTTAGCGAACCAGACGGATGGAAGCGTTCTCGTCGTCTTGAGCGGAAAAACGAAAATGGATACCGTCCAAAAGGCGAAAGACGCGCTCCAGCAGTCAAAGGCGAAGCTTCTGGGCGCGCTGCTGAATAAAAAGAAGATCAAAAAAACAGAGCACTACTCGTATTGAGCGGTGCAGGTGATGTCTCCTTACCTTTATCAACGGAGGCACTCGGCTCTGCTGTGGGCAGCGGTTTCTGCTGCCTTAGATGCTGGTCGTCGGTGGCGGGGTGTGAGGACGGGTTAAATGCCCAATTTATCTTAAGATGATGCATTGTTATCGGCTTAGCTGTTATGCCAGTTTTTTTACGAAAACCGTATCAGCTAAACCGATAAATGAGGAGGGGAAAGATTGACTTACCGGAGAAGACTTTCAATGATTTTTGCATTGGATACGTATCTCGTTTTACTTTCCGTTGTTATAGGATATCAATTTTTTGAGGATTCTTATCACTTTTATGACTCCGGAGCGTTATTGCTGACCGCCGTGAGCATGCTGATCAGCCACCATGTATGCGCTTTTATGTTTCATCAGTATAAGCAGGTATGGACGTATACGGGAATAGGTGAGCTGCTTGATCTGCTGAAGGGGATCACTCTGTCCGCAGCCGTGACAGCCGCCGTCCAATACGGGGTGTTCCACACGATTTTGTTCCGGCTTTTAGCCGTCAGCTGGATGATTCAGCTATTGTTTATCGGAGGAAGCCGGATGATTTCGCGCGTGCTGAAAGAAACGATCGGCAGGAAGCAAAATGACTCTTCCCGGGCGCTGATCATCGGCGCGGGCGCAGGGGGAACGCTGCTCGCCCGTCAGCTTACCCAGAAAAATGATCTCGGCATCATGCCGGTGGCTTTTATTGATGATGATCAGACGAAGCACAAGCTCAAAATTATGGGCCTGCCCGTCATCGGCGGAAAAGAAAGCATTATGCCGGCGGTGCAGAGGCTGAGAATTCATCATATCATCATCGCCATTCCGTCTCTTTGCCCCCATGAGCTCCAGACGCTGTACAAAGAATGTGTGCAGACGGGCGCCCATATTAAAATCATGCCGCAATTTGATGAGATCCTGCTCGGAACGCAGGCTGCCGGACACATCAGGGATGTAAAAGCCGAAGATCTCCTCGGCAGAAAGCCGGTCACCCTTGATACGAGCAAAATTTCTGACAGCATAAAGGGGAAAACGATTCTGGTCACGGGCGCCGGCGGCTCTATCGGTTCTGAAATCTGCCGCCAGATCAGCGCGTTTCTTCCGCATGAAATCGTCCTTCTCGGCCACGGGGAGAACAGCATTTATTCGGTGCATAACGAACTGTCCGCACGCTTCGGCAAAGAGGTGCTTTTTCACGCGGAGATTGCCGATATTCAGGACAGAGATAAAATCTTTACGTTGATGAAGAAATACGAGCCGCACGTCGTCTATCATGCGGCCGCTCATAAACATGTGCCGTTAATGGAACATAATCCGGAAGAAGCCGTTAAAAACAATATTATCGGCACGAAAAATGTCGCCGAAGCCGCCGATATGTGCGGAACGGAAACATTCGTGCTGATTTCTTCTGACAAAGCGGTCAATCCGGCCAATGTCATGGGCGCGACGAAGCGGTTTGCGGAAATGGTCATCATGAACCTCGGAAAGGTCAGCCGCACCAAATTCGCCGCCGTCCGTTTCGGAAATGTGCTCGGAAGCCGCGGCAGCGTCATTCCGATTTTCAAAAAGCAGATTGAAAAAGGCGGACCCGTCACCGTCACGCATCCGGCGATGACAAGATATTTTATGACGATTCCCGAAGCGTCAAGACTCGTCATTCAGGCGGGGGCGCTTGCAAAAGGGCGGCAGATTTTCGTTCTGGACATGGGAGAGCCCGTCAAAATCGTCGACTTGGCAAAAAACCTGATTCATTTATCAGGCTATACGACAGAACAGATTCCCATTGAATTCTCCGGCATCCGCCCGGGAGAAAAGTTGTATGAAGAACTGCTGAATCATAATGAAGTACATACGGAACAGATTTTTCCGAAAATCCATATCGGGAAAGCGATCGACGGGGATTGGGCCGTGCTCATCCGTTTTATGGAGGAATTCAGCCGTCTGCCTGAAGATGAGCTGAGAAAACGGCTGTTTGAGGCGATTGAATCAGTACATGAAGAAGCGGCCGCAGGCGTGTGATGGGAGGACAGAAAGATGACGAAAAAAGTATTATTTTGCGCCACTGTCGATTATCATTTTAAAGCCTTTCACCTTCCGTATTTTCAATGGTTTCAGGATATGGGCTGGGAGGTGCACGTCGCGGCAGGCGGTCATATGAACCTTCCGTTCGTTGATAAAAAGTTTTCCATTCCGATCCGGCGCTCCCCGTTTCATCCCGAAAATCTTTCTGTTTACAGGCGGCTGAAGCAGCTCATTCAAGACAACGGCTATGACATGATTCACTGTCATACGCCGGTCGGCGGCGTACTCACCCGCCTTGCTGCGAGACAAGCGCGCCAAAAAGGGACAAAGGTGCTGTACACCGCGCACGGCTTTCACTTCTGCGACGGAGCGCCTCTGAAAAACTGGCTTCTTTATTACCCGATCGAAAAATTTCTCTCTTCTTATACGGATTGTCTCATTACCATTAATGAAGAAGATTTCGAACGGGCCAAGCAAATGAAAAAAACGGATTGCGACGCGAAAAAAATACACGGCATCGGTGTGAATACAGACAGGTTCCGCCCTGTGAGCCCGGGAGAAAGTGAACGGCTGAGAGAAAAACACGGCTTCAGCGCCGGGGAATTTATCCTCGTATATCCCGCCGAATTAAACGGCAACAAAAATCAGGGTATCCTCATTGAGTCTGCGGCCTTGCTGAAGCGCAGCATCCCGGAGCTGAAACTCGTATTTGCCGGAGAAGGCGCGATGGAAGAGCCGTACAGAAAAAAGGCTGAATCACTCGGGGTATCCGACATTGTGCGATTTTACGGTTTTTGCCGCGACATTCATGAGCTGATTCAGCTTGCCGATCTGTCTGTCGCCTCAAGTCTCCGCGAAGGGCTCGGTATGAATCTGCTTGAAGGGATGGCTGCCGAAAAGCCCGTCGTTGCCGCGGACAACAGGGGGCACCGCGAGATCATTGAAGACGGTGTGAATGGTTTTCTCGTGCCGGCCGGAGACAGCGCGGCGTTTGCCGATCGGATTGAAAAGCTGTACCGCTCCCCTGGCCTGCGAAAAGCAATGGGGCAAAAAGGGCGCAGGACGGCGGAATGTTTTTCAGAAACACGCACGGTAAAGGAAATGGCGCATATTTACGCCGGTTATATGGACAAAAAGGAGAAAAGCGTATGAATGCAGGAGCACAACCGAAAATTTCCGTTATCATGGGGATTTATAATTGCGAACAGACTTTAGCGGAGAGTATTGAATCCATCCTGAGCCAATCTTATAAGAATTGGGAACTGATTATGTGTGATGACGCGTCAACTGACGGAACGTATCAGATTGCGCGCCGCTACGCGGACCATTACAGCGACCGGATCACGCTGATTCAAAATAAGACAAACAAGCGGCTTGCCGCTTCGCTGAACCGCTGTCTGACATACGCAACGGGGGATTATATCGCCAGACAGGACGGTGATGACATATCCGTCCCGAGAAGACTGGAAAAACAGGCCGCTTTCTTAAACAAGCACGCCCACTATCAAGTCGTCGGCACGGGTATGCTCGTATTTGACGAATTCGGCGTAAGGGGCGCCCGGCTTTTGCCGCCCGTGCCGAAACCGGGAATTATGGCGAAAGGCACACCGTTCTGCCACGGCACCATTATGATGCGGGCCGAAGCGTACAAAGCGCTCGGCGGCTACCGGTCAGTCAGGCGGACGCGGCGGATGGAGGATATCGATTTGTGGCTGCGCTTTTTTGAAGCGGGTTTCCGGGGGTACAACCTTCAGGAAACGCTGTACAAAGTCAGAGAGGACAGCGATGCGTTTAAACGGAGATCATTTACGTATTCCATTGATAACGCGGTGCTCGTTTTTCAGGCGTGCAGACGGCTGAAGCTGCCGCTTTCCCATTACGTGTATATCGCAAAACCGCTCATCCGCGCCATAACGCCGCCCGCGGTCATGAACCGTTATCATAAAAACAGGGACGTCCGCCAAAAAGAAGGGCTTGCCGAACATGACTGACAAACCGGCGCGGGTGCTGCACATTTTCAGCGGGATGAACAGAGGCGGCGCAGAAACGATGATGATGAATTTGTACCGGAAGATGGACAGAACGAAGGTGCAGTTTGACTTTTTAACCCATAGGAACGATCCGTGCGCTTATGATGAGGAAATTCTTGCTCTCGGCGGACGGCTTTTTTATGTGCCGAGCATCGGCAGCACAAACCCGATTACTTTTGTGAAACAGGTCAAACGGGTGATTCAGGAAAAAGGACCGTTTGCCGCCGTGCATGCCCATACCGATTTTCAGTCGGGATTTATCGCATTGGCCGCTCGTTTAGCAGGCGTCCCCGTGCGGATCTGTCATTCGCACAGTACATCGTGGAGGGGGCGGTCGTCCGGGCTTGGCAAGGTGCAGATGTTTGTGTTCAGGCGGCTGATTACGGCAAATGCCACCGCGCTGTGCGCCTGCGGAGAAGAGGCGGGCCGTTTCTTATTCGGAAAACAAAAAGACGTGCGGCTTTTGCCGAACGGCATTGATCTTGACTTATTTGCCGGCGGACGCGCGCACATAGAATCTGAAAAAAGGAAGCGGGGCATTGCCGCCGGCCGATTGGTGATCGGTCATATCGGCCGCTTTACAGAGGAGAAAAACCACGAATTTCTGCTCCGGCTGGCCGCTGATATGAAAGAGCGGGGCATCGGTTTGCAGCTGATTCTCGCCGGAGACGGTCCGCTTCGCACCGATATGGAAAAGCTGGCGGAGAAGCTGGGGCTTAATGATGCTGTGCGTTTTATCGGTGTGGAAGATCGCGTTCATGATCTGCTGAAAACACTGGATGTATTTGTCATGCCGTCTCTTTATGAGGGGCTGCCCGTCACGCTCGTTGAAGCGCAGGCCTCCGGGGTGCCGTGCGTCATATCAGACGGCATTACAGAAGAAGCCGATGCCGGGCTCGGGCTGGTCAAAAGGCTCAGCCTCAAAGAACCGCCTGAACAATGGGCATCCGCGATTTTGCGGGCAGCTGAGGCGCCAAAGCCTGGCAGGGCGCGCATTAAAGAAACCCTCGGACGGCTGGGATATGACGCGGGAGAGAATGCGGGGGCTGTGATGAAGCTTTACAATATGAACTGTGAAAAGGAACAGTAACGAATGATTGTATATGTAGTCAATATGGGAATTGTTTATATTTGGTCATGGTTCGCAAAAATGTGCGGCGGGCGTGATCAATCGCTTTCAACCGGATACCGGCCGAATCAGCTCGTCATGCTCGTTCCGCTGGCATCGCTTGTATTGGTTTCCGGTTTGCGCTACAGAGTCGGGACAGACTTTCAGACGTACGCGCTGATGTACAAACTGGCGGGAAATTACGGGAGCATATGGGAGATCTTCGGGTTCGGAGCGAAAAAAGCAGCCGTTGATCCGGGATTTACCGCTCTTATCTGGCTCATGAATTTTATCACGAAAGATCCGCAAATCATGTATTTCACCGTGGCGGTCGTGACGTGCAGCTTTATTTTAAAGGGGCTCGTTGAGTTCGGACGTCCATTTGAACTGAGTGTATTTTTGTTTTTGGGCACGTATCATTATTACGCTTCCTTTAACGGAATCAGGCAGTATATGGTGGCGGCTGTTTTGTTTTGGGCCGTCCGCTATGTGATAAATGGAAGCTGGAAGCGTTATATGTCCATCGTGCTGTTGTGTTCGCTCTTTCATTCCTCGGCCTTAATCATGATTCCGGTTTATTTCATTGTCAGAAGAAGAGCCTGGTCGCCCGCGATTTTCGGGCTGTCGGCCTTGTTTCTTCTCATGACGTTTCTGTATCAGAAGTTCATTTCGCTGTTTGTCGTCGTGCTGGAAAACAGTTCGTACGGTCATTATGAGAAATGGCTGATGACCAACACGAACGGGATGAACGTCGTAAAAATCGCGGTGCTGCTTCTGCCGCTGTTCTTGGCTTTTTGCTATCGGGAGCGGCTGCGGAAGCTCTGGCCTGACATTGATGTCATCGTGAATTTCTGTCTGCTGGGTCTGCTTTTCGGTCTGCTGGCGACAAAGGATGTTATTTTTGCCCGGTTTAATATATATTTCGGCCTTTACCAAATGATCCTGATCCCTTATTTTGTGAGGATTTTTGATGAAAAATCGAATGCGCTGATCTATATCGCCATTATTGTCTGTTATTTTCTTTACAGCTATTTGCTTATGCCGGTCGATTCGTCTGTGCTTCCGTACAGAACGATTTTTTCCCGGTAATGAATACTGGAGGTTTATATGGAAACACCCGCGGTCAGTTTATTAATTGCTGTGTATAATACGGAATCTTATTTAGAAAGATGCTTAGATTCATTGCTCAATCAGTCGCTCGCCAATATCGAAATCATCGCCGTCAATGACGGGTCAACAGATCAAAGCCCGGACATTCTTGAAACCTATCAGAAGCGGGATGAGAGAATCCGGGTCATTCATCAGCAAAACCGGGGACTGGGCGCGGTCCGCAACAAGGGGATTGAGGCGGCGCGCGGCGAGTTTATCGCTTTTATTGATGCGGACGACTGGGTTGAACCCGACTATTGCCTGCGTATGTATGAAAAAGCGAAGGGGTCTCAGGCTGATCTCGTGATTTGCGAATATGCGGCCGAATTTGCGGATACGGGGAAAACCGCCGTTTCAACGATCGCTTCAGCCTACGATGGCCGCCCGAAACAGCTGTACCTGAAAGATTTATTTGAAGGAAGAGTCAGCGGATTTTCATGGAACAAGCTGTACAAAAGGGCCATGATCGAACAGCATCGGCTGCGCTTTCCGCTTCGGGATGAGCTTGAGCACGTGGAGGATCAGTACTTCAGCCTCCGGGCGCATGTTTTCGCCGATGCGGTCTCGTACGTGGATCAGCCGCTCTATCATTATCGGATTCACTTGACTTCCATTGTGCAAAGCTATCAGAAAAAGCTGTTTGACTCAGGTCTCGTTCTCTACCGGCTGAACGAGGCTTTTTTGCGTGAAAACGGCTGCTTACAGGAATACCGGCAGGAGCTTGATTATTTTATCGTCCAGCATGGAACGGTCTGCCTGCTGAATGAATGGAAGCGGAACAACGGCGGCCGGTTCTCCGAAAAATGGCGGAATATCAGCCGGATATGCGCTGATCCCGTGTTTCGGCTGAGTCTTTCCAAAACCGGAACGGCGCCGTTTGATGCTAAACGCTCATGCCTTCTGCTTTTGGCGAGGCTGAAGCTGATTCCGTTCGTATCGCTGGCATCAGCCGCGTATCAGCGGGCAATCGAGTACAAAATGAAAATCAGAGGGTGAAGACATGTCGATACAATCTTTAAAAATCAATCTCGCGGAATGGCTTTTGCTAAAGGTCAAATACCCGTCCCAATTTCATTTCGGAACGGCAGCGGACAGGGCGGAGCATACAGCGGCAAGAAAAAAGATCATTCTGACGCTGCTTCCGTCCCACGATAATCTCGGTGATCATGCCATCGCCTACGCAAGCAAAACGTTTCTTGAACGGGAATATCCCGATTTTGACCTGATTGAGGTCGATATGAAGGATATTTACAGGTCCGCAAAAGCGCTGATCAAAAAGCGCCATCCCGATGATATGGTATTCATCATCGGCGGCGGGAACATAGGGGATTTGTACCGGTATGAGGAATGGACGCGCCGTTTTATTATAAAAACATTCCGGCAGTATCGGATCGTTCAGCTTCCGGCGACGGCTCACTTTTCTGATTCAAAAAAGGGGCGGAAGGAACTGAAACGCGCCCAAAAAGTGTACAATGCGCATCCCGATCTTCTGCTGATGGCGAGAGATGAGACGACGTATCAATGGATGAAGCGGCATTTTCCGGGAAAAACTGTGCTCAAACAGCCTGATATGGTCTTATATTTGGATAAAAGCGAGCGGCGCATCCCGCGGGAAGGGATCTACCTTTGTTTACGGGAGGATAAGGAGAGTGCGCTGACAGCTGAGGAAAGAACGATGGTAAAAGAAGCTTTGAAAAAAGAGTACGGAGAGCTGCATACTTTTACCACGACGGTCGGCCGGAGGGTCAGCCGCCATACACGCGAAGGGGAGCTGGAGGCGCTGTGGAATACGCTGAAAGGCGCGGAGGCGGTAGTCACTGACAGGCTTCACGGGATGATTTTTTGCGCGCTGACGAAAACGCCTTGTGTCGTCATTCGTTCGTTTGATCATAAAGTGATGGAAGGCTTTCAATGGCTGAAACATATACCGAACATGACACTGCTTGAACGTCCGGAGCCTGAAGCCGTGACGGCCGCTGTAAACGGGCTGCTGAGCGGCAAGCATGAGGCAGGCGATTCTTTGCGCAGTGTTTATTTTGCCGGGCTGCGCTCGAAGATCAGCGGTGATGCCCAATGAACGCGCCGCTTGTGAGCGTGATCGTCCCGATGTATAAGACAGAGCCTTTTATTGAAGAATGCGCGGTATCTTTAACAAAACAGACGCTGAGAGACATCGAAATCATTTTCGTCAATGACGGCTCACCGGATCAGTCCGGCCGGATTGCCGAACAATTCGCCGCAGAAGATACGAGAATCCGGGTGATTCATAAAGAAAACGGCGGCCTCAGCTCGGCCCGCAATGCCGGAATAAAAGCCGCCCGCGGCCGTTATATCGGCTTTGCGGACGGCGATGACTATGTGGCGGAAACGATGTTCGAGCGGCTTTATGAAGAAGCGGAGAAGAACCGGCTTGATATCGCCGGCTGCGGTTATTACAAAGAAACGCCGTCTAAAGAAAGAACGTATATGCCGCCGTCCCTTCCGCCGGGCCGCGTCTTCACGGCGGCTGAGATGACTGCATTGCTGACCCGCGCGCACGAACATCGGTTTATTTGGTATGTGTGGCGCTATATATACCGGAGAGAAGCGCTGCAAGGGCTGTTGTTCCATGAAGATATCCGGTTTGCCGAAGATTCTCCGTTTAACTTGGCAGCGTTCCGCCAAGCCTCGCGTGTCAAAGTGATAGATGAAGGGCTGTACGTGTACCGGGAAAACCCGCAAAGCCTTACAGAAACACCGTTTAAGCCTCACTTAGATGACGAACTTCAGAAGCAATATGAAGCGAAAATGGCTTTTTATGAGGCGAACGGGCTGACGGACGCCTGCCGGGGCGATATCGATACGTATTTGTGCAAGCATCAGATCCCGATGCTGATCGCCAACGCATGCGCCGCCCCGCAGCCGTCACATCAGATTACGGCGCACATCGGCAGAATTTTGACGTATGACATGGTAAAAACGGCGGTGCGCAGCACGCCGTGCCGGCATAAACAGCTGCTGGCGGGAGAGCGTGTGGTGCTCGGTCTGTGCAAAATGCGCCTTCCGCTTCTTCTGCATGCGTTTTTCGAACGGAAAACGAAAGAGAAAGGCAGTGCGGAAGGAGCATGAAATTTGCCATTAATTTCGGCGCTAATGTGACGGCGTTTTTACTATCGGTGTTTTTATCAGTGTGGATGACGCCCTTTATTGTGAAAACATTAGGTGTGGAGGCTTTTGGATTTGTCCATCTGACACAGAATATCATTAACTATTTCTCAATTATTACCGTTGCGCTGAGCTCTGTCGTTGTGAGGTTTTTCACCGTCGCCGCCCACAGGGGCAACAGGGATGAGGCCAATGCGTATGTAAGCAATTATTTAGCCGCGTCTGCCGTGATATCGCTTTTGCTCGCTGTGCCGCTCGCTGGGACGGCTTTTTATATTGACAAGATCATGAATGTGCCGGCCGGGCTGGTTACGGATGTGAGGCTCTCTATCGTCATCGGCAGTGTGCTGTTTATGCTGACGTTTTTGACGGCGGGATTCGCGACGGGGCCGTTTTTTGCCAACAAGCTTTATATCACAAGTTCTATTCAGGCCGTGCAAATGCTGGTCAGGGTGCTGTGTGTGCTCGCTCTGTTTACGTGCCTGCCGCCGAAGATCTGGCAGATCCAGCTTTCGGCTTTAGCGGGAGCCGTCTGTGCTGCGGTGCTGACGTTTTTCTTTTTTAAGAAATTGATTCCGTGGTTTTCTTTCAGCCGTAAAACCTTGTCATTACAGACGGGCAAAGTGCTGTTTTCGGCCGGTGCCTGGAGCTCTGTCAACCAGATCGGCGTGCTGCTGTTTCTGCAGATTGACCTCATGACGGCCAACCTCGTGCTGGGGCCGTCTGAAGCGGGTGTCTATGCCGCGATTATTCAATTTCCGCTCCTGCTCAGAAGTCTTGCCGGGACGCTTGCTTCGCTGTTTGCGCCGGTTTTGACTTCCTGCTATTCAAAAGGCGATATGGAAGGCCTCCTGTCTTACGCCAATAAGGCCGTGCGGCTGAACGGGCTTCTGCTCGCGCTTCCCGCGGCATTATTGGGAGGGCTTGCGGAACCGTTTCTGGCGATTTGGCTGGGCCCGTCATTTGTACAGACGGCGCCGCTTTTATACATTCACGCCGGGTACTTGGCGGTCAGTCTCTCTGTCATGCCGCTTTTTTACGTATGGACGGCTTTTAATAAACAAAAAACGCCCGCCGTCGTTACTTTATGCTTAGGCGGACTGAATGTCATATTGGCCGTGGTTCTCAGCGGACCGGCTCATCTCGGCCTGTACGGCATCACCATTGCCGGGGCTGTCTCCCTCATGTTGAAAAACGCCGTCTTCACGCCGCTGTATGTTTCGCATATTACCGGCTTTCAGAAAACCGCGTTTTACAAAGGCATGTTCGGTCCGTTGGCGGCGGCCGCATTTGCCTGGGCTGTCTGCCGGGGTATCCGGCTGTTTTCACCGCTTGACAGCTGGGCCGGTCTGATCGCCGCGGGACTTGCCGTATGCATGAGCTATGCCGCATTCGCTTTTTTCTTCATTTGTACGAAAGAAGAAAGGCGGCTTGCTTTACAGAAATGCCGAAAAGTGAAAGGAGCTGTTCAGATTTGAAGGCGAAACGTGTATTTGATATAGCAGCCGCGATGTTGTTATTGTGCGGCGCAAGTGTCATTCTTTTCTTCGCCATGGCAGCCGTCAGATGCGCCATCGGGTCTCCCGTATTATTCAAACAGACGAGACCGGGGCATAACGGGCGTCCGTTTACGTTGTATAAACTCAGGACGATGACGGATGCGCGTGATGAAAACGGTGTGCTGCTTCCGGATCATCTCCGTCTGACCAAAACGGGGAAGCTGATCAGAAAACTAAGCATCGACGAGCTTCCCCAGCTTTTTAATGTGATCAAAGGCGATATCAGTCTGGTCGGCCCCCGCCCTTTGCTGATGGATTATCTGCCGCTTTACACGGCGGAGCAGGCGCGGCGGCACGAGGTGAAACCGGGAATTACGGGCTGGGCGCAGATTAACGGGAGAAACGCGATTTCCTGGGAAGAGAAATTCAAGCTTGACGTGTGGTATGTCGACAACCGCTCATTCCTTCTCGACTTAAAGATTCTGCTTTTAACGGTGAAAAAAGTTCTCGTGTCAGAAGGCATACACCAAGACGGCCAAGTGACGGCAAAGCGCTTCACAGGCAGCGGAGATATGTCATCGTGAAAAAGATCGTGCTGATCGGAAACGGCGGACACGGAAAAGTGGTGAAGGAAATCGTGCAGGCCCGTTCCGATATGGAGCTTGCGGGCGTATTGGACGACGGATTCAGCGGTTTTGCCGTTCGGAACGGTTTATATACGGGCCGGACGAAAGACGTGCACATGCTTCTGCAACTCGTCCCCGAAGCCGTGTTCACGTTATGCATCGGACATAACGGTGTCAGAAAGCAGCTTGCTGAAAGGCTTGGGATTGAACAAGACGATTATGCCGCACTCATTCACCCAAGGGCAATCGTCAGTGAAACGGCCTCCGTCGGACACGGAACGGTTGTGATGGCGGGCGCCGTCATTCAGACGGGCGCTGACATCGGCGCCCATTGCATCATCAATACGGGTGCGGTTGCCGATCATGACAATGCAATCGGAGATTACGTCCATCTTTCACCGCGCGCGGCGCTTGCCGGCGGAGTGAAAGTCGGGGAAGGAGCGCACGTCGGAATCGGCGCGTCCGTCATACCGCAGATGGACATCGGCCCTTGGTCCGTGATCGGTGCGGGGGCTGCTGTCATCAGCCGGATTCCCGGCCATGTGACGGCGGTCGGCGTTCCGGCCCGCGTCATCTCCTCTATTCATAATGAAAAAGGATGATTTCATGCATACAAACAAACGGATTTATTTGTCTCCGCCGCATATGAGCGGAAAAGAACAGGAATACATCGCGGAAGCCTTCCGTTCCAATTGGATTGCGCCGCTCGGTCCGCTCGTCAATTCGTTTGAAGCGCGGCTGGCGGAATATGCGGGAGTGAAAAGCGCGGCGGCCGTAAGCTCGGGAACGGCGGCCATCCATCTTGCCCTGCGGCTTGCGGGTGTGAAAAAAGGAGACGCTGTATTTTGCCCCTCCTTTACATTTGTCGCCACGGCGAATCCGATTGTGTACGAGCAGGCAGAGCCCATTTTTATTGATTCGGAATGGGAGACGTGGAACATGTCGCCCGATGCGCTTGAGCGGGCGCTCCGGGATGCAAAACGGCGCGGCAGGCTCCCGAAAGCGGTGATCGCCGTCAATCTTTACGGCCAAAGCGCAAAAATGGATGAACTCATGAGTCTTTGCGACGCATATGGCGTCTGTCTGATTGAAGATGCTGCCGAGTCTTTAGGATCAACATATAAAGGCAGGCAGAGCGGCACATTCGGCCGTTTCAGCATTTATTCCTTTAACGGAAACAAAATCATTACAACATCGGGAGGCGGCATGCTCGTGTCTGACGATGAAGCTGCGATTGAAAAAGCGAGGTTTCTTGCGTCACAGGCGAGAGATGCCGCCGTTCATTACCAGCACAGCGAGCTCGGTTATAACTACAGACTCAGCAACATTCTCGCAGGTGTGGGTATATCACAGCTGGAAGTGCTCGAAGATCGTGTCCGGGCGAGGAGAGACATTTTTCACAGGTATCGGGAAGCGCTGGAAACGTATCCGGGAATCCGCATGATGCCGGAGCTTGAAGGAACGGTTTCAAACCGCTGGCTCACGGCTCTGACGCTTGATAACGGCGTGACGCCGGAAGAAGCCGTCGCTTGTCTTGCAAAACACAATATTGAGGCCCGTCCGTTGTGGAAACCGCTGCATACGCAGCCGCTTTTCTCGTCTTCTGTCTTTTATCCTCATAGTGAAGATGAGCGGGTCTCTGAGAATCTTTTCAGCCGAGGGATTTGTCTGCCGTCCGGATCTGACTTGTCTATTGATGAGCAGCAGCGTGTCATTGACGCACTTGCGCACCTGTTTGAAACGAAAGGGGAGAAAACATGGACAGCCGCCATGTCATGAGCCGATTAAAAGAGACGCTGGCAGGTCTGCTCAGCGTCATACCGCCCAAGTCTGACATCATGTATGCCGACTATCCCCTCTACGGAAATGTAGGGGATTTATTAATTATGAAAGGGACGGAGGCGTTTTTTAAAGCGCACGGCATCCGCGTGAAACAGCGCTGGAATCCAGATAATTTTCCATTTGGGCGCCGGGCGGGCAAAGAAACGATCATCGTCTGCCAGGGAGGCGGGAATTTCGGGGATCTCTACCCGTACTATCAGACGTTCAGAGAAAGAATCGTCAAAGCCTTTCCGGAAAACAGGATCGTCATTCTGCCGCAAACCATCTATTATCAGGATAAAACACGGCTGCGAAAGACAGCGGCGCTTTTTGCGGAGCACAAGGATCTGCACCTGTTTACGAGAGATCATGTGTCATACGAAACCGCGAAACGCTTTTTTTCGGCAAATCATATCGGGCTTATGCCGGATATGGCCCATCAGCTGTATCCGATTCGGACGGCAGCTGCTCCGTCACGCGGCAAGCTTCATTTTATCCGCACGGACGGGGAAATCAATCCGAATCTGCAAACCGATTCTTCCGTTGAAAGCTGCGACTGGCAGCATGTGCTGTCAGCAAGCGACCGCCGGGGGATCGCTTTTTTCCAAACGCTGAATGTTTTGAATAAAAAAGCGGGAAACCCGCTGCCGATTGCGCGGTTTTGGAAACTCTATTCCGATTTCTTAACGAAAAAAGCGGTCCTGTTTTTCAGCAGGTACGAATCGGTGGAAACGTCAAGGCTTCACGGCCACATTCTGTCCTCGCTTCTCGGGAAACCAAATACCGTCATTGATAATTCATACGGGAAAAACGCCAACTATTATCACACTTGGATGCACGAAGCGCCGGACGTCCGTCTGATCGGGGAAACCGCCGGCACGAAGGAAAACCTTCCGCTTTGAATGAGCGGAAGGTTTATTTTGTTTCTCCACGTTTTACTTTGTTATATGCCTCATCCAAATGCTGAATTCTTTTGAGCACAACCGAGTTCTTTGTCAGCTGATCCTGGACAAGGGTTGAGACGACGGAGCGGTAATAGCTGTTCATCGCATGAATTCGGTCTTCATTCGGATTCATTTCAATATGCTGTGTAAAGTTTTCAATAAAATACGGAACAGAAAAAAGTTCTGACATCTATAAAGCAACTCCTTTTAATAAGTATATACGGTATGAAACCAATCATGTACAATGAAAAAAGGGGAGTGAGCATGATGGATATGAAACTTCAGCAAACACAAATGTTAAAGCCTCAATTAACGCAAGAGCTTAAACAGGCCATCGCATTACTCGGATACAATTCCGCGGAACTGGCCGGATATATTGATGAGCTCTCACTGGAAAACCCTCTGATTGAACGAAAGGAAACAGACACGCCGCCACTATCTTACCATAAAACAAGTAAAAACAGGATGAAAGAACGGGACGGAAGCCAGCAGATCAGACTTACGCGCAAAACGCTGCAGGATTCGCTCAAACAGCAGGCCTTAGACATGAAGCTGTCCGATGATGAGAAGAAAATTTTTAATTATCTGATATATTCTTTGGATTCAAACGGATATTTAAATGAGGACATACAAGCTGCTGCCGACCATGTATCCGCATCATTGGAGGAGACGGAAGCGGTTCTCGCAAAGCTTCAATCGCTTGAGCCCGCGGGAATCGGCGCTAGGTCTTTGCAGGAATGCATCCTTCTTCAGCTCCGCCGTCTGCCTGAGCGGAACGAACAGGCGGAATGGATTGCCGGCGCCTATTTTGAGCTATTTGCAAGAAAGAACTGGAAAGCGCTTACAATGAAGACGGGCATTCCGCTGAAAGACATTCAGGACATCTTTGACATGATCAGCGCGCTTGATCCGAGGCCGGGGCTCCGTTATGCGCATGAGGAGCCGGGTTTTTACGTGGAACCGGATATTTTCATCACGGTGAAAAACGGCACCATTCAAGCGCGGCTCAACAGCCGTTCGTTCCCTGACATCCAGCTTCATGCCCATTACCAGCCGCTATTGTCAGCCGCCGGATGCCGTGATACGAAAAATTATCTGTCGGCGAAATATCAGGAATGGCGCTGGCTGAACCGGGCGTTGTCGCAAAGAAAACAAACCATCACGAGAATCATCGGCGTCCTGACTGAACGGCAGGCATCCTTTTTTCTCACAGGAAAAAGCGGAATGCAGCCGCTGACCTTAAGAGAGGTGGCGGAAACGCTGGAGCTCCACGAATCAACGATCAGCCGGGCCATCAAAGGGAAGTACGTTCAGACGCCGTACGGACTGTATGAAATGAAAACATTTTTCTCGGCGAAAGCTGAATCATCGGGAGACGGCGGCGCCTCCAATTATGCCGTAAAAGCCCATCTGGAAGCATTGGTCCGTAAAGAAGATAAAAAGAAACCTTTTTCAGACCAAAAGCTTGCCGATCTGCTGCACGAACAACATGACATCCGAATCTCCAGACGCACCGTCGCCAAATACCGTGACCAATTAAATATCCCGCCGTCATCTGCGCGAAAACGGTACAGCTGAAACCTCCCCGAACCATACCCGGGGAGGTTCTCCGTGTTACGGGATCATCCATGAAAACAGATGATGCTGTAAAAATGTCATGAGACAGACGAGAAAAAGCAAAAACAGACTGTGCTTAATCGTAAAGCGGAAAAGGTCTGATTCCTTGCCCGCCAGACCGACAGCGGCACAGGCAACCGCAATGGATTGCGGAGAAATCATTTTTCCGGTGACACCGCCTGATGAATTGGCGGCGACGGAGAGAACCGGTTCCATCCCGACGGAGAGCGCCGTCACCTTTTGCAATCCGCCGAATAACAGATTGGCCGACGTATCAGAGCCGGTAATAAACACGCCGAGCCAGCCGAGCACCGGTGAAAAAAAGGTAAACATCGCGCCCGTCATGGCAAGCGCAAGACCGAGTGTCGTGCTCATGCCGGAAGCATTCGTCACATAAGCAAAGCCGACAACAGAAACGATGGTGACGATCGGAAGCGTCAATTCTTTCACCGTTTCTATAAACGCCCCGCCCCATGTCTTCCACGACATGCCGAGTGCGAACTTGGAGATGACGGCGGCAATCAGAATCGCCGTGCCCGCTGAACCGAGAAGCTCAAGCTTGTACACCGCTTCAATCGGCGTGCCGTCCGCCTGAAGAATTTGCTGATTTACAAATGGGACGGGAGGCGTGAAAGTCAATGCTCGCCCGGCTGCATTCAGCCAGGAAAGCCAAATGGACGTTCCTTCATAATGGCCGGTCAGGGCGGCCTTCACGCCGGGAATCCCCCAAACGGATATCATGGCTGTCAGAAGAAGAAAAGGAGACCACGCTTTAAATATTTGAGCGCCTCCGTACACGGCCGGCACCCCGTCGATGGACGCTGCTGATTCCCGTTCTGCCGCGAAATGAAAGGCCGTTTTCGGTTTCCAAAACTTTAAAAACACAGCGAGCGCGGCCATGGAAACCAGCGCTGACAGCACATCCGGCAGTTCAGGCCCTAAAAAGTTCGAGCTTGCGTACTGCACGGCCGCAAAGGAGACGCCGGAAACAAGAATGGCCGGCCATACTTCAAAAGCCTTTTTAAACCCGCTCATCAAAATGATTAAATAAAGCGGTATAAACACGGATAAAAACGGCAGCTGCCGGCCGACCATTTGGGAAATGTCCATAGCCGGTATCCCGGTCGGACCTTCGACGGCGGTAATCGGAATGCCGATCGCCCCAAAGGCAACAGGCGCCGTATTGGCAATCAGGCAAATCCCCGCCGCATAAAGCGGCTGAAAACCAAGTCCGACAAGCAAAGCGGCCGAGATTGCGACGGGAGCGCCGAAACCGGCGGCGCCCTCTAAAAACGCCCCGAAAGAAAAGGCGATGAGCAGCGCCTGCAAACGCCGGTCATCTGTAATGGACAGCACTGAACTCCGGATAATCTCAAATTGTCCCGTTTTCACGGTGATTTTATACAAAAAGACCGATGTGACGATAATCCAGCCGATCGGAAGCAGACCGTACACCGCTCCCTGCGAAGCCGACAGCACCGCTTTTTCCGCCGGCATGCCGTACACAAATACAGCGATTAAAAGCGAAATGGCTAACGTCAAAAGCCCCGCTATGTACCCCTTCATCCGTTTCACCGCAAGCGCCCAAAAAAAGAAGATCATCGGCACGAGCGCGCAAGCTGCCGATAAAAGCAAATTTCCCCCTAATGGAGCATACCCCTGTGTCCATTGCATCCCTAAAAAACCCCTCCTTATGTCATGCAAGCGATTACTTTTATGATAAGGTCATCTGATGACCGGGTTAATTAGCATTATATTTTGAAAGTTTTGAAAATACAATCCTTTTCTTGAACAAATTGTCTGAACCTGTCGGCGGTGCGAAAAAAGAAGTATAATAGACGATAAACATCAAGATTCACAAGTGACGGGGTGATCGCGTTGAAATATAAACAAATTAAAACGAAAAAAATCTACGAAGAAATCGCTGATGCATTGCTGGAGAAGATAAAAGCGGGCGAGCTTAAGCCGGGTGAAAAGCTTGATTCCGTTCAGGCGCTTTCCGAGAGCTTTCAGGTCAGCCGCTCGGCGGTCAGAGAAGCGCTGTCAGCTTTAAAAGCGATGGGGCTTGTCGACATGAAGCAGGGAGAAGGCACATACATAAGAGAATTTGAGCCGTCCCATATTTCCCAGCCGCTTTCTTCCGCTCTCTTAATGAAAAAAGAGGATGTCAAACAGCTGCTCGAAGTCAGAAAGCTGCTTGAACTCGGCGTCGCCGCCATGGCCGCTGAAAAACGCACCGAAGAGGATTTGCAAAAAATCCGCCAGGCCCTCATGGAGATGAAAGACATCGACGGAGACGAAGAATTGGGCGAAAAAGCAGATTTCTCCTTTCACATGGCGCTGGCGGAAGCATCACAAAACGGCCTGCTCAAGCATCTCATGAATCATGTCTCTGCGCTTCTTTTGGAAACAATGAGAGAAACGAGAAGAATCTGGCTGTTTTCTAAACGAACGAGCGTGCAGCGATTGTATGAAGAGCATGAACGCATATACAGCGCCGTCGCCGCCGGAGACGCGGATGAAGCGGAAGCTGCGATGACCGCGCATCTGACGAATGTGGAAGAAGTGCTGGGGGCTTATTTTGAAGAAAATGTATAGAAGCTGACTTGTGAAAGGGGATATGATCACATGCAGGCCAAATCTTTTTTTTCTGACCATGTAAAGAAAGCTTTGACAAACGATCCTCCCGGGGAGTGGATGCCGGCTGTTCCAAAAGCGTGCATCCCTCTGCATTCCGGCTATCCCGATCCCGCGCTCGTTCCTGCTAAGGAGCTGAAAGAAGCCGCATCCCGCCTTCTGGATGAGGAGCGCGATCTGCCGCTGCATTATATGGGAAGCCCGAGGCCGGCCGTTTTAAAAAAGCAGATTCAAGAACGGTTATCCTTCCGCGGCATTCGCTGCCGTGACGATGAGCTGCTCGTGACCTCCGGCGCCTGTCAGGCGATAGATCTGGCAGCCCGGGTTTTCCTCGATGAACAAACCGCCGTTGCCGCAGAAGCTCCGGCTTACATGGAAGCGCTCGAGATTTTTAAAAATTACACACCGCATATGATGAGCATTCCGGCAGATCAAGACGGTCTGCAAACAGAAACATTAGCCTTCATGCTTGAGGAAAGAAAACGAAAAGGGCTTGTGCTTCCGCGTCTTCTTTACACGATACCCGCTTTTCAGAATCCTGCGGGAACCGTGATGTCAGCGAAGCGGAGAACCCGCCTGCTTCAGCTTGCCGACACATATAATTTTCTCATCTTGGAGGATGACGCATACGGCGAGCTCGGATTCACGGATATCCCGCCGTCATTGAAAGCCATGGATCAGAACGGCCGGGTGCTGTACGCCGGTTCATTTTCAAAAGTCATTGCCCCGGGTCTGAGAATCGGCTGGATTGCAGGGGACGCTGCATTCATCAAGGCATTGTCTTGGTTTAAAAAAGACTTGGATCATCCATTTTCTCAAGCGGTGACCGCCGTCTATTTGGAACAAACGAATGTTGAAGAACGGCTCGCCGCCTTGTGTAAAGCATACCGGAGCAAACGTGACGTTTTGCTTGCCGCATTAAAGCAATATCTGCCGGAGTCCGCATCCTGGCACGTGCCGGACGGCGGTTATTTTGTCTGGGTGAAAGTGCCGGGGGCGGATACGTCCGCACTTCTGGAGCGGGCTCTTTCTCACGGTGTTTCCTATGTACCCGGTAAATATTTTTTTCAGAATCAGGAAGACGGCGCAGAATATCTTCGCCTGTCGTTCAGTTACGCAGGGAAAGCCGCGCTAAAAGAGGGGGTCCAACGGCTGGGACGCCTGCTGAAAAATAAGATGTAAAGAAGCTTGCGGGCTTCTCTTTTTTTTGCTCTTAGCGCATCGGACAAAAGGATTTTTCAGAAAAACCTTCCAAACCATATTCAGAATAGTGTAGGATATTTATAGAGCTTTCCAAAAACAGGTCATCAGATGACCGGATCACATATTGAGGATGAAAGAGGGGTTCATCATGAAAGTCTCATTATTTGTCACGTGCCTTGTGGATATGTTCCAGACCAATGTCGGAAAGGCGACGGTTGAGGTGCTGGAACGGCTCGGGTGTGAGGTGGATTTTCCCGAGGGTCAGATTTGCTGCGGGCAGCCCGCATACAACAGCGGGTATGTGACGGACGCAAAAAAAGCGATGAAGCAGATGATTGCCGCGTTTGAGGAAGCGGAGTACGTCGTCAGTCCGTCAGGTTCCTGTACGACGATGTTCCGTGAATATCCGCATCTGTTTCAGGACGATCCGAAGTGGGCGGAAAAAGCGCAGCAGCTTGCGGATAAAACGTATGAGTTAACAGATTTTATCGTCAATGTTCTCGGGGTGGAGGATGTCGGGGCGGTGCTGCATAAAAAAGCGACATTACATACGTCGTGCCACATGACAAGGCTGCTCGGCGTGTCGGAGGAGCCGATGAAGCTTTTGCGCCATGTAAAGGGGCTTGATTTTACTCCGCTTCCCGGAAAACATCAATGCTGCGGATTCGGAGGAACGTTTTCAGTGAAAATGGCGCAAATCTCTGAGCAAATGGTGGATGAAAAGGTCGCCTGCGTGGAAGACACGGAAGCCGAGGTGCTGATCGGGGCGGATTGCGGCTGTCTGATGAATATCGGCGGGCGTCTTGATCGTAAGGATAAAAACGTCAGAGTCATGCACATCGCCGAAGTGCTGAACAGCAGATAACACGAGAAACCACAAGGGGGTAAAATCATGGCGATGAAAATCGGTACCGCGGCTTTTAAAGAGCGGGTATCAGAAGGAATAGATAATGAGTTTATGAGAGGAGCCGTCTCCGGAGCGCAGGAACGGCTCAGGACGAGAAGGCTTCAGGCGGCAGAGGAATTGGGAAACTGGGAGGATTGGCGTTCCCATGCGGAGGAAATCAGGCAGCATGTGCTGGACAATCTTGATTTCTATTTAGAACAGCTCGCCGAAAACGTCGCCAAAAGAGGGGGACACGTATTTTTCGCCGAAACGGCGGAAGAAGCGTCCTCCTATATCCGCGATGTCATCCGGCAGAAAAATGCCAAAAAAATCGTAAAATCCAAATCCATGGTGACAGAAGAAATCAATATGAACGAAGTGCTTGAAGAAGAGGGCTGTGAAGTCACAGAAACGGATCTCGGCGAATATATTCTCCAGATTGACGATCACGATCCGCCGTCACATATCGTTGCTCCCGCTCTTCACAAAAACAAAGAGCAGATTCGTGACGTGTTTAAAGAGAGACTCGAATACAAACAGACCGAAAAACCGGAAGAGCTCGTCATGCACGCGCGCAGCGTCCTCCGGAAAAAATTTCTCGAAGCGGATGTCGGCATCACGGGCTGCAACTTTGCAATCGCAGATACGGGATCGGTCAGTCTCGTGACAAATGAAGGAAACGGCCGCCTTGTGTCCGCGCTGCCGAAGACGCAGATCACCGTGATGGGAATGGAGCGGATCGTTCCTTCATTTTCTGAGTTTGAAGTGCTTGTCAGCATGCTGACGAGAAGTGCGGTCGGCCAGCGGCTTACAAGTTACATTACGGCGCTGACGGGCCCCCGGCAGGAGGGAGAAGCAGACGGGCCGGAGGAATTCCACCTCGTGGTCGTGGACAACGGTCGTTCCCGCATACTCGGCACGGAATTTCAATCAGTGCTGCAATGTATCCGCTGCGCCGCCTGCATCAATGTCTGTCCCGTATACCGGCATGTCGGCGGACACTCGTACGGTTCCATCTATTCGGGTCCGATCGGCGCTGTCTTATCGCCCCTTCTCGGCGGATACGATGAGTATAAGGAGCTCCCGTACGCATCTTCCTTATGCGCGGCCTGTACGGAAGCGTGTCCTGTTAAAATTCCGCTGCACGAGCTGCTGCTCAAGCATCGGCAGAACATCGTTGAAAAAGAGGGCAAAGCGCCGTTTGGCGAAAAACTGGCCATGAAAGCCTTCGGGATCGGCTCGTCATCCCCGTCCCTTTATAAAATGGGATCAAAATGGGCGCCTGCAGCCATGACGCCGTTTACGGAAGATGACAAAATATCAAAAGGGCCGGGGCCGTTAAAGGGATGGACCGCAGTCCGGGACTTCCCGGCGCCGCATAAATCGAGATTCAGAGATTGGTTTTTTGACCGGGAAAAACAAAAGGGGGAAGAATGATGATGAAAGGGACGGTTAAACATCAGGAATCCTTTTTAAACCGGATCGCCGGACGTCTGGGCAGAGAGCGCAGAAAAGCAGGCGTGTCCCTGCCTGAATGGAAGTACCAGCCTCAATATGAAACGCATGCGGGCTGTACGGAAGATGATCTTGTCACGATGCTGAAAGACCACTGCGTCAACATTCATACCGAGCTGATCGAAACGGATGCCGCCGGGCTGTACGCCGCTTTGCGCACGCAGGTGGACCGTTTTGAAGGAGGGCCTGTCATCATTCCGAACGACAGCCGGTTTGAAACGTACGGCCTGCAGACTCTTATGTCGGAAGAGTGGCCGGATGAAGGCATTCCGGTTTGGGAATGGGATGCGGAGCAAGGAGCGAAAAATATTGAAAAAGCGGAACAAGCGAATGTAGGCATTACATTCAGCGAGATCACGCTCGCTGAATCAGCCACCGTCGTTTTGTATGCCTCAGAGCATGCCGGCCGATCAGTCAGCCTGCTTCCGAAAACCTATATCGCAATCATCCCGAAATCTTCCATTGTGCCGAGAATGACGCAGGCCAGCGATATATTGAAACAGCAGATCAGAGACGGCGTCACCGTTCCTTCCTGCATCAACTATATTACCGGACCGAGCAACTCGGCCGATATCGAAATGGACTTGGTTGTCGGCGTCCACGGACCCGTGAAAGCCGCTTATATCCTTGTTAATGACCGATAAAAAACAACCCCCGGTTTTGGCCGGGGGTTGTTTTTATATAAACGCGTTAATGATCATAATAAAACAAATCGCACTGACAGAAATAATCGTTTCCATCGCCGTCCATGTCAGGAACGTTTCTTTCACGGTCATTCCGAA
The DNA here is from genome assembly GCF_057836745.1 of Bacillus sp. BACIII. NCBI lineage: Bacteria > Bacillati > Bacillota > Bacilli > Caryophanales > Bacillaceae > Bacillus > Bacillus sp. BACIII. Next base: position 3,229,514 of record NZ_CM174437.1, on the reverse strand, counting down.
ATACTCTTTAATGAGCCAGAAACCGGAGTCGTTGACGTGAGAAAGAATCAAAGAGCCCGCTCCCGTTGCCAAAACAAGAAGCTCGCTGCTGACCCCCGGCATGACAGATGCAATCGGTGCAACAATACCGGCCGCCGTCATCATGGCGACAGTCGCTGAACCTGTCGCGACACGGATGACCGCCGCGATCGTCCAACTTAAAAGAACGGGAGAGAAGCTCGAATGCTTCGCCATGTCAGCGATATACGTGCCGACGCCTGAATCAATCAGAACGTTGTTAAAAGCGCCGCCGGCTCCGATCACGAGCAGAATGGAGGCGATCGGTCCCAGACAGTCATTGCTGAATTTTAAAATGCTTTCTCTGTTAAAGCCCTGATAAAATCCAAGGCTGAAAAAGGAGTAAACCGTGGCGATCAAAAGCGCTGTGACAGGGTCGCCGATAAATTTAAAAGTGTCATAGAGCGTGCTTTTTTCCGGAAGCGCAATTTCGGCAAGCGTTGCCATAAGCATCAGAATCACCGGTACTAATATCGTAAACAATGTATTTGCGAATCCCGGAAGCTTGCGTTTTTCATTCCGTTCAATAAATTGTTTTTTCAACAGTTCGGGGACGGGTTTGTGAATGCGCTTACCGATCCATTTTCCGTAAAGCGGCCCTGCGATGATAGCAGTCGGAATGCCGACGATTAAAGAATACACAATCGTTTTTCCGACATTGGCGTGATAAATGCCGACAGCTGCCATCGCCGCCGGGTGGGGCGGAACCAATCCGTGCACGACGGAAAGTCCCGCAAGGAGCGGAATTCCGATCGTCACTAATGAAACACCGGTTTCAATCGCAATCGTAAACAGAAGCGGGACGAGCAGGACGAAGCCGACCTGGAAAAAGACCGGGATGCCGACGATAAAAGCGACGGCCACCATCGCCCAATGCACTTTCTTTTTGCCGAAACGGCCGATCAGGGTGTGGGCGATCCGCTCCGCACCGCCTGATTCAGCCATCATTTTTCCGAGCATCGTACCGAGGGCCAGCACGATCGCAAGCAGAGACAGTGTATTGCCGAGCCCGGTTTTCATCGAAGTGACAATGTCCGGCAGCTTCATGCCCGCTGCAAAACCGACAAGAATGGATGTAATCAAAAGACTGATAAAAGGATTTAACTTAGCGACCGTAATCAATAAGAGTAAAACGATAATAGCGGCAATGACTATAAACAGTAACATGACCTTTTCACCCTTTCAAAGAAGAATTATCGGCTTTGTTTGAGCTGAAATTCACTGATGACGTCAAATTCATCTTTGAGCTTGTCATACAGCCGCTCGTATAAGTAAAACAGCTCAATATATGTTTCGCTGTTTTTGACATTCGGTTCATGACGGTGAGAAATTCTGATCCAGTCCTGAACATCCTCAATCTGTTCCATTTCGCCAATGCTGTGTAAAGCGAGGACGGCAGCTCCGAGCGCCGATGCCTCATAACTTTCCGGAACGAGGACTTCCCGTCCCATCGTATCGGACAAAATCTGCCTCCACAGCGGCGATCTCGCAAACCCTCCGGATGCCCGCACATCTTTTGCGGGGCCCGCCAAATCTCTCAGTGCGACACCGATCGAAAAGACGCTCATGATGACGCCTTCCAGCACCGCTCTGATAAAATGCTCCCGTTTATGGCGGAGGCTGATGCCGAAAAACGTTCCGCGGGCATTCGGATTCCAAAACGGCGCGCGCTCTCCTGATAAAAACGGCAGAAACAGCAGACCATCAGAGCCTGCGGGCACTTTATCCGCGATATCAATCATTAAATCGTACGGATCAATGCCAAGCCGCTTCGCCGTTTCGACCTCAGGAGAAGCGAACTCATCACGAAGCCAGCGCAGCATAATGCCTCCGTTATTCGTCGGTCCTCCGATGACCCAATGCTTGTCAGTAAGCGCATAACAGAACGTCCGCGCTTTCTCATCCGTCACCGGCTTATCCGTCACCGAACGTACGGCTCCGCTTGTTCCGATCGTAACGGCTACCTCGCCTTTGCCGATCGCGCCTACTCCCAGATTGGCGAGCACGCCGTCATTTGCGCCGATAATAAACGGAGTATCCGCATGAATGCCCATCCGTGCCGCGATTTCCGGTGCAAGGCCGCATAGCTGGTGAGTGGTCGGCACGAGGTCCGACAGCTGATCTTCCCGGATTCCGGCAATCCGGAGCGCTTCTTCATCCCATGAAAGCGTCTCTAAACGGAACAGCCCCGTTGCCGAAGCAATCGAATAATCAACGACATAAGTTCCGAAAAACTCGTGCAAAATATATTCCTTAATACTGATGAATTTGGCGGCTTTCGCGAAAGTCTCCTTATCCTGTTCTCTCATCCACACAATTTTGGAAAGGGGAGACATCGGGTGAATCGGTGTGCCCGTTCTTTTATAAATATCGAAACCGTTCATTTCTTTTAAAATCCGTTTTGATTGCTCGGCGCTTCGGTTGTCCGCCCAAATGATGCTTTTGGTCAGCAAGCCGCCGTTTTGATCGACAGCAATCAATGAGTGCATGGCGGTGCTGATACCGATTGCCAGCAGGTTGTCCGGGCTCAGTCCGGCCTTTGTGACGGCGCCTCTGATGCTCGCGATAACAGCTTCCAAAATGTGCTCGGGATCCTGCTCGGCCCATGCCGGCTTCTGTTGTATTAAATCATAGTGAACCGAATGTTTGGATAGCACTTTGCCTCTTGGTCCGAACAGAACGGCTTTCGTGCTGGTCGTGCCGATATCCAGACCGATAACAGCTTGGGTTTCCTTCATATATATCCCGCCTACTCTAATTGAATAATAAGATAGATTGATAATGTATGCCCTTACAAAGTCAATTATAGGAATAATTTTTTTATAAATCAACGATAGAGAAGAAAATTTTTTTCACAAAATTGCCTCAATTCCCGCTGTATCGGCTTTTCTCTTTGAAAAATAAATATTCAGAAAACGGTTACAAACGTTTGTGCGCAATCATTTTTCTGATTTGCTGCAAGTTGGCGAGCGTTTTCTCCTGCCGCAGACGTGCCGTTGCGAAATAAAGTGTATCAATGACCGTCAGCTGGGCGAGTCTTGCGGACATCGCTTCCGTTCGAAAGGCCGTCTCCCTTGTTGATGTATACAGCACAACGTCAGAAATCTGGGTGAGCGGCGACTTTTGGTAGCTTGTAATGCCGATCGTGCCCGCGCCGAGCGATTTGGCCGTTTTTACCGCGTCGAGCACATCCTTGTTGCTCCCCGAGTGAGAAATCCCGATGACTGCGCTTCCGGGACCGAGAAGACCCGCTGACATCGCCTGGAAGTGAGAGTCCGTGTGAGCGATGCAGTTTATGCCCGTGCGCATAAACTTATGATACGCATCTGTGGCGATCAGCCCGGAGCCGCCGTTTCCGTAAAATTCGATTCTGTCTGCGCCGTGAATCATCTCTGCCGCTTTTTCAACATCGGCCGGATCTAACAACTGAAACGTATCGGTCAGGCCGGAAATATTTGCGCGGAAAACTTTTTGGATGATGACTTCGGTATCGTCATCAGGGCTCATTTCTTCATGAATGTGCTGCACAGGCTCCTGAACGATTTCCTGAGCAAGCGCGATTTTCAAATCCTGATAGCCGGAAAAACCGAGCCGCTTGCACAGCCTGAAAATCGTCGCTTCAGAGCTTTTCGTTTTTTCCGCCAGCTGAATGATAGAGAGATGAACCACGTCTTTCGGTTCCTTCACGATATGGTCTGCAATCGCTCTCAATTTTGGCGACAAGCCTTTGCTGGCTGCCTGAATCTTCCCGATACTGCTTGAATTGACAGGGGTCATGCTATAACCTCCCTATTCGAATGTAAACGCATACTTTTATGATAAAGCAAGTTTCAATATAAGGAAAACAGAATTTTAAAATTGTTTTTTCGATTTGGCGTATAAAAAAAAGAGAAAGGCCGCCGATGATAGAAAGTGAGGAGGCATCTGGATGAAAAAAGCATGGATTCTTGTCATATCCTTCGGCATTGCGCTTGCGCTGTTTTTATACGCAAACACTAAGGTGAAAGCGGAAAGCGCGGCACCCGGAAAGCAAAGCCTTGTTTCCGGATTTCAGCTGAGATTTTCGAATGACCGGGAAGGACAATAGACGGCAAAAATTAGTATTGACTTTAAAATTAGAAGACTGTATATTATGTTACTATATTCAGAAAATAAAAACTCAAGAGATTCATTTAACATAAAACACTGTGAACGGGAGCAGTAAAAGAATCCAGTCAGAAGAAGAGAGCCGCGGGGTGGTGCAACGCGGACTGATTGTTCTTTGAACTCGCCCGGAAGTGGCAGGGCGGAACGGAATTGTCGGAATATTCCCTATGTCCTAACGGCTGACCTTCGTTAAAAGGTTTTTAAGCTGGATTCCGGATATTCGGGATCAACAAGAGTGGTACCGCGGCTGCCTGAGGCACGCCGTCTCTTTTCTAAAAAGAGGCGGCGTGCTTTTTTATGTGATGAACACTTTTTGCGAGAGGGCGTGTGATAGATGGAAAAGGACAAGCAAACATTAAAACGGACGATGTCGTCCAGACACATTATGATGATGGCGCTTGGAGGCGCAATCGGGGCCGGGCTCTTTAAAGGCAGCAGCACGGCGATTGATGAAGCCGGGCCTTCCGTGCTGCTGGCCTACCTCCTCGGCGGAATCATTCTGCTGTTTATTATGCAGGGGCTGGCTGAAATGGCCGTCAGAAACAAACATGCAAGGACGTTCCGTGATTTGGTTGAGCAGTCTCTCGGATCGTACGCTGCATACTTTTTAGACTGGATCTATTGGAAAATGTGGGTGCTCAATATTGCCGCGGAGGCGGTCGTAGCCGCCATTTTCATTCAATATTGGCTGCCGGAATGTCCGATATGGATACTCGCTTTGATTATTTCTATCGTGGTAACGGTCGTAAACATGCTTTCTGTGAAGCTGTTTGCCGAGACAGAGTACTGGCTCGCGCTCATTAAAATTACAGTGATTGTCATCTTTATTTTATGCGGAATTCTGCTTTTATTTTTCTCATTCGGCAATCACACGGCGCCGGGGCTGTCTCATTTAACGGATCACGGAGGGTTTTTCCCGCATGGAGCGGGGGGCGTCATCACGGCGATGCTCGTCGTGATCTACTCATACGGCGGAACGGAAATCATCGGCGTCACACTGGCGGAGACAAAAAATCCCGAAAAGGTGATTCCGAAAGCTGTCCGAAGCACGTTAACGCGGATTGTCGCTTTTTACTTGCTGCCGTTTTTCATCATCGTCAGCCTGATTCCTTGGAATCAAGTCAACAGCGTTCCTGAAAGCCCGTTTGTCATAGTATTTAAGATGATCGGAATTCCGGGTGCCGACCATATTATGAATGCCGTCATTCTTCTTGCGATTATCTCGTCCATGAACTCGGGATTGTACGGATCATCCCGCGTCTTATTTACGCAGGCTTCTGACGGCCGGGTGCCGAAAATCTTTTCAAAACTATCGAAGAAAAAGGTTCCCGTCTATGCGATTCTGACTTGTACGTCATTTTTATATGTAGGCGTCCTGATTTCTTTATTTGCAGGAAGCCAGACGTTTAATTATTTGATGGGTTCACTCGGCTATACCGTGCTGTTCATCTGGCTGATTATCGGATTCGCCCATTTGAAATCAAGAAAACATTCAACAGAACAGCCGGCTTATTACGTCAAATGGTTCCCGTACACGACATGGTTCGCGGTTCTTGCGCTTTTGGCCATCCTGATCGGCGTAATTGCGACGACATCCATGGTCATCACATGCATCACCGCGGCCATCTACCTGCTTATTACGGCTGCGTATCTCGTGAAAGGGAGACGTCGATAAATAAAAAACTCTTGCCCCGGGGGCTGACCCCATAATATGAGACAAACAAAAAACACCTTCAAGTTTGAAAACGGATCGTTGTTATCCGAAATTAGACTTGGAGGTGTTTTTCTATGAAGGCAAGAGTGAGTTATCCGGTTGAAGTCAAACAGAAGGCTGTAGAAATGAGATTCGCGGGCGTGCCTGTGAAGGAGATCATGCAGGAATTGAATATAAAGAATAAGACGCAGATTCAGACATGGGTCAGGTGGTATAAAGCTGGGGATACACATCGATTCCAACAACCTGTCGGAAAGCAATATTCTTATGGAAAAGGTCCAGAGTATTCTTCCGAATTAGAGAAACTGCAGGCAGAAAATCGTTATCTGAGACAACAGAATGAAGTGTTAAAAAAGTACAACGAATTGGAAAGGAAGCTGATAGCGAAACGCCAGTCGAGCTTGTAGAAGCATTGCGCGGCACAATGACCATAAAGGATATCTGTATTCATTTAGGTATCTCACGAGCATCTTATTATCGTTGGAAGAAGAATCTGATGAAAGATAACCCTAAATACCATTTAGAAAAACAAATCGGCACGTTGTGCCGAGAACACAAGTATCGATATGGCTATCGGAAAATCACAGCCATATTAAAAAAGGGAATGCGTATAAATCATAAAACGGTTCAGCGCATTATGCAGAAGAATCAGTGGCAATGCCGGGTTAAGGTGAAAAAGCGCAAGAAGAATGGGCAGCCATATGCCGTGGCCGAGAATATATTGGATCGGAACTTTCAGTCTGATCGCCCTCTGGAAAAGCTAGTAACGGATATCACATATTTGCCTTATGGGCAGAAACAATTGTATCTTTCCAGTATATTGGATTTATACAATGGAGAAGTGATTGCTTTTACGATTAGCGATAGACAGGACACAGACTTTGTCTTACACACACTTGATCAGCTGCCCGCACTGCCAGAGAACTGCGTGTTACATAGTGACCAAGGTTCTGTTTATACATCTTATGAGTATCAGAAAGCTGTTAAAACAAAAGGCATTACCATGAGCATGTCCCGCAAAGGGACGCCCGCTGATAATGCCTCCATCGAATCGTTTCATTCCTCACTAAAGTCTGAAACGTTCTACCTCGACAGGTTGGAAAGCACTACGACGACCATCGTAGAACAAACTGTCGAAACCTATATACACTATTATAACAACATTCGTATTCAAACGAAACTAAACAACCAGCCGCCGGTCACATACCGACAGCTGGCTGCTTAAAGGTGTTTTGATCCCTGTCTCAAAAACGGGGGTCAGTCCCCCGCGGCAAGAGTTTTTTTAATGAGCGGCCTTTTTTTCTGCGGCCAAAGCAGGTGTTTTCAGTCTCTTCGGTGTTATATTCACCAAACAGATGCTTGTGACAATCAGAAGCAGTCCGGCTAAAAGGCTGACGGTCAGCGGCTCATGCAGGAATATCGAGCTGACGACAATGGATATGAGCGGGATCAGGAAGGTGTAAGAGGCAACCTTGCTTGCTTCCCCTGAACCGACAAGCGTAAAAAAGGCGAGCCAGCCGAGCGCGATGACAAATACCGAAATGAACAGAAGGCTCAGAATAAACGGAGCTTTCCATTGAATCGCTGAAAAGCTTTCTGAAAAACTGCCGGAGCTGACAAGCAGCACGCCGCCGATCAGAAGCTGAAGAGCGACCATCCAGATCGAGTCCGCGCGTCCGCCCGTTCTTTTCACATATACCGTGCCGAGCGCCCAGCTGACTGCGGAGCCTAAGGCCAAAAGAATGCCGGCGATGGAAATATGACCTCCGAAACCGGCTGAGCTGATGACGGCGACACCGGCAAAGCCCAGAATAAGCCCGGCGATTTTCAAAGGATACATCGATTCGCCGAGCCACAGCCAAGAAAAAACCCCCATTAAAACCGGCTGGAAAAACACGATGGCTGAAAATAAGCCGGCAGGCAGGTAATTCAAGCCGACCGTTTGCAGACCGTAAAATAAAGTAATATTTAAAATAGCAGAAATAAGATAGATCGGCCACGTTTCTTTAAAACGCAGCTTTTTAAAACGGGGCAGCGCCACCATTAATAATAGAAGTCCGCCGATCAGCGTGCGGATTCCGGCAAACAGAAGTGGCGGCGAATAGGCGAGCGCGGCCTTTGTCAGCGGCCAGTTAATCCCCCATACTGTAACTAAAAACGCCAGCATGAGAGCTGTCTGTATTTTCGAAAGCTGTTTCACGTCGTTCACTCCTTGTAGAACAATTCCATCATATGATACGGTAATCAGCAAGATAAATAAAATGAATCTTTTTTATAAGGAGCATAAGTAAAACGTTATGACGATCACACAACTGCGGGTTTTTGTTCAAATCGCTGAAACGGGAAGTTTTACGAAAGCGGGGCAGGCGCTGAATATGACGCAGCCCGCCGTCAGCCATGCCATCTCGGCGCTTGAGTCAGAGCTCGGCATTAAGCTGATCATCCGCGAGCGCCGCAACGGCTTAAGGCTCACGGACACGGGCGCAAAAATTCTCGTCCATATCAGAGAGGTGCTCAAAGGCATAGAAAAAGCCGAGCAGCTGGCGGCCGCGGAAAGAGGGCTTGAACAGGGAACGATTCACGTCGGGACATTCCCGGCCGCTTCCGCTTATTTCATTCCAAAGCTGATCAGCATGTTTAAAAAGCGGTATCCGAAGCTTGAATTGGTGCTTCATGAAGGAACGGTCAACGAAGTAAAGGAATGGCTCCGCTCCCGGGTAATAGACGTAGGTATTACTCTTTTTCCTACGGAAGACATGGAATATCTGCCGCTGAAAAAAGATAAAATGGCCGTCGTGCTTAGAAATGATCATCCGCTTTGCAGCTGTGAGGCAATCTCTCTGAAAGACCTTGACTGCCAGCCGATGATTATCTGTGACGGAGGGTACGAATCACCGCTTATTGATATGTTTAGGGAGGCAGGATCTGTGCTGACTGCCGCATTCACTGTTTACAACGTCAATACGTCCATCAGCATGATTAAAGAAGGGCTGGGAATCGCGATACTATCACAAATGTCTATGTCGGGAATATCGCTGCCGGAAAATGTCGTGACGAGAGAATTGAATCAGGCGGTGTACCGCGATGTTCTGCTTGCCGTTCCTTCCGTAAAGGAAGCTTCATTGGCGGCAAAACTTTTTATTCAAATCGCACAGGAACTCACAAAGAATGAATAAAAGACCCTAATCATCTTAGGGTCCTGAATCTTATCGATTAATTTTAAAAGAGTTTGTCGTATTGACAAGTTTTGAACCGCTGAACGTGGCTTTGACACGATAATAACCTGTCTTGCATCCTTTTAAAGAGAATGACTTAGTCACCCTTACTGAGAAAGAGAAGGTTGTTTTTTTGCAAGTCGTCCATTTCTTTCCGGACTTTCGCTGTAAGTATAGGTTTCCTTTAAAGGTTCGATTTGACGGATACGCTGTACTGAGAGTAAAATCGACAGTTTTCGCTTTTTTCGTGTAGTAGGAGGCATCGGTAGATCCGCTTACATTTAAATGCTGCTGAGTGCCGTCATAAAAGTCTGCAGCGTATGCCTTATCGGTGTTTCCTGTAAAAAAGATTGCTGCCAGTAAAGCTGTTGTGAGTGCCATTAAGAGTTTTTTACGCATATAGAATGACTTCCTTCCTATTCAATATATGACATATGTTAACATTATTGGTTCTATTGTTTCAATGGTATCTTTTCATTTTTATATCATTCTAGGCCCTTCATATCTGAATGTTATAGATTCATTCATACAAAGTTCACTAGTGATGACCGCTGACTGATTGTTCGAAAATCATCGAATCAAATTGTTTAACTCACGTGAAAAGCTGTGGTAAGGTGTGTGGTAGAGACCTTGTTTAAGATCTGCTTACACTAAACCATAAAGGAGAAAACGATGGCTGAACATACATTGAAAGATACTGCGTTTTCCGTATTGAATTTATCGCCGGTCGTACAGGGGGGAACGGTTGCTGAATCGTTCCGCAACAGCATGGATTTAGCGCGCCGTGCCGAGGAGTGGGGCTATAACCGCTATTGGCTGGCGGAGCATCATAATATAGAAGGCGTCGCCAGCTCGGCAACGTCAGTGCTGATCGGCCACATTGCCGGCGGCACGAAGAAAATCCGCGTCGGTTCAGGCGGCATTATGCTGCCGAATCATTCGTCACTTATAATCGCGGAGCAATTCGGAACCCTTGAAACGTTATATCCGGGGCGGATTGACCTCGGAATCGGGCGTGCGCCGGGAACCGACCAATTAACGGCGAGAGCCTTAAGAAGAAACATAAACAGCGGGGAGGATTTCCCGGAGCAGCTTGAAGAATTGAGAAATTACTTCAAACCGACAGGCAATGTGCGCAATCAAGTCCGCGCCATTCCGGGCGAAGGGCTGGACGTGCCGATCTGGCTTCTGGGCTCAAGCGGCTTCAGCGCACGCCTTGCCGGAGAGCTCGGGCTTCCGTTCGCCTTTGCGGCTCACTTCTCACCGAAAAACACCGTGCCGGCTCTTGAGTTATACCGAAGCTCCTTCCGTCCGTCAGACGTACTGGATAAACCGTACGCGATGGTCGGCGTCACCGTCATTGCCGCAGACACGGATGAAAAGGCGGAGCATCTGGCGACATCGCATTATCAAAGATTTTTAGACCTCGTCCGCGGCACGCCGAACCAGCTGAAGCCCCCTGTTGAAGACATGGATCAAATCTGGTCGCCGTATGAAAAAGCGATGGTCAATGAACAGCTCAGTTCAACGATCGTCGGCGGACCGGAGCGTGTGAAGGAAAAGCTGGAAAGCTTCATCCGGACAACACAGGCGGATGAAATCATGGTGAATTCAGAAAGCTTTGAGCATGCCGACAGAATGCGGTCGTTTGAAATCATCGCCGAATTAAAAAACAGCTGATCAAAAAAAGCAATGTGCACAGCACATTGCTTTTTTCATTCGCCGATCCGCCTGACGGAATTCCGGATGACGAGTTCCGGTTCATACACGACGTCATCTTGCTTCGGTTTTTTATGTTCTAAGCAGTCGATGACGTATTTTGCCGCCGCTTTCCCCATAATGGATTTCGGGTGCTTAACAGAGGTGAGCTTCACCTCGGAAATCTGGGCGAAATGTGAATCATCATAGCCCATGACTGACACGTCATCAGGCACCTTTAAGCCGAATTCTCTGAGAAGATTAATCGTCTTCAGCGCAATTTCATCATTATAACAAAGAATGGCCGTCGGGTATGACCCGCTGTTTTGCTCAAGGGTATCCTTAATCTTTTGGAGAAGCACGGTTTCTTTTTCTTCAGTCGTGTAGGTTACGATCATGTCCGGAGACGGGAAGATTCCGCGCTCCCGATGCGCCTGCAGATAGCCGTTCATCCGTTTGACGCCCTGCGTGTCATCCGCTTTAAAAATTCCCATAATGTGCGTGTGCCCGAGGGACATGACGTATTCGCAAGCCATCATGCCGCCTTTGACATCATTGACGGAAAAGCTCGGTGCGGCCAGCTCCGCATAAGAAGCGTTAATCATGGCAAACGGAATGCCGTTTTTCTCCAGATTGAGATAATAGCCGATGTTGGGCGTCTGCAGCGCGCTTTTCGTAGGCTCGACAATCAGCCCGTCTATATTTTTAGACAGCAGGTTTTCAAGGCCCCGTCGTTCACTTTCTGTATTGTTGTTGGTGCTCGTCAGCAGCATGGAATAGCCTTGTTCGCTTAAATAAGATTCGATTCCCCTGATGATGCTCGGGAAAATATAGTCTGATATGTACGTTGTAATGACGCCGATCGTTTTGTTTGAATGCATAGCTGATTTCGCCGTGCGTGAAGCGACAAAGGTGCCTCCGCCCTGAACGCTGTACAGCAGCCCCTGCGAGACTAAATCCCCGATCGCTTTTCTGATGGTATGGCGGCTGACGCCGAACTGCTGCATCAGCTCATTTTCCGTAGGCAGCTTTTGGTCAGGCTGTATTTTCCCTTGATTCAGCCATGAACAAATTTCTTCTTTTACTTGAGCATATTTCGGTAGCATATCAATTCCTCCAAAATGTATACGGACAAATTCCAGTATAACATAGTAAGCCCTTTCATCAAGTCGCAAAAACAATTGACAGATTCTGAAAAACTGCTTATTCTTTATTTGTACGTACTAATTTTCCTTATTTTTAGATAAAATTCTTTATAAGTACGTACAAATGTAACAGTGCTCTGTTTTGTAAGCGTTTTTATTCTATTATTCGCGGGAGGGTAAAATTCATGAAGAATCACCCGGCACCAATTGGCTCAAATGTACCTGTCACTCGAGAGCATTCGAAGTGGTTTGTCATTCTTATCTCATGCGCGGCCGGACTGGGAGGGCTTTTGTACGGTTATGACACGGCGGTTATTTCCGGCGCCATCGGTTTTCTGAAAGACTTGTACCGTTTAAGTCCTTTTATGGAAGGGCTCGTGATTTCAAGCATTATGATCGGCGGTGTTTTCGGCGTCGGGATTTCAGGATTTTTGAGTGACCGTTTCGGACGGAGAAAGGTTCTGATGGCAGCGGCCCTTTTGTTTGCAGTGTCAGCGGTTGTCTCTGCGCTTTCTCAAAGTGTGTCTTCCTTAATTATCGCCAGAATCATCGGCGGTCTGGGAATCGGAATGGGCTCCTCGCTTTCTGTCACGTATATTACCGAAGCCGCTCCGCCGGCCATACGCGGCAGTCTTTCCTCACTGTATCAGCTGTTTACGATATTAGGGATCTCCGGCACTTATTTTATTAACCTCGCCGTCCAGCAGTCCGGCTCATATGAATGGGGGGTGCACACCGGCTGGCGGTGGATGCTCGCTTACGGCATGATTCCGTTTGTCATCTTTTTTATCGTGCTGCTTATCGTGCCGGAAAGTCCTCGCTGGCTTGCAAAAGCGGGGCGCAGGAATGAAGCTCTCGCCGTGCTGACGCGCATTAACGGCGAGCAGACCGCGAAAGAAGAAATCAAACAAATCGAAACGTCTTTACAATTAGAAAAAATGGGATCATTGTCTCAGCTGTTTAAACCGGGGCTGAGAAAAGCGCTTGTGATCGGAATTCTGCTGGCTTTGTTCAATCAGGTCATCGGCATGAACGCGATTACGTATTACGGGCCGGAAATCTTCAAAATGATGGGCTTCGGGCAGAATGCGGGGTTTGTCACGACATGCATCGTCGGTGTCGTCGAAGTGATTTTCACCATTATTGCGGTTCTTTTAGTCGATAAAGTAGGCCGGAAAAAGCTGATGGGGGTCGGATCAGCCTTTATGGCGCTGTTCATGATCTTAATCGGGGCATCCTTTTATTTTCAGCTGGCAAGCGGGCCGGCTTTAGTCGTCATTATATTGGGATTCGTCGCCGCTTTCTGCGTTTCAGTCGGGCCGATTACGTGGATCATGATTTCAGAAATCTTTCCGAACCACCTCCGCGCACGCGCCGCCGGTATCGCGACGATATTCCTGTGGGGGGCGAACTGGGCGATCGGACAATTCGTGCCGATGATGATCAGCGGGCTGGGTCTCGCGTACACTTTCTGGATATTTGCCGTCATTAATATTCTCTGTTTCTTGTTTGTCGTGACGATCTGCCCTGAGACTAAAAATAAATCATTAGAGGAAATAGAAAAACTCTGGATAAAATGAAAGCGTTTTACGACAAAAGTCCGCTCCGGCGGGCTTTTGTCTGTCACCTTCAGTCTGTTTCTGTATATAATGACTGTATCAAGGAGATACTGGTAAATCCTGCGAAGAATGTCGAGGAATTGACCTTTAACAGTTGAATTAACAAAGTCATCCTGTTAAAATAATTAAAGAAAGCAGACATAATTTTTTTTGGCTATGATGGGACGTTTTTTGTCATAGCGGGACATTTTCTGTCCAGTATGAATAGGAAGGAACGTTTGAGTCATGAACCAGTTAATACAAGCTCAAAAAAAATTATTGCCTGATCTTTTGCTTGTCATGCAGAAAAGATTTGAAATCTTGCAGTATATCAGGCTTACCGAACCGATCGGCCGCAGAAGTCTCGCAGCCAGTCTCGGATTGACCGAGCGCGTTCTCAGAAGCGAGGTTCAGTTTTTGAAAGAACAGAATCTCATTGATATTAAAACAAACGGCATGACAATGACGGAAGAAGGCTATTCACTGCTTTCGATTCTGGAAGATACGATGAAGGATGTTTTAGGATTGACGCTTTTGGAAAAGACATTAAAAGAGCGGCTTAATCTGAAAGACGCCATTATCGTCTCCGGAGACAGCGACCAATCTCCTTGGGTCAAAAAAGAATTAGGGAGAGCGGCCGTTGCGTGTATGAAAAAGAGATTTTCAGGCAAAAATATCGTCGCTGTAACCGGCGGTACGACAATTGAAGCTGTCGCCGATATGATGACGCCGGATTCTAAAAACCGCGAGCTTTTGTTTGTGCCTGCAAGAGGCGGTTTAGGCGAAGACGTGAAAAACCAGGCGAACACCATATGCGCGCATATGGCGGAAAAGGCTTCAGGCACTTACCGGCTTTTGTTCGTTCCCGGACAGCTGTCACAAGGCGCCTATTCATCTATTATTGAAGAACCTTCCGTAAAAGAGGTGCTTCAGACGATTAAATCAGCGAGTATGCTCATTCACGGAATCGGCGAAGCTAGAACAATGGCGGAGCGAAGAAACACACCATTGGAAGATTTGAAGAAAATAGATGACAATCATGCGGTGACAGAGGCATTCGGCTACTACTTTAATGCGGACGGAGAAGTCGTTCACAAGGTGCATTCAGTCGGAATGCAGCTCGATGACCTCGATGCCATTCCCGACATTATCGCGGTAGCGGGCGGATCATCAAAAGCAGAAGCAATCGAAGCATATTTTAAAAAGCAGCGAAACACGGTTCTCGTCACGGACGAAGGAGCCGCAAAGAAGTTATTAAGGGATAACAGTCCCTCAATATAAATATCTCTCACTTATTAAAAGGAGGAAATAATCATGGCAGTAAAAGTCGGTATTAACGGTTTTGGTCGTATTGGACGTAACGTATTCCGCGCAGCATTAAACAATCCTGAAGTTGAGGTAGTGGCGGTTAACGATTTAACAGACGCTAACATGCTTGCTCATCTTTTACAATATGATTCCGTACACGGAAAATTAGACGCAGAAGTTAAAGTTGACGGCAGCAACCTTGTTGTTAACGGCAAAACAATCGAAGTTTCTGCTGAGCGCGATCCTGCGAAACTCAGCTGGGGCAAACAAGGCGTTGAAATCGTAGTTGAATCTACTGGTTTCTTCACAAAACGCGCAGACGCTGCGAAACATTTAGAAGCCGGCGCGAAAAAAGTCATCATCTCTGCACCTGCTAACGAAGAAGATATCACAATCGTTATGGGTGTTAACGAAGATAAATACGATGCGGCTAACCACGATGTTATCTCTAACGCATCTTGCACAACAAACTGCCTTGCGCCGTTTGCAAAAGTACTTAACGACAAATTCGGCATCAAACGCGGTATGATGACAACTGTTCACTCTTACACAAATGATCAGCAAATCCTTGATCTTCCGCACAAAGACTACCGTCGTGCGCGTGCAGCAGCTGAAAACATCATCCCAACATCAACTGGTGCTGCTAAAGCAGTTTCTCTAGTTCTTCCTGAACTGAAAGGCAAACTGAACGGCGGAGCAATGCGTGTGCCGACTCCAAACGTTTCTCTTGTTGACTTAGTTGCTGAACTTAACAAAGACGTAACAGTTGAAGACGTAAACGCAGCTCTTAAAGAAGCGGCTGAAGGCGATCTTAAAGGAATCCTTGGCTACAGCGAAGAGCCATTAGTATCCGGAGACTACAACGGCAATGCTAACTCTTCTACAATCGATGCTCTTTCTACAATGGTTATGGAAGGCAGCATGGTAAAAGTAATCTCTTGGTACGATAACGAAAGCGGCTACTCTAACCGCGTTGTTGACCTTGCAGCTTACATCGCAAAACAAGGTCTTTAATTCATAGCTCCCGGAAAGGGCCGGACTTGGTTCTTTCGGACAGAAACGCTATAATGAAAGCGGACAAGGGAAGGGGACGGACTCCCTTTCCCTTTTTCCATGAGAACCGGCTTTCAGAAAGCGCCTGATTGCTGCAGAACGTCCGCGTTTTGCAGTTTCAGCGGCACTTTCGTTTTCCTAGCCGCCTGCCCTGGCTCAGAAGACGATCTGCCCCGTGCCCGGAAGCTGCAATCTGCCCCGCGGCGGAAGCATCATAAGGCGGTTTCACGTTTCACGTTTTTCGTGCTATGCAAACCATTTTGAAGGAGGATCTCCTAAGGCATGAATAAAAAAACAGTAAAAGACATCGACGTAAAAGGCAAAGTCGTATTCTGCCGCGTTGACTTTAACGTTCCAATGAAAGACGGGGAAGTAACAGACGATACTCGTATCCGCGCTGCGCTTCCGACAATCAAACACCTTGCAGACCAAGGCGCGAAAGTCCTTCTTGCGAGCCACTTAGGCCGCCCGAAAGGCGAAGTGGTTGAGGAGCTTCGTTTAACTCCTGTCGCTGCACGCTTAGGCGAACTGCTTGGCAAAGAAGTGAAAAAAGCAGATGAAGCTTACGGTGATGCTGTAAAAGCACAAATTTCTGATATGAAGGACGGAGACGTTCTTGTATTGGAAAACGTACGTTTCTACCCTGGCGAAGAGAAAAATGATCCTGAGCTTGCTAAAGCATTTGCTGAGCTTGCGGATGTATATGTCAATGACGCATTCGGTGCTGCCCACCGTGCTCACGCATCTACAGCCGGAATTGCCGAGCATCTGCCGGCGGTTGCAGGATTCCTGATGGAAAAAGAGCTTGATGTACTTGGAAAAGCGGTGTCTAACCCTGACCGCCCGTTCACGGCAATCATCGGCGGAGCGAAAGTAAAAGACAAAATCGGCGTCATCGAAAGTCTGCTTGATAAAGTGGACAACTTGATCATCGGCGGAGGTCTTGCTTACACATTCGTTAAAGCACTTGGCTATGAAGTCGGTAAATCTCTTCTTGAAGAAGATAAAGTCGAGCTTGCAAAATCATTCATGGACCGCGCGAAAGAAAAAGGCGTTAAATTCTATATGCCGGAAGACGTTCTCGTTGCTGATGATTTCTCTAACGATGCAAATGTTCAAATCGTGCCGATCTCTGAGATTCCAAGTGATTTAGAAGCCATCGACATTGGTACGAAAACACGCGAAACGTATGCTGACGTTATCAAAAACAGCAAACTTGTCGTGTGGAACGGACCGATGGGCGTATTCGAAATCGACTTGTTCGCTCAAGGCACAAAAGCGGTTGCAGAAGCATTGGCAGAGGCTAATGATACATACTCTGTCATCGGCGGAGGAGACTCTGCGGCAGCCGTTGAAAAATTCGGTCTTGCTGACAAAATGAGCCACATCTCAACAGGCGGCGGCGCATCCCTTGAATTCATGGAAGGCAAAGAGCTTCCAGGGGTAGCTGCACTGAACGATAAATAAAACTGCTATAAGGAAGTGGAACAGATGAGAAAACCAATTATAGCCGGTAACTGGAAAATGAACAAAACACTCGGCGAGGCTGTCAGCTTCGTTGAAGAAGTGAAATCTTCCATTCCAGCAGCAGACAAAGCGGAAGCCGTTGTTTGCGCACCAGCACTTTTCTTAGAAAAGCTGACTTCTGCTGTTAAAGGAACTGACTTAAAAGTCGGCGCCCAAAACATGCATTTTGAAGAAAACGGTGCGTTCACAGGCGAAATCAGCCCGGTCGCTCTGAAAGACCTTGGCGTGGATTACTGCGTCATCGGCCACTCTGAGCGCCGTGAAATGTTCGCTGAAACAGATGAAACTGTTAACAAAAAAGCGCATGCCGCTTTCAAACACGGCATTGTGCCGATCATTTGCGTAGGTGAAACGCTTGAAGAGCGCGAAGCCGGAAAAACAAATGATCTTGTTGCCGATCAAGTGAAAAAAGGTCTTGCGGGTCTTTCTGAAGAGCAAGTTGCTGCTTCCGTTATTGCGTACGAGCCAATCTGGGCAATCGGAACAGGCAAATCTTCTACAGCGAAAGACGCTAACGACGTCTGCGCGCATATCCGTAAAGTCGTTGCTGAAAGCTTCAGCCAGGAAACTGCTGACAAGCTCCGCATTCAATACGGCGGCAGCGTAAAACCTGCAAATATTAAAGAATATATGGCAGAGTCCGATATTGACGGTGCTTTGGTCGGCGGCGCAAGCCTTGAACCGCAGTCATTCGTTCAATTATTGGAGGAAGGTCAATATGAGTAAAAAACCAGCTGCACTCATCATTCTTGATGGGTTCGGATTACGCAATGAAACAGTCGGAAACGCAGTCGCACAAGCGAAAAAACCGAATTTCGACCGTTATTGGAACCAATACCCTCATCAGACGCTGACGGCATCAGGCGAAGCAGTCGGACTGCCTGAAGGACAGATGGGGAACTCTGAGGTCGGACATTTGAATATCGGCGCAGGACGTATTGTGTACCAAAGCTTAACACGCGTGAACGTTGCCATCCGCGAAGGCGAATTCGAACGCAATCAAACGTTCCTTGACGCCATCAAAAACGCGAAAGACAACGGCAAAGCGCTGCACCTGTTCGGTCTTCTTTCTGACGGGGGCGTACACAGTCACATCAATCATTTATTCGCGCTGCTCAAGCTTGCGAAAAGTGAAGGGCTGACGAAGGTGTATATCCACGGTTTCCTCGACGGCCGCGATGTAGGTCCGCAAACGGCGAAAACTTACATTCAGCAGCTGAATGAGCAGATCGAAGAAATCGGCGTCGGCGAAATCGCCAGCATTTCCGGACGCTACTACTCTATGGACCGCGACAAACGCTGGGATCGTGTAGAAAAAGCGTACCGCGCAATGGCTTACGGTGAAGGCCCGTCTTACCGCAGCGCGATGGATGTCGTCGACGATTCTTATGCGAACGGCATTCATGATGAATTCGTCATTCCGTCCGTCATCACAAAAGAAAACGGTGAACCCGTTGCGAAAATTCATGACGGCGATTCTGTGATTTTCTATAATTTCAGACCTGACCGCGCCATCCAGATTTCGAACACGTTTACCAACAAAGATTTCCGCGATTTCGACCGCGGTGAACATCATCCGAAAAACCTGTATTTCGTCTGCCTGACTCACTTCAGTGAATCTGTTGACGGATATGTGGCTTTTAAACCGGTAAACCTTGACAATACGGTTGGTGAAGTATTAGCACAGCACGGGTTAAAACAGCTTCGCATTGCAGAAACTGAAAAGTATCCGCACGTTACGTTCTTTATGAGCGGCGGCCGCGAAGAAGAATTCCCGGGCGAAGAGCGCATCCTCATTAACTCGCCGAAGGTCGCGACATATGACCTGAAGCCTGAAATGAGTGCGTATGAAGTGAAGGATGCTCTTGTAAAAGAAATCGCGGCTGACAAGCATGACGCGATCATCCTGAACTTTGCAAACCCTGACATGGTCGGCCACTCCGGAATGGTCGAACCGACGATTAAAGCAATTGAAGCAGTGGACGAGTGCTTAGGCGAAGTGGTTGACGCCATCATTGCCAAAGGCGGGCATGCCATCATTACCGCTGATCACGGTAATGCAGACATTCTGATTACAGAATCAGGCGAACCGCACACTGCCCATACGACAAACCCAGTCCCTGTCATTGTGACGAAAGAAGGCGTGACGCTGCGCGAAGGCGGAATCCTAGGCGACCTCGCACCAACGTTATTAGACCTTCTCGGTGTTGAAAAACCGAAAGAAATGACAGGAACATCTTTAATTCAAAAATAAGCGTAAATCAAAAGGAGAGACAAAACACATGCCATACATTGTTGATGTTTATGCACGCGAAGTCCTTGACTCCCGCGGCAACCCGACAGTTGAAGTTGAAGTATATACAGAAACAGGAGCTTTCGGCCGCGCATTAGTGCCAAGCGGAGCTTCTACAGGCGAATACGAAGCAGTTGAGCTTCGTGACGGCGACAAAGACCGTTATCTTGGAAAAGGCGTGTTAACTGCTGTTAACAACGTAAACGAAATCATTTCTCCAGAGCTTCTCGGCTTTGACGTAACAGAACAAAACGCAATCGATCAGCTTTTAATCGAGCTTGACGGAACTGAAAACAAAGGCAAACTCGGTGCGAACGCAATCCTTGGCGTATCTATGGCTTGTGCGCGCGCAGCTGCTGATTTCTTACAGATCCCTCTTTATCAGTACCTTGGAGGCTTCAACTCAAAAACGCTTCCTGTACCGATGATGAACATCGTAAACGGCGGAGAGCATGCTGACAACAACGTAGACATTCAAGAATTCATGATTATGCCTGTAGGCGCGCCTAACTTCCGTGAAGCGCTTCGCATGGGCGCTCAAATCTTCCACAGCCTGAAATCAGTTCTTTCTGCTAAAGGCATGAACACAGCTGTAGGTGACGAAGGCGGATTCGCTCCGAACCTTGGTTCTAACGAAGAAGCGCTTCAAACAATCGTTGAAGCAATCGAAAAAGCCGGCTTCAAACCTGGCGAAGAAGTGAAACTTGCTATGGATGCTGCATCTTCTGAGTTCTACAACAAAGAAGACGGCAAATACCATCTGTCTGGCGAAGGCGTTGTGAAAACATCTGCTGAAATGGTTGACTGGTATGAAGAAATGGTTTCTAAATATCCAATCATCTCTATCGAAGACGGACTTGACGAAAACGACTGGGAAGGCCACAAGCTTCTTACTGAGCGTCTTGGCAAAAAAGTTCAGCTTGTCGGTGACGACCTCTTCGTTACAAACACGAAAAAACTTGCTGAAGGTATTAAAAACGGCGTAGGCAACTCAATCCTGATCAAAGTAAACCAAATCGGTACATTAACTGAAACATTTGATGCAATCGAAATGGCAAAACGCGCAGGATACACAGCTGTTATTTCTCACCGTTCTGGTGAAACTGAAGACAGCACTATTGCAGACATCGCTGTTGCAACAAACGCTGGACAAATCAAAACAGGTGCTCCGTCTCGTACGGACCGTGTGGCGAAATACAACCAATTACTTCGCATCGAAGATCAATTGGCTGAAACTGCTCAATACCACGGTATCAACTCTTTCTATAACTTGAATAAGTAATCGAAAAAACCTCCCCAAGGGGAGGTTTTTTTATATGTCTGCATAAAGCCTTACCATATCGCGGCACTGTATCCCGTTTTCGAAAATCTCCTCTTCATAATGCCTGATGAAAAAATCATGGTCGATGGCTTGGAGTCTGAAGCCGCATTTTTGGTAAAGGGCAAGCTGGCCTATACTGGAGTTGCCCGTTCCGATTTCAATAGTCGCTGCTCCCATTTGTTTTGCCTTATTCATGGCTTCTTCTATGAGCCTTCTCCCGATGCCGTTATTCTGCATTGATTCGTTTACCGCAATATTGACGATTTCCACCGTTTTTGGTCTTGTTTTTAAAAGGACGTAAACCCCTGCAAGCTCGTCTGACGTCCAAGCCGTATAGCATTCGCCTCTGGCAAGATAATCATCGACAATTTCCCTTGACGGATCGGCCAGCAGCAATAATTCATACAGCGCTTCATCCCGCTCTGCCGCTTTTCGGATGCTCAGTTTTTGCATGTCCGTTTCTCCTCCTTCATTGTGATCAGCAGCTATTTTTTCAAAATAACTCCAAAATCATTCTACTTTATTATAAAATATGAAACATAGGAAAAGTTATACAAGTTTTGCAGATTGAATAGGGGGAAAGTCATGTTTTTTTGTAAATATTGCGGCCGACAGAATAATGAAGAGGCGCATTTCTGTAAAGAATGCGGAAAGCCGATTGGGAAAGGAAGCCGGCTGGAGCGGCAGGCGGCTGAATCCGCATCACAGCCGAGAAAGCCGATCCCTAGAAAAACGCTCTTCCTATGGGGAGGCATCGCCGCAGCGCTGATCTTATTGATTGCCGCATATAAAACCGGAGCCTGGCTGACATCTGAAAAAAGGCTCACGGATCAATTCGAACAGGCGGTTCATGACGGGGATACGAAAAAGCTCGCAGCCCTTCTCACCCCTTCAGACAAAAAATTGAAGCTGAATGAGACCAATGTCAAACCGCTCCTTGCATACGCAAAGAAACACGGTGAACTGCTGGAATCGCTTCGCGGCCATTCATCTGAAAAAGATGCGGTATACGTCAAAAAAGAGGGAAAAACCCTTCTCTTGTTCGACCATTATGAACTGAAAGTCGATCCGGTTTATTTCCGCGTCACCAGCAATTATAAAGGCGCCGATCTTTATATCAACAGCGAGAAAACCGGTACGGTCAAAAAAGCCGATGAAGCCCAAACATTCGGCCCGTATGCACCCGGTGTCTATACGGCGGAAGCCAAGCTTCAAAATGACACGGTTGACGTTGTCAAAAAGCAAGAGGCGGAGGCGGCCGGAAGCCGGAATGTTGAGTTTGACCTGCCGTTAGACGCCGAGGATGTGACGTTCACTCCGGCAGACAGCTTCAAAAACGCGAAAGGCGATCTGCTGATAAACGGCAAGTCCGTCCATAAAGACCCTTTTAAGTCCGTTACATACGGCCCGCTCTTAACTGACGGCTCCATGACAGCCGCCGTGGAGGCTGATTTTCCTTGGGGGGAAACAAAAACTGCCGATGTTCCGATCAATGGCACTGACATGGAACTAACGCTAATTCCCGATCAAGATACACAAAAAACAATCATGGACACGATTGTCAAAACAACGAAGCAGTATACAAAAGCCATGGCAGACGGAAATACGGATCAGATGACCGAGGCTGGTTCAGCGTGGAAGGAGCAGACGAAAGAAGTGGTTTCCGGCATGAAGAGTTCCGGCACTTTTTTGAAGGATCAGTATAAAGAGACAAGCTTTGATCTGGACTCATTTGCGATTTCACAAGAGAACGGCCGCTGGCAAGTAACTGTTACAGGTAAAGAGCTTCATGAGTCTGCTTATTTCGACAGGAATACGAAGCCAGATATGGAAGAGGCTGAACCGAGCTTTCATTATGTACTGTCATATGATACAAAGCATAAAAAATGGGTTTTTGAAAAAGCTGATCCAGCCTCAGATTCTTCTGGGGCAAATGTGAAAAAAATAAAAAACGACCAGCCGAAAACCTACACATCCGCATGGACGTCATCCAAAGGAAAGGCAGCTTCAGGCAGCCTCACGAATGAACAAGTCACATCGTTTATGGCTGATTACCTGACAAACCAATCAAGCGCCGTCAGCCTGAACAATTTCGCCATCATGGCGGGCAATTTGGAAGAGGGAAGCCCTTTGTATGCTGATCAGCAAAAACTGGTTAAAAAACTATACGGCGAGGGAACGACAGAAGTATTTAATGAAGTGAATGTCAAAAGCTTTTCGCAGAACGGCTCCCATCTGACGATTCATACGTATGAGGAGTTTTATATTACGAAAGCCGGCGGCAGTCCGAAGCTCAGAACATACAATTGGACGTATGGCGGCGTTGTGAAAGACGGAAGAATTTATTTAACATCCATTCAATAAAAAAATCCCCGCGCCAATCAGGCGGCGGGGGTTTTCGTTTTTAAAAGAAAAAATAATTCATAAGTTCTTTTGTGTAATGCTTGATCGTGAATTGAAACGTTATGCAAATGATGAAATAGATGACGATAACAGCATAAGTGATATCCGCTTTAGCCGTGAGCTGATGCTGGTAGCTCGCCAGCATGAGCGGAGGCACGGCAAACGCCGCTCCTAATAGACCGACAGCCAGAACGGTAAAGCAAACGGTTGTGTGCATCAGCATAAAAATGAGTGCAAGAAGCAAAATAGCCGTAAACGGAATCAAAAACGCCCCGAATCTGGACAGCGAATCTTTAAATGACACCTGCGCGCCGCCGGCCTTCAACGCGATAAAAATCAAGAGATACAGGCAGAATACACATATGGCAAAGGTAAGCGCCGGTTTGATCACAACCGCGGTAAAACTGACGTCACGAAAGCCGTCTGATAAGAGAATATACATCATAATCGGCGTCACCAGACAGAAAAGCACCATGTTGATTATGCTGCTGACAAGCTGTTCACCGCCTGTCGTTTTGCATGTCTGATACGGTTTCTTTAATACATTAAGCACGAATAAGGCAAATTGCTTTGAAGCCTGTTTAGCAGCAGCGCCGGCCTGCATTTGGCCTGAACCGGTCTGGTTGGGCTGGGGCGCACCGCATTTTTCACAAAACTTTCCGCCATCTGTATGATGGCCGCATTGAGGACAATACATTCTAAA
Organism: Bacillus sp. BACIII; assembly: GCF_057836745.1. Classification (NCBI taxonomy): domain Bacteria; kingdom Bacillati; phylum Bacillota; class Bacilli; order Caryophanales; family Bacillaceae; genus Bacillus; species Bacillus sp. BACIII. The sequence goes on along the minus strand of NZ_CM174437.1, from coordinate 3,205,333 downwards.
ACTCCTTTTACATGTAATATAGGGATTTTGTTCAATATTTACATTATAAAAGAAAATAGGACGGATGTAACGGAGATTTCTAAAGATATACAATTCACTTTCTCTATTATTTGATAATAGAGAAAAAGTACCCATTATGGTAGAATTTTTAACGAGAGTATTGATTCAGGGTGATAGAGGAAATTAACAGATGCTAAAAAAATTAAAAATGCTTTATCGGCTGTTGAAATTCGGAAAAGGCTTATGGAGATAGCAAACGGAAAAAACCGTCCTGTAAGGGCGGTTTTTTTCTGTTTCCGGATCGGCAGGCTGATTTTACAAGAAGCAGGCACCGGGGTAAAAATCATGCATAAGAAACAGCGGAAAACAAAACATAAATCACAACGGCAAGTCATAAGGAGGTACGCATGTTTTCATTTATCATTCATGTCTTCATTTCCCTGTTTGCAGTGTCCAACCCCATCGGAAACGTGCCGATTTTTCTTTCACTGACAGAGGGCTGCCCGGAGAAAGAACGGACAGCGATCGCGCGCAAGGCGTCCGTGCTGTCGTTTATCATCTTGGCGGCATTTTTAATCTTCGGCCATCTGATCTTTAAACTGTTTGACATTAATATTCATGCCTTGCGTATCGCGGGCGGCATTTTTATTTTCGGCATCGCTTATAATCTTTTGAACGCGAAACAATCACATGTACAGTCCCTTCATCATGAAGAGAAAGGGGAAAGCAAGGAGAAAGCGGATATTTCCGTGACGCCTCTGTCGATCCCGATTATCGCCGGTCCCGGAACGATTGCGACGGTAATGAGTCTGTCGGCCGGACACGGCGGCATCTTCCATTACATCAGCGTGCTGATCGGTATTGCGGCCGTCATCGCGATGACGTTCATCTTCTTTCACTATTCTTCTTTCATCAGCAATAGGCTCGGGAAAACCGAAATGAACGTGATTACCCGGCTGATGGGTTTGATTTTGGCGGTAGTGGCGATCGGCATGATCGGCGCCGGTCTGAAAGGCATGTTCCCGATATTGGTTTCCTGACTTAAAAAAAGCAGCGCCCGGTTATCTGCGGGCGCTGCTTTTTTCTATTTTCGGCACATGCTGAAACACTTCTTCACTCTCAAAAAATTCTATCAAACGGCTCAGCCAGTCATAATAATGGAGCCAGTCCGTCAGTTCGTCCAAAAGCTGACGGGCTTTTTCTTCAATTTCGGGACTGAGGTTTTCCGATTCCAGAAGCTCAGTCAGCTCACGGTTCAGCTTCTTATACAGCATTTTATTTTTGCTGACCGCCTTTGTCCAATTTGCCGTAAACAGGGAGATGAACGTCTGGTAATAATCACGCTCCACGTCGTAAAGGTCTTTCCGAACGCCTTTTTCAAACACTTTTTCAGCCAGATTGGCATCGGTCATCTCGCGGACCACCTGGCTCATCCTCGTTTTGCTCATGCCGGTCGCCTCTGACAGCTCATTTAACGTCATCGGCTTTCGGTTCATATAAATAATACCGAGCACACGCCCCAGTGTGGCCGGCATTCCGAATGTATGCATATTCTCGGCGATTCTCTCAATGAGATGCTCTTCAGCTTGACCGATGATATCAAGAGCGTTTTTTTCCACGGCTGATCATCCCTTCACTGGCTTTTCATGCTGACAATATATCATATTTTTTACAGTTGTTGAAAAAGATGATGCGGCAGGATATGCGAGCTATCCGGAGCGATTGTAAGAACGTCCCCGTTGTCAGCAGGATAACATCAAATAATACGTATATTATATGTAATTTCAACACATTGTAAACTTTTTATTTTATAAACTTCATCTTATAATAAAGATTATACTTTTCAGAAAAATAACGGAATCCTTCGGAGGTGCACGGATTGCTGAGATTAGAAAATGTATCAAAAATCTATAAAGGCGGAAAAAAAGCCGTCAACAGCATTGATTTAAATATCGAAAAAGGCGAGTTTATTTGTTTTATCGGGCCGAGCGGCTGCGGAAAAACAACGACGATGAAAATGATTAACAGACTGATTGAGCCGTCATCAGGAAAGATTTTTATCGATGGCGAAAATATCATGGAGCAGGACCCCGTGGAGCTGAGACGGAAAATCGGCTACGTCATTCAGCAGATCGGACTTTTCCCCCACATGACCATTCAGCAGAACATTTCCCTCGTGCCGAAACTGCTGAAATGGCCGGAACAAAAGCGGAAGGAACGGGCGCGGGAGCTTTTAAAGCTCGTCGATATGGGCCCGGAATATTTAGACCGCTATCCTCACGAGCTGAGCGGCGGACAGCAGCAGAGAATCGGCGTGCTGCGCGCCCTGGCAGCGGAACCCCCCCTTATTCTCATGGATGAACCGTTCGGAGCGCTTGATCCGATTACACGTGATTCGCTTCAGGAAGAATTCAAAAAACTGCAAAGAACACTGAATAAAACGATTGTGTTTGTCACCCACGACATGGATGAAGCCATTAAGCTGGCTGACCGGATCGTCATTTTAAAAGCGGGAGAGATCGTTCAGGCCGGCACTCCTGATGACATCCTCCGAAATCCGGCTAATGAGTTTGTCGAAGAATTTATCGGCAAAGAACGGTTATTGCAATCAAGACCTGACATTGAACGCGTCGAGCAGATGATGAACAAAAAGCCTGTCACCGTTACGGCGGACAAAACGCTTTCGCAGGCGATACAGGTGATGCGGGAGCACCGTGTCGATTCCCTGCTTGTCGTTGATGACCTGAATGTGCTGCAAGGATATGTGGATGTCGAAATCATTGATCAGAACCGGAAAAAAGCGAGCCTCGTCGGCGACGTGCTCCGCTCTGATCTGTATACGGTCGAACAGGGGACGCTGCTCCGCGATACCGTACGCAAAATTTTAAAGCGCGGAATGAAATACGTACCCGTCGTTGATGAACAAAGGCATTTGGTCGGGATTGTCACGAGAGCGAGCCTTGTCGACATCGTTTACGATTCAATCTGGGGCGAGGAAGACCAGCTGGTGACAGGCTGACAAGGGGAGGAACGCTTACAATGAATGAAATGATCAAGTTTTTGCAGACGAACGGCGGAGAGCTGTTATATAAAACGTGGGAGCATTTATATATTTCAATCATCGCCGTCATATTAGGCATTCTCGTCGCCGTTCCGCTCGGAGTGGCGCTGGCGAGAATGAAAAAGGGCGCAGGCGCCGTCATCGGCGCCGTCAACATTGTGCAGACCTTGCCGAGCCTCGCGATACTGGCATTCTTTATCCCGCTGTTAGGGGTGGGAAAGCTGCCGGCGATCGTCGCGCTGTTTTTCTATTCAGTGCTGCCGATTCTCCGGAACACGTACACCGGCATTCAAGGCGTAAACAAAAATCTGCTGGAATCGGGAAAAGGCATCGGGATGACGGTCTGGGAGCAGATCAGGCTTGTGGAACTGCCGCTTGCGGTTCCGGTGATCATGGCGGGCATCCGCACATCCACCATTTATCTGATCGGCTGGGCGACGCTTGCTTCTTTTATCGGGGGCGGCGGGCTCGGAGACTATATTTTTATCGGCCTGAACCTCTATCAGCCTGAATATATTATCGGCGGCGCCGTGCCTGTCACCATTTTAGCCATTATCATTGATTATCTGCTAGCGGCGACGGAACGGAAGGTGACGCCGAAAGGGCTGAAAGGACTGAAGGAAGTATCATAAGGAGTTGGCTGTTTTGAAAAGAAACCTAAAGAGATGGATGTGCGCGCTGGCGCTGTCGGCTGCTCTGCTTGTAGGCGGCTGTTCCCTTCCCGGGCTGAGCGGGGCTTCCGATGATACGATTAAAATCGGGGCGCAAAGCATGACGGAATCAGAAATTATCGCCAATATGCTCGCACAGATGATTGAGCACAATACAGATTTGAATACGGCATTAATTAAAAACCTCGGATCAAACTATGTCCAGCAGCAGGCGATGCTCGGCGGTGAAATCGATATCGCCGCGACGCGCTACTCGGGAACTGACTTAACGAGCACCCTCGGCATGGAAGCGGAAAAAGATCCGAAAAAAGCATTATCCATCGTGCAGAAAGAATTTGAGAAACGCTTCCATTACAAATGGTTTGATTCTTACGGGTTTGAAAACACATACGCTTTTACCGTCACGAAAGAGCTTGCGGAAAAAGACCATTTAGACAAAGTATCAGATATTAAGAAGTATGCGGATCAATTTAAGCTCGGTGTAGATAATGCGTGGCTGAAACGAAAAGGCGACGGCTATAAGGGCTTCACCGATACGTACGGCTTTGAATTCGGCACAACCTATCCGATGCAGATCGGACTTGTATACGATGCCGTGAAAAACGGGAAAATGGATGCCGTCCTCGCTTATTCAACGGACGGACGGATTAAAGCATACGATCTGAAAATTTTAAAAGACGACAAGCAGTTTTTCCCGCCGTATGACTGTTCACCGGTCATCCCCGACAGCGTGCTGAAACAGCATCCGGAACTGAAAGGCATTGTGAATAAACTGATCGGCAAAATTGATACGCAAACGATGCAGGAATTGAATTACGAGGTGGACGGCAAGCTGAAAGAACCGTCCGTCGTCGCTAAAGAATTTTTGGAGAAACATCATTATTTTGAATAAGAAATGAGGTGGGGCAAATGGAAGTGCTGCAGCAGCTCGGCACTTATTATTCTCAAAACGGCGCCTATGTGCTTCAGGAGTTTTACCGCCATTTTCTCATGTCGGTATACGGCGTTTTATTTGCGGCGATCGTTGGGATTCCGCTCGGCATCTTCATTGCCAGATACAGAACATTAAGCGGCTGGGTATTCGCGGTGACAAACGTGATTCAGACCGTGCCGGCGCTTGCGATGCTCGCGGTGCTGATGCTTGTCATGGGGCTCGGCGCCAATACGGTGATTTTGTCGCTGTTTTTATATTCGCTTCTTCCGATCATCCGGAATACGTACACGGGAATCGCCAGCATTGAACATGCTTATCTTGAATCGGGAAAAGCGATGGGCATGACCAAATTTCAAGTGCTTCGCATGGTGGAATTGCCGCTTGCGCTCTCCGTCATTATGGCGGGGCTGCGGACGGCGCTCGTCATCGCAATCGGCATTACGGCAATCGGTACGTTTGTCGGCGCCGGCGGACTCGGTGACATTATTGTCAGGGGCTCAAACGCCACGAACGGAACCGCGATTATTTTAGCCGGCGCTATCCCGACAGCGCTGATGGCCGTTATCGCAGATCTTGTGATGGCGTGGCTGGAGCGGGCGCTGAGTCCGGGGAGAAAGAAAAAACGATCCAAAGCGCCAAATGCGGCATGAAAAAAACGCCTTGCGGGTCAGGGCGTTTTTTCTTATGGCTTCGGAACATGCTTGAAAATTTCTTCGCTTTCGAAAAACTCGATCAGGCGGCTGATCCAATTGTAGTAATCAAGCCAATCCTTTAATTCTTTCAGCAGTTCATTGATTTTTTCCTCAGCTTCCTCCGGCACGCCGTTTTCAAGAACGGCCGTCAGTTCGCGGTTCAGCTTTTTATGCATCATCTTATTTTTGCTGACGACCTTGCTCCATGTGGCCGTAAACAGCGTAATAAAGGTTTGGTAATAATCCTGCTCGACGTCGTATAAATCTTTGCGGACGCCTTTTTCAAACACTTTTTCCGCCAGATTGACGTCAAGCATTTCACGGACGGCCTGGCTCATTCTCGTTTTGCTCATGCCGGTCGCTTCTGATAATTCAGTTAAGGTCATCGGCTTGCGGTTCATATAAATAATGCCTAAAATGCGTCCCACCGTCGCGGGCATCCCGAATGTATGCATATTTTCAGCGATTCGTTCTATTAAATGATCTTCGGCTTGTTCGATTATGTGTAACGGATCTTTCTCCAACAGTTTCAATCCTTTCAGTCAGCAATTCCGATGTCAATATACCATATTTTTAAACCGGCGGAAATGCTCTTCCGAGAGAATTTGGCAGTAATTCGGAGCAATAAGAAGAACTTTGCCGGTCAATACGGGTAAATCAGTGCTTACACAACCTTTATATATAATATGGACAAATTGTAAACTTTTTTATTTATAAAGTTTAATTTATAATGGGAAACATTCAATTGCCTGAAAAGTTAAATACAAATTTAACGAATTGAATAAACTTAATCATGGAGGTGTGAGTGTTTGCTGACATTAGAAAATGTCTCGAAAACGTATAAAGGCGGAAAAAAAGCCGTCAACAGCATCAACCTGAATATCGCTAAGGGCGAATTTATTTGTTTTATCGGACCGAGCGGCTGCGGGAAAACGACGACGATGAAAATGATCAACCGCTTAATTGAACCGACAGAAGGCAGAATCCTGATAGAGGGCCGAAACATTATGGAACAAGACCCGGTGGAACTCAGAAGAAGCATCGGTTATGTCATTCAGCAGATCGGGCTGTTTCCGCATATGACCATTCAGCAGAACATTACCCTCGTTCCGAAACTTTTAAAACATCCTGCAAAAGAACGGAAGGAACGGGCGCGGGAGCTTTTAAAGCTCGTTGATATGGGGCCTGAATATTTAGACCGTTACCCTCATGAACTGAGCGGAGGACAGCAGCAGCGAATAGGTGTATTACGGGCACTTGCCGCAGAGCCGCCGCTTATCTTAATGGATGAACCGTTCGGGGCGCTTGACCCGATTACGAGGGATTCCCTTCAGGAAGAATTTAAAAAACTGCAAAAAACCTTACATAAAACCATCGTATTTGTTACCCATGATATGGACGAAGCCATCAAACTTGCGGACAGAATCGTCATTCTGAAAGCGGGAGAAATCGTCCAAGCCGGAACGCCTGATGACATTCTCAGATTTCCGGCGAATGAATTTGTCGAGGAGTTTATCGGCAAAGAACGGCTGATTCAATCATCCAGCCCTGATATTGAACGGGTGGAGCAGATCATGAATTCCGCTCCTGTGACGGTAACACCTGAGAAAACGCTGTCAGCCGCCATTCAGCTGATGCGCGCCGAGCGGGTGGATTCGCTGCTCGTCATCGATGAGAAGAATATTCTCCAAGGTTATGTCGATGTGGAAATGATTGACCGCAAACGAAGACAGGCGGCAACCGTCGCGGAAGTGCTTGAGCGCGATCTATACACGGTCAGAAGCGGCACCCTGCTTCGCGACGCCGTCCATAAAATTTTAAAAAGAGGCATGAAATTTGTGCCCGTCATTGATGAAGCCGGCCGTTTAACGGGAATCGTGACAAGGGCAAGCCTCGTTGACATCGTCTATGACTCCATTTGGGGAGAAGAGAAAGAGCTCGCGGTGATGTCATGAGGGGGCTTCAATTGATATGAATCAGACCGTGCAATTTTTACAGGCAAATGGAGGAGAGATGCTTTATAAAACATGGGAGCACTTGTACATCTCATTAATCGCCGTCATGGCGGGCATTCTCGCCGCCGTTCCGCTCGGCGTCCTGCTGACGAGGATGAAAAGAGGCGCCGGCACAGTCATCGGCATCGTCAATATCATCCAAACTTTGCCGAGCCTTGCCATTCTCGCATTTTTTATTCCGCTTTTAGGCGTGGGAAAGGTCCCGGCCATTGCGGCGCTGTTTTTCTATTCCGTGCTGCCGATTCTCAGAAACACGTATACGGGAATCCTCGGTGTCAACCGGCATCTTCTTGAATCGGGAAAAGGAATCGGCATGACCGCATGGGAGCAGATCGGGCTTGTAGAGCTCCCGCTTGCCGCCCCGGTCATCATGGCGGGTATCCGGACGTCTGCGATTTATTTGATCGGCTGGGCGACGCTCGCTTCCTTTATCGGCGGAGGCGGGCTGGGAGATTACATTTTTATCGGCTTGAACCTTTATCAGCCGGAGTATATTATCGCAGGCGCCGTTCCGGTCACGATGTTAGCGGCCGCCGTCGACTGCATGCTCGGGATGACAGAACGGAAAGTTACGCCTGACGGGCTGAAGGACATAAAAAATGCTTCATAAGGAGGAAGTCTCTCGTGGGGAATAGATGCAAAAAACGGCTGCTCGCATTCGCCTGTATCGGCATGCTGCTCCTTGGCGGCTGTTCGCTTCCGGGATTGAGCGCCGCGTCGGAGGATACCATCAAAATCGGGGCGCAAAGCATGACCGAATCAGAAATCATCGCGAGCATGCTCGGACAGATGATTGAACATCACAGCGATTTGAAAACAACCGTTATTAAAAATCTCGGCTCCAACGCCGTACAGCAGCAATCCTTGATCAACGGTGATATTGATATCGCCGCGACGCGCTATACGGGGGACGCGCTGACGGGCACGCTTCGCATGGAGCCGAAAAAAGACCCGGACAAAGCGCTGCGGCTCGTTCAGCGTGAATTTCAAAACAGATATGACATGAAATGGTTTGATTCTTACGGCTTTGATAATACATACGTCTTTACCGTTTCCGGACAGCTTGCCCGCAAATACCATTTAGAAACGGTATCCGATGTCAAAAAAGAAGCGTCTCATCTGAAATTCGGCGTTGATAACTATTGGATGAAGCTCAGAGGCAACGGATATCAGGATTTTATGAACACATACGGAATGTCATTTGAAGGCACGTATCCGATGCAGATCGGCCTCGTTTACGACGCGCTGAAAAGCAGAAAGATGGATATCGCGCTCGCTTATTCCACCGACGGAAGAATCATTGCTTACGGACTGAAAACACTGAAGGATGATAAGCGGTTCTTTCCTCCGTACGACTGTTCACCCGTCGTTCCGAAACGTGTATTAAACGAGCATCCTGAGCTGGAAGGCGTGATCAATCAAATGATCGGCGCGATTGATACAAAGATGATGCAGAAAATGAATTACGAAGTCGACGGCCAATTAAAAGAGCCTTCCGTCGTGGCAAAGGAATTTTTAGAAAAGCATCATTACTTTGAATAACGGAAAGGAGATATGCGGATGGACACGCTGAAAGAGCTGTTTACGTATTACGCTCAAAACGGCAGCTATGTTCTGTATGAGTGCTGGCGGCATTTTCTCATGTCGGCGTACGGCGTCGTTTTCGCCGCCGTTTTCGCCATTCCGGCCGGCATTGTGACAGCGAGGCACGGGCGTCTTTCAAGCTGGGTGTTTGCTGTGGCGAACGTGATTCAAACCGTTCCGGCGCTTGCGATGCTCGCCGTCCTGATGCTTGTCATGGGACTTGGCGCCAATACGGTCATCACGGCTTTGTTTCTGTATTCACTGCTGCCGATTCTCAGGAATACGCACACGGGCATTATTAATATTGAGCACGCTTATCTTGAGTCGGGAAAAGCGATGGGCATGACGAAATATCAAGTGCTTCGCATGGTGGAGCTGCCGCTTGCGCTTTCCGTCATTATGGCGGGTCTTCGAACGGCGCTCGTCATTGCGATCGGCATCACGGCAATCGGCACCTTCGTCGGCGCAGGCGGCCTCGGGGATATGATCGTCAGAGGCTCGAACGCGACAAACGGAACCGCCATTATTCTTTCGGGCGCCATTCCGACCGCGCTGATGGCGGTAGCCGCAGACCTGCTGATGGCGTGGCTGGAACGAGCCCTCAGCCCTGTGAAAAAACAAAAAAGAAAGCTGATCGTACGCTCAGCCTCATAAAAAAAAGCATTCTTCCGCGTGAAGAATGCTTTTTTTGATTTCTTGATTAAATTTTGATAACTGCGCTGTAAAGTCTTACATATCAAATAACAAAGCAGAGGGGTAATCATATGAGCAACATCTTAGAAACGAGACAGCTGCAAAAATCATTCGGCAGACACCAGGCAGTGGCTGATGTGTCTCTATCGGTTAAGCGCAACAGTATATACGGCCTGCTCGGTCCGAACGGCGCCGGAAAATCAACGACTCTTAAAATATTGACCGGCATCTTGCAGCAAACATCCGGCGAGGTTTTGTTCGACGGGCATCCATGGAAGCGCGAAGATTTGAAAAAGATCAGTTCCCTGATTGAAGCGCCGCCGCTTTACAGCAACCTGACAGCCGCTGAAAATCTGAAAGTCCGCTGCGTGATGCTCGGGCTTCCTGATTCAAGAATTGCGGAGGTGCTGGAAATCACGGGATTAACGGGAACCGGAAAAAAGCGCGCCGGCCAATTTTCCATGGGAATGAAACAGCGTCTCGGCATTGCGTTGGCATTAGTCAACCGTCCGTCGCTCTTAATTCTTGACGAGCCGACAAACGGATTGGACCCGATGGGGATTCAGGATTTGCGGGAATTTATCCGCTCCCTGCCCGGACAGGGAATGACGGTGATTTTATCAAGCCACCTGTTATCTGAAGTCGAGCAGATCGCAGACCATATCGGAATCATCAGTGACGGTGTTTTGGGATATCAAGGAGAAATCAGCCGGGAAGACGATCTGGAGCAGCTGTTTCTGGAGGTAGTCAAATCAACACGGGAGAAAGCGGGGACAGGAAAATGATTCAGTACATGCAGGCGGAACACCTTACATCTAAAAGAACATTTATCAGAAAGCTGATCATTCTGATTCCGCTTCTGAACACAGCTTTTTCTTTTCTGCTGAATACGGCCTATTTTATGACGGGCACGTTCAATTGGTGGGCGGTTATTTTTATGCCGCTCATGATTGCTCTAATGTGCGGTTTATCTGTTAAAAAAGAGAAAAAATCTGCGATTGACCGCGCGGTGTACTCATTGCCGGCAGACTTAAAAAGCATATGGCTCTCAAAAATAAGCTTGATCGCGCTGTATTCACTTCTGTCGCAAATCGTCTTTTTCATCATCATATTTTTACTAGGCCTTGTGTTTCCGGGAATTGCTGCGCTGCAGCTGAAAGGCGTTGAAGCGGGCTCCCTTTTATGGCTGACGACGCTTTGGGAAATCCCATTGTGCTTATGGATTGCCAGACAGTTCGGATTTACGGCAGTCATTCTCGCGAATCTGATCGCCGCTTTTGTTTTGGGTATTGTGCCGGCGTCCGGTTCATTGTGGTGGCTGAGTCCGTGGAGCTGGTCAGTCCGGGTGATGTCACCGATTCTCGGGATCCATCCGAACGGAATTCCGCTTCCCGCAGACAGCGGCTTATTAAACGGAAATGTGATCTTTCCGGCTATTATTCTTTCTATCCTTTCTTTTATCGCAATAAGTTTGATTTCCGCCGTGCCTTTTGCAAAAGGGGGAAACCGGTCATGACCATGCTTTTCAGATCTATGTGGGCCGATGTATTAAAAATGAAGCGCACGCCGCTCATATGGATGCATGCGGCGGCGCCGGCCGTATGCGCGGGATTTTTCCTGTTGTACCTGTTGTATATGTATGGAAGGATTCAGGAACCTTATGTGCTGTACAACGTCTTTTTCAGCGCGATTGCCGTTTTCTACCCTTTAATCATCAGTATTGTCTGCGGCATGTCTGCCTCCGTCGAGGAACAGGGTCATTTTCAGATGATGCTGGCGGTTCCGCATTCGAAAATCGTCAGTTTTGCGGGCAAGCTGCTTCTATTGCTGCTGTTGAATGTGTTATCGATAGGTCTTGCCATCTGTCTTTATTTGGCGGGGATGAAATGTATTCTTCACATCAATGACCTTCCGTACTTTCTCTTTTTAAAGGGAGGGGCGTGGCTGATTGCCGGCAGTATTCCGCTTTATATGATGTCTTTTTTTGTCGGTATAAAGTACGGCATGGGACCGTCCGGGCTTTTAGGGGGAGCGGGTTTATTAATGGCGGCGCTGATGAATACAGGATTGGGCGATGTCATCTGGCGTTTTTTCCCGTGGGCATGGAGCGTGCGGCTGTCGGGCCTTGCAGGACTGCTGCATTTTGACAAAGTCAAAAAAGAGTTCCTCCCATATGTGAGATACGATATGAGATTCGGAGAAATAATGTTATATTTTTCTATAGTGATATTATGTCTGGCCGGCCTCCATTGGTGCAGAAGATGGGAAGGGCGGCGTTCATATGAATAAAGGCAAGGAGCGATTCGGCCGGTGGCAAACATTTTAGCGGTAGATGATGAAAAAGATATTCTCGTTCTGATCAGAAACATTTTACAGCGTGATCAGCATACAGTAACGATTCTGGAAAAAGCGGAAGATCAGTCATTGGATTTTTTTCAAGGCTATGATTTGATTCTTCTTGATGTCATGATGCCCGGAACCGACGGGATTGAACTCTGCCGGAGGATTCGGCCGCTGGTGGACAGCCCGATCCTGTTTTTAACGGCAAAATCTGACGAAGAATCCATTGTGAAAGGCCTCATGACAGGCGCTGATGATTACATCACAAAGCCGTTCGGCGTACAGGAATTGATGGCAAGGGTAAACGCGCATGTCAGAAGGGAACAGCGGGAAAAGCGTCAGACAAAACGTCTGATATCAGGCTTCATGTTTGATTTTGACAATAAAGAAGTATGGTTTGATGACCGGAAGCTGCCTCTTACGAAAAACGAATATAAAATCGTAGAATTTCTGGCACAGCATAAAAACAGAACATTCTCACGGGAGCAGATTTACGAGGAAGTGTACGGCTTGGACGGCGATGCGCTCTATTCAACCATTACGGAGTTTATCAGAACCATCCGGAAAAAATGTAAAGAACACGGGGCTGATCCGATCAAAACGGTGTGGGGTGTCGGATACAAATGGGAATAGCAAAAGGAAAATCCAGCATCCGCAAAGAGCTTGTCAAATTTACCATCACGCTGTGTCTGAGCACGATGGGGGTGGCGGCATTATGCGTCGCCTTAAATGCCATTGCCCTGAATGCCGGAGCGATCCTGCCGGCAAATTACAGCGAGCATGAGGCGGAACAGATCAAGCCCCGCCTGAAATCGGCGGAAAAGATAACAGAAGACATGATCCCCGACGGTATGACATACGCCGTTTTTGATAAAAAAACAAAGCGGATGACGAAAGGAACGATGACGGAAAAAGACGCGGCCAACGCCAGAAAAAAGATCCAGCACCAGCCGTATTTTAATTATGCTCAAAAAGGTTTCATGGTGGTTGATCGGAAAAATGAATACGGCGTTCTTCAATATTCACTCAGGTCGGAATTTCAGTCGCCGCTGCTAAGGCGCTATCTGCCGAATTATGAATGGACGGGTCTTGCGGTTCTGATCACTTTGCTTCTTTTAACCGTGTTTATCGTGACGACGCGATTCGCCAATCAGCTGAGACGGCATTTCAGCACACTCAGCTCCATTACGGCAAGCATTCAAAAACAGAATTTAAATATCAATCCAAAAAGGCCGCGCATCAAGGAATTTGACGATGTCATTGACTCTCTGCTGAAAATGAAAGACGCGCTTCAGGCATCTCTGGCGGCGCAATGGGAGGCGGAGCGGATAAAGAAGGAACAGATCGGCGCGCTTGCGCATGATATTAAAATTCCGGCAACGATCATTAAAGGAAATGCCGAGCTGCTTCAGTTAACAGAACCAGATGAGGAGCAGACGGAATACACGCAGTATATCCTTGATGCCGGAAACAAAATCGAGCAATATGTCGGGCAGCTGATTCAGCTTTCTAAAGCGGAGGAGGCAGTTGCCGTTCATCTGGAGTATACCGATCTCAAAGAGTGGGCTCAAAACATATATCGTGACGCGGCGGCGCTTGCGGGGCCGAAACAGATTGACCTCGTCCTCAGTGAGCGGGGCATTGACCGAAAAGAAGCGCCGATTGATCAAGAACTGCTCCGCAGGGCGGTTATGAATATCGCGGCGAATGCCGTCGACTATACGCCGGAAAGAGGAGAAATCCGTGTGGACGTCCTATGCACCGATACCGCACTCAGTATTGCCGTATCCGACAGCGGAAGCGGGTTCTCGCAGGAAGCGCTGAAAAGGGCGACACAGCTTTTTTACACGGAGGATAAAAGCAGACATTCGGCGGGGCATCACGGCATGGGGCTTACATTCGCCCATCATGTCGTACATCTTCACCACGGCGAATTAATACTTGAAAATCAAGAGTCTGGAGGAGCCCGTGCGGAAATCCGAATTCCGCTGGAAGGTATCAGACAAAAACAAGCCCTGCAGGCATGAGGGCTTGTTTTCCTGTTTAAGAAAGGCAAAATGAAAAACGGCTGTCCGTTTGAGAGATCAGCCGCTTATGCGGAAAAGCGTTTATCAGGAAGGATCAATCCATGTTGAAGACCACTTGGAAATTTCCTCTAAAATAGGGGCTAATGCACAGCCTTTTTTCGTTAAAGAATACTCAATACGGACAGGCGTTTCGGGGATAACATCCCGTTTGATGACACCTTCTGTTTCAAGTTCTTTCAGACGTTCTGACAAGACTCTTCCGCTTAAATTCGGAAGCGCCGCTTCAATTTCGCTAAATCGCTGCTGTCCGTTCAATAACTGAAAGACGATTAGAGCCACCCAGCGTTTACTTAGGATGTCGACCGCTTTTTCGAATCTGGGGCACATTTCTGATTGGTTCATGCTTTTTCACCTCGTCTTCTGCTATTATACCGCAAAATCGGAGGGAACGTACGTCTGGCGCTTGTTAAGTTGAGGGAGGATCAAAAAGAGGATGAGGAATCCGGGGAGCGCTTTTTCGCTTCAGCCGCGATAAAATCAAAGTATTTGCTGACGCTTTCAATATCTTCCTTTGTGAAGTGCTGCCACTTTTTGCTGTCAAACAGCGGCAGATGCTCCGCGCCTCTGTCAACGGCGGTCTGATAGATGGCGCGGATGGATTGATAGCTTTCGGATGTTTCGCGGATTTCCTCCTGAAACGCCTTGATGTGTCCGGCCCGCGCCATTAACTCTTCGTACGGAATTTTTAATGTGTCCGCCAATTTCTTGATGGTCGCCGGTTTAGGAATGCCGCGGTGCCCGTTTTCAATTCTGGAAATGGTCGCCGAGCTGACGCCGGAATAGACGGCAAGCTGATTGACGGTAAGCTTCCGGGCGCGGCGCAGCTCTCTTAATTGCTTTCCGAATGTATTCAATAAGATCGCCTCACATGTGCAAAGTCATGAGTCTTCATTTTTTCTTTTTTTGGCTTCAGCTGACAAGAACGCAAAGTATTTATCAAGCAGAACCAAGTCTTCTTTCGACAGGTGCCGCCAGTTCTCCCGCTCCAAAAGTGATAAATCATCCAGCTCATACGTTTCGGCTTTTTCCAGCAAGGTGCACCCTGTGTCGTATGGGGCTCTCGTTTCCTGAACGGTCTCTATGTATCCCGCCGTCTGCATCAGTTCCTCATACGGGATTTTTAACGCATCTGCGAGCTTTTTAATGGTTGCAGGTTTCGGCACCCCGCGTTTGCCGTTTTCAATCCGCGAGATTCCCGCGGCGCTGACGCCTGAATACGTTGCCAGCTGGTTCACTGTCAGATGCCGTTTTTCCCGCAATGTCCGTAATTGTTTCCCGAAGCTTTCCACAGTCTCTCCCCCTCCCGCGGCCTATTTATATTCTAGTATGTTTATTGACTAAAGGGAATAGTCAGGCTGGAAAAGTATTGACAAAAGTTAACAAAAGCCGTATCTTATGTATAAGAAAGAAAGTATTTGACAGAACGGAAGGTGAAGAAAGTGGTCGAAAAGATACAGATCAGAAGAGATTATGTGCTGCAGTATATGGTCAATAATGACTACTCGTTAAACCAGCTCGCCCTGGAGATCGGAATATCTCCCGCCACACTGAGCCGTGTACTGAATGGAGAGCGGAGGCCGGGCCAGCTGGTCATCGGAAAGATGCTCTATTACTTTGACATGAAGTTTGAAGATCTTTTTTACTACGATTTTGTTGACAAAAGTCAACAGTGATGAAAGATTCAAATTGCATTTCCGTTTTTCTGACATGATGTGCACCGATACGGCGTGACATGCCTTTGCTTTTCATGTAAAATAGAAGCAATGTAGGCCAGTCAGTCTGGAGGTGTATGGGATGCACACTTTATTGATTACCTTATTGGTTATCGTCAGTATTGCACTTATTATTGTCGTATTGCTTCAATCCAGCAAAAGCGCCGGTTTATCGGGTGCGATTTCAGGCGGGGCGGAGCAGCTTTTCGGAAAACAGAAAGCAAGGGGCCTTGATCTGATTCTTCACCGCACAACCGTTGTGCTGGCAGTCTTGTTTTTCGTGTTGACGATTTCGCTGGCGTATATCGTATAAGGCAATGTTTGTATAAGGTCTGATTTAATATCAGGCCTTTTTCTTGTTGAGAGACGGCGTTTGTTTCTCGCAAAACTGTGGAAAACTAAATTGAATGTGCAAAAAAGGGGTTATGAGCATGAAAATTGTGACACCAAAACCATTTACATTTAAAGGCGGAGACAAGGCGGTGCTTCTGCTGCACGGGTTTACGGGAAATACGGCAGACGTCAGAATGCTCGGCCGCTACTTGAATGAGCGCGGCTACACTTGTCACGCGCCTCAATATAAAGGGCACGGCGTTCCGCCGGAAGAGCTGGTACATACGGGGCCTGAAGATTGGTGGAAAGACGTCATGGACGGGTATGAATATTTACAATCTGAAGGCTATGAAAACATTGCGGCCTGCGGACTGTCGCTTGGCGGGGTTTTTTCATTGAAATTGGGTTACACTGTACCCATAAAGGGAATTGTTCCTATGTGTGCGCCGATGCACATTAAAAGTGAAGAGGTTATGTACGAAGGAGTTCTCTCCTACGCGCGCAATTATAAAAAATTCGAAGGAAAACAGCCGGAGCAGATTGAAAAGGAAATGAAGGAGTTTGAAAAAACGCCGATGAATACGCTCAAATCGCTTCAGGAGCTGATTGCCGATGTGCGCAAAAACGTCGACATGATCTATTCCCCGACATTTGTGGTTCAGGCACGGCATGACCATATGATTAACACAGACAGTGCAGACATCATTTACAACGAGGTGGAAACGGACGACAAACAGCTGAAATGGTATGAAGAGTCAGGCCATGTCATTACGCTGGACAAAGAACGGGACCTCGTTCATCAGGATGTGTACGAATTTTTAGAGAAACTCGATTGGTAACAAACAGGAGGTCGGATAATGGAAAAAGAAGCGTTTATGGACCGTCTTCTCGCGTTTATGAAGGAAGAGGCGTACAAGCCCCTTACCGTTCAGGAACTTGAGGAGATGCTGAACATCACGGAAGCCGAAGAATTTAAAGAGCTGGTAAAAGCGCTGGTGGCGCTCGAGGAGACCGGACAGATCGTCCGCACCAGAAGCAACCGCTACGGGCTTCCGGAAAAAATGAATTTAGTAAAAGGAAAAATTTCCGCGCATGCAAAGGGATTCGCGTTTCTCTTGCCGGAGGATACCTCTTTAAGCGATGTGTTTATTCCGCCGAATGAGCTGAATACAGCTATGAACGGCGATATCGTCATGGTGCGGCTCAATTCCCAGTCAAGCGGATCGAGACAGGAAGGCACGGTCATCCGCATCCTGGAAAGAAGCATCGACCGCGTTGTGGGCACATACACAGAAACGAAAAGCTTCGGCTTTGTCATCCCGGATGATAAGAAAATCACGAGTGATATTTTTATTCCGAAACATGCCAATAACGGCGCTGCGGAAGGCCATAAAGTCGTCGTCAAATTGACAAGCTACCCTGAAGGCAGAATGAACGCCGAAGGAGAAATCGTTGAAATACTCGGCCATAAAAATGATCCGGGCATCGATATTTTATCCATCATCCATAAGCACGGCCTGCCGGGAGATTTTCCGGCTGAAGCGATGGAGCAGGCAACAAGCACGCCGGATACCATCGATGAAAAAGACATCAAAGACCGCCGTGATCTCCGCGATCAGGTCATTGTCACCATTGACGGGGCGGATGCGAAGGATCTGGATGACGCCGTCACTGTAACAAAGCTTGATAACGGCAGCTACAAGCTCGGCGTCCATATTGCCGATGTCAGCCATTACGTCACGGAGAATTCCCCGATTGATAAAGAAGCGCTGGAAAGAGGGACAAGCGTGTACTTGGTTGACCGGGTCATTCCGATGATCCCGCACAGACTGTCTAACGGAATCTGTTCTTTAAATCCGAAGGTCGACCGCCTGACGCTTTCCTGCGAAATGACAATCAACCAGCAGGGACAGGTGACAGAGCACGAGATCTTCCAAAGCGTCATTAAAACGACGGAAAGAATGACCTATTCAGATGTCAACCGGATTCTCACAGAAGACGACGCCGAGCTGAAAGAAAGGTATGAGCCGCTCGTCCCGATGTTCAAAGACATGGAACGTCTGGCGGAAATTCTCCGGGCGAAACGGATGGACCGCGGCGCCGTGGATTTTGATTTCAAAGAGGCGAAGGTGCTCGTCGATGAGGAAGGCGCCGTAAAAGACGTCGTCATCAGAGAGCGCTCAGTAGCGGAAAAGCTGATTGAAGAATTCATGCTTGTGGCAAACGAAACGGTTGCCGAGCACTTCCATTGGATGAACGTGCCGTTTATTTACCGGATTCACGAAGAGCCGAACGCCGAAAAACTGCAAAAGTTCCTAGAGTTCGTCACCACATTCGGTTATATCGTCAAAGGGAAAGCCGGAGACATTCATCCGCGCGCGCTGCAAAGCATTCTTGACGAAGTGCGGGACCGTCCGGAAGAAACGGTGATTTCAACCGTCATGCTCCGTTCCATGAAGCAGGCGAAATACGATCCGCACAGCTTGGGCCATTTCGGGCTGGCGACTGAATTTTATACACACTTCACATCGCCGATCCGCCGTTATCCTGACTTAATCGTTCACAGGCTGATCAGAACGTATTTGATCAACGGACAATCGGACGAAGCGACTCAGGAAAAGTGGGCCGAACGCCTTCCGGAAATCGCTGACCATACGTCAACGATGGAACGGCGCGCCGTTGATGCAGAGCGGGAAACGGACGATCTGAAAAAAGCGGAATATATGCTTGATAAAATCGGCGAGGAATTTGACGGCATGATCAGTTCCGTCACGAACTTCGGAATGTTCGTCGAGCTGCCGAATACGATTGAAGGGCTTGTGCACGTCAGCTTTATGACGGATGATTATTACCGTTTTGACGAGCAGCATTTCGCCATGATCGGCGAACGCACGGGCAACGTTTACCGGATCGGAGACGAAATCACGGTCAAAGTCGTCGACGTTAATAAAGACGAGAGAAACATCGACTTTGAAATTGTCGGCATGAAAGGCACCCGCCGTCCGAGAGAAACAACAGGCGACCGCAGAAAACGAGGCAGACCGGCGCGGAAACGCGTGTTAAACAGCAATACCCCGGCTTCACCGCCGAAATCGGAGGAAAAAGGGGAATGGTTTACAAAACCGAAGAAGAAAAAGAAAAAACGCGGTTTCCAAAACGCGCCGAAACAAAAACGCAAAAAGAAGAAGTAAATGCGAAAAGCAAATGGGGCAAAATGCTCTGTTTGCTTTCTTTCGCAAGCCGCATTTTCATTGTCGCGGAACGCTCCATTTGCTAAAATAAAGCGTATCGCACACATGAACGGTTTTTGCGGAGAGAGGAGGATAAGGCATGCCAAAAGGATCAGGCAAAGTATTATCACAAAACAAAAAAGCAAACCATGATTACTTTATAGAAGAAACCTATGAAACAGGCATCGTGCTGCAGGGGACGGAGATTAAGTCCATCCGCGCCGGCCGCGTAAACATGAAGGATTCCTTTGCGAAAATCGAGCGCGGCGAAGTGTTCCTCCACAATATGCACATCAGCCCGTACGAGCAGGGAAACCGCTATAACCACGACCCGCTCCGGACGAGAAAGCTTTTGATGCACAGGAAAGAAATCAATAAGCTGATCGGCCTGACGAAAGAAAAAGGCTATTCCCTCGTGCCGCTGAAGCTGTATTTGAAAAACGGCTTTGCCAAAGTGTTAATCGGCCTCGGAAAAGGGAAGAAAACATACGATAAACGCGAAGATTTAAAACGAAAAGACGCCAAAAGAGAAATCGAAAGAGCGTTCAGAGACAGACAAAAAGGCTTCTGATGCCTGAGCCTTGATGTGATGACTGCCCTATGCTATACTGTTCACACATCAGATTCACAGGCTGTTTATTGAAGATATTTCCAATTGAATTTGTCTGTGATCATGATATAATAACAGTACAGCCAGTTGAGCAAGAGCTTGATAAATCTCCCGTATACCCTTAACAAGGGGACGTTACGGATTCGACAGGGATGGATCGAGCTTGAGCTGCGAGCCGAGAGGCGATCTCGTTAACACGCACCTAAATATAACTGGCAAAACTAAAAGTTTTAACCAAAACTTAGCACTAGCTGCCTAATAAACGCAGCGAGCTCTTCCTGACATTGCCTATGTGTCCGTGAAGAGCACATCCAAGTAGGCTACGCTTACGTTCCCGTCTGAGAACGTAAGAAGAGACTGACAGACTAGCTCTCGGAAGGCCCGCCCGCAGGCACGAAGACGAGTGAAACACGAAATATGCAGGCTACGCTCGTAGACGCTTAAGTAATCGATGTTTCTGGACGTGGGTTCGACTCCCACCGTCTCCATACATAACGCCGAAACCGCAGTGTTATCAAGGCTTTCAAAGCTTTCGATGGCACTGCGGTAACATTTTGGCAACACTTTTTAAAATTCTTCGTTTTCTCCCTTTGTGCTGAAAGGAAGATGGCTTTCGTTTTAATGCCATACCTCCTCATATCTAATTTCCTGCCGGTACATTTTAATTTCCCTTACTACTTATTCAATACTTTAAAGGATAATCTAAAAGATGATTTTTCTGTGCTGTATGTTTGCTTTATCTTATCATTTTGTATTATCCGCTTTTTCATATTTTGACAAATATTAAGTTGTCCAGGAAATACAGTAAAGAATAGAGATAAAGCCAACAGAATGACTATGCTCTTTGTCTGCCTGTTTTCAGAATGAGATGAAAGGTAGTATTGAATTGCGGAGTATTTTCTTCAGTCTCGTACATGGTTCTTCTGTTTAGATTTTAAATGAAATTGTTTTCCGCATAGAAAATGTTTCGGTTTATACTTGAAGTTAGTGAAGAGTATTAGCTATTTCGGGAATTACATACAATATAAACTAGGATTAATTCATGTTATCATTGTTTTATGGGAGGTGACGACATGAGTAAGATGAAGAAGGCTCAATGTACCAACCTAAACGAAAGATTAAGCACTTAACTACCAATAAGTATTTTTGATGAGCGCGGAAAAAATTTATAGTAAGGATTGAAAAGATTAAAGAATAGGGAGGGCAGATCATTGTTTTTTAAAACTAGTAGAAATACGGATGAAAAGAGCACTAATATAGCTTTCTATTCTTCATTCATCTATTGGTCAGGTTTTTTATTGATAAATAGTATCCTTGATTTTTTTAACAAGGGTTTAAAGATAAATTCACTTTTGTTATTAATATCAGGCTTAATAGTTTTTTTTGTTAGTGAATTTATATCAAGAAGTATCAGAAAAATAAAAAATAAAAAAGTGTGAGCGAAAGGGACTGACCCCATAATATGAGACAAACAAAAAACACCTTCAAGTTTGAAAACGGATCGTTGTTATCCGAAATTAGACTTGGAGGTGTTTTTCTATGATGGCAAGAGTGAGTTATCCGGTTGAAGTCAAACAGAAGGCTGTAGAAATGAGATTGGCGGGCGTGCCTGTGAAGGAGATCATGCAGGAATTGAATATAAAGAATAAGACGCAGGTGCAGACATGGGTCAGGTGGTATAAAGCTGGGGATACACATCGATTCGAACAACCTGTCGGAAAGCAATATTCTTATGGAAAAGGTCCAGAGTATTCTTCCGAATTAGAGAAACTGCAGGCAGAAAATCGTTATCTGAGACAACAGAATGAAGTGTTAAAAAAGTACAACGAATTGGAAAGGAAGCTGATAGCGAAACGCCAGTCGAGCTTGTAGAAGCATTGCGCGGCACAATGACCATAAAGGATATCTGTATTCATTTAGGTATCTCACGAGCATCTTATTATCGTTGGAAGAAGAAGTTGATGAAAGATAACCCTAAATACCATTTAGAAAAACAAATCGGCACGTTGTGCCGAGAACACAAGTATCGATATGGCTATCGGAAAATCACAGCCATATTAAAAAAGGGAATGCGTATGAATCATAAAACGGTTCAGCGCATTATGCAGAAGAATCAGTGGCAATGCCGGGTTAAGGTGAAAAAGCGTAAGAAGAATGGGCAGCCATATGCCGTGGCCGAGAATATATTGGATCGAAACTTTCAGTCTGATCGCCCTCTGGAAAAGCTAGTAACGGATATCACATATTTGCCTTATGGGCAGAAACAATTGTATCTTTCCAGTATACTGGATTTATACAATTGAGAAGTGATTGCTTTTACGATTGGCGATAGACAGGACACAGACTTTGTCTTACACACACTTGATCAGCTGCCTGCACTGCCAGAGAACTGCGTGTTACATAGTGACCAAGGTTCTGTTTATACATCTTATGAGTATCAGAAAGCTGTTAAAACAAAAGGCATTACCATGAGCATGTCCCGCAAAGGGACGCCCGCTGATAATGCCTCCATCGAATCGTTTCATTCCTCACTAAAGTCTGAAACGTTCTACCTCGACAGGTTGGAAAGCACTACGACGACCATCGTAGAACAAACTGTCGAAACCTATATACACTATTATAACAACATTCGTATTCAAACGAAACTAAACAACCAGCCGCCGGTCACATACCGACAGCTGGCTGCTTAAAGGTGTTTTGATCCCTGTCTCAAAAACGGGGGTCAGTCCCGAAAGCTCACACTTTTTTATTGAGATCTACAACTATATGTATTCGTTGCTCCTGAACCCATTTTTGTAATAATTATGCCTTTTCCTTTAGAATTGCAGGCATTTATAGTACCCATACCTAGAAGCGGTACCGCACCTAACATTAATGTAAGTGCAGTTGGGCTTTTAGCAAAAATTTTAGCTATAGCTGCAGCTGTACCCCAAAATCCACTATTAATTCCAACAGCAGCACTCAATTGTTTTATTTGTGAGTTGCTAATTTTATATTCTTTATAGTTTATAACTCCCATTGTTGTTAGAATATGTTCAACAGGTTTAATAACTTCACTTCTATTTAATTCGTCAACATACTCTTTGAATATGATCAAAGCGTCATTTCCTGTCAAAGAAGCAGATGTTTGATTTTCATAATTTACAATAGTATCATACAGGTTTTTTGCCGCTAAACTTAGTTGACTTATTTCTTCTGGAGAATTAGATGATAGATTTTTCATATCCAATTTCTCATCTAATTCATTGATAGCATCAACTAATACTGCGGTGTTTTGTACATCTTTTCCTGGTACAGTTATCGTGTCATTTTCTGACGTTTTTGTGATGGCTAAAGTGCTGATAGGAAAAATGCTAAATAAAAGCACTAGCGATAATAGAAAAACAAAAGATTTTTTCATCTATCTATAACCCTCCTTATAAGATTCAATTAAATTCTAACAATAATAAATAATACAGTAAATAACTAGAATGTTAATTTTTCCTTAACAAGTGTGAGATGAGTTATAATAACGGGTCCAGGTAATGGGGCAAGGTGTTCCGGAAAATAAAGGAGTCCATTTGAATGATAGTTGTCATCATAGACGGAAAAGATATTACAAGCACAGAAGCTTTACACCGAATCTTAAAAGATAAATTAGATTTCCCGGACTATTATGGTGAAAATCTGAATGCCTTATGGGATTGCCTGACAGGATGGATCGAATATCCGCTGACTTTGGTGTGGAAGAATTTTGAGATCAGTCAGAAGGCATTGGGTTCGGATGCTGATGATGTATTAAGGATATTAAAAAAGGCTGAGGCAGAATTAGATGGTGAGTTTTTCATTCAAATCGAACAGCCGTCAGCCGGGTCAAACGACAGGCACTAAAAAGTGCGTACTTCCCCTCATCCATTTTTCTATCCGATAATAGGGACGGAAGGTTTCAGGCTTTCGATTTCTGTCCATATATAAGAAGAGACTTGCGATAGGGAGGAATGGACGATGGATTTGCAGTTGAAAGGGAAGACGGCGCTTGTGACGGGATCTACGTCAGGCATCGGGAAGGCGATTGCGGCTTCGCTGATTGCAGAAGGAGCGGCGGTGATCATTAACGGCCGCCGTGAAGAAAAGGTGAACGAAACGATCCGGGAATTAGAGAAACAGACGCCGGGTGCCCGGCTCTATCCGGCCGCATTTGATTTAGGCACGGCGGAAGGATGCGGCGCGATTTTTCAGCAGTATCCTGATGTGGATATTCTCGTGAACAATTTAGGAATCTTTGAACCTGCGGAATACTTTGATATTCCTGACGAGGAGTGGCTCCGGTTTTTCGAGGTGAATATCATGAGCGGCGTGCGGCTGACACGCCGGTATGCAAAGCGGATGATTGAACGGAAGGAAGGGCGGGTGATTTTTATCGCGAGTGAAGCGGCCGTCATGCCTTCTCAGGAAATGGCCCATTACAGCGCCACGAAAACGACGCAGCTGTCGCTGTCACGCAGTCTGGCCGAGCTCACGGAAGGGACGAATGTGACGGTGAATACGGTCATGCCGGGCTCCACGAAAACAGAGGGCGTCGAAACGATGCTGGAGTCGCTTTATCCCGGTGAAAACCTGACAGCGGCTGAAGCGGAGAGACGATTTATGAAGGAAAATCGTCCGACGTCGATCATTCAGCGATTGATCCGTCCGGAAGAGATCGCCCACTTTGTCGCCTTTTTAAGCAGCCCGCTGTCGTCAGCCATTAACGGATCTGCTTTGCGGATCGACGGCGGCTTAGTGCGGAGCATTATATAAGATGAATATACAAAAACCCCCGCAAAGTGGCGGGGGTTTTTTAATGCGGATCACGGTGAAACCGGCTGATGATCCTGCTGATTAAATCTTTTGTGGCGGAGTCAAAATGCTCTTCTTTTTGGTTTGTCAACAGCCCGACCGGCGGTGAAATTGTTAAGTTATGGATCGGAATGACCTTCGTGCCCTCGATCGGCTCTGAGTGCGCCGTCGCCGTAAAGATCGAGACGCCGATATTTTCCCTGACATAGTATTGGTGAGCCATGCTGCTGGTCAGCTCCATTTTTCGATAGCGGCTGCCGATGGCCCGCTGCAGGTGCTGTTCAATTTGAATCCGGATCGGGCAGTTGGCGGGCGTGAAAATCAGGCATTCATTTTCTAAGTCTTCGAGATTGATACTTGTTTTGGCTGCAAGGGGATGTGTGTCGGACACGATGACATTGAGCGAGTCATGGAAAAACGGATCGAAGTAATTTTCCAGAATCAGCTCCGGCTCGCCGCATACCGCAAAATCAATGGCGCCCTCCAGCAGCTTGCGGCTGCATGTATTGGCATCATCCACGCTGACATTGACCGACATGTCAGGATAATCATCTAAAAACTCCCGCAGCACGGCAGGAAAGATCAAGCTTGCCGTCGGTTCGGATATGCCGATCTGAATAAGGGCGGCCTGCCCCTGTCTGATGTCGGCCAGAGTATGGTCAAGCACCTCATACTGTGCGAGAAGCTGCCCGGCCCGCTCATGAAACAGCCGTCCCGCTCTTGTCAGTTTCAGCTTCTTTCCCCGTTCAAAAAGCTGTGCGCCTACATCCTGCTCCAGCTGTTTAATCCGCATTGAAATCGTCGGCTGTGAATAGTTCAGAATTTCGGCGGCCTTATAAAAGCTGCCTGACTGTACGATGGTATGAAACGTTTTAATGGTGCGTAATTCCAACGAAATCCCCTCCAGGCTGTTCATTAATTTTCTTGAACTTTTCCTTTATTTTTTTTGATTAGTCAAATAAATCAGTTTGCTTTATAGTATAAACAATTAAAGCTTAGTAAACAAATTGGAATTATATATATTTTCGGGGAGAGTGAACGGAATGAGTGAAGACATATTTCGATTGGCTGAAAAAAAGGATGCGCCCGAGTTTTTAGAACTGCTGTACAGCGCGTTTCAGCCGATCCGCAATTTGGAGATTGACTGGCCGTCGGCGCGGGCCGACATTGATATGGTAACAGAAAATATTGAAAATCATTCAGCCGTCGTGCTGGAACGGGACGGACGGCTTCTTTCAACCATTACAATCCGTTTTCCGTGGGAGAGTGACACGCCTCCGTCAAAATATCCGTTTGTCTGGTGGTTCGCGACGCTTCCTGAGCTGAAGGGGCAGGGCATCGGCAGCAAACTTTTGACTTATGTGGAGGAACACGTGCTGCGGGATACGCTGAAGGCCCCGGCCATCACGCTCGGCACCTCGGCGCGCAAGCATCCCTGGCTATTGGATATGTACAGACGGAGGGGCTATGAAGTGTATTTTGAGCAGGAGAAAGACGGAGACATCGGGGTCATGATGAGAAAGGTGCTCATACCGGAGCGGTTTGACGCGTCGCTGTTAGGCACACCGAGCTGGGCGCAATGATGAAAAAGCGGATCAGAGCCGGCTGTCTGCTTCTGCTGCTCGGCGCGCTGGCCGGGTGCGGACAAGGAGAAAGCACGAAAGCGGGGAGCGGCGTGCAGACCGTCATTGTCGGCACGGGAACTGATTTTCCGAACATTGCTTTTATGGATGAAAAAGGCGAGCTGACCGGCTATGACATTGAAGTGATGAAAGCCATTGATAAACAGCTGCCGCAATACAAATTTGTCTTTAAGACGATGGATTTTTCGAATCTGCTTACAAGTCTCGGAAACCGGAAAATTGACGTGATCGCGCACAATATGGCGAAAAACAAGGAACGGGAGAAACGATTTTTGTATCACAAAATCCCGTATAACTACTCGCCGATGTACATCACGGTGAAGGCGGATAATGACGCGATACACACGCTCCGGGACTTAAAAGGAAAAACCGTCATCGTCGGCGCGACGTCAAACGCGGCGGATTATATGACGGCATACAACAAAGCCCACGGCAGCCCGATACATTTGAAATACGCCGGGCAGGGCAGCAATGATACAGCGAACCAAATTGAGACAGGACGCGCTGACGCCACCGTATCTACGCCGTTTGCCGTCGATTTTCAAAATAAGACGCACGCGTTCAAACAAAAGACGGTCGGTGATGTGCTGCTGGATACAGAAGTGTATTTTATGTTCAACAAAAACAGCAAAACCTTGGCGGACGACACGGATCGGGCGATTCAAAAACTGGAGAAGGACGGCACATTGAAAAGGCTGAGTGAAAAATGGCTCGGCGCGGATTATTCAAAATCAAGTTTCACGAAATAATTGAAGCAGAAAACGGGGCGATCACATGAAAATAAGACTGGCGGTCATGTCATTAACAATTGCCGCAACGGCGGCGTTATCAGCCTGCGGCGCGGGCGGGGAGGCGGCATCAGGCAATCAGAAAAATGTGAAGAACATCACGGTCGGCACGGGAACTCAATTTCCGAATATTTGCTTTATTGATGATAAAGGAAAATTGACGGGCTATGATGTTGAGCTGGTGAAAGAGCTTGACAGGCGCCTGCCGGGCTATCGTTTCACTTTTAAAACGATGGATTTCTCCAACCTGCTTGTCAGCCTCGGACAGCATAAAGTCGATATCGTGGCTCATCAAATGGAGAAAAGCGCCGAACGGGAGAAAAAATTTCTGTTCAATCAAGTCGCGTATAACAACTTCCCGCTGAAAATCACGGTGCTCCAAGAGAACGGGAACATTCACGGCATTGAGGATTTGAAAGGGAAGCGTGTCATTACGAGTCCGACGTCAAACGGCGCGCTTGTGCTGAAGAAATGGAATGAAAAACACGGCAGTCCGTTTGAAATCGCCTATGCTGGCCAAGGCTCCAACGATGCGGCCAATCAGCTGAAATCCGGCCGCGCCGATGCGACGATTTCCACGCCGTTTGCCGTCGATTTCCAAAACAAAACGAGCGCGGTCAAAGAAAAAACGGTCGGCGGGGTGCTGTCAAATGCCAAAGTGTTCTTTATGTTTAACAAAAATGAGCAAACGCTGAGTGATGACATTGATAAAGCGCTCAAGGAAATCATTGATGACGGCACGCTCAAAAAGCTGAGTGAAAAGTGGCTCGGCGCGGATTATTCAAAGGAGCAATATTAAATGAAAAAGAGAGGGATCGGCAATGGAAAAAGCGTTTGATATCAGTATGATCGCATCCTTTGTGCCGACATTGCTCGGGTATTTGCCCGTCACGCTCTATATATTGGCGGTGTCTTTGCTGTTCGGCTTTCTATTGGGGCTGCTTTTGGCGCTGCCCCGGATCTATCGCATTCCCGTGCTGAATCAGATCGCGAAGCTGTATATCTCCTTTTTCAGAGGAACGCCCATTATGGTGCAGCTGTTTATTGTATTTTACGGCATTCCGGCGCTCACGGCGCTCGCCGGAATTGACACTTCCAAAATGGACCCTTTGTATGCGGCCATCGCCACGTATGCGCTGAGCAGCGCGGCAAGAGCGGCGGAAATCATCAGGGGAGGTGTGAACAGTGTCGACCGCGGACAGGCGGAGGCGGCGTTCAGCATCGGGCTGAACGGGGGGCAGACATTCCGGCGCATCATTCTGCCGCAGGCGCTCGTGCAGGCTTTTCCCAACATCGGGAATATGGTGATCGGTTTTTTAAAAGATACGTCACTCGCTTTTTCAATCGGGGTGATGGATATGTCGGGCAGAGGGCAGACATTGATTACATCGAGCAATCATTCTCTTGAAGTGTATATCTCGCTTTCTGTTCTGTATTACGCGGCCGCCCTTTTATTTGAATGTGTCTTCAGATGGTGTGAAAAACGAATCAAGAAAGATGAGACGCGGCTTGTGACGGTTTTTGACATGAGCGCGCACAGCTGAAAAGGAGGGAGAACGTGGAGCTGGATATTCCGTTTATCGGCACTGCGATAAAACAAATGATGAAAACCGTTCCGCTTACACTGGCAATGACAGTCATTCCGATTATTGCCGGATTTTTCATAGCTCTCGGCAATATCACGGTGCGTATATTCCGCATCAAATGGCTGCTTGCCTGCTCAGCGTTTTACGTGTCTTTTTTTCGAAGCACCCCGGCGATTCTCCATATTATGCTGATTTATTTAGGCGTTCCGCTGATTGCCGATCATTTCAGCCGCGCCTTTCATCTCGGCTGGTCGGCCAATCAGATTCCGGTCGCCGTGTTTGTCATCATGGCACTGTCATTAACGGCAGGCGCTTATATGACGGAAATTCTTCGATCCGGGATCATGGCCGTCGATACGGGGCAGGCGGAGGCGGCATATTCAATCGGCTTGACGCGGGGCCAGATGATTCGGCGCGTGGTTCTGCCGCAGGCGTTCATGATATCACTGCCGAACTTCACCAACATAGGCATCGGTTTTTTGCATACCACTTCAATCGCGGCAATCGTTGCAGTGCCTGAAATTACAGGAACGGCGACGATTGCGGCATCCGATAACTATGCGTTTTTGGAAGCATTTATCGGGGCGGCCATTATCTATTGGGGATTAACGCTGATTCTCGAGGCCGTAAACACTTTGGCGGAAAAAAGAGCGGCCAGATATCAAGGAGGCGCAGTATGATCGAAATCCGAAACATTCAGAAACATTTTGGCAGTCATCACGTGCTAAAAGGGATCAATTTAAGTGTCCGGAAAGGAGAAGTCGTGACCATCATCGGTCCGAGCGGTTCGGGGAAAACAACGTTTCTGCGCTGCCTTAATTTACTTGAGCGGCCGGATGAGGGCGCCATTTCCGTACATGGTGAAGTCATTAACTGCAAAAAGCCGGCCAAAAAAGACATTCTCAGACTGAGGAAACAGACGGCGATGGTTTTTCAGCAATATCATTTGTTTTCGCATAAAACGGCGATTCAAAATGTCATGGAAGGCCTGACGGTCGCAAGGAAAATGAAAAAAACAGATGCGTACGCCATTGCGGAGCGGGAACTGGCCAAGGTGGGGCTTCAGGATAAATTGCACGCCTATCCGAATCAGCTGTCGGGAGGCCAAAAGCAGCGGGTCGGAATTGCCAGGGCGCTTGCCATTCATCCTGATGTGATGCTGTTTGATGAACCGACCGCAGCCCTTGACCCGGAGCTTGTCGGCGAGGTGCTTGAGGTGATGCTTAACATTGTGCGGACCGGCGCCACCATGATCATTGTTACTCATGAAATGGAATTCGCCAGAAGAGTGTCCGACCAAATTGTGTTTATGGATGAAGGAGCAATCGTGGAACAAGGAACGCCTGAAGAGGTCTTTTACAAGACGAAAAAAGAAAGAACGAAGAAGTTCCTCCGCCGCGTTCTTCCTGATTACGGTTATGACATAAAAGAACACATAAAGGAGCCTGTCGTATGATTCGTTTAAGCATTTTAGACCAAAGTGTCACCGCGGAAAACCAAACCGCAGAAGAAGCTTTGCGGCAAACGGTGAGATTGGCTCAAGAGGCCGAACAATACGGATATGACCGTTTCTGGGCGGCGGAGCATCATAACAATGAAGAGATAGCGGGATCAGCACCGGAAATTGTCCTGGGGTATCTGGCCGCCAGTACGAAAAAAATCCGCCTCGCATCCGGCGGGGTGATGCTGCAGCATTACAGCCCTTATAAAGTGGCGGAGCAGTTCCGGGTTCTGTCCGCCCTTGCCCCCGGCCGTGTAGCGCTCGGTGTCGGCAAAGCGCCCGGCGGATTTCAGCTGTCAACCGATGCGCTGCAGCGGGAGCTTATCCAGCCCGCCCGTTTATTTGAAGAAAAGCTTGAGGAGCTGACTCATTTCATCCGCAATGATTTTCCGGACTCGCACCGCTACGCGTCATTGCGGCCGGCGCCGCATACTGAGTATGCGCCTGACATCTTTTTGCTCGGCGGCAGCACAGAAAGCGCGATCACAGCGGCCAAACTCGGCATTTCCTTCGTTTTCGCCTATTTCATAAACGGTGAAGACACTGCGTTAGAAAAAGCGCGCCAAGCTTTTGACGAACATCTGCCGAAAGGGGCAAAAGCCGAATTCCACCTTGCGCCGATGGTATTTACCGCGCATACAAAAGCGGAAGCGGAAAAACACGTCGTATCGCGTGAATCGGTCAAAATCATTCTCGAAGACGGCAAAAAGGTGAATGTCGCTTCCCGAAAACAAGCGGATGCGTTTCTTGAACAAGTTACGCAGCCATATAAGCTGATCACACAAAAGACAGGTGTGATTGCCGGGACAAAAGAAGAGACCGCTTCCGAGCTGAGACGGTTATCGGTTCAATACAGCATTACCGATTTTGTGATTTTGTCGCCTATCAAAAACGCTGAAGAAAAACGATTGTCTTACCGGCTGTTAAGCGAAGCGGTGCAGCCGGCCGCACAATTACAGGAGGGATGAACATGAGTCATGAAGCAAATGTAGTGGTTTGGAGCAAAAAGGGCTGTACGTATTGCGATGAAGTGAAAGGATATTTGCGGGAAAAGGCCATTGCGTACGAAACAATTGATGTGACGGAGCGGGATGAATTGCGTGACGTGCTTCACACTAAGTACGGCATCCGCCATGTCCCCGTTGTTGAAATCGGCAGCGGTGACAGGCGGGTGTATCAGGCCGTTACTCAAGTCGGCATTGAATACGTAGAACGGGCGCTTGCCGATTACGAGGGAAAAAAGGGGGAGAGAAAATGAGCCGGACGGATCTTATTCAATTCGGAGCCATGATTCACGGTGTCGGCGGTACAACGGATGGGTGGCGTCATCCCGACGCCGATCCGTCAGCAAGCACGAATGCGGCGTTTTACAGGCAAAAAGCGCAGACCGCTGAAAGAGGGCTGTTCAGCTTTGCTTTTATTGCGGACGGCTTGTTCATTTCTGAAAAGTCCATCCCGCATTTCTTAAATCGGTTTGAGCCGATCACTATTTTATCGGCGCTTGCCGCCTCTACAACCCATCTTGGTTTAATCGGCACATTTTCCACCTCGTTCACTGAGCCGTTTACCATCGCAAGACAGCTCATGTCTCTTGACCATATCAGCGGCGGCCGGGCGGGCTGGAATCTCGTCACTTCTCCGCAGGCGGGGGCTGCGCGCAATCACAGCAAGGAAAGACTTCCCGACCACAGCCGGCGCTACGCCATCGCCCAAGAACATGTGGACGTGGTGCGCGGTCTGTGGAATTCTTGGGAAGAAGATGCCTTCGTCCGCAACAAAGAAACCGGGCAGTTTTTTGATCCTGACAAACTGCATCGCCTGTATCACAAAGGCGAGTATTTTCAAGTGGAGGGCCCGCTGAATATCGGCCGGACCAAACAGGGAGAGCCGGTCGTCTTCCAAGCGGGGTCTTCAGAAACCGGCCGGTCGTTTGCCGCGCGAAATGCCGATGCAGTCTTTACGCATTCCAATTCACTTGAGGAAACGAAAGCTTTTTATGATGATGTGAAGAAGCGGGCGGCGGATTACGGCCGGGACGCTTCCAAACTGCGGATCTTTCCGGGAATCAGTCCGATTATAGCCGGCTCACAAGAAGAAGCGGAAGCGAAATACCAAGAATTCGCCGAGCTGATTCCGATAGAGAACGCCGTTAAATATGTGGCCAGATTTTTTGACGATTATGATCTGAGCCGGTTTCCATTGGATGAGCCGTTTCCTGATTTGGGCGACGTCGGGAAAAACGCGTTTCAAAGCACGACAGACCGTATCAAAAGAGAGGCGAAAGCCCGGAATCTTACGCTGCGTGAAGTGGCGCGCGAAGCCGCGTTTCCGCGAACCAACTTTATCGGGACACCGGAACGTGTGGCATCATTAATTGAAACATGGTTTCAGCGGGAAGCGGCGGACGGGTTTATCATTCACTCTGACATTCCGGGCATGCTTGAAGCCTTTGTGGATCATGTCATACCGATCCTTCAGGAAAAGGGGCTGTACCGAAAAAGCTATCCGGCGGATACACTGCGGGGGAATCTCGGATTGGATATTCCGGTCTGCAAACCAAATCCGATTTTGAGCAGAAACTAAATGTTTCTGCTTTTTCTGCTGCTTACAACCCCCGTCATTAATAAGAAAAGAGCCGAAATTTACCCCGTTTAGAGTAAATCGGCTCTTTACTATTTAAAAGACGTAAGGAATGAAAACCTGTTGAATGCAATCCTTCAAACTTATATTCCCTAAGAAATTGTTATAAAAATAAGTTAAATATTTAAGAGATTAGCAATGTTCCCGCCTAGTACTCGTTGTACCACTTCTTCACTTGAAGCATGGCGTTCAACTGCCAACTTATTTAGGAATGGATCACCATATGGAAAATCAGAACTAAATAAAGTTTTCTCTGGGAGTTCTTTTATGGCCAAAGATAATGCATAGGTTGTATAAAATGCAGAGATATCTAGGTAGGCGTTCTTTGTTTCTTTTGTTAATGCAATAACTTGCTGCCAATGAATCCCTCCCAAATGGCCATAGATTACAGGGACAGTGGGATATTTACGAGTTAAAGCGAACAGTTCCTGAATATCATTTAAATTGAGTGGATGGAATGTATGCACCCAAATCGGAAAGGAATTATAATCACTAGCTGCCTGGAATACAGGCTCAAGCATTTTAATTTGGCCTGAACCAAGGGTGAATTCTCCCAGTCCCTTCATTTTATAATCTTTTACAATCTTCTCCATCCAATCATGCAGTTCCCCGGAGGAACTTAAAAGGGGAACTGATCCGAATCCGGTAAAACGGTCAGGATATTTTGCGATAGTATCCCTTAATTCTTCTAGAGCTTTTGACCGTGCTTCTAGGGGATTTATTTCGTTATTTAAAATTTGATTCAGTACATCCATTTCCTGAATAAATTCATCGTAGCTTTCACTTTTTTCTGGATGAACAAGCGTAGAGAATAAAATAGTTTTATCTATCCCGCTTGAATCCATCATTTCAATGTGTTTTTCTACAGGTAGAACTACGTGGGCATGACTATCAATAATCATTTTTTACTCTCCTTCCAATAAATTGGCTGACAACTGATTTCGTCTTTTAGAAAATACTTCAGTAGCTATTGTTAAAATGGTATTTAATGCGACAGGAAAGCCTGCATAAATTAACATTTGCATCATAGCTTCCACAATTTCTTCTTCGGTCCATCCGACATTTAAAGCTCCGTTAATATAAAACTTTAATTGTTCCGTATTTCCTAAAGCGGTTAGACCAGCAACTGCTGCAAGAAGGCGGGATTTTAAGTCTAATCCTGGTCTGGAAAAAATTTGACCGTAATTAAATTCCACAGCCAAAGTTCCCAAGTCAGGTGCTGCTGAATCTTTAAAACTGTTGACGATATTTAGATAGTTGTCCGGATCTATTTTTGATAATACTTCTAATCCCTTTTTGTAGTTTTCTTTATTTTCAGACATCTTATATGACTTCCTTTCTCGAACTCTCTATTTTTTACTGTTGTTTTTTGTTTAGGCAAGCTAAATAAGGAACTAAAAGCAATACCTATCATGAGTATCCCAACTGTACATACTCCATACCAATGCCATTTGCTCCAAGCAAGTACACCTAGATATGACCCTAAAGATCCGCCTAAGAATGTAGATACCATGTATAATCCATTTAATCTGCTTCTCTTTTCAGGAGATAGTTGAAAGATAGCAGCTTGACAAGCAACTTGATTTGCTTGCGTGCCAACTGTTACTAATAGTGCGCCAAGAAGTAATCCCGGTAACCAATATCCTAAGAATATTAAGGTCAGAAAAGCGATTAAAGAAATAAACATACATAAGGTATTAGCAAATTTTGATCCTTTTTTATCGATCACCCGGCCAATCATGGGAGTTGCAAAGGCTCCAGCTATTCCCACTAAACCTATTAAACCTGCCGCGGTGCTCCCATAAGAATAAGGAGAAGTATTTAATAAAAAAATAAGAGTTGTCCAGAAGGCACTAAAGGAACCAAACATCATTCCTTGACTCAGGCAAGCTTTTTGCAACACTTTTTCTTTTTTAAATAACGGGCCTAAAGATGCAAGTAATGTTTTATACTGCATTGCATGATTTCCTTTGCTTTTTGGAAGATACATTGCCATTAAAATGATCATTATCATTGTGCCAGCAAAAGAAGCCCAATACATTGATCTCCATCCAAAATGGGAATCTGCAAAACCGCTGATAAATCGAGCGCCTAAAATCCCACACACTAAGCCAATGGCAACATTCCCTAACACTTTTCCTCTGTTCTCTTCTGAAGCTAAATTAGCAGCAAGAGGAACAATAATTTGAGGGACTATGGTAACAAATCCAAGAATTAAGTTTGCTGCAATCAGCCACGTTACATTCATTGATAAAGCAGTTGCGGCTAAAATTATACATACAATAGATAATAAACTTAGGATCAATTTTCTCCGTTCAAAAATGTCACCTAATGGTACCAATAAAAGATTTCCCAATGCATATCCCACTTGAGTTAAAGTTGCTACAATTCCTATATAGTTTTCAGAAACGTGAAAAGTATTTGCCATACTGACTAAGAGCGTTTGATTTAAATAGACATTAGCTACTGTAAAACCACATGCTGCAGCCATGAGGAGAACTAATCCTTTCGGGAAAGGCTCAGCCCTATTTTTGAAAACCATAAAACTCACCTCCTTCATTTATTAGAATAGATGAAGGTTTATAATGGGAATAGGAGTGTGTTTATCCTATTATTAAAACTACTACTTATAAGGGGAGAAGTTCATGTTAAGTGACAAAGAAAGAAGGAAAGAACTAGGGGATTTCTTAAAAACACGACGGGCGCGATTATCTCCTCAAGACTTTGGTTTACCTATTGGTCCGCGCAGAAAAACAGAAGGACTGCGCCGAGAAGAAGCAGCTCAGCTGGCAGGAATAGGAGTAACCTGGTATACATGGTTAGAGCAAGGGCGTGATATACAGGTATCTTCAGACGTATTGGAGGCTATTTCGCGTGTATTCAGGTTAAATGAAGAGGAAAAAGAGCATCTATTTTTATTAGCAAATCAGCCATTGCTATCTAAGGTGGGAAGACCTCTCGTTGAAAGTGTAAATAGCGTCCTGAAAAATGTATTGAGTCAATTAGAATACTGCCCTACATATGTAACCGACGAA
Organism: Bacillus sp. BACIII; assembly: GCF_057836745.1. NCBI lineage: Bacteria > Bacillati > Bacillota > Bacilli > Caryophanales > Bacillaceae > Bacillus > Bacillus sp. BACIII. The sequence goes on along the minus strand of NZ_CM174437.1, from coordinate 3,169,360 downwards.
AAATTGAACATAGTAAGCTGGAATAAAGCTGCTGCCGTGGTTTTTGGTGACTTTAATAAAATGAATGAACGAGATCGTAATGCAGTCTGGCGTTGCTTTACGTCTAAAGAATACCGAGAGCTCTTTCTTAATTGGGAAGATCATGCGCAACGCTTGATTGCTCAATTTCGTTTAGCCTATACACGTTTTGTCGGTGATGAGTGGTTTAAAGATATCATTAAAGAACTTACCAATAAGAGCCCTGAGTTTCGTAATTGGTGGTCCAAACATGAAGTTCTAGGTACTCCTTGCGGCAAAAAAACACTGCTGCATCCTTTAGTTGGAGAAATGATTATGGACCATATTACTCTTCAGGTGTACGATGCTCCTGAACTAAAGTTAACCATTTACCAACCTCGCCAAGAGGGAGAAACAGAACAGAAAATGAAGCGTTTGTTAAACTGGCAAGCAGACCTGCAATAAAAGAGTGTGATAAATACGAATGTATTAAGCGGAATTCGTTTGTCTCTAATATTATAAAAGCAGGAACATTTTGCATGGATAAATTCCACACAACTAAGTCTGAAATGAAACAGCCGATTTAGCCTTAACATGGTCAAAATCGGTCTTTTATTTGTCGAAATTTGCTTAACGTAGGTTTTTTTCGATTTGCTGGAGGTACTTCTTGCAGCCTTTTTAAAAAAATATACTGATTTCGAGATATTATTGTTGCTAAAAGATTTTTTTGTAACTATAATTATTACAGAACTGATCAGTATAAAAAAACATTCATATTTCATAATAAATATGTGTGTAATTTGAAAACGAAAGGGCTGTTTACAATGGCAAAAGTACTTTATATCACTGCTCATCCTCATGATGAAAAGACATCTTACAGCATGGCGACAGGAAAAGCGTTTATCGATTCTTATAAAGAATCAAACCCGAATGATGAGGTTGTACATATCGACCTTTACAAAGAAAACATTCCTCATATCGACGCGGATGTATTCAGCGGCTGGGGAAAACTTCAATCCGGCACAGGTTTTGAAGAGCTTTCTGAAAATGAAAAAGCGAAAGTCGGCCGTCTGAACGAGCTGAGCGATCAATTCGCATCAGCTGACAAATACGTATTCGTTACACCGCTTTGGAACTTCTCATTCCCGCCTGTTATGAAAGCGTACCTTGATTCTGTAGCTGTAGCCGGAAAATCATTCAAATATACAGAACAAGGCCCGATCGGTCTGTTGACAGACAAAAAAGCACTCCACATTCAGGCGCGCGGAGGCTATTACTCTGAAGGCCCGGCGGCTGACATGGAAATGGGCCACCGTTACATCGGCATCATGATGAACTTCTTCGGCGTTCCTTCTTTCGACGGATTAATCGTTGAAGGTCATAATGCTGAACCGAATAAAGCACAGCAAATTAAAGAAGATGCGATTGCCCGCGCGAAAGAAGCCGGAAAATCATTCTAATCTAAAAAAACCTCCCAGCTGATACGGCTGGGGGGTTTTTTATTAAAGTGCAATCGTCCGTTTTTGTTCGCTGCTTTTCATCACCGCTTCAATGACACGTATGACATCGACGCCTTCTTCCGCCGTAACGGGAAGCGGTTTTCCGTTTAAGATGCTGTCTGCCAGCAGTTTGTAGTACGTAAGGTAAGAGCCGTTCTCAGAGGGGATTGTTTCTGTATGTCTTTTCTCATCCGCTGCGGTTGTCAGCTCACCGAAGCTGTCAGGGTCATCGGCGCCCCAGTTCTCGTCAATCGGTTTTTGGCCGGCTGAAAGCGCAGCTTCCTGTCCGTCCTTTCCGTATTTGATAAAGCTTGCATTCCGTCCGTGAATCTGATAGCGCGGGCCGCTTGCCGCATTCATGGAGCCGGATTGAAGAATAACCTGAAGCTTGCCGTAATGGAGGGCGGCCAGAAACCAATCGGCCGTTTCACTGTTGTCCCGCTGTTTCATCACATGTGCGGTGACGGATTCCGGCATTCCGAAAAGCAGGAGTGTCTGGTCAATAATATGTGAACCGAGATCATACAGCGTTCCCGTGGCGGGTCCGTTTTTTTCGCGCCATCTTTCTTGTACAACCGGGTTGTATAGATCGTAGTTGACTTGATATGTATGAATGTCTTGAAGCGCCCCGTCCCGAATCAGCTTTTGAATCGTTAAAAAATCATTGTCCCAGCGCCGGTTGTGATACACGCTCAGCAAGACGCCTTTATTTTCAGCCGTTCTTCTCAGCTCCTCCGCTTCTGCTGAAGTCGCCGTCATCGGCTTTTCCACGACGGTGTGTTTCCCCGCAAGAAGACATTTCATCGCTGATTCATAATGCATTCCGCTCGGTGTCGTAACGATGACGAGATCAATGTCAGGGTCACCGGTGATGTCTTCAATCGTGCGCACGGCTTCAGCCCCCGGCAGATCACGTTTGACCTCATCCGTTCTGGAGGTCATGACTTTTTTGATCTGATACTCATCAAGGACGTCCAAAAGCGGCGCATGAAAGACTTTCCCCGACAGACCATATCCCAATATGCCAACCTGTATCGTTTTCAATGAACTTCCCCCTCTTGATATGTGATAACAATATATACCCCGCGGGTGTACTGGTAAAACTTGTGTGTTGAAAATTTTTTACACCGGTTTTTCAAGTCTGTATAATGAAGATAACGAAGAAAAAAACGAGGTGGAAAATGGACAAACATACCGAACATCAATCGTTAAATCATAAAAGCGCCAAGGAAAAAGACCAGATTCTGAACCGGCTGAAACGGATTGAAGGCCAAGTCAGGGGCATTCAGAACATGGTGGAAAACGAACGATATTGCGTGGATATTCTCGTGCAGATTTCAGCCGTGCAGGCGGCCATGCAGAAAGTCGCGTTTCATCTGCTGGAAGATCACGCCCATCACTGCGTAGCCGGCGCCATTGAAAGCGGAAACGGGGAGCAGGCGATTGCCGAGCTGCTGGATGTCGTGAAAAAAATCGCGAAATCATGAAATAAAATGTTTTGAAATACCCTACAGGGGTATGGTAACATGAAGAAGAAAAAACAAGACGTGGAGGGAATTATCATGGAACAAAAAACACTGCAAGTCGAAGGCATGTCCTGTCAGCACTGCGTCAAAGCAGTAGAGACCGGAGTAGGAGAACTGAACGGAGTGACGGCGGTTCAGGTGAAATTGGAAGCCGGACAGGTGGATGTGACGTTTGATGAGAACAAAGTCTCCGTATCAGATATAAAAGACGCGATTGAAGATCAAGGGTATGACGTCGTATAAGGTATATCGCGCTTCGGGAACGGGCGCGGTTTTCTTTTATGAAAATGATACCCCCTGGGGGTTTGTGAGAAGAGGTGAGGGCATTGAGTGAACCGAAAGAAATGACCATTCAAGTGGGAGGCATGACATGCGCCGCCTGCGCTTCAAGAATTGAAAAAGGACTGAAACGGATGGACGGCGTCAATGACGCTTCCGTCAATCTTGCGCTTGAGACCTCAAATATTTCCTATCAGCCTGACAAAATCGAAGCTGGCGCCATAAAGGATAAAATTGAAAAACTCGGCTATCACGTCGTGACGGAAAAAGCCGATTTTCAGATTGAAGGCATGACGTGCGCCGCCTGTGCCAATCGGATTGAAAAGCGCCTGAACAAAATAGAGGGCGTTGTGGACGCGCCGGTGAATTTCGCCCTTGAAACGGTCTCCATTGAATACAACCCTAAAGAAGTGACACCGAAAGAACTGAAAGAGACCGTGGCAAAACTCGGCTATCGATTAGAAGATAAGGAAGCGGACGGCCAAGGCGGCGGATTATCTCAAAAGGAAAAAGAACAGCGTAAACAGCTGATCAGGCTGATATTTTCTGCCGTTCTCTCCTTTCCGCTTCTATGGTCGATGGTCAGCCATTTTTCTTTTACTTCTTTTATCTGGATGCCGGATATCCTGATGAATCCGTGGCTGCAATTCGCGCTTGCCACCCCGGTGCAGCTCGTCATCGGCTGGCCTTTTTATACGGGAGCGTACAAGGCGCTGAGAAATAAAAGCGCCAATATGGATGTTCTCGTTGCGCTCGGAACGACGGCCGCTTACGCGTACAGCCTGTACATGACGATTGCGTCTCTCGGGCGAAACGGCCATGCCGAGGGGCTTTATTATGAAACGAGCGCCATTTTGCTGACTTTGATTTTGCTTGGAAAGCTTTTAGAGATGAAAGCAAAAGGCCGCTCATCAGAAGCGATTAAAAAGTTAATGAAGCTTCAGGCGAAGACGGCGGCGGTCGAGCGGGTAGGGAAGGTACAGGTGATTCCGATTGACGAGGTCCGGACGGGGGACATCGTATACGTGAAACCGGGAGAACGCGTTCCTGTCGATGGCGAAGTGATTGAAGGCCATTCCGCGATTGATGAATCGATGATAACGGGAGAAAGCATGCCTGCAGATAAGTCTCCGGGAAGCACCGTCACCGGGGCGACGATCAATGCAAACGGCTTTCTCAAAATCAGAGCGGTGAATGTCGGGAAAGATACCGCGCTTGCACACATTATTAAAATCGTGGAAGAAGCCCAAGGATCAAAAGCGCCCATTCAGCGGCTCGCGGATCACATTTCAGGCATTTTCGTTCCGATTGTGCTGGGATTGGCCGTGGTGACTTTTCTCATTTGGTATGTATGGGCGTCTCCGGGACAGTTTTCTGAAGCGATCGGCAAATTCATCGCCGTGCTTGTCATTGCCTGTCCGTGCGCACTCGGACTCGCCACTCCGACGAGCATTATGGCGGGCTCCGGCCGCGCCGCTGAATTCGGCATTCTCTTTAAAGGCGGAGAGCACTTAGAAAAGACACAGCGTCTGACGACAATCGTACTGGATAAAACCGGAACGGTGACAAACGGCAGACCGGTGCTGACAGACGCCGTACCGGCAGCGGGAATGAACGAAGAGGAGCTCCTGCGGCTTGCGGCTGCCGCTGAAGCGGGATCGGAGCACCCGCTTGGAGAAGCCATCGTTTCAGGAGCCGAAAAACGAGGGATTTCCATTCCGAAACTAACCCGTTTCCAAGCCCGGATCGGTTCCGGAATCTATGCAGAGGCTGACGGGAAAACGATTCTTGCCGGATCAAGACGGCTGATGGAAGCGGAACACATTGAACATGAAGCATTGCTTCCGCACATGACCCGCTTGGAGGCGGAAGGAAAAACGGTGATGCTTATTGCGGCAGACGGCAAAGCGGCGGGGCTTATCGCAGTCGCCGATACGATCAAAGAAACATCTCCGGCTGCGGTGAAACGCCTGAAGGATATGGGCCTTGACGTCATCATGATGACCGGTGACAACCAAAAGACGGCGGAAGCCATTGCTAAAGCCGCAGGCATCGACAGCGTGATTGCCGAAGTGCTTCCCGAACAAAAGGCAGCGGAGATTTCCCGGCTGCAAAAAGAAGGCCGGCGCGTGGCAATGGTCGGCGACGGCATCAATGATGCTCCGGCGCTGGCTGTGGCCGATATCGGGATGGCCATCGGCACCGGCACCGATATCGCAATGGAAGCAGCGGACATTACGCTGATCCGCGGAGATCTGAACGGCATTGCCGACGCCATCGGCATGAGCAGGCTGACTATGAGAAACATCAAGCAGAATTTAGGATGGGCATTGGGCTACAACACCATAGGCATTCCGATTGCGGCAGCCGGCTTTCTGGCTCCGTGGGTGGCAGGCGCCGCCATGGCGTTCAGCTCGGTATCGGTCGTCCTTAATGCTTTGCGTTTACAGAAGGTGAAAAAAGACAAAATCGGCTGATGCCGGTTTTGTCTTTTTTATTGACACTTTATTCAAAACTTGCATATAATATAGAAAACAACTATATGAACATATGCTCATATATATAATTTCGTTTAGCTGCATTGATATTATGGGAATCCTATTACGGAAAGTAGGGTGAGTCGAAAATGAAAGCGGCAAAAGGTGAATTTGTGTTAGACGGACTTGATTGCAGCAACTGTGCAAAAAAAATAGAAAACGGCGTAAAAGCCATTGACGGCATCGACGGCTGTGCTGTCAATTTTGCGGCAAGCACCATTACAGTTTCGGCCGGGGGCAAAGATGAGCAATGGATGAAAGATGAAGTTGCAAAAAAAGTAAAGTCCATTGATCCTCATGTGACCGTCCGTTCGAAGCATGAAGACAAACCCGGCGAGGATGAATACCGCAAAAAGCTGCAGCTGATGTTAGTGAGATTGGCGGCGGGTGCTGTTTTGGCCGTCATCGCTTACTTCGCGCACACAGGCGCCGTCCTTGAGTTTCTGCTCTTTTTTGCTTCATATTTGATCATCGGCGGCGATATCGTAGCCAGAGCGGGAAAAAATATTGTCCGCGGCCAGGTATTTGATGAGCATTTTCTGATGGCGCTTGCGACAATCGGCGCATTTATAATTCATCAGTATCCGGAAGGCGTCGCGGTCATGCTGTTCTATCAAATCGGTGAATTGTTTCAGGGAGCGGCCGTCAGCCGATCCAGAAAATCGATTAGCGCGTTATTGGACATCCGTCCTGAGTACGCCAATGTGAAAACGGAAAACGGCATGACTGCCGTTCCGCCGCAGGACGTCAAAGTCGGACAGGTCATCGTCGTGAATCCAGGAGAACGGATTCCGCTGGACGGAAAGGTGCTGAGCGGCTCATCGATGGTTGATACATCCGCTTTAACGGGCGAATCCGTGCCGAGAAAAGCGGAGCCGGGGCAAGATGTGATGGCCGGATTTATGAACCAGAACGGCGTGCTTCATATTGAAACCTCTAAAGGATATGAAGACTCTGCTGTATCAAAAATATTGGATCTGGTCGAAAATGCGGCCGGACGCAAAGCGAAAACGGAAAACTTTATTACGAAGTTTGCCAAGTACTATACACCGGCCGTTGTCATTGTTGCGGTGCTTCTCGCCTTTTTACCGCCGCTTTTCGTGCCGTCAGCCGCGCTGTCCGACTGGGTGTACCGGGCGCTGATTTTCCTTGTGATTTCTTGTCCGTGCGCACTCGTCGTCTCCATTCCGCTCGGGTTTTTCGGCGGTATTGGAGCCGCGTCTAAAGCAGGGGTGCTCGTGAAAGGCAGCAACTATTTAGAAGCGCTCAATCAGGTGGCATACGCCGTGTTTGATAAAACGGGAACCTTAACGAAAGGCAATTTCGCGGTTACTGATATCAAACCGGCGGCAGGATTTACACAAGACAGCCTGCTTCATGCGGCCGCGCTTGCCGAAGTCCATTCCAATCATCCGATTGCTTCATCCATCCGCGAGGCTTACAATCAACCGCTCGCGGCTGAGGAGATTGAAGAATATGAAGAAATACCCGGACACGGCATTCGGGTGAAAACCGGCGGATCAACGATTTTGGCCGGAAATCAAAAACTGATGGCAAAAGAACAAATCGCTTTCGGCACAGCTGAAAACAACGGAACCGTCGTTTACGTTGCCGTTGATCAGCAGTATGCGGGGGCGATCGTGATCGCCGACGAAATCAAAGAGGACGCCAAACAGGCCATTGCCCGTTTAAAAGCGCTCGGCGTCAAACGGACAGTGATGCTGACGGGTGATTCAAAGCAGACCGGTGAAGCGGTCGGCCGCGAGCTCGGTATTGATGACGTGTATACAGAACTGCTGCCGGGTGACAAAGTAGACCGAGTCGAAGAACTCGAAGCGGCGCTTGCACCGAATGAAAAACTGATGTTTGTCGGTGACGGGATTAACGATACGCCTGTGCTTGCCAGAGCTGACATCGGAGCTGCCATGGGGGCTCTCGGTTCTGATGCCGCCGTCGAAGCGGCCGATGTCGTCCTGATGACAGACCAGCCGTCAAAAGCAGCCGAAGCCATCCGGATTGCACGCCGAACACGCCGGATCGTCTGGCAGAACATCGGATTTGCTTTAGGCGTGAAAATCATTTTTCTCCTGCTTGGCGCATTCGGATTCGCCACCATGTGGGAAGCCGTCTTTTCAGATGTAGGCGTCACGCTGATCGCCGTTGCCAACGCGATGCGCGTCATGAGAGTGAAAGCGGAATAATTGTCAAAGATAATTCGTTTTTCAGGGTTTTCTTAAACAAGGTTGTCTTGGTAAAATAGAGAAGCGGGCCATCCGGCATCCGCTTCTTTTTTATTTTAAAAACAATGAGGTGTCTGAGTGAAAAAGAAACAATCGTCTGCGAAATTTGCGGTGATTCTGACGTTAATCGTTGTCGTTTTATTTGCGGCCATCGTAATTATTAACAACCAAACGGAAAAAGCGGGCGAAACAGCCGCCGAACAGCCTTCCATTAAAGGACAGCCCGTGCTCGGCAAAGACAGCGCGCCTGTTACGGTAGTTGAATTCGGAGATTACAAATGTCCGTCATGCAAAGTATTTAACAGCGATATCTTTCCGAAAATCAAAAAAGATTTTATCGATAAAGGCGACGTGAAATTTTCATTTGTGAACGTCATGTTCCACGGAACCGGCTCGCGTCTGGCGGCACTTGCCTCAGAAGAGGTGTGGAAGGAAGACCCGGCATCATTCTGGACTTTCCATGAGAAGCTGTTTGAAGAGCAGCCGTCAAGCGAACAGGAATGGGTCACGCCTGCATTGCTTGAAAAGACGGTCAAAAGCACCGCGAAAAAGGTTGATCCTGCCAAGCTGAAGGAAAACCTTGATAAAGAAACCTTCGCAAAAGAGCTGAAAGCTGACACTGACCTGAATGATAAATTAAACATCACGGCGACACCGACGATTTACGTAAATGACAAAGTGATTAAAGAATTCGCTAATTATGAGGAGATTTCAAAAACGATTAAGAAAGAGCTGAAAAATGAAAAATAGAATCGTATTTTTATATGCTTCTTGGGTGATAGCTCTTGTTGCCATGCTCGGCAGCCTATATTTCAGCGAGATCAGAAAATTCATACCGTGTGAGCTGTGCTGGTATCAAAGAATTCTCATGTACCCGCTTGTCCTGATTTTAGGAATCGCCACCTTTCAGGGTGACACGCGCGTGAAAAAATATGTGCTGCCGATGGCCGTCATCGGCGCGTTTATATCGATCATGCATTACCTTGAGCAGAAGGTGCCCGGTTTCAGCGGCATCAAGCCGTGCGTCTACGGCGTGCCTTGCTCCTCTGAATATATTAACTGGTTCGGTTTTATTACCATTCCATTCTTAGCATTGACGGCATTTATTCTCATTATTGTCTGCATGTGTTTTGTCAAAGCAGAACGCACGGCAAAATAAAGAGCCTGCTCCATGGGAGCGGCTCTTTTTCTATTATCTGTACCAAGCTTTGTTAGTCTCAATCTGTCTGTTATGGGAACTGTCCCAAATATCCACGGAATAGGCATAATCATAATTCATGACGCAGCGGATGCCGCTGCCTTGGGCGTCATGCTGAAGTCCGAAATTATGGGAAAACTCGTGCTGGGCCGCTTTCGCCGTGTTGGCCGTTCCTTGATCAAGGTTCACGCTGAAAGCCGGGCCGCTAGGTTTGCCGTTATATACATACGCGATACCGCCGGCGTCAAAACTCGATTTTGCGGTAAAACCGACGACAAAATGATAATTTTGATTTCTGAAGCTGCTTTGGAGATTTGATAAAATCTGAGAACTGTTTGAGCCGGAGGAATTCCAGGCTTGCACGGCCTGTACGACAAAATCAATGTTATGATCACGGTTGAAGGCGACATCAGCCTGCTCCACGATCTGAACGATTCGCGTTTGCCAGTCGCTGTATTTGGCGCGGTATTCAGCGTCCGCCACCGCCAGCACTTTGACCTTCTGAGAGCCCGTGCTGGCTTTAGTTGAAGCTTTATCCTGATTGACATTGGCGTCGAATCGTTTCGTTCCGACCTGCTTACCGTTTTCATCCAGAATTTTTGTATCAACCGTCTGTTCAATCTGAACCGGACCTTTCAGATCTTTAAAATGATCGGCTTTCGGAAGCGGGTCCGTATACACCGTTTTGGCCGGCTCCGCATGAGTGTGCGAATGCGTATGGTTTTCGGCTGACGGCAGGCCGGGTATTAATCCGGCGGCCAATAAAACTGGAAAAACAAGTGAACTGATTTTCATCTTATAACCCCCCTTTTTTGTTAAGAGAAGGTATTCAATGAAACTTCCATTAAACCTCCTAGTATAGTATAAAATAGGAAAATATTCTCGCCTCCAGCCATGCTGAATGCAGTTGTCCCGATTTTGGAATCAGAATCTTTCAAAAACAAGGTTGATTTTAAGAGAAAGCGATTATAAAATCTAATGGTCGTCAGAAAATTTAACAAATAAAAAGGAGCATATGGAATGGCCTGGGAGCTGCTTAGTGTAATCGGCATCATTGCGTTTGCGGTCAGCGGAGCGATTGTTGCGATGGAAGAGGAGTATGATATTTTAGGCGTGTATATCTTGGGGATTGTAACGGCGTTCGGCGGCGGAGCCATCCGAAACCTGCTGATCGGTGTTCCGGTCTCCGCCTTGTGGGAGCAAGGCGCGTTTTTTCAAATCGCTCTCGCATCAGTTACGATTGTCTTTTTGTTTCCGAAGCTGCTGTTAAGACATTGGAGTAAATGGGGCAACTTATCCGATGCCATCGGGCTTTCGGCGTTTGCCATCCAAGGCGCTTTATATGCCGTGAAAATGGGCCATCCGCTCAGCGCGGTGGTTGCGGCCGCGGTGCTGACCGGAAGCGGGGGCGGTATCATACGGGATCTGCTCGCGGGCAGGAAGCCCCTTGTGCTCAAGTCGGAAATTTATGCAGTCTGGGCCGCACTCGGAGGATTAATCGTGGGCCTCGGCTGGGCCGGGAATGCCGCAGGTTTGTATGTGCTGTTCCTAGTGCTTGTGGCATGCCGCATCTGCAGTTATGTTTTCAGGTGGCGCCTGCCGATTCGTTCCTATCATATAGATCAGTAAAAAACCGATTTCATAAAAGAAATCGGTTTTTTTGCATAACGGATAAAAAAGACGCCCGATATGATAAGAAAAAGGGTATTTGACTATAATGCTGAATAATATGTTTGTGTAAAGAAAGCCGGATTTGTCAGCTTGATGTCGGAGGTGCCGCTGATGGCAAAACGTGATGAAGAATGGAAAGAAGAGCAGGAAAGAATCAATTTTGTCATGAAGGAATTGGATCAGAAACAAACGCGTCTTGAAGCATCATCGGGCGGATTGAAGCAGGATATTGTCGGCCTGAGAAAAACGTTTTGGGATGATGTCACGGTTAATTTGGATGATGCCCATGAAGCGGCGGAAACATTTTCAAGCATTAAACAGCAGGCTGAAATGCTTTCAGAACGTGAACGGACGCATCGGCTTCAATACCGGCAGCTTCAAAAAATCCAAAAGCTGAAAGCCTCTCCTTACTTCGGCCGTGTCGATTTTACGGAAAAAGGGGAGTCCATTGCCGAGCAGATTTATATCGGGCTGACTTCTTTAATGGATGAAAACAATGAGCATTTTCTCATTTACGATTGGCGTGCGCCCATTTCATCTCTTTACTATCAATATTCCCCGGGAAAAGCCCGCTATGAAGTTCCGGAAGAAACGATAGAAGGCGACATCACACTGAAGCGGCAGTTTATCATTAAAAACGGGACGCTTAAAGCGATGTTTAACACGGATATGACGATTGGTGACGAAATGCTGCAAGAGGTGCTGAGCGGCCATTCCGGCCAGCAGATGAAAAACATCGTGTCAACCATCCAAAAAGAACAGAATGAAATCATTCGTGATGAAAAAAGCAAATATCTCATCGTTCAGGGAGCCGCCGGAAGCGGGAAAACATCCGCGGCGCTTCAGCGGGCCGCTTACTTGCTGTACCGCGGGCGCGGTGTGCTTGACGCCCGTCAGATCGTGCTGTTTTCTCCGAACATTTTGTTCAACAGTTACGTTTCCGCCGTATTGCCGGAACTGGGAGAAGAAAATATGGAGCAGGCCACGTTTCAGGAATATATCGCCCGCCGGCTCGGACGAAAGTTTGAATGTGAAAGCCCGTACGAACAGCTCGAATATTGCTTGACCGAGCAGAATCAGGAAGCCCTTTCCGTAAGGCTCGAAGCCATTGCTTACAAAGCGTCACCAGCTTTTCAGGCCATGATTGACCGTTATGCCGGGTCGCTTTCGGTCTCCGGCCTGATATGTAAACAGATCAGCTTCCGGGGAGACATCCTGATTTCAAAAGAGCGGATTGAAGCCTATTTTTATTCGCTTGATAAGCAGCTGCCGATTCCGAACAGAGCGGAGCTGACGGCGGAATGGCTTCTTACGGAAATCAGCGCACTCGAAAAAAAGGAGCGTAAGAAGGAATGGGTGCTGCAGGAGAGTGAGCTGCTTGATAAAGAAGATTATGCTGAGGTTTATCAAAAACTTAAGAAGCAAGCGGCGGATGACGAACCTGTATTTGACGACCACCAGCGTGAACAGTCCCTGCTTGGCGCCATTATTGTCCGCAAAGCTTTTAAACCGATTAAGCAGGCCGTCAGACAGCTCGGCTTTCTCGATATAAAACGGATGTACCTCCGGCTGTTTTCAGACTGGGGAGCTGATGAAAAGCCCGATCATTGGCAGAGCATCGGGGCTTTAACCCGCAGCGCATTTGCAGAACGGTCGCTCCCGTATGAAGATGCCGCTCCGTATCTGTATTTGCAGGACCTGATAGAAGGAAAAAGAATAGATACACAAATGAAGCACGTCTTCATTGATGAAGCGCAGGATTATTCCTCTTTTCAGCTCACGTATATTCAAAGCATCTTCCCGGCTGCAAAAATGACGGTGCTCGGTGATGTCAGCCAGTCGATTTATGCACACACCATTACCGGTCCTTCTTCACTCGCCGGCTGCTTCCGCAATGGCGCAGAGAAGTATGTCAGCCTGAAGAGGACTTACAGATCGACGCGGCAGATTGTTGAATTTACGAAAGCGCTGCTGGCTGACGGTGATGACATTGAGCCTTTTAACCGGAACGGGGAAAAACCCCGGGTTCTGCGGGCGGATACTGAAAAAGAGCGCCGCGAGCAATTGACTCAAACAATACGGGAGCTCAGGCAAAAAGGCCGGGAGACGATCGCAGTCATCTGCAAAACGGCTGCGGAAGCGAAAAAAGTGTTTCAGACAGTCAGCACCGGGAGCGGTGTCCGTTTGATCAATAAAGAAAACCAGCCTTTTCAAAAAGGGGTATGCGTCATTCCCGTGTATTTGGCAAAAGGCATTGAGTTTGACGCCGTCATTGTCGCTGACGCCTCTGCTGCCCAGTATAAAAGCGGGCATGACCGCAAGCTGTTATATACGGCCTGCACGCGGGCGATGCATCATCTGACCGTGCTGTCTCCGGGAGAACTCTCTCCTTTTATAAACGAAGTGCCCGCCGGCTTATTCGTGTAAGCCCTTTGCCCAAGTGCAAAGGGCTTTTTATCATTAGTAATCTTAATCATTATCATCATGATTATATATTTTACTTACACACAAACTTTCGGTAAAGTTTCAATTAGAATATTATTTTGACAATTCCTATAGAAATAACGTACGTTACGTTTAATTCCTTGTGAGGTGGATATCGTTGCAACTTCAGGTCATGAACAGTCCGTTTAATCAGGAGCAGGCAGAGCTCCTTAACCGCCTTCTGCCGACCTTGACAGAATCACAGAAAATCTGGCTGAGCGGTTATTTGGCTGCGGCCCGGTCCGAGTCCGGTGAAGCAGCCGCACCCGCTCCCCAGTCTGCGGCAGAAAGCCCGGCAGTCTCGAAAGAAGTGACCGTATTATACGGATCGCAAACGGGAAATGCGGAGGGTCTTGCGAAACAGACGGTAAAGACGCTTGAGGAACGGGGATTCCAAGTCACCGTCGCGTCGATGAACGATTTTAAGCCGAATAATCTGAAAAAAATAAACAATTTACTGATCGTGGTGAGCACGCACGGAGAAGGCGATCCGCCGGATAACGCGCTGGCTTTTCATGAATTTCTTCACGGCAGACGCGCGCCGAAGCTTGAAGCGCTCCGTTTTTCCGTTTTGGCGCTCGGGGACAGCTCGTATGAATTTTTCTGCCAGACCGGCAAAGAGTTCGACGAGCGTCTTAAAGAGCTCGGCGGCACGCAGCTTGCGCCCCGGGTTGATTGCGATCTTGATTATGATGAACCGTTCTCAGAATGGCTTGATGCGGTTATCGGCGGCCTGAACGAAGGAGCGGGAAACCAAACGGCTGAAGCTCCTGCCGAGACGCCGGCTTTCGGTGAATCCGTTTATTCCAGAACGAACCCGTTTCGGGCGGAGGTTCTTGAGAACATCAATCTGAACGGGCGCGGTTCGAATAAAGAAACACGCCATCTGGAGCTTTCGCTTGAAGGATCGGGTCTCGCGTATCAGCCCGGGGACAGCCTCGGCATCTATCCGGAAAATGATCCGGCGCTTGTGGATGAGCTGATCAATGAGCTGAAATGGGACCCACAACAGGAAGTGGCGGTGAATAAGCAAGGAGAGACCCGTCCGCTGAAAGACGCGCTTACTTCTCATTTTGAAATTACAGTGTTAACAAAACCGCTCTTGCAAAAGGCCGCGCAGTTTACGACTGACAAAAAGCTGAGTGAACTTCTGGCCGAAGGAAATGAAGAGCAGGTGAAAGCATACATCAACGGCCGTGACCTGCTTGATCTCGTCCGGGATTTCGGTCCGTGGGAAGTGTCCGCGGAAGACTTTCTTTCTATCCTGCGTAAAATGCCGGCCCGGCTCTATTCGATCGCAAGCAGTTTAGAAGCGAATCCGGAAGAAGTGCATCTGACCATCGGAGCGGTCAGATATGACGCGCACGGCAGAGAACGAAAAGGCGTCTGCAGCATTCTGTGTGCGGAAAGACTCCAGCCGGGAGATACGCTTCCGATTTACATTCAGCACAACCAAAACTTCAAGCTGCCGGAAAACCCGGATACACCGATCATCATGGTCGGACCGGGGACAGGCATCGCGCCGTTCCGTTCCTTTATGCAGGAGCGTGAAGAAACCGGAGCTGAGGGGAAAACATGGCTGTTTTTCGGAGATCAGCACTTTGTCACTGATTTTCTGTATCAGACGGAATGGCAAAAATGGCTGCAAAACGGTGTACTCACAAAAATGGACGTCGCTTTTTCCCGGGATTCGGAGGAAAAAGTATATGTGCAGCACCGTATGAAAGAACAAAGCAAAGAGCTGTATGAATGGCTGCAGCAGGGAGCCGCCGTATACATCTGCGGTGATGAACAGCATATGGCGCATGACGTGCACCAGGCGCTTCTCGATATCATTCAGGAAGAAGGCGGCATGAGCCGTGAAAAAGCGGAAAGCTTCCTGGCAGACATGCAGCAGAAAAAACGCT
Source organism: Bacillus sp. BACIII (assembly GCF_057836745.1). Classification (NCBI taxonomy): domain Bacteria; kingdom Bacillati; phylum Bacillota; class Bacilli; order Caryophanales; family Bacillaceae; genus Bacillus; species Bacillus sp. BACIII. The sequence goes on along the minus strand of NZ_CM174437.1, from coordinate 3,154,022 downwards.
ATCAGCGTGACGTATATTGATTTTGGTTTGAAAGGAGCTTATTCAGCATGGTGAACAACATTTTAAAAGCGCCGGAAGGCCCTCCAAGTGATGTTGAGGAAATTAAAGAAAAAAGTGATTATTTGCGCGGCACATTGAAAGAAGTCATGCTCGACCGGATTTCAGCCGGCATCCCGGACGATGACAACCGGCTGATGAAGCATCACGGCAGCTACCTGCAGGATGACCGCGATCTCCGCAATGAACGTCAGAAACAAAAGCTTGAACCGGCTTATCAATTCATGCTGCGCGTCCGAATGCCAGGCGGTGTGTCAACTCCGGAACAATGGCTTGTCATGGATGAACTGGCGCAAAAATACGGAAACAATACATTAAAGCTGACAACGCGCGAAACGTTCCAAATGCACGGAATTTTAAAATGGAACATGAAAAAAACGATTCAGAAAATCAATGAGGCGCTGCTTGATACCATTGCGGCCTGCGGAGATGTCAACCGAAACGTCATGTGCGCTTCAAATCCGTATCAGTCTGAAATCCATGCGGAAGTGTACGAATGGTCGAAAAAACTGAGTGACGACCTTCTTCCGCGCACGAGAGCCTATCATGAAATCTGGCTTGATGAGGAACGGGTGGCGGGCACTCCTGATACGGAAACGGAACCGATGTACGGGCCGCTGTATTTGCCGCGGAAATTCAAAATTGGAATCGCCGTGCCTCCGTCCAATGATATTGATGTCTTTTCTCAAGATCTCGGCTTCATTGCGATTGTAGAAGAAGGCAGACTGATCGGATTCAACGTGGCAATCGGCGGCGGTATGGGAATGACGCACGGTGATACGGCCACTTATCCGCAGCTTTCAAAAGTCATCGGCTTCTGCAAACCGGAGCAGCTGTATGATGTAGCGGAAAAAACCATTACGATTCAGCGTGATTACGGAAATCGTTCCGTCAGAAAGAATGCCAGATTTAAATATACTGTTGACCGTCTCGGTCTGGAAAATGTAAAAGCAGAGCTGGAGAACCGCCTCGGCTGGCAGCTGGATGAGGCGAAACCTTATCATTTTGACCATAACGGCGACCGTTACGGATGGGTGAAAGGCGTAAAAGGAAAATGGCATTTTACGATGTTTATCGAAGGCGGCCGTGTCACGGACTATGAGGATTATAAGCTGATGACGGGATTACGTGAAATCGCCAAAGTCCATACGGGAGATTTCCGTCTCACCTCTAATCAAAACCTGATTATCGGCAATGTGACGAGCGAGAAAAAGAATCAAATCAGCGCATTAATCGAACAATACGGTCTGACAGACGGCCGGCAGCATTCCGCCCTGCGCCGCAGTTCAATGGCTTGCGTCGCGCTTCCGACATGCGGGCTCGCGATGGCCGAAGCGGAGCGGTATCTGCCGAAGCTGATTGATAAAATTGAAGCCATTGTTGACGAAAACGGACTGCGGGATGAAGAGATCACCATCCGTATGACTGGCTGCCCGAATGGCTGCGCCCGCCATGCGCTCGGCGAAATCGGATTTATCGGAAAAGCGCCGGGAAAATATAATATGTATTTAGGAGCTGCATTTGACGGCAGCCGTTTAAGCAAAATGTACCGGGAAAATATCGGTGAAGAGGAGATTCTCAGTGAGCTCCGCACCATTCTGCCGCGTTATGCGAAAGAGCGTGAGGAAGGCGAACACTTTGGAGATTTCGTCATCCGTGCGGGCATCATTAAAGCGACAACAGACGGAACGAATTTTCACGAATAAGATGAGCTGCTGAAACAATTTACTAAACAGTAAGAACGCAGCCGTGCGAAAAGCTTGTTTTCATAGAAAACAGGCTTTTTCTTTTTTCGGAAAAAAGTAGCCGAAGGCAAAAAAAGTTCCCCGTGAGCACGTTATGAGAAATTTTAAATAAAAACGGGTAAAATAAAAGAAGAATGGTTGTGTGCGGGAAATATACCGGGCCAGCCCGGTAATTGGCTCCGGCCTTTGACAGGGGCCATGAGAACAGGCAATGATGATTCAATGCAGCAGATGAAGGAGGTCATGCTTTGCACATATTTTTAGTCGTACTCGTACTTTTAACCATCATTGCGATCTCCAATATTATAAATCGGTTTGTCCCCTTTATCCCGGTGCCTTTGATTCAGGTGGCGCTCGGTATCATTGCGGCGTCATTTCCGCAGGGGCTTCATTTTGAACTGAATACCGAATTGTTTTTTGTTTTGTTTATCGCTCCGCTGCTTTTTAATGATGGAAAACGGACGCCGCGTGCGGAACTTTGGAATTTAAGAGCGCCGATTCTGCTTCTCGCGCTCGGGCTCGTATTTGCCACGGTCATTGTCGGCGGTTACACCATTCATTGGATGATTCCGAGCATTCCGCTGGCCGCCGCGTTCGGGCTGGCGGCGATCCTGTCACCGACTGACGTTGTTGCGGTCAGCGCGCTGTCAGGGCGTGTGAAGATGCCAAAAGGCATTCTGCGTCTCCTTGAAGGAGAAGGGCTGATGAATGACGCATCCGGCCTGGTCGCTTTTAAATTTGCGATTGCGGCTGCCGTGACGGGCGCATTTTCGCTGGCGCAGGCCGCGTTCAGCTTTGTTTTGATTTCAGCCGGCGGTTTACTCAGCGGTGTCGTCATTTCTTTTTTGATTATCCGTTTCCGGCTGTTTTTGCGCCGCCTCGGCATGCAGGATGTCACGATGCATATGCTGATTCAAATTCTGACGCCGTTTGTCATTTATCTGGCGGCTGAAGAAATCGGCGTTTCCGGCATTTTAGCGGTTGTGGCCGGCGGCATCACGCATGCGGTGGAGCAGGATCGTCTTGAATCAACGATGGTCAAACTGCAAATCGTCTCTTCAAGTACGTGGAATATTATTTTGTTCATTCTTAACGGTCTTGTTTTCGTCATATTAGGAACGCAAATACCGGATGTGGTTTCTGTTATTTTTAATGATACCGCGTTTAACAATATGATGGTTATCGGGTACATTATCGTCATTACGCTGACGTTAATGATTCTCAGATTTTTGTGGGTGCTGTTTTTTTGGAACGGCAAGTGGTTTTTTAACAAGGATCAGAGCATTTATAAGCCCGGCCTGCGCTCCACACTGCTGATTTCAGTTTCAGGCGTCAGGGGAGCGGTCACGCTTGCGGGTTCCTTTTCCATTCCGTACGTGCTCTCCGACGGCTCGCCGTTTCCTGAACGGAATTTGATTCTCTTTTTAGCCGCAGGCGTTATTTTGTGCACATTGGTGCTGGCGACAATCGTACTGCCGATTCTGACAGATAAGCCGGAAGACAATGCGAAAGAGAAGAAAGTCAAATTGCTGACAGCGAGACGGAAGCTGATAAAGGCTGCTTTATCGGCCATCAAAGAAAATATGAATGAGACTAACAAAACGGCTTCTTTTGCGGTCATTGCCGAATACAATGAGAAAATGAAAAATCTCAGGTTTCAGCAGTTTACCGTAAAAAACCGCACGAAAAAAGATGAGCGGAAAGTCCGCGCCCAAGGGATACAGGCTGAACAGGAAGAACTGCTCCGGCTGATTGAGCGGGGCGACATCCCGGAAGAAACGGCTGACAGCCTCCAGGAACGGTTTGATGAACTGGAAGTGCTGTATACGAATCCGTTTAAAGTCGGCTTATCTAAGAAAAAGCTGAAACGCCTGATGTACTGGATCTTTTTCGGTGAACAAAAAAAGCCGGAAATGTCGATTTTAAATGAAGAAGGCCTCATTCGCGCCACAAGGGTTAAAACGGCAAAAGCGGCGATTGAAAGCCTGAAAAAACACATGACCGAAGAAAATAAAGATGTGACGCTTGCCGTCATTTCCTTTTACAATCACCTGATTTTCAGGCTGGGGCACTCGTATCACGAACAGAATCCGAGCCGCCGTTTTGAAAATCAAAAACTTGAGATCAAACTGCGGGCCGTGCAGGCCATCCGCAATGAAATCCAAACATTATTCGAAGAGCGGGAAATCTCCCGCGACATGTCACATGAGCTTCGCCAATACATCAATGATGTGGAAGCGGCGATGCTTGACGGAGATGAATAAATGAAAAAAAGTCCGGCATCTGTGTGCCGGACTTTTTTACATTACGGACGATGGAATTCGACGTGATCGCCGTCGCGGTCAAACCAGCCTCTGAAGGCCCAGTTGATCCAGCCGCCATCGCCTTTGTTGGTGAAGCTTCCGTCTTCAAACACCCAAATGCCGTATGTGATGCCGTCATAAACGGCGGAACCGTAAAACTGAACGCCGTTAAAATGATCTTCATATTCCTGGCTTAAATTAAACACCATGACATTATATTTTTGTCCTGAAGCGTAGAATGAAGATTCCATTAAGTTTTTGACGAAGCCGTCTCGGTTTTGCGCCGACTTAATCGCGTCAGCAATCGAATTGCCGATGCCGAGCAGGTCAACATCAATGTTTAAACCGACATCTTTTGCAGAGACATCTGACTTTTGCTGTGCCATGTTTTGAGGGACCGGGTTTTCTTTTGCGGATACAAAGGACAGAGGAGTCAGGGACAAAGCGGCGCCAAGGGCAACGGACATTGGGATACGTATACGTTTCATCGTATTTCCTCCTTCGATTGTTTGGTGGCTGCATTAGCGATTTACCCGGTCAGTTACCGGGCTAACCGGATTTTTTGAAAAATAGGAAAATAATAACGCTAGTGGTACCGGAGTACTAAAGATGGTTTCTGTTATAACGATGAGCGTATAATTGGTTTCATACGGCGTAAATGTGAGATAATAATAACCGTTTACATAATGACTAGAAAGGATGGTTCAACGTGGCAAAAAGCTTAAAAGATACTGTAAAGCTTCATAATGGCGTTGAAATGCCGTGGTTCGGCCTTGGCGTATTTAAGGTGGAAAACGGAAGCGTAGCGGCGGACTCTGTCGAAGCGGCAATCAGAAATGGCTACCGCAGCATTGATACGGCGGCAATTTATAAAAATGAAGAGGGCGTCGGCGAAGGCATCAGAGCTGCGGGCGTTGCCAGAGAAGAGCTGTTCATCACGTCAAAAGTGTGGAATGAAGATCAAGGATACGAAACGACACTTGACGCGTTTGAGAAAAGCCTTGAGCGCCTCGGCCTCGATTACCTTGACCTATACCTGATTCATTGGCCGGGCAAGGATAAATATAAAGACACATGGCGCGCTCTTGAAAAGCTGTACAAAGACGGCAAAATCCGCGCGATCGGCGTCAGCAACTTCCAAGTGCATCACTTAGAAGAACTGCTGAAAGATGCTGAGATCAAGCCGATGGTCAACCAGATAGAATTCCACCCGCGCCTGACTCAAAAAGAAGTAAGAGATTTCTGCAAAGCGCAGGGCATTCAAGTGGAAGCATGGTCTCCATTGATGCAGGGACAGCTCTTAGATAACGAAGTGCTGTCACAAATTGCGGAAAAACATAACAAATCGGTCGCTCAAGTGATTTTGCGCTGGGATCTTCAAAACGAAGTCGTTACCATTCCGAAATCCATTAAAGAGCACCGCATCATAGAAAATGCCGATATTTTTGATTTCGAACTGTCACAGGAAGAAATGGAAAAGATCAGCGCATTGAACAAAGATGAGCGTGTCGGCCCGAACCCGGACGAGCTTCTGTTCTAAGAAAAAACAGCCCTTTACGGGGCTGTTTTTCTTTACATAAATGTCTGTGTCTGACGTTTTACGCTGAACCTGTATGCGGCTATTAATAACAGGGCGGCGGCGAAGGCTCCCAAAATGATGATGTTCAGCGTCAGGCTTTGGAGCGTGCGGCCGTGCTGCAATTGATCCACCGTATCAAGCACCCAGCGCTGAGGCAGAAATTCGGCGATTGTCTGCACTGTTTTCGGCATAATATTGCCCGGAAAAAAGCAGCCGGCGAGCAAGCATGTCGGCACAACGATCAAATTCAAAAGCGCCGATGCCGAAGCGCTGCTGTTGGAAAAACCGACGGCAATAAAGGCGATACCGATTGCGCTTAATGCAAACAGCATCATCAGGATGAACAGCTGCCACAGCGGGAATGACGGATGAATATGAAAAGCGGCGCCCATAAAGAGAACGGCGAATAGAATTTGGACGGCCATGATAATGATATTCACCGCTGCGTTTGCCAGTACATATTGCTTTGATGTGATCGGCGTTGACAGAAGCCTGTAGTACGTCCTGTTTTCCCGCTCTTTAATCATCAGTTCCGTCAGGTTGCCGGCGGAATAGAGCATAATGATAATGAGATACCCGATGACTGAGTAAGTCATTTCTTTATGGTTCGATGTATCTTGTAAAACAGCGGACTCCGTTTGAATCGGAGAATGCTTGAAATCGGCGTACATCGCCTGAAAGGCCTTTGCGTCCCCGCCGGAAGATTTGCCGATTGAGGCGGCGCTGTTCATATAATTGTACAAATAAGAGCTGACATATCCGGTGACCTGGGCGCCTTTCAGCGAGGTCATGCCGATGTGAGCCGGTTTCCCGTCTTTTACGCTTTGGGAGAAGCCTTTTTCAAACGTAATGAGCGCCTCCATTTTTCCTGAAGCGATCTTGGATGTGGCGGACGCAGCCGTTTCCTCCGAAATCTTCACATGATCCAGTCCTTTTAAAAACGTGACCGTATCCTGTGCCACTTCTCCGCCGTCCTGATTGAGAATGCCGATATTGAGCGTTTCGGCTCCGCCGTTGGCATTGGTCATGAAGGAGAGGAAGACGCCGATCAGCGGAGCCCCGATATAAAGAATAAGCTGTTTTTTGCTTTTTGTAATCCCTTTGAGAGTGTGTGCAAACAGCCACCAGAAGTTTTTCATATTACAATCCCTCCCGTCTTTGAAACGTAAATGCGGCGATCAGCAAAAAGAGTGCCGCCAATGCTGTATTTAAACCGAGTGCAGGCCATGCCGCTGATACATCATTTGCGTAAATGATGTTGTTAATCGCCTTATTGATCCATGATAAGGGCGACAGGACGGAAATTCCTCCGCCTTCATATTTGTAATAGGCGCCGCCGATAATGGACATCACCTGAACGATGATGACGGTGATTAATCTGGCGCTTTCGGGTTTTCTGGTCAAATAGCTCAGGCTGAGCCCGAAGCTGACGGCCAAAAGAATTTCAGAAACGAGAATCAGAAGCACAAGGCCCATGTGGCTGCCCCAATTCGCTTTTAAGATAAATTTGCTGAAGGCGACAACGGCAAGAATCGTCAGAACATTCACAGCCAAAATGCCGAGCATCTTTCCGAGAAAGATATCGCTTTTTCGGAGCGGAGCGGCAATCAGGCGATCGGCTGTGTGCCGTATTCTTTCCCCGCGGAACAAGGTGCTTGCAAAAATCGAGGCGTACAGCCCGATCATCGTCGTCATGGACACCGCGTAAAAATCTTTCGCTTTCGGTTCCTTCGCTTTGTTTAAAGACGTCTGCTTCATATAATCGCTTTTTATTTGTCCGGCGACCGGTGCCTTATGCGCCTTGTATGCGGCGGCGCCTGCTTTGTATTGGTTGGTAAAAGCGGTCAGCATGCCTTGGACGATCGTGCCGTTCATGCCGCTCCGGTCATTTGTATAAACTTGAAAACCGCTGTTTTTGACAGTGACGAAAGCATCCGCCTGATTTTCACGAACGTCGTTTTTGCCTTTTGCCTCCGTGTCCGCTTTGTGAAAATAGACATGCTCTTTTTTTGCGGCTTTCATAAACTCAGTAAAATCATGAGAAAGCGGTCCGTTTGACTGGTCCGTATATTCGACCTTGATGTGTCCGACCGTCACCTCTGAATCAAAGGCGTTTGATAATGCCGCAGAGAGAATCATCATAAAGACGATCGGAAAAGCAAGCATGAAAATAAAGGTCCGTCTGTCACGGAAACTGATTTTGATTTCTTTCCCGGCGATGTGCAGAATATTCATTTGCAATCCTCCTTTCAGTTGAGTCAGTCGCGCAGGCTTCTGCCTGTCAGTGTGAGAAATACCGTTTCTAAGTCAGGGGCCTGTTCCTGTAAAGAGCGGATTTCAATTCCTTTGTCCATGAAGTACCGGATCAGGCGGTTTAAATTGTTGACCCCTGTGTCAGAGCTGATTTTCACGCTGTTTTCTTCCAGTGCGGCGGCTCTGACGCCGGGAAGATCCTGAATATCGCCGAGGCTGATACCGTTTCCGGATGACAGCTCAATCACGACGTCCTTTGTGTCGGTAATGATGGAAGTCAGCTGTTCCTTTGTGCCTTCTGCGATGACTTTCCCGTGGTCAATGATGGCGATGCGTGTGCATATTTCTTCAACTTCCTCCATGTAGTGGCTCGTGTAGATGATCGTGCAGCCCATTTCATTCAGCTTTTTCACTGATTGCAGAATATAATTTCTTGATTGCGGGTCAATGCCGACCGTCGGTTCATCCATGATGATCAGTTTCGGCCGGTGGGCAAGCGCGCAGGCGATATTGAGCCTGCGCTTCATTCCGCCGGAAAAATGCTTCGGCAAATATTTGTGTTTATCGCTCAAGCCGACGAATGTCAGGGCTTCCTCGACCCGTTCTCTCAGAGCCGCCCCTCTCAGGCCGTACAGCCCGGCGAAGAACTTCACATTTTCATAGGCGTTTAATTCTTCGTAAATCGCGAGGTCCTGAGGGACGATGCCGATATTCATTTTCGTTGCTTTGCTATATTTGAAAATATCTTTTCCGAGAAACAGAATGTCTCCGCCTGAAGGTTTTAAAAGACCTGAGATCATATTGATCGTCGTGCTTTTTCCGGCTCCGTTTGCGCCGAGAAACCCGAAAATCTCACCTTCTTTTACGGCAAGCGACATCTGGTCAACGGCGGCATAATCACCGAATTTCTTACTCAGCTGTTTGAGCTCCAAAATGTTCATGTTTCCACCTCTATGTCTTGTGATGCTCTTATTATAAAAAAAAGAATGAACGGCCGTTAGTGCAGCTGTTCATTCCTTTGACGTGAGAATCTTCATATTTTTCACATGAAAATATTCACTTATTCAACCGGAAGCAATGTCGTGACGGAAAAACCGGCCGTGCCGTCAAAAATAACGGTTCCGTGCAAGACGGCCGCCCGTTCTTCCATACCGAGCATGCCGAGGCCTTTTTTAAAGCGGACGGCGCCGTTTCCGTTATCTTTGACTTCCGCTTTCACGGCTTTGTTCAGCACATGGATATCAATGAAAATCTGCGTGGCATCGGCGTATTTCATTGCATTGGTCAAGGCTTCGGTTACGTTTTCCTGAATGACTCTCCAATGCATTTGCGTCAGCCTGTCCAAATCGCCTTGATGCGTAAACGGAACCGGCATCCCGTTTTTGGCCGAAAATTCATCAATAAACGTTCTTAATCTGTGAATGCCCATTTGTTCAGCGGGCGGTTTCATATTTTTCAGTGTTATGCGGATATCCTCTATGCCTTCTTTGGAAATGGTAATGGCGTTTTGGAGCAGTTCAGCCGCTTTGTCCGGATGGGAGCCGAGCATCCGTTTCGCCGCTTCCATCTGAATGAGCGCGCCTGTCATGGAATGGCCGATTTTGTCATGGATGGCTTGGGACAATCTGTTTCTTTCTTCGAGTTTGCCGGTATACTCCGATTGTTTGATATATTCTGTGCTGCTGTGCAGCTGTTTCGTCAGTTTTTCAATGCTTGAGCGCATGCTGTCTGACTGCTCTTCATATTTTTTCAGCCGGTCGCTGGACCGGGCGGCCAAAACGAAAATCGCCAGACAGAACAATGTCGTGACGGTATACGTCGGAAGATCGCCGTACGGGATAAATAAAAACGGCAAAAACACGAGCAGGCAGAACACATAGCGGTGAACCGGATATTCGGCAAGAACGGCAAAAATGGCGGGCGGCAAAAGAAACAGAAACGCCGGATGGCCTCCGGCGGAAAGCAAGGCGGTCAATGCCAGCGTCATGAGGGTGATCCCGCGCCTCCAAGCGGTCGGCCTGATCATGCAGACCGCAATGCCCAGACACAGATAAAGCAGCAGAAACAAGACGGCGTACGGCATGTAAAGGCGGTCGGCCGATACGAACAAAAAGGCCGTATAAAAAATGACGATCAGTCTGCTCATCAGCATCCAAAAATCCAAACCGTTCAACGCTCGTTATCCACCTTCCCGGTGATATAATAAATTGCGATCTGCGTTCTGTGCTCAAGACCGGTTTTCCCTAAAATAGATGAAATATAATTGGCCGTCGTCCCTTCAGAAATGAAAAGCTGTTTTGAAATTTCTCTGTTCGACAGGCCTTTCGCAATAAGCGACATGATGCTGAGCTCTCTTTCAGTAAACTGGCTTTCATCAATCTGATGCGCGGCTTCCGCCGGGCGGGAAAGGCTGTCTTTTATTTTATCCAGCACGGTGTCCTGAAGGATGCTGTGCCCGTTGAAGACGCTTTTGATCGCATCGCGGATCCGTTCCGGCTCGGTATTTTTTAATAAATATCCTTTTGCGCCGTTTTTAATCGCTTCTAAAATATACTCGTCGTCGTCAAATGTCGTCAGGATCATCGGCTTCGTATCTGTTTCCTCCGCGATCCGTTTTGCGGCTTCGACGCCGTTCATCACCGGCATGCGGACGTCCAGCAAGGCGATATCGACGGGATTGTGTTTACAATACTCTGCCGCCTCTAATCCGTTTTCCAGCGTTGCCGATACTGTAAATTCCTCATATGTATGCAAAATGATTTTCATTCCTTCTCTGATGAAAGAATTATCATCCGCGATAATGACATTAATTTTCATAGCCGCACCCTTTGTGTGTTTTTGTTTCATTATATACCATCCGATTTTAAATCAAAAAGCCTCCCGGCGAAATGTGGTCGGAAGGCGGATCGGTCAATCCGGTTTTTTCAGTTGGATGAAAAACAGCATCAGAAAAGAAATAATCATTATACAGATCACCCACACCCAGGCGAGTGTTTCATTGCCGGAATCCATCGCGACGTAAATCGCTGTCGGCAGCGTTTGGGTGACGCCCGGGATATTCCCCGCAAACATTAAAGTCGCCCCGAATTCACCTAGCGCCCTTGCGATACTGAGAATGCTTCCGGTCAAAAGGGACGGAAAGGCAAGCGGGACGGAAATACGGGTGAACACCTGCCATCTGCCGGCTCCGTCTATTTTCGCCGCTCCTTCGATGTCAGAATCAACCGCGGCGAAACCCGTTTTGGCAGACTGATACATAAGCGGGAAGGCGACAATGGCCGAAGCGATCACCGCGGCCCACCACGTGAAAATGACGGGCTGGTGAAAAATACGCTCGATCGCCCGGCCGATAAAGCTGTGTTTCCCGAAAATGATAATGAGGATGAAGCCGACAACGGTAGGCGGAAGAACGAGCGGGAGCATAAACAGCGTCTCCACAGCCGTTTTTCCGGGAAATCGCGCTTTCGCCATCCAGGCGCCTGCAAGCGTTCCGAGAAGGATGACGGCGATGCCCGAAGCCAAAGCCACCTCAAAAGACAATACGACTGGGGTAAAAAACTCCGAAGCCGTAATGTTACTTGGCAGTAAATCCATATTTCTTAAACACTTTCATCGCTGCATCTGACTGCAGATACTGATAAAACGCTTCTGCTTCTTTACGGTGCTTTGTATCCTTGACGATGCCTAGCGGATACACGATCGGATCGTGCGTTTTCGCCGGTGCTTCATCGGTGATTTTCACCTTTTTCGAAATCAGCGCGTCTGTTTTATAGACAAGCCCGGCATCGACATTTCCGGTTTCAACATAAGAAAGCACCTGGCGGACGTCTTTTGCATAGACGACTTTATCTTTTACCTTGTCCCACAGGGATAATTTAGTCAATGACTGTTTGGCGTATTGTCCGGCCGGAACGGATTCAGGCGTGCCGAGCGCGATTTTTTCCGTGCTGTCTTTTTTCAGGTCATTCAGATGTGTAAGGTGTGCGCTGTTTTTCTCAGGCACGATCATGACCAGATCGTTTTTCAAAAGGTCTGTGCTGTCCTTTTTGTCGATATCGCCGTCATGAACAAGCTTTTCGAATTTATCTTCGGCTGCCGAGAAGAATAAATCAGCTCCCGCGCCTTGGGAAATTTGTTTTTGCAGTGTGCCTGATGATCCGAAGTTGTCTTGAATGGCCACGTTTGAATGTGATTTTTCGTAGTTGGTTTGGATTTCTTCAAGCGCGTCTTGAGCGCTCGCCGCCGCGGAAACGGTCAGTGTTACTTTTTCGTTTTGTCCGCCTTTGGCCGATTGTCCGGATGAGCAGCCCGCAGTTGCGAGGAAAACGCCCATAACCGCAGTTGTGAATAGTGTCGCTTTCTTTTTCAACATTGTGCACCCCTTATAACTGAATATCATTAGATAAAACTAATTATAACGTAATTGTACGTGAGGGTGCGGTTTTTTTTCAATATCTGAACCGTTATAATAAAAACGGAGCGTGATAATATGACAGAAGCCACTTCCTATACAATAGAAGAAGTTGCGGGCCTTTTGAAGGTCTCAAAACTGACAGTATATGATTTGATAAAAAAAGGACTCATTCCGGCGTACAGGGTCGGAAGACAGATGAGGGTCGATGAAGAGGACTTAAAACAATATAAAGCAAACATGAGAATGTCAAAAAAGCCATCCGTATCAGAAGCTGCTGACCCGTCCCGCGGGCGGGAGCCGGAAAAAAGGCAGTCCGTTATCATCAGCGGGCAGGATGTGTCGATGGACCTCCTCAGCAAACAGCTGGAACAAACAATACAGGCGGCTCCGCTCCGCAAGTACAGCGGCAGTTTGAACAGCCTGATCGAGATGTACCGCGGGGCTTGTGACATCGTCAGTCTGCATTTGTACGATGGGGAGACGGGGCAGTATAACATCCCGTACGTGAAGCGCATTCTTTCAGGGGAGCCGTTTGCGCTTTTTCATGTCGTGCTGCGGCAGGCCGGATTATATGTGAAAAAGGGCAATCCGCTAAACATTCAGGGCTTTCAGGACTTGAGCCGAAAGGATGTCCGTATCGTCAATCGCGAAAAAGGATCAGGCGCGAGGGTGCTGCTGGATGAACAGCTCAGATCTTTCGGTATTACGCCGTCTGATGTCGCCGGCTACCATGACATTGTCACTGATCATCTGTCAGCGGCTTCACAAGTGTCAAGCGGAAAGGCGGATATCGGAGTCGGGTCGCAGCATGCGGCGCATATGGCAGGCACGGACTTTATCCCGGTGATCAGTGAACAGTACGATGTGGTCGTCTTAAAACAAAACCGGGAGCTTGTTCAAAGCGTGCAGGACATCCTCAATTCTGAGGAATTCAAGTCTCAGCTTTCTCAATTATCCGGATATGATACGAAAATGACAGGACGGCTCATATATGAAACATGAAAAATCCCTCCATATAACGGAGGGATTTTTTTATTGCTTGTAAAACCGCAGCAGGTCGCCGTTTAATATTTTATCGGAAAGCATCAGCTCTTGTTCCGCTTTTTCTTTCTCATCGCTGCACGTGCTCATGTCAGAACGCGGTTCACCCGTTTTACGGCTGTAACACGTATTTTTCGTATAAATATGATCATCCGTGATAAAGCTGCCGTTTCTCAGCACCGCAAACGGGGTCCGCTCTCCGGAAAACAGATCATTGCCGAACTGAATGCTGCCTTTCGTTTCAATGCCGAGCAGGTGAAGCAGCGTCGGTCTTACATCAACCTGTCCCGCGGCGGATGCAATCGTTTCCGGCGCACGGTCGGTCACCCCGGGAATATGAATGATAAACGGCACGCGCTGAAGCTGAACCGTATCAAACGGAGTGATTTCCTCTTTCCCTAAGAATTCGGCAAGTCCTTGATTATGGGCTTCGGATATACCGTAATGATCTCCCATCAGGACGATCATCGCGTTGTCATACAGTCCTTCTTTTTTCAGCTTCTTGAAAAAGTGTTTCAGGGCCTCATCTTCATAGCGGACCGTCGTCACATAGCGGTTTAATAAATCGCTGCTTGTGTCCGGTTCTTCAATGAGCTGATCCTGTTTATCAATTTCAAAAGGAAAATGGTTGGTCAAAGTCAGCAGGCTCGCGTAAAACGGCTGCGGAAGCTTCTTTAATTTTTCCGCTGACTGTTCGAGAAATTCCTTATCCTTCAGGCCCCAGCCTGTTGAATTTTCCTGTGTCACCTTAAATTCATCCGCGTCGAAAAAACGGTCGATTCCGAATGTCCCGTACATCTCATCCCGGTTCCAAAAGGCCTTATGATTGGCATGCAGAACGGCTGAATAGTATTGATGATCTTTTAACATATGGTACATCGTATTGAACCGGTGGCCGCTTTTTGTAAAAAAAACGGCGCCGCTTGAAGACGGATACAGCGAATTCGCAGTAATGAATTCTGAATCTGAGGTTTTTCCCTGTTCAGTCTGCTGATAAAAATGAGTGAAGTCATAACTTTTTTTCCGCAGTTTATTTAAAAACGGGGTAATCTCCCGCCCGTTGACCCGTTCATCCATCACAAAACGCTGTGTTGATTCAAGCGTGACAAAAATCACATTACGCCCTTTAGCAAGCCCGAACTTTGCATCGGACGGGCGGCTGTAGTCGGCTTGAGTGTAGTTCGCGACCGCGGCAAGACTGTCTTCGTCGGCAAACGCTTTAGCCCCTGCATTCAGCGTCTGCGAAATGGTGTCATACAAATGAAAGTGGAACAGGCCGATTCCTTTTACGAGCGCTTCACGATCAAAAGGATGCCTGAACAGCTTCGGCTGCTCGGCCTCAGACAGCGCCAGGTTGCACAGCATGAGGCCGGCTGATGCCCACGCATATGCTTTGACGGTCCGGGCGCCCGCTTTTCCGTTACCGGCTTTATGCCTTCCCGCTAGGTAAAACAGAACCGCAATATCCGCGAATAAAGCGATATACAGCGGGTGAAACAGCTCTTGGACGCTGCTTCCCATATCGCCCATATTGCTCGCCTGAAACAAAACCGGTATGGTGATAAAATCAATATAAAACCCGTAAAACACCGTATTCGCGATTAAAATCCCCGTCAGCATCACATTTGCCGAAAGCAGAAAGATCCGCTGCTTCTTTTCCGTCAGCAGCAGGCCGATGCCGAACAGCGGCACAATAAAGCTCAGCGGATTAATGAGAAGCAGACATTCCTCAAGAACCGAATTGTTTTGCAGATCAAAACCAAGCTTGTAAACGGCGTATGTTTTTATCCACATGAACAGGATGGACAGGCATAAAAACCGATGATTGCTGAAAAAGGATTTTTTCATATGTATGACTCCTCACCCTAAAAGCGAAAAGACGCTTTTTGTTTAAGAGATGCGGCCGTGAACCAATTCGTATAAATAATAGCAGGATACAATCGTTAACCCGGCCAGCACAAGCTGCTCCGAAAAGCTCCCCGTCCTCATATAAAGGGGAAGACGGAAGCGGATGGCAGACGGAAACAGCAGTTTAATGCCGTTGACGGTCCATGCGTCAAGCACAAGGTGGCTTGCCATTCCGACCATCAGTCCGGCGGAGATGCTTGGATTCGGGATATAGGCTGCCGTGATGAAAAACATAATAAGCATAAACAGCAGACTGTGTGTAAATGTTCTGTGGCCGAAAACCGTGCTTACGATTTTGGACAGAACGGGCAGCGTTCTGCCGATTTTGCTTTTTGTATGGCAAATATCGGGAATCAGCGCCCCGAGGGCACCCGCTGAGGTCATAAGGACCGGATCATACCCGTAATAATACGCAATTGCGGAACAAGAAGCGATGCCTCCCATGATGTGTGTTTTTCCTGTCATTTTTCGCTTCTCCTTTTTATTTTTGCCAAAATCCCCTGAATTACAAATATATCAAGAGAATGCATGTTTGATCAACAAACTTTACCTGTTCCGCCAAAAGGAAGGAGGATCGGATTCCGTATATTCTGCCGCGGAAAAAGACACATTATAGGTGTACCTATATTTGATAAAGAGGTGATACAGATGGCTTTCTTTAACAAAGAAAAAGGCAAAAACAGCGATAAAAACAAAAACGTCATTCAAGGTGCGCTTGAGGACGCCGGTGCAGCTTTGAAAGACGATCCGCTTCAAGAAGCTGTTCAAAAGAAAAAAAACAACCGCTGACTATAAAAACGGGTAGGGCAAATGCTCTATCCGTTTTCCGTCTAATTTTTCCCTTTGACAGATCTTTTTATCTCTGATAACCTCTGAGTAGAATTGAATGATAAAAATCCTCACTCTTTCTCGGTGAGGTAGAGGTTGCGCTTGATGATGAGTCGCACATGCCAGGCTGATAAGGGGCCGCAAAACATGTGTTAAAGGCATCAGCGCCGAAGTGTAAAGAAAGCCGATCCTTCTTTATGCTGGGACTGTATCTGAATAAGTGCAGGACTGCCGCGTGCTTTTTCGCGGAGGGCTATCCGGAGATCAAGGGTGTGTGTTTCTTTAAGCATGGACTTTTGTTCAGGCTTTTTTTGTGTGTAAATATGGTCTCGGGGTCTGGTCCGTACGAATGAACAACCAGGAGGTACAGGAATGGAACAGACGAAAAAATGGGGTTTTTGGTTATTAACGGCATTTGTCGTAGGAAATATGGTAGGCTCGGGCATCTTTTCCCTTCCGAGCACGCTCGCAAAAATCGCGAGCCCGTTCGGCGCTACATCGGCATGGCTTTTGACGGGAGCCGGTGTGTTAATGATCGCGCTTGTCTTCGGTCACTTATCCATCCGCAAGCCTGAGCTGACGGCGGGGCCGCAAAGCTATGCGAGAGCGCTGTTCAGCGATCGGAAAAAAGGGAACGCAGCCGGTTTCACGATGGTGTGGGGCTACTGGGTGGCGAGCTGGATCAGCAACGTGGCGATCATCACCAGCCTTGCCGGATATTTAACTTCTTTTTTCCCGATTTTAACGGATAAGCGTGAAATGTTTTCAATCGGCGGTCAGGCGGTTACACTTGGCCAGCTGCTGACGTTTGCCGTATGTACGGTTTTATTATGGGGCACTCACACGATTCTCGTTTCCAGCATGAACGGTGCGAGTAAATTAAATTTCGTTACGACGTTTTCAAAGGTATTAGGATTTATCTTCTTTATCATTGCAGGTTTGTTTGTATTTCAAACGTCGTTTTTCGATCATTTTTATTTTCCGGTTCAGACAGGTCCTCACACGGTTGAGGGAATCGGCGGTCAGGTCCACAATGCGGCGATTTCAACATTATGGGCGTTCGTCGGAATTGAATCGGCAGTCATCTTATCCGGGCGCGCCCGTTCGCAGCGCGACGTGAAACGCGCCACCATTACCGGCTTATTGATTGCGCTCAGCATCTATATTATCGTGACATTGATTACGATGGGCGTGCTTCCGCATGGTAAGCTTGTCGGCTCGGAAAAACCGTTTGTTGACGTATTATACGCGATCGTCGGCAATGCGGGAAGCATCATCATGGCGATTTTGGCGATCCTCTGTCTGTTCGGGACGATGCTCGGCTGGATTCTTCTCGGCTCTGAAGTTCCGTATCAAGCCGCGAAATCAGGAGACTTTCCCGCCGCTTTTGCAAAAACAAATAAACAGGGAAGCCCGGTTGTGTCGTTAATCGTCACGAATGTGATGTCACAGATCTTTATCTTTTCGGTTATTTCCCGGACAATCAGTGACGCGTTTACGTTTTTAACAACGGCGGCGACACTCGCTTATCTGATTCCGTATCTCGTATCTGCGTTTTACAGCCTGAAGCTCGTGCTGACGGGTGAAACGTATGACGAAATCAAGGGTTCAAGAGTGAAGGACGGTTTCATCGCCATCCTTGCCTGCATTTATTCTTTTTACGTCATTATTACCGGAACGGCCGATTTAACGACCTTTATTCTCGGTATCGGACTGTTTTTCGTCGGTCTGCTGTTATATCCTTTTGTTTCAAAGAAATTTGCAAACAACAGACAATCCGTATAAAAAAAAGACATCTCACGTCTGTGGGATGTCTTTTTTGGCGTCAGCGGATTACTTTTTGACGGCGTGTATATAATGAATGGTCTCGAATGCGGTTAAATGGTCAGTGCGCCCGCTGAAAAAACGGTCATTGATAACCGCTGGAGATAAATGTTCATAAATAAGCAGGCCTGATGATTCTAACATTTTTTCAATTTCTTTATAGCTGAAACACGACAGCATCGGTTCTCCGCCTGCCGCAGCCATTTTCACCATGTTCTCCACTCTGTTTGACAGTCCTTTTTCTTCAAAGAGCGATTCATCCGCATAATCAAACACGATAGAGCTGCCGGGCGGGACTTCGGCAAATAATTGTGTAAGCAGGCGGGCGAGATGCTTTTTCGTAAGATAATATGACACACCGAGCAGGCTGAAAAAGGTTTTTTGGCGGGAAAAACCTTCCTGATTCAGACGGCTGAAAGAAAGCGGAGCCGTAAAGTCCATCGGCGCAAAATGAAGTCGGCTCGGAATATCGCGCTCAAGACGTTTTAAACTGTTTAATTTGTCTTCCTGTGAAGCGCGGAGATCCGCTTCAAAGATGTCTAAGCCGTTTGTCACCTCGGGATGCCTGAAACAGAAAGTATCCAGCCCCGCACCGAGGATGACATACTGTTTAACCCCGAGCTTCACTTCATTCAGGAGCACTTCTTCGCAATACGCCGCACGGGCTAACGGTGTAGGAGACAGCTGAACTTGAGTCACCCATTTTAAGATGTCATCCGGTTTGCCTTGAAGCTTCCGGGCCATGTCTTTGCTGAAAAATGATATACCTTGAATCAAATGATCGCTGATGTCCGACAGCTCTTTTTCAGATAAAAGATCTTGTGCCAAGAAATCATCAAATATCACCGGTGTGTCGTATTTACTGTGGTACGCCCTTACGAAAGCGGACAGCAGGGAAGTCATACTCGCCTTATTTTCTCTCATATTAAAGATCCTCCGTTATTTACGTCAATCTCCGGCCGGGAGAATCTTATTATACATGTTAATCCAAAAATGTAAATTATAGCATAAATGAATTTTTTTGTCAAGTTTGTGGCGTCATAAAAAGCCGCTGTGACAGCGGCTCCCGGGTTACTTTGTTAAGCTTTTTGTGATGTAGTCGAGCTGGCCTTCGAGTGAGATCGGGTCTGAGAAATAGAAGCCGATCGGATCAATGCGGTAGACATGGTTTTGCTTGACGGCATCGAGATTCTTCCAGATTGAACTGTCAAGCACGCCTTTGTCGTCACCGCCGGCCTGCCATGGCCCCATAAAGATATAGTCTCCCGCGAAGTCAGGCAGTTTTTCAAGTGAAATGCTGGCGTAGCCCGGCCCTTGATGAATGGCTCTTTCCTTCGTCAGTTTTGTGGCTTTCAGCCCGAGTTTGTCATAAATGATGCTTCCGCCGCGGCCGAAGTCTTTACCGAATACATAGATGTCTTTTCCGTTTGTCTGCATGATGGAGATGGTTTTTGAGCCGACCGCTTTTTGAACTTTTGTTTTAGCGGCAGCGGTTTTCTTATCCCATTCAGCCAGCCATTTGTCTGCTTTATCTTCAGTGCCCGTCATTTTCGCAAACTCTTTGAATTGATCAATGTTGCTGAGCTTGTCATATTTAATGGCGATGGTCGGCGCGATTTTTTCCAGTTTTTCAATATCGGCGCCTTGTGTCGTCCAGACAACGATTAAATCAGGCTTTAAATCAATGATTTTCTCAACGGATGTGCCGTCGCCGATGTTTGTCACACCGTTTGTTTTCCCTTTGTAATACGGGTTTTTAAATACGTTTTGCGGCGCGCCGACAACATTGATGCCTAGCTGTTTGAAGTCGCCGTAGTAGCCGTCAGCCATGACGACGACACGTTTCGGGTGCTTCGGAATTTTAATATTGCCGTTTTCGGCTTTATAAGTGACGGTTTCTCCTTTTTCAGAAGAGCCTTTCGTGTTTGAAGAATTTCCGCATGCGGCCAAAGCGGCGATGAGCAGCACGGCAATCAGCGCAGCGCCGATTTTCTTGTATGTATGGAACATCTGACATTCCTTCTTTCATAAAAAAAATAGTGATAAAGAGAATCATTATCAGTGTGATTATATCACTGCTTTTATAGAGAAGCACGCTCTTTTTAAAGAAAAACTTTCTATTGTCATATGAAATTAGGTCTATTAAAAGAGAAGATAATAGTGCTATACTGAAACAAGTCATTGATAATCATTATCATTATCATTCTTGTTTTGAGAAAGGAAGAACGAGTGTTGGGTCTATTAAAAAAGAAGCAGACAATGACGGCTCAAGGGGCATCAGGGAGCGAAATTCAGTGGACGGCGCGTTCATTCCGGGCGGCTGTGCTGCTGTGTGCCGGTATTTCGGTTTTATTGATCGGCGCGGCCTTGTCTGTTTCCATAGGAGCTGCCGATATTCATCTGCGGACGGTGTGGGATGCTCTCTTTCACTTTCAGCCGCAAAATACATCTCATCAAATCATACGCGATCTGAGGCTGCCGAGAACTGCGGCCGCCGCGCTCGTCGGGGCTTTTTTAGCTGTGTCCGGGGCGATCATGCAGGGGCTGACGCGGAACCCGCTTGCTGAGCCTTCCATTATGGGCGTGACGTCGGGGTCGGGATTTGCGATCGCTTTGGCATTTGCTTTTTTTCCGGGGCTCTCTGCCGCGGGGCTTGTTTTGTGGTCCTTTATGGGAGCGGGAATCGGGGCGCTCATTGTGTTTGGCATCGGCCTGTTTTCAAAAGGCGGGCTGACACCGGTGAAGCTCGCGCTGGCCGGTACGGCGGTCGGCTATTTCTTAACGGGGCTTTCAAGCGCGATTGCGATCCGTTTTGATGTCGCTCAGGATGTGAAGTTCTGGTATGCCGGAGGAGTCGCGTCCGTGAAATGGGAGGGCGTCCAGCTGCTTTTGGCAGTCGGCGTCATCGGACTTTTGCTCGCATTTCTGATTGCGCGCTCAGTGACGGTGCTGAGCTTGGGTGAGGAGCTTGCGAAAGGGCTCGGGCAGTACACGGCGCTTGTGAAAGTCATCGGAATGGTTGTCGTTGTCCTTTTGACGGGGGCTTCAGTCTCAGTCGCCGGAGCCATTTCTTTTATCGGCTTGGTGATTCCGCACATCACCCGTTTTTTAGTCGGTGTAGATTACAGATGGATTATTCCTTGTTCTGCGGTATTCGGCGCCGTTTTGTTAGTCTTCAGTGACATTGCGGCAAGACTCGTCAATGCGCCGTTTGAAACACCGGTCGGCGCTTTAACGGCCCTTATCGGCGTTCCCTTTTTCTTTTATTTGGCGCGCAGGGAAAGGAGAGGGCTGTAATGAATGTGAAATCGAAAAAACCGCTGGCGGTTATAGCCGTTACGTTTTTGCTCATATGCATCGTCTTTTTTATCAGCTTAAATATGGGTGTAATCCGGATTGCGCCTTTCGATGCGTTACGTGTCTTTTTCGGACAGGGGGATGCCCGGGATCAGCTCGTTTTATTTGAATTCAGACTGCCGCGCATGGTGCTGTCATTGCTGGTCGGGGCCGGAATCGCGGTTTCAGGCGCGATTTTTCAAAGCGTGTCTCAAAATGACTTGGCGGAGCCGGGCATTCTCGGTATCAACGCCGGAGCGTCTTTGGCGGTCGTTCTGTTTATCTTCTTTTTCCAAGGGTCTGCTGCTGATTTAAGCATGTTCAGTACATGGCTGCTTCCGGTGAGTGCTTTGGCGGGGGCTTTTCTGGCTGTGCTGCTCATCTATGTGCTCGCTTGGAAAAAAGGTGTTTCGCCTGTCCGGCTCATTTTGGTCGGGATCGGCGTTAATGCGGGGTTTAATGCGCTTCTCTTGATTTTTCAGCTGAAAATGGACCCGCGGGACTTCATGCAGGCGCTTGTATGGATTTCCGGTTCGATTTGGAATGCCAATTGGAAAATGGTGCTGTCCATTTTGCCGTGGCTTCTGGTTCTTTTGCCGTTCAGCCTCTATAAAGCGAGGTATTTAAACGTGCTCCAGCTCGGTGACCAGCTGGCGGCGGGACTCGGCACCCGGGTCGAAAAGGAGCGGCGCATTCTGCTGTTTTCAGCTGCCGCCTTGGCCGCGTCATGTGTTGCGGCAGCCGGCGGAATCGCTTTTCTCGGATTGATTGCCCCGCATTTGGCCAGAAGGCTTACCGGGCCGCGCCATCAAACACTTATTCCGGTTTCGGCTTTAATCGGCGCATTTTTATTTCTGCTCGCTGATACGCTGGCGAGAAATGTGCTTGCGCCGTCCGAGGTTCCGGTCGGCTTGGTGATTTCCGTGCTCGGAGCGCCGTATTTTGTATATTTGCTGATGAAAACGAAATAGAGGAAGGAGACTGCCGCGATGAACTCATTATCGGCGGAACAGCTTACTGTCGGTTATGGAGATCGTCTGATAGCGAAAGAATTGGACATCGCCATACCGAAAGGAAAAATTACAACGCTGATCGGCCCAAACGGATGCGGAAAATCGACGGTTCTTAAGACGATGTCAAGAATCATGAAACCGAAATCCGGCGCCGTCTATTTAAACGGACAGGCGATCATGCAAAAATCCACGAAGGACATCGCCAAGGAAATGGCCATCCTTCCGCAGACGCCTGAAGCGCCGAGCGGGCTGACGGTATACGAACTTGTTTCTTACGGAAGGTTTCCGCATCAGTCCGGAATGGGCCGCTTGAGTGATAAAGACCGTGATGTGATCAAATGGGCGCTTGAAGAGACGGGGATGGCCGAATTTTACGACCGGCCGATCGAAGCGCTTTCCGGAGGACAGCGGCAGCGTGTGTGGATCGCCATGGCGCTCGCTCAGGAAACGGAGCTGCTGCTTCTTGATGAACCGACCACTTATTTAGATCTCGCCCATCAGCTTGAAATTCTGCAGCTCCTGGACAAATTAAACAAAGAGCAGGGGCGCACGATTTTAATGGTTATTCATGATCTGAACCATGCCGCCCGTTTTTCCCATTATATGATTGCGCTGAAAAAAGGGCGCGTCATCAAGGAAGGGACGGCGGAGGAAGTCATGACGCCCGGCATATTGAAAGACGTGTTTCAGATTGACGCACAGATCGTTAAAGATCCGCGCACGAACAAACCCGTCTGCTTGACATACGATTTAATCCGGCATGAAAATGCCACGGTATGACGGTAAAAACGCAGAACCATTTCGGTCTGCGTTTTTTTTATTGCGCCTGGGGCTGCTTTTGCCCGGAGACGCATTTATCCAAAACGAAAAAAACCCCCGCCACAATCAGCTCCTCGGTCGTTGACAGCCAAATCTTTTCAATCAGTTTATCCGTCGTATACGCGGTCATCCAGAGGAACAGCAGCTGAACGGTGCTGGCTAAAAGAAGAAAAGGCAGCCTGCCCGTCCTAAAAAAAGTAAAACTATGTATCATCAGCCGCTCAAGCGGTTCAAAACATAAACCGAGAAGAATAAAAAGCACGGAAAAAAGCAGGACGTACGCCACTGATCCGTAGCTCGTCCCGGCTAATGAAAAAACGGTCATCATCACGATGAAATACCCGAATAATACGGCGGCCGCTGCCAGGGCATACCTGAGCACCCGGAGAAAAAACAATTTCGGCCCGTTTTGATTGATCATCTGCTCAGCTCCTTTTTACACACACCGACTTGCAGAGACGGACTCTGCAAGTCGGTGTGTGTCTTTAGCATTTCTTTTTGACGACAGGGTGTTTCTCTTTCGAAAGAATATCCGTAAAGCCTTTGCCCAGATCAAGATGCTGCTGGACGAATTTCTCAGGAAGCATGGCGAGCCATTGGTTCAGAGACACATCGGCGTAGTGGTCATCCTTGAAGATTTCCAAGAAGACGAGCGGCTCATCCCCCAGATTCTCTACATAATGGCCCATGGCGAACGGAACGTAGCCGACATCTCCGGCCTGATAGTTGAAAGTTCTCGCATGGCCGTCCGAAGCAAACACCGTCATTCTTCCTTTACCGGAAATATAATACTGCCATTCATGCGTATTCGGATGCCAGTGCAGCTCTCTCATTGCGCCCGGTTCGACCACGACAAGCGCTGAAGCGATCGTTTTGGACACTTTGAAATTTGTGGAATCCGCAATATATACTTTGCCGCCGTCCGTTTCAGCAGTCGGACCTTCATCCAGCAGACGGTAGGTGAACGGGTAAGGCACCTCGCCGTTCGGTCCTTCCACAATGTCATCTTTCAGCTTGCCGGGAACAGGTTCTTCAAAGATATATTTTTCTTTCCCCGGCAGTCCGGCAAGGTCTTTTTCTGAAACCCCGAAGTTGCTGGCGATGACATCAAGCGGCGTGTGGGCAAGCCAGTCCGTTACTTGGAATGTGCTGTTTTCTGAGAATGAACCGTCATCAAAGACTAAAAGGAATTCACAGCCTTCTTTCAGCGCCTGAATGGAGTGCGGCAGGCCTGACGGGAAATACCACAGATCTCCTTCTTTCACGTCATCAATAAAACTGCGTCCCTGTTCATCAACAATTGTGACCCGCGCTTTGCCCGTCAGCATATATGCCCATTCCGCTTCTTTATGCCAATGCAGCTCACGGATGGCGCCCGGTTTTAAACGCATGTTGACAGATGCGAGATTTTTAGAAATCGGCAGCTCGCGGACGGTTACCTCACGCGCGTATCCGCCCTTTTCCAGCCGGTTATGCACATCTGAGAAAGAGAATTTCATATTATCCACCGTGCCGTGATCCGTTTCCGGCGGCGTCAGCATATCGGGATTTTGGCGGTCTCTTTCAAGGTTGCGCGGTATCGTGACGGTCGCTCCTTTGTCTCCTCTGATCGGCTGCGGGATATTGCAGTTGTTTTCTTTTGACATGTAAATCGTCTCCTCTCAAGCTTTGGTTTTCAGAAAGAGAATGTGAAAGGCCTTTCGTTTTCCCTTCTGCTTTGTTAAGTGATGCGTCCTGATGAAAAGTCAACTTCGTGTGAAAATTAATTTTTCATTTTCTGGTCTTTCAGCTCCGCCATCAGCTCGATCAGGGCGTCAAACTTCTTCTCAAACCGGGTGAGAAGGTACATGGCAATCAGAGCCGGAAAGCCGAGATTGCCGATCTGTCTGACAACTTCTTCTATAAAAACCTGATCCATCACCAGCCACCTCCTGACTTGACCTGCAGTCATGTATATAAGTGAAAGAAGGTGCTGCTCTTGTAAACCTGATATCCGGGCGGAGGGTCTTTTTTTTGTTGCGGAAAAACCGGGACATAAGGAGTGTGGAACCTTAGTCGGAAAGGAGTAGTTTACTTTTTTTTGCTTTCTTTCATTTAATTTAAATAGGAGGCGGTTTTATGGACTATCAAGTTCTTTTACGGTCAAAATGCAAGGAAATCATGAAACATCCGATCGTCAAACATTTCTTGAGTGACCCTAAGCATTACGAGAAATTTAAAAATGTGCTCGAACATTCAGACGAGAAGGATGCAAAATCACTGGACGAACATTTTAAGCAGTTTTATAAGGAAATCCGGATCATCAAATATATGAATTCTATGATCCGGATTTTCTCCATCGACTTTGACAAGCGCATCCGCAAAAATCAGAAGCGCTATCCGCTTACGGTGGATCAGCCGGAAGGAGGTGAAGCGCTTCCCTATGAAATGGGAAAAGACGCGTATGAAGAGTTTCTGCGGCAGCAGGGGGATTTGAGCCAGCATGTCCAAAACCGGGATTTATACGAAGCGCTCCAGACGTTAACCGATAAACAAAAAAGCGTGCTGACGAATATTTACCTTCACGGAGCGACAATGAAGGAGATTGCCGAGTCTCTGGGGGAATCGCGGCAGAACATTTCCAATATTCATAAAAAGGGTCTCGACAATCTCAGAAAGCAGCTGGACAAGCAGAAAAAAGGGGGAAAATAA
This sequence comes from Bacillus sp. BACIII, assembly GCF_057836745.1. Classification (NCBI taxonomy): domain Bacteria; kingdom Bacillati; phylum Bacillota; class Bacilli; order Caryophanales; family Bacillaceae; genus Bacillus; species Bacillus sp. BACIII. The sequence goes on along the minus strand of NZ_CM174437.1, from coordinate 3,128,211 downwards.
GCAGTGAACGGGCCATTTGACTTCAACAAGGGGAAAACAGATATCGACGAAATGGAACTCTTGATTTCGCGTTTTTCGCCAATGATAAAAAAAAAACTAAGCAATACGTCTTACCAGGAAAGAGAAGATCTGGAACAGGAATTGAAGATTAAAATCGTAGAGAAAGCAGACATGCTGTTATGCCAGGAAGTGCCGGGATTTTGGGAATTTATTCTTCATCTTATAAATGAAAGCTCCTGACAAAGCGGCGGGATGATTGGGATTCCGCTCTGACACCGCGAGAAAAACGAGAGGAGACGTCCGGTCTCGTTTTTCTTTTCTGTTTCCCCGCAAGACCTCCGCACTAAAAAAGTACCAAATCTTATCCATATAATGATATGATGAAAAAAACAAAGAGAAAGGAACGTCCAAGGTGGAAAATGCGTCAATTTTAATTGTAGACGATGAGAAGGCGATCGTTGATATGGTCAAGCGCGTTCTCGTCAAAGAAGGCTATCACAACATTAAGACGGCAGGCAGCGCAGAGGAAGCGATTGAGTTTGTTAAACATGAGACAGCGGATCTGCTCGTGCTGGATGTGATGATGGAAGGCATGTCCGGTTTTGAGGCATGCGCCGAAATCCGGAACTATACCGACGCTCCGATCTTTTTTCTGACTGCCCGGTCGTCTGATGCGGATAAGCTGTCAGGATTTGCATTGGGAGCTGACGATTATATAACAAAGCCGTTTAATCCGCTGGAATTGGCGGCGCGGATCAGGGCGACATTGAAGAGAACCTATAAGCGCGAAGAGAAAACGGCGGTAAAAACGTACTCATACAGCCATTTTTCCTATTCGCCGCAAAACGCCGAGCTGATCGTCGGGGGCGAGCCCGTCAGCTGCTCCGCACAGCTTCTGCAATTGCTTCAATATTTCTGTGAACATCCTGATGTGGTGCTCTCGAAAGATCAGATCTATGAAAAAGTGTGGGGCTATCCGTCTTACGGCGACAACAACACCGTCATGGTTCACATCCGCAAGCTCAGAGAAAAGATTGAAAAAGACCCCAGCAATCCGTCCTATATTGTAACGGTGCGCGGCCTCGGTTATCGGTTTATTCCCGATCAAGGAGAAAAAGGAACCCGCTCATGAGAATGCGCGGAAAATTTCTGCTTCACTTTTTCGGTCAGCTGCTGCTGGTCATCCTGCTGATGTCCGTTTTGGCCGTCGCTTCTTTCTTCTATTTGGATTGGCGTTTCAGCGAAGCGGAAGCCAATGCGGGACTTACTAAAGCGACGGCAGACTCGTTTGAAGCGTGGCTTGATAAAAACGAAGACGGCACATGGGATGTCGATGAATTTTTAAAGATGTCGGTCAGAAAGCAGAAGGGCTGGCTGCAGATCATTAATGACAAAGAAAAAACGGACTACGCGTACAGAGTGCCGAAAGACGTCCCGAGCCATTACAGCAGAAAAGATCTCTTATCCATTTATCAGTACCGGAATTTTGACAACTATAAGCTGAACTACTGGACGGTCACGATTAATGATGAGACCTATCTGATTCTGTTCGGCTGGAAATCCGCCAGTGAGCAGCTTCTCACTTACATCGAGTCCCAGGAGCCATCCCTCGCTTCTCTTTCTCAATATAAAAAAAGCACGGTTGATTATATTAAACGGGAAAAAGGGGCGGTCTACCTTCTCGAAGACAGCGGCAGACTGCTCGGGGATATCAACAGCACCAAAAAAGAGCGGAACACCGTCAATGAGCTTGAATTGCTGAAATACAATTCCAAACCGTGGAATTACAAGCGGGAAATTTCTTTTAAAAGACTCGATAAAACGAAATGGATGGTCGCGTCTGTGCCGAATCCCGTGTACATTCCCGATCATGAGTTTAACAAGTCATTTCTGAGAAATGTGATGAAAACCCTCTTCCTCTTGATCGGAATCTTAGTATTGATGATCTGCATCCTGACCATCTGGTACTCTTTCCGTTTCGGCTGGCCGCTGTTTCATACCATCAAATGGCTCGTCAATTTATCAAAGGGCCGGCTTGAAGAGCCGAAGAACCGCAAAGGACAGCCGGTCAGCAAAAACAAAAAAGGCAAAACAAAGCAGCCGTTCCGCTTTTTCGCCGAGATTTTCGAATCAATGGATCAGCTGACGGACACGCTGAAGCGGGATAAGAAAAACAGAGAAAAAATCCAGGCGACAAGGGAAGAGTGGATCGCCGGGCTGAGCCATGACTTGAAAACCCCGCTGAGCACGATTTACGGCTACAGCATGATGCTTGAATCGAAGCAATACGATTGGACCCCGGAAGAAGTCAAAGAAATGGGGCAGATCGTCCGGGAAAAATCAGAATATATGTCGAAGCTGATTGAGGACTTGAACTTGACATACCGTCTGAAAAACGCCGCCCTCCCGATCGAACGGCGTCTGATCAACGTCGTTCCGTTTATCAGAAACGTCACGAACGATTTCACGAAAAACACGTTCTCGGAAGGCTATGACATCGCCTTTGAAACCAAAAAGGAAGATATTCTTTTCGCCATTGATGAAGCATGGTTCCGCCGTATTCTGGAGAATCTGCTGGCAAACGCGGTAAAGCATAATAAGAAAGGGACCGCCATTCGGGTCGTGCTTGAGGAATCAGCAGAACAGCTCATTCTGAAGGTGAAAGATAACGGAAGAGGAATGGACGACGAAACGATTCACCAGCTGTTTAACCGTTATTACCGGGGAACGAATACGAAGGGGCCGTCAGAAGGAACTGGGCTCGGGCTCGCCATTGCCAAGGAGCTGGTTCACCTCCATAACGGAACCATTCATGTCAACAGCAGAATCAGCGCCGGAACGGTGATTACGATTCTTTTTAAAAAAGATTGAGTTTGGACGCCGCTTTGTCGGGAATAACATATAGAAGACTGACAAGCAAAAGAAGAGGTGTTCACACATGGAAGCAGCATTACGAGCAGATACGAGAGCAGTTATAGGAGAAGGCCCTTTGTGGGATAAGGACAAGCAATGCCTGTACTGGGTAGATATACTGGGCAGCCAGCTCCATATTTTTACTCCGGCTGACGGAATCAACCGTTCCGTTAAATTCAAATCATTTGTCACGGCTCTGGCCTTGTATTCAAAGGAAGAGCTGGTGATGACGATGAAAGACGGATTTTACCTGTACAATCTCCGGGAAGACACATTGACGAAGATGAAGCAGCCGAAAGACATGCGGGAAGATATCCGTTTCAATGACGCAAAATGCGATCCGTCCGGAAGATTATGGGCGGGGACGACGAGCATGGAAGGCAAAGAAGAGGAGGCTTCTCTGTACCGTCTGAATACGGACGGCAGCCTTGCCAAAATAAAAGACCAGGTCTCCACTTCGAACGGTTTGGATTGGGATCGGGACCGAAACCTGATGTACTATATTGATACTCCGACGCAGGAAATCGTCTGTTATGCATACGATCCTAAAACCGGAGCCGTATCAGATCCGAAAACAGTCTACCGCTTTCCGGAGTCGCAAGGATCTCCCGACGGGATGACCATTGACCGGGACGGAATGCTGTGGGTGGCTCTGTTCGGAGGCGGCCGTGCCGTCCGGATTGACCCGTTTTCGCATAAGGAAATTGCATCTATTGAAGTTCCCGCAAAATACGTCACCTGCTGTGCGTTCGGAGGAAGGGAGCTCAACACATTATACATTACGACCGCGACGGAAAAATTGACGGAAGCCGAAAGACTTGAACAGCCGCATGCGGGCGGCCTGTTTTCCGCAGAGCTTGAGACAGGCGGCTGGGAGCCGGTTCCGTTTGCAGGCCTCATGTAAAAAAGCCCTGGCATATGGGAATGGTCCCATTGTGCCGGGCTTTTTTTGTGTTAAATGGAACGGATGATGCCGCCTTCAACCCGCTGTGCGGTGCCGTTAATGGCAGATGCCGCAGCTGAAGCGAGAAATACAATCGTATTGGCGACTTCTTCCGGGGTCGCATAGCGTTGGATCAAAGATGTCGGTTCATTCACTTTAAAATAATCCCGGACGAAGCTGTCCGTATCTTCTCCGGCGGCCTTTGCGGCTCCTTCCATGTAAGAAGCGACGCCTTCGGTCCATGTCGGTCCCGGCAGCACGGAGTTTACCGTGACATTCGTGCCTTTTGTCATTTCCGCCATTCCCCGGGACAAGCTGATTAACGCCGTTTTCGTCATTGAATACGGAATCATTTGCGCAAGCGGTTTGACACCGGCTTCACTGGAAATGTTCAAAATCCGTCCGCTGTTTCTTTCAAGCATTTGCGGCAGAAAACGCCGGCACAGGCGCACAGCGCTCATGACATTCACTTCAAAATACCGGGTCCATTCGTCATCAGATACATCCGCGAAGTCCTTTACTTCGAAAAAACCGAGGTTATTAACGAGAATATCGACTTCCCCGATTCCGGCGGCGCGCTTGATCAAATCATCGGCCTCCTCCTGACGCGATAAATCTGCGGCGATGCCGTGAACCGTTCCGTAAGCGGAAAGCTCCTCAACCGTCCGTTCAACGGTTTCTTTTTTTCTTCCGTTTACAATCACCTCAGCGCCTTCAGTTAAAAAGCTTTTTGCCGCGGCTTTTCCGATGCCGGAAGTTGATCCTGTGATTAACACGAGTTTTCGTTCAAGCTGTAATTCCATGATGATCCTCCTTTTTACTCGATTGTGTAACAGTATACATGATGAATTTTAGTGTTTACGAATCATTTGCTTTCATGCAAAAAAGGCCGGATATACAAGCCTTCAAGACTTATAGTATAATTACTGCGAAAAAAGGATACGAATGTCAAGAAGACAATCGTTTACCATAATCAGGGGGAGTTAAAAGAATGAAGAAGATCACTGCCGTCTGGGCGGCGCTCTTTGTCACCGCCGTTGTGACCGCCGGCTGTTCCGGCGCGCAAGAAGAAGGAAACCCGGCAAAACAAAAAGCCGTTTCAACCGAGGCATTCCCGGTAACCATCAAGGATGCCGCAAATGACAAAGTAACCATGAAGCAGGCGCCGGAAAAAATTGTCTCCCTCATGCCGAGCAATACGGAAATTACATACGCGCTCGGACTGGGAGATAAGATCGCAGGCGTCACGACAAATGATACATATCCGAAAGAAGCTGTAAAAAAACCGAAAGTCGGAGATATGAATGTAAACGCTGAGAAAGTCATCGCGCTGAAGCCGGATCTCGTGCTGGCCCACGCGTCCTCAATGTCCGCTTCCGCCGATGCGATGAAGCAGTTAAAAGATGCGGGCATCACCGTCTTAACGGTCAATGATGCGCAATCGTTCCAAGATGTGTACAAATCAATCAGTATGATCGGAAAAGCAGCCGGCAAAGAAAAGCAGGCGGACAAGCTGATTAAAAAGATGAAATCCGACCTTTCCGGCATAGAAAAGAAAGCGGCGGCGATTTCTGAAAAAGATGAAAAGAAAGTATTCGTCGAGGTTTCTCCTGACGGCTATACAACGGGAAAGGGCACGTTTATGAACGAAATGCTTGAAGATATACATGCGAAAAACGCCGCCGGCAGCCAGACCGGCTGGGTGCAGCTGACGGATGAAGCGATTGTCAAAATGAATCCGGACGTCATCATTACGACAGACGGCGTAAAGGCCGCTGAAGTGGAAAAACGCGCCGGCTGGGGTGCCGTCAATGCGGTCAAACACCACAACGTCTATTCTGTTGATCCTGACCTTGTCACACGCTCAGGCCCGCGCCTTGTAAAAGGGGTCGAGAAGCTTGCGGAAAGCGTTTATCCTGAAACGTTTAAAAAGTAACCGGCCGCTGGCTTACGCGGCCAGCCTGCTGTTTTTAGCCGTTTGTGCGGCGCTTGGCATTTCAATCGGCAGTCTGCATATTCCTTTATCCGACGTTTTTTGGATCGGGGTCGGCCGGACATCCTCGGCTGACCCTATGTATGTCAATATTATGATGAATATCCGCCTGCCGAGAGTCGTTCTGGCCGCCCTTGTCGGAGCCGCATTATCCATTGCGGGAGCGGCGTTTCAGGGACTTCTGAAAAATCCGCTCGCCGACCCTTATACACTCGGGGTGTCTTCGGGAGCTTCGGCGGGAGCCGTGATCACCTTGTTTTTCGGCCTCCAGATTCCCGTCATCGGCCGATTCACACTTCCGGTTGTCAGCATCGCCGCAGCCATTGCGGTCATGGCGGCGGTTCTGTTTTTCAGCCGTCTCGTTCATGCGTCGATGTCTGTTTCGACGCTCATTTTGACAGGCATCATTATGAATTCTTTTCTCGGAGCTCTCATTTCGCTTGTGATCGCCTTAACGGGAAATGACCTGCTCCCGATTGTCCGCTGGCTGTTAGGAAGCGTGTCAATGAGAGGCTGGGGCTATGTCGCGCTGTTTCTGCCTTTTTTTCTGGCCGGGACGGCGCTTCTGCTTATCAATGGCAGAGAATTAAACATTATGACTTATGGAGAAGAAAAGGCAAGGCTGTTAGGCGTCAGTACGGAAAAAAGAAAATGGCTGATGATCGCTGCCGGATCTCTGCTGACGGGGGGAGCGGTTGCCGTATCGGGGACAATCGGATTTGTCGGCCTTGTCATTCCCCATGTGACACGGCTTTTATGGGGAACGGATCATCGCCATTTACTCCCGCTGTCAGCATTGACGGGCGCCGGTTTTCTCATTTTGGCTGATTTGTTTTCCCGCACCGTCATTGAACCTGTCGAATTGCCGATCGGCATTATGACGGCTTTGGCGGGAGCGCCTGTATTTGCCTTGATTCTGCTTCGCCAGCATCATGGAGGGAAACGCTTATGATCAGGGTGAGCGGCCTGTCCGGCGGGTACGGAGGCCGGATGATTGTAGAGGATGTCAGCTTTACCGCCGGAAAGGGTGAATTTGTCGGCATACTCGGTCCGAACGGCTCAGGAAAAACAACGCTGATGAAATTGCTGACGGGGATGCTTTCTCCGTCAAAAGGCGAGGTGCTTGTCGCAGGCAGGCCAGTGAGCAGATACAAGCCGCGGGAGCTTGCGAAAATCATGGCTGTTTTGCCGCAGCATACGGAGCAAGCCTTTTCATTTACCGTGAAGGAAACGGTGTCTTTCGGCAGATACCCGTATCAAAAAGGACTCTTCAGACAGATGGATCAACATGACGAAGACATTGTCCGGGAAGCGATGGAAATGACCGGCATCGACCGATATGCGCAGCAATCCGTCCGCAATCTGAGCGGCGGGGAGCGGCAGCGCGTCTTTCTGGCGCAGGCGCTGGCTCAGCAGCCTGAGGTGCTGTGTCTGGATGAGCCGACGACATTTCTTGATCTCAAATATCAAAAAGACCTGCTTGATACGGTGAAGCGGCTGACGAGAGAAAGCGGCCTGACGGTCATCAGTATTTTTCACGACCTCAACGCTGCAGGACAATACTGTGATCAGCTCCTCATGATGAAAGACGGACGTGCTTTTTCGAAGCAGACGCCGGATCAGGCTTTGAAAAAAGAAACGATTGAAGACATTTACGGCATCACCGTCAGTGCTGTCGGCCAAAAAGCGTCACCGAAACCGCTGATCGCCTTCATGCCGGAAGTGCGGGAGGAAAGAGAGTCTGTCAGCGCTTCGTTCGCCTCTTTGATAAACAAAAGCGGAAATACCGTAAAGCTTCAGACAGACCGTCCGTTCAGAATGTTGTCAACCGCATCTGACGGCTCAGGCTTTTCGTGGAGCCGCCGGCTTACCGGCTCAGCGGCGGCTGGTTTTGTCTGCCGGACGTTTGATTCGATAACGATTGCCGTGACCGCCAGGCACACCGTTTGGGCACTCATCAGCGGCCGCTTATCTGAACAAGGCTTTGTACGTCTGTTAACGGCAGCGGCGGAAGCGAGAATGCAGGCTCTTTCCGGCAGACAGGCAAACGGCGACATTGTCATTTGTGCCTTGCAGACAGGAAAGGTAATGGACGTCCGCCATGCGGAAAAAGCTGTGAGAAGAGGAACCGCGGCATGTGTAAAAGCGGCGGAAGAAGGAGGAACAAAACGATGAAGCTGTATACGAAAACCGGCGATAAAGGACAGACAAGCCTGATCGGCGGCAGAACGGATAAAGACAGTCTGCGGGTTGAAAGCTACGGGACGATCGATGAGCTGAACAGCTTTATCGGGCTTGCGCTTGCGGAGCTTGCTGATTGTGAGAATTGCGGTGATCTGAAAGCCGAACTTCGAAATATTCAGCACGAGCTGTTTGACTGCGGCGGCGACTTGGCGACTGTCACTGAGAATAAGAGCTATACATTAAGAGAGAAATCTATTACCGTACTGGAAGACTGCATAGATCGTTATACCGCTGAAGCGCCTCCGCTTGAAAAATTTATTCTTCCGGGCGGGCATAAGGCGGCTGCTCAGCTTCACATCGCGCGGACTGTCACAAGACGGGCGGAGCGTCTCATCGTGAAACTTGGCAAAACAGAAGAGATAAATGACACGGTGATGCGTTACTTGAACCGCCTGTCTGATTATTTTTTCGCGGCGGCAAGAGCAGTCAACGCAAGACATGGCGTGAAAGATATAGAGTATGAAAGAAGCGCCGCAGTATTCCGTGAAGATGAATAACGTTTTGATTCAGCCGGCGAGAGGAAGCCGGCTGTTTTTAACGGCGATATCCATCAATTGAACCCTTATTGCCAGAAGGAAAATGTATCTTATGCATTATTGACTGAAAAATTTAAAAATGAGATATTATAAGAAACATGTAAAAAAATGGGGGATTTGATAGATGGATACAAATCATAAGAGCGAGAGCATCTGGAATAAAAATTTCACCTTTCTGTTTATCTCAAGGCTTGTTAAATTGTCGGGAGACGGTTTTGCCTTTAATTCCATTCTCTGGTTTTTGATTTTTGACGGTGAAGGGGCGATCGGCACGGCGCTGTTAATTGCGGTTACGTTCCTTCCGGAGGCGATGCTGGCGCCGATTACCGGGCCTTTTATGAAGCAGCATACGCTGAAATTCTGGATGTATTTTTCAGACCTCACGCGCGCGGCGGTCGTGTTAATCATTCCGGTCTGTTATTTTAACGGTTTTTCTCCTTTATGGTTTGTGATGCTTCTCATGATTGTGCATTCAGCCACCGGAGCCGCTTATAATCCTGCATCTATCTCTTTAATCCCCAATATTGTCGGAGAAAACAGCCTGCAGAAAGCGAATGCGGTCATCCAGTCATCAGGCCAGATCGTCAGGCTTGCCGCCGTTACGCTGAGCGGAGTGTTTTTAACATTTATCAGTCCCGCTTATTCTTTGTTTATCGCACTTATATTCTATCTTCTATCAGGTTTTCTCGTACTCTTTATGTCATACCAAGTTCAGCGTGACAAACAGGATACCGCCGCCGTCAGACAGCGCGGGACGTATTTCGGAAGGCTTAAACGGGGTTTTGTGCTCGTCCGAAAACACCAGATTTTATACCCGCTCGCCATCTATTGTATTTTCATGAACTTTGCGGCCGCTCCGTGGGAGGCGCTTTCCGCCGTTTACGTCGCTGAAGATTTACATATGCCGCCGATCATTTACTCGCTTCTGAAAGCGACAGGCACGGGCGGAGCCTTTTTAATGGGTTTTATTTTGGCTAAGGTGAAGGTGAACAAATACGGTCTCCTGTTTGTGTCAGCGGGAATCATAGAAGGGGCGGCATTTTTCATCACCGGCATCAACACGTTTCTGCCGCTCGTCTTCCTTGCGGCGTTTGCGTTCGGTTCCGCCGTCAGCGCCATAAATGTGCCGGAGTATACCATCATTCAAACGTCTGTGGATCATGATGATCAGCCGCAGGTCTATGCCGTCATCCATATGATCTCCAACATATCCATTCCGCTCGGTGCGGTTCTTTGCGGATATGCGGCTAACGCCTTCGGGCCCGGAAAAGTCATTGCCGCCGGCGGTCTCGTTGAAGTCCTGTCAGGTCTCGGGATATTGTTCTTTACGAAGCTTGCCAAAGCGGAACGCACTGATCTCATCAAGGAAAAAGAAGCGAGCATCAGAATATAGCATTCTTGTAAAACGCCCTGCGCCGTCCGGTGCAGCGGCGTTTTTTTGATGTTAGGGTCGGGGGGCTTATACGACTCCGGTCTGATATGAAAATCAATCTCTGACTCGTTTTGCCGGCCGCGGGATTTGTTTATAGTAAAGACAAGGAAATCGAAAGGAGGATCTGCATGAATATAAATATAAAAACGGCAGGCGGCTTTCTGCTGATTGTGTTCGGACTTTCTGTCTTTTTCGGAGGAGGCCACTTCGCGTTTATCATCCCGCTGGCGATCGGAGGCCTGATGCTTTACTGGGGAATCAAACGTTTTTCAAAAGGCCGGGCGGTGTCCGGTATCATCGCAAGCGTCATCGGAGCTATGATTCTTGTCGGCTCTCTTCCATTTATCGTTGCTATCGGGCTGGCTGGCGCTATGGTGTATTTCGGCTGGAAGATGATGAAGCAGGGCGGCTCAGACACCGCTTCCCGCCAGTATGAACCGGAAGCGTCATCACCGGGCTATCAATCAGGCTTTGACTCTGAATGGGAAGAATTTTTGAAGAAAAAATAAGGAGGAAGACAAAATGGTCTTAAAAAGAATAAGAGATATGTTCGTCGCATCTGTTAACGAAGGGCTTGATAAACTAGAAAATCCGAAAGTTATGCTGAATCAATATGTGCGTGATATGGAAAGTGACATCGCCAAGGCGAAACAAACGATTGTCAAACAGCACACGATCGTCCATCAGTTTAAGAAAAAACAGGAGGACGCTTCCGAAACGGCGGCAAAGCGGAAAAATCAGGCTCAGCTTGCCTTTGACGCCGGGGAAGAGGAGCTTGCGAAAAAGGCTCTGACTGAAATGAAATACCTTGAGGGAAAAGCGGCCGAACATGAAAAAGCGTACGAGCAGGCGAAAACACAGCTGGCCGAGCTGAAAGAACAGCTGGAAACCCTGGAAACGCGTCTTCGCGACGTAAAGGATAAAAAACAGGCGCTCATCGCCCGCGCCAACGCGGCAAAAGTGAAGGAACATATGAACGCTTCTTTTGACAAGATTGACAGCGAAAGCGCCTACAGAGAGTTTCTCCGAATGGAAAACCGCATTGAAGAAATGGAAGTCCGCGTCAAATACGGCACTTCGGCTGAGGCGAATACAGAACACAGCCGCTCGCAATATTCGGACGAGGTCGAAGCTGAGCTTGAAAAAATGCGCTCGCTTTCTCTGGAAAAAGCAGAGCATCAAAAAGCGGCTCATGAATAATGTGCACAAGGGAAGGTCGGCGTTTTTACGCCTCTTCCCTATACGCACGTATCAATTATCCGGCTTTTCCTTTATAATAAAATGAATGAAAAAGGATGGAACGTAATGAAGCGTAAGATTGCCAAAGGGCTGATGGCGGCGTCCGTTCTGATCTGCTGTCTGTTTTTGGTGAAAGAAGTGTTTGCCGGGCGTTTGTTTCTGCTGTACGAAACAGAATCGGTATCGGCAAGCGTGCCGCCTCATGCCGTCAAAAGCCTGTCCGTTTCGTCGGAACAGACGGATGTGAAAATCATTGCGGAAGAGCGGAATGACATCGCGGCAAACATGACCGGACCGGCGGGGAAAATGTTTGTCCAAAGCAGGGGGAAAACCCTCAATCTCAAAGCGAAGGAGAAAGGATTCCAATTTTTGAATCTCTTTCAGCGTCCTCTGCTGATTGTCCGCATCCCGTATGAGTATCATCAGGACATCACCGTCCAAACATCAGGCGGAAGTATTTCCGTTGACGGAAACAAGGGGCTGTCTCTTGCGCATTTCGGCGTCCGTTCTGTAAGCGGGAACATATCGCTGAAGCATGTGAAGACGGATGTGTTTAAAGCGAAAGGGCTGTCGGGCGATCTCGAAGCAGCCGATCTTGCGGCTGAAACGGCGGAAGTCCGCTCATCCTCAGGACATACCGGGCTTCATCATGTGACGGGAGCCCTTGACGTGAGGGTCGCTTCCGGCAGTGTCGACGCCTCGCTTGAGACGGCGAACGCTCCCGTATCCGTCAGGCTTGCGAGCGGCAGCGCAGCCATCAGCCTGCCGAAAGACGGGAATTTTACAGTAAACGCCGAAACGGCAAGCGGAAGGATTCAGCCGTCCTATTCCTTTGAGAAAACGAGTAAGGAAGGCGGGACCTTCACCGGCATGAAAGGCAGCGGCGTCAGGCCGATAGATATAAAAGTGACGAGCGGCAATATTGCACTGCAATAGACAAGGAAAAGGAGGGGCAAGCAGCTGACATGGCAAAAAAACAGATTCTCGGACTTATCATCGCCTTATTAGGCGTCAGCATGTTTTTACGTATTATCGGCATCGGCGACTTCCTGTTTTGGCCGCTCTTTTTTCTGATCACAGGCTATATTTTTAATAAATACTCCCGCGGCTGGCTCGGCTCCGTCCTGTATATCTTTGCCGCTTTTTTATTTTTGAGAAACCTGTTCAGCGCCACCTTCAGCCTGTTCGGCTATGCCTTCGCCGCCTTTCTCATTTACGCGGGCTACAGGCTCCTGAAAGGAAAGCGCGTATTTGAGCATAAAGAAAAGAAAATCAGCCTTGAAAAAGAAGAGCAGCCAAAGCCTGCCGTACAGCCGGAAAGCAGACAGCCGGATCTCCGGAGCTTTTTTATCGGCGAGCTGCGCATGATGAAGGACCCGTTTGAGCTGAATGATTTAAATGTTTCCGGATTTATCGGTGATGTGAAAATTGATCTCTCAAAGGCGATGATACCTGAAGGAGAAAGCACGATGACAATCAGCGGCGTCATCGGCAATGTTGATGTGTACGTCCCGTCCGATATCGAAGTGTCCGTCAGTTCATCAGCTTTTATCGGCGATATGAACCTGCTCGGCTCTAAGAAAAGCGGCATGAGCACGAATCTGTATAAAGTGTCTTCTGAGTACGGCGACTCGCCGCGGCGGATTAAAATATCAATTTCTCTATTCATCGGCGATGTGGATGTGAAGTATTTATGAGGAAAAAATTACTCGCCAATATTCAGTGGCGCGCCATGCGGATGACCGCGGGGCTCAGTCTGCTCCTATGCGCGGTGTTTATTGCGCTGATGCTGCTGTATTACGGGCTTGATCCGATGCTTTTGTTTTCTTCCGGCTGGTTCGGTATTCCGTTTGTGGTCATCCTGCTTTTGGCGTCCCTTTCAGCCGGACTGATTTCCGGTTATGTATACGGCGGCCGTCTGAAAACAAGAATGGATACAATGATTGAAGCAGTTTTGAAGTTTGAAAACGGCAATTTCGCTTATCGGGTGCCGCCGCTCGGTGATGATGAAATCGGTCTGGCGGCAGACCAGCTCAACGAAATGGCCAAGCGGGTCGAGCTGCAGGTCACATCGCTGCAAAAGCTTTCCAACGAGCGGGCGGAATGGCAGGATCAAATGAAAAAATCGGTCATCACTGAAGAACGCCAGCGGCTGGCGCGCGATCTGCACGATGCCGTCAGCCAGCAGCTCTTTGCCATCTCTATGATGACATCCGCCGTCTTAGAGCAGGTGAAAGATGCGGATGACAAAATCGTCAAACGGATTCGCATGGTTGAACATATGGCGGGGGAAGCGCAAAACGAAATGCGGGCGTTGCTATTGCATCTGCGGCCCGTCACCTTAGAAGGAAAAGGCTTGAAAGAAGGGCTGATTGAGCTGTTAAAAGAGTTCAAAGCGAAGCAGCCGCTTGATATTGTTTGGAATATCAGCGACACGGGTGTGTCAAAAGGCGTTGAAGACCATCTGTTCCGAATCGTACAAGAGGCGCTTTCCAACGTTTTCAGGCATTCAAAGGCGACCAAGGTCACTGTCAGACTCGGCGCGAAACATCAAAAACTTCAGCTTAAAGTCATTGATAACGGGGCGGGTTTTACAATGGATCAAGTCAAAGCGTCCTCTTACGGTCTGCATTCCATCAAGGAAAGAGCGAGCGAAATCGGCGGCATAGCGGAAATTATCTCCGTGAAGGGAAAAGGCACGCAGATCGACGTGAAAGTCCCGATTTACCAGAAAACAAAAGGAGAGAACGACAGTGATTCGAGTGTTACTGATTGATGATCATGAAATGGTCAGGATGGGTCTGGCCGCGTTTTTAGAAGCACAGCCGGACATTGAAGTCGCCGGTGAAGCATCAGACGGACAGCAGGGTGTCGATCTGGCCGCCGCGCTTTTGCCGGATGTGATTTTAATGGATCTTGTCATGGACGGCATGGACGGCATCGAAGCGACAAAACAGATCTGCGCCAAACTCGATGACCCGAAAATCATCGTGCTGACGAGCTTTATTGATGACGATAAAGTGTATCCGGTAATCGAAGCGGGAGCGCTCAGCTATTTGCTGAAAACGTCCAAGGCGGCGGAAATAGCCGAAGCCATCAGAGCGGCTGCCAAGGGCGAACCGAAGCTTGAATCGAAGGTGGCGGGAAAAGTGCTGTCAAGGCTGCGCCATTCAGAGAATCAGTTTCCGCATGAAACGCTGACAAAGAGAGAACTGGAAATCCTCTGTCTCGTCGCGGAAGGCAAGACGAATAAAGAGATTGGGGACGAGCTGTTCATAACGATTAAAACGGTGAAAACCCACATCACGAATATATTGTCAAAGCTTGATGTCAGTGACCGCACGCAGGCCGCCGTATATGCCCACCGCAATCATCTCGTGAAATAAAAAATGGAGAGCGGCGCTATGCACACTCTCCCCGCAGGACAGGTCATTGGGACATTCCTTTTGTTCCGAAATCTCTGACGGCGACTTTGACTTTGTATTCAATATCTGATTCACTGAAATGACGGTCCCAGTCAGAGGCCACCTTTTGCCATTTATCGGGGTAATGAATACGGACCTGATCGCCTAACCCGGTAATATCCACTTTTAAATCATGCTGCAGATAATCGATAAATGTCATGACATCAGAATGGATGCTTCGTTTTACCGCGTTTTTGATTTCATTTATATAGGACTCCTTGAAGGAATCTTCTTTCGGGTTCCAATCCTCAGACAGGCGGCCTTCAACAAACCGGGTGACGATAAACTTGAATTTCCCGTTTTTGTATTGTGTTTTCACATCATATTTGCTGGAAAATACCTCGAAGGATAAATAATAATTGTCATGCTTTGCAAACGTGACGCCTCCCTTTACCGTGCCTGTGAACAGGTTCATATTCTGGACTTGTAAAGGCGTTAAATTTGCATACCAGAATTTATTTTTTATAATGGTTGCGCCCCAGATTTCCAGCCTGCTGCCCACTTTGCGCACTTGAGGCAGGACAAAGGTCTCGTTCTGGGCGATTTTCTCGGATATATCCCCTAATGTCACAGGTTCCATCATCCGTATGGTGACGGAATTATTTTCCGTTAAGTCATAGATGGTATTTGACGCAGGCTCCCCCTGGTCGGTGACATTGAAAATATCTTTCGTTTTATCCGGCACCGTCATCACATTGCAGCTTCTTCTCGTTCCGCTGTCTCTGACAAACTGGTTCATTAATGCGTCAAACGGGATGTTGCCCTTTAACAGCGCTTCGGAAAACAGCATGATGCGCAAGTGCTGGGAGAAAGAGGGATGGTTTTTTAACGATGCCGTCCTTAAGGCTTGGTGAACGGTTTCCCCGGAAGTGGAAGTCACCTTTGTCGGATTGCTTGATGTCGACTGCTGGGAACTTGCTTTTTGCGGGATCAGAATCTGCTGCGTCACTTCCACGTTTTCTTCCTCAGGTTTATCGAGCCCGACTCCGATAACGAGGCTCAAGTCTTCTATATTACGGCTGTCCCAGCATCCCGTCAAAAGCAATGAGCAAAGAAAGATTACGATGTATTTCTTCATTGCGCTTTTTTCACCTTCCTTTTCACAGCGACGACTGCAAACATCAGTAAAGGCAGCAAAAAGAAACCTAAGAAGATATAGCCGAGAATATCACTGAACATCATCAGCTTGTTGGCGTCCTTTGGCATCAATGACCCTAAGAATGTCGCAATCCCTACGAAGATGATGCCTTTTTTCTGCTTCAGCCCGAAAATTTTATGAAGGCCTGATGTCGCGAAATATCCGTACGATACATAGGTGGCGAAAAATTGGATAATCCAGACAGCAAGTAAAAAGGACTCGAACCGTTCGATAAAAAGCCCTTTGATTTCAAATGATTGAAAGAGCGCGATCGTAGGCCAGATCATTGTTTTGACATCCTGGGTGGTTAAGGCGCCGACGACGAGCACGTAGGTAATGATGTATAAAATAATCGGGATGCCAAAGCCCATGGCCGACATGCGGAACATATGCTGTTTATTTTTAAGGTGCTTGGGGAGAAACAGCATAATTTCAATGCCCAAGAAGGAAACAGAAATGACGGTCAAAGAAGCCATAACGGGAGAAAATCCCTGACCGAGCACCGGCTGCAGGTTGTCTATATCAAATATTTTAAAACTGAAGGAAAACAGCACCAGCAAAATAATAATCGTAAACGTCAAATAAAAAGGAAAGAGCCTGCCGATATCATTCATGCCGCCGATAATCAAATAAACGGAACAGGCGATAAAGATAAACAGCGTGACCGGCACGGGCGTTCTTTCCAATAAAAAGAACTTGACCATTTCCGCCATCGCCCGGGCTTCAAAGCTGGCGACTCCTATAAAATAGAGACAGATCGCCAGGTTGACGATATTTCCCGCCCATTTGCCGAGACCTTCATTCATATAATCAAAAAACGATCCATACTGATGTTTTTTCATAATGAGCGTATTGAGATAAATCAATAAAATAAAGATGACGCCTTCCAGACATAATGTGATCCAGCCGTCCGGCGAATTTGCCCTTGCTGACAGCGACCGGGGCATGGTGAGGAGCCCCGCACCGAGCATCGTGTTGGCAATCAATGCCGTCCCTTGATAGTTTGTAAGTTTATTGTGAGTTGTTTTCTGGCTCATTTACGTTTTTCGCCTCTTTTGGTTGATTTTTAATAGGGAGACGGAGAATGGAGTGTCTTGCGTTTTTTAAGCTGAAAAACCCATTTGGCGAGAAATACGGAGAACCGAAGCTTCGCTGTCTCGATAAATGAGTGTATATCGCCAGCATAAATAAAATCATGCCGTACAGCCCGAATGCTGCCGCAGCAAACATTGAAATGAAACGAAGCACACGGAATGAAAGCCCCATTCCGTACTGCGGCACCGTAAATGAAGCGAGCGCGACAATGCTGACCACGATGACCATGATGGAACTGACAATATTTGCTTCAACGGCCGCCTGGCCGATGACGACTCCGCCCACCAGTCCGATCGTCTGGCCGAGCGGGTTAGGGAGCCTCAAACCCGCCTCTCTCAGCAGTTCTATCGTAATTTCCATCACCATCGCTTCAATGATGGGCTGGAAGGGAACGTTTTCTCTGTTCGCCGAGATAGTGACTGCAAGCGGCGTCGGCAGAAGCCCTTGGTGAAACGAGACGAGGGCGATATAAATGGCTGAAAAAAACAGCGTGATAAAAATAGACGTAAACCGCAGCGCCCGAATGAGCGAGGCGGAAATCCACCGTTCATAATAATCGTCGGGAGACTGCATTAAAATGCCTAAAGTAGCCGGAACCACCAGCGCAAACGGTGAGTTGTCGACAAGGATGGCGACGCGGCCGTTAAACAAGGCGGAGGAGACTTTATCAGGCCGTTCCGTATTTTGTATTTGCGGAAACGGCGAATACTTATTATCCTCAATAAGCTCTTCAAGCGTCCCCGAATCCTGAATGTCGTCCAGCTTCACTTCGCTGAGGCGTTTTAAAACATCGCTGACGACAGACGGGTCAGCCTCATCATCTATGTACATGACAGTGGCGTATTTTAACTTGCTTTCTCCGAGCGGAACCTTTTTCGTTTTCAGCTTCGGATGGTTCGTCCGCTGCCTGATCATGGCGACGTTTGTATCAGAATCCTCTATGAAAGCGACCTTAGGCCCTCTTACAACCTTTTCGGAGGTAGGTTCTGTCACGCTTCTTTTTTCTCTTTTTCCCGTGGAAAGAATGTATACGTTGTCAAGGCCGTTAATAAACACGGCGCATTTCCCCCGCAGAATGGAAGTGACGGCTTCTTTCGCCGCAGTGACGGGACGGGCGTCAATCTGATCAAGACGCTTCGTCACTGCCTCCAGCGTCAGGGTGTCTTCTCCCTGCAGCAGCGTTTCAATCGCTTCTTTTATTTTGTCTTCATCGTTCATTTCACTCAGATACATATAATAAAAAACAAGCCCGTTCGGAAGCATCTTTTTATTTTGAACCAGGTCATCGTTCGGCTCTAGGTGGGGCAGCACCATAGCCAGGTTTATGTGTATGTATTCCTTGAATTCCGATTGCGCCATCAACTGTCACCCGCCTTCCATTCCTTAATTGAGGTTATCTTTTCCTGTTAAAAAAATGATATACTATGATAAAGTAATTAATGGTACAAGTTTTTTTATGAAAGCGGAGGAGAGATGTGGCACAAGTCAGACTGGCAGGAAATGCCGAAGAAATAGAGCAGCTCATCAAATCATTTGAAGCGCATTACGAAGTAGCTTACACGTCGAAGGAATACCGAAAAACAAATCCGAAGTACAAATACTCTAAGGATTCGCGCGTCTATCTTGAGCTGAAATTAAAAACGGCCAAGGCCGAAAAATAAAAAGGGTTTCATCGGTTACTGGCGAATAATACTCAGGGTGAAGCAACTGTTATGGAGGGATACATAAATGGACTACAGAATTGAAAAAGACACCATGGGAGAAGTTAAAGTTCCGGCAGATAAATTTTGGGGCGCTCAGACACAGCGCAGCAAAGAGAACTTCAAAATCGGTTCAGAAAAAATGCCTCAGCGTGTTGTGAAGGCGTTTGCAATTTTAAAAAGAAGCACGGCGATCGCTAACGAACGCCTCGGCAATTTAGAGTCTGAAAAAGCACAGGCGATTGCCGCTGTATGTGATGACGTATTAAACGGCAAATACGACGATAACTTTCCGCTCGTTGTCTGGCAGACGGGAAGCGGCACACAAAGCAACATGAATATGAACGAAGTGGTGGCCAACCGCGCGGCTGCTTTATTGAAAGAAAAAAATTCTGATCTGAAGATTCATCCGAATGATGATGTCAACCGCAGCCAAAGCTCAAACGATACATTCCCGACGGCGATGCACGTTGCGGCGGTCCTTGCCGTATATGAGCAGCTCGTTCCGGCCCTTGATCAGCTGCGCGCGACACTTGACGAAAAAGCGAAAGCGTATCAAGACATTGTGAAAATCGGACGCACGCATTTGCAGGACGCGACTCCGCTGACACTCGGACAGGAAATCAGCGGCTGGGTATACATGCTTGACCGTTCGAAAGAAATGATTCTTGAGTCAACGGAAAAAATCCGCGCGCTTGCGATCGGCGGCACGGCAGTCGGTACGGGAATCAACGCCCACCCGCAGTTCGGTGAATTCGTCGCGGAAGAAATCACAAAAGTAACGGGGCAGACATTTAAAAGCTCGCCTAACAAATTCCATGCGCTGACAAGCCATGATGAAATCACTCACGTTCACGGCGCGTTAAAAGCATTGGCTGCCGACCTGATGAAGATTGCCAACGATGTCAGATGGCTGGCAAGCGGCCCGCGCTGCGGAATCGGCGAAATCGTCATTCCTGAAAATGAGCCGGGAAGCTCTATCATGCCGGGCAAAGTCAACCCGACGCAAAGTGAGGCGCTGACAATGATCGCCGCGCAAGTGATGGGAAATGACGCGACAATCGGATTTGCGGCCAGCCAAGGAAACTTCGAGCTGAACGTCTTCAAGCCGGTTATCATTTATAACTTCCTGCAGACAGTGCAGCTTCTCAGTGACGGAATGAATTCCTTCCATGACAAATGCGCTGTCGGTATTGAGCCGAACCAGGAAACCATTCAGGAAAACCTTTCTAACTCATTAATGCTTGTCACGGCGCTTAACCCGCACATCGGTTATGAAAACGCCGCAAAAATCGCCAAGCTTGCCCATAAAGAAGGCCTGACGCTGAAAGAAGCGGCATTACAGCTGAACCTTCTGACAGAAGAACAATTTAATGAAATGGTGCGTCCGGAAGATATGGTGCACCCGAAAGCATAAACAGAAAGAACGGCTGCAGTCATTGCGGCCGTTCTTCTAAATAAACTGTTGTTTCAGTAAAAATCTGAGCTGTTCTGCATCTTCAGCCAGCAGGTCGGATTCCTTCAAATTCAGAATCATTCCTTTGATGATTGCCGGTTTCGGCGACTTTTTCTTCATTTCCGCTTCAAGAATATCCAAGCTCTCGGTGTATTCAGATGCTTGCGGCTTGTCCATCGTGCTGATATGCGCACGGAGGGTCTGCAAGATTGATTGGCTTAAAGGATCGGGCTTCCCGTTATGAAGGGGCCCAAACAGTGAGCTTGCCTCATCAAGAGAAATTAACGCTTCATCATGTCTGTCCGCCATTCCGTTTACGATGTCATCAATTCTGTGAATCACGGTATTTGCGAGAAGCGCAGGCTGTACAGACCGGCCGGTCAGAATGAGATATTCAAGATACATCTGACTGATTCCTTCTATTAAAAAACAAAGCTCGGCGGTGTAGGGTTCGGCTTTTTCTCCGTAAATAGCAAGAAGACTGTCGATATGAAACTGCAGGATCGACCGGCGGATTCTCTTTCCGCACTGCGCCACTTCTTCGGTATAAGGAAGTGAACCGTCTTTCATCTGCACGGTAATAAAATCTTTATGGGCGAGAATCGATTCATAAAACACCGCAAGCTGTTTTTGATAAGCGGCTCTCGGGCTGTCACCCTCCGTTTGGATCGTCGTGATTCGGGTAAACGTTTTATCATAGTAGTAATTCAGCATGGACAGAAGCAGTGCTTCTTTGGAAGGAAAGTGAAGATAAAAAGCGCCTTTTGAGATTTTGCATTCATCGGCGATTTCCTGAACCGATGTTGATTTGTACCCTTTTCGGGCAAATAGTTTAATTGCTGCTTCAATAATCAGCTTTTCTTTTTCCTTCAATGGTTCCACCCTTTCGGAGCCAGGAGGCTGGCTTGTGCTTCACGTGTGTGACTATATGGTCATATTGATATTCTGTAAATTTAACCTGATTGTAACTTGTTTTTTTGTTTTGTTTTATTTATATTATATAGTGAGCTGACCGAATGGTCAAAGTTCTGGCGAAAGGGTGAATCTGAAAATGAAAGAATTAGATGAAATGATCAGCCGCTTGCGAAACAGAGGAATTAAAGTCGAAAAGGTGAAATATCCGAAAAAGACTATTTGTGAAAAGAAATGGGTTCATCAATGCCGAAAACCGCTGAAAACAAACTACAGAGATTTTAACGGCTACTCCTTCACATAAAAAAAGACTGCAATGAAACACTACAGTCTACTTTGGTATGATAATCCGATAGATTACACCCGATTGGTCATTTTCAATTGAAATTGATGCTTTATGCAGGGTTAAAATCCGTTTTACGATGCTGAGTCCTATGCCGAACTCGCCTTTCTTCCCTTTATTAAAAGGCTCGTACAAGCTGGATAGCATCTCATCCTCAATCGGAGGCCCGTCATTTTTAACCGTCATGACAATCTGCTGCTGATTTTGGCTGATCTGAATGTGAATCGCCGTTTCCGCATAGCGGATTTGATTTTCAAGAATGTTTTCGAGGAGCTTGCCCCATTGTTCCGGATCACCGGGCATCATCAATACATCTTCTGTTTCAACGGTCCACGATAATTCCTTCCGGGCCCATTTGAGCCGCTCAATGACTTCTTCCGTGACTTTCACAAGGTCAAATGTCTCATGGTGCACCCGCTGCTTCATTAAATAATCAAGCTTCGTTAAATATAATAAATCCTTAATTTTCTTCTCAAGCTTTTCTGCTTCGCCTTCAATGACATCAATTGTGTTTTTCAGGTCCCCCTTAGGAAAAATCCCGTCCTTTATGGATTGAGTATAGCCCCTTATCACCATGACAGGCGTTTTTAAATCATGAGAGATATTTTGCAGGAGCGTTCTTTCCGTTTCATCCTTTTGCACCAGCTTGCTCCGCATGTCTTCAATGGTGTGGCCTAATTTTCCGATTTCATCTTTTCTGTCGACGATGACCGGATCATCCCAGTCCTGTTCGGAAATCCGTTTGACATGCTTCTCTAAGGAGACGAGCGGGCGCGAGAGATATTTGGCAAGCCAAATCGCCGGAATCCAGCTTAACAAAATCACGCCGGCAATGATAAAGAGCAGCTGCTTGAACAGGGTGTATGACAGATCATCACGGTAAGAATCAAGCGCATATGACAGCATCATCGCATCCTGACCGTTAATGGTGAGGCCTTTTTTAATGACGAAAAACACTTTTTCCCCGCCAATGTCCGCGCTGTATCGTTTCGTGACGCTGTGCTGGCGGCCCGCGAGCTTGTACACCTTATGGATAAAGGAAGAAGAAAAGTAGTTTAAATCTTTGTCGCTTGCCGATTCCTCCCGCTCCGGCAAAAGAACGTGCTGAACGGATCGGAAAGTCGTCGGAGCGGTCGCGTCCTCACTGTAATATCCCCGCTCGATCGACCCGGGCAGCCGGTACTCCGTCAGCACATGCTGTTCATTTTCAATGGTCGTGTACGTTTCATCCGTGAAAAAATCCCGCAGCGTATTTGAGAACAGCACGAGCAGCAGAATCGAGATGGCTAAAAGGATACCCGAGATGACCACCCAAATTTGAAAAGCAAGCGGCTTATTTTTCATGACGTCATCATCCTGTAGCCGAATCCGTAAATGGTTTCAACCTTTAAGCCGGGCATTTTTTTCCGCAGCCTCCGTACTAGATCATCGACCACCCGGTCAGTGCCGAAATAGTCATGGCCCCATATTTTCAGCAGGATATCTTCCCTGGAAAAGGGGTGTCCTTTATGGTGAAGAAATAAAAGCAGCAGATCAAATTCCTTAGACGTCAAATTGACCAGGCTGCCGGTTTCATCATAAACCTCTCTGGCATCTTCGATCACATTGTAGGTGGAAACGGTGAGGCCGGTTTTTTTGGGAGCGGGCTGTTCTTTATATACAAGCTCCAGCAGTTTCTGAACCCGTATAATGAGCTCTCTCGGCAAAAAAGGCTTGGCGATATAATCATTGCTTCCAAGCTCTAACCCGAGAACTCTGTCAATATCGGCATCCCGGGCGGAAATGAAAATGACCGGCACATCGGGATCTTTTTCTTTTATTTCTTTTATCAATGTATAGCCGTCCGTATCCGGCAGCATGATGTCAAGAATCCACAGGTGGGGAGACGGCTGCATCTGCTTTCTGGCTTCTTCGCCTTTTGTGAAAGATGTAATGTTCCAGCCTTCATTCTCTAAATATTTTGTGAGCAGTTCATTCAGGTTATCCTCATCTTCAACTAGATAAATGGTGTATGACAAGGCAGTTCACATCCTTTCAACGTCATTATACTAGTTTTAACACACTCAGGCCGCATTTTCATAATTTCACATATTCTTTTCATTTTTATCCCACAATGTTTGTTTATGATATGTATAAGGGAAGAAAGGAAGAAAAAAAAGCGGGGAAGATAACATGTTCAAACACATTTTGTTTTGGAGCTTTGCTTTTCTCCTTATTATTGGGACAATAGAACTTGTACATGCGATGAATATGTAATGAATAGAATGAGAACCACTGAAGGAGTGTGCGTGAATATGAACGATCAGCGAGATGACGGCATCAGCCGCGATCAGTCAGATCTTTCACATACGGAGCAAAACGGCAATGAACAGCAGCGGATCAGCCATCAGGAGCCTGAGCTGCTCGAAGGCCCCGTCTCGAAAGAAACGGAAAAAGAGACGGCGGCCGGTACGGAATTTGAAAAAACGGCTGCCGTGAAAAAAGAAAAAAAACGGAGAGCCGCTTGGCTGAGCCCGATTTTAGGCGGCATTATCGGCGGAGGCCTCGTGCTTGGCATTGTGCCGAATCTGCCGGGTGAGCAGCATAAGGCAGAATCTGTTTCTGATACGGCGAAACAAGTTCAGTCTGCGAATTTTACGTCAACGCCTTTGAAAAATACCTCAAGTGTGGCGGATATGGTAGAAGATTTGGAGCCTGCGATTGTCGGAGTGTCCAACTACCAAGCTTCGCAAAGCAGCCAATTCGGACTTGACGGCGGTTCAAGCTCTGAAACGGAGAGCGGCACGGGGTCAGGCGTCATTTTCAAAAAAGACGGCCAAAAAGCGTACATCATCACAAACAACCATGTCGTAGAAGGAGCAAACAAGCTGTCGGTCACTCTTTATAACGGGAAAACCGAAACGGCAAAGCTTGTCGGAAAGGATGCCATCAGTGACCTGGCCGTACTGGAAATCAGCTCGTCCAATGTCAAAAAAGCGGCCAGCTTCGGCGATTCTTCACAGCTGCGCATTGCCGATAAGGTAATCGCCATCGGCAACCCGCTCGGCCAGCAGTTTTCCGGCACCGTCACACAAGGTGTGATCAGCGGGCTGAACAGAACGGTAGACGCCGACACATCCCAAGGCACGGTGGAAATGAACGTGATTCAGACGGATGCGGCAATTAATCCCGGTAATAGCGGCGGGCCGTTAATCAATTCCAGCGGCCAGGTCATCGGAATCAACAGTATGAAAGTCAGTGAAAACGGCGTGGAATCACTCGGCTTTGCCATTCCGAGCAACGATGTGGAACCGATTGTCGACCAGCTGCTTGCAAAAGGAAAAGTCGAGCGTCCGTTTTTAGGCGTGCAGATGATTGATATGTCGCAAGTGCCGGAAACCTATCAGGAAAACACACTCGGATTGTTCGGCGACCAGCTGTCTAAGGGCGTTTACGTAAAAGAAGTGCAGTCCGGCTCACCGGCTGCGAAAGCGGGCATCAAATCAAATGACGTCATTGTAAAATTGAACGGCAAAGATGTCGGCAGCAGCGCCGATATCAGACAGATTCTGTATAACCAGCTGAAAATCGGCGATAAAACGACTGTTCAAGTTCTCAGAGGCGGCAGCAGCAAGACGCTGAACATCACATTAACGAAACAAACTGAAAGCGCAAGCTGAACGCATAAAAAAAGCTGAACCTCCGCCTGAGGTTCAGCTTTTTTCGTCATTCTCCTAAGTAGGCTGACAGCATCCACACATGCTTGTCCGCTTCTTCAACTAATCCGACAAACAAATCGGCTGTTGACGGGTCATTTTGTTCCTCGGCGATGCCGATGACAAATTTTGATTCGCGGCTGATCTGTTTGTAGTCCTGAACGAGTGATTCCACCATTTCAGAAGCCGTCTTTTCCTGGCCTTCATCCGTAATGGAAGCTTGTTCAAGGTAGCTGTGAAAAGTCGCCGCGGGCTGTCCGCCGATGGCCAGAAGACGCTCTGCGATGGCATCTGCCGTTTCCGCCGCTTCGTTATACAGTTCTTCAAACTTTTCATGCAGCGTAAAGAAATGAGGGCCTTTTACATACCAATGGAAGCGGTGCAGTTTAGAGTAAAGGATAAACCAGTTTGATAATTGGGTGTTCATTGATTTCTCAACTAGATTTTCAGTTTTTTTCGCGTTTTGTGTATTCATGTTTATCGTCCTCCCTGTGATCTGTTAATTTAATTATATCACATATCAAATAAAAATCAATACTAAATTATAATAATTATAATTTAGGTTTCTTTGAACAGCTTTTTCTTTATAACAGATTCCCAGACGGGCCAAGAGAAGAGTGAGCGGCAAGCCAATGTCAGCTTAATGCCCCTGCCGATCGGATACCGCAGTTTCTTCAGGCATTTCGTCTGTGCCAATTGATAAATCAGCTCCGCCACGTCATTGGGATCGCCGCTTTTGGATGCGCTCGCTTTGAAGTAAGCTTCAATTTGCTGATAATAGCGGTAATAGGGCGAATCTTTGCCGGGTGCCGTAAGATGATGGGAGAGAGACGTCTCCCAGATAGACGTTTTATAGGAGCCCGGTTCTATTAAAGCGGCATCAATTCCTAAAGGAAGAAGCTCAAGACGCAGACACTCTGTAAACCCTTCAATCGCGAATTTGGAAGAAGTGTACGGAGAAAGAGCAGGAAAGGCGGTCAGTCCGCTGATGCTGCTGATATTGATGATTTTCGCTCCGCCGTGTTTTCTCATATAAGGGAGGACGGTTTTTGTGACATGAATCAGGCCGAATACATTCGTGTCAAACTGCTGTCTGTAATGTTCCATCGGCACATCTGCAATAAATCCCCCGTACGCAGTGCCGGCGTTGTTCACAAGCACATCAACCGGTCCGAAACCGCTGATGGTGTTGCCGAAGTCAGACACTGACTGCTCATTTGTCACATCTAAAGAAGCGATCGTAATATGACCGGATACACCCGCTTGGGCGGCGGCCTCTTTCAATGTTTCAGCTTTCTCCGGCTGTCTCGCTGTTGCGATGACATGATAAGACCGGGCGAGCTTCAGCGCTGTCAGCAGACCGAATCCGCTCGTCGCGCCGGTTACAATGGCAACTTTTCTGTTCAACTCATATTCCTCCCCGTTTGTTCTTATATGTTAGTGTATAACATTTAGCAGTGAGAAGGAGAAATCGTTCGGAAATATGTCAGAATTGTTTTATAATGGAATCAGTTTCGGACAGAAAGGGGTAATGAAAAAGATGGCATTAGAGGGATTGAAGGAAACATGGGATTTAAACTCCATTTTTGAGGGCGGGAGCAGGTCGGAAGATTTCCAGCAATACATACAAAAGCTTAAACAGCAGCTCAGCGCTTTTCAAAAAGAGGCAGAGGCGTTTACAGTTCCGTCTCATGCTGATGAAGGCCAAGAGCTGATTCATCTGATTGATCGGTATGAGCGGTCGGCGATCATGATCAGACAGGCGGGAGCGTTCGTCGGCTGTCTTCAGGCTCAGAACACTGATGATCAGAAAGCGAATGAGTGGAGGGGGCGGATCAATCAGCTGAGCAGTGATTTTAAATCCGCTCTGGTCACGCTTGATGATACACTTGCCCGGATTGACGAGCGGGTGTGGGAGGAACTGCTGCAAAAACCGGAACTTCAGGACCTCACATACGTTTTAAATGAAAGAAGAGACCGGATCAGAGAAAAGCTCAGCGCTTCAGAAGAGAGACTGATTGAGGGTCTGGCCGTTGACGGCTATCACGCATGGGGCGACCTGTATAATGCGGCTGTCGGCAGAATGAAGATTCCGTTTGAGGATAAAGAGCTGTCAGTCGGCCAAGCGGAAAACATGATGGCGCATCCGGACCGCGGCACCAGGCGGCAAGTATTTAAAGAGCTTAACGAAGCCTGGAAGAGAGAAGAGGAGCTGTTTGGCAGTACGCTGAATCATCTGTCCGGCTTCAGAACGGAAATGTATAAAGCGCGGGGCTGGGAAAGCGCCTTGAAAGAGCCGCTTGCGATCAACCGGATGAAAAAAGAAACACTGGATGTCATGTGGCAGGTCATTACCGATCATAAAAAGCCCTTTGCCGAATACCTGAATCGAAAGGCGTCCCTTTTAGGGCTTGAGCGCCTGAATTGGTATGATGTGAACGCGCCGATCAGTGAGGCGCCGAAAAAATACACATATGATGAAGCGGCCAATCTGATCGTTACCCAATTTTCCACATTTGGCAAAAAACTGTCCGCATTTACGGAAAAAGCGTTCCGCGATCGGTGGATTGAAGCGGAAGACCGCAGCGGCAAACGGGTCGGCGGTTTCTGCACCAGCTTTCCCGACAGCGGAGAATCCCGGATTTTCATGACATTTTCAGGAAGCGCTTCAAATGTATCGACGCTGGCGCATGAGCTTGGTCACGCGTTCCATCAGGAGGCCATGCTCCAAGTGCGGCAGCTGAACAGAGCCTACGCCATGAATGTCGCTGAAACAGCCTCGACCTTTGCGGAAATGATCGTCGCCGACGCCGCGTTGAAACAAGCGGAGACAAAAGAAGAAAAGCTGTTCTTGCTTGAAGATAAAATTCAAAGAAGCGTAGCCATGTTTATGAACATCCATGCGAGATTTTTATTTGAAACGCGGTTTTATGAAGAGCGGAAGCAGGGCGTCGTTCCGGCTGATAAATTGAATGAACTGATGGAAACGGCGCAGAAAGAAGCGTTTTGCGATTCATTAGGGGAATACCACCCGCATTTCTGGGCGTCAAAACTTCATTTTCATATTACGGGAGTGCCGTTCTACAATTTTCCGTACACGTTCGGTTATTTATTTTCGCTTGGAATATACGCAAGAGCTCTTCGGGAGAAAGCGGATTTTGAAGAAAAATATATCGCGCTTCTGCGTGACACGGCTTCGATGACTGTTGAGGATTTGGCGATGAAGCACCTTGGAGCGGATCTGACGGAACGATCGTTTTGGGAAGACGCGGTCCGCCTTGCGGTACGGGATGTGCAAGAGTTTTTAGAGCTGACTGAATGATGATATAGAGAGGAACCGGCCGGAGCTGTTATCGCTCCGGTTCTTTTTTGTTCGATGAATGACAGCCGCCTCCTTTGGAAATACCTAAAAACGATCGGAATGGAATGGGAGTGAATCGCATGAAATGGATCAGGACGGCGGGCGTTTTATGTCTGACGCTGATGCTGATTGCCGGCTGCCGATTGAATGAAGAAAAACGGGAAGCGGAACAAGACAGCACACCCGTATCATCCGCGAAGCCGGTTCCTTACAGCAGCTTTTCCCTTCGCGTCAACTACGGAGCCGGAGAGCATAACCGCTATGAAGGTTTGTATGAAAGAAAAGGCGGTCGTGAAACAGCGGACATCCAGGACAAGCTTTCAGGAGTTCACAGAGAGGGCGAGGAAGCGCTTGATGAAATGAAGATGATCCTCGGAGAACTTGCCGTAAACAGCCGGATGCAAGAAAGCGAAGTCGTCAGGCAGGTGCTCTCTGCTTTTAATTTAGACAGCCATTATGACCATTTTTATTTGAAACTGAAAAAAAGCGACGGAGAAATGACGGAAATCAAAAAATAATCGCTGCCCGCTGTTTTTTTGCCCAAAACTAATTGATAATGATATTCAGAGTCATTAATTTCTGTTACAATATAATCATGATCTCACGTTGAATGTTTAGGCAATTTGTTTATATACATAGTGTTGGGAAATACAAAAAAGGAGCGGTTAGCGGTATGAGTGCAATTTCTACAGAGACGCTGAGCTTAGGGTACGGAGAGACTGTTATCATTGACGAGTTGGATGTAGCGATTCCAAAAGGCGAAATCACTGTATTGATCGGAAGCAACGGCTGCGGAAAATCCACGCTTTTACGTTCATTGGCGCGGCTGATGAAACCGAGGGGCGGTTCTGTGCTTTTGGAAGGAAAAGCCATCGCTAAGCTTCCGACGAAGGAAGTGGCAAGAGAACTGGCTATCTTGCCGCAGAGCCCGTCAGCTCCCGAAGGCCTGACCGTGCATCAGCTTGTAAAGCAGGGGAGATACCCTTATCAAAGCTGGCTGAAGCAATGGTCCAAAGAGGACGAAGACGCAGTGGCAAAAGCGCTGAAGGCGACGAAGCTTGAGGAAATGGCCGACCGTACGGTGGATTCTTTGTCAGGCGGACAGCGCCAGCGCGCGTGGATTGCGATGACACTCGCCCAGGATACGGATATCATTCTGCTTGACGAGCCGACAACCTATCTCGACATGACGCATCAAATTGAAATACTTGATTTGCTGTTTGAATTAAATGAAAAAGAAAAACGGACAATCGTCATGGTGCTGCACGACCTTAATCTCGCATGCCGCTATGCTCATTATCTTGTCGCCATTAAGGATAAACAGATTTACGCGGAGGGCCGTCCCGAAGAAGTCATCACTTGCGAGCTTGTGCAGCAGGTATTTGCGATGAACTGCCAAGTAACGCAGGACCCGCTGTTCGGCACGCCGCTTTGCATTCCGCACGGGCGCGGGAGATGCATCGTGCAGGAAGCGGCTCTCACCGCCCGATTGTCATAATCATGAAAAAGGGAAGGGAACGGTATGGAAGAAAAACTGCGGCAGCAGCTGGACGGCCTGCTTGAAAAATACACGGAACTATTGCTTGGCGAAACAAATCCGGAACTAAAGGAAGAAGTCAGGCAATGGATTTTGTATACACATATCGCAAAAAGCATGCCTCCGCTCGTAAAGCATTGGAACCAATCCTACCCGGACGCCAAAGAGGGCATCAAAGCCGCGGTACAGCACATTAAACAGCTCAATGAAGAGCACAGAAAAAAACAATAAAAAGCTTTCGGCATCAAAGAGAGGTGCCGGAAGCTTTTTTGCTGAAAAGGAATCAATAAAGGCGCCGTTCAATTCATAGCGAAGAACTTTAATTTAACTGACGCACCCGTTTGTTTACGTACATTCTTCCGCTTGTTGAACCAAGAAAAAAGGACCGCCGCAGCAATCCCTTTCTCTCTTTCCTATATATCACATTTCTTTTCGGATACTTAATAACTCTTCAAATGCTTTTATATTTGTATCAAAATTAGGCACTGTTTGAGATTCCTCGGCACATTTGACTTGTGCTACAACCAAATCATTAAAAGGTGTTGAAATTCCAGTACCTTCTGCCATTTTTGGAATAACTCCATTAATATAATCAATTTCAGTTTTACGTTTCTTCTCAAGATCCTGCAGCATACTTGCTCTTAGCAGCCTAGATGGTTCCATGGCTGCCCTGAATGTTTGGATACGTTCAGGAATATCATTTTCGCTTCTTAATTCCAAAGATTCTAAATCAAGGCCGCCCATTTTCGCAAATTTGACACCATTGGCGTGTCCAACCTTAATCGTCTCATCTGCGATATGAACTGCACTAGCAACACCGATTTCATGGTCAAGAATGCCTCCGTATTCTCCGTCTAATGCTGCCGATAAACCACTGAATGCATTATTGATAAGTAATTTTGACCACTTCGTTCCAACTAAATTATCGGAAATATGTGTTCCGCCGATAAGGTCTAAAACCGATTTAATACGCTGGATTCTTTCTGTTGTTTCACCATGTAATTCTCCAATTTGAAAAGCGTACTCTTTAAATTGAGTATACTCAGTTGTAAGTCTGGATACGCCTGGTTCAATAAACGTAGCACCAAATTCAACAGAACCCGCAATAACACGTTCATCCCCAACAATCGAAGCAACTTTCTGTTCAGGTATACCGTTTTGCAAGGAACATACAACACTGTCATCCTTTAAAAAAGGCAGTAACTCTTTAAGAATGGAATCATTATATAATTGTTTCGTCAGAAGTAATATTAAATCATACTTGCCTGACTTGTTTTCAGGGGTAATGGCTTTCACCTTCGCCTGAAATGCCGTTGTGCCAACTACTTTAGCACCTATTTGATTTAGAGTATCTACATGTTCTTTGTATGAATCAATCAATTCGACATCCATTCCGCCAGCAGACAGATATGCTCCCACTATGGTTCCTAAAGAACCTGCTCCTAAAATTGCAATTCTCATTGTATACGTCTCCTTATTTTTCCTCTAAGTAGTTATAAACCGGCTGAGCAGCATTCAAGGTTAAATCTGTAAGGATATGAGATGCTGAAACGACTTCTAATACAGGCAAATCTGCAAGAGGTGCTAAAGCATGTTCAAATAATTGAAGCCGCGCGGGTCCAGTCCAGGCACCTTTAACTACTATATTCGTTATTTGCGTTCGCACCAAATCACAAACCCTTAAATCACCATTGTAATCAGTAGCAATCTTAACCATAAAATTAGGTCGGCAAATTTCCCTTTTCGCTTTTTCCTTGTCCATTTCGAAATGTTTATATCCCATAGTCGCAGTTGCCACGCGAAGACTGCCATAATCCAGTGTGCCGACAAGAGTATCAGAGTCTATATACAGCTTAGGGGCACCCAATTTCTTTGGATATGCAGTAAGTTCCCGTCCGCTTGCAATAGCTGGAAAATTGTCTACGTACATAGAATGTACATAATCCCCTTCTTCACCATTAAAGCTGACAGGGATGACCTGTCCTGCCTCTGTATAGGCACCAAGTCCGGAAACATCAGGCATCCACATCACTTCGAATTTCACTAAAGGTTCAGTAATTTCAAGAGGCTCTGGCACTGCCGCCCGTAAAGCTTTTTCATCCGTTCGGTAAATAATATTTAAATATTCACGGTTAACAAATTTATAATTTGGGATAGGATAAGCAGGAGCCGTTAGCGGCGTATTTAAATTTTTTGCTATATCTTTCACATCAATTTTCATTGAATGACACCCTTTCCTTTTCTTTTTTATGTTTTTTCAATTTAACTATGCTATTATCTTACATCCGCATTTACATTTAATCTAATACATAATAAGGTATATGTATATTTATTGAAATAAATAAGGGAGATGCAGACAGATGGAATTGCTGCAGCTAAAATACTTTCAGACAGTTGCCTATACTGAGCATATTTCTAAAGCAGCAGAACAATTAAAGATTGCCCAGCCTTCTTTAAGTCTAACTATAAAAAGACTTGAGAATGAACTGGGAACAGCCTTGTTTGAGAGAAAAGGCAGAAATATTAAGCTGAGTTCATCAGGGAAAATTCTTTTAAAACATGTAAACAGGATTTTTACTGAAATTGAAAATGCACAAACGGAAATTCAATTGGAGGAACATCAAATTTCTGACACCATAAGAATATCTATTTCCAATCCAAGATTCCTTGCAGGACTGATGAGTGAATATATCAATCGCTCTCCTCAATCAAAAATTCTCCAAGCAATCGGAGTTAAAAGCGAGATCATAACAAGTTTAAAAAAAGGGGACATTGATTTAGGAATAACAGGTCATCCGATTCAAGATGAAGAGATAGAGAGTTGTGTGCTGGTAAATGAAGATATTGTTCTGGCTTTACCCTCAAACCACCGATTTACGGGTAAAACAGAAATTTCTTTACGTCTTGTCGCCGATGAACCATTTATTACCCTTGCTAATAATGAGGAGTATAGAGGTTTTACAACCTCGCTTTGTGAGAAAGCTGGTTTCACCCCAAATATTGCATTTGAGGCGGATTCTCATTTACTGGTCGAGATTATAAAGCTGGATCGAGGTGTTGCGTTGCTTCCTATCTCAGTTTGCAGAACATTGGGGCTGAATTTTATAAAAGTGACTGATAACTCTGCTTCATACCCAGTCGGCTTATCTTGGATGAGACATAAGCTGTTATCTTCTTCGGTAAGAAATTTTCGTGACTTTATTATGTCGTACTATAAAGATAACGATGAAATGTTTAAGGTTTATTAAAGGGTTTCATCATTATTTTTTGAATTTTTACCCCTTACTCAACTGCACCGTTAGCAGCATAAGAAAAAGGACACCCCTTCTCCAGCTTTTGATGTTTTCTTTTTAGGGATGTAATGAGGGGGTCCTTGTTACTTACACTCATTCCCCGTTTCACTTGTTGCGGGGTGGGTACTTGCGATTGTTGGTTTCTTAAAATTTCGAACGGAACCCCTTGTTATTATACAACGTTGCTTTTGCAATGCCGGCTTCCTTGAAGCCAAAGAGGGCATCAAAGCCGCGGTACAGTACATTAAACAGCTCAATGAAGAGCACAGAAAAAAACAATAAAAAGCTTCCGGCATCAAAGAGAGGTAGCGGAAGCTTTTTTTGCTGAAAAGGAATCAATAAAGGCCCGTAATGCACTGCTCATATATGAATATTTCCGCGTGACGAATTCCGTTTTCATCAGGCTGAAAGATTCGGGAATGGTCCATAACCGAACCGCGCCCAGTGCGGCGTGCTGCGTTATTACGCTTCGCGGGAGCAGCGTAATGCCGAGTCCCGCCGTCACTCCCCCGATAATCGCTTCAAGGGTGCCGAATTCCATAATGACCGGATGCGCCGTTCCAATAGAATGAAGCCACCGCTCTAATGTATCACGATACGTACAGCCCGTGCTGTACACAAGAAGCGGCTTTTTTACCGCTTCTTCTATAGCGGTGACGGCAGCGGGAGTCACGACAACGGCTTCTTCTTCAAAGGCCGGGATGGAGTGCAAATCCGGATGATGAAAGTGACAGCCGATAAATGCGCCGTCCAATTCATAGCGAAGAACTTTATCGGTTACATATTGTGTATGTCCTGTCGTAAGGGACAGCTCCACATCAGGATACCGCTCATAATAAGAGGCTAAAAGTTTCGGCAGCCTGACGGCGGCTGTTGTCTGGGTGGAGCCGATCATAAGCGGTCCGCTCGGCTTATCTGTTGAAGCGAGCGCCATTTTGGCTTCTTCTATCAGACCGACGACCTGATCTGCATAATGGAGGAGCACCGTGCCGCTTGAAGACAGCGTCATCCCGCGGTTATGGCGGAAAAACAGCTCGGTTTTCAAATCTTCTTCCAGCTGGCGGATTCTGGCCGTCACGTTTGACTGCACATAGCCGAGACGCGCCGCCGCCTTTGTAATGGAACCTTCACGGGCCACCATCTGAAAAATCCGCAAATCTCCGCTTTCCATTGTCATCTCTCCCTCTTTGCTATCATTTTTTGTGATATGAAACATCTTTAACAATCATTATACGAAAATGCAGATCTCCATTACAATAAACATATCAGCTGATGAACATCGAACGTAAGAGGAGAAGAAGCCATGAATTTACAACATAAAACGGCACTGGTCACAGGCGGCGGTACAGGAATCGGAAGAGCGGCGTGCCTTGCCTTGGCAAAACGGGGAGCGGCTGTTGTCATTAACTATTCACATTCAAAAACGGAAGCAGAACAAACGGCGGAATTCATAATAAAAGCAGGATTCATAATAAAAGCAGGCGGACACGCGATGATCATTCAAGCAGACGTTTCTATAGACAAACAGGCGAGAGACATGGTGAACGAAGCGGCCAGCCGATTCGGAAGCCTTGATTTACTCGTGAATAATGCGAGCATCACCAGACATATTCCGCTTCATGATTTGGAATCTGCAACGAAAGAAGTATGGGATGAATTATTTGCTGTCAACGTAAACGGGATGTTTCATTGCGCAAGAGCGGCAGCGTCTCATATGAAAAAGCAAAAGTCAGGCGCTATTGTGAATGTCGGGAGCATCGCCGGCCTGACGGGAGCGGGTTCTTCCCTTCCGTATGCTGTTTCCAAAGCGGCGGTGCATGGCCTGACAAAATCATTGGCCCATGCGCTGGCGCCGGACATCCGCGTATGCTGTGTCGCGCCCGGAGCCGTTGCAACAAGATGGTGGACGGGGCGGGAAGAGACGATGTACCGGCTTGCCGGAAGCCTTCCGCTGGAACGGATCGCTGCTCCGGAGGATATCGGTGAACTGATTTGCTCTGTGCTGGAGCAGGAATCACTGACGGGACAAATCATAACAGCCGATTGCGGCCAGACGATGTGACGAAAGGAGAGAGAAATGATGCCGTTTGTACAGATCCATTTACAGAAAGGAAAAAGCGGACTTTGGCTTAAAAAGATGAGCACCGTTATTCACACCGCGATGACGGAGATGATTGATGTTCCGCATGATGACTATTTTCAAGTGGTGCATCAGCACGAAAAAGGGGAGTTTTTCTATGATCCGTCATATCTTCAAGTTGAGCGGAGCGATGAACTGATGTTTATCCGCTTTACTTTGAAAAACTCCAGAACCACTCATCAGAAACAAGCATTCTATCAGCATTTGGCTGACCGGCTGAACAAAAAGCTGGGCGTCAGAAAAGAAGATGTGTTTATCGTCCTCTCAGGAAATGCGGCGGAAGACTGGTCATTTGGAAACGGAGAGGCCCAGATGATATAAAAAAATCCCGCGGCATCCGCGGGATTTTCTCTATTAAACGGCTTTCGCCTTTTCTTCTTGTTTGCCTGTTTTTTTGTTTGTCAGTTTAATTGATTTAACAAACAGTGTGAGGATCAATCCGGCAGCGATAAAGGCCAGGCCTGTGAAAAACACGCTGTGAAGCGAATCCATCAGTGACGTTTTCAAAACCGGCACGATATGGGAAGAAAATGCCGCCGGAATCTGTTTAATCGATTCCTGGCTGAACAAGGATTGAAGCAGCCCTTCAGGATTCTTGTCAATCATACCTTTAAACTGGGCGGCAAAGGCACTTGCCTGTTTCGGGAGTGAATCTAAGTAAGGCACCAGTCTGTCGGTTAAAAGGGTTCCTGATCTGGCATTCATGACAGCGCCGAGCACCGTAATGCCGAATGTTCCCCCGATCATCCGGAAAAATTGGCTTGATGAAGTCACCACACCCAGCTCTTCTTTTGAGAACGTTTCTTGCAGAGCGAGTGTGAGAAGCGGCATGACGAGCCCCATTCCCAGACCGATCACGGCCATATAGCATGTAGCCGCGAGCTTGCTTGTATCCAGCTGCAAAGTCGTTAATAAGAAGAAGCCGACGGCCATGATCAGCATGCCGATCATGATTTGCGGTTTGATGCCGATCTTATAAACCAGCTGGCCTCCAATAATACTTGTGATGATCATAGATACCATCATTGGCGTCATAATCGTTCCGGACGCGGTAGCGCTGACTCCGATAATTCCCTGCATAAAGAAAGGAACGAACGTAACGGCGCCGAACATGCCGATACTCATGAAAAACCCGATCAGATTCAGTACGGTAAACGTTCTGTTTTTAAACAGGTACATCGGCAGAATCGGCTCTTTTGCTTTGATTTCAGCGAAAATGAATCCGACAATCCCGGCAAGCGCAAGCGCAAAGAGACCGATAATCTGCCAAGACCCCCATGCATAATCCTTTCCTCCGAAGCTGAGTGCTAGCAGGAGGCTGACGATTCCGACGATCATTGTGAAAATGCC
The DNA here is from genome assembly GCF_057836745.1 of Bacillus sp. BACIII. Lineage (NCBI taxonomy): Bacteria > Bacillati > Bacillota > Bacilli > Caryophanales > Bacillaceae > Bacillus > Bacillus sp. BACIII. The sequence continues at coordinate 3,091,427 of NZ_CM174437.1, read as the reverse complement.
GGCGATGTCAAAGTTAATCGGCCCGGTCTGTTTTCTGCCTTGAAGTCCTCTTGCGATAAAGATGACGGCTAAGATTCCGACTGGCAGGTTGATATAGAAAACCCATTTCCAATTTAAAGAGTCAACAATCCAGCCCCCGATTTGCGGGCCGATAACAGAAGCCAGCCCGTAAATCGCCCCGAAAAGCCCTTGGAACTTGGCACGCTGTTTCCCTGTGAACAAATCCCCGATGACGATCATGGCCATCGGCATCATGACACCGCCGCCGATTCCCTGAAGTCCGCGGAAAATAATCAGTTCCGTCATGTTGCTGGCCATTCCGCACAGTGCGGAAGCTCCCATAAAAATCAATAAACCTGATACATATACGACGCGCCGTCCCAATAAATCTGCAAGTTTCCCCGCAATCGGGACGATCGTCGTCGAAGTTAAAAGATATGCCGTGGTCAGCCACGTCATCATGCTTAATCCCCCGAGGTCACCCACGATTTTTGGAATCGCCGTTCCTACAATCGTGCCGTCAAGGGCTGAGAAAAACATAGCGATAATTAAGCCCGTTATTAATAATGTGCGTTTTGGATCCTTCTGTTCAATGCTCATGGTTCGGCAGCTCCTCTTTTCTATTCGTTTTCTTTTTGGTCAGCCGCGTATTTCTCGGCGGCTTCCGCTACTTTGCGGATGATGTTCACGGACTGAATCAGTTCATCGTCAGTCAGAACGGACAGGTTTCGCGCTAATATCGCTTTTCTTCCTTCCACGACATCCTCGAATTTCTTCTCGCCTTTTTCGGTAAGGCTGATGTCGATGACACGTCTGTCCTGCTGATTATGTTTGCGGACGATCAGTCCTTTTTGCTCAAGGCGGTCGGCCATCAGCGTCACTGCGCTCGGCTTTACTTCCATGCGCTCCGCAATTTCGGAAACTTTGCAGCTGCCTTGTTTTTTTAAGCTGGCTAAAACAAATAATTGGGCAGGAGTCACCTCATGTTTTGCCATGCTTTCCATCATTTCCGGCTGTATGTTTTGCAGCAGCGTCTGAAGGGATTTTTGGATGTCAGACACATATTGATCCGCGTTTTTCATAACTCCTCCTCATCTGGTTCTTCGGGAAAATAATTAACATTAGTTAAATATAAATAAGGATTAAAGATAAGTCAATCCTTTTGTGCAAAAATAAAAAAAGGATTGATGCTTAGTGAAAAACATCAAATCCTTTCTTATGTTACTGCTGGTAGGGAGACTGCTGCTGAATGGTCTGCTGGAACTTCTGATACGATTGCTGAAGCTTTTGGGTGTCGGCCGCTTCAATGGAATACCAGCCATTTTGAAACATTACATCGTATAATCTTCTCTGCGCTTTTTGTGACTCATCGAAAATCGCCTGAATATCTTGATAAAGAGACTCGTGGCTGAACTCGTGCAGGGCTGTGCAATATGAAGACGTGATATACTTTTCCGTCGTCAGCAGTTCATTCACCAAGTCTCGGTCATTCATTTGCGCCGTATCGGGCACGGGTGTTTGCGGGTTAGTGATTTTTTGATTTTGCTGTTCCATGTATTGTCCTCCTATTGCATATAGCCTGTTGTTGTCTGTCCGCCTTGAGCGGGATTCAGGTGACCCAAAATCTTTTGATAATGCTTGTGGTGCATCCGGCCTATTTGTTCAAGTTCTTGTTTTAACGTCTGATTCTGGCAGTGTTCCGCCATGAAATGCGCTTTTTTCATGGCAAGCAGATTCCAGTTCAGCATGTCTTCAAGATACAAATGGTCTTTCGTTGAGATGACGGCAGGCGGCAAATGTCCGTGCTGCTCCTGGTTATTCATATAAACGCCTCCTTCAATTCTGTTCTTCTTAGCTTTCTCTGCGACCGGGATTTCATACACTAATAAAAGAAAAAGGAGGGAGTTCGCCCTTGCTGCGGAGCATATGTTTATTTTTGTCGAAAAATAAAATGCTTACGAAATTCGCCCAGGCTTACGGCCTCCGCTTCGGCGCGGGAAGATTCGTTGCGGGGGAAACACTTCGAGAAGCTGTAAAAACGGTGAAGCGGCTGAACCAAAACGGGCTGTCGGCCTCGATAGATTATCTGGGTGAATATGCTGGGTCCCGGAAGGATGCCAAAAGGACGGCCGAAGAATGCAAAAAAGCAATCAGGGCGATCGCCGAGAATCAATTGGACTGTGAGCTGTCGCTGAAATTAACATCTATCGGTCTGGATATATCTGAGAATCTCGCCGAACAGCACATCAGAGACATATTGACGGAGGCAAAAGAACACTGCGTCCCCGTCACGATTGACATGGAGGACTATTCCAGATGCGCCCGCACGCTTGATCTGTATAAGCGGTGCAAACCGGATTTTCCGATGCTCGGCACCGTCATTCAGGCTTATTTGTACCGCTCGGCTGAAGACATCAGCAGCCTGATGCCATATAAGCCGCGGCTCAGACTTGTAAAAGGCGCATACAAAGAATCAGCGTCCGTTGCGTTTCCTGATAAAAAAGGGACCGATCTTCATTTCCAGCAGCTGATTAAGCTGCAGCTTTTGAGCGGGCATGAAACAGCGGTGGCGACACATGATGACGACATGATTTCGTATACGAAAACACTCATCAGCGAGTATCAAATTCCCCGGGAGCAGTTTGAATTCCAAATGCTGTACGGCATCAGAATGGAGCGGCAGAAGAAGCTTGCCGAAGAAGGATACAGGATGAGGGTGTACGTCCCGTACGGAACCGATTGGTACGGCTACCTGATGAGAAGAATTGCCGAGCGTCCGGCAAATGCGGCGTTTGTGCTGAAAGGAATCTTCAAAAAATAACGGCTGCCTTAAAAAAGCAGCCGCAGTATGTTACTCCATGTTGTCTTTTTTATATTGCTGATTTTGGCTTGTCCGCTTGCCGCCGCCGTATTTTTGCTTCGGTCCCGCATTTCCTTTCATGCTTGCCGCGCTCACTGCGCCGGAAGACGGATCTTTTCTCCCTCGCACCATTCCCTTCACCTCCGGGTTTAAGTTTCCCGCCTGCGGCACGGAACATGCGGAAGCCAAAAAATTTAAAAAAATTCCATATTTGCTATTGAAGTCATCCTGAAAATCTTTTAAGATGAAAGAAGAAAAGGGTTTCATTTTTTTTGCCGAAAAAATGAATGACTATTCATTCAAAGTTCAAGGGGGATGACTCATGCACAAGTTTATAAAGAAAGCAGCCGTTCTCGGGTCAGGCGTCATGGGGTCCGGAATTGCCGCGCACTTGGCTAACATCGGAATTCCCGTCCTGCTGCTTGATATTGTGCCAAACGAGCTGACAAAGGATGAGGTGAAAAAAGGGCTGACATTAGAAAGCCCGGAGGTCCGCAGCAGACTGAGCCGATCGGCCATGCAAAAGCTGCTGAAGCAAAAACCGGCGCCGCTGACTTCAGCTGCCAATCTCGATTATATAACGGCGGGGAATTTGGAAGATGACGCGGCTCAATTGAAGGATGCCGATTGGATTATTGAAGTCGTCGTCGAAAATCTTGACGTGAAAAAACAGATTTTCTCACTTGTTGATGAATACCGGAAACCGGGAAGCATCGTGTCCAGCAATACGTCCGGTATCTCCGTCACAAAAATGGCGGAAGGGCGATCTGCCGATTTTAAAGCTCATTTCTTAGGAACCCATTTCTTTAATCCGGCCCGCTACTTGAAGCTTCTGGAAATCATTCCGATTCAGGAAACAGATCCTGACGTATTGCAATTTATGACTTCATTTGCCGAAAATACACTCGGAAAAGGTGTCGTCATCGCAAAAGACACGCCTAACTTTATCGCTAACCGCATCGGTACGTACGGCCTGTTGGTCACGGTAAGGGAAATGCTTTCCTCCGGCTGCCGCATCGGCGAGGTGGACACGGTGACCGGGCCGTTGATCGGCAGACCGAAAAGCGCGACCTTCAGAACCCTTGACGTCGTGGGGCTTGATACATTCGCCCATGTGGCAAAAAATGTTTATGATAAAGCCGACGGCGCTGAAAAAGACATGTTTAAGCTGCCGGAATTTATGAATGACATGCTGAAAAACAATTGGCTGGGCAGCAAATCAGGCCAAGGTTTTTACAAAAAAGAAGGTAAAACAATATATGAGCTCGATCCGCTTACCATGACATACGGCGAGCGCTCGAAAATGAAGACGCCCGCTTTAGAAGCCGCCAAACAGGCAAAGGGTGCCAAAGGGAAAATGAAAGCGCTTATATACTCTGATGACCGCGCCGGCCGCCTGCTTTGGAATATCACGTCGCAAACTCTCTTATACTCAGCCCGGCTTTTAGGTGAAATCGCTGATGATATCAAAGCGATTGACGATGCCATGAAATGGGGCTTCGGATGGGAGCTCGGCCCGTTTGAGATATGGGATGCCATCGGTGTCAGAACATCAGCGGAGCGGCTTGAACAAGAAGGCGCAGAACTTCCCGGCTGGGTGAAAGAAATGCTTGACGAGGGCCATGAAACATTTTATATGAAGGAAAACGGAAGACGATTTTACTATTCAGACGGCCAATACAGGGCTGTGAAAGAAAATCCGAAACGGATCAGCCTGCAAACGGTAAAGGAAACAAAGGGCGTGATCAATAAAAACAGCGGCGCCAGTCTGATTGATCTCGGCGATGATATCGCTCTGCTGGAATTTCATACGAAAAGCAACGCGATCGGCTTAGACATTATTCAGATGATTGACAATGCGCTTGAGGAAACGGAGCGGAATTATAAAGGTCTTGTCATCGGAAACCAAGGCAGACATTTCTGCGCGGGAGCAAACCTTGCGATGATTTTAATGGAAGCTCAGGATGATAACTTCATGGAAGTCGATTTTGTCATCCGCCGTTTTCAGCAGACGATGCTGAACATCAAATACAGCGCCAAACCTGTTGTGGCGGCGCCGTTCGGAATGACACTCGGCGGAGGGACGGAAGTCTGTCTTCCGGCGGCACGCGTTCAGGCGGCGAGCGAATCGTATATGGGTCTTGTCGAAACCGGCGTCGGCCTTATTCCGGGCGGCGGAGGAAATAAAGAGCTGTACATGAATTACTTGAACGGCGGAAGTGAACTGATGGACGCGGCCATTAAAACCTTCGAAACCATTGCGCTTGCCAAGGTGTCCGGCTCGGCGCACGAAGCCCGTGATATGAAGATTTTGTCTGCGGCAGACCGCATCAGCATGAATCAGGATCACCTGCTGCACGATGCGAAACAGCTGGCTGCTTATTTATATGACAGCGGATACCGCCCGCCTGCCCGCAAAAAAGTAAAAGTCACGGGGGAAACCGGCTGTGCGGCGTTACTGCTTGGAGCAGACCAAATGAGAAGATCCGGCTATTTATCAGATCACGATATGAAGATTGCGAAGAAGCTGGCCCATGTCATTGCCGGAGGAAGAGTCCCGTTCGGCACGGAGGTTTCAGAAGAATATTTACTCGAGATTGAAAGAGAAGCCTTTTTAAGCCTTGCTGGCGAGGCGAAATCTCAAGCGAGAATGCAGCATATGCTGGTCAAAGGCAAACCTTTACGGAACTAGGAGGGTGTTTATGAGAGAAGCAGTCATTGTGGCCGGTGCGAGAACGCCGGTCGGTAAAGCGAAAAAAGGGTCGCTTGCAGCCGTTCGTCCTGATGATTTAGGCGCGCTTTGTGTGAAAGAAACGCTGAAACGGGCAGGCGGCTATGAAGGAAACATCGATGACTTAATTATCGGATGTGCAACACCTGAAGCCGAACAAGGATTAAATATGGCGCGGAATATCGGTGCGCTGGCGGGGCTTCCTCATACGGTGCCGGCCATTACGGTGAACCGCTACTGCTCTTCCGGACTTCAATCCATCGCTTACGGTGCGGAAAAAATTATGATCGGCGCGGGCGACACCGTCATCGCCGGCGGGGCGGAATCCATGTCGCAAGTTCCGATGATGGGGCATGTGACCCGCCCGAATATCGCTTTGGCGGAGCATGCGCCTGAGTATTACATGAGTATGGGGCACACAGCGGAGCAGGTCGCCGAAACATACGGCGTATCCAGAGAAGACCAGGATGCATTTGCCGTCCGCAGCCATCAAAATGCCGCGAAAGCCCTTAAAGAAGGGAAATTTAATGACGAAATCGTGCCGGTTGAAGTATCGCTGACAGAAGCCGGGGATGACCATAAGCCGCGGAAAAAACAATTTACCTTTTCTCAAGATGAAGGCGTGCGCCCCGGCACATCGGCTGACGTATTGGCAAAGCTCCGTCCGGCTTTTTCTAAAACGGGAACCGTGACGGCCGGGAACTCTTCACAAACGAGTGACGGCGCGGCTGCTGTCATGCTGATGGATCGCGAAAAAGCTTCGTCGCTCGGATTGGCGCCGCTAGTCAAATTCCGTTCCTTTGCCGTAGGCGGCGTTCCCCCTGAGGTCATGGGGATCGGTCCGATTGAAGCTATTCCGCGGGCGCTCAAGCTTGCCGGACTCGAATTGCAGGATATCGGGCTTTTTGAATTGAATGAGGCCTTTGCTTCACAGGCCATTCAAGTTATCAGATCACTGGGAATAGATGAAGAAAAGGTGAACGTCAATGGGGGCGCCATCGCGCTCGGACATCCGCTCGGCTGCACGGGGACGAAGCTGACCCTGTCACTCATTCATGAAATGAAACGGAGAAACGAGCAATTCGGCGTGGTGACGATGTGCATCGGAGGCGGCATGGGCGCTGCCGGCGTATTTGAGCTCATTTAAACAAAGGGGGAAACGAATATGAAACAGGAAACGGTCAACGTCAAAAAAGGCGGCAGCTTTCTGATTGAGGAGACGGGATATGATCAAATATTCACTCCGGAGGACTTTACAGACGAACATAAAATGATCGGCAAAACGACAGAAGACTATGTCGTAAACGATGTGCTTCCTTATATTGATGAAATTGAAAACCATCAGTTTGAGCATTCAGTCAGACTGCTCAGAAAAGCCGGAGACTTGGGCCTCCTCGGAGCAGACGTGCCTGAAGAGTATGGAGGCATCGGCTTGGATAAAATCAGTTCAGCCTTCATTACGGAAAAATTTTCGCGTGCCGGCAGCTTTTCGCTATCTTACGGCGCTCACGTCGGTATCGGCTCATTGCCGATCGTGTTCTTCGGAACGGAAGAACAGAAAAAAACATATTTGCCGGACTTGGCTTCAGGACAAAGAATCGCGGCATACGCCTTAACTGAGCCCGGTTCAGGTTCAGATGCCCTCGGCGCGAAAACAACGGCCGTTTTGAATGATGCGGGCACACATTATATTCTCAACGGAGAAAAACAATGGATTACTAACTCCGCCTTTGCAGATGTCTTTGTCGTCTACGCAAAAGTGGACGGAGATAAGTTTTCCGCATTTATCGTAGAGAAAAATTATCCGGGCGTGTCAACGGGCCCTGAAGAGAAAAAGATGGGGATTAAAGGTTCATCGACGAGAACGCTGATTTTAGATCAGGCGGAAGTGCCGAAAGAGAACCTTCTCGGCGAAATCGGAAAAGGCCATGTCATTGCCTTTAATATCCTGAATATCGGACGCTACAAGCTTGCCGTCGGCACAATCGGCGCTTCTAAACGGGTGATTGAGCTGTCTGCCGCTTACGCAAACCAGCGCCGGCAATTTAAAACGCCGATTTCAAGCTTCACGCTCACTCAGGAAAAGCTTGCGACAATGTCGGCACGGCTTTACGCCATGGAGAGCTCTGTATACAGAACAGTGGGCTTGTTCGAAGATAATATGAGCCGGCTGACGGAAGAAGCGCAAAAAGACGGACGCGAAGTCGCAAAGTCAATCGCCGAGTACGCGATTGAATGCTCGCTCAACAAAATGTGCGGATCTGAAACGCTTGATTACATTGCCGACGAAGGCGTTCAAATTCACGGCGGTTACGGGTTTATGCAGGAATATGAAGTAGAGCGCGCCTACCGTGACTCCCGAATCAACAGAATTTTTGAAGGCACAAATGAAATCAACCGCCTGATCGTAACGAGCACGTTCCTGAAAAAAGCCGTAAAAGGGCAGCTTCCGCTCTTTGAAAAAGCGAAGGCGCTCCAGGAAGAGCTCATGATGCTGATGCCTGAAGAGCCGGGCTCAGAGCCTCTTGAGCAGGAAAAATACATTGTCAGACAGGCGAAAAAAATCGCCCTCTTGACAGCGGGACTCGCGGCGCAGAAATACGGAAAAGAGATCGAAGGCGAGCAGGAAATCATGGTGAACATCGCTGATATCGTCAGCGCGGTGTACGCTTTGGAATCTGCCGTCCTCAGAACGGAAAAAGCGATTGCGGCGGACGGTGCCGAAAAAGCCGCGCAAAAGCTGTTATATACGGAAATCTTTGCCCAGGAAGCCCTTCAGAATATTGAAGCGCATGCCAAAGAATCACTGATCGCCATGGAGGAAGGAGATTCCCTCCGCATGATGCTTTCCGTGCTGCGCAAACTGACGCGCCTGACACCGAAAAATCTGATTCGGAAAAAACGTGAAGCGGCTGCAGCTGTCTTCCGTGAAGAAAAATATATCGTCTGATCACATGCTGTAAGCGCTCCTTCATCCGGAGCGCTTTTTCATGAAGCAACGTTATAGGTTTTTACAAGTGATTGTGTTAAAATAACGACGATCATTTACAAGGGGTGAAGAAGATGTCGTTAAATTTTTACTGGTACCCTAAATGCGGAACGTGCCGTAATGCGAAAAAATGGCTGGAAGACCGCGGTAAGGAAATAAACGAAATACATATTGTGGAGGAAACTCCGTCGAAAGAAGAAATTAAAGACCTCTATGAAAAGAGCGGACTTGAACTGAGAAAGTTTTTCAACACGAGCGGCATGAAATACCGCGAGCTGAACCTAAAGGAAAAACTGTATCACATGTCAGAGGATGAACAGCTTGACCTTCTGGCATCTGACGGTATGCTCCTGAAACGCCCGATTACGACAGACGGCGAAAAAGTCACTGTCGGCTTCAAAGAAGACCAATTCGAAAAATATTGGATGTAATGCCGCGTTCTAAGAATTATGGTATCTTCTTATTATAAGAAAAAATTGGAGGGATTTAGATGAGCACACCGAAAGATATGCGTTATTCCAAAGAGCACGAATGGGTCAAAGTTGAGGACGGAAAAGCTCGTATCGGGATTACACATTTCGCACAAGCCGAACTTGGCGATATCGTATTTGTCGAGCTTCCGGAAGTCGGCGCTGAAATTAAAGCGGACGAGCCATTCGGCAGCGTAGAATCCGTCAAAACCGTATCCGAATTGTACGCACCGATTAACGGAACGGTGACGGAAGTGAACGAAGACCTTGATGACAGCCCTGAATTCGTAAACGAATCTCCGTATGAAAAAGCGTGGATGATCGTCGTGGAACCGGCTGATGCTGAAGAAATCGAAAACCTCATGACTTCCGAGCAATATGACGAAATGACACAGGAAGACTGATCGGATAGCAAAAGGGCCATTTGGACATTCTATCTGTAACGGGAGGTGTCTAATATGGCGTTTGATAAACAAAAGGTCGATGTGACGGAAAACGTCACGGGCCGCTTTCAAAACGGCCGGTTTTCCTTGTTTCATGAAAATGAAGCCATCGGCGAGATGACAGGCATGAACCAGTACGAGCTCAAACAGGGCTTTTCATTTGAGAATCAAAAATTTTATAAAACAGCCGATGTCATAAACGGCAGTGATCCGAAATATGTGGATTGCGATTATGAGAACGGCTGGTGTTAACAGTTGGCGGTGAATTTCACTGCCTTCTTTTTTAATCTGACGCTAAAACAATCGGCAGGTGATGCTTATGAACAACGAAGATGAAAAGGTGATCATCGTAGAAGGGAAATCGGATAAAATCAAAGTCAGAGAAGTGCTCATCGAACCCGCGGAAATCGTCTGTACAAACGGGACGATCGGCCAAACCGAACTGGAAGATTTGGCGGACCGCCTGTTTGACAGAGACGTCTTTATATTAACGGACGCAGATGAATCCGGAGAAAAATTAAGAAAACAGCTGAAACGGGAGCTTCCCGAAGCGAGCCATATCTATATAGACAGAACATACAGGCAAGTCGAGTCGTGCCCGGGCCATCATCTCGCATCTGTGCTGATCAGAGCCGGCTTTGATGCTGACACTGTATTTTTGAAAAAGAACGACCTGAGGTGATAATCAAAATGAAAGAACTCCAAGAAAATGAACTCGAATTGATTCAGGATGACGTCTATCTTCTGTATTTGTACACCCCGTTTTGCGGCACATGCCAGCTGGCGTCCAAGATGCTTTCTGTCGTCGAAGAAATGCTGCCCGGCACCGCCTTCTATAAAAACAACGTGAATTATTCCCCCGCATTCGCCAAAGCCTATCAGATTGAAAGCGTTCCGTGCTTTTTGCTGTTTAAAGGCGGAGAACTTGTTGAGAAAGGATACGCCTTCCGCTCCGTTTCCTATTTATATGAGCTGATTAAACAAAAAACATCGCAAACGTTCCCGATGTGACAATTTTTACTGGAAAATGTCGTGCGGTTTATAAAGGGTTCTGTCCGTTAAAAAGAGAAAGTGTATGTATGGCCATTAAAACGGGAGGTTATACGAGTGGAGAAAATAGAAGTTTTGGAGAATGACGGACAGCATCTGTTTTTGAAACCGCTATTAAACGCCTCAACGCTGCTGATTACATTCCAGGGAGAAAAAGAAGCCTTAACGGTCTCAATTAACGGACAGGGAGAAATGAGAAAAACGTCAGTTTCAAAGGAAAAATCTAATTTGACCTTTTACGGAAACCAGGCGGAAATCATCCATCTCCTGCACGGTGATGTCTCTTTGCAGAAGCTCATCCAAAGCGGAAAACTCAAAGTGAAAGGATCATTCCGGGCCCTGCTGAAGCTGGAGGCCATCCTCTGGCTGACAAACGGATTTTTTCAGACGATCAGCAAACGGCCGTAAACAGCCAATCTACTATGTGACAATAGCTTCCATTATTTATTTTATTGACTTTTTATCATTCGCCGTGCTATTCTACAGTAAGAATTTCCGGACGAAAATACGATATGTTTTCTCTTATCAAGAGAGGTGGAGGGAAGTGCCCTATGAAGCCCGGCAACCATCAACATTGTTGAAATGGTGCCAATTCACTCGAAGCGGTCTGCTTTGAAAGATGAGAGAAAGGCCTTTTTCAATAAGCCTTTCTGCTCATTTTTGCAGAAAGGCTTTTCTTTTGCGTAGAAAACCGGAAGATTTCTTAGAATAGTGTAAGGCAGGTGATTGCTTTGATCCATCTTCAAAATGTTTCAAAAATGTACAAAGCGAAGCATGGGGATGTCAATGCTGTCCAAGATGTCACTCTTGATATCAAAAAGGGCGAAATATTTGGAATTATAGGATATAGCGGAGCTGGTAAAAGTTCCTTAATCCGTCTTTTGAACGGCCTTGAAAAGCCGACGTCAGGCATCGTGGAAGTCGCGGGGACGGAATTAAATAAAGTAAGCAGCCGCGGGCTGAGAAAAGCGCGCCAGGAAATCAGCATGATTTTCCAGCATTTTAACCTATTGTGGTCGCGTACCGTCCGGGAGAATATTATGTTTCCGCTGGAAATCGCCGGCGTGAAAAAAAGCGAACGGGTCCGCCGCGCCGATGAACTGATTAAACTGGTCGGATTAGAGGGGAAAGAAAAGTCTTATCCGTCACAGCTGAGCGGCGGTCAAAAGCAGCGTGTCGGCATCGCCCGGGCGCTCGCCAATAATCCGAAAGTCCTTCTGTGCGATGAAGCGACATCAGCGCTCGACCCGCAGACGACCGATTCAATTTTGGATCTTTTATCCGATATAAATGACAGACTCGGTCTGACGATCGTGCTCATTACCCATGAAATGCACGTCATCCGAAAAATCTGCAACAGAGTCGCCGTCATGGAAAACGGGAAAGTCGTTGAAGAAGGCGAAGTGCTCCAAGTCTTCAGAAACCCGCGCGAACCGATGACCAAGCGTTTCGTTCAGCAGGTGACAGAACCGGAGGAGACGAAAGAAACCATCCAGCATTTTCTGCAGGAAACCGCGACAGGAAAAACGATTCAGCTTTCATTTGTCGGGCAGGCCGCCGAGCAGCCCCTCATTACGGAGATGATCCGAAACTTTGATGTGGACGTCAATATTCTGCAGGGGAAAATCTCACAGACGAAGGACGGAGCCTACGGTTCTTTATTCATCCATATTGACGGTCAGGAAAAAGAAGTAGAAAACGTGATCAGGTTCATCAAAGACAAACAGGTAGAAGCAGAGGTGATCACAAATGTTTGAAAAATGGTTCCCGAACGTTGATTTAACCGAGCTGTGGACGGCCACATACGAGACCCTTTATATGACGGTCATCGCATTAGTTTTTTCATTTATCATCGGAGCGATTCTCGGTCTTCTGCTCTTTTTAACGGGCAAGGGAAGCTTATGGGAAAATAAAATCATTAACACCGTGATTGCGGCGGTCGTTAATATTTTCAGGTCTATTCCGTTTCTTATTTTAATTATTCTGCTTCTCGGCTTTACTAAGATTTTGGTCGGATCGATTTTAGGGCCGAACGCCGCATTGCCCGCGCTGATTATCGGCTCCGCGCCGTTTTACGCCCGGCTTGTTGAAATCGCGCTGCGGGAAGTCGATAAAGGAGTCATCGAAGCTGCCAGATCAATGGGAGCAAAGACATCGACGATTATCTTCAAAGTGCTGATTCCTGAATCAATGCCTGCGTTAATTTCGGGCATCACCGTTACAGCCATCGCCCTGATCGGATCTACCGCCATTGCCGGCGCCATCGGTTCAGGCGGACTCGGAAACCTTGCATATGTAGAGGGGTACCAGTCCAACAATACGGATGTAACGTTTGTAGCGACAGTATTTATACTCATCATCGTCTTTATCATTCAGATTATCGGTGATGTGATTACAAATATAATAGACAAAAGATAAGGGAGGATTTACATTGAAAAAGATTGTATTAAGTGCGCTGCTGCTTGTGTTCGCGGGAGTTTTGGCCGCCTGCGGATCAAACGGCTCAAATAAAAAGGAAATCGTCGTCGCCGCGACAAAAACACCGCATGCTGAAATCTTAAAAGAAGCGGAACCGCTCTTGAAGGAAAAAGGCTACACATTAAAAGTAAAAGTGCTGAACGATTACAAAATGTACAACAAAGCGTTAGCTGATAATGAAGTGGATGCGAACTACTTCCAGCACGTTCCTTACCTTGAACAGGAAATGAAAGAAAATAAAGATTACAAACTCGTGAATGCCGGAGCCGTTCACCTTGAGCCGTTCGGTATTTACACGAAAAAATACAAATCACTGAAAGACCTGCCTAAAGGCGCGACCATCATCATGACAAACAACGTCGCTGAACAAGGCCGTATGCTGGCGATGCTTGAAAAAGCCGGACTGATTACTCTTGATCCGAAGGTAAAAACGATCGACGCCACTACGAAAAACATTACGAAAAACCCGAAAGACCTGACATTCAAAAAAATCGCCCCTGAATTAACGGCGAAAGCATATAATGAAGAAGAAGGCGATGCAGTCTTCATTAACGTCAACTATGCGATTCAAAACAAACTGAATCCGTTAAAAGATGCGATTCAAGTGGAATCAACGAAAAACAACCCGTACGCAAACATCATCGCCGTACGCAAAGGTGACGAAAAATCAGCGAAAATCAAAGCGCTTATGGAAGTGCTTCACTCTAAGAAAATCAAAGACTTTATTGAGAAAAAATACGACGGAGCCGTGCTTCCAGTATCTGAATAAAGCAAAAACCCCGGATGGACCATCCGGGGTTTTTTTCGGGTATTAATCGGAGAACTGTCCATAATAAAAAGGAAGGTTAACGATTGGAGGGAATGGCAGTGGCTCAATACCAGGATAACGGAAAAAGCGTGCATGACGCATTGAAACAATATAAAGAAGGTTTAGGCATATTCGAGCAAAAAATGCCGATGATGGGGCGGAAGTTTAATGAATTTACTGAACAGTGTTTTTCAGCGGATTCATTAACTGAAAAAGAGAAACAATTAATCGCTCTGGGCATCAGCATCAGCGCTCAAGATGAATTTTGCATGATTTATCACACGAAAGGCTGTCTTGATCAGGGTGCGACAGAGGAAAACATCCTTGAGGTCATCAGCGTCGCGGCGGCATTCGGGGGAGGCGCGGCTCTCAGTCAGGGAGTAACCCTCGTGCAGCAGTGCATTCAGGAATTCGGACATACAACGCATTAGAAAGAGCAATCGTATGAATACCGTTTTTCAGATAAAGCCAGCGCCGGTTACCGGCACATTCGAAAGGATTCAGGGGCACACTCGCTTTGGCCGGAGCAGAGGATCATTGTTACAATAGAAACAAATATATGAAGGGATTGATTCATTATCTGCACCAGCCACGAGAGACTGGACCTTGACTATACGCCTGAAATGGAAAAAGCGATGCAGAAGTCACACGGCATCGGCTACGAGGAATACGGACGGCGTCTTTCAAAAAGGATGGAAGTCGAACGGCAGAGGGAGCTTGAGTACCAAAAAAGCAAGTTCCTCGCAGCGCAGCTTAATGAGAAAATCGGTCAGTAAAAAAGGGTGGAATTCCGCCCTTTTTCTGTTTTAAACAGCTTTAATTACACCCTGATCTTTGATAAACTTTAGGAATGTTCCTGGTAATATAAAAAGTTGTATTTACTTTTCATTTGTTATAAAATTAGAATGAGAATAAATTGAGAATAATGATTATATATTTTTGGAGGTATAGATATGGCTGCTTCAACATTAACGATCAAGGATCTTCACGTTGAAATCGAAGGAAAAGAGATCTTAAAAGGTGTAAACCTTGAAATAAAAGGCGGCGAATTCCACGCTGTCATGGGGCCGAACGGTACCGGTAAATCCACGCTTTCTGCAGCGATTATGGGACATCCGAAATACGAAGTCACTAAAGGCAGCATCACACTTGACGGCAAGGATGTACTGGAAATGGAAGTGGACGAGCGCGCTCAGGCGGGTCTTTTCCTTGCGATGCAGTACCCAAGCGAAATCAGCGGTGTGACAAATGCCGATTTCCTTCGCTCTGCGATTAACGCACGCCGCGAAGAAGGCGATGAAATTTCTCTTATGAAATTCATCCGCAAAATGGACGAAAACATGGAGTTCCTTGAAATGGACCCTGAAATGGCGCAGCGTTACCTGAACGAAGGTTTCTCAGGCGGAGAGAAAAAACGCAACGAAATCCTTCAGCTTATGATGATCGAGCCGAAAATCGCCATTCTTGACGAGATCGATTCAGGTCTTGATATCGATGCGCTTAAAGTCGTTTCTAAAGGAATCAACAAAATGCGCAGCGAAAACTTCGGCTGCTTAATGATCACTCACTATCAGCGCCTTCTGAACTACATCACACCAGATGTCGTTCACGTTATGATGCAGGGACGCGTAGTGAAATCAGGCGGTGCGGAGCTTGCACAGCGCCTTGAAGCGGAAGGTTATGACTGGATTAAACAAGAACTCGGCATTGAAGACGAAACTGTAGGCCAAGAAGCGTAAGCGTTAGGGGGATTAACATGACATTGGAAACGAAACTATCCGTAGATCAGGAATATGTCAAAGGCTTTTCCGAAAAGCATCAAGAACCTGCCTGGCTGAAAAACCTGCGCTTACAGGCTCTTGAAAAAGCTGAAGATCTGCCGCTGCCTAAGCCTGATAAAACAAAAATCACAAATTGGAACTTTACA
The DNA here is from genome assembly GCF_057836745.1 of Bacillus sp. BACIII. Lineage (NCBI taxonomy): Bacteria > Bacillati > Bacillota > Bacilli > Caryophanales > Bacillaceae > Bacillus > Bacillus sp. BACIII. The sequence goes on along the minus strand of NZ_CM174437.1, from coordinate 3,075,671 downwards.
AAGTTCAACAAGCATACAGTAGAAAACGCGCCGCTTGCTTCTTTGGAAGATTTAGCTGATGAAGCAAAAGCGCTGATCGATATCGAAAACGAAGACAAAACGTTATATGTGCAGCGTGACCAAACGCCTGCATTCCTGTCTCTCTCTAAAGAGCTGAAAGACAAAGGCGTTATTTTCACGGACATCTTAACGGCTGCCCGTGAGCACAGCGACCTCGTTGAGAAATACTTCATGAAAGACGGCGTAAAGGTCGACGAGCATAAACTGACTGCGCTTCATGCGGCATTAATGAATGGCGGGGCATTCCTTTATGTTCCTAAAAACGTTCAGGTGGAGACGCCTGTTCAGGCCGTTTACGTTCATGAAAGCAATGACACGGCATTGTTCAACCACGTGCTGATCGTCGCTGAAGACCACAGCTCCGTCACTTACGTTGAGAACTATATCAGCACGGTGAATCCGAAAGAAGCTGTATTCAACATTATCAGTGAAGTGATCACAGGTGATAATGCCAGCGTGACGTACGGTGCCGTTGACAACTTGTCAGCAGGCGTCACAACATACGTCAACCGCCGCGGAGCCGCGCGCGGACGCGACAGCAAAATCGAGTGGGCGCTCGGTCTGATGAACGATGGCGACACGATTTCTGAAAACACGACAAACCTCTACGGAGACGGCACATACGGCGATACGAAAACCGTGGTTGTCGGAAGAGGAGAACAGACGGAAAACTTTACGACGCAGATCATCCACTTCGGTAAGGCTTCTGAAGGCTATATCCTGAAGCACGGAGTCATGAAAGATGCCGCATCTTCCATCTTTAACGGCATCGGCAAGATTGAGCACGGCGCGTCTAAAGCAAACGCTGAACAGGAATCCCGCGTCCTGATGCTGAGTGAAAAAGCGCGAGGCGACGCAAACCCGATTCTTTTAATTGATGAAGACGATGTAACTGCAGGACATGCGGCATCTGTCGGCCGTGTGGATCCGATCCAGCTTTACTACTTAATGAGCCGCGGAATTGCGAAAGAAGAAGCGGAACGCTTAGTCATTTACGGATTCCTTGCTCCGGTGGTAAAAGAACTTCCGATTGAAGGAGTTAAGAAACAGCTCGTCTCCGTCATCGAAAGGAAAGTAAAATAATGAATATCACTGATATTCGTGAACAGTTCCCGATCCTTCATCAGCAAGTGAACGGACATGACCTCGTGTACCTTGACAGCGCGGCGACTTCTCAGAAGCCGCGTGCTGTCATTGAAGCAGTGGATCAGTATTACAGCAAATACAATTCCAATGTTCACAGAGGCGTCCATACTCTTGGCACAAGAGCGACAGACGGCTATGAAGGAGCACGTGAAAAAGTTCGTAAGTTTATCAATGCGAAGTCAATGGCTGAGGTCATTTTCACAAAAGGCACGACAACTTCACTGAATATGGTGGCGCTGAGCTATGCCCGCGCCAGCTTAAAACCAGGTGATGAAGTGGTCATCACCCAAATGGAGCATCATGCGAATATCATCCCGTGGCAGCAGGCTGTAAAAGCAACCGGCGCGACTTTAAAGTATATCCCGATGCAGGAAGACGGCACGCTTTCGCTGGAAGACGTCCGGCAGACTATCACAAGCCATACGAAGATCGTGGCGGTCGCTCATGTGTCAAACGTGCTCGGCACGATCAACCCGATTAAAGAAATCGCCAAAATCGCTCATGACAACGGCGCGGTCATCGTGGTGGACGGAGCGCAGAGCACACCGCACATGAAAATCGACGTTCAGGATCTGGATTGCGACTTCTTCGCGCTTTCTTCCCATAAAATGTGCGGCCCGACGGGAATCGGCGTGCTGTACGGCAAGAAAGAACTGCTTGAGAATATGGAGCCGGCCGAATTTGGCGGCGAGATGATCGACTTTGTAGGGCTTTATGAATCAACTTGGAAAGAGCTTCCGTGGAAGTTTGAAGCAGGCACGCCGATTATTGCAGGCGCGATCGGATTGGGAGCCGCGATTGATTTTCTTGAAGAGGTCGGACTCGACGAGATTTCCCGGCATGAGCATAAGCTTGCGGCCTATGCGCTTGACCGTTTCGAACAGCTCGACGGCGTTACGGTATACGGACCGAAAGAGCGGGCGGGCCTTGTGACATTTAACCTTGATGAGGTTCACCCTCATGATGTCGCGACTGTCCTTGATGCTGAGGGCATTGCGGTCAGAGCCGGCCATCATTGCGCCCAGCCGCTCATGAAATGGCTGGATGTATCTGCTACTGCGAGAGCGAGTTTTTATCTGTATAATACAGAGGAAGAGATCGATAAGCTCGCGGAAGCTCTCCAAAAGACAAAGGAGTACTTTACAAATGTCTTTTAATGCAAATTTAGATACATTATACAGACAAGTGATCATGGATCATTACAAAAATCCGCGCAACAAAGGGGTTTTGGATGACAGCATCGTCGTCGATATGAACAACCCGACTTGCGGCGACCGGATCAGACTGACAATGAAGCTTGACGGCGATACCGTTCAGGAAGCGAAGTTTGAAGGGGAAGGCTGCTCCATCTCCATGGCTTCAGCTTCCATGATGACGCAGGCGATTAAAGGAAAAGATATTGATACCGCCCTTTCCATGTCTAAGATTTTCTCAGACATGATGCAAGGGAAAGAGTATGACGACTCAATAGATCTCGGGGATATTGAAGCCCTTCAAGGCGTTTCGAAATTCCCGGCCCGGATTAAATGTGCCACCCTTTCATGGAAAGCACTTGAAAAAGGAGTCGCTGGCGAAAAAGGCGGCAATTAAAAGATTGGAGTGAAAATGGATGGCTAAAAAAATGCCTGAAATTGGTGAATACAAGTACGGTTTTCACGATAAGGACGTTTCCATTTTCCGTTCAGAGCGCGGATTGACAAAAGAAATCGTAGAAGAAATTTCACGCATGAAAGAAGAGCCTCAATGGATGCTTGATTTCCGCCTGAAATCTCTTGAGCATTTCTACAACATGCCGATGCCGCAGTGGGGCGGGGATTTAAACTCTTTAAACTTTGACGAAATTACGTACTACGTAAAACCGTCTGAGCGTTCAGAGCGTTCTTGGGATGAAGTGCCTGAGGAAATTAAACAGACATTCGACAAACTCGGTATTCCTGAAGCTGAGCAAAAATACCTTGCCGGTGTTTCTGCACAGTACGAATCTGAGGTTGTGTACCACAACATGAAAGAAGATCTTGAAGCGCAAGGCATCGTCTTCAAAGACACAGACAGCGCGCTGAAAGAAAATGAAGACATTTTCCGCGAGCACTGGGCGAAAGTCATTCCGCCGACAGATAACAAGTTTGCGGCGCTGAACTCAGCTGTTTGGTCCGGCGGATCTTTCATCTACGTGCCAAAAGGCGTGAAGGTTGAAACACCGCTTCAAGCGTACTTCCGCATCAACTCTGAGAACATGGGCCAGTTCGAACGCACGCTGATCATCGTTGACGAAGAAGCAAGCGTTCATTACGTAGAGGGCTGTACGGCTCCTGTGTATACGACAAACTCACTTCACAGCGCGGTTGTTGAAATCATCGTCAAAAAAGGCGGCTACTGCCGTTATACAACAATCCAAAACTGGGCGAACAACGTTTACAACCTTGTAACGAAACGTACGGTTTGTGAAGAAAACGCGACAATGGAATGGGTTGACGGAAACATCGGTTCTAAATTGACGATGAAATATCCGGCTGTCATTCTGAAAGGTGAAGGCGCGCGCGGCATGACGCTTTCTATCGCTCTTGCGGGCAAAGGTCAGCATCAGGACGCAGGTGCGAAAATGATTCACCTTGCACCGAATACGTCATCCACAATCGTATCAAAATCGATTTCAAAGCAAGGCGGGAAAGTAACGTACCGCGGTATCGTCCACTTCGGACGGAAAGCGGACGGCGCCCGTTCAAACATCGAGTGCGATACGCTCATTATGGATAACAAATCAACTTCTGATACAATCCCTTACAATGAAATTCTGAACGACAACATTTCATTGGAGCACGAAGCGAAAGTATCAAAAGTTTCTGAAGAACAGCTTTTCTACTTGATGAGCCGCGGTATTTCTGAAGAAGAAGCAACAGAAATGATCGTTATGGGCTTCATCGAGCCGTTCACAAAAGAACTTCCGATGGAATACGCAGTTGAAATGAACCGTTTGATCAAGTTCGAAATGGAAGGCAGTATCGGCTAAGCCTGATACAGCAGGGGTTTAAGAAAACCTCACCCACAAAACACCCACAAGATTATAAAATTGTATACCGCAGATACATCTCTAATGCATCATTTTCAATTTTTTTAGTGACATGGAGGTACGTATCTGCGGTTATTTTTATGCTCGAATGCCCAAGTCTTTCAGATGCAAATTTCAAATCAGCTTTGGCCTCAATTAAATGAATCGCATGGCTATGCCTTAATGCGTGGGGTGACAATATTGGTAACTCAGCTCTTTTACATATCTCTTTGAAATATTCCCTAACAACATTTGTGCGCAACCAGCGTCCGTCATGCTGATAAAACACAATATCGGTCTCCGGTTTTTTGTAATTTTTATATTTGAGCACAACCTCGTTTCTGTTGATTCTACGTTTTTTTTAAAGCTGAATGGTGTGCATATCTAGTTTGATTATTCTTAAGCCGGCTTTTGATTTAGGAGTTGAAAGATAGGGTGTGGAATTTGTCGGGTAGACTAGTGTTTTATTCACTTTTATCGTGCACTCTTCAAAATCTATATCGTTCCAGGTTAGAGCGAGCGCTTCACCTATTCGTAAACCGGTCCGAGCCATGAGAGAAAATAAAACATAATACTGTATTGAATGTTTGTATTTGGAATTTTTCTGAGGTTCTTTCACCTGATTTAGAAATTTTTCTAGTTGGTCTACTGTAAAAAATTTAATTTCCTTATTGTTTTTAGTTTCCTTCGGGATTTTAATACGGTGACGGTATCAGTCATATCAAACGGTACGCCTTATGATCTAACCGGGAAAACTGTCTCTTTCGAAGGGCTGAAGCCTGACGGCACGCATATTATTGATACAAACGGCGGTATTGTCCTTAATGCCCAGGGCGGGATTTTTCGTTATGTGTTCCCTTACCAAGCATTTGCGGCCGTGGGGGAATATGAACAGGCATTCTTTAAAGTGAGCCGAGACAGTCAAACAGACACCACATTAGAATTTAAAATCAAAGTGCTTGAGAACAAAGTGGAAATGGGTATCAATTCAGCCTCCTTTATTTCTGATTTTGAAAATTTGAAAACGCAGCTTAAACAAGCCTATGACGACTTTTTAACCTTGGTCAAATCAGATCAGGACGTAACACAAAATATCATAGAGGGCACTAAAACAACAATCCAATCATTGCAAGAGCAATTAAACACGCTTAATACTAAAATTCAAAACAGTGATATTGTCACGACCGGCCAATATGAAAATGATATGAAAACCCTCAATGATCAAATTAGTCAATTCAACAGCGTAGTTGATAATTTGGGAAAAAGCGTGTCCGCTGATCTTGGGGAAATGAAACAAAAAATTGATACAGCTATCGTTAACAAAATGGATACAACGCCCGTTGTTTTAGCGGATATTTATGACATTATTAGTACGGGTGTGTACTGGTATAATTCTACGACTCAAAATCTGCCGCCTAAATTGAACGGCGACAACGCGAATGGGTTTATTTTCGCCGTTTTCAGTGATCAGGATAATGGCTTAGTGACTTTGCAGGGATCTGATTGGCATATTGAAAAATACCAGGGAGCATTTCGTAATTGGGTATCGAAATCACCGGTTCTATTGTTTTCAGGGAGCGCGAAAGCGGGGGATACTATTAAACTTGCTGCCGATATTTCTAATTTTCAGCTATTTCCTGTCCCGGTCGATACTGTTTTTTATATCAACAATGCCGGCCTAAAAAGCAACGGGAAAGGCATGTATCAAGATGAAATCAGACTGAAGTACACGGACGGAAAGACATTAGTTGTGACAGAATGTCTTTCGCTGGATACTGAAAAAATGGAAATCAGTAACCCTGAAATCTATATTTCGAGTATCAAGGGGGTCTTTTAATTGCAAATTGTCCTAAATGAAAACAACGAAGTAGCAGCTTATGCTTTGGTAGGGGAGCTGGATAAAGCAATTGAGATATCGGATGAATTTGCCACGGCTGAATTTATTTCCAATCCGTTCCGTTACAAATTATCTGATGGTGCTCTCATTATTAACCCGGATTATCAAAATCCCGTCATTAATGATTTGAATACGCCCGGCCCAATGGAGCAGGCCCAAGAGCAAATTGTTGCCCTTGTGCAGCAGCACATTACGGATAGTCAAACCATCAAGCAAATGCAAGATCAAATTATTCAATTGACTAAAGCAGTCATGACATTACAGAAAGGGGTTAAGAAAGCATCAAGACTGGAACGGCAAGTATTGCCCGCACCGCATTTTGTTTGAGGGAAGATGGGAACAAGTAAAGGCGGCCATTGCTACAGAATTAGAACGCCTTGGTGGTAAAAAAACATCTTCTCCTGCGAAAACAAAAACAAAGGCTAACGGGGCGACGTACACCGTGAAGAAAGGAGATGCTCTATCTGTAGTTGCACAGAAAACAGGTGTAAGTATGGCAACCCTGCAAAGATTGAACGGTATCAAGGATCCGAACTTGATCAAGGTCGGCCAAGTATTAAAGCTCAAAGGCTCAAAGGCTCAAAGGCTCAACAATCATTTAATCAACAAGGTCAGTAAAACCAACAATTCCAACCTCCGTTACAATAAAAATGTCCGTTGAAAGACAAGGTTTTTACAATTGTATGTTGTCAAATTATAGCTACTTTGGCATTGCGGTTGATTTATTGTGATACAAAAAGGCCCTTTTCTATATAAGGGCTTTTTGTAGTTTTATTTTGTCCATCCCTTAAGAGAACCAATAAAAAGTCAGGACAATAGGAAAAAAGCCTTTAAAAAAACGGCTCTTTTCGGTTGTTCGTTAATTTTAAAATGTGTATCTAAATGAGTGAAGAAATGTGCATTACACCTAAGTGGAGGGATGGATAGTACTGGATCTACTAATCGAGCTGCTTTCTTTTACATTTTATGCTTCGCCAGTCTAAGATGTGATTTTCAACTAACAGAGAAAAATGAAAAAAATGGATTGAATATGATATGAAAAGTAATACATTCTATAATTATAAAGTTGATAAAGGAGGTAGAAAACATGACAGTTGTCAATCAAGTCAAACAGGCCTTAGCAAGTCTGAAAAGCGCACAAGCAAGCTTTGAAACATTTTCATTAGGCACTGATAACCAGAATGCTAAGCAGCTTTATCAACAAGCTGCCCAACAAACTCAAACGATTGTTGATTCACTCGAGCCGCGTCTTGAGCAAATTGAACAAGAAGAACCGCAATATAAACAACAGTAAGGATTGAAAAAGGTTGGTGATAATTAGCCAACCTTTTTCTTGAAAGGGGTGATGAGGATGAAGGTTTTTTTGAATTATTTCCTTATAGCAGTATTTTTACTTACTATAAGTACCATCACCATTGGTTGTCAAAATGTAAACGAAAACAATAATCAAAACAAATCGATGGCAATTCGGCATGTAAATGTTCAAAATGATAAAACAGATCAGGCCGTAGCAAATAAAGCAAAGGATCAGTTATTGAAAAAAGATGAAGTTACTAAAGTCAGAGGAGCCAATAGTAAAAAGGATTTAATCCTGGCTGTTCAGGTTGAACAGTTTGGCCGTTTTCGGCTAAAGGATATCGAGAAACAGTCTAAAGCCCTGCTGGAAAAAAAAATTCCTGGTTACAGTATTGAAGTGTCAACCGATCAAAAAATCTATTGGGAGTTAGACAAATTAGAAAAACAGCTTGAAAACAAAAAAATCAGTGAACAAAAATTGCAGAAAAAACTTAAGAAAATCAAAAAAATGATGAAAGAAAAGCCTTAAAGAGGTGGGGTTAAATGGCTAATCAAAAAAAGAAAAATTTAACACCTGTTATGCAAGAATATCAACAATTCGCAAAAGAACGAGAAGTCAAACGGCCTGTTTTAAAAAATTGCTTAAATGCTTTTATAACAGGCGGAATCATTTGTTTAATCGGACAAGCAATTCAAATGTTTTTTATGTATTATTTTAATTTTACAACTCTGACGGCCGGAAATCCCACTGTTGCGACAATGATTTTCATCTCTATGCTCTTAACAGGGTTTGGGATTTACGATCGGATTGCTCAATTTGGAGGTGCAGGGTCAGCTATACCAGTGACCGGATTTGGAAATGCGGTTATTTCTGCGGCAATTGAACATCGTACCGAAGGATTTGTATTAGGTGTGGGAGGCAATATGTTCAAGTTGGCTGGCTCTGTCATTATGTTTGGTGTTTTCTCCGCATTTGTGTTTGCTACGATTAAAACCATCCTCATTACTTGGGGGGGACTGTAATGCTTGCGGGTCACCGTACTTGGATTTTTGATCGTAAACCGGTTATTGTTGCGACTGGAACAGTAGGAGGGCCGTTCGAAGGGAATGGAAAAATCCCGAATGATTTCGATCTTTTGCACAACGATATGTGGCTGAATCAGGATTCGTTTGAAAAAGCCCAGCAAGTTCTTTTGGAAGATGCCTGCCAAACGGCGATTAAAAAAGCGAACATCCAAAAAGATCAGGTACAGTTTTTTCTAGGCGGAGATTTAATTAATCAAATTACACCAACCAGCTTTGCTACAAAAACACTGGGAGCACCTTATATTGGGCTATTTGGAGCGTGTTCCACATCGATGGAAGGCTTAGCCTTGGGTGCTTTTCTTGTTAACCATAAGGGAGCAAACTGTTTGCTGACCGGGGCTGTAAGCCATAATGCGGCAGTTGAAAAACAATTCCGCTATCCAACAGAATACGGTTCGCAAAAGCCCCCTACCTCACAATGGACTGTTACTGCTGCCGGCGCAGCACTGTTAAAGGATAAGGGAGACGGTCCTGTTGTCACATCAGCCACAATCGGAAGAATTATTGATATGGGCTTGACAGATCCTTTTAATATGGGAGGGGCGATGGCGCCTGCTGCCGTAGATACGATTGAAACCCATTTAAAAGAGCGGGGGGTTGACCCTTCCTATTATGATGTCATCGCGACAGGGGATCTTGGGCACATCGGCAGGGAAATTGCTTTGGATTTATTCAAAAAACACGAGACATGGATTAGTGAAAAACAATTTCAGGATTGCGGCTTAATGATTTACAGGGAAGGACAGCCTGTACTTGCCGGAGGAAGCGGTGCGGGATGCTCAGCGGCCGTTGCATATGGGCATTTATTAAATCTAATGAAAAAAGGTGAAATTAAGCGTCTTCTTGTCGTTGCAACCGGAGCATTATTATCTCCATTGTCATACCAGCAAAAAGAAACGATTCCGTGTATTGCCCATGCTGTTTCAATTGAGCTCGGAGGTGAGAAATAGGTGATCTTTTTTTGGGCATTTGTTGTCGGGGGACTGATATGTGTCGTTGGGCAAATTATGTTCGATGTATTTAAGCTGACACCGGCACATACGCTGTCCACACTTGTCGTCATTGGCGCTTTACTTGATGCGTTTGGGCTTTATGAACCATTTATTGATTTTGCGGGAGCTGGAGCAACTGTACCGATAGTCAGTTTTGGAAATCAGCTTTTCCATGGGGCAATGGAAGAAGCAAATCAATATGGCCTAATCGGAGTAATCACCGGTATGTTTAAAGTAACAAGTTCTGGAATTTCGGCTGCTGTTATTTTTGGTCTGATTGGAGCACTAATTTTTAAACCAAAAGGATAAGGAGGTTGTACACATGACAGTTGGAGCTCAGGTAAAACAATGCTTAGCCAGTCTCAAGAGTATTGAAGCAGGTCTGTCGGCTTTAGCGCTCAAATCTCAGGATGAAGAAGCGAAACGTCTTTTTCATGAAACAATGATGATGAGTGAAGAAGTGATTTTAGATCTGAAAAAACGGGTCGGCGAGCTTGAACGAGATGAATATCAATATAAAGGATTCTGATTTGAAAGTATTATAATGGAGGAGGGATCAATGTGCCTGATTGGTTAGATATTGTCATGCGCTCTTTTATTTTTGTAGTCGTTCTGTTTGTCATGACGAAAATGCTGGGCAAAAGACAATTGGCAGAGCTTTCAGTTTTTGAATATATCTCGGGAATTACAATCGGGGGCATTACATCCGAGGTGGTAATGGGTCTTGAAAGAAACATCATTAATGCTATTATCGCCATTTTTATTTTCTCATCCGTTTCTTTCTTGGTAGAGTGGATCTCATTAAAAAATAAAAAAATTCGTGATTTTCTTGAAGGAACCGGAACAGTTTTTATTAAAGATGGAAAAATTATGGAAGATAATTTAAAAAAAGAAAAATACTCAGCTGATGAGCTGTTGGAACTTTTACGCAAAAAGAATGTATTTAATATTTCTGATGTTCAATTTGCCATGCTAGAACAAACCGGTGATTTGAGTGTGCTGTTAAAAAAAGAACACAGACCGGTCACAATCAAAGATTTACAGATGCCTTATCAGTCAAAGAAAGAGCCTCAAACCGTAATCATGGACGGAGTAATTTTAGACGAAGCATTGACTATAGGTGGATTAAATCGGCGCTGGCTGCACGAAGAGCTTGAAAAATTAGGTGTTACAAAAGAAAACGTTTTTCTTGGACAAGTTGACTCAGATGGACAATTAACTGTGGATCTGTATGATGATAAAATTAAAATTCCGACTCCTCAGGAAAAACCTCTATTATTGGCAACGTTAAAAAAATGTCAGGCCGATTTGGAATTGTTTGCTCTTGCGACTGACTCAAAATCGGCTAAAGCCATGTACGCCAAAAATGCAAATAAACTAAAAGATATGATACAAAAACTTGAGCCTTCCTTACATGACTGATGTATGCTATCTTTGAACCTCGATCTCTAATATTTTTATGGTTAATGAATGATCAATATCTCTGACAGAGGCGTAAAATATCTTTTTTGCCTTAGTTCATTCATTAACCAGTTTTCAACTCTAAATTAAATGCTTTTGCTTAATCGTCCCAATCTTCATCCTCTTCCCAGTTTTCTTTTTTTAAAAGCAATCTTTTTTAGAAAAATTCAATAAAGCTATCGGATAACTTGTTTTGGTGTCCAAGCACTCTATCCCAAATAAAAACCGGACATTCATTATTACTGTTCATTTTGTTTTGTATCTAAGGCATATGCAAAAAAATCTATATCTTCTATTACAACAAGTCCCTCAGATAAATTATAATGAGTACGATATTCTTCTGTGGTTTCAACTACAGAAGCTCCACCATAGTCATACCCCAAAGTATCAATACCATATAAACCATTCCTTTTTATTTTTCATATTGTTTTGCTCTCCACTTCCAATACCTATCTCGGAAATTATCCAAAACTGGATCGTTTCTAAAGCTTTCGCCGTCAGATTCTATATTTAGTATGTAAGCTATTTGGAATTTCAAGCATTGGGCCAGGTTCTTCTTGAATCAAGTGATGTAAATTAATCTGTGTGCCATCTTTTGCAAACGGAGCGTCACCATTTTTCATCAGTGAAGATTCGTAAGGCCTTTACGATTGATTAAGATCGATATCTTTCATCGTATATACTCTACGGCTTACATCTTTAATTTTACCTTTCGCTTTTACATTTCCCTTTATTTCATATGCTTCATACTTCTCTTTATTTAACCAAGGTGGGTTTATCTTTTGCACAGTAAACGGCTTTCTGCTTTCATCTAATTTTTTAGCAAGCTGAAGCAGCCTGTCTTTTGCGCTCACATCGTTGATGACATTATACGGCGCCACCTGCTACAACTACATCTTCTCGCATGACAAACGGTTTAATTGCTGTTAGTGGATCAGGAGTTTCATCCAGTTTTTTAGACCCTTTTTTAACCGCTGCTTTTCCGGCTGCACGTCGAGCCACTCTTTTTCCTAATGTGCCGTTTTTTTGCTGCATTTACATCTCTAAGAAGCTTGGCCGATTTGTATAGTGCGGATCTGATTTTATTTATATTCAATACCATCATTCCTTTATTTGTATATCTTTTAAGTACAACAAAATAAGATGTGGGTACACCCACAAAACACCCACGATTTTATGAAAATCAATGATTTAATAAGACCAATAATTATTATAAATGTTTAAATATCAACTCTTGAAAAGGGTTATGATATATCAAAATACTCAAAAATAATCAAGTTCTAAATGGAAGGCTCCATCGGTTAATAGTAAAACCCCGCCATGTGGCGGGGTTTTTTTGTTTATTGAATCGTGAAATTTCCGTATTCGCTTGACCGGACATGAATCGGCCCGTTTAAATTGTAGTTCTTCTCTTTGACAATATCGCGGAAAACGTCGACACGGGCAACCGATTCTCTCCATTCATCCTGGGTATCCTCATCTGACGGATTCATCAGATCATCATAGCGCACATCCAAAAATTTATTCAGCCATTTCTTCTCGTCCGTTCCGTCTTTCGGTGACCCGCCCATTTTTTTGTTCGTGCGTTTAATCAGGGCATAAAAGGAGTCTGGATCATCGCCGTCGCCATGCTGAATCACCGTATCGTACATCACTGCTTTTGCCAATGCCGTTTTCAGTCCGGCTTGCTCTGAACGTTTCATCGCCGGCTGATAATACAAGCTGTCATTTACCTTATCTTGGGCAGCGCGGAAGGCCTTATCATTGCCAAGTGAGCGCCAGGCAGAAGCGAATCCTTTCAGATTGCTGATGTCATCGCTTTCGTCCTTTGCAAGACGCCGTAATTCAGGCAAATACTTTTTCAGTTATTCGGCACCGCTTTCGTGTATACTTCGACTACTTCCAGCGCATCTCCGGTAGCCGTCGTATAGCCGGCCCGGCCGCAGGTGTAACCTCTTCCGTCATCCAACGCTTCAACATAGCCGTATTGGATTTCCGTCTTTCCGTTTTCAAATATGCTGGTCAGCTGTTCCGCCCGGCGCTTCTGATCCTTATTCAGCCCGGCCGCAAACACCGTACCGCTCATCATCAGGGTAAAAAACATGGTGAAAATAAGAGATGAAACCGCCGTCTTCTTCCAAAAAACTGCTTTTTTCTTCAACCTGATTTTCATTTCATACCCCTTTCATATGTAAGTTACGCACTCAGTTTACATGAGGGGGGTGTTTTTTTGTTGAAAACACACGAATTTGTCAATATTTTGAATCATAAGCCCTATCCGGCGCTTCATAAAAAGAACCACCTTCATCAGACAGACAATCTTGTTCTCGCATCATTCTCATCTGTAACATAGTCAACGCGGTGAAACCCGCATTGTACAGCCTGCTGAAAAAGAGCTTCGAGCATGTCCGGATCTTTGCAATATAACGTTACATACGAGCAATCCGCGATGAGAAGCACAAGTTCACAGGAACTCTCCACATACTCCGCGTACGTATCGATTTCCGTTACCATCCCGCTCGGGAAAGCTTTCAATTCAGCAAAAATCATATAATAAGGGTTTCCTTCCAGACGCTGACGGAGTTCTTGACCCTCAATGATGCGCTGATTTTGCGGAAACAGCTCTGTATCGGTGTCTTCTTTGAACTCAGTATACGCCTCTCCATCACCGATAAACCACGTATAGGAAGAGATGGGGAACGGTTTTAATATATCTGCCGCAAACCGTCCGAATTGATTTGGGATGTTAAAGGTAATGCCGCGTTTCATATTTTGTCCTCTCTCCTTTTGGCTTTTGAATATTATGGTATACTAGTTGGATAAATATTGAAAGGACTTGACGGTATGACAACACGATACGGAATTGATGCGCCTTATGGGGCTTTTGGGTTTATCTTACTTGCGATCCTTTATGCCGCAGGCACGTTATGCGGCATGATTCCTGTTTTCTGGGGCTGGCTGACGGGCGCCTTGTTTTTAGTGCTCGGACTTTGGGTGCTCTTGTATTCAACGGCCATTAAACTTTCACACCGCCATCGTATTCTGGCGCTTTCCGGTTTAAAGCCGGACATGAAGGTGCTTGATATTGGGACGGGACGGGGGCTGTTAGCGATTGCCGCGGCTCAAAAAGGCGCTGACGTCTCAGCGATTGACAAATGGTCAGGCTGGGATCTGGGCGGAAACGGGAGAGACGCATTTGAAAAGAACAGACGGACAGAAGGAGCGCGGGAAATTGCTTTGTATGACGGACTCGCGCAAGATATGCCGTTTCCTGATAAAACGTTTGACCTTGTCATTTCACATTTTGTCGTACACAACATTTCAGGCAGAAAAGAGAGGGAACGGGCGATCGCGGAAATGGCGCGAGTGCTGAAACCTGGCGGCACATTGGCTGTGTCAGATATTAAAAATACGTCTCAATACAGAAAGCTTCTTGAGGAAAACGGCTTCCAGACAAGGACCTATTCCTTTTATTATACGTTTCCGTTTTCGAAACTCATCATTGCTGTCAGGACTCCGGTAGGAACCGGGCGCTCCATTTGTTAAAATAAATAAGACAAAACAGACAGAAAAGGTGTTACACATGAAGTCTTATATCATTATCGGAGCCGGCATTCTCGGTGCGTCAGCGGCTTATCATCTCGCAAAGGCCGGTGCGGATGTAACGGTCATTGACCGGAAACACAAGGGGCAGGCGACTGACGCGGCGGCGGGAATCGTCTGCCCGTGGCTGTCGCAGCGCCGCAATCAGGCATGGTATGCGATCGCAAAAGGCGGAGCCCGTTATTATAACCAATTGATACAGCAGCTTGAAGCCGACGGAGAAACGGACACCGGTTATCAAAAGGTCGGTGCCGTCAGTCTCCATACGGATGAAAAAAAGCTCAGCCAAATGGAGGAAAGAGCTTATAAAAGAAGAGAGGACGCTCCCGAAATCGGTGACATTACGAGACTGACTCCGGCAGAAACGAAGGCATTGTTTCCTGCGCTGTCGGAGGAATACGGAGCGGTTCATATCAGCGGTGCGGCCCGGGTGAACGGGAGGGCGCTTCGTAAGGCGCTGTTAAACGCTGCCGTTAAGCACGGCGCGGCTGTTTACAATGAAGAGGCGTCAATATTGACAGAGGACGGTGCCGTCATCGGTGTGAAAACCGCAGAACGCACGCTTTTGGCCGATCAGGTTCTCGTAACGGCCGGCGCTTGGGCGAGAGAGCTGCTTGAGCCGCTCGGCATCCGCTTTTTCAGTATCGTACCAAAAGGCGCAAATCGTTCATTTAGAGCTTCAGGATGAGGATACGGGCGGCTGGCCGGTCGTCATGCCTCCAAATGATCAATACATCCTCGCGTTTGCAAACGGCCGGATTGTAGCGGGCGCGACTCATGAAAACGATACCGGCATGGATTTGCGGGTGACGGCCGGCGGTCTCCGCGAGATTTTTGATAAAGCATTAACCGTGGCGCCGGGGCTTTCAGATAGTACTTTGATGGAGACAAGAGTCGGTTTCCGGCCGTTTACTCCCGGTTTTCTACCCGTCATCGGCAGACTGCCGAATATCAGCGGACTTCTCGTTGCCAACGGGCTGGGCGCCTCAGGGCTGACGAGCGGGCCGTATCTGGGGGCTGAACTGGCGAAACTCGCGCTCGATCAGCAGACAGAAATTGATTTGAGCCTTTATGATCCGGCCGGGGCGCTTGAATAAAAAATAGCTTTTAGCGCATTCTTATGATAGGATGGAGCTTTAATGAATAAGAGGACGTGACCCATTTTGATAAAAATAAACCTTCCTGCTCCTGATGTAACCATTACGGAACGGCAGCAGTCACCGTCGGAAAATGAACCGGCGATTAAAGCGATTTACGGTTTCATTGATTTTCACCGAATTCCGAGAGACAAAGGCGGCATATTTATGTTTTATAACATTCATGATGAGCTGCTGTTTGTCGGGAAAGCCCGTAAATTAAGACAAAGAATCAAAAAGCATTTTGAAGACAATGTGTCGCCTGTTAAACATCACAGGGACGAAGTGTATAAAATTGAAGTATGTGTCGTCAATGATCCGATGGAAAGGGAAATTTACGAAACGTACGCGATCAATACCCTTCAGTCGAAATACAACATTGAGAAAGTATTTTATAAATAAGGAAAACCGGAGCCCTTCAAGGCTCCGGTTTTATTGTTGTTACAGTGCCAGCCACAGCACCGCGATGTGGACGATCAGCAGAAAGTATACGACGAGGAATAACTGGACGATCCGTTTTCTGAATAACATACAGACAACCATAAGCACGGGTAAAATCAGAACGCCGGCCGTTTTATTAATAGCTGTATTCGGACGGTTCGACACGTCATAGTGAATGGCCATATCAGCAGGAAGCAACGGATAAAACACAATCGACAGAATAAAGGCGAGAGCCACAGCTCCCCACAGCACCTTATCATTCATCAAAAACATATGAACACTCCTTTTTTACATATAATAGTATATTAGTCCGAAAAATCTAATTTATCAATATTTTACCTGTTGAATGGTGTATAATCATGTCAATGAAATTTCCAAACAATAGGAGGGTTTCGATTGACTGACAAGAAGCAAACCGGCATGTTTTCATTCTTTCTTTTTATCATGGCCGCCTGGATCATCGTTTTGTTTTTAACCGTTATCGCGGCACTGCCAAGCTCCGCCATCCAATTAACCAAACATCAATCCAAAACCGTTTCTATGATTTATCCGCAAAGCTGGGGGTTTTTCAGTAAGGATCCGAGAGAAGACAGCCTGAATATCTATCTTCTTGATGCCGGGGAGGAGCTCAGATGGCCGAATAATTCTCTGAAAAACGTGATCGGTTTAAATCGGCACGGACGGACGCAAGGGATAGAACTCGGCCTTATGCTGGAAAAGCTGCCTTCCAAAGAAAAGTGGAACGACTTCACGGCCGGCCAAGACTTTAAGAATACCACATTTTTGAAGATGAAAAATGAGTCTCCCTCCCCAAGGCTGAAAGGAAAAATGATCATTACATATGAACGCATTACCCCATGGGCATGGAGCAGCCATACTGAAACGAAACGAACCATCAAAAAATACATCGGAGTGGATGTCAATTGATTCAGGATGCAAAAAAGCAGCTCACCTTATGGATGATGAAGAATCCGCCTTGGACAAATGTGTATGGTCTTGCCAGAAGTTTAATCGCGCTCGGCACGCTTCTGACATTGCTGTTCAATCCGGCATCTGTCTTCTTTAAAACGCAAAATCAAATGCTCAGCTTTTCCGATACGTTCAGCCTGTTCTTGCTGTTTCCCGATTTCCGTTACATTGAGGTCGTCAAAGCCGTTTGTATCTGTATTTTAATTCTGGTTGTCATTGGCTGGCGGCCCCGCCTAACCGGTTTTTTTCACTGGTGGATTTCATACAGCTTCCAAAACTCTGCCGTTACCCTTGACGGGGGAGATCAGGTGGCTGCCGTCTTTACGCTGCTGCTGCTCCCCTTGACATTAACTGATCCGCGGAAATGGCACTGGTCTCCGTACGAAGCGTCTTTTGAGAAAAGGCCGCTTGAGCCTTATTACCGTTCCTTATGCTGGGCGACACTGACAATCATCAGAATACAGGTCGCGATGCTGTACTTTAACTCCGTCATTGCCAAACTGATGGAAGAAGAGTGGCAGAACGGCACCGCCGTTTATTACTATTTGAACGATCCGATGCTGGGGCTGCCGGATGCGCTTCACAGTCTGTTTGACTTTATGTTGCAGTCAAAGCTTGTCATCATCCCGACTTGGGGCACGCTCATTGTGCAAACTATTATGTTCTGCGCTTTGTTCGCTCCGAAAAAATATTGGCGCCTGATCTTGTTTATATCCATTTTTATGCATGAAATTTTTGCTGTCATGCTTGGACTTACCTCATTTTCCATTACAGTGTCTGGTATTTTGGTCCTGTTTTTGGTGCCGGCAGAGAAAACAGTAGCTTTGAACCATTACAATCCCTATTTTATCAGATACAATTTTCTCAATAAAAGGAAAAGGAGGAAATTATATGGTTAAAAGTAAAAGGTCAGCAGCCGCCATGCTGTTGGTGTTTGTTTTAATGGTCGCATTAGTCGGCCCGCATGCCACAGCGCAAACGAAGCCAGCCGTCTCTTATTCGGGTGAAGACATTTTTTCCGGCATCTTTTTTGGACAAGGTGAGGTCGCAAAGCTTCTTCCCGAGGTGTGGGATACCAAAGCTGTCAAAAAGATTAATCAGGACGAATTAAAGCAAGTTTCCGATCAGGTGATCGCTGATATTAAAAAGTCATCGCCGGATTATTTTAAAAAGTTAAAAACGGCTGTCTACAGCGGCGATTATGAGAAAGTGAACAGCGTCATTGATCAAGGTTCGCAGATTATGGCGAAAGTGCTGAAAGAAGAATTTGACAAAAAAAGCATGGACAAAGGAAAATCAACGGCCATCGGCCAATGCGCAACGGCAGTTTGGGTGTTTTTAAACGCGGCAGCCGCCATTGAGACGATCGCTCTTGCGGTAGCGGCCATCATTTTGACCGTAGCAAGCGTTGACGAAGATTCCGACTTAGGCAAAGAGCAGCTCATCGCTAATGTCGTGGACCGCATTAATGCGCAGCACTGAAGCTGAAGAAAGAAACGCTAAGGAAATCGGCCTTAGCGTTTTTTTATTTGCAGCATCTTTTTTAAATATGCCTCTGAATCAAAGCCGAGCTCCTCGTCGGCTTCTTTTTTCAGTTCAAGCTGAAGGCGCACGTATTTGTCATAGGTCGGACTGAGCTTTTGAAGGAGATTGCTGAAAGGCGAACCTGCCTTAAGTGCCGGCAGATCCGAAGCGGATTCACCGACCTTGATCAGGTTTTCTCTGTATTCTTCATCTGTCTGCACTCTTTTTACGAGCTGAATGATTGTGTTTTTATGAGTGTCCCAAGTAGCGGGGTCTCTCTCCAAAATCCGCTCGATGAATTGGTCATGCTGGACTTTGTGCTGCTGGAGCTGAGCCGGATCCTCGCTGCCGACCAGTTGCATCATCGGGTGTGCGGCCGGCACTTCTTCCATATCATCCAATACTTTAATAAGCTCTGCCCATGTCGTTTTTTTCTCATCTGTATCAATAGAAAAGTCGAGGAACGGTTCAAACAGCGCGGCGATAAATTTTCCGAAATCTCCCGGGAACAGTTTTTTCAGCTGAAGCCCCATATACTTCGGTTCGTCTATTTGGACTTCGCCGATGTCATGTAAAATGGAATCGACATTTTCTGCACCCTCCACGCGTTTGAGCAGCAGTTCGGTGAGTTTCCGTTCCTGCTCAAGCCCTTCAATCTGCCGGCTGAGCTTTTGATGCTGCTGCTGCAGTATCTCATGCAGGCTGCTGCCCTCTAAGAGGAACGCTTTAATATCGCTTACGGACAGTGCCAGCATTCGGAGGGCGGCAATCATTTTCAGTGTATTTACATCCTTTGCGGAATACTCACGGTATCCGTTATCAGGGTTTTTGCTGACGGTGATTAAACCTTCCTGCTCGTAATATTTGATGGCTTTTTTCGTGAGACCCGTCTGCCGGGCGGCTTCTTTTATATTCATTCTGCATCACTCCCTGCTTTTATTCTAAACGTGTCTCTAAGGGTCAGGTCAAGAGAGTGCGGGAATAAAGACAATCTCGCTTTATATTTTAGAAATTTCAGAAAATATAATTGACAACACACCTTTATTGCGATTAATATAACAATATATAATGTTATATAACGTTATATAATAAGAATAAGGAGTGAAGGATTTGAGTCAGGCCACAGCAAAAGTAAATCGTGAGGTTCAAGCTTTCTTGCAGGATTTGAAAGGGAAAACCATTGACCATGTCTTCTTTGTCGCTTGCGGAGGGTCTTCGGCCATTATGTATCCGAGTAAATATGTGTTTGACAGGGAGTCAAAATCAATCAGCTCAGACCTTTACAGCTCAAACGAATTTATTCAGCGCAACCCTGTTCAGCTTGGTGAAAAGTCTCTTGTTATTTTGTGCTCGCATTCGGGGAATACCCCGGAAACAGTTAAAGCTGCCGCGTTTGCAAGGGGCAAAGGCGCACTTACGATTGCGATGACGTATAAACCGGAGTCTCCTTTAGCACAGGAAGCGCAATATGTTGCCCAGTACGATTGGGGTGATGAGGCGCTTGCGATCAATACGAACTATGGCGTTTTGTATCAAATCGTTTTCGGAACCCTGCAAGTGTTAGAAAAAAACACGAAATTTGAGCAGGCAATTGAAGGCTTAGACCAATTACAGGCTGTGTATGAAGGAGCCCTTAAGCAGGAAGCTGACAACGCACAGCAATTCGCAAAGGCTCATGAAAAAGAAAGCATCATTTACACAATGGCAAGCGGTGCAAACTACGGTGTCGCTTACTCCTACAGCATCTGCATTCTCATGGAAATGCAATGGATTCATTCCCACGCCATTCATGCCGGAGAATATTTTCACGGACCATTTGAAATCATTGATGAATCCGTTCCATTTATTATCCTGCTCGGCTTAGACGAAACAAGACCTCTTGAAGAGCGGGCGCTTTCCTTCTCGAAAAAGTATGGCAGAAAGCTCACTGTGCTTGATGCCGCATCTTACGATTTCACTGCAATTGACGATTCAGTTAAAGGCTATCTTGCCCCGCTCGTCCTCAACCGTGTGCTGAGAAGCTACGCAGACGAACTGGCAGAGGCGAGAAATCATCCTTTATCTCATAGAAGATACATGTGGAAAGTTGAGTATTGATCTGAAAATGAGGAACCATTATGCACTAGACTATAATGTTATATAACATTATAGTCTAGTGTCCAGAGGAGGCCAACCCTTTGAAGAAAATGTTGTTGTTCTTGATCATTGCAGCTGTCAGTTTGCTCACCATTGCAGGCTGTTCGAGTCAGAGCAGTTCAGCGGACGGAAAGGTGACATTGAAATTTTTCCACAGATGGCCGAAGGAGCCGGAAAAAAGTTACTTTCAAGAGGTTGTAAAGGAATTTGAAAAAAAGCACCCGGATATCGACATTCAAATTGAATCCGTTTTGAATGACTCCTATAAAGACAAAATTAAGGTTATGCTGGGAACCACCAGTCCTCCAGACATTTACTTCTCTTGGAGCGACGAGTTTGCTTTTAAATTCATCAAAGGCAATAAAGCACTTGATCTCTCGTCCTACTACAAAAATGATACCGATTGGTCATCACAGCTCGTTCAATCGCAAATTACACCATTTACTTATGAAAACAAGCAATATGGCGTGCCGTGGCAAATGGACGCTAAATCATTCTTCTATAATAAAGACATTTTTCAAAAACTGAACCTTAATCCGCCGAAGACATGGGATGAATTAATCGATGTGTCAAAGAAGCTGAAAGCACATGGCTACACACCGATCAGCTTCGGCACAAAGGCAACTTGGACAATCTCCCACTATATCGGCACGCTCAATCAGCGGATGGTCGATGAAAAAACCCGGGAAAAGGACTATAACGCCAAAACAGGTGAATTTACCGATGAAGGCTATGTAAAAGCACTTGAAAAGCTTCAGGAGCTGATGCCTTACTTCAATAAACATGTAAACTCCGTCGACCACGAATATGTAAGGCAGCAATTTAAGAGCGGAAAGTCGGCGATGATATATGCGGAAACAGCGGAGATCAAGCTGGTTGAACCGGTGAATCTGGGGATGTTCCCATTCCCTGAAATCAGCGGGCAAAAAGGATCTTCAGAAGCGTTAACGGGAGCGCCGGAAGGATTCATGATTTCCTCAAAAACAAAACATCCGAAGGAAGCGGTGGAATTTTTGCAGTTTCTGACGTCGAAGAAAATGGGGGAAAAGCTCGTCAAAGATGTCGGAAAATACAGTGCGGTGCAAGGAACGGCAACTGAAGAAAATTCTACAGCCGTCCAGCGTGAAGCCGTTCAGCATATTGTTGATGCCAAATCAATGGTTCCATGGTTTGATATGGATGTCGATGTTGAAGTCGCAGATGCGTACCTAACGAGCGTCCAGCAAATGCTTGGCGGCGACATGACACCGGAGCAGGTGATGCAGACCGTTCAAAAAGCAGCGAAGCAAGTGAGGGCGCAAGCTGAATAAATCAAAGAAAAGGTGAAGCTTTGCACCTTTTCTTTTTATAAAGGAGATGAGATATCCTTGGTCAATCAGAATAAAATAATCCCCTATTTGTTTTTGGTGCCCGCTCTCGTTTTTTTACTTTTCGTTTATATCCCGATTTTTGAGAATGTCTTCCTCAGCTTGTTTCAGTGGAGCTCTTTTTCTCCGGAAAAAACGTTTATCGGCTTGAAAAACTATGTGGAACTGTTTCATGATCCTGTCTTCTACCAGGCACTTTCCAATAATGTGCTTTACGCCGTGATCTCCATTGTATGCCAGGTATTTGGCGGTTTGATTTTGGCGGCGGTGCTTGAGGATAAGCTGGTCAGAAAGTGGTCGCCGTTTTTTCGCACCGTTTTCTTTTTGCCGGTCGTCATCTCTATGACGGTGATCGCGCTTTTGTTTGATTTTATTTACAACCCTGAGACGGGGCTTTTGAATCAGCTGCTTCAGGCGGCAGGTCTTGATCAGCTGACGAGGGCTTGGCTTGGGGAGGACAGCACGGCTATGCTTTCTGTTATTTTCGTGTCTCAATGGCAATCTGTCGGTTATATTGCGATGCTGTACATTGTGTCGATCCAAAAAATACCGGATGAACTGTATGAAGCGGCCCGGCTTGACGGGGCGGGAAAAATTCAGCAGTTTTTTCACATTACCGTTCCCCAGACGAAAGAGATGTCTTTTGTGGCGGTCGTCATGACGCTGACCGGGGCTTTTACGGTATTTAATGAACCGTACATCTTGACAGGCGGCGGGCCGGGCAACGCTTCAGAAGTTTTAAGCACGTTTTTATATAAAAGCGCCTTTACAAAGGATATGATGGGCTATGCCTCAGCGATTGCCACCGTTGTGTTAATCATTACCCTCGCATTGTCGCTCATGCAAATGAAGTTCTTTAAAACCGGAAAGGAGGATTAACAGATGCTGCCCCAGAAGAAGACAGATTTGTTCAGATTGGAGCCTGTGCCTGACCGGCGCATTGAGGAGAAAAGAAAGCCTAGACGAAAATGGTACATCGGAGAAACGTCTGTGTGGGTTTTTCTGTTTCTTTATCTGATTGCGATCGCCTACCCGCTTCTATGGATGGTGATGAGCGCTTTTAAAAACTCGGACGATATTTTTGAGCACAGCTGGTCGCTGCCGTCTTCGTGGCATCCGGAGAACTTTGTGTCGGCCTGGAATCAGGGGATTTCTTCTTATTTTATGAACAGTGTCATTGTCACGGCGCTGACGTGTGTGATCACTGTCTTTATCAGTGCATGGGCGGCGTATGGACTTTCCCGTTTTGAGTTTAAAGGAAAAGGATTCTTTTTGGTGCTGTGTCTTGGCGGATTGATGCTGACGCCGCAGGTCAGTCTTGTGCCGCTTTATTCTATTATTCAGTCGCTTGGCCTGTACAATACGTATTGGGCGTTGATCCTGCCGTATGCGGCTTACCGGATTCCATTCACCATCATTTTGATCCGCTCTTATTTTCTTTCTATTTCAAAAGAATTGGAGGAGGCGGCTTATTTAGATGGGTGTTCGAGTTTCGGGGTATTTTTCAGAATTTTCTTACCAATGAGTGTGCCGATTCTGGTCACCTCCGGCATTTTGACGGCTTATCATACGTGGAATGAGTTTATGTTTGCGATTATTTTCATAGATGATGAGAATTTGCGGACCATTCCAGCCGGGCTGATGCAGTTCAGAGACGCGCTGCAGACAGATTGGGGCGTCCTGCTGGCGGGGTTAACGATTTCAGCCGCGCCGATTATCATTCTATTTTTATTGATGCAGAAGTATTTTGTCCGCGGGATTGCAAGCGGAAGTGTAAAAGGTTAAAGGGGGAAGGAAAATGAAATTGATTGCGGTCGGAGATAACGTTGTCGATTACTATAAGGATCAAGACACGTTCTACCCGGGAGGAAATGCCTTGAACGTCGCTGTGCTTGCCAAACGGCTCGGGCACGAGGCTTCTTATATCGGAATTGTCGGCAATGACGAAGCTGCGGCACATCTTTTGAACGTACTGAATTTAGAGAAGGTTAATGCGGATTACATCCGCCAAGCGCACGGAGAAAACGGAATGGCGATTGTCACGCTTGATGAACAGGGGGACCGGATTTTTGTCAGGTCAAATAAAGGCGGCATTCAGTCCCGGCTCCGGCTCGTGTTCCAGGAGAAAGATCTCGCCTTTATCAGCGGGCATGATCTGCTGCATACCAGTGTGTACAGCCGGCTTGAGAACGATCTTCCGCAGCTGTGCGGGCTGATCCCGGTCTCTTTTGATTTTTCAACCAATCGGGAGGATGATTATTTGAGAAAGGTCTGTCCTTATGTGACGTATGCGTTTTTTTCAGGAAGCGATTTGAGTGAGTCAGAGTGCGGTGCGCTTATTGAAAAAGCACATGGGTACGGAGCCAAATTCGTTTGTCTGACCCGCGGGAGCCAGGGAGCGATCCTGTCTGCGGGAGACCGAATCTATCATCAGCCGATTGTGGAAATTGATATAATAGATACACTTGGAGCGGGAGATTCTTTTATCGCTGGTTTTTTGACTGCCTTTTGTGAGAAGCAGGACATAACGCCTGCTTTGCGCCAAGCGGCGGAAACGGCTGCGAAAACTTGCAGCGTGTACGGGGCTTTCGGCTATGGACATCCTTTTCGCTTGGAGGACGGGGGAAGCAGTGAAAAAACGAGAATACTGTAAGCAGTGTCTCGTTTTTTATACCTGTTATGTGTAGGGACTGTTGATGGTAAAGGTGACACGGTTTGTGTGCATCAAAAACAATGAGCAGTAGATTGGCTGGTCATTTGATGTAAAAGCCGTTTTATCAATTTCAAACAGCGCATCGCCGATATCGCAATCCAGGTATTTGCTTTCCTCCTGCTGGGCATATACGACATTTAATAGCTTCGTATTGTGAGTCGGAACAACTTGGTATTGCTGTCTCAAAATATCATGCATGGATACGCCGTCAGCAATAAACGTATCAATAGTGGGAAACAGATCCAGCGGATAATGTGTCACTTCAAAGGTGAGCGGCTGGTCATCGTTATATAAAATCCGTTTTAGTTCAACGACAGGGCTCTCGGGATTGATTTGAAGCTTCTCAGCAATGAGGTTTGCCGCCGGAATGATCTCATGGGACAGCACATGGTGTTTCGGTTTTTTTCCGGTTGATTCCATAAATTCCGAGTAGCCGTTTACTGCAATCAGCTCCCGTTTTAATTTAGGGCTTTTAACGAACGTTCCTTTTCCCTGCTGCCTGATCAGATAGCCTTCTTCGACTAAATCGAGAATGGCTTTCCTGACGGTAATGCGGCTGACATTATACTTGCTGCAAAGCTCGTTTTCAGTAGGCAGCTTGGCGGCGGGAGAATACACGCCCTTTTTGATATCATCAGTGATGATTTGTTTCAGCTGAATGTATAAAGGTGTAGAACTTCCATTGTTTAACAAAAGGTAGCCTCCTTTTAACCTGTTATTCATATTATAATGTAATATGACGTTATAATACAAATTCGCATTTATTATTTTAGGAATATAGCAAAAATAGGAATTGATTATTTTAAAAATAACAGAAAGACCGAGTTGTTTCCAGTGACGAAATAACAGATGAAAAGATAGGGGGAATGTCTGATGGCTTCATTAACATTTGAACATGTCAAAAAATCATATCACTCACAATTAACGGTGAAGGACTTTGATTTAAATGTAAAGGATAAGGAGCTTTTGGTGCTGGTGGGGCCGTCAGGATGCGGAAAATCGACCACGCTGCGGATGGTGGCGGGACTGGAAAGCATCTCTGAAGGAAACCTTCTCATTGATGGGGAGCGGGTCAATGATCTCCCCCCGAAAGAACGTGATATCGCGATGGTATTCCAAAACTATGCGCTTTATCCGCATATGACGGTTTTTGATAATATGGCGTTCGGATTAAAGCTCAGAAAAATGTCCAAACAGGAAATCACCGAGCGGGTTCATGCGGCAGCTCAAATTTTAGAGATTGAGCATTTGCTGAAGAGAAAACCGAAGGCGCTCTCCGGCGGGCAGCGGCAAAGGGTGGCGCTGGGCAGATCGATTGTGAGGGAGCCGAAGGTCTTTTTAATGGACGAGCCGCTTTCCAATTTGGATGCGAAGCTGAGAGTGACGATGCGTACAGAAATCAGCAAGCTGCACCAGCGTTTAGAGGCCACCATCATTTATGTCACACATGACCAGACCGAAGCGATGACAATGGGCGATCGGATTGTCGTGATGAATGAAGGAGAAATCCAGCAGGTGGCGAAACCTCATGACATTTATCATTATCCGGAAAATCTGTTTGTCGCAGGTTTCATCGGCTCTCCCGGAATGAACTTTTTGAAGGGCGTCATAGAAGAGCAGCATGGCGAGCTGTTTTTCACAAATCCTTCGATCCGGCTTCACATTCCTGAAGAAAAAGCGAAGCGGCTTAGAGAAAAGGGTTACGCCGGAGAACAGATGATTGCCGGCATCCGGCCGGAGCATATCACACACATGACAGGGAATGAACAGCTGTTTGATTCAGTGTGTAAAGCGAAGGTGGAAGTGAATGAAAATCTGGGATCGGAGCTGATTGTTCATGTCACAAGCGGGGACGAGCGGCTGACGGTTCGCCTGGATGGGAACACGCGAATTGCCGCAGGCGATTCGATTCAGCTGGCAGTGAAAATGGATCACGCCGTCTTTTTCGATGCGGAGACGGAAGAGGCTGTGTATTAGGAAAGGTGCTCCTAAAAAGGAGCACCTCAGATTGGGGAACTGATCAAGTCGGTAATGTTAATTGAAAGAACAACATACCGCGAACTGGAACTCAAACAGCAAAAGGAACTCCTGCATAAAGTAAAGCATGATATGAATACACCTTTAACTGCTGTCAGACTGCACTTATTTTGCTTAGAAGAGTTTGCGCATTCATATATTGTAAAGGCAGAAAAAGCTGACAAGTGATTCCGTCAGCTTTCTCTTGAATGTCAGGCTGCATCATCCCTTTGTCATGTCCGCTGAAGAATTCGATGCAAGATCTCATGTTCAATCTGAATGAGTGTGCTGTCGGACAAGGAGCGAGGGCGTTTGGCGCGGATCGGGATGTCGAAACTGATTTCTCCGTCTTCGATCATGATGACGCGGTCAGAAAGGCGGACCGCTTCCTGCACATCGTGTGTGACGAGCACAGCTGTAAATCCATTTTGTTTCCATAGCTTTTCTATCAATTGCTGCATGTCGAGACGGGTGAGGGCATCCAATGCGCTGAGCGGTTCATCCAGCAGCAGAAGGGACGGCTTTCTGATGAGAGCACGAGCAAGGGCAACCCTTTGCTGCTGTCCGCCTGACAGCTTATAGGGCCATGCGTGGCGGTAATTCCACAATCCGACTGCTTTCAGCACTTCCTCTGCTTTTTCTGTCCGCTCTTTCGGCAGCCCGATTAATACATTATCGATGACCTTTTTCCATGGCAGCAGCCGTGAATCCTGATACATCATTGTGGTGCTGTTCTCATCTGTGCCGCTGAATGTCAGTTGGCCTGAGCTCGTTTGTTCTAACTGGGCCAGAATGCGGAGCAATGTGCTTTTTCCGCTCCCGCTTTTTCCGACGATGGCCGTGAATCTGCCTTGTTCAATTGTCAAAGAAATGTCTTTTAAGACTTGTGTGCCGCCGAATTGTTTGCTGACATGGTCCAATTTAATTTGGACCGCTTGCTCATTTGCTTGGTTATACAACTCTATTTTCTGAGAGGGCTGTGCCATTTTTTTCACTCCTATCCTTGCTTTTGATAATTAGGATGCCATTTAAGCGCATAGCGCTCACCGATATGAGCAATGATGTCGGCGGCTTTTCCTAATAAGGCGTAGACTAAAATGCTGACGATAATGACATCCGTCTGCATAAATTGACGTGCATTCATGGCAAGGTAGCCAATTCCGTTGCTTGTGGCGATTGTTTCAGAAACGATTAAGGTCAGCCACATCACGCCGAGCGCATAACGAAAGCCGACGAATATAGAAGGAAGAGCGGAAGGGAAATAAATTTGTTTGAATAATTGAAAACCGCGTAAGCCGTACATTTTCCCCATTTCAATATGTTCGCGGTTCACGTTCCGAATGCCATGGAGCGTATTAATATAGACGGGGAACATGACGCCAAGCGCGACGAGAAATACTTTCGGAGCTTCGCCGATTCCAAGCCAGACAATGACAAGCGGCAAAAGGGCAAAGTGCGGAATGTTCCGGATCATTTGGATGGTTGTATCTAGCAGACGGAAGGAAAGCGCTGACCAGCCGTTGATAATACCGAGGACAAAGCCGAACAGTCCGCCAATCAATAATCCGCTCAGTGCACGCGCTAAACTGATTTGTAAATGCAGAGCAAGCGCTCCATTTGTGACGAGCTCCCACAATGCTTTTAAAACAGATAGCGGAGAAGGAAAAAGACCCTCTGATAATACATGTGAGGAAGAAAATAATTGCCAAACGATTAGAATAAAAATCGGCACCAGCCAGGGAAGTACACTTTTTCTCATCATCATTCGTCTCCTTTACTTTCTTTTAAAACAGGCTTCCGCAAAGGATCGAGAGGCATGATGTCAGAAACGCGGATCGGGTCTTTTATTAATCCGAGCTGATAGTAGTCATCTGCCTGCTGCTGCTGGGCGGATATGATGTCTTTCGTCAGCGTATTCACGCCGTAGTTTTTTCGCTTTGTCGCCCGTTTCAAGATATTAGACTGAATACCGGTCAGAGTCGCGATACGGCTGGCGATTTCGTTTTGATGCGTGCTGGCATATCGGTCTGAGCGGTCAGTCTCCTCTAATATAGATTTGACCAGATCGGGGTGTTCGCGTACGAATTGCGGTGCAGCATAGTAAAACGTTCGATTCGGATAAGCCGTAACATGATGGGAGAGAGTTCTCACATGTCCATTTTCTTCGACTCCGGCGAGGAACGGATCGTACGTTGCAAAAGCATCGACTTCACCCGATTCCAGAGCAGCCCTGCCTTGGGCGGCATCCGATACGAAAGCCCATTTGACATCGTGCTGGGTTAACCCGGCGGCTTTCAAAGCCAAGAGAGCGAGATAATGGTGATTTCCCCCTTTATTCGCGGCTATCATTTTCCCTTTTAAATCAGCAAAGGATTGAATGGGGCTATTCTCTTTTACGACGACACCGACACCTGATAAATTTGGCGGACTCGCACCCACGTAGACAATGTGTTTGCCGGAGCTTTGCGCAAAAATACCTGATCCGTCAGCGGCATTGCCGTAATCAATCTTTCCGGCAGCCAGCGCCTCCAATAAAGCCCCGCCGCCTTCAAATTCAATCCATTCAATTTTCTCGTGCGGTAATCGTTTTTCTAAATAGCGGCTTTCTTTTAAAAGGTGCAGCGTATTTCCTTTTTGGAATCCGATTCGAATGGGCTGCTTTCCATTTGTTTCATTGGCTGTACATGCAGTGAGGCTTAAAAAAGCAGCTATGATTATGAGAGTGCAGACCCTTTTTCGCTTCATCAGAATGGCCACCTTCCTTCATAGATTCATTCCTTACTATTTTTATAGGATTATATGTATTTGAAGGTGTAATGTCAATCCTGTAAAGGAAATGATTTGAAAAAACACAAAAAAAGACCCGATGGGGTCTTTTTTAAAACAGTCTGACTCTATAAGGATGGTGAAACCGCGTCCCTCCGTTTAATGTAACGGCAAGTGAAAGACTTAAAATCAGCAGGGCAGCTGTGATTACGGGATAATTAATTCGCTGAAAAGGACGGCCGCTATACCACGTTCTTTATTGAGTATTTCTTCTCTTAAAACTCCTCATACTCCGCGCGGGATCTTAACCGTTTATGGGTACGTCCGGGCGGGTAAACGAATCGATGATCTTCATGTCGTTTTCTTCAAGGGAGAAATCAAAAACAGAGATATTTTTAGCGATGCTGATTTTGGAATCGGGACAGCGCCGAGCTGAATATGCCAGCGTAAGATCATTTAGAGATTGTTTTATGCTTTTCTGCAATTTGCTCATGCTGAAGATGTCTTTTCAGGAGCACCTTTTACTTACGGCCAGATGTCGCCGGCCCATTCAGGGTGGTCGATAAATGGATTGCGGTTGTGCTGGTATTTCTCATAAATGATTTCATTTCTTTTTCGCTCACGGTCGTCAACCGGGTCCTGTTTATTCCAGTCGAGCAGGACAGATTGTTTGCCGATATAAGGAGCCGAGCCGTTGCCTGTCTTATGATTAAGCTCAAGGTCAGGGTAGCCGTCATCACCTTCGTAACGGACAGCCATGTAAAACAGCATGCGGGCAATATCGCCTTTCACATCATCGCGGGGTTCCCATGAATCGCCATCATAATAATTTCCGGGTGCTTTCTTATATTCAGTGCCGCCATTGTCAAAATCCATATTTCCTCTGGCGCTGTTAACTTGGACATCAGCCGGGCGCAAATGGTGAATATCAGTTCCGGGTCCCTTGCCCGTACCAAAATTGCCATGGGATTTCGCCCAGACGTGCTCGCGGTTCCAATCGCCGACATTGCCGCCGTTCAAGTTTTTGGACCGAGATTCATTCGTATAGAGCAGGATGACGTTATTCGGATTTGCCGGATCTTCATCGGTTTCTTTCAGCGCGTTCCACACTTCGCTGTAGGACAGCATCGTGTGTCCGCTGATGATGCGGTGCAGGGCGCTTTTTAGCGATTTCCCTGTTTTTCCGTCAGCCCCTTCATAATAGGTGTCAATATCAGTATAAGGTGCTGCGGGTGCGGCTAATGAGAGAAGGCTCACTTTTCCTGAAGGGGAAGACGCCAATCGGTCATTCAGGCTTAATGCGGTTTGCGCGCTTGCTGAAGCTGCCGGCGCAAACCATCCGGAAATCAGTAATACACAGACGAACGGCAGAAACCATGCTTTTTTTGTCATCGCTTGCCCTCCTTTTATCAACTCATATCTATTATCTAAAATTGATATAAAGGATAGAAGTGTCATTTTGTATATTTTTCATTAAAATTGTAAATTGGTTCCTTTGGGGGGTATCCTGAGACTCGGTTTTTGCTTCAGTTAGGAGGAGGCAAGCTGCCGGTATTTCTGTTTTCATCCGGCCCGCGCTCTGCGCATCGCTTCTCCCTCAAAGCTTGGCTTGTTCATATGAAAGGTTTTTTGTCCTCCTTTTTTCCTCTCGCTGGTTCTTTCATCCATTGCGGCTGATTACTGTGTTTTCTGTGGGCTTTACATGAGATACTGTGACCAAAAAATAAACGTTTTTTTGGTTAATCTGCCAATGAACTGTCGTGTTCCTCCTTCTATAATGAAGTCACCATAACGGCCAGAGGGGGGAGTACATGGAGAAGCAGAAGCTTTCAGTCAAAAACAGCATCACAGATTATATTGAATGGCTCGCCCAATACGGCGCATCAGCAGACGGCGGTGTAACGAGGCTTTTGTACACAAAAGAGTGGATGGACGCACAGCTTGCAGTGAAGACGGAAATGTCCTCATTCGGACTTGAAACAAGATTCGATGACGTCGGCAATGTTTTCGGCAGACTTTCGGGCACCCAGTCTCCGGGTGAAGTGATTGTAACCGGTTCGCACATTGATACTGTCATCAATGGGGGAAAGTATGATGGCGCTTATGGCGTTCTGGCGGCAATGCTTGCGTTAAAGCAGCTCAAGGAAACATACGGAGCGCCGAAAAAAACGCTCGAGGCGGTCTCCTTATGTGAGGAGGAAGGCAGCCGTTTTCCAATGACCTATTGGGGGTCGGGGAATATGACGGGTGTTTTTTCAGAACAAGATGCAAAAGAGCCAAGAGACGAGTCGGGAGTCTCCCTCCAAACAGCGATGTATGAGAGCGGTTTTGGCAAAGGTGTGTTTCAGTCAGCATATAGGACAGATATCAGCGCATTTGTTGAGCTGCATATTGAACAGGGGCAGACGTTGGAAATGTCAGGCCGGGATCTCGGCATCGTGACCAGTATTGCGGGGCAGAGACGATATCTCGTCACGCTCGAAGGAGAATGCAATCACGCAGGAACCACCTCCATGAAATGGCGCAAGGACCCGCTCGCAGCCGGCAGCCGCATCATTCATGAACTGCTGCTGCGCGCAGAAGAGCAGCCGGATGAGCTCCGTCTGACATGCGGAAAAATAACGGCCGAACCCAATGTAGCCAATGTCATTCCGGGGCGGGTGCAGTTTTCAATCGATATACGCCATCAAAACCAGCGCGTGCTGAAGCAATTTCATGAAGATATGGCTGTTTTGATCAACCGAATTTGCCATCAAAAAGGAATTCACGCCGTGATTGATGAATATATGCGGATAGAGCCTGTGCCGATGGACAAAAGGCTGAAGGATGCGGCTTTTGAAACGGCGGCAGAAAACGGCATCAGCTGTGAGGAAATGGTGAGCGGAGCAGGGCATGACGCGCAAATGATCGGACGGCGCCATCCGGCTTGTATGCTGTTTGTGCCTAGCCGAAGCGGCATCAGCCACTCACCGAAGGAATATACCTCAGCCAGACAGCTTGAGATCGGCGTCCGCGCACTGACTGATTTATTATACAAACTGGCTTATTGATAAGGAGGAATGGCTGTGTCAGGCAGAAAAGAATTATGCACGCCGTTAAGAACGATTATGACGCCGGGCCCCGTTGAGGTTGATCCGCGTGTATTAAGAGTGATGGGCACCCCTGTTGTCGGACAATTTGATCCGGCGTTTACAGATATCATGAATGAAACGATGGAAATGCTTCGGGAGCTGTTTCAAACGGAAAACCGCTGGGCATACCCGATTGACGGCACGTCACGGGCGGGAATCGAAGCGGTGCTGGCGAGTATCATTGAACCTGAAGATGATGTGCTCATCCCCATTTACGGGCGCTTTGGTTATTTGCTGACTGAAATCGCCGAGCGGTACGGGGCAAATGTTCATACGCTTGAGTGCGAATGGGGAACGGTTTTTGATCCGGAGGACATCATACGGGAAATGACAAAAGTGAAGCCGAAAATCGTGGCGATGGTGCACGGCGAAACTTCGACAGGGCGGATTCACCCGCTGAAAGCAATCGGCGAAGCCTGCCGCGCACACAATGCATTGTTTGTTGTCGACGCAGTCGCGACGATCGGCGGCTGCGAGGTCAAAGTCGATGATTGGAAGATTGACGCGGCCATCGGCGGTACGCAAAAATGCTTGTCGGTTCCGTCGGGAATGGCGCCGATTACATATAATGAGCGGGTGGCGGATGTGATTGCGGCTCGTAAAAAGGTGGAGCGCGGGATTGCGACACAAGCGGACAGGGCAGCGCTTTCGGGAAACCGGCCGATCACAAGCAATTATTTTGATTTGAGCCAGCTTGAGGATTATTGGAGCGAAAGACGGCTTAATCATCATACAGAAGCGACGACGATGCTCTATGCCTTGCGTGAAGGTGTCAGGCTGGTGCTTGAAGAAGGTCTTGAAGCCCGCTTTGAGCGCCATCGCCGCCATGAGAACGCATTAGCGGCAGGGATTCAGGCCATGGGGCTGAATCCGTTTGGAGATGACAGCTGCAAAATGCCTGTTGTCACCTGTGTAGAAATTCCGGACGGCATTGACGGCGAGTCTGTCCGCCGCATGCTGCTGGCGCAATTCGGCATCGAAATTGCCAGCTCATTCGGTCCGCTGGCGGGGAAGATCTGGAGAATCGGCACGATGGGCTACAGCTGCAGAAAAGAAAACGTGCTGTTCGTCCTTGCTGGCTTAGAGGCTGTGCTGCTCAGACATGGTGCAGCGATTGAAGCGGGAAAAGCGCTCCAAGCGGCGCTTGACGTGTATGAAAACGCCGGCCGTCAGGCGGCGGTATAAAGAAAAGCTTGCGGAATCTCCGCAAGCTTTTTTAGTCATATGATGTGCTATTTCTCCAATCCGTTTTTCTCCGTTTGACTCTTTTTACAAATCTTCTTTCTCCGTGTTGTATTTTCTGACGAAGCATGAGTCATTTTTTCTTCCATCATCTATTCTTTATACAAGTTACCTATAAAATTACGCTGAACTTGTTGATTCTCACAGCAATGTATGAGAGGGGGATACAGTATTGGCAAATTTGCACATGATGGTAGATGCGCTCCTGGAAGATCAGGAAGAGGCTGTGCTGGCGACCATTGTTCAAGTAGAAGGTTCCGCATATCGAAAAGCAGGCGCCTCTATGCTCTTTAAGAAAAATGGGGGAAGGGTCGGCCTGCTGAGCGGCGGATGTGTGGAAGAAGATTTATTCCACAGAATCAGTGAGCTGGGTGATCAGCTGACGTCAGCGCTGATTTCTTATGATATGCGGGCGGAGGACGATCTTTCCTGGGGCATGGGAGCCGGATGTAACGGCGTGATTCATATTCATGCGGAAACAATCACTCAGGAAAAAAGACGGCACTATAAAAGAGTGAGAGACTGCCTTCATGCTGGCAAAGCAGTAACAGCTGTTACGCAGATTGACTCCTCCCGTTCTTTATTTCTGACGGAAAACGGGCATTTCGGGAATTGGCCGGGCGCGCCTCTGCAAGACATACAACGTACCGTTTCTGCGCTTCATTTACCGCATTTTGATCCATCTGCCAACCTGTTTATGCAGCGGATTGAACCGAAGCCGCGCCTCATTCTGTTCGGAGCGGGGCCGGATATTGTGCCGCTTGCCAATTTGGCGGCTGATACAGGATTTTCTGTGATCGTGACAGATTGGCGTCCCGTTTATTGCACATCCTCTCTATTCCCAAAAGCGGATCGGCTGATCACCGCTTTTCCGGAACAAATGCTTAATGAATTTCAGTTTTTGCCGCAGGATGCAGCTGTTGTGGCAACCCACCATTTTCAGCACGATCAAGCGATCATCGACTTTTTATTTTCTCAACATCTTCATTATATCGGTTTGTTGGGTTCGGCTAACCGCACGAAGCGGCTGCTGAACGGAAAACAGCCGCCGGCTCACTTTTACAGTCCGGTCGGGCTGTCAATCGGTGCGGAAGGCCCTGAGGAAATCGCCGTCAGCGTTGTTGCCGAAATCATTCAAACAAGAAAACGGCTGGCGGTTGTATGAGAAGCCCCTATCTGATCGGCGTGTTTCTCGCTGCCGGCAAAAGTAAAAGGATGGGCCGAAACAAACTGGCTTTGCCGCTAAAAGGAGAAACGATCGGATCGCTTTCCTTGAAAACGGCTCTTCTGTCCGGCCTTGATCACGTGCTGATCGTCGAGCGGACAAAACATGCTTCCCTTGAGTGGATGGGAGCGCCCTATCACGCTCCGCCTTTTCGAAAACGCTGGAGTCTGCACGTTTGTCGAGACGCAGAAAAAGGTCAAGGGCATTCAGTCAGCAGCGGGGTGAGAAAAGCGGAAAGCATGGGAGCGGACGGCGTTGTCATTTTGTTAGCCGACCAGCCGCAGCTTTCTGTTGATCATCTCAATGCCCTTGCGGCAATGGCGCCTGAGTCGTTTGCCGTGTCTTCATCTTTAGGCGCTCCTGCCCCGCCAATCTATTTCTCAGCAGCGTGTTTTCCTTATATAAAGAAGCTAAAGGGAGATGAAGGGGCCCGCAGACTTCTGAAAAACGGGCAGCTTGGAAGAGGAGCCGTTTTGGAGGCAAAGGAAAGCGCGGAGCTGAACGATATTGATACACCGGAGGAATATGAGATGGTGAGGAGGGTGATGGTATGAACGGGCAAGTGCCAAAAGCGAGAATGAACATTCAATTATGGAAACCGGCAGCGCTCGATGAAGCCTATTCGCTTCTAGAGCAGTTTGCCCCGGATGTGTGTGCCGCATCGGGCAGCACACTGCTTCAGCTTCAGTGGGATAAGGGAATTCTTCCGAAACAGCATCTTGTCAGTCTGGAAGGAATTGAAGAGATGAGGGGGATCAGCGTCAGTGACACCCACGTGTCGATCGGAG
Organism: Bacillus sp. BACIII; assembly: GCF_057836745.1. Taxonomy (NCBI): domain Bacteria; kingdom Bacillati; phylum Bacillota; class Bacilli; order Caryophanales; family Bacillaceae; genus Bacillus; species Bacillus sp. BACIII. The sequence continues at coordinate 3,039,630 of NZ_CM174437.1, read as the reverse complement.
CGCTCACGACACTGAATGAATGCAGAAAGCATCCTTTCATCAAGAGTGCGCTTCGCTGTTTCAGCGACGCTGCTTCCGCCGTCGCCGCACCGGGTATCCGCAGCCGGGCCACAATTGGCGGAAATATCGCGAGTAAAATCGGCGATTTGCTTCCGCTCTTGCTCGTGCTTGATGCGGAGCTGATTGTGTACAAAAAGGAGCTGATCAGACTGCCGATTGGCGATTGGCTCGCAAATGAAAACGATGGAGCTGATATCGTCACGCGTGTCATCATCCCGCGTGCGGAGGGAGAGCGTGTGTTTTACCGCAAGCTTGGGAGGCGTCAGGCTTTTACAGGAGCGGCTGCTGTAGCGGCCGGACGTTTTTTGAAAGGCGGCGGCATTCGTCTCGCCGCCGGCCATGCCGATATTACACCTGAAAGATTATTGGAAAGTGAAGCGAAGCGGATGGCAGGGTGTGATCCGCACGAGCTGTACGAAACGCTTATCCATGAGCTGCCATTTTCCGCAGATGCTTTTATGTCGGCGGCATACAGAAAAAAAGCGGCTGCCAACGTCATTATGTCAGAGCTGATGGCTGAGGGAGGAGAATAAATGGTCATCAACAAACCGTCAAGAGTCAGGCCGGATGGAAGAGAAAAGGTCACAGGGGAACTGAAATATATGACCGATCTCAGCTTTCGCGGAATGCTGTATGGCAAGGTGTTAAGAAGCGCTTATCCTCATGCGGAGATTGTGTCGATTTGCACCATGAAAGCTGAAGAAATGGAAGGTGTGCGGGCTGTCGTCACTCATAAAGACGTTCCCGGGTTAAACCGATTTGGCATCGTCATCCCTGATCAGCCGGTTTTATGCGAGGACAGAGTACGGTATGTCGGGGATGCGATTGCCGCCGTGGCTGCGGAAACGGAGGAAATCGCGGAGGCTGCGCTGGAGCTGATTTACGTTGAATATAAAGAACTGGAGGTCATTGATTCACCTGAAAAAGCGCTTCTGCCGGACGCGCTTAGACTGCACGAGGACGGCAACATTCTGCACCGTGCATGTTTTGCACACGGTGATGCGGAAGAAGGGTTTCGGGTGTGTGACACAGTCTTTGAAGAAACCTATGAGCTGCCCCGGCAGATGCATACGTATATGGAAACGGAAGGAGGCACAGCCGTTCCGGAGGATGATGGGGGCTTTACGATGTATGCAGGAACACAGCACGGCTATAAAGACCGTTTCCAGCTTGCTCGTATTTTTGGCATTCCTGAAGAGAAGATCAGGGTGGTGTCGAGTCCGATGGGCGGCTCGTTCGGAGGAAAGGATGAGCTGAATATCCAGCCGTATGCCGCGCTTTTGGCCCTGAAAAAGCGGATGCCCTGTCACAATCCATCAGACGAGAAAGGAATCTGTACATTCTGGCATTAAGCGCCATCCGATGAAGGTGACAATAAAAACGGGAGCTGATCAAACAGGACAGCTTTTGGCTCATGACGTAAAAATTGTGGCGGACACAGGCGCTTACGCCACACTTGGACCCGCCGTTCTTGATTTTTCAGTCGAGCATGCCGCGGGGCCGTACCGTATTCCGAATATCCGGACGGAAGGGATATCTGTGTTTACGAACAACGGGGTGGCGGGAGAATTCCGGGGCTTTGGCGGCAATCAAATCACATTTGCCCTTGAAACCCATCTCGACCGTCTCAGTGATAGGCTCGGTATCGACCCGCTGGAGCTGAGAAGAAAAAATATCAGAAAACCGCATGACTTAGGGCCGCTGGAGCATCGGATTGCACCGACTGACGGAGCGGCACAGGTGCTGAATGCCATTTCTGAATCTCCCATTCTGACAAGAAAACGCCGGTACTCCGGGTATATACGGAGCGGCACGGGAGCGGCAATAACGATGCACGGCGGCGGGCTGGGCTATGGCCGAATGGATGCGGCGGGAGGCCGTTTGTCCCTTTCAGGTGACGGAAAAATCATAGCTTCGTTCGGATTTGAAGAATGCGGACAGGGCATTCTGGCAGCGATTGAACATATCGTCACAGAGGAGCTTGGGTGTGCCGCAGAGGATATTACCATTGTCATTGGGGATACCGCAAAAGTGCCGAAGTCAGGCTCCTCCACGGCATCCCGCGGCACAAGCATGGTATGGCACGCAATTCACCGTTTGAAAAAGCCGTTTCTTTCCCGCTTGAAAAAACGGGCGGCAGAATGGAGCGGCTGTTCAGCGGAAACCCTTATTCCCGGCGCTAAAGGCTTGCGTGATAAAAACACAGAGGAGCTCATGGTGACATATAAAGAGCTGGCTGAAAAAGGCCCTTTGGCAGAGGAAACGGCATTTGATTTTCCGACAACGCCTGATCCCGTGGTGGGCGGCCATTTCCTTTACTCATTTGGAGCGGCGGCTGTTGAGGTGGAAGTTGATCTGTTAACAGGCGATGTCAAAGTGATAGATTGTGAGCACGCCATTGCGGCAGGGCCGGTTGTCAGTCCGCAGGGGTATCGGGGCCAAATTGAAGGCGGCGCCGCCATGGCGCTCGGCTATACGCTGATGGAGGAAGCGAAAATGACGGACGGCCGTTATGCCGCGGAAAATCTCGATCACTATTTGATCCCAGTCGTCAAAGATGTTCCTTTCATGAAGGTGATCGCAATAGAAGAACTAATGAAGGGAGACGCATACGGACCGCGGGGAGTCGGCGAAATCGGAACGATCGCTATCACTCCGGCGATTGTAAAGGCTGTACATGATGCGGTCGGCTGCTGGATAAACAAGCTGCCGATTTCAAGAGAAGAGCTGCTTGAAGCGATAGACAGAAAGGGGCTGAAGCAATGGACGTAAAAGAGGCTGGATCACTTCCTGTAAAAAAGGGACAGTACCGAATGACCGTAAATGGGCAGGAGCGCGAGGCGGCAGCCATTCCCACGGCTCGTCTAAGCGACCTGCTTAGAAAGGAATTTCAGCTGACCGGGACAAAGGTGTCCTGCGGAATCGGCCGCTGCGGAGCATGCTCCATTTTAATTGACGGGAAGCTGGCCAATGCGTGCATGACGATGGCCTATCAAGCAGACGGCCACTCCATCACAACCATCGAAGGACTCCAAATAGAAGAATTGGATATGTGCCAAACCGCTTTCCTGGAAGAAGGCGGCTTCCAATGCGGCTACTGTACGCCCGGAATGATCATTGCGCTTAAAGCATTGTTCGAAGAAAACCCGCATCCCACAGATGAAGACATAGAAGAAGGATTGGCGGGGAATTTGTGCCGATGTACTGGGTACGGCGGAATTATGCGGTCGGCTTGGAGGATTAGAAGAGAGCTGAACAGAGGGAAAAGGGAGTTCGGCTGTTAAGGGCGGACTTTTAGTATCTAACTTCGGGATATTTTCTCCGCAGGCCATTTTCTGAAAAATAAATAATTGTATAAGACTAATCAATACTTTAGAATAATTGATTATATTCTGAAAAAATTCAGGAGTGGTGATATGAAAACGATCGGCCTTATTGGCGGAATGAGCTGGGAATCTTCGGCTGAATATTATCGAATGATCAATGAGGAGATAAAAAAGAAACTAGGAGGGCTGCATTCTGCAAAATGCGTTTTGTACAGTGTCGATTTTAAGGAGATTGAACACTATCAGTCTGAAGGGGCTTGGGATAAGGCGGGTGCAGCTTTAGGGGAAGCTGCGAGATCATTAGAAAAAGCCGGTGCAGATTTTATCGTCATATGTACAAATACCATGCATAAAGTGATTGGCTATATTCAGAAAATGATCACCATCCCTATTTTACATATTGCAGATGCAACTGCCGATCAAATCACGAGACAAGGTATTCGTTCAGTAGGTTTACTTGGAACGAAGTATACGATGGAACAAGATTTTTATAAATCACGTATTGAGTCTCACAATATCAATGTCATTGTGCCTGCTGATGTGGAAAGAGAAGTAATCAATCATATTATTTATCAGGAGCTGTGTTTAGGCGAAATCAAACAGTCGTCTAAAACCATGTATAAGAAGATTATCAATCATTTGGTGGATCGAGGTGCGGAAGGGATTATTCTCGGATGTACTGAAATTGGATTATTAGTAAAAGCCGAGGATTCTGAAGTGCCATTATTTGATACGGCTTTCATTCATGCACAAACAGCAGTGAATACATCTCTTTCCTTGTAGCTGTGAATGCTGCCATGGAGAAGCCCGCCTCACCGGTGGGCTTCCTTTTTAACTTCCCCTATACACCTGATAACCAAACGGTGACAGCAAAAGCGGGATATGATAATGCGCATCTGACTCTGCAATGTGAAACCTGACGGTGACGATGGTTAAAAACGGCTGAGCGGCTGCGTTCACGTTTTTACTCGCGAAATAGTCCCCTGCATGAAACTCCATCACATAATCTCCGGACACCAGCTCTTCACCTGCGAGAAGCGGGGCATCGACTCTGCCGTCAGCGTTGGTGTATGCCTCTTTCCTAAAGCCTCCGCCGCCCAGCCGCTTCAATTCAATTTTTACGTTCGCCGCGGGTTTGCCGCAGGTTAAATCCAAGATATGGGTCGTCAGCTTTCCCATCAGGCTTTCAGGCTCCCTAAGGCTTCATCGGCTTTCTGTTTTTCTTTCTCGGCGTCTTCTCTTGTCACGGTAAAGCGCTGGAAGCCGAATGGCGGGCGCGGTTCGGTGTAGACTTTTCCTTTGGACCCCGGAATTTCTTCCACGACTGTGTCCCATGTGTGATTTTGAGATTGGAAGCTGACATCAGTGAGCTGCGGGAATCTCGTTAAAATTCTGCAGCCGATATGATAAATTAAATTTTGGATTGAAGGGGTTTCAAGCTCGTGAAATACGGCGCTCGCCAAGTCGCGGACTTGTTCAGCGGCGACGTAGCGGGCTGGATCAGAAGCGTATGCGTCATTTGTGTTTTCATAATGCCAGCCGATGTTTAGATGGACAAACAGCGGGCGGTTGCCGTCTTCGGGGAGAGTCGTATATTCGTCGCGAATAAAGCCGACGAAGGAGTTGCCGCTCACCTTGACGAGCTGAAGATCTATGATTTCACTGTATTGCTCCTTAATCGTTATGGTATCCCCGGTTCGTTCCGCTTTCAGCACAGACCGAGCCCGTTCATTGCGCGATCTTCTGAAAACGAGCTGGCTTGTGCGGAGCTCTTGCGCCTCGTATGCGGGCATTGCTTCAAATGGAATTTCTTCGCCTGTCAGAGTAATCGTGTCCATATGAGAATACGTATTTAAAAATCGGTGAGCCACATCGTGTAAGAACCCCTCAATTGTTGTCCCTTCATAGGAAGCGAGATGGCGCTGAATAAAGTTTTTCATTGAGTCTGTAGCCACAACGAGGGTGTTATCCCCGTCTATAAATGACGGCAGGAAGGCGTCTCCGCCAATTTCACATGTCACATCAACGCCGACAACGGTATTGTCTCTCCCTGAAAAAGATGACTCTGGGATTTGTTTGACTCCAGTGAGCGGCTTTAAAAACGTTCGGTAGGCAAATACATTTCCTTTGCCGTAAGACATGGTTCTTTTCATTTGCGTCTCTCCTTTTTCAGTTATGATATCCGCCAGCCGAAAGCGGGCGATGCGGTAAATTTCGATAAGGGCTTGCTGGAACTCGGTTTCCTGTTCGTTCTCGAGCCTTTTCACTAGGGCCCGGTGAATGTCCTGTTTCGTCTTTCCCTTTACCGCTAAAATAAAAGGAAAGCCGAAGCGCTCATCATAATGTTCATTCAGCTTGAGAAATTCCTCGTATTCCTCTTGTTCAAGTTTGCTGAGCCCTGCGTTTCGCTGCTCGCTTACTGAGGCATCACTCATTATGTTCTTTGTTCCGAGTCTGGGATGCTTGTTGATTAAATCAAGCTGCGTCTGGCGGTCCGCGGCTCTTACAATGCCGGCCATTTTGCGGTGAAGGTCAGAAAGGGAAGAAAACGGGCGTAATTCCGCAGCTTCCTCCGCAATCCATGAAGAGTGTTCGAAAATAGATCCCAGCGTGTCTGTCAGTGTGTGTCTTTCCATTTGATTCAGGTCATCCATAGTGAACATTGGCATCTTCCTTTACGTTTTTATTTCAGCGTGATCCGGCTGTTTGGTATGAAAAAAAGCGTGCAATGCAATGGCCGTCAAACTGCCGATCACAATTCCGCTTCCTGCTAAAACTGAAGCCGCTCCCGGAAGTGATGAAAACAACGCGGGAACTGTCGTTGCGCCAAGCCCTAAGCTGACGGAAGCGGCAATAATCAGCAGATTGCCTTGCGAGTCGAGATCAACGCTGGAAAGCATTTTGATCCCGTAAGAAATGACCATGCCGAACATGACGGTCATCGCACCGCCGAGAACTGGGGTTGGAATCACTGTTGTCAGTGCAGCTGCTTTTGGAACCAGTCCGATTGCCATCAGCATCATTCCCGTGACGGCGATGACGTTGACACTTTTCATTTTTGACAGCTGGACAATACCGACATTTTGCGAGAAAGCTGTATAAGGAAATGCGTTAAATAAGCCGCCAAGTACGATTGCAAGGCCTTCCGCCCGGTAGCCCTTTTCCAGATCCTTCTCTGACAGCCTGCGGTTTGTGATATCGGCAAGCGCAAAGTAAACACCTGTCGATTCGACCAGACTGACAATCGCAACGAGAAGCATCGTCACAACAGCCGGCAGCTCAATGGTCGGCATGCCGAAATAAAACAGAGACGGAATATGAAGCCAGGACGCCTCCATGACATCAGAAAAATCGACCTTTCCCATGAAGAATGCGGCCGCTGTACCTGCGATAAGGCCGAGCAAAACCGAAATGGAGCGGATAAAGCCTTTAAAGAAATAAAACAGCAATAAGATAAAAGCCGTAACGCTAAACCCGAGAAGCACGTTGTCCAATGAGCCGAAGTCTTTGCTTCCTTCACCTCCGGCCAGATTATTCATTGCTGTCGGAATCAGGCTGATGCCGATGATCATGACGACTGAGCCGGTCACGACAGGCGGAAAAAAACGGACAAGCTTTCCGAAGAAGCCCGCGGCTAGGACGATAATCAGCCCTGCGGCGATAATGGCGCCATAGATTGCTGAGACACCGTATGTGCTGCCGATGGAAATCATCGGGCCGACCGCGGTAAACGTACATCCGAGCACAACGGGGAGGCCGATGCCGAAAAGCCGGTTTTTCCACAACTGCAAAAGAGTCGCCGCCCCGCACATGAACAAATCGATCGCGATTAAATACGTGAGCTGACCCGGACTCAGCCCGATCGCCGCTCCGACGATCAGCGGAACGAGAATCGCTCCCGCATACATGGCAAGCATATGCTGAAGTCCGAGCACCGCCAGCTGAAAGGCATTTTGCTGTTTCTTCATCTTTTTTACACCTCTTTTTCTAATGCGAGTGTATGATCTAATGCCGGAAGTTCAGTTTTTTGTGTTGTTTTTTCTTTTTTGCCGCGCAGGCTGAAAAATAGATTCAAAAAGATGGCGGTCAGGCTGCCGGTGATGGTGCCGTCACTGACCAGAATTCTGATTGGAGCGGGGAATTCAGCAAAAATCCCGGGGACCGTGCTGGCGCCGATGCCGAGTGCGATTGAGCAGGCGATGGTCAAGAGGTGGTATTGGTTTTTGAGATCCGCTGTGCTGAGCATTTTAACGCCTGAGGCAATCACCATGCCGAACATGACAACGGTTGCGCCGCCAAGTACAGCAGCAGGAACGGCAGAAGCAAGGGCGGCAATCTTCGGTATCAGCCCGAGACAGACAAGGATACAGCCTGCTGTAACGACGATATTTCTTGTTTTGACTTTCGTCAGCTGCAATAAGCCGGCGTTTTGCGCAAAGGTGTTATAAGGAAAGGCGTTGAACAGCCCGCCGATAAGAATGGCGATTCCTTCCGCCCGATAGCCTTTGACAAGATCTTTTTCGATTAAAGATCTGCCGCATATCTTGCCGATTGCGTAGAAAACGCCGGTTGATTCAACGATAATGACCATTCCGACGATCAGCATCGTTAAGATCGGGCCGATTTCAAATGAAGGGGCTCCGAAGTAAAACGGCCTCGGGATTTGGAAGAACGGGGCTTCAGCGACAGCAGAAAAACTGACTTTTCCCATGATCGCTGCTGCCGCTGTCCCGGCGGCGATTCCGATCAGAACGGACAGCGTTCGGGCAAATCCTTTGAGAAAGCGGTTGAGGACTAAGATCAGGACAAGGACGCCGACAGAGAGAAGAAGGTTTTCGAGCGAACCGTATTCGGGGTTGGCGCTGCCGTTTATTTTTTCGCCGCCAGCCATATTTTTCACACCTGCCGGAACAAGTGAAAGCCCGATTAAGGTCACAACGGTTCCTGTTACGACAGGAGGGAATAACACGGTCAGCTTGCCGAAAAAACGCGCAAACAAAAAGATGAACACACCGGCTGTAATGATGGAACCGTAAACCGCGTGAATGCCGTAATTGGCGCCGATTGCGATCATCGGGGTGACGGCTACAAAGGAACTGCCCAGCATGACGGGAAGCCCGATCCCGATGTGTGCGCCGCGCAAGGTTTGCAAAAGCGTCGCGATGCCGCACGTTAACAGGTCAATCGCTAGCAGGTATGACAGCTGTTCAGAGGTTACATTCAGCGCCCTGCCGACAAGCAGGGGCACTAAAATCGCACCTGCATACATGGCCAGCACATGCTGAAGGCCAAGAGAAAACACCGCAAACGATCTTTGTTTCAACATAGTCCCTCCCTGTATGTAAACTTTAGTAACATGATAGCGTGCTGATTTTTGGGTGTCATTGGGTACAGTAGCTGAAAAAGACAGGCATTATTGCTGGAAGTGACGAAAAACGATTTAGTTTGTAAGATTATGTGACGGATGCTAGCTGATCAGCCGCTGCATCCGTAAGGCCAGCCGCAAACGCATCGTCGTTTCAGGATCTTTTAAGCTTTTGCCCAGCAGATCCTCACATTTTTCAAGGCGGTAGATGACCGTATTGCGATGAACGTACAGGCGCTTTGCCGTCTCGGAGATTTGGCAGTGTGTTTCTAAATAGACGGACAGCGTATGAAGCAGGCTTTGATCCTCCTGCTGTTTTTCAGCGAGGCTTTGAAGTGTGGAGTGGTAAAACTTCTTCAAATCCTCAACCGGGAGCAGGCGGAGAAGCTCGGGCACATCTTTCGCGTGATACACCTGGATAAACTCCGTGCTTCTTGACAAATGCCCAGAGTGCAGAGCATCAGAAGCCTCTGTGAAAGCGTCGGGAACGTCAATGAGCTTTTGGCATATATTGCTGATGCCAAAGGAAACCGTCCGCTTAAACTGAGCTCTGACCTGTGTTTGAAACTGCTCTAAAAAGCTGATCACCGAAGCGTGCATTTCATTCCAGCTGTCTGTCGCTTCTATCAGAATAATGCCGACATTTCCTTTTATAAAAAGGTGGGGCGGAAACGGGAAGGCTGATAATTCACCTTCAAGAAAGTCGAAGACACCGTCGGAGGCGAGCTGATTTTCTGTGAAGCTGATCGAATCGTTATTCCGGTCGAGTTTGCCGGCGATGCACATGTATTTTTGATCCCAGCGCAGCTTGAATTCCTTCGCCCGGTTTTTGATTTCATCGTCTGAAGAAAATGTGCGCTCAATAAAATTGCTGAAAAACTCATTGCGCGCACGCCGGCTGAATTGCTTCAGCGCATTTTCCTTCAGCAGTTCAAAGGATATCACGTTGGCCGCTTGCTCAATGGTGAGAATCAATCCTTTGTCGCCGGCCTGCACCATGTCCGGTATCAGCAGGAAGCCGCAGTTTTTTTCATGATTATAAATAGGAAGGACGGAATATGTTTTCTGATCGGAGATTGCGGAAAAACAAGTGAAAAACGGCCCGGATACGGTGTTCAGGACTCTTTTTAGCTTTTCGGTCTCAATTGAGATCTGATGGGACGCAGACAGCATTTTGGCATGCTGGTCCAGAAGCAGCACGGGTATCTGAAGCAGGTCTGAGACCTTTTTGAGGAGAGATTGCAGCCCTTTTCCGCTCATAATGTGGTTTGTGAATTTTTTGTGCGCGTAAATGGCTTGCTGAAGCTCGCTGGAACGCATATCGAGAATACGGCTGAGTGTTGCATTCACAATATCGCCGAGACGGATGTGTTCCGGAAGCTCAATGATCGGAAACGCGTATGAATCGGCCAGTTCGATGATTTCTTTCGGGATATCCTCCAAGTAGCGCTTTGTTTTAATGCCGAGACCCGCGCAGCCGCGTTTTGCCATTTGCCGAATCAATTCAGATAACTGGTCGGGGTGATCCTTCAGGTGATACGCGGTGGTGACGAGCAATTCATTCTTATGCAGGAAGTCTGCGATATCGGGTGCGTCCATCATATTGACATGCTGAACCTCTCTTTCCCCTCCTGCTTTTCCAGCGATTAAATGGGCGTTTTCAAAAGCCGGTATTCTCATCACATCAAAAATATTCATAGCGCATTCTCCTTTTCTATAAAAAGATTGGTTAAGATGAATAATTTTCAATAGGAATTCTAGCGGTTTTGCTGATGTAATACGATTATAGTAGCAGTAAACTGTTGAAAATAGAATGGATTGTGTTACATAAACTGACATGAAAAATCGTCAACCTGACATGGGGGGTTCGGTATGGCTTACGATATGGTAATAAAAGGTGCGAAGGCAGTTACGCCAGATGGTGTGAAGGAAGTTGATATCGCAGTTCAAAACGGTATCATTGCCGAGGTGGGTTCTGTCATTGAAACAAGCGGGGCAGAAATCATCCAAGCAGACGGAAAGTACGTTTTTCCCGGTGCGATAGACTGCCATGTTCATTTCAATGAACCGGGCAGAGAGGACTGGGAGGGGATTGAAACAGGTTCTCAAATGATGGCGGCAGGCGGCTGCACCACCTATTTTGATATGCCGCTCAATTGCATCCCATCAACCGTGACGGCAGAGCATCTACACGCAAAAGCTGAACTCGGCAGGCAAAAATCAGCCGTGGATTTTGCGTTATGGGGCGGCCTGGTGCCCGGCCATATCGAGGACATCCGCCCGATGGCTGAAGCGGGAGCGATCGGATTTAAAGCATTTTTATCAAGATCAGGCACAGATGAGTTCCGCTATGTTGATGAACGGACATTGCTCAAAGGCATGGCAGAAATCGCGGCAACAGGGAAAATCCTCGCTCTTCACGCGGAAAGCGACGCGATCACAAGTTATTTGCAGATGGTTTTGGCCAATGAAGGAAAGGTGGATGCGGATGCGTATGCCGCCTCCCGCCCGGAGGAAGCTGAAGCTGAAGCGGTATATCGCACCATTCAGTATGCGAGGGTGACAGGCTGCCCGGTTCATTTTGTTCATATCAGCACGGCGAAAGCGGTTCGGCTGATCAGAAAGGCGAAACGGGAAGGGCTCGATGTTTCAGTCGAAACATGCCCGCATTATGTCTTGTTCAGCCATGACGATTTACGGGAAAAGGGCTCTGTCGCAAAATGCGCGCCTCCGCTCCGGCCGCGGGAGTCGCAGGAAGCGCTGATCGAGGCGCTCATTGCGGGGCACATTGACATGGTTTCCTCAGACCACTCCCCTTGCCGTCCATCCTTGAAGCGGGAGGATAATCTGTTTTTATCATGGGGCGGAATCAGCGGCGGGCAGTTTACTTTATTAGGGATGCTGGAACTCGCCCTTGAGCATCAGATTCCGTTTGAAACCATCGCTGAATGGACAGCGGCGGCACCTGCGCGGCGATTCGGCCTTCAGAAAAAAGGGCGCCTTGAGGAGGGGTGTGATGCGGATTTTGTGCTCGTCAGCATGGAGCCGTACACTGTCACAAGAGAATCGATGTTTCAAAAGCATAAGCTAAGCCTTTACGAAGGACATACCTTTCCCTCCCGCATTTCGGCTACATACAGCAAAGGCCGGTGCGTGTACAGTGACGGGAAGAAAGCAGAAGAAGGCATTGACGGAGCGCTGGTCGTTCCTTCGTAAGCCCGGCGGATTTTACCGCCGGGTTTTTTTGATTTCCGCCCTGCTTGTTTTTAAAATTTCATCAACGTGGTATCTTTTTATAAAAAGGAGTAAAACACATTGTATGATCAAATCTTGAACCTATTAATGGCATCCTGGTCGCGCAAGTCCAGTACAAAATGGACGGAAGAATGCCCGGCCAAAGGCCAGTGCGGCGTGACGGCTTTAGTCATCCAAGATGTTTACGGCGGTGACATTCTCAAAACAAAAACCGGCACAAGCTGGCATTTTTATAACCGAATAGAAGGGGAGATATATGATTTCACGAGGGGACAGTTTTCGGAGCCGGTCGTCTATCAGCATATCTCTTCTTCCAGAAGTGAGGCATTTTCGGACACCAATGAACATCAATACCGGTATCTGAAAAGTGCATTCAGACAAAACATGGAGACGGAAAGAGAAAAACACCTGTGATAAACTAGAGTGAGAGGTGAAGGAATGTGATTTATATCGGACTGACGGGTTGGGGGGATCATGACAGCATCTATCCGCCTAAAACGGCGGGACCGCAAAAACTGCAGGCGTATTCCTCCCATTTTCCCATCGTTGAGCTGGACGCGAGCTTTTACGCGATACAGCCCGCCCGCAATAACGAGAGGTGGGTCAAAGAGACGCCGGAAACTTTTCAATTTATCATCAAAGCATATCAAGGGATGACGGGCCATCAGCGCGGCGATATTCCTTTTGAAACGAAGGAAGAGATGTTTGAAGCGTTTAAGCTGTCATTGACGCCGTATATAGAGCATGGAAAGCTTGCCATGGTGCTGTTCCAATTCCCGCCGTGGTTTGACTGCAAGAAAGAAAACGTCGCATATTTGAGATGGTGCAGGCGGCAGATGGGTGATATCCCGTGCGCGCTTGAATTCCGCAACAGGTCATGGTTTTCCCCGCCGTTTTACGAGCAGACGCTTTCCTTTATGAAGTCGGAAGGCTGGATTCACACCATATGTGACGAGCCGCAAATCGGCGAGGGCAGCATTCCGGCCGTCCTGAAAGCAACGGATGAAGAAAAAACGCTTGTCCGTTTTCACGGACGGAACAAGCAGGGCTGGGTCAAACCTGACGGCGGGCAAAACTGGCGTGAGGTCAGATATTTATACCGCTATAATAAACAGGAGCTCAAAGATTGGAAAAACAATCTTCAGGAGCTGAAAAAGCAGTCGCGCAATCTGTACGTGCTCTTCAATAATAACTCAGGCGGAGACGCCGCCGACAACGGCCTTGAGATGCTTGAAATGCTAGATATACAATATACCGGGCTTGCTCCGAAGCAGCTTGACCTATTCAGCTAGAAAAGAGGTTTCAAGACACATGTCTTATCTTATTTTAATTATATTAGGATTTATCGCGGGAACGGTCGGCAGCCTGATCGGGCTTGGGGGAGGAATTATTATTGTGCCCGCAATGCTTTATTTAAGCACGATGACTCCGTTTTTCCATGACGTAACACCGCAGACTGCCATCGGCACGTCCCTTTTAGTGATTATATTTACCGGTCTGTCATCAACTCTGGCCTATATGAAATACAAAACCGTTGATTACAAAAGCGGGCTGATCTTTTTTATCGGTTCCGGCCCGGGAAGCATCATCGGCGCGTATTTGTCTAAACTCTTTAATGCGCATACGTTTTCCGTCTGGTTCGGACTTTTTATGATCTTGATTTCTATTACATTAATGCTGAAGGCGAAAGCAAAACCGGTCAATAAAGCGCATAAAGGCATGATCCGGACATTTGAGGATGAATCGGGTGAGCTTTATACATATTCGTACCGTATGTTTACCGGTATCGCGATTGCCTTTTTCGTCGGCTTATTGGGCGGTCTTTTCGGCATTGGCGGCGGCTCTCTTATGGTTCCGGCCATGATGCTGTTATTTTTGTTCCCGCCGAAAGTGGCTGTGGCGACGTCAATGCTCATTATTTTCTTATCCTCCGTGACGGGTTCCGTGTCACATATCGCAGAGGGCCATGTCAATTGGCTGTATGCGCTGTGCCTTATTCCGGGCGCTTGGTTCGGCGGTAAAATGGGCGCGTGGGTCAACAAGCGGGTGCAGACGAAAACAATCGTGCTTTTCATGCGGATCGTCTTGATTTTGATCGGCTGTGAATTGATTTATCAAGGGATATTCAGCTAAAAGGTAGGAGAGATGGTATGTTAGAGAAGCTCCGTTTATATCATACGAATGATTTGCACAGCCATTTCGAAAATTGGCCGAAAATCGTACATTATATTGAGCAGAAGAAAAATGAGCATGAAAAAGACGGGGAGGAAACACTCGTTTTCGACATCGGCGACCATATGGACCGATTTCAAATGATAACGGAAGCGACCTTCGGCAAAGCGAATGTCGACTTGTTAAACCGTCTTGAGATTGATGCGGCCGCCGTCGGGAATAATGAAGGAATTACGCTGCCTCACGATGAACTGGCGGATTTATATAATCATGCCGCGTTTCCCGTCATCGTGTCCAACCTGTTTGACGCGGACGGACAGCGGCCGGAATGGGCCGAGCCATACGTGATCAAAACGCTGAAAAACGGGATGACCGCAGGCATACTCGGCGTCACGGTGCCGTATTATCCCGTCTATCAAAAGCTTGGCTGGACGGTGACGGATGCGGAAAAAAGCATTCAAGAATCGCTTGACGATATCAAGGGAAAAGCGGATATCATCATTCTGCTTTCGCATTTAGGCTTGATCGATGACCGGGCCGCAGCGGAAAAATTCCCCGATATTGATGTCATTCTTGAATCGCATACGCACCACCTTCTTGAGGACGGCCAGGACATAAACGGCGTACTGCTTGCCTGTGCGGAGAAATACGGGAACTATGTCGGCTGTGTCGAGCTGACGATTGAAAGTGAATCAAGAACCATCGTCAGCAAACAGGCATCTGTGCAGAAAATGGCTGATTGGCACGGTGAATCTGAAGATACGGCGGCTTATCTGAAAGAAAAAGAACGGGAAGCGGAAAACCTGCTCTCTGTACAAGTCGCCGATCTGAATGAAGAAGCCGGCGTGAAGTGGTTTGAAGAATCGCCCCTTCCGCTTCTTTTAGCTGAAGCGCTGAAAAGCTGGTGCGGCTGTGAAGTCAGCATGGTGAATTCAGGTGTCATTTTGGGGCCTTTAAGAAAGGGGCCTGTCACAAAGCTTGATCTGCACCGCATCTGCCCGCATCCGATCAATCCGGTCGCCGTGCGTCTTTCAGGCAGGGAACTTCAAGAAACAATCAGCCAGGCTGCCTCTGAAAAAATGGAGCAGCTGCGGATTAAAGGCCTCGGCTTCCGCGGAGAAGTCATGGGCAGGATGGTATATGGCGGAGCAGAGGTGCAGACTGACATCCTTGAAGACGGTGTGACGCACCTCATCAATGTGAAAGTGAACGGAGAAGAGCTTGATCCGGACCGGATATACTCGGTTGCCGTTCTCGACATGTTCACACTAGGCAAGCTGTTCCCTGAGATCCGTGATTCGAAAGAAAAACAATACTTTATGCCGGAGTTTTTAAGAGATCTGCTCGCCTGGAAGCTTGCGCAGCAGCCGTAATGTCAGATGTGTTCGTTCGCCGGTCCATTTCTGCCGCGGGCACTTGAATGAAGGAAAGCGTGACTTTTTAAGAGTAAAAATAAATTACTATGTCCCCTCTTACAAGCATACATTGTGATATGTAAGGGGGGATTTTTCTTGCCTAGATACCGGAGCACTCTTCGCAAGAGAGGGCCTTTGCCTTTTCGGTATGTGCTTCTTCTGTCGTTTGCTTTTTTTATCATATCGACGGTCATCAGCCTTTGGATGATCAACTCCTCAATCAAACCGGTGCTGATGAACATCGGAGAAATGGAAACAAAACGGGTGGCGACAGAGGTCATTACAGAATCCATTGAAGAATACATGTCTCACAGCGACAATGTGAAAGATATGGTCGATATGAAAACGGATGAAAACGGAAAAGTCACAACGATGGATTTTAATACACAAGTGGTCAACAGCATGAAGGCGAAAGTGACAAAGCAGCTTCAGGCTCATCTGAAGGAAGCGGAGTCGAACAATAAGCAGCATGAAACAGAAAAAGGCGCCAAAACGGCCGATGCAATTATGATTAACATCCCTTTAGGGCAGGTCACGGGTAACAGCATTCTTGGGAATCTCGGGCCGAAAATCCCCGTGCGCTTTAACCTGATCGGCGATGCGTTAACTGACGTGAAAACAAAAATAAAGCCGTACGGCATCAACAATGCCCTGATTGATATCAGTATTTTCGTGGAGATTAAAGTGAAGGTGATTATCCCGTTTGCCAGCAAGACATCAGTCGTGACAAATAATATTCCGGTCTCCATTAAAGCCATTCAAGGAGAGGTGCCGCAGTTTTATAACGGAAGTGGCGGATCAGGTGTGACGCCTTCCGTTCAGCTGCCGAATGAAAAAAAGGAGAAAGACAAATAAAGACACACAGCCGCATTCTCTTCTGGCGGCTGTGTGTTTACTTTTTCCTGCGGATTTCTTTCCGTTCCCATGCCCTTAAATGAGGATACGGGTCAAAAGACCATTCCGATCTGCCGTTATCTTTATACATCCCGTAGTGAAGATGCGGCGGAAATTTTCCTGCGGTGCCCGGCGGTCCGTATCCGGAACTGCCGACAGAACCGATCACCTCACCGGGTTTGACGATCTGGCCTTTATGAATGCCTTTTGCAAAGCCGTTCAGGTGAGCGAAGTAGTGATACGTGTTATTGATATCCCTGATGCCGATTCTCCAGCCGCCGAAGCGGTTCCAGCCCTTCATTTCGACAATCCCGTAGCAGGTCGATCTGACGGGGAGCCCGTAATGAGCGAACAGATCCGTTCCTTCGTGAATCCGGCGCCCGCCGAACCCCCGCGCGGCTCCCCAAGTGCTGCGGTAGCTGTAATCCGTCTTTACGGGAAGCGGAAAGGCGTGCTCTCCGAGGTCAAGGCGGCCGAATGTCTTGAACAGTGTCATGAATTCGGTGATAATGCCGACCGTCTGATCACGGCGGTAATAATTCCAGAGGCCGATGCGGATATGGTCAAGATCCGTTCCGAATCCCGCTAAGTACTGTGCAAATGTATAAAGGATATCCTCATCATTGCTTACCTCGGCTTTTCCGTCGCCGTCGCCGTCCAGGCCGATGCCGTCAAATACTTTAATACTGAGGGGCGCATCGTCCTTAGGATTTGGATTTTCAGGCCCGCTCCACAAATGATCCGGAATATAAATGCTGATGATTCCCGCTTTTTCAGGCAGATCCTTTCGGTTCGAGCGGACATTTTCTTCATATTGATCAACCGCTGCAAGCACATACCAAGGAATTTGTGTGACCGCCTCGGCTTTGCGGTACAATTGCATCCGTCCGTCGTAGACAGAAGCCGATTGTTCTTTTCCGCTTGCAGCCGGACAGAAAACGGATAAAAGGAGAAGAGCAGATAACAGAACTTTCACAACATGATCTCCTTTCAGGATTGAATACAAATAGTTTGCGGCAACAATCCGAGAAAATGTAAGTAATTCTCTTCCCTTGTCGAGAAATTTTTCCTATGTTAAAGTGACTTATGAATAGAAATCCGCGAGTTTTATATCCATCGTGAAATAGAAATTTTTCGCACACAAACATGAATAAAGGGATAATGGAGATGATGGGGAAATGGCAAAGAAAGACGAGCATCTGAGAAAGCCGGAATGGCTCAAAATAAAGCTGAACACGAATGAAAACTATACGGGTCTCAAAAAATTAATGCGTGAAAATAATCTGCATACCGTATGTGAAGAAGCAAAATGCCCGAACATCCATGAATGCTGGGCTGTCAGACGTACGGCGACATTCATGATTCTCGGTTCCGTCTGTACGAGAGCATGCCGCTTCTGCGCTGTCAAAACGGGTCTGCCGACTGAGCTGGATCTGCAGGAGCCGGAACGCGTAGCTGATTCGGTTGCGCTGATGAACTTAAAGCACGCCGTTATCACGGCCGTGGCGCGTGATGATCAGAAAGACGGCGGAGCAGGCGTCTTTGCGGAAACGGTCCGGGCGATCCGCAGAAAAAGCCCGTTCACGACGATTGAAGTGCTGCCATCCGATATGGGCGGAAATTACGACAACCTGAAAACATTAATGGATACCCGTCCTGATATTCTGAACCACAACATTGAAACCGTGCGCCGCCTGACACCGAGAGTCCGCGCCCGTGCAACATATGACCGTTCTTTAGAATTCTTGCGACGTGCGAAAGAAATGCAGCCTGACATCCCGACGAAATCAAGCATTATGATCGGTCTCGGCGAAACGAAGGAAGAGATTATTGAAGTGATGGACGACCTGCTTGCGAATAATGTCGACATCATGGCGATCGGCCAATACTTACAGCCATCCAAAAAACATTTAAAGGTTCAAAAATATTATCATCCGGACGAATTTGCCGAACTGAAAGAAATCGCGATGCAAAAAGGCTTCAGCCACTGTGAAGCAGGCCCGCTTGTCCGTTCTTCCTATCATGCGGATGAACAAGTAAACGAAGCGTCTAAAAAACGCCAGGCCCAAGCATAATATAAGCCGAAAAAACCCAAAACGCCGCAGGTTTTGGGTTTTTTGTGATGGAGCCGTTTGAGCCGAAAAAAAGTCATTCTTGAATAAGGACCGTCTGAACCGCTAAACTGGATATAAAAGGGAAAAATCTTCTCCGCAATCCGAAGCGTCTCATTTTGCAATTGATGCACAGAAGTCAATGAATTATGATAGTAAAGAGTGATAAAAGAGGTGAAGACATGATTCTTATTCAAAATGCCGAGTTTGAACTCGTACATGATTTTAAAAACGGCTTTAATGAAGAAGCGTTCAAAGCCCGCTATTCGGACATATTAAATAAATATGATTACATTGTGGGGGACTGGGGATACAGTCAGCTGCGGCTCAAAGGCTTCTTTGATGACCAGAATCAAAAAGCAACCTTTGAAACGAAAATCAGCACATTGGACGAATACATTTACGAATACTGCAATTTCGGCTGCTCGTATTTTGTTCTTAAACGAATCAGAAAATAATTGATGCAGAAGGGGATGCTGTCACGTGTATTTTGTTGACAGAAATAATATCGAACAAACACTCCGTTTTTTTGAGAATCAGCTGGCGCTGTTTGACAGCACGCCGGCTTGGCAGAGCGAGATCGAAAAAAGAGCGCTTGAGCGGATCAGCCATCTTATGATCGAATGCATTCTCGATGTCGGAAATGATATGATTGACGGCTTTATCATGCGCGATCCGGGAAGTTATGACGACATCATGGATATACTGACGGACGAAAAGGTGGTAGCTGAGGAAGAAGGAAATAAGCTGAAGCAATTGATCTCTTCCAGAAAGCAGCTTGTTCAGGAATATCAGCATGCCGATCATCAGGAGCTGTTTACACTGATTTCGTCAAACAGAGACGTGCTGAAAGCCTTTCCGGCCCGCGTAAGAACCTACCTTGAAACAGAGTTAGGCCCTGTTTCCGCATTTAAATAACAACAAGTGAGAAAATCCACAGGAGTGTTGAGTATGAAGGATTATAAAGGATATTTGATTGATTTGGACGGCACAATGTACAACGGGACGGAAAAAATCGAAGAAGCGTGTGAATTCGTGAGAACGCTTAAAGCGCGCGGCATTCCGTATTTATTCGTGACAAACAATTCCTCCCGGACGCCGAAGCAGGTGGCGGACAAGCTGATGAGCTTTGACATTCCGGCTTCTGAAGAACAGGTCTTCACAACAAGCATGGCGACTGCGCAGCATATCGCCCAGCAGAAAAAAGATGCGTCGGTGTATGTGATCGGCGAAGAAGGCATCCGCCAGGCCATCGAAGAAAACGGGCTGAGCTTCGGAGAAGAAAACGCGGACTTTGTCGTTGTGGGAATTGACCGCGGCATTACATATGAAAAATTGGCCACGGGATGTCTTGCGATCAGAAACGGCGCCCGGTTTATTTCAACAAACGGCGACGTCGCTATTCCGACTGAAAGAGGACTTTTGCCGGGGAACGGCTCACTGACATCCGTTTTGACGGTGTCCACAGGCGTCGAGCCTGTCTTTATCGGCAAGCCGGAATCCATTATTATGGAACAGGCGATGCGGGTGCTCGGAACGGATATTTCCGAAACACTCATGGTCGGCGATAACTATGCAACGGATATTATGGCCGGCATCAATGCGGGCATGGATACGCTGCTCGTTCATACCGGAGTGACAAAGCGTGAGCATATGGCCGGTTACGATCAGAAGCCGACATATGCGATTGACTCTTTAACTGAATGGATTGAACATCTATAAAAAAAGGGACGGCCATGACGGCCGTCCTTATTCTGTATTTCTGGCGCTGTGGGCAAGCCTGCTTGAAGCCGCTGCTGCGATTGCGCCGACGATATCATCAAGAAACGTATGGCATTCACCCGTTGATTTATCATTTAACCGCCCGAGAATGCCGGGTTTTTCTTTGTCAATATAACCGTAATTCGTAAAGCCGATCGAGCCGTATATATTCACGATAGAGAAGGCGAGCACCTCGTCAACCCCATACAGTGATTCATCAATCGCCAAAATGGTCTGAAGCGGTTCAGACAGCTTTTTTTGTTCGGCGAGCACATCTAATTCGATTCCCGTTAAAATCGCGTTTTGCACCTCGCGTTTCGCGATGACGCGGTCCACATTGAGCCTGCATACCTCCATCGTCAAATCAGGATGATATTTTTTCTGAAGGAAATACACAAGCTCGGCAATATCGTCCGTCTCAACTCCCCGTTCTTGTAAACGCGCTCTGGCGACAGCTTCCACCTGATTCAGTTGTTCCTTTTCTGACATTTGCTTCACCCAATCTTTTTTTACTAGTTTATACAACATCCTTCCGATGTGTACGATGTTTCTCCTCTTCATTCAAAGGAATACAATATGTATTCATAATTCCGCCGGCGTATGACTACGATGTGAATAGCTCTAATTTTTCAGGCAGGTGATTATGATGAAAAGCATCATTAAAGAAAAATACGGCATCCATGTCAGACAGCTTTCCGTTTATCAGAAAATACGAATGCTTCCAGACGCCTAATTCCTTCTTTCTTATTATTCCCGTCTCCGGCTTTTCGCAATCAGAGCTGACGGAGCTTTATTACATGAGTCAGTATTTACAAGAACAAAGTGACCCATACGTTTCAGTGTTTATCTTTACGAAGGAAGGAGAACTGACCTTTGAGGACGAAGGCAAAACATATGCACTCTTAAAAGCGCCGATTCCCGTCTCAAACCGGTCGTTTTCTGTCGGTGGGGAGCTTGCTGAATTCCACAGAAAAGGGCGGGGCTTTCCTTACGAAGTGAAAGAAGCGGGCAGAATCGGCCAATGGAAGGACTTATGGGGAAAACGGGTGGATCAGCTGGAATCATTTTGGATGCAGAAAATTCATATGTCTCCGCTTGAACCGTTCGAAAAGAAAATGATCGAAGCATTTCCTTATTATTCAGGCTTAGCGGAAAATGCCATTCAATATTTAGTGGATACGGAGCTGGATGACAATCCCGGCGCTGAAGACTCGGGGACGATCTGCCATCAGCGGATGGAGCGGGATACCTGGTCGGCTGATTCATTGATCCGCATTCCGGGAGATTGGGTATTCGATCATGCAGCCCGTGATATTGCGGAATTTATGCGCAGTACGTATTTGTATCATCGTGACGACTTGCTCAATGACGGGTTTTTGTTTTTGCAGGAATATGAGCAAGTTACGCCGTTATCCTCCTTTTCTAAACGCCTGTTTTACAGCCGCCTGCTGTTTCCGCTCCATTTTTTCGAGACGGTGGAGAGCTATTACATCTCCCATGAGTCTGAAAAGCATTTTTATGAAGAGCAGCTGGACTACATTCTTGCCGACTGCACCCGTTATGAACAGTTTTTGCAGACATGTCACGACATGCTGAATGTCAGAGCGGCGCAGGTTTTTGTCCCGCCTGTCGCCTGGCTCGGAAAAGGAAGCATGTCGTAAGAAAATATAACGCAAAAATATTTAGAAAATAGAGAATCTTGTCATATCAGTGTGTTAAGCGTTTTCATGACCGTGAAATCAATATTCAGCCGCTTGTCAAAACAAAAGCGGGCTTATATAATATTTGTAACTTAAATGTCTGTGAAGGGTTAACAATTGTCCTTTTCAAGTGGACAAAAGGAAGAAAGGTGGAGTTTCTCTTTGGAAGCAATTCGTATTGGACTGTTAGGACTGGGGACCGTGGGAAGCGGTGTCGTCAAAATTATACAAGATCATCAGGATAAGCTTATGCACCAGGTCGGCTGTCCGGTGACGATCAAAAAAGTGCTAGTTAAAGATATTGATAAAAAACGAGATGCAGACCTGCCGAAAGAAGTGCTGACGACGGAGGTCTATGATGTGATCGATGACCCTGAGGTCGACGTGATTATTGAAGTCATCGGCGGTGTCGAACAGACGAAGCAATACCTGCTCGACGCCTTGAAAGCGAAAAAACATGTCGTGACGGCAAATAAAGATCTGATCGCTGTGTACGGCTCAGAGCTTTTAGCCGCCGCAAATGAAAATGGCTGTGACTTGTATTATGAAGCGAGTGTCGCCGGCGGAATTCCGATTTTACGTACACTCGAAGACGGGCTTTCCTCTGACCGGATCACAAAAATGATGGGAATCGTCAACGGAACGACGAACTTTATCTTAACGAAAATGATTAAAGAAAAAAGCCCGTATGAAGAAGTGCTGAAGGAAGCGCAGGATCTCGGATTCGCGGAAGCGGATCCGACTGCCGATGTAGAAGGACTCGATGCCGCACGCAAGATGGCGATTTTAGCCCGTCTCGGTTTCTCTATGAATGTCGACTTGGACGATGTCAAAGTAAAAGGGATTTCCCGCATTACGGATGAAGACATCAGCTTCAGCAAACGGCTCGGCTACACAATGAAGCTGATCGGCATCGCCCAGCGTGATGACAATAAAATCGAGGTCAGCGTTCAGCCGACACTGCTCCCTGATCATCATCCGCTCGCTGCGGTGCATAACGAGTTTAATGCCGTTTACGTATACGGAGAAGCTGTCGGAGAAACGATGTTTTACGGCCCCGGCGCCGGAAGCATGCCGACTGCGACATCAGTTGTTTCTGATCTGGTCGCGGTTATGAAAAACATGCGTCTCGGCGTAAACGGAAACAGCTTTGTCGCCCCGCAGTATGAAAGAAATCTGAAGCAGCCGTCAGATATTTACGCCCAGCAGTTTTTAAGAATTCACGTCAAAGACCAGGTCGGCTCTTTTTCAATAATCACATCCGCTTTCTCAGAGCGCGGCGTAAGCTTTGAAAAAATTCTGCAGCTGCCGATCAAAGGCCACGATGATCTTGCGGAAATCGTAATTGTCACGCATCATACATCAGAAGAAGATTTCAGCGACATTCTCCAAAACTTAAATGATCTCGAAGTCGTACAGGAAGTAAAAAGCACATATCGCGTAGAAGGGAACGGTTGGAGCTAATGTGGAAAGGACTCATCCATCAATATAAAGAATTTCTGCCGGTGACGGAACAAACGCCGGCCCTGACATTGCATGAAGGAAATACGCCGCTGATTCATCTTCCGAAGCTTTCCGAAAAGCTCGGAATTGAGCTGCATGTGAAAACGGAGGGCATTAATCCGACGGGATCTTTTAAAGATCGCGGCATGGTCATGGCGGTCGCCAAAGCGAAAGAAGAAGGCAATGATACCATCATGTGCGCTTCAACAGGCAACACATCCGCGGCGGCTGCGGCATACGCGGCGAGAGCAGGCATGAAATGCATCGTCATCATTCCGGACGGAAAAATCGCCTTCGGAAAGCTTGCGCAGGCCGTCATGTACGGAGCGGAAATCATCGCGATTGACGGAAACTTTGACGACGCGCTGGCCATCGTCCGGTCGATTTGTGAAAAATCTCCGATTGCATTAGTGAATTCGGTAAACCCTTACCGGATTGAAGGACAGAAAACAGCGGCCTTTGAAGTATGCGAACAGCTCGGCGGAGCGCCGGACATTCTGGCGATCCCGGTAGGAAACGCCGGGAATATTACGGCCTACTGGAAAGGGTTCAAAGAATACCATGAGAAAAACGGCACCGGACTTCCGAAGATGCGCGGTTTTGAGGCGGAAGGTTCTGCGGCAATCGTTCGCGGCGAGGTCATTAAAAATCCCGAAACCGTTGCGACGGCAATCCGGATCGGGAACCCTGCCAGCTGGGACAAAGCCGTGCTTGCAGCGAAAGAATCAGCCGGAAAAATTGATGAAGTCACAGATGGAGAAATCCTTCACGCTTATCAGCTGATTGCCCGTGAAGAAGGCGTATTTGCCGAGCCAGGCTCCTGTGCATCCATCGCCGGTGTTTTAAAACAGGTGAAATCCGGTGAAATTCCAAAAGGAAGCAAGGTTGTCGCAGTCTTGACCGGAAACGGCCTGAAAGATCCGAACACGGCTGTAGACGTATCTGAGATAAAACCGATCACGCTGCCGACAGATGAAGACAGTATTCTCGAATACTTAAATGGAGCGGCGCGTGTATGAATGAGGCGGAGATGCTGTTTTCCATTACGGTTCCGGGAAGCACCGCCAACTTAGGACCGGGCTTTGATTCCGTCGGGATGGCGCTCAGCAGATATTTGAAGCTTTCGGTTTTCCGAAATGATGAATGGACGTTTTCGGCGGAGACGGAAACTGTCGCGGGCATCCCTCAAGGAACGGACAACCTCATCTATCAAGTCGCCAAACGGACGGCTGACCGCTACCAGAAAGAGCTGCCGCCCGCGCATGTCAAGGTGTGGAGTGACATCCCCCTTGCGCGGGGCCTCGGCAGCAGCGCAGCCGCTATTGTCGCCGCCATTGAGCTTGCAGATGAGTTATGCGGCCTGCAGCTGCCGGAAAGCGACAAGCTGCACTTAGCCAGTCTTGAAGAGGGGCACCCTGATAATGCCGCCGCTTCTCTCGCAGGAGGGCTTGTGATCGGCCTTCATGAAGAAGATGAAACACATATCGTGCGTACTGCCGAAGCGGATATCGACGTTGTTGCGGTTATTCCGTTTTACGAAGTGCTGACCAGGGACGCAAGAGACGTGCTCCCGAAAGAACTGCCGTACCGCGGCGCCGTTAAAGCAAGCGCCGTCAGCAACCTTCTTGTTGCTGCGATCATGTCAAATGACTGGGCGCTCGCCGGGAAAATGATGAGAAAAGACATGCTGCATCAGCCGTACCGCGCCATGCTTGTTCCTGAGCTTTCGAAGGTGGAGCATGCGGCAGAAATGAAAGGCGCTTATGGGACGGCGCTAAGCGGAGCGGGCCCGACGATTCTTGTCCTGACTGCAAAAGGAAAAGGAGAAGAGCTGAGAAGCCACCTTTCTCAGCATTTTCCGCACTGTGAGATTGCGTCGCTTACCGTTCCGTCAGAAGGAAGCGTAATCGAACGGAATCCTTTAAAGCAAATGAAAAGTGTATAATGGTAAAAAGCGTGCTTCCCATCAGAGAAGGACGCTTTCTTTTTCTGGAGAAGGATTTTTATTTAGGGAAGCGAAATAAAAGAGAAAAGGAGGAGAAACGATTGAAAAAACTTATAACCGAGGAGGACATTGCGTCTCTCGTATCCGTGGCAGATCCCCAATACGCCCCTGACGGCAGACGGGCCGCATACGTCCGGACAACAGTCAATGATAAACGGGACTCTTATTCCTCAGCTATTATGGTATACGACACAGAATCCGGCACCTCAAAACCGTGGACATTCGGAAGCGGTAAAAATACAAGCCCGCGGTGGTCGCCTGACGGACGGCGCCTTGCTTTTATTTCTGACAGGGAGGATGGTGTCCCTCAGCTGTACATCGTAGACACTGCCGGGGGAGAGGCGGAAAAGGCATCTGATATCCCGTGGGGCGTGTCAGATCCAATATGGGCCCCCGACGGCAGATCCGTGCTTGTGTCCGTCAGCCTGACATCAGCGGAGCGCGCCGATGAGAAAGAAAAAAAGAAGCATGACGAATATGAGCCAATTGACATTCAGTCATTAACATATAAACGCGACGGGAAGGGCCTGCTCAACGGAAGCCGGACACAGCTTGTGCTGATTCATCTTGAAACGGGGGAGGTTCAGCAGCTGACAGACCATGAAGCGGATCATGATGATGCGGCATTTTCACCGGATGGCAAGCAGATTGCGTTTACCGCCAATTTATGTGAGCCGGGTGACGCCGGAAAGCCGAGCGATGTCTACCTGATGAATCTCGCAGACGGCAATCTCAAACAAATTACGCCGCACAGCGGTTCTTTCGGCTCCTGCGTGTTTTCACCGGATGGTTCTTATATCGCGATGCTGGGCCATGAGAATGAATTTCGCAACGCAACCTTAGAAAAGGCGTGGCTGTACGATGTGAAAAATGAGCGGCTGTCCTGCCTGACCGACATGCTGGATGTTCATTTGAGCGATGCGCTTATTGCCGATTCTCTCATAGGAGGAGTGACGCCCCGGCCGGTTTGGACAAATGACGGGCAGGGATTTTACGTCCTCGGGAGCGAGCAGGGAAGCACCGGTATTTATTATATCTCGATTGACGGCCTCGTCTATCCGATCCGATTAGAAGAAGAGTATGTGAACGGTTTTGCTTTTCATCCCGATCAGAAAAGCTGTATCGCCGTAATTGCCAAACCCGCGCGGCCTTCTGAGCTTTACAGCATTTCATTTGAAAACGGTAAAGAGAAGCAATTGACAAACAACAATGATTGTTTTGTAGAGGAACGCATCATATCCGTGCCGGAGAAGCTGCAATATGAAACGAAAGACGGACTGACAGTGCACGGCTGGTTTTTAAAGCCCGCGGCTTTTGAAGAAGATCAAACTTATCCGCTCATTCTATACATACACGGCGGGCCTCACATGATGTACGGGCATACGTATTTTCATGAATTCCAAGTGCTGTCCGCGCAAGGATATGCTGTCGTCTATGTCAACCCGAGGGGAAGCCACGGCTATGGACAGGATTTCGTCAATCGTGTCAGAGGCGATTACGGAGGCGGCGATTACCGTGATGTTATGCAGGCGGTGGATGAAGCCATTCAGGCGTATCCGTTTATTGACAGCGGCCGTCTCGGCGTGACGGGCGGAAGCTACGGAGGGTTTATGACGAATTGGATTGTCGGGCAGACCGGCCGTTTTAAAGCAGCCGTCACGCAGCGCTCCATTTCAAATTGGTTCAGTTTCCATGGTGTCAGCGATATCGGCTTCTTTTTTACCGACTGGCAGCTTGGGCATGATCTGTTTGAGGAAGCGGATAAGCTTTGGGACCGTTCACCTGTAAAATATGCGTCCCGCGTTTCAACGCCGCTTCTCATCCTGCACGGCGAGCGTGATGACCGCTGTCCGATAGAACAGGCTGAGCAGCTCTTTATCGCATTGAAGAAGCTGAACAAAACGACGGCGTTCATCCGATTTCCGAAAGCCACGCATGAGCTGTCGAGAAGCGGCCATCCGGAACAGCGGATCAAGCGCATCCGTTATATTTGTTCATGGTTTAATGACTATCTGCAAAAATAAAATAAAAAACCAGGCTGTCATCAGCCTGGTTCTGTTATTAAAATACTTGTTCTACTTCAACGACACCCGGCACTTCTTCAAGAAGGGCGCGTTCGATTCCGGCTTTCAGCGTAATCGTTGAACTTGGGCAGCTGCCGCATGCGCCAAGGAGACGAAGCTTTACAATGCCTTCGTCAACGTCGACAAGCTCACAGTCACCGCCGTCACGAAGCAGAAACGGGCGTAATTTATCCAATACTTCCTGTACTTGCTCTTTCATTTCAACCTCAGTCATGAGATTCGCTCCTTTCATATGCATAAAACCATTATATTCACAGTAACGGTAAAAATCTAATGTTTGGTTTGCAATGCTGCTTTCTTCATTATAGCATATTTAAACTTGAACATAAAAACCGTTTTTTATACAAATGCTGCCCCGTCCTTTGTATACTGGTGGAAAGGGGATGATAAACATGACAAAGCCGGTTACGCTCAGTGTTTACGGCGCTGAAACGCTCTGCGCAAGCTGCGTAAATATGCCGAGCGCCAAAGATACGTTTGAATGGCTGGAGGCGGCGCTGAAACGGAAATATCCGGAGCAGCCTTTTAATATGCAGTATATTGATATTGACACACCGCCTCAGCAAAAGGAGACAAAGGAGCTTGCGGAGCGAATCAGAAACGATGAATTTTTCTATCCGCTTGTGCTGGTGGAAGATGTCATTGTAGGAGAAGGGAATCCGCATTTAAAAGATATATATGAAGAAATGGAAAAGCGCGGCTATGTGGCGGGCTCATAAAAACGGCCGCTGATCGCAATCAGCGGCTTTTTTCTTATCAGCCGTTATGATGCTTGTACATCCATAAAAGACCTGATTTTAACAGGCGCGGCACACGCCCGATCAGCGGACGGTCGTTGACAAGACCGAAACCCGCTTTTTTTCCGAGTGAACCGAGAACGCCTTTCAGCTTAAATTGCGGCATTGTTTCCGGCAGCTCTTCATTGTTCCAGCGTTTCAGGAGGATCTGCACAATTTGTTCCGCTTGCGCTTCAGCAAGCTGGGCGCTCGGCGCATGCGGAAGGGACGCGCAATCACCGACGACATAAACATGTTCATCGCCCGGAAGGTTATGGTGCGGTGTCAAAACGATGCGGCCTTGCGGATCTTTTTCAGCGTCCAGTTCTCTGACGGCTCTATTCGGCTGAATTCCCGCCGTCCACACGATGGCATCGGCCGGTATTCCTTCATCATGATTATAAACGATGCCGTCTTCCACTTTTGTAATATTCGCATTATTGATAATGGTGACGCCGTGCTCTTCGAACCACTTCTGAACGTACTTGCTGAGCCTTTTCGGAAAGCTTGATAAAATCAGATCGCCCCGGTCAAATAACATAATCTTCAGATCGTCACGGCTCTCTCTTAATTCACTGGCAAGCTCCACGCCGCTTAATCCCGCTCCGACGATAGCGACAGATGCATTGGCGCCGAGGTTGTTCAGCTTTTGATAGGCTTCGCGTGACTGATCAATGGTTTGAATGCTGTAAGTATGTTCCGGCGCGCCGGGCACGTTATGATACTTATCCTCGCAGCCCAGTCCGATCACCGCGTCATCGTAAGAAATCGGTTCGCGGTCATGAAACAGAACTTGTTTGTTTTTCGTGTCGATGGAAGCCACCTCACCGTATTGAACATCCAGATTCGGATGCTCTGGAAAGGACACTCTGATATGATGATCAGAAATCGTGCCGGCAGCGAGCGCATAATACTCTGTTTTTAAGCAGTGATACGGGTTTCTGTCAATCAGCGTGATGGATGTATCTGACGGAAGCTGGTTCGGCAATAAGCGGTGCAGCACCCGCATGTTTCCGTAACCCCCGCCGATCAAGACCAATTTTTTCATAATGATTCCCCTTTTGCCCGAAAAATATGGTAGTCAATGTTGTTACAAAATAACGAACTATGTAAAATAACATCTAGAATTATATCGAATTTGATCTAAAACCACAATAATAGTTTTAAAATAACCTACAAATTGACCAGAAAACGCGTAATAGTAAAACCTTTAACCTGAATTAATATGTTACGATAACATTGAGCGTGAAACCGGATCTTTGACGAATAGAGGAAATTCCGTTAGGATAAGGTACATATGTGAGGTGAAACCGCATGAATCCGATGATTGAATTCTGTGTCAGCAATTTAGCGCGCGGTTCCCAGGAAGCACTTGAGATCTTAGAGAAGGATCCGAACTTGGACGTGCTTGAATACGGCTGTTTAAGCTATTGCGGGAAATGCATGGAGTCCCTGTTCGCCCTGGTTAACGGCGAAGTGGTCACGGGAGGCACGCCTGCTGAACTGGTTGACAACATATATACATTCATAGAAGAAAATCCGATGTTTTAATCAGAGGCTCCGAACGGGCCTCTTTTTTTATGCGCCCCGGGATTTGGCAAAATAAAAAATTTGTAGACAGCAAAAATAAATATTGTTATCTTAATAAAGACTTTTTTTAAATAAAATTTTAGAGGTGGATTCATTGAATATCGTTTGGGGGCTGCTCGGGGCAGTTGCTATATTAGCCATTGCTTTTTTGTTATCAGAGAAGAAAAGCAAAATTAAACTGCGAACCGTCATTGTCGGTTTATGTTTACAAATGGCCTTCGGATTCATCGTATTAAAGTGGGACGCCGGCCGGGCCGTATTTTTATGGTTCTCAAGCCGTGTGCAGCTTCTCATTGATTATGCGAACGAAGGCATCAGCTTTATTTTTGGCCCGCTGTTAAAAGTGGGCAGCAGCCCGGCTTTCGCGCTGAGTGTTCTGCCGGTCATTATCTTTTTCTCAGCGCTGATTGCCGTTTTGTATCACCTGAAAATCATGCAGCTTATTTTTCGCGTCATCGGAGGCGGACTGTCAAAGCTTCTTGGGACAAGCAGAACAGAATCGCTTGCGGCGGCTGCGAATATTTTTGTCGGACAGTCTGAATCACCGCTTGCTATTAAACCGCTGATTGCGGGATTGACCCGTTCCGAGCTGTTTACGATTATGACGAGCGGCCTTTCGGCTGTAGCGGGTTCGACGCTTTTCGGATACGCCCTGTTAGGCATTCCGATCGAGTACTTGCTGGCGGCCAGCTTCATGGCGGCTCCTGCGGGTCTCGTGTTCGGAAAAATATTAATACCGGAAACAGAAAAAACGCAGACGGTTAAAGGTGACTTTAATATGGACGAAGAAGGCGAAGGCGCCGCTAATGTGATTGATGCTGCGGCAAAAGGCGCGTCCACCGGCCTTCAAATTGCGTTAAACGTCGGCGCCATGCTGCTTGCGTTTGTCGCGCTCATCGCCGTAGTGAACGGAATTCTCGGCGGAATCGGCGGCTGGTTCGGTTTCAAACATATTACATTAGAATCCATTCTCGGTTACGTGTTTTCACCGATCGCATTTGTTATCGGAGTTCCTTGGCATGAAGCGCTCGGAGCGGGAAGCTATATCGGACAAAAGCTTGTGCTGAATGAGTTTGTCGCTTATTCCAATTTCGGTCCCCATATTGCGGACTTTTCTAAAAAAACGTCTACGATTATCAGCTTTGCGCTGTGCGGATTCGCCAACTTCTCTTCCATTGCGATCATGCTCGGCACATTGGGCGGTTTGGCCCCAAGCCGCCGTTCGGACATCGCGCGCCTCGGATTAAGAGCGGTTATTGCGGGAACACTCGCTAACCTTCTCAGCGCGGCGATTGCCGGCATGTTTATTTAGTAAACGATAAAAGCTCCCTGCATATGCAGGGAGCTTTTATGTATGAAAAACGGGGGATATTTGTATTGTGTCCGAGGGGAAGAGCTTTTATACTAAGTAAAAGAAAAAAAGTTGGAGGCCGATATGAATTCATTCCGTTTCACCAAGATGCACGGTCTTGGAAACAGTTATATATATGTAAATCAATTCGAAGAAAAGCTGCCGGAAGAACGGCTGGCTGAGATTGCCGTTAAAGTGTCCAGCATTCACACGGGCATCGGCTCTGACGGCATGATCCTCATCTGTCCGTCAGAAAAAGCGCCCGTCAAAATGCGGATTTTTAATAATGACGGTTCAGAAGGGAAAAATTGCGGCAACGGCCTTCGCTGTGTGGCAAAGTACGCATACGAACATAAGCTGACAGAAGAAACGTCCTTTTTCATTGAAACGCTCTCAGGTCTTGTAAAAGCAGACATTACGGAGGACAACGGGATTGTGCGTGAAGTCGCCGTTGATATGGGCGAACCCCGCCTGACCAAAAAAGAGCTGCCGATGCTCGGCAATGAAGATGAACGGACGATCGATGAGACCTTTGTCTTCGGAGAGACGGAGCTTTCAGGAACTGCCGTATCAATGGGAAACCCCCATATTGTCTTTCCGGTTGAAGATATCAGTCAAGCGCCTCTTACAACGCTCGGCCCCATCATTGAAAAAGACCCGAGATTCCCGGAAGGCGTCAATGTCGAGTTTGTGGAAACCGTCAGCGCGGATGAACTTCATTTCCGTGTATGGGAACGCGGCTCCGGCATTACACAGGCTTGCGGAACAGGCGCCTGTGCGGCGGCTGTCGCATCCGTATTGAACGGTGTCTCTGAACGAAACCGGGATATCACTGTTCATTTGGCGGGAGGCGATCTTGTGATTAATTGGCAGGACAATGGGCACGTGCTGATGACAGGTCCCGCCGAAACCGTATGCAGCGGCGTCTATTATTTGTAAACAGCTCGTTTGAGAAATACGCTTCTCAAGGTTTATAATAGATACCAGTATTCGTTTTTAAAAAAGGAGGTCTACCTATGAGTGTTCCAGTAACCATCACTGAAGCAGCAGCTTTGCATATAAAAGATATGATGAAAGAGCATGAAGAAGAAAACGCGTTCCTCCGTGTGGGCGTTAAAGGCGGCGGCTGCAGCGGCCTGTCTTACGGAATGGGATTTGAGCATGAAAAAGGCGAAAAAGACCGCATGTTTGAACAGCACGGAATTACCGTTTTGGTTGACAGCGAAAGTCTTGATATTATGAACGGCACGATCATTGACTTCAAGCAGTCCATGATGGGCGGCGGTTTCACCATTGACAACCCGAATGCCATCGCTTCCTGCGGCTGCGGATCTTCTTTCCGCACGGCCAAAAACGCCGGTTCGCCGGAAGAGTGCTAGGGCTCAACCCGCCATCCTTAGGATGAAAAAATATGACGTCTTTCTTAACGATGGCGTTTGTTTAATAAAAGCAAAACCCGCTCAACAGAAGCGGGTTTTCTTTTTCAAAAATGTTATTCAATTGTATGTTTCATTGCATTGTACATATTTGCCGTGTGTTCATCGGCTTTATCCCGGGACATGCGCAGCCGTTCCGCTGAAGAACCATATCCGATTTCTAGTTTGCCCTCTTTAAGTCCTTTAAAAATCCCATCAGCGAATTCATCCAGCGGTTCTCCTTGCGTATGCAGTCCTGCACCGCCAAGATCTGTATTGACTGCCGGAGGTGCAACTTCAATCACTTCTACAGCTGAATCAGAAAGCTGGTGTCTCAGACTCATTGTAAATGAATGAAGCGCCGCTTTCGTTGCTGAATAGATCGGAGCAATGGCAAGCGGTGTAAAAGCCAATCCCGAAGTGACGTTAATGACAGCCGCATCTTCTTTTCCGGCAAACACCGGAGCGAACAGCATTGACAGGTGGAAGGGAGCTTCAATGTTCGTTGTGATTTCTTTATTGAAATAGTCCCAATTGTCCTTCGCATCCGCTTTCAGCACATGAAAACGTTGTTGAATCCCCGCGTTATTGACTAACACATTCACTTCCGGATAGTTCTCTGTCACCCAATCAAACAGTGATACACGTTCAGATGGGATGCTCAGATCACTGACATAGGTAATAAGATCCGGAAATCTTTCCTTTGCCTTTTGAAGAGCATGTTCACGCCGTCCGGTCACGATGACTTTATTTCCCGCTTTTAAAAATCGTTCTGCGAAAGCTAATCCTATTCCGGCATTTCCGCCTGTAATCAGTATTGTATTTCCCGTCAGTTTCATATGAACTCCTCTTTTCCAATTGTTTTGCATTTTTTTGATAACATTTCAGCTGCAATCCAATCAATATATTTTTTGGGATCATCGGGAAACCCGCCAAAACTATTCTTTCCTTGTCACAATATGATGATACGGCTTAAAGTGCGGTTTAAGTCAACAAAAGAACCTTTTCCGATCAAATTCTGGGACCTTTTTCTTGATGCGGTAAAGCGTACCGTACAACATGGGAAAAAGGCAATTAAAAAACGTTTCTGATTAAAACAAAAGGACGGCGATTCAGGCCGCTCAGCCTGAATGATGCAGAGCAGGAACTGGTTTTGCAGACGGAAAACCGCATGTTTTTTGAACGGTTTGCCATGTCGAGACAAGAGGATTTTTATACGCTGGAAGGCTGGAAAAAACGAATTGAACAATCACTGAAGAATGCGGAAAATAACAAAGAATACAGCTTCGGCCTTTTTCTTCAGGATCAGATCCTGATTGGCACGATCAGCCTTTTTCAGGTGGTTCGGGGCAAGATCTAAAGCGCTTTCATGGGTTGCTTTTTAGATGGCAAACATAACGGAAAAGGCTATGCGACAAAGGCTGTCAAGCTGGCAGTCGATATGCATTCAATGAGCTGAAACTGCATCGGATAGAAGCCGGAGTCATGCCGCACAATAAGGCGTCAATCCGGGTGCTCGAAAAAGCCGGCTTTCATAAAGAAGGCATTGCGAGAAAAAATGCAAAAATAAATGGAAAATGGGAAGATCATCAGGTGCTGGCGATCATACAACCGGAGGATACATAACGATATCCTCCTTTTTTATATCCTGCGTCTCATTCCGCAGGTCATTCTTCTCTAATATCTCAAATCCATTGTCCAAATCGTACTATTTGCAAATTCAGAAAAAAATAAAGGGTATATAGCATCAAAAACTATGAAAAATATGCTCTTTGTCAACACGTTCTAAAGTCATATTTTTCGAAAGGATATTGATTTTTTGATAGGAATAAACTAAATTGTAAAAGTATAGAATAGTTCATTTATTTTGTAAGAAAAGGATGATAATATGATAGGTCAATTGAGCAATAAAAAAATATTTTTAAGTTCTTTTTTCATCATTTTGATCTGTTCATTACTCTTCCAATTCAGTATTTCAGATAAAGTGCTGCAGTCTTATTACTCTTCTGTCGGAGAAAATACCTACGATATCGGGGAAAAAAGTGTTCGTACGATTGTCATGTTTCTGCAAGGGTTCATGATCTTCACCACTTTTGTGGAAATTTTGATAGGCGGGTTTCTGTTATTCGTTGCCGCTTTTATTCTCGGTACAAAAAAACCGAAAAAAATATATTTGCTTCTATATACGCTGACTTCTTTAATCTCGGCATTTAAAATGTTGATTCTGTCAGTTGTTAACTACTTAACGGCTGATTCCTCACTTATATATTCTGCCGGCGGCACCAAACTGAGTTTACAGCTGCTGGATCCATTTCTGCTTCTGTCAATCGCGGCTCTTTATACTGCCGCAGGAAAACTTACCGATCTCAGCAAAGGAAAGAGAATCATTTTAACTGGATGTTTTGTTTTATTAAAACTCTTCACTATCTTCTTTAATTATTTTATGGCGGGTAAAATTTAGCTCGGGAGAGAGTCAATTAAGCTGAATTTTATTATATATTAAAAACAGAGCAGGGAGATGTTAAGATGAACTTAGTAAAATCTAATAAAAAATCTTTCATTTTGTTTGGCGCGGCTCTTGCTGCAGCGACGTTGGTTTATGCACTTTTATTAACCGGAACTGAATTAAATGTGGCGGCGGCTCATGCATTCTCAGCCAATGCTGAATTAGCTTCGACTCTCGGTATCTCTACAGCAGCAGCTAAAAAAGCAATTGATATCATTGATGCGGCATCAACAATTGCTTCTATCATTTCTCTCATCGGTATCGTTACAGGCGCAGGCGCGATTTCTTATGCAATCGTTGCAACAGCAAAAACAATGATTAAGAAATACGGCAAAAAATACGCAGCTGCTTGGTAAAATCGATCGATAAATAATTGCTCTTTTTGTACAAGCTGCAAAAAGAGCCTCTCTCCCAAATACATATGTAAGGATTGAAAGTATGATAGTCAGACAAATTACAGCTCTTATCAAATATAATACTCTGTCGTCGTTTCGCAAAAGAAAGGAAGATTGGGGAATTCCTCAACTCAACGGCAAACTGCTGTCTGCCATTATCATTTCTCTGTTAGGTGTTTATCTTATTTTACTGGGATGCGGCGTTGTATTCGGGACAAAACTGATTAAGCTTCCTGTCAGCGCGTGGGGGCGATTTGTTTTAATCGCCGTTTCATTGGAGCAGCTTTTTTGGGCTGCCGGCTTCTTTAAAGAACATCAAAATGCTTTTCTGCTGGATACGCGCAAGGTCATTCATCAATTAAAAAAGGTTCGTTTTTTACAGCTGTTTTCAGTTTTTACCGGCCAGGCGATCAAAAAAACCATTTTCGTATGGTATCTTTTTGTTTTTCCGGTCTTTTTGTTTTTAACCGGCGCAGGCATGACTGGATCTGCAGCGGTCATCGTATTTTTCCTGGGCTTCGTTTATTTTCTTCTCAATTTATTTTTGTCTATGCTGTTTTCTTACGTTGTTTATCTTCTTACGAATATGTGGAGCAAATGGTTTTACTTGAAAATCATGAAGGGCATTTTATTCAGCGTCAGCTTGCTGGTGCCGCTGGCAGTGGGGTATGCCGTTTATCTTCTCGTGTTTGGGGAGTATACGGTAAAGGACATTTCCGGATTTACGGAGTCGCCGGCTTTCCGGAACATCCTCATGAATACACCGTATGTATGGCTGGTATTCCGCTCAGATTCAGTGCTCGTTTTCGCAGCAGTATTTGCAGCCGCCGTCCTTTTTACGGCTGGACTGTTTAAGCTGTGGGCGGCTACCCTGAAGAAAATGGATCTTATTCCTTATATGTTTTTGACAAACGCGGCTTTTGCACCAAAGCTTAAATTATATAGGAATAACAAAATATTTCATGCCGTTTTTCAAAAGGACCTTCTGTTTTTAACGAGAATTGACGGGTTTTTTATCAGGAATTTCGGCAGTATGCTTTATTTGTTCATGCTGTTTTTAGGTTTTTGTGTTCCGTTGCTTTCTCATCATTTTACCGGGTATTCGGCAGCTGCCATCGTATCCGCGGCGGTTA
This sequence comes from Bacillus sp. BACIII, assembly GCF_057836745.1. Lineage (NCBI taxonomy): Bacteria > Bacillati > Bacillota > Bacilli > Caryophanales > Bacillaceae > Bacillus > Bacillus sp. BACIII. The sequence continues at coordinate 3,002,813 of NZ_CM174437.1, read as the reverse complement.
TCATTGCGAACTTTTCGTATCAGCTCGTCGGGGACGCGCTCAAAACCGTATTATCCGTTGACGGAGAAATAAAAAATCAGCATCTGTTTCACCGGAATATCAAACATGCGTGGCAGCTCGTGTTTCCGAAAGTATGTATTTATAATCTTGCGGCTCTTATCTATTCATTCATCATGACCATTTTGATTACGGTGTTTTTTCCGTCCTCCGCTGCGCTGACGGTCTACCTGTTTATTGTATTTTTATGTTCGGGTTTTTTATACAGTCTTGTCCAGATTTCAAGCACCGCCTTGTACCCTAAAAAAAACTGGGAGCATCTGTACGAAATCGGAGAAGCCGGGAAAGCAAAGACGTACAACAATTTATACGGCTCTTTGATTTTCATTGTGTCGCTTCAAATTGCTGCGATCACGTCATATTTTATTTATAAAAAGCCGGAACTTGAAACGCTGCTTATTCATTCTGCATCAGGTATATTTGTCCTGTTCACACTATTAAACTATGGAGTCATGTTTCTGTTTCTTCGCAGAATTAATATGGCGGAAAGGTTTGCGAACAATGATTAAATTAGTGAATATACAAAAAAACTATAGTGAAAAACAGGTGTTAAAGGATATTTCTTTTGAGGTGAAAAAAGGCTCAATCTATGCTTTGCTCGGGACCAATGGAGTCGGGAAAACAACGACTTTGAAAATCATTTCGGGCCTGCTTAAACCGACGTCAGGCTTCGTCGAGATTGACGGCAAAGAAATAGATTCAGAAGAGGGAGGGCAAATATCGGCTGATATCGGTTTTGTGCCCGACCATGCCTTTTTATATGATTATTTAACGGGAGTCGAATACTTGCGTTTTACAGCGGAGATGTTTCAAGTGCCGTCTCAGCGGACAAATGATTATATAAAGAATATGTTAGAGACGCTGAAGCTTTCACAAGACGGAAATCAGCTGATTAAAACCTATTCACACGGAATGAAACAAAAATTATCAATCGCTGCCGCGCTCATTCATCAGCCTAAGATCTTAATCCTTGATGAGCCGCTGACGGGCATTGATTTAATCAGCGGCAAAACGATACGGACGTTATTGAAGGAGTACGTCAAACAGGGAAATACGGTCCTGTTATCGACTCACCTGCTGGAACTGGCGCATTCGTTGTGCGATACGATCGGTATTATCCATGACGGCGTTTTTGCGGCGGAGTATCAGTCATCCGAGCATTCATTAGAAGAAATCGAAGAAATGGCTGAGCGTATCTATACATGATGAACCGCATTTTGCCGGCAATCAGAACGTCCGCCATTCCGTTAACCGCGTCATTGCTGTTTTTTTCAGGCGGTGCAATCGCTGCGGTTTTTACCGATCACTTTGTATCATCAGCGTCTTATAATGGCTCGTCAGGCGCAGTTGAATTGTTAAAGAATAATGCGATCGCTTGTCTGTTTTTAGCGGCAGGTTTTTTTACTTTTGGGTTGACCTCAATCTTTTATTTATTCACCAACGGATTTATTTTAAGCGGCTCTATTATCGAAAATCTGCAGGGCGGGATCCCTTTATATCAGATTATTTTACTGCTAATTCCTCATGGTATATTTGAAGTTCCTGCGTTATTATTAAGTGGCGCCATTGGCTTTAAGGGCGTTGAATTGGTCACTAGGCTGTGTTTTTCTAAAGAAAGAAGGATAATAGCCTCAATGTTCAGGCATATCGGAATATTGGTGCTGTTTATTATTTGTCTGCTGATCGCCGCCGCCATCATTGAAACTTATATCACACCAATTTTTAAGTAAAAGGGGCAGAAATCATATGAGAAGTAAATTATCATTAATCGGTGTGCCGATTGTTATGATTATCGGTTATATCATTTCTTTATCCTTTGAATGGCTGTTTCCTGTTCTTACTTTTGGGGCAGCGGGGCTGTATCTCTTTTTATTTGCCCCGGTGCAAAACAAATTCATCCGTTACATCTTTTTGTTTATTTTTGTAATTAATCTGTTGGCCAGTGCGGCTCTTTATTTTGGTATTTAATAAAAAATGACATTCATGTTGAATGTCATTTTTTATTTCCGAGCGGCTCTGCTGTGGGTTAAAATCTGTCGCCGTTGAAAATTGAGTTTTTTACGATCACGTAGTCGACATTGCGGATGGCTTCGAGTTTATTGCCGCCGGCGTAAGAAATGGAAGACTGCAGATCCTGCTCCATTTCAATCAGCGTATCCTGCAGAGATCCTTTATGCTCGACATGCATTTTTTTGCCCTCGACGTTTTTCTTTTCGCCTTTTTGAAATTCGGAAGCGGAGCCGAAATATTCTTTGTACAGCTTGCCGTCGATTTCGATCGTTTGCCCCGGTGATTCTTCGTGGCCGGCGAATAATGATCCGATCATGACCATAGACGCGCCGAAACGGATGGACTTCGCAATATCGCCGTGCGTGCGGATGCCGCCGTCAGCAATGATCGGTTTGCTTGCCGCTTTTGCACACCAGCGAAGCGCGGCTAATTGCCATCCGCCGGTTCCGAAGCCGGTTTTAATTTTTGTGATGCATACTTTCCCGGGTCCGATACCCACTTTTGTCGCGTCAGCACCCGCGCGTTCCAGTTCCCGTACAGCTTCAGGCGTCCCGACATTCCCTGCAATGACAAAGCTTTTCGGCACATGTTCTTTAATAAATTGGATCATGCTGATTACGGCATTGGAATGGCCGTGCGCGATATCAATGGTAATATAATCCGGTACAAGCTCCTGTGCTTTCAGCTCGCGGATGAATTCATAATCGTTGTCTTTCACGCCGACACTGATCGAGGAAATCAGTCCGCGTGCTTTCATATCCCGGACAAAGGCCAGGCGTTTTTCCGGCTCGAAGCGGTGCATGATATAAAAATAACCGTTTTCCGCGAGCCAGGCTGCGATGTTTTCATCTATAATCGTCTGCATGTTGGCCGGTACGACCGGAAGTTTAAATGTGTGTCCGCCCAATGTAACTGATGTATCACATTCAGATCGGCTGTTTACAACGCATTTTGCAGGAATCAGCTGAATATCTTCGTAATCAAATACATTTTCCATAAATAACACCCCTAAAAGCGAATGATAAAATTATAATTAAATTAAAATGTTCGTCTTTTTATAATGTACTTTGTTTTGTCAGGAATGTCAAATGATTTCATGCTGCCTCATATGCGGTCAGCTTGTCATCCATTTGCAGTTTGGTTATCATAGTAGTATTGGTTCTTGTAAGACATTTGTTACAATAGATTGGTTGCAGAAGAAGGGAGGGGCCGGTGTGGAACAAAAACAGCCCGGGCACAGCCCGAAAGCCCAGAAAATTCAGGACCGGATTATTTTAGGCACGATTTGGGTCGTGTCGGCGCTTGTCATTGCGCTCGTTGTCGGAACCGTCATGAATTATATGTGGATGTTTAAATAAAAAAGAGTCTGTGCCGGTATGACACAGACTCTTTTTTATATTATTTTTCAAACATGCTTGTAGAATGCAGAGGCTGGACGCGCGCTTTCGGGTCCATGTAAGCCTTCGCGTTGTTCACGGCTGTCGGAGCTTCGCCGAAACCGCTCGCGATCAGCTTGACTTTGCCTTCATATGTGCAGATATCTCCGGCGGCAAAGAAGCCTTCAATATTCGTTTCCATCGTGCTTTTGACGACGATGGAATTTTTCTCGATGTCAAGGCCCCAGTTTTTAATCGGGCCGAGAGAAGAAACAAAGCCGTAGTTTACGATCAGGTCATCAATCTCAATGATTTCTTTGCGGTCGCCTTTCACTTCTTCAAGAACGAGCTGTTCGATCCGGTCTTCACCGACAAGTTCAGCCGGAACAAACGGTGTCAGCACGTTGACTTTAGAATTGTGCAGGTTTTCGACACTGTGCTCATGCGCGCGGAATTTATCACGGCGGTGGATGATGCTGACTTCTTTGGCGATCGGCTCAAGCATAAGCGCCCAGTCAACGGCGGAATCGCCGCCGCCCAGAACGGCAACGCGTCTGCCTGCGAATTGATTGAGGTCGTCAATGAAGTAGTGCAGGTTTTTGCCTTCATATTGTTCCGCTGATTCCAGCTCAAGCTTTCTCGGCTTAAACGCGCCGTTTCCTGCGGTGATAATGACTGTTTTTGAATAATGCGTTTCTGAATTCGTGACAAGCTTAAACACACCGTCAGCCTGTTTTTCAACAGATTCAACGGCCTGCTCTAAGCAGATGGTCTGATCGAACTTTGCCATTTGCTCTTTTAAGTTGTTCACAAGTTCTTGGGCGCGGATTTTCGGGAATCCGGCTACATCATAAATATATTTTTCAGGGTACAGCGCGCTGAGCTGGCCGCCAAGCTGAGGCAGGCTCTCAATGATTTTGACGCTCGCCTGTCTCATTCCCCCGTAAAAAGCGGTAAACAGGCCGACCGGGCCGCCGCCGATGACCGTAATATCATAAACCTTTGAATCCTCTTGCATACCAAATTGCCTCCTAATTGAAAATTGTTATTAATTATAACATAGAATTTGAAAGGATGACGAGTGCCGAAAACCGCCCGGCCGCTTCATTCTTGAAAAAAATTGCGCCTGCCGCTAATATGGGGACAAATTCCAATCTGTTTTTTCCTGAATGTTTTCCGATGCTTCCGGATAGTATGGTGATATGCAGACATGTGCGGTTTTCTAAAAAATTTATAATTCATTTCATAAAATCCCGCCAATAAGCTGAAGCTAATACAAATGTTGATTTGATTATGCGTCTAACAGCAAAAAAAAGAAGGTGGATGTGATGGCATTGAATAAACCCAAAATCGTGGTTCTAGGTGCAGGTTATGGTGGATTAATGACAGTAACAAGGCTTCCGAAGCATATCGGGGCAAATGACGCCGAAATCACTTTGGTTAATAAACACAATTATCATTATGAAACGACATGGATGCATGAAGCGAGCGCAGGAACGCTGCACCATGACCGCTGCAGATATCAAGTGAAAGATGTAATTAATGAATCACGGGTCAAATTTGTGCAGGATACCGTAAAAGCAATAGATGTGCAAAATAAAAAGGTGACGCTTTCACAAGGGGACATCCCTTATGATTATCTCGTTATCGGGCTTGGCGCCGTCCCTGAAACATTCGGGATTAAAGGATTAAAAGAGTTCGCCTTTCCGATCGCGAATATTAATACGTCACGTCAGCTGAAAGACCATATTGAGCTCCAATTTGCGACATACAATACGGAGGCCGAAAAACGCCCCGACCGCTTAACCATCGTCGTCGGCGGAGCGGGCTTTACGGGAATTGAATTTCTCGGTGAACTTGCGAACCGCAAGCCGGAGTTATGCAGAAATTATGATATAGATGAAAGTCTCGTCCGGATCGTCTGCGTCGAAGCCGCTCCGACGGTTCTGCCGGGATTTGATCCGGAGCTTGTCGATTACGCCGTTCAATACCTTGAGAGCAAGGGAGTTGAGTTTAAAATCGGCACCGCGGTTCAAGAATGCCGCGCGGACGGTGTCACAGTCGGCAAGAAGGATGAAGAGCCGGAAGAAATCAAATCGCAGACCGTTGTCTGGGCCGCAGGCGTACGCGGACATCCGATCGTGGAGGAAGCGGGCTTTGAAAATATGCGCGGCCGCGTCAAAGTCAATCCCGATCTTCGGGCGCCCGGCCATGATAACGTCTTTATTCTCGGCGACAGCTCGCTCTTTATTAATGAAGAGACGGAACGGCCGTACCCGCCGACTGCTCAGATCGCGATGCAGCAAGGAGAAACCGCGGCTAAAAACCTGGGCCGTCTGATTAAAGGAGGCCAGCTTGAAGAGTTCAAGCCGGACATTAAAGGAACCGTCGCCTCCCTCGGTGAGCATAACGCGGTCGGTGTCGTATATGGCAGGAAGCTCAAAGGCACGCCGGCATCCTTTATGAAAAAGGTCATTGACAACCGCTCGTTATTTATGATCGGCGGACTCGGCCTGACACTGAAAAAAGGGAAGTTTAAATTCTTCTGAAAAACCCGCAGGCGCGGGTTTTTTCTTCTTTCAAAAAAGAGCGTTATATAAAGCATGTAAGAGAAAAAAATGAATGTTTCCGCTTACATGAAATGATTTGTTACATATTCTGACTTGTTGCTTGACAAGTAAATATGATATATTATCAGAAAATTAAGAAAAAGGAGTGAACCGCATGAAAACGACAGCAAAAAGCACGGCGGCGTGTCCGTTCTGCTCAGGTAAAGGGTATTTTCAATTGCTTCTTGGCGGCTCCGAAACATGTCCCTCCTGCCAGGGAAGCGGCAAAGAGAGACGCTGATTTTTCCAGACGTTGACTTTTTTACCGCCCCCGAGGTACACTGAAAGTGCTGTAGGGGGTGGATGTTTGTGATTAGTTTGCCGGTGGTCCTGATCTCAATCGTACTATTTTTCGTCCTGTTTTTCGGCATTGGCTTTCTGTTGAACATGCTGCTGAGAATGTCGTGGATTATGGCTGTTGTCTATCCGATTGTATGCCTTTTCATTATCAGCAATAAAAAGATGATCAGTTACGTGCAGGCGCCGGGGGAATCATTTCAAAGCCTGTTTCAGCGGATCATGTCATTAGCAGCTGCGGATGTCGTGATTTTGGCAGGCGGACTGGCGGGAGCGATCATGTCAGGCATTGCCATAAAGGCGCTGAGAAAAAGAGGATATCAAATGTTTTAAGCCGCTTTCTTATTCGAGAAAGCTTTTTTTGTGCCTCGGCGCTTTTTGTATAGCACCTCACCGGGTTGGGAACACTGACTCGGAGGAGAGTGATTTCAGATTGACGATAATCAGACGCGTATTCATGATCGCGCTCTTTTTTGGCGCATGCCATGCGACATACTTTTCCATAACGGGTGTTGAAGCAAAGGATCTGACAAATTGGATGACGGAACATCACGGCGCCGTTTTGAAAAACATCGGCACTCCGTTTCAGTCCTTACAGAATCAGCCGGAAAAGAAGGCATCAGGCAAGGTAAAACCGCTGGAAGAAGCTTTTGACTGGGAACGCTATCCGTCAAAAAAGGTGACCGCCACCGGTTATACCGCAGGAGCGGAATCTACGGGGAAATCTCCGGGCCATCCGCAGTATGGAATTACATATTCAGGCGTGAAGGTCAAACGCGATTTATATTCAACTGTGGCGGCCGATCCGTCTGTTTTCCCGATCGGGACGATTCTGTTTATACCGAATTACGGATACGGGGTTGTCGCCGATACCGGCTCGAAAATTAAAGGCAGCCGCCTGGATCTCTACTTTGACACCGTAAAGGACGTCTATAACAACTGGGGCAAAAAAACACTTGATGTCTACATTGTCAAAAAAGGGAACGGCAAAGTGACCGAGGACGAACTTGTAAAGCTGAACGAAACAAAGTCACTTCAAGTCTTCAGAAATCAATACAAAACGGTAAAAGAATAAAAACGCTTCAGCATCCGCTGAAGCGTTTTTTACATAAAGAAATAATCTAAGATCAGTGTCAGTACAATGCCGGTGACGCCGCCGAAGAACACTTCGATCGGCTGATGGCCGAGCAGTTCTTTCAGTTTCTTCTGTTTTTCTTTCTCTTCCGCTTTCTGAAAGTCTTTCGCTTCGCTGACAAACCGATTAAAGTCGATGACCAGTTTATTAATGACCGTCGCCTGTTCACCCGCATGCCGCCTGACACCGGTAGCGTCAAACATCGTAATGACGGCGAAAATCGCGGCGACTGCAAACAGAGGCGAGTCCAGTCCCTGTTCCAAAGCGACTCCGGTTGACAGCGCGGTGACGGCGGCGGAATGGGAGCTCGGCATGCCGCCGGTGCTCGTCACAAGAGACCAGTCAAGTTTTTTGGATACGATAAATTGAATAGGCACTTTTACAACTTGGGCAAAAATAATGGCAGCAAAACTCGCCAGTAAAGGAAAATTCATAAGTACATCCATATGCGACATCCTTTCTGTATCTGCGAAAGTCCGATCATATCGAAAAACTGCAGAAAACGCCCTTAGTTTGGTAAAATAAAATCAATGGAAAAATGTTTTTTCATTATACCACTTTACATAACAAATACCCACATAAGGAGTGTGTACTCATGTTTTATGCATCTGATCAATTGCGGCATCCCGAAACCCTTGTCATCGGTCTTTTTCAAAAAAGCACGCTGAGCGGATTTACGAAGGAATTGGATGATAAACTGGACGGACATTTGACACAGCTGTTAAAGGACGGTGATGTGTCTGCCAAACGCAATCGTGTATCAAAAGTATACCCTCCGGCTGCGACGGGTATGAAACGTATTTACTTTATCGGCTTGGGAAGGGAAGCGGATTATTCGTTTGAAGATGCGAAAGAATGCTTCGCACGCGTGTTTCAGCAGATTCACCAAGATAAAAAACAAGAAGTATCCGTTCTGCTTGATACGTTCGTCTCCGGTGAAGTGCCTGCCGCCGATGCCGCTCATGCGCTTTCGGAAAGCTGTCTGCTTGCGGTTTATGAGGTGCAGGATTATAAACATAAATCGAATGAACCGGATCAGGAACTGACTTCCGTCTGCGCCGTGACCGAAGAAGACCTGAGGGAAGTGCAGGCCGGCCTGAACGTCGGCGCGGCATACGGCCAAGGGACGAATTCAGCCCGCACGCTTGTGAACATGCCGGGAAATATGCTGACGGCCACCGATTTGGCGTCATATGCCGCTGAGCTTGCGGCAAAATATGATTTTGAGTGTGAAATTTTAGAAAAAGAAGAAATGGAAGAGCTCGGAATGGGCGGGCTGCTAGCCGTTAACAAAGGCTCATCCGAACCGCCGAAAATGATCGTTCTGAAGTATCAGGGCAAAGATGAATGGGAAGATGTCATCGGCCTGGTCGGAAAAGGAATTACCTTTGATACCGGCGGATATTCAATTAAGCCGAAAACCGGCATCGTCGGCATGAAAAGCGATATGGGAGGGGCGGCTTCGGTATTGGGCGCAATGGAAATTATCGGCGAACTGCGGCCTGAACAAAATGTGCTCGCCGTTATTCCGTCTACGGACAACATGATCTCGTCTGATGCGATGAAGCCGGATGACGTCATCGTCTCGCTCAGCGGAAAAACCATTGAGATTCTGAACACCGATGCGGAAGGCCGCCTCGTGCTTGCCGACGGCATCACATATGCCAAGCAGCACGGAGCCTCTGTCCTCGTAGACGTCGCAACGTTAACGGGCGGTGTCATTGTCGCCTTAGGAAACGAAATGACGGGCGCCATGACCAATCACGCCGGATTTTATAAGCAGGTGGCAGAATCGGCGAAGGAATCCGGAGAGCCGATCTGGCAGCTTCCGATTACAGAAAAGGATAAAAAACGCGTGAGAAACAGTCAGATGGCTGATTTGAACAATTCTCCGGGAAGAGAAGGCCACGCGATTATGGCGGGCACATTCATTGGTGAATTCGCGGAAAACACCCCGTGGGTTCATCTCGATATTGCGGGAACCGCGACGGCGAATAAAGCGACATGCTTCGGCCCTGCCGGCGCAACAGGCGTCATGGCAAGGACGCTGGCCGTTTTAACTGAGCGGTTTACGCCTGAAAGATAACAGCACCCGCTGCCTTGATGCAGCGGGTTTTTTTGATCTCCAAAATCTTTAGTTGACTAAAGCGCGGAATGTATGTTAACTTTAATTATCTACTACATTAGCAAACTAAAGGATTTTTGGAGGGACTCATCAATGAATGCTGTTGTTGTCGCAGTATTGCTTATGCTCGTCTTAAGCCTGCTGCGTGTCAATATTATTATAGCTTTAATGATCGGAGCGCTTGCCGGCGGACTGACAGGCGGCTTAGGCCTCGGAGAGACGGTGAAGGCTTTTACGGACGGTCTCGGCGGAAATGCCACCGTCGCGGTCAGCTACGCGCTGCTCGGAGCATTTGCCGCGGCGCTGACAAAGACGGGGCTTCCCGATGCAATGGTCGAAGCGTCTGTCAAACTAATCGGTAAAAAGGAAGATTCGCGGAAAAAAGCACTGTCTAAAGTATTAATCGTACTGATTATTTTAATCATATCCTGTTTCTCGCAAAACGTGGTGCCCGTTCACATTGCGTTTATTCCGGTATTAATTCCGCCGCTTTTAAAAATATTTAACGAACTTGAAATGGACCGCAGGCTGGTCGCGTGTGTGATGACATTCGGACTGACTGCGCCGTACATCGTTCTGCCGATCGGTTTCGGACAGATTTTCCAGGGAATGCTGAGAGATAATATGGCGTCAGCCGGTTTAAAGGTGCCGCTCAGTGATATCCCATATGCTTTAATTATCCCGACGGCGGGGATGGCAGTCGGTTTAATTTTAGCCGTCATCTTCTTCCGGAAACCGAAGAAATATGAGACGAAGGAGATTGCCGGATTATCGTCTTCTCCTTATACGAAGAAAAGCATTGCCATCGCCCTGTTCTCCATTGCCGTGTCGCTTGCCGTTCAGCTCTACCTGTCACAGGTGCTCGGCGTGGAAGGCATGATCATGGGCGCGCTCGCCGGCTTGTTTACGCTGTTTATCAGCGGAGTCATGAAGCGCAATGAAGCGGATAAGCTGATCACAGACGGCATGATTCTGATGGCCTTTATCGGGTTTGTCATGCTTGTTGCGGCCGGTTTTTCAAATGTATTGAACAAAACGGGCGATGTGGCTTCCTTGGTCAAAGCATCAACAGGCTTTATCGGCCACAGCCAATCGTTAGGCGCGCTCCTGATGCTGATCGTCGGTTTATTAATCACGATGGGAATCGGATCGTCATTTGCAACCGTACCCGTCATTACGACCATATTTGTCCCGCTGTGCGCTCAGCTCGGATTCAGCCCGATGGCGACGATCGCCGTCATCGGAGCGGCTGCTGCGGTCGGTGATGCGGGTTCTCCTGCAAGTGACAGTACGCTCGGGCCGACGTCAGGCCTCAGCGCTGACGGACAGCACCACCACATTTGGGATACGTGCGTCCCGACATTTATTTTCTATAACATTCCGCTTGTAATATTCGGCTGGATTGCCGCAGTTGTCCTGTGAAAAAAGGCTCCCGGGAAGGGGAGCCTTTTTGAATGCTGAAAAAACTTACGCCGGATTTCGATTGAAGCCCGTCGCTTTATGAATGGACCTGTAAACGGCAGGCGCGACAGATGCCAATACCAGTGCTAAAATGATATCTTTTATGAAAAACCAAATCATATAAAACCAGGCCATTCCGTAGCTGATCGGAGCATGAAGCCATAATTTCAGCGCAATATACGTATAGGTCGTGCCAATGATATAAATGACCGCGGTACCGATCAAAGAGGCCCATGCATAATGCAGACGGCCGGGTTCTTTTGTCTTTTCCAGCAGCCAGCCGGCTGCAAATGCCGCCGGGATGTAAGCGAGAATAAATCCCCCGCTCTTTCCGATAAACGGCGCAAAGCCTGCTGAGAATTGGGCGAAGATGGGAGCTCCCGCGAGTCCGGCCAATGCGTATACCGTCATTGCAATGGCGGCCCGTCTTGTGCCGAGAAGCATCGCGGCTAACAGACAAAAGAAAGGCTGCAGCGATAGCGGAATTCCCGCAACTTGCAAAAAGGGAGCCATTGATGTAATGTTGGCGCCGATGGCCATCAGTGCGGCAAACATGCCGATAAGCGCCATATCGCCCGCGCGAAGGTTGCGTTGTTTCATTTGTTTTTCCCCCTTACACTTGTACCAGATTAGCGTAATCGAAGGATAATTAATTGTCAACACGAATTTTATATAGGTTTACTAAATGGAGGGAGCCATATGTTTTTCGGGAAAACGAAACAAACAGGACAGTCGGATCGGATTCCGCCAAACCAAAATGTCACAACGAAGTTTCCCGTGCTTCACGCTGGAAATGTTCCTTATTATGAAGATATGTCAAAATGGAACCTGCAGGTGTACGGGCTTGTCGATCGTCCTATGCTGTTAAGCTTTGACGATATTAAAGCCTTACCGAAAGCCGAATTGAAAAATGATATTCATTGCGTCACGGGCTGGTCCCGTCTTGATAACGTCTGGCAGGGCATACGCGCGAAAGACATCGCTGAGAAAGCGGGTGTGCACAAAGAAGCCGGTTTCGTCATGTTGCACGCTGAAGAGGGCTGGACGGCCAATCTGCCGCTTTCTGATTTTACGCGGGAGACATCCCTGCTGGCATATGCGCATAACGGCGAGCCGTTAACGCCCGAGCACGGCTATCCGCTCAGAGGCGTTTTCCCCCATCTTTATTTTTGGAAAAGCGCCAAATGGCTGCGCGGCATTCAGTTCACAAAGGAAAACCACCCCGGCTTTTGGGAGAAAAACGGCTACCATATGAGGGGAGATCCATGGAAAAATCAGCGCTTTACATGGGATTAAACACATATCATCATATAGTTCTTAGGTACCTTATTGAAATAAGGTGCTTTTTTTATATCCAAAATCCATTGACTTTGTTTGGCAAAAAATCTATTATTTGAGGTGTCTTTTGATATTGAAAATCATTATCAATAAGCGGAGCGAATGTCATAGAGGGGATGAACTCATAATGGACGGAAAACAAACAAAGCGGGGTCTCGCGCAGGCCGGACGATACGCGATTCCGGGTACAGAAGTAAGAGAAATGCGTTCAAAAGGAGGCCGTACGTATCGTATCTTTGTCTCTTTTCCTCAGGAAGAACCGCCTCCATCCGGCTTTCCCGTCATCTATCTGCTTGATGCGAATTCCGTGTTCGGTACAATGGCCGAAGCGTTGCGGGTGCAAAGCCGCCGGCCGGAAAAAACAGGCGTTGTCCCGGCGGTGATTGTCGGAATCGGCTACCCGACTGATCAGCCGTTTTCCGCCGAACGCCATAGTGATTTTACGATGCCGCTCTCTGAATCAGAACTGCCGGTGCATCCGCGCGGCGCGGCGTGGCCCGAACAGGGAGGAGCGGAAGCATTTCTGGCATTTATAGAAGAAGCAGTAAAGCCCGCGGTGGAGCGGGATTATCCGATCGACAGAGACAGACAGACGATTTTCGGCCATTCGCTGGGCGGTCTTTTTGTGCTGCAAGTGCTTTTGACGAGACCGGATATGTTCCAGATCTATGTTGCCGGGAGTCCGTCCATTCACTGGAACAAACGTTTTATTCAGGAAGAAGCGGAGCGTTTATCAGACCGGCTCTCTGAGGACAATCTTCAAGTCAGCGTACTGCTGGCGGCGGGAGAAATTGAAAAGACACATAAAAGCAGAATTCCGCAGCACGCAGAGGCGCTGTATTCTGTACTATCTGAGTTTGAAGGTGGCGGAGTCCGCGCTGAATACCGCGAGTTTGAAGGAGAGGGCCATATCTCTGTCCTGCCCGTTTTAATCAGCAGGGCCCTGCGTTTCTGCCTGAATCCGGGAGGGCCGCATACCCCGTATTCTCCTGCCTGAAAAAAACAGGCCCTTCGAACTAAATGCGGCTGATTCTAATTTTCTAATTGACGGAGTGTTTTGATTTGGATATGATTGTCTTGAATCATAATTGATAATGATAATCATTATCAATATAGAAAGGGAATGATAATATGGACGCATTGGGAATGAGAGGGAAAACGGCGGTTGTCACCGGCGCCGCTCAAGGCATCGGAGAAGCAACAGCGCTCGCCCTTGCTGAACAAGGCGTAAATGTGGCTGCTATAGATAAGAACGAAGGCCTGCTTCGGGGGCTTACTGAGAGACTCCGGGAAAAAGGCGTGCAGGCACAGGCTTTCGCAGCAGATGTATCAGACAGTGCCGCTGTCAATGATATCATCGCCGCCGTTGAACGCGACATGGGTCCTATTGAAATATTGGCGAACGTTGCGGGCGTGCTGCGGCCGGGGCCGGTGCATTCCCTCAGTGATGAAGAGTGGGATCAAACATTTTCAGTAAATACGACCGGTGTATTTCATGTGTCACGGGCTGTCAGCCGATACATGATGGAGCGGAAAAAAGGCGCCATCGTAACGGTCGGTTCAAATGCAGCCGGAGTTCCGCGTGCTTCCATGGCGGCTTATGCGGCGTCGAAAGCGGCTGCCGTCATGTTTACGAAATGCCTCGGACTGGAGCTTGCGGCCTATCATATCCGCTGCAATATCGTATCTCCCGGTTCAACGGAAACCGACATGCAGCGGGCGCTGTGGCGGGATGAAAACGGAGCACAGGACGTTATCAGAGGTTCGCTTGATACATATAAAACGGGAATTCCGCTTCAAAAGCTGGCAAAGCCTTCTGATATTGCAAATGCTGTTTTGTTTCTGGCCTCTGAACAGGCAAGCCATATCACGATGCATGATTTATGCGTGGACGGCGGCGCTACTTTAGGCATTTGATGTAACGAGAAGGAGGGACAATCATGACAAATCAACATTTATTGACGGAAGTGTCTGCAAAAGAGGTGCTGGACGCTTACAAGCCCGGGGCGTTCTTTTTAGCTTCCCCGAAAAGTACGCTCCTTGCAGAAGGTGTGTTTGCAAAAGTGCCGGATACAGACGCGGAGAATCAGCTGGACTCACTGCCTGAACGTGTGAGACAGACGCTTCTTGAGGCAAAGCAAGCCGGCATTAAACATCCGATTGCGGCCGGCGCCATTCCGTTTGACGGCAGAAAAGCTTCGCGGCTTTTTGTACCGAAAGCCGTCCTTACGACAGGTCCGCTTTCGTTTACGGAAGCTTCCGCAGAAAAACCCCAAGCGAATACATATGATATCCGGCCCGTTCCTGACCCTGAGGGCTTTATGAGCGGTGTGGAACAAGGCGTTTTAAACATTACGGACGGTCCGCTCAGCAAAATTGTACTGTCAAGGACGCTGCATCTGACCGCTGAAAGAGATATCGACATTCCCCAGGCCGTCAAGCATTTGGCGCAGCACAACCCGCGCGGCTATACATTCGCTGCAGATGTGACGGGAACGTCAGAAACAAGAAAAACGCTTTTCGGCGCGAGTCCTGAACTGCTTCTGTCGAAAAACGGAACATCGATTCTGTCCAATCCGCTGGCAGGTTCCAGACCGCGAAGCACAGATCCGGCTGAGGATCAGAGAAGAGCGGAGGAACTCCTGCAATCAGCTAAAGACCTGCATGAACATGCCGTAGTTGTTACCGCAGTTGCCGCCGCACTTAAACCGTTCTGCCGTGTGCTTGATGTGCCGGAAAAACCGTCACTCATTAAAACTGAGGCGATGTGGCACTTGTCCACCGAGGTGAAGGGAGAGCTTAGTGATCCGTCAACGACATCGCTTGAGCTGGCCATCGCTCTTCATCCGACGCCCGCTGTATGCGGAACGCCGACGGATGCGGCGAGAGAAGCGATTCAGAATATTGAGCCGTTTGACCGCAATTTCTACACGGGAATGGCAGGCTGGTGTGATGCTGAAGGTGACGGAGAATGGATTATCGCACTCCGCTGCGCCGAAGCGGAAACAAGGTCTCTCCGGCTCTTTGCGGGTGCCGGGATTGTCGCCGGATCAAAGCCGCAGGACGAATTGGACGAGACATCGGCGAAATTCCGCACCATGCTCCGGGCGATGGGGCTTTATCAAGATGAGATGTAAAAAAGGAGGAAACGGATCGTGCTGACTGGATTTACGCCATGGCCGGAAGAATGGGCTGACAAATATCGCAAAGACGGCTGCTGGAAGGGTGAAACGTTCGGAGGGATGCTGAAAGAGCGTGCGGCTTTATACGGAGATCAAACTGCCGTGACGTGTAAAGATGTACATTGGACCTACAAAGAATTGGATGAAAGGGCTGACCGTTTGGCGGCGGGACTGCACAAGCTCGGTATTCAAAAGGAAGACCGCGTTGTCGTTCAGCTGCCGAATATCGCTGAGTTTTTTGAAGTGATTTTTGCGCTGTTCCGGCTCGGGGCGCTGCCTGTTTTCGCGCTGCCTTCTCACAGAAGCAGTGAGATTACGTATTTCTGCGAGTTTGCGGAGGCGAAAGCATACATCATTCCTGATTCGCATTCAGGCTTTGATTACAGAACGCTTGCCAGGCAGGTGAAAGACAAACTTCCGGCTTTGGCGCATGTCATTGTGGCCGGCGAGGCTGAGGAATTTCAGGAACTGAGCAGCCTGCATAGAGAGCCCGTCCAGCTGGAAGACGTCAGCCCGGCGGAAGTCGCCTTTTTACAGCTTTCAGGAGGCAGTACGGGGCTGTCCAAGCTGATTCCGAGGACACACGATGATTACATATACAGTCTGCGCCTCAGTGCGGAAATATGCGGCTTGGATCATCACAGCGTTTATTTGGCCGCTCTGCCGACAGCGCATAACTATCCGCTCAGCTCGCCAGGTGTGCTGGGAACTTTATATGCCGGGGGCCGGGTTGTTCTGTCACCTGCGCCGAGTCCGGATGACTGCTTCCCGTTAATTGAAAAAGAGCGTGTCACGATTACAGCGCTCGTCCCGCCGCTTGCGATGGTGTGGATGGAAGCATCCGCTTCGCGACGTGATGATTTATCAAGCCTTCAAGTGCTTCAGGTTGGAGGCGCCAAATTCAGCGCGGAAGCGGCCCGCCGTGTGAAAAGCGCTTTCGGATGCACTCTTCAGCAGGTTTTCGGAATGGCGGAAGGATTGGTGAATTATACGAGACTGGATGATCCCGAGGAGATCATTGTCAATACGCAAGGCAGACCGATGTCACCATTTGATGAGGTGCGGGTTTTAGATGATGACGGACGGGACGTGGCTCCCGGGGAAACCGGACATTTGTTTACACGCGGCCCTTACACGATTCGCGGATATTATAAAGCGCCTGAACATAATAAAAGATCATTCACAGACGACGGCTTTTATCAGACCGGCGATCTCGTCAAACTGACGGCGGACGGTTATATCGTCGTTGAAGGCCGCGCGAAAGATCAAATCAACCGGGGCGGCGAAAAGATTGCCGCTGAAGAGGTGGAAAATCACCTTCTGGCTCATCCTGCCGTTCATGATGCGGCCATGGTTTCAATGCCGGATGATTTTCTCGGAGAGCGGTCCTGTGTGTTCGTCATTCCGAAAGGAGAAGCGCCGAAACCGGGAGAGCTGAAAGCGTTTTTAAGGGAGCGCGGGCTGGCGGCATATAAAATTCCCGACCGGGTTGAATTTATCGCTTCTTTCCCAAAAACCGGCGTCGGCAAGGTCAGCAAAAAGGACCTTCGCGAAACGATCGCCCAAAAATTGAAGCCTGCTGAAATCAAACCATCATAAAAAAAGGAAGTGTTTATATTGGCTATACCGGCTATTCCCGCATATGCGCTGCCGACAGCGTCAGATATGCCTGAAAATAAAGTATCGTGGACGCTGAACCCGAAACGCGCGGTGCTTTTAATCCATGACATGCAGAATTATTTCGTCGATGCTTTTGAGAAAGGGAAGGCTCCGATCACGGAGGCGGCTCAGAATATCAAGAAAATAAAAGAGCAATGCAAAGCGCTCGGCATTCCGGTGGTGTATACCGCGCAGCCGGGCAGCCAAGACCCGGCAGACCGCGCCCTGCTGACGGATTTTTGGGGGCCGGGACTTAAAAGCGGTCCTTATGAAGAAAAGGTCATTCCGGAGCTTGCCCCCGAAGATCAGGACATTGTCCTCACAAAGTGGAGATACAGCGCGTTTAAACGGACGAATCTCCTTGATATCATGCGTGAAAAGGGCAGAGATCAGCTCATTATTACGGGAATTTACGCACACATCGGCTGCCTTGTCACAGCCTGTGAAGCTTTTATGGATGATATTCAAAGCTTCTTTATCGGGGACGCCGTAGCTGACTTTTCTTCAGAAAAACATAAGATGGCCATCGAATATGCGTCCCAGCGCTGCGCTTACACGGCTTTGACAAACGAAGTGCTGGAAGTGCTGGGCGGCTCCCCGGTTTCTGACGAAAAAGAGAAGACTCCCGCCGCATTGACAAAAGAACGGGTCCGGGAGCAAATTGCGGCGATTCTTCAAGAATCCCCGTCCGATATTCCGGATCAGGAAGACCTGCTGGACAGAGGCCTTGACTCCGTCAGAATCATGAGCCTTGTCGAACAATGGCGCCGTGACGGAGCTGAAGTGACGTTTGTGGAACTGGCGGAGAATCCGACGCTTGAAGAGTGGTGGAGACTGCTTTCTTCCCGATCTCAAAAAGTCTTGCCGAATGCAGATTATTTATAAGGGAGAGAATAGAATGCATGATACACAACAGCTGCCTCTGACAGGCGCACAGGCCGGTATCTGGTTTGCGCAGCAGCTTGATCCTGATAATCCGATTTACAATACAGGCGAGTATGTTGAGATAAATGGCGCGTTCGATGTGAATATATTTAAAACGGCTCTTGAACGTGTGCTGACCGAAGCCGCGTCATTACACGCCCGCTTCACAGAGGGAACAGACGGACCGAGACAGACGATCGCTCCTTCTTGTGAGGCAACGATTGATGTCATAGATGTGAGCGCAGCGGCTGATCCGAAGCAGGCCGCACTCAGAATCATGCAGACTGATTTGGCTGAGCCCGTTGATATGGCGGCCGGTCCCTTGTACCGCGACATTTTATTCCAAGCCGGACCGGAACACTTTTTCTGGTATCAGCGCATTCACCACATCGCGATAGACGGCTACGGTTTTTCACTGCTGGCACGGCGTACGGCGCAAATGTACACCGCAATACGGGAGGGACGTCCGGATAACGGGCGCTCCTTCGGTTCTTTGGAGGATCTGGTAAAAGAAGATCAAGAGTACCGCGCGTCTGATCAATTCCTGAAAGATCGGGAATTTTGGATGGAGAAATTTGCAGATGAACCTGATGTCGTCAGCTTGGCAGAAAGAGCGCCGAGAACGTCAGCAAGCTTTCACAGGAGTACGGCTTACCTTTCTGAAACGGCTGTACAGCATGTGAAAGCGATTCCGAACTGGCATGAGGCGGTCACGGCCGCGGTAGCTGTATATGTTCATCGGATGACAAGCGCCGGGGATATCGTGCTCGGTTTGCCGATGATGGGACGGATCGGCTCGATTTCACTGAATATTCCGAGTATGGTGATGAATCTGCTGCCTTTGCGGCTTTCTCTCCGCCCGGATATGAGTTTTCACGAGGCGGTCAGCCAAGTGGCAAAAGAAATCCGAAGCATCCGGCGTCATCAGAAATACCGCCATGAAGACCTGCGCCGCGATCTTAAATTATTAGGAGAAAACCGCAGGCTGTTCGGTCCGCAAGTCAATGTGATGCCGTTTGATTACGCGCTTGATTTCGCCGGAGCGCGGGGGACCGTTCATAACTTATCAGCAGGGCCCGTTGATGATTTGTCAATTAACGTTTACGACAGAGCCGACGGCAGCGGATTGCGTGTGGACTTTGATGCGAATCCGGAAGTGTACAGCGCCGAAGATATTGAAAACCATCAAAAACGCTTCCTGCTGCTGCTGGAATCAGCTGTGAAAGACCAGACACAAAAAATCGGCACACTCAATCTTCTGCTTGAAAGCGAACGTCTCCGCGTGCTGAAAAGCTGGAATGACACGTGCAAACCTGAAAAGCAGAAAAGTCTCCCGGAGCTGTTTTACGACCAGGCCGTAAAAACACCGCACCGCCCGGCAATCATCACGGAAAACGAAGAGCTCACCTATGCCGAATTGAACAAGCGCGCAAACCAGCTTGCCGGCATGTTAAAGCAAAAAGGGCTCGGGCCGGAACAATTTGCCGCTTTACTGCTTCCACGGTCACAGGATTTGGCCGTGAGCATGCTGGCCGTTTTGAAAACAGGAGCCGCATATCTGCCGCTTGATCCTGATTTTCCTTCTGAGCGGATCACATACATGCTCAAAGATGCGCAGCCTGTCTGTCTGATTACAACGATGGAATTATCCGGCTGCATGCCGGAAGACAGCAATGCAAAAAGGATTATTCTTGATGACCCGGATACGGTAAAAAACATTGCCGGTCAAAATGCTGACGGTCCTGCTCAGGCGGAATGTTCACCTTTAAACCCTGCTTATATCATTTATACTTCGGGCTCAACGGGCAGACCGAAAGGCGTTGTCGTCACATTAAAAAGCGTAAGCAATTTTCTCTTATCCATGCGCGAATTGTTCCCGCTTGGCGGACAAGACCGCCTGCTTGCCGTTACGACTGCGGCGTTTGATATTTCCGGGCTTGAGCTCTTCCTTCCGCTCATCAGCGGGGCAGGGTGCGTCATTGCCCGAAAAGAGACGATTCAGGAGCCGCAGGCGCTTGCACACATGATTCACTCATACGGTATTTCCATCATGCAGGCAACACCGACATTATGGCATTCATTAGTCACAAATGAACCGGATTCACTTCGGTCGCTTCAGGTGCTTGTCGGAGGTGAGGCGCTCCCGAAAGCGTTAATGCATGCCCTGCTTGAATTAGGCTGTACAGTGACGAATCTGTACGGGCCGACTGAAACAACAATCTGGTCGGCCGCACAGCCGCTTGAAAAAGGCTATACAGGGACGCCCCCGATCGGAAAGCCGATTTGGAACACGCGGGTATATGTGCTGGATGCCGCATTGCAGCCCGTCCCGCCGGGAGTTGCGGGTGAGCTTTATATCGCGGGCGAGGGGCTTGCCAGAGGCTATTTTAACAGGCCAGATTTAACAGCGGAAAGATTCATTGCCGACCCGTACGGCCTCGCAGGTGCGAGAATGTACCGGACGGGGGATCTCGTGCGCTGGCGTGAGGACGGTTCACTTGATTATATCAGCAGAGCCGATCATCAAATTAAAATCCGCGGATTCAGGATAGAATTAGGGGAAATTGAGACGGTGCTGTCGAACTATCCGGGTATTTCGCAGGCCGCTGTCATTGTCCGTGAAGATCAGCCGGGAGACAAGCGGCTGGCGGCTTATGCTGTCGCGGATCACCTCCTTGATATCGGCGGCCTTCGTGCATATATGGGCGAAAGCCTGCCGGATTATATGGTGCCGGGCGCATTTGTACAGCTGGAGGAACTGCCGCTGACACCGAATAAGAAGATCGATCGCAATGCTCTGCCTGCACCTGATTTTTCCGCTGTCCTGAGTGACAGGGGGCCGCGGACGCCGCAGGAAGAAATATTATGCGAGCTGTTTGCCGAGGTTCTCGGTCTCGCACGGGTCGGAATTGATGACGGATTCTTTGAACTGGGCGGCCATTCACTCTTAGCGGGACGCCTGATGAGCCGGATCCGGGAGACGATGGGCGCAGAGCTGGGCATCGGCCGTCTGTTTGATACGCCGACGGTTGCCGGGCTCGCCGCACAGCTGGACACTGCAAAGAATGCGCGGCCAAAGCTCAAGCCGTTTGCCCGGCCGCAGCATATCCCGCTGTCATTCGCGCAGCTGCGTCTTTGGTTTCTCTACTGCCTTGAAGGTCCGAGCCCGACTTACAACATTCCGGTGATTGTCCGTATGTCAGGAAAGCTTAACCAAACAGCGCTGAAACACGCCTTTTATGATGTTGTGAGCCGCCATGAAAGCCTGCGCACCGTTTTTCCGGAAAATAAGGGCTCGTCTCATCAGCTCATTTTGCCTGCTGAAGAAGCCCGTCCCGTGTTTACAGTGACACATGCAGACGAAAACGAGCTTCAAGACATGCTTGCCGCTGCGGCACGCTACCGGTTTGATCTTGCAAAAGAGCCGGCCGTACGGGCTGAGCTGTTTGATCTTGGTGACGGCGAATATGCGCTGATGGTTCTTCTGCATCACATCGCAGGTGACGGCTGGTCCTTGAATCCGCTCATGCGTGACTTATCCGCAGCCTATATCGCCCGCCAAACAGGCAAAAAAGCAGAATGGCCGCCGCTAGCGGTTCAATATGCGGATTATGCGCTTTGGCAGCAGCAGCTTTTAGGAAGCGTATCTGATTCTGAGAGCTTAATAGCACGCCAGCTGAATTTCTGGAAGAAAACACTTGAAAATGTACCGGATCAGCTGGAGCTGCCGTCTGATTTTCCGCGACCCGCCGAATCAAGCTACAGAGGCGGCGTCATTCCGGTCAAAATCGGCCAAGAGCTTCATGCCCGTCTTCTCTCACTTGCCAGAAATCAGCGCGTAAGCCTGTTTATGGTGCTTCAATCAGGGCTTTCCGCACTGCTGACCCGGCTCGGGGCCGGAACCGATATTCCGATCGGAAGCCCGATAGCCGGCCGCAGTGATGACGCATTGTGCGACCTTGTGGGCATGTTCATTAATACTCTCGTGCTGAGAACCGATACCTCAGGCGATCCAAGCTTTTGTGAGCTTCTTGAAAGGGTCCGGACGATAAATCTCGCCGCATATGAACATCAGGACGTGCCGTTTGAACGTCTCGTGGAGGAATTGAATCCGGTTCGTTCCCGGTCAAGACATCCGCTGTTCCAAGTGATGCTCGCATTCCAAAATACGCCTGATCCTGTACTCAGCCTTCCGGACATGGAAACAAGCCTGCAAATCAGCAGCGTCGGAGCGTCCAAATTTGATTTGACGCTGGAATTGGCCGAGCAGCGCCATAACGACGGGACGCCTGCCGGTATTGAAGGTCTTTTGGAATTCAGCACGGACCTATTTAAAAAAGAAACGGCTGAAGCACTTGCGGGGCGTCTGTTTCTTCTGCTCGAAGATGCCGCATCGCATCCGGAAAAGCCGATCGGAAGCTTAACGATTCTTTCTGATGAAGAGCGCCGAAAGCTATTGCCGGTTAAACGGAATAAACAGCACACTCAGCCTCGAAAGACATTGCCTGAACTGTTTGAAAGACAGGCCGCCGAAAAACCGGATGAAACGGCGGCCGTATATAAAGAGAGCCGGCTCACTTATAAAGAGCTGAATCAAAAAGCCAATCAGCTCGCACATATGATGATCGCCCGCGGTGTCGGCCCGGAGCAGTTTGTCGCGCTGGCCCTGCCGCGCTCTTTAGATACGATTGTCGGGCTGTTAGCCGTCCTGAAAACGGGAGCTGCGTATTTGCCGCTTGATCCCGATTATCCGTCGGACCGCATCGCTTTTATGTTACAGGATGCCAAGCCTGTATTTATGCTTACCAATTGTGAAGGCGCAAGTAAGTTTCCTGCCGATAGCGGTATGCCGTCCTTCATTTTGGATGACCCGCAGAAAAAAGAAACACTTGAGCAATATGCCGTTACGAATCCGACTGACGCAGACAGGATTTGTCCGTTGTCACCGCTTCATCCGGCTTACGTCATTTACACGTCGGGATCGACCGGTGTGCCGAAAGGGGTCATCATCCCGCACAGCAATGTCATCCGGCTGTTTGAGTCGACACAGCACTGGTATCGCTTTAATTCTGATGATGTATGGACGATGTTTCACTCTTACGCATTCGATTTCTCTGTCTGGGAAATGTGGGGGCCTTTGCTTCACGGAGGTCGTCTCATTGTCGTGCCGCATGACATCAGCAGATCGCCGGAAGCGTTTCTGGATCTTCTCGTGAAAGAGCGAGTGACCGTGCTTAACCAAACGCCGTCAGCGTTTTACCAGCTGATGCATGCGGAAAAAGAAAACGAAGAGCTGGGGCGCAAGCTTGCACTCAGATATATCATCTTCGGCGGCGAGGCGCTTGAGCTGGGCCGGCTTGAAGATTGGTACAGCCGCCATCCGGATGATAAGCTGGTGCTCATAAATATGTACGGCATTACGGAAACGACGGTGCACGTCAGTTATCTTGAATTAGACAAAAACATTGCGGAACTGAAGGCAAACAGCCTCATCGGCTGCGGCATTCCTGATTTGAACGTATATGTGCTTGATGACCGGCTTGAGCCTGTGCCTCCGGGCATCACAGGCGAAATGTATGTTGCAGGGGAAGGTGTGGCACGCGGTTACTTAGGGCGGCAAAGCCTGACCGCGGAACGCTTTGTGGCTGATCCGTACGGCCCGCCGGGAACGAGAATGTACCGGACGGGGGACTTAGCCCGCCTGCGGACGGACGGTTCTCTTGATTATATGGGAAGGGCGGATCATCAGATAAAAATCCGCGGATTCCGGATTGAACTGGGAGAAATCGAGGCGGTTCTCGTCAAACATCCGGGAGTTGAGGACGCGGCCGCAGTCGTCCGTGAAGACCGGCCGGGAGACAAACGGATCGCCGCTTACCTTGTCCGCTCTGACAGCAGCAGCTTAGATACGGGAGAGATTCGCCGGTTTGCCGGAGAAAGCCTGCCGGATTATATGGTTCCGTCTGCTTTTGTCCAAATGGATGAACTGCCGCTGACACCGAATGGAAAGCTTGACCGAAAAGCGCTCCCTGCGCCTGACTTCCAAATGGAGGTCTCCGGCCGGGGACCGAGAACACCTCAGGAAGAAATGCTGTGTGAGCTGTTCGCAGAGGTGCTGCACCTGCCGCGTGTCGGTATTGATGACAGATTCTTTGATTTAGGCGGCCATTCTTTGCTTGCGGTCCATTTAATGAGCCGTATTCGGGAAGCGATGGGAGCCGAGCTCAGTATCGGAACATTATTCGAAGCTCCTACGGTGGCAAGTCTTGCTGAAAGGCTTGAGACGGGCACAGGGACAAGCGCGCTTGATGTTCTTCTGCCGCTCAGAACAGCCGGAGAAGAAACACCGCTGTTTTGTGTCCATCCTGCCGGCGGTCTCAGCTGGTGTTATGCCGGGCTGATGTCTTCTTTAGCAGCCGATTATCCGATATACGGTTTACAGGCGAGAGGCATCGGAAAAAAAGAACCGCTTCCCGCAAGCCTTGATGACATGGCGGCGGATTATATTGAAAAGATCCGCACCGTGCAGCCGAAAGGGCCGTACCGTCTGCTCGGCTGGTCTCTCGGGGGAAATGTCATTCAGGCCATGGCGACACAATTACAGAGCCGGGGCGAGGAGGTTTCGCTTTTGGTAATGCTTGACGCGTACCCGAATCATTTTCTGCCGATAAAAAATGCGCCTGATGACGAGGAAGCCGTCATTGCGCTGCTTGCCCTGGGAGGGTACGACCCGGACAGCCTCGGGGATCAGCCGCTTGATTTTGACACCGCGCTGACCATTCTCCGCCGTGAGGGAAGCGCATTAGCCAGTCTGGACGAGTCGGTGATGATGAACCTGAAAGACACGTACATTAATTCTGTCGGGCTGTTAGGAACATACAAGCCGAAGCCGTTCCATGGAGATGTACTGTTCTTCAGATCCACGATTATTCCGGAGTGGTTTGACCCGATTGAGCCGGATACTTGGAAACCGTATATTACGGGAAAAATCGAGCGGTATGATTTAGACTGCCGCCATAAGGATATGTGCCAGCCGGGACCGCTTGCCGACATCGGCGCGATTCTGGCAGAGAAATTAAACGGACGGCGTACAGTCCGGTAAAGAAAGGATCAATCTGCTATGACAAATCCATTTGAACGGGAAGACAGCTTATATCATGTCCTAGTCAATGCTGAAGGCCAGTACTCACTGTGGCCGGCCTATCTGGATGTGCCGGACGGCTGGGAAACCCGCCTGATGAATGAAAACCGCTCCGTTTGTCTCGAATATATTGAAACAAACTGGCGTGATATGAGGCCGGAAAGCCTGAAACAGGCCGAAGCCGCTAAGATGTAATAAATAAAGCCTGCCGCTATTTCGGCAGGCTTTTTATATTTTATACGGACATCAGCTGTTAAGCTGTGTATGATCACAAAATGTATAAGGGTGTCCTTCTTCATTCGTGCACCATGACTGAGACAGAAAAGCCAAAAAGACCGCGGCCCACTGGTCTGCAAACTGGATTAAAATACCGCCGTCGTGCCACGTTCCGTTATCCTTCTTCCAGCGTGTGTCAATTGGATTTCCCTGATTCATATGAATATTATGCATGCCGTTTGTCGGTTTGAACCCGAAAATCTTATCAGCGCCCGGCTCCGGTCCGAATTTAGAGCCGTAAATATAGACAACGGCTTTTTCTGCTTTGGCTTTTTGCATATACGTCTCAATAAAATCATTTAAGTCATTATCAGGCCCGGTGACTTCATGCGGGAGCGGCGCCATGTTCCGGGGATCAAACAATCCGCCGCGGACATAATCCAGCGCCAGCTCACGGCTCGTTTCATCAATTGGGGTGTACCCATACGGTATGTTCGGCAGCAGGGTGATCGCGCTTGCGTCAAAATGATCGCGCGCCGCATACAGAACCTCTGATTCTTTTGAACTTGACATGACATTGATCGCACAGCGATAGTGCGTATCAGGCTCGCCTAACACCTCGACTTGAAAATGCGGAGAATCATCATCTGTTTCCCTTCTCATATCTAACACAGTGCCTTTTAATACACCATATTGCTGAACAGCCATATGAATCCTCCTTTTTCTTCCGGGATATGAATTGATATTCGAGACAGGTGTCCGTTTTTCCTTTTATGAGAAAGAAAAAAGGACAGCCCGCTGATCAGGCTGTCCTCTTCATATCTATTAAGCTTTTGCAGCTGAACCTTGCATCGCTTTTTCAGCAGGCACGTAGTCATAGCCTAAGTCTTTGGCTACCGCTTCATACGTGACATGTCCGTTAGCCGTATTCAGCCCCGCTTTAAGCGCCGGGCTCTCGGCAATGGCTTTTGCCGCGCCTTTATTGGCGATTTCAAGCGCGTAAGGAACGGTCACATTCGTTAATGCGAGCGTAGATGTACGCGGTACGGCGCCCGGCATATTGGCGACAGCGTAATGAACGACGCCGTGTTTTTCGTAAGTCGGATTATCGTGTGTTGTAATATGATCAACGGTTTCCACAATGCCGCCCTGATCAATGGCGACATCAACAATGACGGAACCCGGTTTCATCTGTTTGACCATTTCTTCCGTAACGAGAGTCGGCGCTTTGGCTCCCGGTATGAGCACGGCGCAGATCAGAAGGTCCGCTTCCGCGACAGAGTCTGCAATATTTACAGGGTTTGAGATCAGTGTTTTAATCTGATGCCCGAAAATATCATCAAGCTGACGCAGGCGGTCTGCGTTCAAATCGATCATCGTCACATCGGCACCGAGTCCGACAGCCATTTTCGCGGCATTTGTCCCGACGCCGCCCCCTCCGATGATCGTGACTTTCCCGCGGGATACACCCGGTACGCCGGCTAATAAAATTCCTTTTCCCCCCTTTGGTTTTTCAAGGAACTGAGCACCGATCTGAGCGGCCATTCTTCCGGCCACTTCAGACATCGGCGTAAGCAGCGGAAGTGAACGTCCGTCCGTTACCGTTTCGTACGCAATAGCTGTCACGCCTTTTTCTGTAAGCGCTTTAGCTAATTCCGGCTCTGCGGCTAAATGAAGGTAAGTGAATAAGATCAGGCCCTGACGGAAATACGCATACTCCTCAGCCAGCGGTTCTTTTACCTTCATGACCATTTCCGCATCCCATACTTGCTGTCTGTCCTCCAGAATTTCCGCGCCTGCAGATACATAATCTTCATTAGTAAAACCGCTTCCGAGTCCCGCTCCGGATTCCACAAGAACCCGATGGCCGTTTCCGATAAGCTGTGAAACGCCTCCAGGTGTTAATGCCACTCGATTTTCATTGTTTTTGATTTCTTTTGGAACCCCGATAATCATGTCTGTTTCCCCCAATGTTTGTGTGATACTTCAAGTGTAGCGCGATTTTTGCGAAAATTCTTTGTTTGAAACAGAAAATAAAAAAACACGGATTTGTGAAATTTCACGAACCCATGCTGCGAAGCTTGATATCAAGGTAAATCGTAAACTTTTCATTCACGTTTTTTAAGTCGATTTCTGCGATCTGGCTGATTCTCTTCAGCCTGTAATTCAATGTATTGACATGAATGTTAAGCGCTTTAGCGGCGGTGTTGACGTTGCTGTCGGCATCAATGAAATGTTCGAGCGTTTTTACCATATCGGCCTGATGCTCTCTGTCATACTGCTCAAGCTTTGACAGGGAATAGTTCATATAGCCGCTGTGCTTACGTTTTTCATCCAACACATCAAGGTACTGATAAATGCCGAGTTCAGAAAAGCTGAAAAGGTGTTTGGTTTCTCTCACAAACCGTTCTTTCGCTTTTAACACGGAGAGCGCTTCCTGGTAGGAGCGGTAAACGTAAGAAATTGATTCGTAAATACCGCCGATAGCAATCGACGCATCCTCAATTTTATATCGTTCTTTCAGCTGTTTTTGAACATGGAGGGCGAATTGCTTTAAATCTTTAAAAGGCTGATCGGTTTTCGGCGCGGTTAATAGGATTAATTCATTTGAATCGACAGTCGCCAGCATGACATGAATCTGCTGTGTCGTTTCCTGCAAATATTGCAGCTGCTGTTCCGTCTTTTCAGTCAGCTCCTCATGCAAACGGATGATCATGACGCTGAACACGGACGGCAGCGCCATTCCGAGCTTATGAAATCCTTCGGCCATTTCGGCTTCTTGATAAATATGTCCGGTCAGCATTTTCCAAAAAAACTCCTGGCCCCGCTCTTCGATTTTCGTTTTGCGGATCTGCAGGTGCAAAAGCTTGTTCCGCACCGCTTTGGCTGCCAGCTGAAGCGTCTTCAGATCCTCGTCATTGAGCTTTTTTTTGATCTCAAGCGCCCAAATAAATCCGAGAACCTGACTGTTTTTCCAGATGGAAATCGCCACACGGTTGCTCAGGCCTACCTCGTCAATTTCTTTCACTTTGATCGGCTGGTCCGTTTTTAAAAGGGCCGGAATGGTTCCGTCTTTCCACAGTTTATTGATGACTTTTTCAGGCACCCTCCGCCCGATAATCGTTGACGTCCGGGCCGGATCTGTACAATCGCTGTGCGTGCTGTATGCAAGCAGTTTATGATTAACGTCTTCTATTGTAATGGGGCATTGAAGGACCTCGCTGATATGGTCGGCTACATCTTCAAGCCTGTCGAAACTGTACTTAAATGGATCTTTTGGATTGGTCATCTGTATCCCTACTTTTTCATAGCTTCATATCTTGATCTTACCATCTTGTTTTTCAGACTGAAAGGCATCTTTGAACGGAAATGAAATAGGAAAATAGGATCATTTGAAAAAATGGAAAAGAATAAGATAATCATACTATTGTATTTACAAAATGTGTAAATATAACGAAAAATCCAATATATCATAAGACTCATTTTGTAAAATTAAAACAGATTTGTTTGACTGTGCCGAATTGTTGTTTTTATAATAATGACGTTCAAAAAATAAGTGAATTAGCCCATATTTAGGCTGATGACACAGGAGGGTATAAGGAATATGTCTGGATTAATTCGTGTCACACCCGAAGAGCTAAGAGCGATGGCTAAGCAATATGGCGTTGAAAGTCAGGAAGTCATGAATCAGGTTGACCGCCTGAACCGCATGATTTCTGATTTGAAAGGCATGTGGGAAGGTGCTTCAAGTGAAGCATTCGCGGATCAATATGAGCAGCTGAAACCTTCATTTATTAAAATGTCTGAATTGCTTCAAGATGTGAATCATCAGCTCGATCAAACGGCAAATACGCTTGAGTCTACTGACCAAGATATCGCTAACCAAATTCGCGGATAATAAGATGAATGAAGAACGGAGCGCCTGATTCAATCAAGAAGACGGCGCTCTTTCTATGTAAGGGTGATATGAATATGTATATCGATATTACAATAGATTTAACACATTATAACGGCAGCGTCTTCGATCTCAGATTGTCAGATTACCATTCTGTGAAAAAAGTCATTGATATTGCCCGGCAGGCTCAGCAAGTATCCGTTCCGCCGCGTGAAGGCTATTGGATCAGAGTGGTCAATAAAGAAACGGTTTTTTCCGGAGAGCAAAAATTATCTGACTGCGGCATTACGAACGGAGACCGCCTTGAAATTTTATGAGAGGACATGGTGGAATGACAGGTCATAACAGATCTTATTTAGAAACAGAACTGGACGCCGTTCGGGAAGAAACCGAATCAGGCTTCACGTTCACCTTCCAGCGGGAAAAAGTCAAGCTTCTTGACGGGCTGGAAGCAAACGTGATTAAAGAGGCTGATCCTTTTTTTCAAAAAGAGGTTTCAGTCTCAGAAGACGAAGTAACCATAACGATCAGCCCCCCTTCTTCTTACCAGGCTTTCCGCTATATAAAAGGAAAAGATAAGAAAAGCAGGTGGCAATTTGCCTACCGTCTCGTTCAAGCCGTGAAACAGCATAAGCTGAAACGGCTCAATCTGATTGCCGCCCCGGAAAATATCGTGTTTGATAAAGCGCTGACACCTTACTTTCTTCATTACGGCGTAAAGGAGAGCCTCCCGCCTTATGAAGAAGACAGAGAAAGGGTGTTAAAAGAGCTCAAAGCATGTGCGGCGCTTGCGGCTGACGGGGCTTTCACCTTCGAAGAATATTTGAAGTACAAGGAGACGCTTCAATTCTCTCCCGAGGTAAAAAGCGTGTTAGAAGCGGAAACGTTTGAAGAACTGGAAGAAACCATTCTAACCGTAATTGATTCCCTCGAAGCAAGGGACAAGACATACATAAAACTGCCGAAAAAGAAATGGAAAATCCAAAGATACGCCGGACTGGCGCTAGCCGTCCTCCTTGTGCCGGCACTTCTGTATTCCTTGTACGCACTGTTTTTCGCCCAGCCGAAGCAAGAGGCAATCACCGAAAGCAACCGCTATTTTTTAAATCAGCAGTACAGCAAAGTCATTGACACACTCGCCAAATACGATGCGGAAAGCCTTCCTGAATCGGTGCAGTACGAGCTTGCTTCTTCTTATGTGGCAGTTGAAAATCTGAGGGAAGAACAGCGGAAAAACATCGGAAATCTGGTCACCCTGCAATCAGATCCGAAGCACTTCCTTTATTGGATCGATATCGGGCGAGGGGAAAATGAAGAAGCCATCAATATCGGCCGCAATCTTGAGTACAACCCGTATATCTGGCTGGGGCTTACAAAATATAAGCAGCAATTATTGGCGGATGACAGTATGAAAGACGACGAAAAGCAGAAAGAACTGGACGCCGTGGAAAGCGAGCTGGAGAAGGCGAAAAAAGAGGCGGAGGAGCAGAAAAAAGAAGCGGACGAAAACACCGCTGAAGCTTCCGCAGGACAGGATAAAGACGGCAAAAAGGACGAAGCAAAGGATAACAAAGAGAGCGATAAGAAAGATGAGAAAAAAGATGAAAAAAAATAACCGCGTATATCAACAGGCCGCAGGTAACGATCAGGCAGTCAGGAGGTTCGCCATATGAGTCTGTTATGGGTCTTTTACCGGGAGCACGTACAAAAGATTCAGCTGTCTGAACTCCCGCCGTCTCAGCCGATTACGATCGGCCCGGAAATGAAGGATACGATCACGTTCGGCACACTGCCGTTACGGCAACCTGCCGCAGCCCTTTATCGTAAGGAAACAGATCGTTACGAAGTTTTCCTGGGAAATAACTGTGCCGGCGAATTGACAATAGGAAATGAAATGCCCTGCCGGATTGAAGAAGAGACGCTGCGGTTTCTTCTCACTCCTGATCAGGAAGAATCCTCCGTTTACTTTATCGGCGGGAAGGACGAGATCGTTTTCTCATCAGAAACAGAGGAAGCGGATATATACAAAGAGCCGTCGTCCGCTCAAACAGGCGATTTTTATCTGCGAAAAGCGGGAGGAAGCTGGTCTGTTGTTCCTGGCGGCCGGGAAATTTATCTGAACGGAGAGCTCACAAAAGCTCCTGAAAAGCTTCGGACGGGAGATGAGCTGCTGTGGAATTTTCTGCGTGTGAGGCTGACCGAGGACGACCTTTTAGAAGTCATTCATCACGAACCGTTTCAAAGCGGCTTAATCAAAACGATAAAGCCAAGCACCGAAATGAAAAAGAAATACCCGCAATATCGAAGAACGCCGCGGATGGTCTACGATCTTCCCGAAGACCGCGTGTCATTCAGTTTCCCTTCGCAGGAAAGCGAACAGAATAACCGGGGGCTGTGGCTCGTCATTCTGCCTCCCGTGGTCATGCTGATTGTAATGGGGGTTGTCGCCATTATACAGCCGAGGGGCATTTTCATCCTCGTCTCTTTGGCGATGTTTATGATGACGCTCATTACGTCCACCGTGCAGTATTTCCGAGAAAAAACGCAGCGGAAAAAACGGGAGGAAAAGCGGGAGCGTGTGTATAAGCAGTATTTAGAAAACAAACGGAAAGAGCTTCAGACGCTTTCGGAAAAGCAATTGCAAGTGCTGACGCATCACTTTCCCCCGTTTGAAAAAATGAAGTATTTAACCTCTGAAATCAGCGGCCGCATTTGGGAGAAATCGCTGGAAAGCAGAGATTTCCTGATGCTCCGGCTCGGAACGGGCACGGTTCCGGCAAGCTACGAGATTTCGATGAGCGGCGGAGACCTGGCGAACCGGGATGTCGATGATTTGATGGAGCAGTCGCAGCACATGCAGCGTGTGTATAAAGATATCCGCCATGCGCCCGTGACCGTTGATTTACAAGAAGGGCCGATGGGGCTCGTCGGGAAACCCCAGATCGTCAAAAATGAAATTCATCAGCTGATCGGCCAGCTCGCTTTCTTCAACAGCTACCATGACCTGCGGTTTGTCTTTATCTTTCATGAAGAGGAATATAAGGATTGGGAATGGATGAAGTGGCTGCCGCAATTTCAGCTGCCTCATATGTATGCGAAAGGGTTTATTTACAATGAACAGACGCGCGATCAATTGTTATCGTCCATTTATGAGCTGCTGCGGGAGCGGGATTTGGAAGACGAGAAAGAAAAAAAGATCTTCCAGCCGCATTTTGTTTTTGTCATCACAAATCAGCAGCTGATTGCAGAGCACGTCATTTTAGAATATATCGAAGGCCGGCATGAGCATCTCGGCATCTCGGCGATCATCGCCGCGGAAACGAAGGAAAGCCTGGCAGAAAACATTCACACCCTCGTCCGCTACATTAATGAGGATGAGGGCGACATTCTCATTCAGAAGAAAAAAGCGGTGCAGATCCCGTTTAAGCTGGACAGGCATGAACGGACAGACAACGAGCGGTTTTCCCGGACGCTTCGGACATTGCACCATCAGGTCGGGATGACGAATTCCATTCCTGAAACGGTCTCATTTCTGGAACTGTTTCATGCGAAGGAAGTAAAAGAAATCGGCATCAGGCAGAAGTGGGAGACAAGTGAGTCTGCTAAATCGCTGGCTGTTCCGATCGGCTACAAGGGAAAAGACGATATCGTGTATTTAAACCTGCATGAAAAAGCCCACGGGCCGCACGGATTGCTGGCGGGAACGACCGGCTCCGGGAAAAGTGAATTTCTGCAAACGTATATTCTGTCATTGGCCGTTCATTTCCACCCGCATGAAGCGGCGTTTTTGCTGATTGACTATAAGGGCGGAGGAATGGCGCAGCCGTTCCGCAAGATGCCGCACCTTCTCGGAACCATTACGAACATCGAAGGAAGCAGAAACTTCAGTATCAGGGCGCTTGCCTCCATCAAAAGCGAGCTGAAAAAACGGCAGCGGCTGTTTGATCAATACCGCGTCAATCACATCAATGACTATACAAAACTGTATAAACAGGGAGAAACGGATATTCCGATGCCGCACCTGTTTTTGATTTCAGATGAATTCGCCGAGCTCAAAAGCGAAGAGCCTGACTTTATCAGGGAGCTTGTCAGCGCGGCGCGCATCGGGCGGAGCCTCGGTGTGCATTTAATCCTCGCCACGCAAAAGCCGGGCGGCATCATTGACGACCAGATATGGAGCAACTCACGCTTTAAGGTCGCGCTGAAAGTGCAGGATGCAAGCGACAGTAAAGAAATCCTGAAAAACAGTGATGCGGCGAATATTACCGTCACCGGACGCGGCTATTTGCAAGTCGGAAATAATGAAGTGTATGAGCAGTTCCAGTCTGCCTGGAGCGGCGCCCCTTAC
This sequence comes from Bacillus sp. BACIII, assembly GCF_057836745.1. NCBI lineage: Bacteria > Bacillati > Bacillota > Bacilli > Caryophanales > Bacillaceae > Bacillus > Bacillus sp. BACIII. Next base: position 2,969,040 of record NZ_CM174437.1, on the reverse strand, counting down.
ATGGAAGATGTATACGGCACCGAGGATGACATTGCCATTGTTACCGATACCGGCCTAATTCCGCTGTCTGAGGTCGATGCGGATGATGCGGCGAAAAAAGACGCCCCGGCAGAAATAGAGGCCGTAGTCGAAGAAATCGAGCGGATTCAAAAAGAAATGGGCATTGAAAAGCTGCCGAGCCCTTGGCTGCCGCCGCTTGCCGAACGTATTCCGCGCACGCTTTATCCTGCGAAGGAAAAAGACCGCTTCTTCATCGCCTGCGTGGATGAGCCTGATCAGCAAAGACAGGCGCCTCTCGCTTATACGATGATGGATGACGGCAACATCGGTATTTTCGGCTCATCCGGCTACGGAAAGTCAGTTTCTGCCATCACGTTCCTGATGAACTTCGCGGAAGGGTACACGCCACAAGAGCTTCACATGTATATCTTTGATTTCGGCAACGGAACGCTTCTGCCATTGGCAAAGCTTCCGCACACCGCAGATTATTTCTTAATGGATCAAATGAGAAAGATTGAAAAATTCATGATCCGCATCAAGGAAGAAATCGAGCGGCGGAAACGGCTGTTCAGAGAAAAAGAAGTCAGCCATATTAAAATGTACAATTCACTCAGTGAAGAAGAGCTGCCGTTCATTTTTATCACAATTGATAATTTCGATATCGTCAAAGACGAAATGCATGAATTGGAAACGGAGTTCATCCAGATTTCACGCGACGGGCAAAGCTTAGGCATTTACTTCCTGCTGACCGCAACGAGGGTAAACGCCGTCCGCCAGTCGCTGTTAAACAACTTAAAAACGAAAGTCGTTCATTATTTAATGGATCAGTCAGAAGGATACTCCATTTACGGGCGTCCGCCGTTCAGTCTCGAACCGATTCCGGGCCGCGTCATGATCCAAAAAGAAGAACTCTATTTCGCGCAAATGTTTCTTCCGGCAGAAGCGGAAAATGACCTCGAGATGTTCCAAGCGCTGAAAGACGATGTCAAAGCTTTAGCTGTTCGCCATGCCGGAACGGCCGGTCCAAAACCGATTCCGATGCTCCCGGACATGCTGACGGCCGGCGAATTTTCGCTCCGTCTCGAACCGGGTCAGGAACCGTTCCGAATTCCTGTCGGGCTGCATGAGGAAAAGGTCAGCCCCGTGTACTTTGATCTGGGTAAATATAAACATTGCCTCATTTTAGGACAGACACAGCGTGGAAAAACAAACATCCTGAAAGTCATGCTGAATCACCTGCTGCGTGAAGGAACGGAACAGATCGGACTGTTTGACTCAATTGACCGCGGACTGTCGCAATATGCGCAGGAAACAAAGGTCAGTTATCTGGACACAAAAGAAGACATACAGCAGTGGATCGAATCGGCTGAAGCCATATTCACGGAGCGTGAAGCCCAGTATGCACAGGCCGTTAAAAATGGTGATGTGCACAAACTCAGTTTCTCTCCGATCGTGTTAATGGCCGACGGCATTACAAGATTCCAGCAGACAATCGACACCGCCATTCAGGACAAGCTGGCGATGTTTATGAAATCTTACGCGCATGTCGGCTTCAGTTTTATCCCGGCGGGCAATCACAGCGAATTCTCAAAAGGCTATGATTCCTTAACGACGGAAATGAAACAGATCCGCCACGCAATGCTGCTTGTGAAAAAATCCGAACAAAACGTCATTCCGCTGCCTTACCAAAGGCAGGAACCGGACATTCAGCCGGGCTTCGGCTATTTGGTTGAAAACGGGAAGGAGCAAAAAATCCAAATACCTCTATGTTCAGCGGAAAGGGAGGCCGTCAGATGACAGAACAACGAAAAAGCCTGATCAAATTAATAGCCGCGGTCGTTATCATTCTGGTGCTGCCGGTGCTGTTTTTCCGATTTATCGGCGATGACCCGGGAAAACAAAAAATCAATGCCACCCGCCAAATCGCAGTCGTGAATGAAGACATGGGCTTACAAACAGATGAAAATGAGGGGCAGGAATCCGTCCATTTCGGAAAAGAAGTGGCAGCGGCTCTCGGCGGCCGTCCGGATTATTCCTGGACGGTTGTCAACAGGAGCGCGGCTGAAAACGGTCTGGCGGCTAAGAAGTATGACGCCGTCGTTTACATTCCATCCGATTTTTCAAAAGACATTTTAAGCTATGACAAAGAGCGTCCGCAAAAAGCCACGCTGACATTCAATATTCAAAGCAGCCTGAACGCCGTCAACAAAGAAAAAGTGCAGCGCGAGCTTGAAGACGCCCAAAAATCAATGAATAAAAAAATGTCGGCATTGTATTGGAATTTCGTCTCGCAAAAAGTGAACAATGTCAGAGGCGATTTTGACAAGATCGTCAATAAAGAATCAGAATTTCAAAACGTCATGTACAACTTTTACAAGCCGAGCTCCAATGACTTGGCGGGTGAAATCAAACGGCAAAAAGACCTGATTGACGAACTGAAAAAATCAATGAATGAGGCACAAGGCGCGGCCAAAGAAAAATTGACTTCGGCAGATGAAGCCAAAAACACGCTCAAAAACTTTGCCGATACGGTTGAGCGCTATAAACAATATCAGGAAAATCAGAAAAAACTGCTGATGGCCGCGCAGGAACAAAATCAACAGCAAATCACAACCGGCCTGAACGCCATTAAAGCACAGCAGGCCGCCAATCAGTTCAGCGCCATGATGAACGGGCTGTCTTCAGGCATAAACCAGGCGCAGACACAGCTTGACCAGACAGGAGCGGCTCTGTCTGCCGCCCAGCAGGTGAGAGAAGCGCAGGTGCCTGATCAGGAACGCGGGATGGCAAATATTCAATCCAATTTACTGGACAATTATTTGACTCAATATAAAGCTCAAGCAAGATTTGAAACACTGAACAGCATCCAAACCCTGATGAAAAGGGACCGGCAGGCATTAACCGTTCCGGAAAATGATCCGGGGGATGACGGCTCAGATGAACCGAAAGAAGAAGAAAAACCGGAAGAAGAAAAACCCGGCGATCTGAAAATTGACCTTGACGATCAGCGTGACGAATTAAAACGCATCTCCGCTGAAATCAATCAAATTTCAGACGGACTAAAAGAACCGGAAAAAGAAAATCCTGACCCTGAAAAACCGGGCCAAGGCGATGACGGTGAAAAACCCGGAGGTACCGATCCGAATAACGGAACGGCTCCCGGAGAAGACGGAAAAACGGAAGACGGCACAAAAGATCAGCAGCCTGATTCCGATAACACAGGCGGCGAAGAGCCAAAAACCGTCCAAACCGCATCGGCCGCTAAAAATGTCACCCCGCCTGCTGTTGAGCCGACGGATGATTCAAACGATTCAGAAGGAGACGGCGGCACGGGAGTTTCTGACGCGAAAGAAAGGCTGAACCAAGCCGCGGAGCGCATTCAGCAAATTGAAAAAGAGCTGGAAGAGAAACAGCAGACTCTTAATGAAGAACTGAAAAAACGTCTCGATGCTCTTGATGAAGAAATCCAAGGCCTTAAAGACAGAATTAATGACGCGAAAAAACGAGCGGACAAATTACGTGAACAGCTGGAAGAATCAAAAGAGACGAGACAAAAAGACTTCAATACCATTTACAGAATGATTGTAAAAACAGAACAGAACATTCTGAACTACCCGTCATTGGATGGCGGCCGCAAATCTGCTCTTGAACAGATATTTGCCGCTGACATTAATACAAAAAAGATATCAGATTTAATGAGTTACTATAATGATTTATCCCTGTATGAGGCGACACTCTATCACTCTCTTGACGCGGGCTCGCTGCCTAATGTGAAAAACAGGGTGCTGAAAGCCCAGCAAGGCGAAGTTCAAACCGTTCTCGCCATCAAACCGGTGGAAACGGCAAGCTGGGAAAACCTGAAAAACAATAAGATGCAGACAGATGAAGACATCAGCCATTTCATTAAAGGCATGACCGAATTCTCGGATAACTACAGCTCGTATATCAGAGATGAACAAGCCGAAGTGCTCAATGAGCTCGCCAGCATTTCAGACAGCGCGGCTAAAGCATCCGATCAGCTGGCTGAAGGCGCTGTGCAGGAAGCGGCCGCATTCAGCGGAGACGGATTAACCGGAACGATGGCGCTCGGCGCTCAGGATACCGTCGGCCGCGAAGTGCTGCAAATGTCTGACACGATGGGCCATCTGTCAGAACGCCAGTCCGGCATCATCAGCTATACCGACAATATGCAGCAAAGCGTAAATGACGTCCAGCATAAAGCGGACACCCTGAACAGCAACTGGGGCAAAAACGTCGATTCCACGAAATTGATCAGAAATGACGTGTACGGCATTTTAGGGAACGCGCTCGTTGACGGACAGGAAAACGGATATGTTTATGATTATCTTGCCAATCCGCTTAAAATCAGCGGAGAGGTGCCGGAAGACCGGGCTCAGAATGTTCCGCCGGTCGTCATTTTGGTAATCGTTCTGATCAGCAGTCTTCTGATCGGCTATTTCAGCTCGTATTATCAGCAGGCGCCGCTTCTTGTCAAAGGCGCGCTCTTTGGGATTTTAAACATAATGGTCGGACTGATGATCAGTCTGTTCGGTCTGAATATCTACTCGCTTCCGGACGATCAGACGATTAAATGGTCAGTCTTTACGATTCTCCTGCTTGCGGCGAGTTCAGCTTTCATCCGGGCAGCCTTTGTCTTTGGCTCAATCACCGGATGGATCGCTTCATCAGCGCTCATTCTCTTTTATGTGGCGCCTTTGATCGACCTGATTATGCCGAACTTCAGCTTTGACAGCCCGGTATCGAAAGTGTATATCGATATTCAATACGGAACGGGCCATCTGTTTGCGATGGGGATAACGGTTCTTGCGATCATTACGCTGATTGCGGCGGCGCTTCCGCTCATCATTCGGCTGCTTGCGGAAAAAACGGAGGAAAGTGATCAGTCTTATGAGGCGTAACACAATCGTGGAAAAAGGCGTTTTGCTGTTTGCTCTCTCCTTTTTCCTTTTCCTTCCGCAAGCCGCAGCCGCGAATGAGGACAATACTGATGTCAAGCCGAATGAATATGAAAAGAAAGACATTGAAATTCGTACAGATTATCTTCATGACGATGCCTATTCCGAGGAAAAAACGGCGCTTCCGAAAGAGCAGAAGGACATCACGTTCGATCAGCCGGCAGAAAACCCGGATGAAAAACTGATATCAAATTTGTTTACATCGTCAGAAACGGAGCCGAATACGATCAAAGCGCAATCGAAAAAACTGGGTATCACATTTGCCGAGCCTGCGGTGCGGCATACCTCAGCAGACATGGAAACGGATGAGAAAAAGACTTCCTTTCTGCTGCCTGTCATTTATGCCGTCTTGATCCTCCTCGGCATCGCGGCAATGATCTATCTGATTCCGAAGGTCACGGCGCAGGAAAAGGCAAAGCGGTAAACGGATCGCTTGTGTTTGCGGGAAGACAGCCCGTAAAATAAGAAAAAAAGGAGGAGTTTCATGCAGTTTTTTCTTATAACAGGCGCGTCAAAAGGATTGGGACGGGCGCTGACGGAACAGGCGCTGCAAGAAGGAGCCGAAGTCGCCGCGCTTTCAAGAACGATAAGCGGGGAAAAGCGTGAGGGACTGACAGAATACAGTGTTGATTTAACCGATCTGGCAGATACAGAGCGGCAGATGAAGGCGATTCTAGATCAAGCTGAGAAGAAGCGGTATTCCGCCGTCACACTGATCAATAATGCCGGCATGGTGGAACCGATCAAGCGGGCGAAAGAGGCTTCCGCGGAAGAATTGAACCGCCACTACACCCTTAATCTGACGGCGCCCGTTTTGCTCAGCCAAATGTTCACAAAGCGTTTCGAAGCGTTCAGCGGCAGCAAAACAATTGTCAACATCACATCTGGCGCTGCGAAAAATCCCTATAAAGGATGGAGTGCGTATTGCAGCTCAAAAGCGGGCCTTGATATGTTTACGAGAACATTCGGATTTGAACAGGAAGATGAAGAGCTGCCGGTCCGCATGATATCATTCTCGCCGGGAGTGATGGATACAGACATGCAGGCCGTCATCCGTTCTTCGTCAAAAGAAGATTTCCATGACATCGAGCGGTTCCGCAATCTGAAAGAAACGAAAAACCTCAGAAGTCCTGAATACATCGCCGACGTCATTCACTCACTGATCGCGGGCGAGCCGGAAAACGGACGGATATACGATATCAAAGAGTTTTTGTAGAGCAGCTTTTACGCTGCTCTTTTTTTGTTTGTACAATCACTTCGGCGCCCGGCGGCATATCATGAATGAAACACCGTGTAAGGGGTATAAGAAATGTATCAGATGAATTGAGTTTCTTCTCGATTTATGTTAGGATTCTAAAAATATAATTAAGGAGGGGTTTCCATGAGAAATGTAACGTTAATGGATGTCTTCACCCATCCAATCGCACAAAAGTATTTACAGCGTTCCGGTGTCGCCCATGCGATTGCCTGCGCGTTTCATGCATACCGTCTTGCCGTAAAAGCGGGTGTCAGCCCCGATCTTGCGGCGAAAGCGGCTTTACTGCATGATGTCGGCCATTACGAATGGTACACAGACGGCAAATGGGATTATGAAAAGTACAGAAGAAACGATATCCATGCCATAAAAGGCGCGGAACGGGCGCATAAGCTGCTCATCCGGCTCGGTGAAGAACCGAAAGCGGCGAAAGACATTGCGCTGGCGATTCTGCTCCACACCGATTCCTATCTGCCTGAAGGTGAACTGGACAAGAATACGCTCCAGCAAATCGTGAAACAAGCGGACGAACTCGATGAAGAACCTGGCGGACATCATCATTACCGCCAAATGGATCACACGGCCGCGCTCAAACAAATCCAAAAGCTTGATCAGTTAATTGACCAAGCCCAATATCCCATAAGAAGCTCAGTCTAGGCCACTCATGCGGCCTTTTCCGCTTTACATAACCCCGCATCTCACTAACTCCTTTTCCGCTCCGATAGACGTACTGTGTCAAAGCCTTTGTCCGCCGCATATGTTGAAGGAAAACATAGTAAAGGGGATCAGCGAAAATGGCCCATCAAGGAAGCCCGCAACTCGTCTCGTTAGTAGATCCTTACGTTTATCAGACCATCCATAAGCTTATCGGCTCAAGGTTTATCATTCAAACCGTCAGACGGATTGTCAGGGGACGGCTGATTGATGCCGCTCCGGATCATATCGCTATTGAAGAAACCCATGACCGCGTATTATATATCAGGAACCGCCATGTGGTTTCTGTCATGCCTGATTATACCGAACGTGTGTAACAGCCCATATAAGGCGCAGACCGGAGGCGGCCCTTACAGAACCCCGGTGCGTCTTCTTTTTGAGATACATAGATGCACGGCGGCTTTTTTTGGTACAATCACAGTACAAGTTCACATGACAATAGGAGGAAACCGCTTGTTGAAATCAAAGGTCCATTTTTGGACGCTGCAAATTTTGCTCGTTTTGCTCATTATTTACGTATCAACGAAAGTCTCGTTTATTTTTCAGCCGTTTTTCGGTTTCATCACCACTCTGTTTTTTCCGATTTTGATCTCAGGCATTTTGTTTTTCATTTTTAATCCGATCGTCCGCCTGCTTGAGAAAAAAATCCCCCGGACATTGGCGATCCTGCTCATTTATCTCGTTTTCATCGGGCTGATCGCCTTTATGTTCACCGCAATCGGACCGATCGTGGCTTCTCAGGTCACGGGGCTGATTAACAATTTCCCTGATTACATTAATCAGATTCAAAGCTTGATTACACAATTATCCCATTCCAAATGGTTCACGTGGATGATGACGCAGGATTATGTGTCGATAGAAAAAATCCGGCAGTCTCTGACGGGGTTTTTACAAAGTCTTCCGCGAAATATTACCGCAAGCCTGTCGGCCGTGTTCGGCGTCGTTACGAATATTACGCTTGTCGTCATCACCGTTCCGTTCATTCTGTTTTATATGCTGAAGGACGGCCGGCGTTTTCCGCTTTTGGCGGTTAAAATTCTGCCTTCTTCCTACCGGGCGGAGGGCCGGAAAATATTTAACGACTTATACGTCACATTGGCCGCATATTTCCAAGGCCAGCTGCTGATTTGTCTCTTTGTCGGAACGGCATGCTTTATCGGTTATTGGATCATAGGCCTGCCGTATGCGTTAATTCTCGGGATGGTGATCGCCGTCACCAATATCATTCCGTACCTGGGACCGTTTCTCGGGGCGGCGCCCGCGGTCATTATCGCGTTTATGGATTCTCCGGCTAAGGCGCTGTTTGCCGTGATTGTTGTCGTTGTCGTCCAGCAGCTTGACGGAAACCTGCTTTCTCCGCTTGTTATCGGGAAGCGGCTCAATACCCATCCGCTCACCATTATTCTTCTGCTTATCGGAGCGGGCAGTTTTGGAGGCATTCTCGCAATGATTCTGGCCGTGCCGGTGTACGCGGTCTTAAAAGCCTTCGTCTTAAATATCGTCCGGCTTATCAAACTTCGTCAGCGGTTAAAGCACGAAGACAGCCGCAAGCCGAAATAAAAACGGGCACAACTCCAGACGCAGCGCATAAACTGCTGTAAAGAAAAGCGGAGGTGTGGGTATGCCTGCAATTGTGGGACCGATTTATATTATGAGCTTAGCCGGAGACGCTGCGGCGAGCTTCGGTGACGTGTTCGCCATTTCTCCCAAAGCCGTTGACCACTCAGGCGCGGGGGCAGGGGCGTTTCATTCCGGAGATTTTACCAAAATCAATAATAAATACAGCAAAACGCTCTTTGAAGACATCGATCTGTTTGACGAACCTGATTGGTTTAACGCGTGACAGCCTCCTTTTAGGAGGCTGTCGCTTTTTTGTAGTATAATAGAATCAGTCTTTTATAAAAGGGGAATTTTTATGAAAATCAGAAAAGCGAATATTACCGTTCAGTCCGGAATGATCGGCGACGTGTATCTGCATGAAAATAAAAAAGAACAGCATACCCTCGTAGCCGTTCCCGAACTTGAGTGGAGCACGATCATTTCCTATGAGGAAGAGAAAAAGGCGCTGGCGCAGCGGCTTTTACAATCATTCAGCAAGCTGATGGATGAAGAGCCCGCCGGAGAGCTCGCAGGCAAGATCTCCCATTGGGCGGCTGAAATGTAACGAAGACGGTTTACCGCGTCCCGTCCGGGGCGATAATTGTAAAACAAGCTGAGGAGGGAAGGCCGATGAGCGACAAAACGGTTGACCTTTATTTACAGCAGGGTATGTACGGCCCTCTGCAGACGAAACCGGATGAACGGCATTTATTTTTAGGCTCGCTGCGTGAACGGGTCATCATTGCCCTGACGAAAGGGCAGGTGCTGCAAAAGAAGCCGTATGAAGAAGTGAAACAGGCGCTGAAAAAACGAAAAGACGCGGTGCTCTATATAAACGGAAGGCTCCCGTATCATGCTTATTCACCCTATATGAAGCTTGCCGCACTGGAAGGTGTCCGAAGCTCCGTGATCTCGGATCTTCAATTCGAAACGCCGCTCGGCCTGGTATTTGCCGCCGATTATGCCGTGAACCTTAAAGGCATTTACGTTCAGGATGACATTTTCAAGCGCTCACTCCTGAAATCTTAGTAGAGCAAGTGTCATTTTATATTGCCAATTCACTTACAGGTGGAGATAGGTTATAATGGTTTTCATATGAATGGCGGGGAGGCCGGCTATGAAAAAAGCATTTATTTGCATTGATTATACGAATGATTTTGCAGCAGAGAACGGAGCCTTAACCTGCGGAGAACCCGCAAGGCAAATTGAGGATAAGATTGTCAGTTTGACGCAAGCATTTATAGAAAATGGTGATTACGTTGTCTTTGCGGTAGATTCACATGATGCAGACGATGACTTTCATCCGGAAACACGCCTGTTTCCTCCGCATAATATCAACGGCACGGAGGGCAAAGAGCTGTACGGAAAGCTCTCGCCTCTTTATGAGAAACATAAACACGCAAAAAACGTAAGCTACATGGAAAAATCGAGATATTCTGCTTTTGCTGGAACGGATTTAGAGCTGAAACTGCGGGAACGGCAGATCACTGAACTGCATCTTGCGGGCCTGTGCACCGACATCTGCGTTCTTCACACGGCGGTTGACGCCTACAACAAGGGCTTTCAGATCGTCATTCATCAAAACGCTGTGGCAAGCTTTAATCCGGAAGGGCATGAATGGGCGCTGTCCCATTTTAAGAACAGCATCGGAGCGCAAGTGGCAGAGTAAGGAAGGGGAAAACAATTTTGGTGGAGCATGGTTTTAAAGACGACAGTTTGTCTTTACATACAGATCTTTATCAAATTAATATGGCCGAAACGTACTGGAGAGACGGCATTCATGAGAAAAAAGCGATTTTTGAGCTTTTTTTCAGAAAGCTTCCCTTTGAAAACGGCTATGCGGTATTTGCGGGCTTAGAAAAAGCAATCGAATACTTGGAGAACTTCAAGTTTACCGACAGCGATCTGAACTATTTAAAAACGGAATTGCACTATGCTGATGATTTCATTGATTATTTGCGGGATCTGTCATTTACCGGATCTCTTTACAGCATGAAAGAAGGAGAGCTCGTCTTTAACAACGAACCGATTATGCGGGTCGAAGCGCCCCTCATTGAAGCGCAGCTGATTGAGACGGCTCTGCTTAACATTGTGAATTACCAAACATTAATCGCCACGAAAGCGGCCCGCATTAAAGGCGTAGTCGGTGATGAAGACGCCCTTGAATTCGGCACGCGGCGCGCCCATGAAATGGATGCGGCTATGTGGGGAGCGAGAGCGGCTCTGATCGGCGGCTTCAGCGCGACGAGTAATGTAAGAGCCGGAAAGCGTTTTAATATACCGGTATCCGGCACGCACGCTCATGCACTCGTGCAAGCGTACCGCGATGAGTACACGGCTTTTAAGAAATATGCGGAGACGCACAGAGACTGCGTGTTCCTCGTCGATACGTACGATACGATCCGTTCAGGCATGCCGAATGCGATTAAAGTCGCAAAAGAATTCGGCGACCGGATCAACTTCATCGGCATCCGCTTAGACAGCGGGGACTTGGCGTACCTGTCAAAAAAAGCGCGTGAAATGCTTGATGAAGCGGGTTTCAAAGACGCGAAGGTCATTGCTTCAAGCGACCTTGATGAGCACACGATATTAAATCTGAAATCGCAGGGAGCGAAAATCGATACATGGGGAATCGGCACAAAGCTGATTACCGCATACGATCAGCCGGCCCTCGGCGCGGTTTACAAGCTTGTCGCCATTGAAGAGGACGGCAAACTGACCGACACCATCAAGATTTCGTCGAACCCTGAAAAAGTGACAACACCGGGAAGAAAGAAAGTATACCGGATTATCAACAAGCTGAACCACCACTCGGAAGGGGATTATATCGCTCTTTATGACGAGCGGGTAAATGACCAGAAACGGTTAAAAATGTTCCATCCCGTTCACACGTTCGTCAGCAAATTCGTCACTGATTTCTATGCGAAAGATCTGCATGAGCCGATTTTTGAAAACGGCGTTTTATGCTATGATAATCCCGAAATTACCGACATCCAGCAATACGTGCAGGATAACCTCAAACTTTTGTGGGAGGAATACAAACGGATCAGCAAGCCGGAAGAATATCCGGTTGATTTAAGCGAAGACTGCTGGAGCAACAAGATGCAGCGGATTCATGAGATCAAAAGCAAGCTGAAACGGGAGCTTGAATAGAAGACAAAGCAGCCTTTCCTTTCTCTGGAAAGGCTTTTTGTTTGCGATAATATTTTTCACATTTAGACAAATTTCGTCAAATTATTTGATATACTTATGTTCGAAGGCCGCATCTAAGGGGGTAAATGAATGAAGGTGTTTGTTGCGAGACAGCCTATCTTCAACAGGAATGAACAGGTTGTTGCTTATGAACTTCTTTACCGGGAGAGCGAAGAGAACCGTTATTCGGCCGCAGACGGAGATAAAGCTACGACTGATCTCATTATTAACAGCTTTATCAACATCGGAATCGAAAAGCTGACTGAGGGAAAACGCTGCTTTGTGAATTTTACAGAAAGCCTGATGTTTTCAGATCTCCCTACCTCCTTTGATCCTGACCAGCTCATTATCGAAATTCTTGAGGACATACCGATCACTCCGGCTCTGATCTCAAGATGCAGACAGCTGAAGAAATTAGGATATACATTAGCACTGGATGATTTTTACGCCATCAATCCGGCAAATGAAGAATTATTGGAACAGCTGATGAAATATATTGATATTTTAAAAATCGACTTTTTGCAATCCTCGCGTCTGGAACGCAAAAAAATCATTCAGACGTACAGCTGTAAAAGCCTGATTTATTTAGCGGAAAAAGTGGAGACAAGAAAAGATTACAAACAGGCGGCCATAGACGGCTTTCACCTGTTTCAAGGATATTTTTTCAGTGAACCGCGTGTCATCAGCGGGAATGATCTGACGTTTCATTTTCATTCTTATTACCAGCTTTTAAACGAATTAAACCAAGACCAGCCCAATATAGAGCGCGTGACGGAATACATAGAGCGGGACGTTACATTATCGTATCAGATTCTGCGTTTTTTAAACGGATCGCAGACAAGGCTGAAAAAAAAGATAGACAGCATACGGCAGGCCATCATGATGCTTGGGCTGAATGAGATTAAGCGCTTGATTTACATTCTTTCATTCAGAGATTTAACGGCGAAAAGCCACTCAAGCCAAAAAGAAATCATTAAGATTTCCTTAATCAGGGCCAAGCTGTGCGAACTGCTTGCGAAAAGGACCGGAAGACCGCAGCCCGCTTCCTACATGCTGATCGGCATGTTTTCACTCATCGATACGCTTCTCCACAGGGAGCTGGAGGATATCGTCAAAGAACTGCCTTTAATTGATGAAGTCGGACAGGCGCTGCTCGGTTATGAAAACGATTATTATAAGATGCTCGGGCTCGTCAAAGCCATTGAATGCAACAACTGGGACTGTGACGAATGGGGAAAAGAACTGGACAAAGAAGCAGCGTATGAATGTTACTTGCAGGCAATCGAATGGTGCCGGCAGCTGATCGTGGATTGATGCTTTAAGCTGACCACCTGAGGGCGATGATGAACCGGCTTTGCTCCCTGATCAGACTGACGCGGATGCCGTCGGGATTAAATGTCACGTCAAAGTCATTTTTGATGCCGGTCTGCTTAATGAGCCGCTTGACTGCTGCGGCGTCAGATGATTCCGCTGCGGTGAGGATGCGGCGCGCAAGCTCTTTTGACGCCGACAGCCGCGCAAGAAGCAGACGGGCATCCTCCAGCATGCCCGCAGCGTCTTTTGCGGACGTTGTCAAAATATTTGCGGAAGCCTGGGGGCTAGGCGCAGGATGGCGGTACGGAGCGGCGAAAACAGGGCAGCATAGATACACATAATGCATGCGGCGGCCTCCTTCTGAGATAACATTCGTTATATATGAGTATAGGCCGCGTGATAACGAGTTATGACATGCAAAAAGACCACAATGCGGGGGTTGCGGTCTTTTCGGTGTTTGTCGGTGGATATGCGACGCTGTTCGCCCATTCTGTTTTGAAATTGCGACGACGGGGACTATAGTCCTTGTCGGTTTGTCGGAAAACCGTTAAAAAAACAGCAGAACCACAAAATTGATCTGCTTCATCCCAAACGTCTGCCTTTATCGTAGTTATATAGTCCTGTTCGTTAAACGCTCTGTTCGGGACTATAGGATTATCGAGGTTTGCGGTGTCACGCAGATACTTTTACACATACTTTTCGGTGAAAAATCCCGCAAAAACGTTTACACTATTAGTAACAGATCAAATACCTAGGACTCGTTCACCATACACAATTCATTGATCTTTCAAAAAAAGGAGTGTGGAAACGGTGGAAAAGAAATTAGAAGAAGTAAAGCAATTATTATTCCGACTTGAAAATGATATCAGAGAAACAACCGACTCTTTACGAAACATTAACAAAAGCATTGATCAGCTCGATAAATTCTCATATGCAATGAAAATTTCTTAAAAAGACTTGGAAACAAGTCTTTTTTTTGTGCATTTTTCACCCATTTCATGGATAAAGTATTATACGATTGTTAAAAAACGAAAAACCTGCTGTCTTTCATCACCTGCATTTAGTAAAATAGAATGGGAGGGTGAAGACAATTATTGAGCAAATGTGTTTAGATGCCGAAACGATTAAAGAGAAGATGAAGGAAATTGTAAATGATAATCTTTACAATTCAGATTTGATCAGTCTGCTGTGCTCTTTCATTGATACTAAAGATTCCTTCCTCTTTGGAAACCTGGCCTATCAGCATTACATAGCATTCCATGGAGAAAATTTCAAAGAAATAGAGCTACTGGCTGCTGGAATTGAATTGTTGATTTTATCATTTGATATCTTGGATGACCATGAAGATGAGGATAATGACAGTGCTCTTTGGATGAAAATTGACCGCTCAGTTTCGCTAAATGCATCAACATCTCTCTATACAATTAGTCTCCATCTCATTAATTCGCTTTGTACAGTTTCTGAATTTTCTCAGTTAGCCTTAAAATATGCATTAGAAGCAATGCAGGGGCAGCATGATGACTTAAGGAATGTGGCCGAGACTGAAGAAGAGTGCCTCGAAATGATAAAACATAAATCAGGTTCACTTACTGCGATGCCATGTGTACTGGGAACAATGCTTGCATCCGGGGAATATAACGAGACTGTTGAGAATTATTCTTACTTGTTAGGAATTGTGAAACAAATAGAGAATGATTATTATGGGTTATTTAATAAAGAACGCAGTGATATTAACAAAAAAAGAAATAACTTAGTTTTATTATACTTAAAACGAAAATTTAATCCGATGTCAGTATTAATTCTTAAAATAATGAATTCAAACCAGGAATATCAATTATTGCTTTCAGATAAAGACGCGTTCAAACAAAAGCTTTGGGATGCTGGGGTGATTCAATATATTTCTATCATGATTAAATTATATGAAGATAAAATAATGAATGAATTAAACAAAATAAATATTGAAATTGAGTTATTGCATTACAAATCATTGAATGAGGGCACAGTATAATGAATCAAGACATCGTAAATTATTTAATGAAAAACCCAGAAGTACTAGAGAAATTAAAAAAAGAAGAAGTTAGTTTACTTAGTATCCCAAATTCACTTATCCCAACTATTCTTGAGATTTTTGATAATAATGTAAAAATAAGAAAAAATGACCCAGCTTGGTTTACTTAAAAAAACAAGAGAGTTGTGGTTCCTTGAGACAATTGCTGAAATGTTTTACGGTTGCTTTATTATTGTTCGGAATTTTTTATTTTACTTTTATAATTTATTATACTCAGAATGGAATATTAATAGGAACAAAAGTAGTTCAGTCTTCTAACCAAGAATTAAAAGTTGTGGATATTTCAAAATCTTCTTATGGAAGAATAATGGGTCTAAAAATTGGGGACAGAATTACTGAAATAAATGGCGGAAAACCTAAAAAAGAAAATATTTATGGTTCATACCTTGCGAAAATTAAGTATTTAAAAGTTGAGAGAGACGGGCGTTTAATAGAACTTAAAAATATTGAATTCATTTATTTAGATAGTCCATATAGTTTCTTTTCGTATATTATTCCGTGTATCTTTTTTCTTCTTAGTTTAATATGCATATTTTATATATTTAAAGTCAACCTAAGAAAAGATAGCGTCTCAGCGTATATACTTATTTGCTTTTTACTGTGTATTTCTATTGCATACTTAAGCGCAGGAGGGGTTACAAGAGGTTATCGTATTAATAGGTACATTAATCTTTACACCTTTTTAGCTGTGCCTGTTTTATATCTAAATTTCTTGCATCAATATTTCAAAGAACTTAAAGTGGAATTTTCGAGAGGAATTTACGTTGGTTTATTGTACCTTCTTCCTCTAATCAATATCCTGCTTGAATTATTTAGAGATAGAATAGGTCATCATTTAATTGTAAGCCTTAACCTTTTAACATTTTTATTAGAAATGATTGTAGTTTATGTTAGTCTCATATTATATCAAATAAAACATAGAAAAAGGGATTTCTCTTACCTGTTAAAAGTACTTCTGGTTTCTAATACAATTGCTTTTTTCCCCTTTTCTTTATTATATATTGCTCCATTGATTATTTTTGGACAATATGTATATAGCGCTGTAGTTACTGCACCTTTTCTTCTGCTCATACCTTTAGCATTGGTATATCAATTTGTCGTAAATAAGATTTACAACATTGATTTCTTGTTAGGCCGTTTGAGGTATTATTGCTTGTTAGCAGTTATTCCGACGATAGGAATCGTTTGGGTATTTGTAGTATTCATCAACAAAAATGAAAATTTTGACACTTTCCAAATTACATTGTTTGTATTTCTAATCATGCTAGCCGTTTTTTATTTCAAAGAAGTTCTAGACTTTAAGTTTCGCTTAAAGCGTTTCTCTGAAAAATACAATTACCAAGACAGCATATTTAAATATACACAGCTTCTTAAAAGCGTATCAGCTTTAAATCAAGTGTTTATGAATTTGAAAAAGACTATTTTGGACGTCTTGCCTGTTAGTAAAGCTTATATATTTGAAATCAATTCTGACGGAGACATTCTGTATTTTGATAAACAGAACATCGAACCGAACTGGCAGCCGTATAAAAAAGAATTTGATAAAGTTACATCAGAGATTGGGAAGATTATTGAAGTAAATCAAGGTTTTCTGATGAAGATCGGAGAAAGAGGCGCCAATTCATACATTCTGCTCTGTTTATCCAGCATTAATACCCCGAGACTGACAAGAGATGAGATATCTTGGTTAAAGACATTGTCTTTTTATACAAGTGTTTCGATGGAAAACATATTGCAGATCGAAGAACTCATGAATCATTTACAAGACCTAAAACAACAAGGCTCAAACCCGGTCTGGCTCAAAAAGCTGATGTTTACGATCGAGGAAAAGCAGCGGTCGGATCTGGCCCGTGATCTGCATGATTCGGTGCTGCAGGATTTGATTTCTTTGAAGCGTCAGTGTGAGCTGTTTCTGGCTGATTTTAAAAGAGAAGAGCCTTGCCAGTTTAGAGGTGCAGGACAAGCTTCATCAGATGAATGAGCAGATGTCGGATGTCATTTTGATGACCCGGGAGACGTGCCATGAGCTTCGGCCTCAGCTGCTGTATGATTTGGGTCTGGTCAAGGCGTTATCCAAGCTTGCCGCGCAGCAGCAGGAGCGTGCGCCGTTTCATATCCGTCTGAATACGGGCCGGTTTACGGCGGCGCTGGATTTGGATACGCAGCTGAATTTGTACCGCATCATTCAGGAATTTCTTTCGAATGCCATGAAGCATTCACAGGCCAATGAGGTGCTGATTATGCTGATCAGCATTCAAAATAAAGTGATTCTGCATTATGAAGATGACGGGGTCGGGTGCAATCAGGAAGAAGGCGGCGGACAGTCGATGAGCATGGGGCTTTCGGGCATTAAGGAGCGCGTCCGGGCGCTTGACGGCCGGATGAAAATCGACACAAGTGAAGGAAATGGTTTTAAAGCGGATATTGAAATGGAATTGTAACCAATTTATCACCAAATCGACTTGGCAGAAGCCAAGTCTTTTTAATAAAATGGAAATGAATGAGTAAAAGGGAGGAAACCATGAAAAAGATACTAGTGATTGATGATCATCCGGCTGTCATGGAGGGCACCAAGACGATTCTGGAAACGGACACGAATCTTTCTGTCGATTGCCTCAGTCCCGATGCCAGTGAACAGTTCGTTCTCCGGCATGATTTTTCAGCTTACGATCTCATATTAATGGATTTAAATCTGGGTGATGACCTCAGCGGCATAGAGCTTTCCAAGAAAATCTTAAAAGAGAATCCTCTCTGTAAAATCATTGTCTACACAGGCTATGAAGTTGAAGATTATTTTGAAGAATCCATCCGCGCGGGCCTGCATGGCGCCATCAGCAAAACCGAATCTAAAGAGAAAATCATGCAATACATATATCACGTGCTCAACGGACAGATTTTAGTTGATTTCTCCTATTTCAAACAGCTGATGACCCAGCAAAAAACAAAAACGTCTTCTTCCCCTCAAAGTGAGCAGGATCGGTTAACTCCGAGAGAGCGCCATATTCTCCAAGAGGTCGAAAAAGGTTTGACCAATCAGGAAATCGCCGATGCGCTTCACTTAAGCAAGCGGTCGATTGAATACAGCCTGACATCCATTTTTAATAAGCTGAATGTCGGCTCCCGCACTGAAGCGGTGCTGATCGCCAAGTCAGATAATGTACTATAAACTTTGAAAGGAGAATGATCTATGAATCTGAATCATACATTGCTCGGCGCACTCGGCATTGAAATCACTGAAAACACGGCGGGGAGATGCGTCGCGGTTATGCCGGTGGATAAGAGGACGGTGCAGCCTTTCGGATATCTGCACGGAGGCGCCTCCGCAGCGCTGGCGGAGACTGTTGCAAGCATCGGCGCCCAGCATTTTATCGACCAGTCGAAACAGGCGTGTGTCGGGCTTGAGATTAATGCCAATCATTTAAAATCCGTGAAAGAGGGCGGTACGGTCACGGCGATTGCGGAACCCGTTCACACGGGCAGGACAACCATTGTGTACGGGATTAACATTTTCGATGAAAGAGAAAGACTGATCTGTGTGTCCCGCTGCACGCTGGCTGTTATAACAAAATAAACAAACAGCCGGAACCCTGAATCGTCCGGCTGTTTGTTTTTACAAATATGAATCTTCTTTTCGTTTGATCACAAAGTTTCTGATCCCTTTATAATCATCTTGAACGCTGCGTTTATCAAGCGCCGTTCCCGAGTTATACGCGGCTCTGCATATGAGGTGCGCCCCGACCGGCGCCGTCAGCAGGATAAAAATGATGCCGAGCAGTATTTTTACGGAAATTTCTCCGGTCAGCATCCACAAGTAACCTAACACCCCGAGCAATATCAAATTAACGCCGAGTGTCGAGCCTTTTGAAGAGGCGTGGGCGCGTGTATACATGTCAGGAAGTCTGAGTGTGCCGAAAGACGCGACCAGGCAGATCAGCGATCCCATCAGAATACAAACGGCGACGGCCCATTTAACGATTTCGATCATTTTCGATAATCTCTCCTTTCTCCAAAAACTTAGCGAAGGCAATCGTGCCGATAAATGATAAAATGCCGAGCAGCAGAATGATGTCCAAAAAGGCCGTTGTTCTTAAGAGGATGGATACGAGCGCGGTCATGGCAATCAGATTGATGCCGATCCCATCAAGCGCGACGACCCGGTCCGGTATCGTAGGCCCTTTAATGACTCGAATGACGTACAGAAGAGTCGAAACCGCCATAATGCCGAGTGATAATTGCAGAATAAACGTAAACATCAGCGGCTCACCTCCTGAATGGCTTTCTCAAAAGAGACGCGGATGTCATGAATCGCTTTCTCCGCATCCTCAATGTCCATGGCGTGTATATAGAGAATCGACCGGTCATCGGAGATATCCATCACAAGCGTACCCGGTGTCAGAGTGATTAACAGTGAGAGCAGTGTGATCTCCCAATCCTCCGTCAGTTCCGTCTTAAACGCGAAAATGCCCGGGCGGATGTTCATCTTCGGCGAGATAACGGTTTTCAGCACGCTGACATTGGCCAGATATAATTCTTTTATAAAGATCAGCATCAGTCTGATGACCGACCATATTTTCCAAATGTAAAACGGCCGCGAGAAGAAGCGCCGGAAAAAAAACAGCGCCGCCAAGCCCGCGATAAATCCGGTAACAAATCCCGCCGCGCTGAGGCTGTTTGTGAGAAACATCCAGCAAACAGCGAGAAGAACATTTAATAATAGTTGCAAAGCCATGCCATCTACTCCTTCAAAACAGCTTCAATGTATTTTTCCGGATTCAGCAGATTCTCAGCCGTCTGATTGACATACGGTGAAACCCATTCGGTTCCGAGCCCGAACAGAAGCGACAAAAGGAGAAAAGCGGCTGCCGGATAAAGAAGCCCTTTTGCGGACCGTCCGCCCGCGCCAGGGATTTCTTTTTCTTCTCCCCAAAAAGCCGTCGTAAAAACCTTCAGCACGGAATACAGCACAAGCAGGCTCGACAAGAGAATCAATACGGAAAACAATGTTTCCCCCTGATCAAAACCGCCTTCAGCAATCTTCAGCTTGCCCACAAATCCGCTGAATGGCGGGATGCCGGCCAAAGATATGGCGGAGATAAAGAACATCCAGCCCAAAACGGGATAACGGGTGATCAGGCCGCTCATTTTATGCAGACTGGCCGTGCCGGTCAGCGTGATAAGCGTTCCCGCCAGCATAAACAGCGCTCCTTTAATCAGCATATCGTGAATCAAGTAATAAACCGCTCCTTGAATGGAGGCCGGGGTGTTCATGGCGATGCCGAATAAAATCACGCCGACGGCTGTAATAATATTATAGATGACGATTTTCATGACATCCGAAAAGGCGATAGACCCGATTACGCCGAATAATACCGTCAGCATCGCAAGCCACATCATCAATTGGTGGGTAAAGCCTGCATCGTGAATGAAAATCAGGGTGAATACTCTCAAAATGGCGTACAGGCCGACTTTCGTCAAAAGAGATCCGAATAAGGCCGAAATCGCAGCCGGCGGGGCGTAATAAGAGCCCGGCATCCAGAAATACAGCGGGAATATCCCGCCCTTTAAACCGAAAACGACGAGAAACAGGACGCCGATGACACTTATCAGCCCGGTCTGGCCCGATTCGCTGATTTTCACGCTTAAATCAGCCATATTCAGCGTCCCCGTCACCGCATATAAGTAACCGACACCGATGACAAAAAACGCGGATGACACAATGTTAAACACGATATACTTCAATGATTCTCTTAATTGAATTTTCGTTCCGCCAAGCACGATCAGCATGTAGGATGCGATAAGCAGAAGCTCAAAAAAGACGTACATGTTGAACAGGTCACCCGTCAAAAACGCTCCGCTTACACCCGCCAGAAGAAACTGCACCCCTGAATAATAGAAAGCGCGCTCCCGTTTTTCTCCGATAGAGCGGAAGGAGTAAAGGATGACGAGCAACCCGATTATGGCGGTTGTCAAAACAAGCAGTGCGGCAAGCTGGTCAGCGGCGAGCACAATGCCGTACGGCGCTTTCCATCCGCCGAGTGTCAGCGTCTGAATTCCGTGTGTAAAAACCGTTTGAACGAGAACGGCGCTGATGGCGATGGAGACACAGGAAGCGGCAGTGCTGAATATCCGCATCAGCATCACGTGCCTGTTCATAAAAATCAGCAGCACTGCGCAAAGCAGCGGCACCAGAATAGGCAATATCACAAAGTTATTCATGTTGATCATTTCCCCTCATTCGATCCATATCGTCCGTTTTCAGTTCCTGATAGGCGCGAAACGCCATCACAAGCAGGAAGGACGTGACGCCGAACGAAATCACGATCGCCGTCAGTATGAGTGCCTGCGGCAGCGGATCGACAAACGATGTGCTTTTTCCGCCCAGTATGGGAGGGGCGCCTTTTTTCAGTCCGCCCATGGTCAGAAGCAGCAAATGGACGCCGTGGCTTAAAAGCGCGGTGCCGATAATCACGCGCAAAAGACTTTTAGAAAGCAGCAGGTAGGTTGCCGCCATAAACAAAATACCGGCAATGACAGACATTAAGATTTCCACTATTCTTCCTCTCCAATCGTTTGAATAATGGTCATCGTCACGCCGACAACAACGAGATACACACCTAAATCAAACAAAGTGGCCGTCGCAAGCTCCGTATTTCCGAGCACCGGGAGATGAAAATGGCCGAATGTATGGGTGAGAAAGGGCGCTCCGAATAAGAACGAACCTGCACCCGTTGCAATCGCGATAAGCAGACCCGCGCCCGCTACATAAATAAAATTGACGGGCAAAATCGACTTGACGGTTTTTAAATCAAAGGCCAAAAGCAAAAGCACAATGGCCGAAGATGTAATCAGCCCGCCGACAAATCCTCCGCCGGGAGCGTTATGCCCCGATAAAAATAAATAGAAAGAGAAAAGCAGAATGATAAAAGATACAAGTTTCGTTGCCGTCTGAAGGATGATGTCGTTTGTTTTTTGCTGTCTCAACGCTCTTCTCCCTCCTCTTTTACTTTCGTTCTGATCATGCCGTAAATGCCGAGTGCAGCAATCGACAGCACCGTGATTTCAAACATCGTGTCAAATCCCCTGAAATCAACGAGGATGACGTTGACGATATTATTGCCTCCGCCAAGCTTATGGCTGTAAGCCGTGAAAAAAGAGGCGATACTGTCTTGTGTTTTTTCGCTGGAAGATGCGATTCCGAGCATTGTCACGATGACGCCGACACCGAGAGAAATGATAAAATTCGTCAGCCGGAATGTTCTGGTCTTCTTTTTCCGCCGCATTTTCGGCAGATGATAAAAACAAAGAAGAAACAAGGCGACGGATATCGTCTCAATGACAAGCTGCGTAAGCGCCAGATCGGGCGCTCTGAAAATCACGAAAAACAGAGCGAGCGTATACCCGACAACTCCGAGTGCGATAATGGCCGTCAGCCGCGATTTGGCGAACACAGTCGCAATCGTTGCGCTCACCATAACGAGCGACAGCACGATTTCATACAGACCGATCTCAGCCATTCCTTTTGTTGTCATGGAAAAGCCGCCTTTCATCACGAACGCCGCTCCGATGAGAATGATAAACGCCGCAAAAATATACAGCAGATAATCCCGCAAAAATCCGGTCATATAAGATGACGTCAGCCGGTAAGATCTTTTTTCCATACTGCCCGTCACCGCATTGTAAAGCCGGTTCAGCGTCAGTTTTTTCGGAAACAGACCGTATACCCGCTCCCATTTAGACAGAGACACGTAACCGATCGTGCCGACAATGATAATGCCGACGGTCATCAGCACTTCAGCGGTCAAACCGTGCCACTGGGAAATGTGGACATGGAATGTATCCCCGCCGGTTAACAGAGCCGGATAAATGGAATTCATCGCCGGTTCAATCAGGCTGTAGGATAAAACATTCGGTGCGAAAAACAGACTGACGGCGCAAGCGGCAAGAATCACCGGCGAAATCAGCATGCCGAGCGGAGCTTCATGCGGCGTCTTTTCAAGCTGATCCGTTTTGCGCGCGCCACTGAACGTTCTGAAAAACAGCTTCATGCTGTAGATAAACGTGAAGACGCTGCCGATCCATGCGAGAACGGGGAACAGCATGCCCCACGTATCCAGGCTGAAAATATCTGCATGAGCAATCCGCAGCATACTTGTAAAGAACATTTCTTTACTTAAGAAGCCGTTAAAAGGAGGGAGGCCGGCCATGGAAAACGTTCCGATCAATGAAACGGTAAACGTTATCGGCATGAGCGCCATCAGTCCGCCGAGCCTGCGGATATCCCTCGTTCCTGTTTCATGGTCGATAATGCCGACCGCCATAAATAAACTTCCTTTAAAAGTAGCATGGTTAATTAAGTGAAACACAGCCGCAGTCACAGCCGCCGTGAAATACTCCGAATGCTGAAAGTGAAGCGCGGCGGCTCCTGCGCCGAGCATCGATACAATCATACCGAGCTGGCTGACTGTGGAAAAAGCCAGAATCGCTTTTAAATCGGTTTGTTTAATCGCGTTGAAGGAAGCCCATACCATCGTGATCAGACCGACTGAGGCAACCGTCCAAAACCAGACAGGTGAAAACGCAAAAACCGGACTGAATCTGGCAATCAGATAAATGCCCGCTTTCACCATTGTTGCCGAGTGCAGGTAGGCGCTGACAGGAGTCGGGGCTTCCATGGCATCAGGAAGCCAGATGTAAAACGGAAACTGCGCTGATTTCGTAAAGGCCCCCAATAACAGGAGAACCATTGCCGGAATAAAGAACGGATGGCCGACGATAATATGCACCTGGTTGACCATTTCCCTGATACTGAATGAGTCCGTCATCAGATACAGCAGGATAAAGCCGCCGAGCATGCACAGTCCGCCGCCGACGGTAATCAGCAGTGATTTTTCCGCACCGTAGCGTGATTTCTCCCGCTTATGCCAATACCCGATTAATAAGAAGGATGACAGGCTTGTCAGCTCCCAGAACATATAAAGCACAATGACGTTATCGACGAGCACAACGCCGAGCATCGCGCCCATAAACATCAGCAGGTACACGTAAAAGGGGCCGAGCTTTTCTTTGTCTTTCGATAAGTAAAAAATACTGTAAAGTGTCACCAGAGAGCCGATGCCCGTAATCAATAAAGCGAATAACAGCCCGAGTCCGTCAATATAAACGGTATAGTTAATGCCGAGGGAAGGAATCCATTCGGCCGCATACCGGACGGTTTCTCCCGCCATTGTCAGCGGGAGCTTGCTGATAAAGTAAACAAACAGCACAACGGGCAATATCAGCACAAACCAGCCTGTATGGACTTGTTTTACCCGTTTATAAAGAAAGGGAACGATAAATGCAAATAAAAAAGGCGCCAAAATCGCGAAATGTAACAGCTGCAACAGAAGACCTCCTTTGCTTGTTTTTCATCAAGCAACTGCTTTATGTAAGAGTGAAAAATCAATTCACGGTCATAGGACCCAGTACAAATTATATCGCACTTTTTTTTACCCTGCTATGGCATAATGTATTCCTCTCTATGTTTTTGTGGTCTTTTGAACCTAAAATAAATTTATCAAATATCCGGATCTTTGTATATACATTTAGCTTTCAGATCAAGCTTTACAAAAGGAGCTGGTCAGATGAAAAGAAAGGCGGCAGCCTGTATTGGAATATTTTGTTCTATTATCGCAGGAACATTCATAGCGGACGATTTCTGCAAAGGGAGGCAGGAGACGGAGGCAGATGAATGGGAGTGTTTTTTTCTCGGGACAGAATACGCGCACGACAAGCTGAGTGCGGCTGAATCAATGCAAAAGCCGTTTCAGCCGCGTGAATATATCAGAATCGTTTATAGATGAAAAGAGTTCCGGCATCAGGGCGCGGAACTCTTTTTGTATGCTGATCAGCGTTTTCCTTTAATATAAGGGATGCCGTTGGCTTTAGGCGCATCCGCGCGGCCGATGAAGCCGGCAAGCGCGAGAATGGTCAGAATGTAAGGAGCCATCAGCATGTATACATTCGGAATGTCTTTGAACAGGGGCAAAAGCGAGCCGATAATGCTCAAACTCTGCGCAAATCCGAAGAACAGCGCAGCCCCGAGCGCGCCGATCGGATGCCATTTGCCGAAAACAAGCGCGGCAAGAGCGATAAAGCCTTGTCCGGAAATGGTGGAGTGCGTGAAATCAAGCGCGATCGTGGAAGCATATACACCGCCGCCGAGCCCGCCGAACAGCCCGCTGATCATGACGCCGATATAGCGCATGGCGAACACGTTGATTCCCATCGTATCTGCCGCCATCGGGTGTTCCCCGACAGAACGGATGCGAAGGCCGAACGGTGTTTTGAATAAAATAAACCAAGAAACAAAGGCCAGTACAATGGCTAAAATCGAAGTATAATATACGTCAGAAAAGAAGATCTTTCCTAAAACCGGAATATTGCTTAACCCCGGAATGTTCGTTTTGTAAAAGGGCTCCGGGATTTTATCAGTCTGCGCCTTGCCGTATATCAGCTTAACGATAAACAGCGTCGCTCCTAACGCGAGCATATTGATCGCCACCCCGGTTACCGTCTGATCGGCGCGGAAAGAAACCGCGGCAGCCGCGTGAATCAGCGAGAACAGCCCGCCGGCAATCATAGCCGCAGCCAGGGCGAGCCACGGAGCAGCGGCGCCGAGCTCACGTCCGAAAAATAAGTTGAACATGACGCTTGTAAAGGCGCCGATAATCATCAGGCCTTCCAGACCGATGTTGACAACCCCCGATCTTTCAGAAAACACGCCGCCGAGAGCGGTCAAAATAAGCGGAGCCGCATAAACGAGTGTGGCCGGGACAATAATGGATAAAATCTGGAGGAAGTCCACTTACTTCGCCCCCTTTTTCTTCAATTTATCAAGGATGAGCCGGATGGCGTAGCTTGATGCCACAAACAAAATAATAATGGCGATGACGATGTCAACGACTTCAGAAGGCACACCGGATTCAATCGGCATATTTAAGGCGCCGACTTTAAGGCCGCCGAGAAGACAGGCCGCAAGAACCACGCCGATTGCCGTGCTGCCCCCTAGAAGCGCAACCGCGATGCCGTCGAAGCCGACTCCGGTAAATGCGCCTTTAACCGCCGCGTATTGAAAGGTTCCGAGTCCTTCCATCGCGCCGGCAAGCCCCGCAAAGGCGCCGGAAATCATCATGGCATACATCATATTTTTTCTGACGCTTATTCCGGCGTATTGTGCCGCGTGCTGATTAAAGCCGACAGCCCGAAACTCGAATCCGCTTTTTGTTTTATGAATGATAAACCACATGAAGACTGCCGCAAACAAAGCGATCAGTATCCCCAAATGAAGGCGGGAGTAGTCTGTCAGCTGCTCTAAAAACGGCGAGCGGAGCGACGCGCTTTCATGAATTTTGTCTGTTTTGTCCCTGTGGTCCGTCATGACATCGGATATGAGGTAATTGGTTAAATGAAGAGCGATATAATTCATCATGATCGTAACAATCACTTCGTGAACAAAAAAACGGGCTTTTAAAAATCCGGGAATCAGCCCCCAAATGCCTCCCGCGGCAGCCGCCGCCAATAACGAAAGCGGGAGGTGGATGTAAGCGGGGGCGTCAAAGGAAGTCCCGACCCAAACCGCGGCCGTCCAGCCGACAAGGAGCTGTCCTTCAACACCGATATTGAACAGGCCGGTCCGAAATGCGAACGCCACGGCCAATCCGGATAAAATATAAGGCGTAATCTGCCGGATCGTTTCCCCGAGATAATACATTTCACCGAAAATGCCGTTCCAAAGAGCGGAATACCCGCTTGCGACATTGTAGCCGCTGGCAAGCATGATGACCGCACCCGCAGCCAGACCAAGAATGATGGCAATCAGCGGCACAGCCAGATGAGAAAGTCGCTTAATCATGTATGTTCCCTGCCTCCATTTGCTTACTTCCCGCCATTAAAAGGCCAAGCTCCTGCTCGTCTGTTTCCGGCGGATTGACGTTTGCGATGATGCTGCCTTCAAAGATGACGGCGATGCGATCGCTGAGATTCATGATTTCATCAAGCTCAAAAGACAACAGCAGCACAGCTTTACCGGCGTCACGCTGCTCAATGAGCTTTTTATGGACGAATTCAATCGCGCCGACATCGAGCCCCCGCGTCGGCTGGGCGGCAATTAATAGATCGGGATTTCTGTCCACTTCCCGGCCGATAATGGCCTTTTGCTGATTTCCTCCCGAGAGTGCGCGCGCGGGCGTATATTCATCAGGCGTTCTGACGTCGTATTCTTCAATCAGGCTTCGCGCTTTGTCATAAATCGCGTGTTTATTTAATATGCCGAAAGAAGAGTAGGGCTTTTGATAATAACTTTGCAGGACGATATTTTCTCCGATCGGAAAATCCAGAACGAGTCCATGTTTATGCCTGTCCTGGGGGATATGCCCGATTCCTGCTTCAGTGACTTTCCGCGGCGGCATGTTTTGCAGCTGTTTGCCGTTTAACGTGATCGTGCCGGCATGTGTTTTTCTGAGGCCTGTAATGGCTTCGATTAATTCAGATTGGCCGTTGCCGTCAACGCCCGCAATGCCGACGATTTCACCGGCTCTGACAGAGAGGGAGAGCTGTTTGACTGCCTCAACTCCGCGCGCGTCTTTCACCGTTACATCAGAAAGCGAAAGCACCTCCTGTTTCGGTTCAGCCGGCTGTTTATCCGTCTTGAATGAAACTGCGCGTCCGACCATAAGGCTTGCCAGTTCATCCTGATCCGTATGTGCGACATCAAGTGTTGTAATGCCTTTTCCTTTCCGGATGATGGTGACACGGTCGCAGACTTCCATGATTTCTTTTAATTTGTGGGTGATGAGGATAATGGATTTTCCTTCATTGACCAGGTTTTTCATAATCTGAATCAGTTCTTGAATTTCGTGCGGGGTCAGCACCGCGGTCGGCTCGTCAAAAATGAGAATGTCCGCGCCCCGGTAGAGGGTCTTTAATATTTCCGCCCGCTGCTGCATACCGACAGAAATATCGGCAACTTTAGCTTCAGGATCAATCTGCAGGCCGTAACGGTCGGAAATATCGCGTACGTCCCGGTCGGCGCGCTGTCTGTCAATCCGTCCTAATTTTTTCGGCTCTTTTCCGAGAATAATATTTTCTGAGACGGTAAAGGTATCCACAAGCATAAAATGCTGGTGCACCATTCCGATGCCGAGATCGTTGGCTTTGTTCGGACTGTTGATGTGAACACGTTCACCCCGCACCCGGATTTCGCCTTTTTCCGGCTGATACAGGCCGAATAAAACGTTCATGAGTGTCGATTTCCCCGCGCCGTTTTCCCCGAGCAGGGCGTGTATTTCGCCTTTTTTCACTTGAAGCGTGACGTCATCATTGGCAACGATTCCGGGAAACTCTTTGCGTATATTAAGCATTTCAATGATATAATCCACGATTTGACGCTCCTTTTCAGAGATGCTTTGGTGAAAAAGCTTGGCAAAAGAAAAGCTGCAAGAGATGCAGCTTTTCCTTCACCGCTCTTTCCAAAAAAGAGAGGGGATAAGCACGAAGTCTCCTTATCCCCTGATTCTTACTCAGCCTTGAAGGATTTCAATTCTTTTTCAGTTGAAGGGATTTCGAGTCCGTCCGCGATTTTCTTCTTCCAATCGTCTGTTGCTTTGATGACATCGTCAGAAAGGTTTTCTTTGTGATCCGAGATGCCGACTGCATCCTGTGCCAATCCGTAAGTTAATGTTTTGCCGCCCGGGAATTTGCCGTCACTTGCTTTTTTCGTTAAGTCCTTCACGGCTGTATCCACTTTTTTGACCATTGATGTGAGCGTGACATTGTCTTTTGTGCCTTCAACTTGACCTTCCGCATACTGGTCTTTATCAACGCCGATGACCCATACGTTGCGTTTCGGATCTTCTTTTTTAAGGTTTTTGGCTTCCGTGAAGACGCCCGTACCCGTTGCGCCGGCCGCGTGATAAATGACGTCAACGCCTGATTTGTACATGCTTTCAGCCGTCGCTTTGCCGACATCGGCTTTGTCGAATCCGCCCGCATATTTCACTTCGACGGCCGCTTTCGGATTTGCGGCTTGTACACCGGCGCGGAAGCCGATTTCGAATTTTTTGATCAATTCAGACTCCATTCCGCCCACAAATCCGACTTTTCCCGTTTTGCTCGATAACGCAGCCGCTACTCCTGCGAGGAATGAACCTTCCTGCTCTTTAAATGTAAGGCTCGCTACGTTGTCTTTTTTGACAACGGCGTCAATAATCGCAAAATTTGTGTCTTTGCGCTGATCGGCGATTTCGCTGATGGAATCCTGCATCAGGTACCCGACGCCGTAAATCAGGTCAAAGTGTTCCCGTGCTAATTTATTTAAGTTCGTTGTGTAATCTGCATCTGATTTTGATTGGAGATAGTCAAACCCGCTTTTGCCTTTTGTAAGCCCCTTGTCTTTTCCGAATGCCTGAATGCCTTCCCAGGCGGACTGGTTAAATGATTTGTCATCGACCCCGCCGATATCCGTGACCATGCCGACGGTAAAGTTTTTGCTGCCGGAGCCGTTTGCTTTGTCACTCGAACCGCATGCGCTTAATAGGGTTCCGGCCGCTGCAATGAGCGCAACCGCCATTCCGATTTTGCGTTTTTTCAAAGATATAACCCCCCTGTAAAATATGGATGATGCCGTTTTTTCAGACTTGAGCCGCCGACAGGATACAGAATCGAAAAAACTTTCTGATAATAGTGATGAGACGTCTCTCTTTTTCCCGCTTCGAGCGGCTCTCTCATGTTAGTCCGGGACTTATGTCATATCTGAAAAGATCAGCTAACCAATCATAATTTATCATTTTACCCGGCATAAATAAATAGAAATTTGCTTATTTTTAAAAAAATATCAATATTATGAATCTACTTCCTCATTTGGATAAATCACCGGCGGCTCCCTCGGGTCATTATTCTTATATAGCATATCAAAACGGAATCTCAAGCCTTTTGTCAGGGGATATGACAGTAAAAAGCACCGTTCACGGCGGAACGGCGCTTTTTGACATTATAAATATTGTTTTATGGTGCTGACATTGCCGGTGTTGATATGGTATTGAAAGACGGGTCTGCCGATCGTGCCGTACGCCATTTCTACGTTCAGCACTTGAATGTCTTCAAGAAATTTAAGGTATTTCCGGATGGAGACTTGCGAGATTTCAGTATGCTTGGCGAGGTCTTCCGTAGTAAAAGAGCTGTCGCCGAAAGATTCGATGCTCGCCCAGATGAGTTTAAGCGTGCTTTTTGTCAGTCCTTTCGGAAGGTGGACCTTTTCCGCCGCTACTTTCTTTTGAAAAAGCTCCGCATCTAATTCTTTCTGTGTCATGCTTCTGTGTGATTGATAAACCTTCTGCTTGCGTCTGTAGTCGGAAAGGGCGGTTTGAAAGCGGTCAAACTCAAATGGTTTGATTAAATAATCGACGGCGCCGTACCGAAGTGTTTTTTTGATGACATCCAGCTCGCTTGCGGCTGAAATGACGATGACATCGACCGATTCATTTTGTTTGCGGATTTCCGTTAAAAGCTCAAGACCGTTTTTTCCCGGCATATAAATGTCAAGGAGGATGAGGTCGATATGATGCTCGCCTAACACGTGCAGCGCGCTTTGAAAGGATGAAGCGATCCCTTTCAGCTGAAAGCCTTCAATCTGGCTGAGATAGCGTTTATTTAATTCACCCACCATGGGGTCGTCTTCAACTATGAGTACATTAATCATCATTTTCCTCCTTCGGTTCATACGGAATGCGAAGACTGAAAGTCGTTCCTTCATTCTTTTCACTTGTCACAATCATGTGGCCTTTTAAATTTTCTGTTGCCTGCTGGGTAAAATAGAGACCGAATCCCCGGTTTGTCCCTTTCGTGGAATAGCCTTGTTCAAATATACGGGTTTGGTCTTCGGCGGACATCCCGGCCCCGGTGTCCGTAATTTCTATATCAAGCAGTCGGTCCTGAAACCGCATCGAACACGTAATGTTTTTTTTCGGCATCTGCGCCACCGCGTCAAGCGCATTGTTCAGCAGATTTCCGATAATCGTAATGAGCTCATGGATGACGGCGGGATCCGCCGCATTCGGAATCATGCTGCCGAGCTGAATGTCCAGGTCAGCGCCCTGTTCGCGTATATAGCTTTGTTTTCCTAGTAGAAACCCTGCAAGAACCGGACTTTTGACGTCGCTGATAATCTCGCTTGTTTCCGTCTTCTGCTGAATGGCGATATCCTTAATATAAGTGCCGAGATCATCATATTCTTTTAACTGGACAAGTCCTAAAATGACATGAAGCTTATTCATGAATTCATGGGACTGTGCTCTTAATGCGTTTGCATACATTTTAACACCGGACAGCTGTTCTGCTAAATGTTTGACCTCCGTTTTGTCCCTGAAAGTGGCGATCGCTCCGACGGTTTGTCCCTTCAGATGAATCGGAACCTCATTAAAAACAAGCTCAAGTCCGTTAATGCGGATATCTCTGTCCTGAAGCGGTTTTTTCGTTTCAATCACCTGCTTCAGCCGGCTTTTCGGAAGAATATCGTTCACATCTTGATCGACCGGATTAGTCGGAATACCCATTTTAATAAAGAGGCGTTTCGCTTCGGCATTGGCAAGCTTAATTTTTCCCCGCGCGTCAACCGCGAGGATGCCTTCCTTCGTGGATTCGAGCATGGCGCTCCGCTCTTCCAGCAAAGTGGCAATTTCATAAGGCTCAAGACCGTACATAATGTTTTTAACGGTGCGGGCGACAATAACGGCTCCTATGACACCGACAAAAATACTTACGCAGATAATGAAATAAAGCGGTCTCAAACTGTGGCTGACGACATCCTGTATTTTGTTAAGCGAAATTCCGACCGAAACGACGCCCACTTGTTTTTTATCTTTTCCGTAGATCGGAACGAAGGCTCTCATGGATTTCCCGAGCGTTCCCGCTGATGTGCTCGTTTTGATATGGCCGTGCATCGCCGGCTGCTCGTCTCCGCCGGTGAATTTCTTACCGATTTTATTTGCGTCGGGGTGGGTGAGACGGATGCTGTTCATATCCATCACCACGACAAATTCGGTTCCTGTCGTATGCTGGACATCCAGTGTATAGTCCCGGAGCTCTTTCAGCCCTTTTCTTGTTTGCAATGCCTGCGCGACACTCGGTGTTTCCGCGACCAGCTTTGCGGTGCGCAGGGCGGTTGTCCGTTCTTCTTCTTTCACGCGGTCTGCGGTCTGGACGCTGATGGTGAAAAAGGTGATACAAAGTGCGATAAGAACGACAATACAGACGAATATCGTTAATCGGGTTTGCAATTTTAATGTTTTTTTCATGACAGCCTTCCTTACGTTTATCATTCCCGCGTTCTACTTTACTCCGAAAAAGCCGGTTTGTGAAGATCGGGCTCTTATTTCGTAAAAGTGAGGAAAAATGGAATTTTTTATCTTGTCAATGTGTTTTAAGTCCTCCATAATAAGTGAAGTAGATTACAGAAAGGGACTTTTTATATGAAAAATACTTATTGGACGGGTTATTTTCCGCTCGTTGCGATTCTGCTTTTTAGTTCGTCATTATCCATTTCTACCTCGCTTTATGTCATGAAGATGCTTCAGACGCTCGGCATGTATCAGGGAATGCTGGATTATTTCTCTGAGAAAGGGATCAGACTGGCGCTTTTTGCAGCGTTCGCCCTTGTGTATTTTATGCTTTTTTCGGCTTTGAAGCTGATTGCAAACACAGTGACAGAGCTGTCTCTATTGTTTTTCACAAATGACCCTGAAGGGGAAAACCTGAAAAAAATCAGATTAGGCTCTTTAATTTATGTAGGCGGCGGAATTCTTTCCTTTGCGCTTGTGCAGAATGGTTTCTGGATTGCGGCGTTTTTTGCCGTTGTCACGCTCGTTTATTTGATCTTCATGGTGTACAGAATCTATTCAACGCTCTCGGTCGTTTCGCTGATCGGTTTCATATTGCTTGAGATTCTGTTTTGGTTTACTTTTGTTATCGGTATTTTGTACATCTTTATCAAGCTTTATAATAGCATAATGGCTAGCTTACCTGTGTAAGCTAGCCATTTTTATTAGGATAGAAATCGGTTTTTGATCTCAGGGGAGGGGAGCATGCATGCTTCCTTTTTTCCGAACCATTTATAACGGCGCCGGGCGATGAAAGAATAAGCTCTGTCCCTGAGAGGGCGGGGCACTGCAAAAAAAACCGCTGACAGCCGCCAGGCCCCGGAGAGATGCCGGGCAGCCTTTAATACGGCTGCGGATTTTCTGTATATCCGCCCGTTTTCGATAAAAATCATGCTGTCAAATTGTTCTGTCGGAAGTCCTTCTGATGCCAAAAGCTCCCGGGCGGTATCTGATTGCAATGATGCAAATGAGATCAGGCCGGCCGGATCGCGTTTAATGATGAATTGAACGGCGCCGCTGCATAAGTTGCAGACGCCGTCAAACAAAAGCACGCGGTCCGGAAGCTGAGCTGGTTTCAAGTCGGATCCCCTCCATTATCTTTAATAAGCTGCCTGCAGCGTGTTTTTCCAGATCGAAAGCTGAGGGCTTGCGTCATGAAGATATTCGACGCTTGACGGTGTATCCTTGCCGACCCATACCCCCATCGTATAAGCATCCGTCAGGCCGACAAACCACATATCGTGATAGTCATTTGACGTCCCTGATTTTCCGCCGACGTACGGAGCTTTAAAGTTCGCTTTTTTCCCTGTTCCGCTTTTCACGACGGCTTTCATCATTTCTTTGATCTGCATGTTGGTCCGCACGCTGAATACCTGCGTCGGCTCATCTTTCCATTTTAATATCGTTTTTCCTTTTAAATCAGTCACTTTCGTAATCGCGTGACTCGGCGTATAAACGCCGTTGTTTCCGAACGTGGTGTACGCATTGGTCATTTCAAGCGGTGTCATGCCGTTTGTAAAACCGCCAAGCGCCGCAGGCAGACGGTAATCCGCGCTGACCAGCTTCGCGAAATGAAACGGTTCAAGGTAGCTGAACGCCTTATTGACGCCCACGCGGTCCATGATTCTGATGGCCGGTGTATTGTACGAGTATTTAAACGCCGTTTCCAGCGTAACCGTGCCGTACGTACGGTTATTATAGTTCTGCGGACAGTAATCCGAACTGCAGAATTTGCTTGCGTCAATCTTGCTGTGCGGCGTTGCGCCGGTCTTTTCAATGTAAGGCCCGTAATCAAGCAGCGGCTTAATTGATGAACCTGGCTGTCTGTATGCCTGATAGGCGCGGTTGAAATCATATTTATGATAATCTTTCCCGCCTGAAAGCGCGATAATCTGATGCGTCTGATGATTAATCACGGCCGCTCCGCCCTGAACGCCTGCATACGGCAGATTTTGATTCACTTGGGCGACGACCTGATTTTGCATATACGGATTCAGCGCCGTATAAATCTTCACACCGTCTTTTAACAATGTGCCGACTCTATCGGAAAGCTCACTCTGTATTTTTTGTTTCGCCTTTCCTGAAGATTTTTCAAGGCGTTTGTCATAGCCTTCAGATGATGAAACAAGCTGTGTGAATTCATCATTTACATAGGAAACATAGTCAGGATATTTGTTTGTTTTTTCGTTTATATCAAGCTTGATCTTTTCCTTTTCGGCTTTTTTCAGCTGTTTTCCTGATATGACACCCGCTTTTTTTAATCCGTTAAGCAATCTGACTTGTCGTTTTTTCGTATAGTCAAAATGCTTGAGAGGATCATATAATGTAGGGTTATTAGGGATGGCGCAGATAAAGGCCATTTCTCCCAAGGTGAGAGATTTCAGCGGCTTGCTGAAATAAAATTGTGCCGCCGAACCGACACCGTATACACCGTTATTGAAATAAATCGTATTTAAGTAGCCTTCCAAAATCTCATCTTTGCTGTATTTTTTCTCAAGCTGATAGGAATAGGCCAGCTCCGTCAGTTTTCGGCTGAAGGTGCGTTCATGGCTTAAATACACATTTCTCGCCAGCTGCTGGGTAATGGTGCTGGCGCCCTGGTCAATTTTATGATCTTTGAAATTGGAGGCGGCCGCTCTGACCATCCCCATAAAG
Organism: Bacillus sp. BACIII; assembly: GCF_057836745.1. Classification (NCBI taxonomy): domain Bacteria; kingdom Bacillati; phylum Bacillota; class Bacilli; order Caryophanales; family Bacillaceae; genus Bacillus; species Bacillus sp. BACIII. The sequence continues at coordinate 2,933,859 of NZ_CM174437.1, read as the reverse complement.
TCAAACCCTTTATGCTCATAAAAATGACGGTCTTCAGAGGTTAAAAACAGCTGTTTTACCTCATTCGGTATTTTATTAAAGGGCACGATCACGCGGTTCTCATGATCGCTGACAATCTCAGAAACAAGGCTTCCGTCCCTGTCATACATGTAACTGTTTTGAACCAGGTTGATCGCTTTTAAATCAATATGTTTATCGAGCACCTGATCAAAAGGTTTGATTTGTTTTACCTCTTTGCCGGAAGCAATAACTGTAAATGCAAACAACGGGATAATGCCGAGTAGCAAAATCCATCCGATTATTTTACGTACCATGGTCACTCTCTTTTCTCCTGATTTCTAGCCATATCGTATCATTCTTTTAAGAATACGAGAAGGTTAAATTTAGAAGAAATCGTAATTGCTGATCGGTCAGCCCGCATCAGACGCTGTATCTTTTTGCAAATGTCCGGCCAGCCATAAAAGCCCCGCGCCTGCCAAAAAGAGAAAGGCGGTGACGTAGAAAGCGGCCGAAATGGAAAAACCGCTCGACACCGCACCGCCGAGCAGAGGGCCGATTACGTTTCCGAGAAAACGAAAGCTGACGTTATAGCCGAGCACCTCCCCCTGAATGCTGCCCGGCGCCCTGACGCGGATCGCTGCCGTAATACAAGGCAGCGTCCCGCCCATGACCATTCCGAACAGAAATCTGAAGACTAAAAGGATGGAAAGGGAGGAGGCGAGCGCCTGCGGAATAAAAAACACCGCTGAGGCAATCAAAAGCACGATTAAGATCCGGCTGTGGCCGAAGCGGTCGCCGAGGTCTCCCCATTTCCGGGCAAGCAGTAAGCTTCCGAGTCCGGTCGCTGAAAACGCCATTCCGGAGAAAAAAGCTAAATTAACAGGCCCGTGCAGCTCATTGACATATAAAGCGAGCAGCGGCTGAATACTGAAATTGCCGGTCTGCACGATCATAGTAAGCACCATCATCGCCCAAAGCGCGGGCTGGTGAAAAATATAAGAGAGCACCTGTTTTCTGGAGTAGGTTTTCCGCTTGCTTTGTTTCTCGCCGAGCGGCTGCTCATTAACCTGAAATAAAACGAGAAGCACAGATGCGAAAATGACAAAAGACGTAATAAAAAACGTGTACGTAAACCCGAAGCTGTCAGCCAGCAGCCCGCCCAGCATCGGTCCGAATAAAGTGCCTGACACCTGACCCATCTGCAGCGTGCCGAGTGTTTTCCCGGCAGTCTCTTTCGGTGTCTGCGCCGAAATCATCGCAAGTGATGTCGGAACAAAGCCCGTGACAAGGCCCATAAGCAGCCGGAGGACAAACAGCTGATAAACCGATGTCACAAACCCCATCAATAAAATGCTGACGGCAATGCCGGTTCCTGTAATCAAGAGAATTTTTTTGTAGCCTCGCTTATCGCCGAATCTTCCCCAAAACGGGGAAATCACAAACGCCATTAAAAACGTGACGCCGAACACATAACCGCTCCATCTCTGCACATACCCGCCCGAATGGGGGCTGATCGTTTCGATATATAACGAAAGAAACGGAACAATCATGGTCATGCTGGCGGAAATAAAGAAATTTGTAATCCAAATGACAACGAAGTTCTTCTTACGGACAGAAATAACATCACCTTCTTTACTTTTCGTGCGTCTAATTATAAGTATATAGGAATGAATCCGGTATTTGTATTTCCGATGCGGATATAGGAAAATTCATTATTTTTAGAAAATGAAGAAAGTTTCAGAGGGGAAACTGATATACTATCATAAAATATCATTTTTGATCGGAGGAAAGGCAGGTGTAAAAAAAGTGGATCAGCGCAGTCTGCTCATTATTGATTTTGAATTTACGATGCCTGACGGAAAATACAGCCCGCAAAATTTCTTTCCCGAAATTATTGAAGCGGGGATTGTCAAGACAGTGAATGATGAAGTGACTGAAACGTTTTCGAGTTATATCAAACCGAAAAAATTTCCGAAGCTGACAAAACGATGCAAAACCTTTCTGAACATCACCCAAAAAGACGTGGACGGCGGAATTACGTTTAATGAATTCATCCGCAAATTAAATGAGCTTGACCCTGATAAAAACTGCACGATCGTCACCTGGGGCAATATGGATATGAAAGTGTTAAAGCAAAATTGCATGTTTAACCACATCCCCTTTCCATTTAAAGGAGAACTCCGGGATTTGTCCCTTGAATATAAAAACTTCTTCGGAGACAGAACACTGACCGGGCTTTGGAAAGCGGCTGAAGAGTATGGCGATAAAGGGACGGGCACACATCATAAAGCGCTTGATGATGCGCAGACGACTTATAAATTATTCAAGCTTGTCGAACGGGATAAACAATACCTTGAAAAACCGAAACCTCCGACGATCGGCGATCGCGTCGATCTGACTGAACTGTTTCGCCGGGCCACATAAAAAAACCCAATCATGCCGACTGGGTCATCGTCTTTTAAAATAGTCGCGCTCTAACGCGGCCAAGTTGGCGAGTGAACGTTCCGCCCATTCTGAGCCGTCCGCTGTGAGCTGATCTTTCAGCCGGGCAGCTGCCGCTTGTAAGGAAGCCGTATAATCAGGAACTTCGCCTTCAAACGGTTTGACCATATGATGCGGTATGTTTGTCTGTTCTCCGTATGCCAGCGCTCTTCTTTCATGAAAAAACGGAACATCCGCCTGCTTCGGATGATGAAGATCTCCTTGAGCGGGATGCGTCAGAACGGCTTTAATTTTTACTAAATAGTGATTGGGTCTGACGTCTGTCACTTCCCCTATGTATACTCCTGTTTTATAAAACCCTTTTACGATTGTGCCGATTTCAAATGAATTCATTGCGTTCACCTCTCTGTTTATTCTATATAAGATCAACGCGATTGGCTAGAGAACAGCTGCCGGAAGCCTGACAGAGGCCGTGGTGCCCGAATGCTCTCCGCTGGTGAAATAGACGGAGCCTTCATGATGCTGAATAATGGAGAATGTCACAGTAAGCCCGAGCCCAGTGCCGTTAGTCTTCAGCGTATAATACGGCTTGCCGAGTTTTTGAAGTTCTTCGTCGGACATGCCGATCCCATTATCCGTAATCTGAATGAGAATCATCTGTTCCTGTTTTTGGACGGAGACCTCGATTCGGCCGTTTTCAGAAGGCACGGCTTCAATACTGTTTTTAATCAGATTAATGAAGGCTTGTTTCAGTTTTTTTACATCCCCGAACACATATAAATCCGGCTCGCTTCGAACAGTAACGGTCACCGATTTAAAATTGGCATATGACTCCATTAAGGAACCTGTTTCCTTCACAAGCAGAGAAATATCAAACCTTTCCTTTTCGTAATCATCCTGCTTCGCCATATCGAGATAATTCGTTATGATCGTCTGAGCCCGGTCAAGTTCGGACAGCACAAGCTTCTGATACCCGGCGTGTGATTTATCCTGAAGCTGATCGCCGCTGAACAGCAGCTGCACGAAACCTCTGACGACCGTGAGCGGATTGCGGACTTCGTGTGCGACGCTTGCCGCAAGCTCGCTGACGACAGCCATTTTCTCTGAATGAATCAGCCTTGCCCGCATGGACGCATTCTCATCAATGATTTCAATCAAATAAATGCACAGCAAAAGAGCGCTGACCTGAAAAAAAACGGATACTCCCGCCTCATAATAAACGGAAGATAGATTTTGAAAGTTGAAAAAATTGGTCACGGAATAGATGAAGACAGATGCGGTTAATAAGGCGGCTTCAGTACAGCCGATGAGAAGAGCGAAAATCAGTTTCTTCCGCTTTGAAAAAAAGGGCCATTTCGTTTGGAGCTGGATAGAGATGATGATTAAAAAAGGAATTAAGGATAAGAAAAAAAGAGCGGAAGGTTCAAACCATATGAGCTGGAACAAAACAGACGCTGCTCCTGCGGCAAGTCCCGCGGCAGTTCCGGAATAAAGCAGGCAGACGATAATGGGAATCAGCTGCAATCCGTAACGGACGGAATGAAGCTCCTGGATGGGAAAAGCCGTACATAATAATGAAGATGCCGCTGCAAATACGGCGACCAGCAGACGGTTCGCTCTCGGTACAAGCAAATCGGGCTTGCTGAGCCAGAAGACTTGATAGAGAAAAATAGGAAATAAAAGAAAAGAGAAGTGAAGCAGATAATCCTTTACAATCTCCATTTATGCGAAATCCTTTCTTATGTAAATATGAACCTATTATAACATCTTTACCGGCAAAAAAAGTATATATTTCTCTAAAGAGAACGCCCTTATCTCTTCTGATAAAGGCGTTCTTTACGTTATGAAGCAAGCGCTGCTTTGATTCTCTCAAGCCCTTCTTTTACAGCTGCGGCCGAACAGCCGACATTGAGTCTCATAAATCCTTCGCCGCCAGGTCCGTATTTCGTTCCCGGCTCTAAAATGATTTTCCCTTTTTTGAGCATTCTTTCTTTGAGCTCGGCGTCTGAAAATCCGTATTCGCTGAAATCCATCCAGATCAAATAGGAAGCATCAGGCTTCATCATGCGGACTTTCGGCAATTCTTTTTTTAAAAAGTCCTCAGCTAATTTCATATTCCCCTCAATGTAAGGAATCAGCGCGTCAAGCCAAGGGCCTCCCTTTGTATAAGCCGCTTCGATTGCTGCAACCGCAAATGTGTTGAGATTGGAGATCCCGTTCCGATGCAATGCCGCGGAGAATTTCGCCCGCTTATACCGGTCGGGAATGATAATGGCCGATGCCTGAATGCCGGCAATATTAAACGTCTTGCTCGGCGCGACACAAGTAACGGAAATCCGCGCAAAATCCTCAGACAGAGAAGCAAAAGGCGTATGCGGTTTTCCGTACAGCATCAAGTCGGAGTGAATCTCGTCAGAAACGACGGTGACGTTATGGGCGGCGCACAGCGATCCGAGCTTCAAAAGCTCATCCCGGCTCCACGCTCTGCCGGACGGATTGTGCGGATTACAGAGAATCATCAGCTTAACCCCGGAATCGCTCAGCTTTTTCTCAAGGTCCTCAAAATCCATGCGGTAGATTCCGTTTTCTTCCCGTAAAGGATTATGTAAAACCTGCCGTTTGTTTTCTTCGATCATCTGATAAAAAGGCGTATATACCGGTGACTGGATCAACACCTGATCTCCCGGTTCGGTAAAGGCCTGGACGGCCATGCTGAGCGCCGTCACAACTCCGGGGCTGAACGTGATGCTTGCGGGATCTGGCCGGTAGCCGTGCCGTGTATCAAGCCATGAAGCGACGGCTTCTTTTGTGTTTTCATCAGGAGACGTATAACCGAATATGCCATGGTCAAGACGGGCTTTTAATGCGTCTGTGACTGCTTCGGGAGCGCGGAAATCCATATCGGCCACCCACATCGGAAGTGCGTCCGATACGCCGAATAACGCTTCCGCCTTGTCCCATTTCACCGATTGAGTGCCAAAGCGGTTTTCTCGAAGGTCAAAGTTCATGTATGTCACTCCTGTTGTATCATTATTTTTCACATCGTATCTATGATAAAATAGATTTGCAAACTTTATTATAAGCGGTGATGAAAATGGAAGAAAGCCAAGCGGTCATGGAAATGATGAAAATCATTGCCAAGTGGGACCCGTTTAAATATGGAGAAGAATTTTATGAGACAGAAGCCGTCGATATCGTTCAGGCCGTATATCGTGAAGACAGCGCCGGCAAGCTGGCAGAAGCCATACAGGACATCTTTGAAGTTTCATTTGAACAAAAGCTTCCGATCGAAGACTGCCAAAAGGCCGCCGCGCAGCTTCTGCTCATAAAAGAAAGCAGCTCCTGCACCCCTTAAAACCGGCGGAAACGCCGGTTTTTTTATTGGACAAATTCAAAAATCCGCTCTGAAACAAACTCAGGACGCTCTTCGGGGACGAGGTGCCCCGTATCTTTAAGCGAATATAAAATAGATTCCGGCAGGTCGTGATGAAGCCGTTTTCCGACTGAAACCGGCACGACCCGGTCTTCCTCCCCCCATATTAAAAGAGCGGGGTTTTGTATTTTCTTCAAATCCTCGGAGTCCAAATCGCCCTCTCTGTGTCTGATGAACCTTGTCATCGCTTTGAAAATCTGGCGGTCTGTAAATGGTTTTTCATAACCGTCAATCATTTCCTGGTCGATAAGCGTCCGGTCGTGCACGACATTTAACAGGTTTTTCAGCACGCCGTCTTTTGAAAGCCAATATTTAAGATACAGGTCAAAACAAGGGATATGCGTTCCGACTATAATCGACGGATGCGAGCGTTTTAAATACCCCGAGCTGCACAGCAGGACGATTTTAGTAAATAGCTCGGGTTTAAGCAGAGACGCGGATAAGGAAATCTGGCCGCCCATCGAATGGCCGACGAGCGCGGCCCGGCTGATATTGAGTTTTTCCAGAAGTCCGATCAGAAGCTTGGCGAGGTTTGCATAAGTGTATACGAACGTCCGTGACTTTTCCGATTGTCCGAAAGGAGGCAGGTCAACGGCGATAATATCATAATGGTTTCTGAGCAGCGGAATCAGTTTTCTGAAGCTGAATGCCGAAGATAAAAAACCGTGTACGCAGACGAGCGTCTGTCTGCCGGGATTCTCATAATGCTCGTAATACAGCTCAACTCCGTGTATCGCGGCCCGTTTAATCGGTGAAACAGCTTCCATGAGCGTCTTCTCCGTCCTTTCTGTGTTGTAGTGTAATGGCTTTTTTTATTGTCAGATTTTAGCTTTGGTTTCTTGCGGGTTTTTCTTAGCATTTGTCGAAAATCGTGATATAATGTCATGAAGATTTTTGATAATGCAAAGGTGTGAAACGTATGAAGCTGACCGAAAAAGAAACAGAAATATTAGAAATTTTAGACGAAAACAGCCGCGTTGATGCGGAAACGATCGCGAAAATGGCGAACATTCCCGCCGATGAAGTCAAAAGCATCATTGAAAAGCTTGAAAAGGAAAAAGTCATCATTGATTATGCGGCGATGATCGACTGGCGCAAAGTCGACGGGCTGGAAGGCGTCACGGCGATGATTGACGTAAAAGTCACTCCGAAACGAAATGTCGGCTTTGATGAAGTAGCTGAACGGATATACAGATTCCAGGAAGTCGAATCAGTGTACCTGATGTCAGGAGTGTATGACTTATCTGTCGTCATCCGCGGCAATACGATGTCAGACGTGGCGAGCTTCGTTTCTGAAAAACTGTCCACCCTTGAGTCTGTCGTTTCCACGACAACGCACTTCATCCTGAAAAAATATAAGCATGACGGCAAAGTCTTTGAAAGCGGAGACGATGACAAAAGAATCGTGGTGTCTCCGTAAATGGAAACGAAGACTTCTTATTTATCTGATTATGTGCAGCAGATTAAACCGTCAGGCATCCGTAAATTCTTTGATCTGGCCGCTACGATGGAAGGCGTCATTTCACTGGGAGTGGGAGAGCCTGACTTTGTGACGGCTTGGAATGTGAGGGAAGCGAGTATCCTTTCTTTAGAACAGGGCTACACGGCTTATACCGCAAATGCGGGTCTTTATGAATTGAGGGAAGAGATCAGCCGCTATTTAGATCAGCGGTTCGGCCTGAATTATTCGCCTGACAGTGAATTGATTGTTACGGTAGGGGCAAGCCAGGCGCTTGATCTCGCTGTCCGTGCCATTATGAATCCCGGAGAGGAAATGTTAATTCCCGAACCGTGTTTTGTCGCATATGAATCACTCGTGACGCTGACGGGGGCGAAGCCGGTGCCGATTCAGACTGTCGCTGCAAAAGGTTTCAAAGCATCCCCGGCCGATTTTGAAGCGGCCCTGACGGACAAAACGAAAGCGCTGCTTCTTTGCTCGCCGTCAAATCCGACCGGTTCCGTCTATTCGAAAGAAGAACTTGAATCGATCGCTGCCTTCGCTGAAAAACATGACTTGATCGTGCTTGCCGATGAAATTTATGCCGAGCTGACGTATGATGAGCCTTTCACGAGCATGGGGGCCATCGGCGGCATGAAGGAGCGGACGATTCTGATTTCAGGGTTCTCCAAAGCATTTGCCATGACGGGATGGAGACTCGGATTTACGGCGGCGCCTCCCGTAATCAGGGATGCCATGCTCAAAATTCATCAGCACGCAATGATGTGCGCGCCTTCTATGGCGCAGTACGCAGCGCTTGAAGGTCTGAAAAACGGTCAGGAAGACGTCGAACGAATGAAAAAAAGCTACCGGAGACGCCGAAATCTGATTGTGGAAACATTGAACGAAATCGGACTCGGCTGCCACCATCCGGGCGGAGCGTTTTATGCTTTTCCTTCCATTCAATCGACAGGCATGAGTTCAGAAGAATTCGCGGAACAGCTGCTTCTTGAAGAAAAAGTAGCCGTCGTTCCGGGGAATGTATTCGGCCCGAGCGGCGAAGGGTATATCAGATGTTCCTATGCAACATCTATTGAGCAGATTCAGGAAGCGCTCGTCAGAATCAAACGGTTTGTTGAAAAAAGGGCATAAAAAAAGATACGAACCCGGTTCGCATCCAAATAAAAGGGGGGGAATACTAGAAAGCCTTCGTAATCACAGTATACCCTCCTTTTTCTGTGCTTAAACATCATCATACAAAAAAGTTCCCTTTGCGAAAAACAAACTTGTATGATATAATTTTAAATTGCGTATAAACTGTATTTAATTTAACTTAGGAGTTGTTATGAATGGCAGCAAAATTTGAAGTGGGCAGTGTTTACACTGGTAAAGTAACAGGATTACAAGCGTATGGTGCGTTTGTTGCATTAGATGAAGAAACTCAAGGACTTGTTCACATTTCTGAAGTCACTCACGGTTTCGTAAAAGACATTAACGAGCACCTTTCTATCGGTGACGAAGTACAAGTGAAAGTTCTTGCAGTTGACGAAGAAAAAGGCAAAATCAGCCTTTCTATCCGTGCGACTCAAGCAGCGCCTGAAAGAAAAGAAAGCAAGCCAAGAAAACCGAAAGCGGCTCAAGTTTCTGAAGAAGCATCTGCTCCGCAAGGTTTCAACACACTGAAAGATAAGCTTGAAGAGTGGATCGAACAGTCTAACCGCAAAGACCTTATCAAAAAATAAGCATCAAAAAAAGCACCGGATATGTATGTTCGGTGCTTTTTTTATGTTTATCTGACTTCTGGATTTGCCGCTTCCTCGCGGGATGTTTCTTCGTTCGGCTTAAACAGCAGGCCGAGATTGATGAGACCGGCGATGCCGACAAGGCCGTAAATAATCCGCGACAGAGCTGATCCTTGGCCGCCGAAGATGGCTGCTACTAAATCAAATTGGAAAAATCCGATCAGTCCCCAGTTAATCGCGCCGATAATTGTTAAAACGAGACAGATACGCTGAATAACACTCATGTAAACAACCTCCTCTATGAATTCGTGAAACAGTTATAGATTGTGACAAAGCAAAGAAACTATGCATGTTTCATTCTCCGCCGTAAAAATCACATCCTGTCTCATGCTGTATCAGTGCCTTTCCCGGGAACGCGCTGTTATGAAACCGTGTGATGTGCCGTCAAAAAAGCGGATTGCTTTACATTGAACGTCAACTTTCTGCATAATATAAATCCAAAGGAGGAGATGTCATGCAAAACTTTACATATTGGAATCCGACAAAATTGATTTTCGGAAAGGGAGAGGTTGAAAAGCTTCCAGAAGAAATCAAGCCGTACGGAAAAAACGTGCTGCTCGTATACGGAGGCGGCAGCATTAAGCGCAGCGGTCTTTACGATCAAGTAACCGGGCTGCTGAAAAAAGCCGGAGTTACGGTGCATGAATTGGCAGGCGTAGAGCCGAATCCGCGTGTCTCAACAGTGAACAAAGGTGTTGCGCTCTGTAAAGAACACAGCATCGATTTCTTATTGGCCGTCGGCGGCGGAAGTGTCATTGATTGCACGAAAGCTATCGCGGCGGGCGCTAAATATGATGGTGATGCGTGGGATATCGTCACGAAAAAACACCAGCCGAAAGAAGCGCTGCCGTTCGGAACAGTGCTGACGCTTGCGGCGACCGGTTCAGAAATGAATGCCGGATCAGTGATCACAAACTGGGAAACACAGGAGAAATACGGATGGGGAAGCCCGCTCGTTTATCCTAAATTCTCTATTCTTGATCCGGTAAACACATTTACCGTTCCGAAAGACCACACCATTTACGGCATGGTCGATATGATGAGTCATGTGTTTGAACAATATTTCCACCACACGTCAAACACGCCGTATCAGGACCGGATGTGTGAATCACTTCTGCGCACGGTGATTGAAACAGCGCCGAAGCTGATCAATGATCTGGAGAACTATGAGCTTCGTGAGACGATTTTATATACAGGCACCATCGCATTAAACGGAATGCTGTCAATGGGCGCAAGAGGGGATTGGGCTACACACAACATCGAGCATGCGGTGTCAGCGGTGTACGATATCCCGCACGCTGGAGGTTTGGCGATTCTGTTCCCGAACTGGATGAGACATGTGCTCAAAGAAAATCCGGCCCGCTTTAAGCAGCTTGCCGTCCGTGTTTTTGACATTGACGAGGCAGGCAGATCAGATGAAGAGATCGCGCTTGAAGGGATCAGCAAACTGTCTGCTTTCTGGACGAGCCTCGGCGCTCCGAACAGACTCGCTGATTATGATATTTCAGATGAAAAGCTGGATACGATTGCAGATAAAGCAATGGCAAACGGCGCATTCGGACAGTTCAAATCACTGCAGAAAGAAGATGTGCTTGCGATACTGAAGGCATCATTGTAATAGAATAAAGGGGGCGGCTGAATTGGCAGCTCCTTTTTTTCTGTGTTATAGTAATTCCCTTACGATTTTTTTTTGGAGGTTATGATAAATGGAGAACTTTACGTACTACAATCCGACGAAACTGATTTTCGGAAAAGGTCAAATCGACCAATTGAAAAAAGAGCTGAAGCAATACGGGAAAAACGTGCTGCTTGTATACGGAGGCGGCAGCATTAAGCGAAACGGCCTGTATGACCAAGTAACAGGCATCTTAAAAGAAGAAGGCGCAGCCGTTCATGAGCTTGCGGGCGTTGAACCGAACCCGCGTCTGGCAACGGTGAAAAAAGGAATTGAGCTGTGCAGACAGCATGAAATTGATTTTCTTCTCGCAGTCGGCGGCGGAAGTGTCATCGACTGTACAAAAGCGATTGCGGCCGGAGCGAAGTATGACGGAGACGCATGGGACATTTACAGCAAAAAAGTAACGGCACAGGACGCGCTTCCGTTCGGCACGGTGCTGACGCTTGCGGCGACAGGCTCTGAAATGAACCCTGATTCCGTTATCACAAATTGGGAAACGAATGAAAAATACGTATGGGGCAGCAATGTCACTCATCCGCGTTTCTCTATTTTAGACCCTGAGAATACATTCAGCGTTCCGGAAAACCAAACCGTATACGGCATGGTGGATATGATGAGCCACGTATTTGAACAATACTTCCACAATGTTGAAAACACGCCGCTTCAGGACAGAATGTGTTTTGCGGTGCTTCAGACGGTGATTGAGACAGCGCCGAAACTTTTGGAAGACCTTGAGAACTATAAGCACCGTGAAACGATTTTATATGCGGGTACGATCGCATTAAACGGCACGCTGCAAATGGGTTATTTCGGCGATTGGGCTTCCCATACGATGGAGCACGCCGTCTCAGCGGTTTATGACATCCCTCACGCGGGAGGACTTGCGATTCTGTTCCCGAACTGGATGAGATACACGCTTGATACAAATGTAGACCGTTTTAAAAACCTCATGCTCAACATGTTTGACATTGATACCGAAGGCAAAACAGATAAAGAAATTGCTTTAGAAGGAATCGATAAGTTATCAGCGTTCTGGTCAAGCCTCGGCGCGCCGTCCCGTCTTGCGGATTATGACATCGGCGAAGACAAGCTTGAGCTGATCGCAGATATCGCCGCAAAAGAAATGGAACATGGCGGATTCGGCAATTTCCAAAAACTGAACAAAGATGACGTGCTGGCCATCCTGAAGGCGTCTCTGTAAGGTCCCATCCTGCAGATCTAACCGTAGTGAATCAGGAGCAAGTGAAACAACTATGGAAAACCGTTTCATCCGTATCGTATTGAATATGATGCGGATTTGACTCCCTTATCTTTTTTGTATGTTGAAAGAGCGAGTCGGCGCATAGAATCATGAAGATGAAGAAAAGTAAGAATAAAAAAGAGCGCTGATTTAATCAGCGCTCTTTTTTATGCATTTTGTGTACTAAGATCGCGCTGCGCTCCCATGTAGCTCCCCATTAAGTTTTGGTAGCCGGGAAGATGACTGGAAATTAATGCGCCAAACCCTTCAACATCGTTGCGCCAATCACGTTGCAACTCGCATGCTACACTAAACCAGTTCATAAGCTGTGCGCCCCCATGAGCCATACGGGTTAATGATGCATCTGCTACTTGCTTACTGAATGTTCCCGAAGCATCTGTCACAACAAACACTTCGTAACCTGCCTTGATTGCGGAAAGTGCAGGAAACGCAACGCAGACATCTGTAACTACACCTGCGATAATAAGCTGTTTTTTCCCAGTTGCTTCAATGGCTTTCACAAAGTCTTCGTTATCCCATGCATTAATTTGTCCAGGACGGGCTATTTTTGGTGCATCAGGAAAGAGATCCGTCAATTCCTGCATGAGTGGGCCATTAGGTCCGTTTTCGAAACTTGTTGTTAAAATAACCGGTAAATCAAAGAATTTAGCCGTATCGCCAAGAGCCAATACATTGTTCTTAAATTCATCAACACCATAGTCACGTACCAGACCGGAAATAAGGCCGGTTTGATGATCCACCAAAAGAACAGCAGCATCATCTTTTGAAAGACGGGAATAAAGATCAGACATTTTATCATCCTCCTTAAATTCAACAAGTAAGTTTGTCGAAGGTAAATCCATATATTGTATTTTCTGTAAACAATTTAAGAATATGTTGTATAGATAGAAAGCTTCTGAGGTGACTTTTAGTGAGGGTTATGATCCTTTTATTCATCTGGAACGGGAACCGGAGCATAATCAATCCAATGGATGAACTGTTGTAAATAGCGTTGAAGATAACGGTTTGTTTGTTCATCCGTAAGTATGTTTTGAGTGGAATCCATTTTCTCATGGACTTGCGAAATCAGCATTTTTTGAAAGGGCAGCACATTGACTTGCATAGCTTCAAGTACTTCTCTCATTTGCATTTGGGCAAAGGCAGTACCGAACCCTCCGGGGGTTGCTCCGATTAAGCCAACCGGTTTTCTGTTGAAAACAGAAGAGGTCCGCGGTCTCGATGCCCAGTCCAATGCATTTTTTAATACCCCTGGCATTCCGGAATTGTACTCTGGACTTACAATGATGACGCCGTCAACGTCTTGTATATCTGCTCTAAAGGATGTTACGGATTCTGGCGCTCCGGCCATTTCTAAATCTTCGTTAAAAAAAGGAAGACGGTCTATTTCAATCCAACGAAATTGCGCTGAATGATCCAAGTCAATCAATGATTGAGCAATTGCTCGATTATACGAGTTTTTTCGTAAACTTCCACAAATAAGACCAATGGTTTTAGTCATAAAATCACCTCCCGGTTTGAAATTATTTTCATCTTAACATGATACCCCAAATATAGACACTATTTTTAAAAATGGAAGTATTTGATTTATTGCGCGTGCAATCACCTTTGTTGCATTTTTCGTCATTTGATTAGTGATCTTTCTCACCATACATACAAATATAACGTTCTGTACAATACCTATCTCAAAACCGATACATTGTAAGAAAAAATGAATGCATTTTTAACGCAAATCCCGTATCCGCCAAGCCTTCTTCATGACTTGATTTAGAAGTAGAGTTCATATAAAGTGGAAGAGAAAACAATTCACCGTGATGGAGGGACAAGCAAATGACGCATGTACGCTTTGATTACTCAAGAGCGTTACCTTTTTTCAATGAACATGAACTTACATACGCACGTGATTTCGTAAAAACGGCACATCATAATATCCACGAAAAAACAGGCGCCGGAAGCGACTTTTTAGGATGGGTGGACCTCCCTGAAAACTACGATAAAGAAGAATTTGCGCGCATTAAAAAAAGCGCTGAAAAAATCAAATCAGATTCAGACGTGCTTCTCGTCGTCGGAATCGGCGGTTCATACTTAGGCGCCCGAGCGGCGATTGAAGCGCTCAACCATTCTTTCTATAATGTTCTGCCGAAAGATAAACGCAAAAACCCTCAAGTCATCTTTATCGGCAACAATATCAGCTCAACTTATATGAAAGACGTTATGGATCTTTTGGAAGACGCTGATTTCTCTATCAATGTCATTTCAAAGTCAGGAACGACGACGGAACCTGCCATCGCTTTCCGGATTTTCCGCAAACTTCTTGAAGAAAAATACGGAAAAGAAGAAGCGAAAGCGCGGATTTACGCGACGACTGACAAAGAGCGCGGCGCTTTAAAAACGCTTTCTAACGAAGAAGGCTTCGAATCATTCGTTATTCCTGATGATGTCGGCGGACGTTTCTCCGTTCTGACTGCGGTGGGCCTTCTGCCGATTGCGGTAAGCGGGGCTGATATCGACGAAATGATGAAGGGCGCGCTTGATGCAAGCAAAGACTTTTCCAGCTCGGAATTAGAAGAGAATGCGGCTTACCAATATGCCGTCGTCCGCAACGTTCTGTACAATAAAGGCAGAACCATTGAAATGCTCATTAACTACGAGCCAGCCCTGCAGTACTTTGCAGAATGGTGGAAGCAGCTCTTCGGTGAAAGTGAAGGAAAAGACGAGAAAGGAATTTATCCTTCCTCCGCAAACTTCTCAACAGACCTTCACTCTCTCGGCCAATACGTGCAAGAAGGCAGACGAGATCTGTTTGAAACTGTATTAAACGTAGAAAAACCGAAGCATGAGCTGACAATTGAAGAAGCGGAAAATGATCTCGACGGCTTAAACTACTTAGCCGGCAAAACGGTCGATTTCGTCAATAAAAAAGCGTTCCAAGGTACGATGCTGGCCCATACAGACGGAAAAGTGCCGAACTTAATCGTCAACATTCCGGAGCTTAACGCATATACATTTGGATATCTCGTCTATTTCTTTGAAAAAGCGGTGGCAATGAGCGGTTATCTGCTCGGAGTCAACCCGTTTGATCAGCCGGGTGTTGAAGCCTACAAGGTGAACATGTTCGCGCTTCTCGGCAAACCGGGCTTTGAAGAGAAAAAAGCAGAGCTTGAAAAACGCCTTGAGAAATAAAAAGAATGGCTGGCCCGCATGACGGGTCAGCCTTTTTTAAACCGTGAAAGGTGTGATGATGAATTGACACGGCTCTTATGTAAGCATACCGTCATTTCCTTCTGTTCCGCTGCTATTGTCTTTTTTGCGCTGAACCCGTCCTCTGCTTCCCTCTTACAAACGATCATTTTTTTCGCTCTTCCCCTCGGCTTGTTTACGGATATGGTCCGGCTGAAACTGAAGGTGGGCTGGATGTATTCGCTCATTACGAAGTGCTGTCTGTATGCAGCCGTTTTCCTCATTTCGCCGGATGCCGCTCTCTCCGCAATTGTGACGTATGTTCTGATTGAATGCGCCGTTACCTCTTTTCAGCGTCTGTCTGCTGCTCCTGATTCTTTGCGGAAGCCGTATGAAGATATCGCAGACCGGGGACGCTAAAGACTAAAAGGAGCGTATGGACATGATCAGCATACCATCTTCACTTGAAGGACAGTCTTTTTTACTCCGCGAATTGGAACAGGTGCTGAAACCGATCGGTTATACCATCGGAGGCGGCTGGGAATATGACCGGGGATTCTTTGATTACAAAATTTCCGATCAGGACGGCTATTTGTTTCTCCGTATCCCTGTTGAAGCAAATAAAGGACGCCTTGATGAACGGGGAACGGCCGTTACAATCGGCACACCCTTTTTGCTGAGGCACGTCTATCAGCAGGAAACGGATGATGCAGCAGGCGGCGGAGTTTTTGAATCATTATTCAACCAATTCTCCGAGCCGAAACGCCGGGATGCGGCAATTGACCGCTCATATATAGATATCGGCATCTCGCTCGTGAAAGAGCTGGAAGATGTCCTGCTGCATTAAAGCGCCAAAAAAAGATCAGTGCTGAGCACCTGGTATGACAGGGGAGGGGTCAGCATCGGCCCCTCTTCTTTTTGTATGCCGATAATCGTTGTATTCCGTTTGAGATAATAGCGCGCACAATCATGATAAGAGGAGCCCTGTAATTCCTCGGGGACGGGAATGATGCGAACCTTTTTCTCCAGCGTCAGATCGGACAGCGTCTGCGGCTTGGCAAGCTGCATTTTGACCCGGTAATGCTCAAACATCACCCGGCTCGACAGGCGTGATGTGCACAGGATCTTATTGGCTCCTGCGCGTTCGGCGTTTTTGACATACCGTTCTGTTAAAATTTCCACGATACAATAAACGGACGGATGCAGCCCTTTGATGGCGAGAAGCGTTAATACCGACAGCATATCAGCTTCGGATTCATTTTTCTGCTGGTCTGCTGTCAGAATGACGGTATCGGCTTCCGTAATATTCGCTTTATTGAGCGTGCTGTCATCAGCGGCATGTCCGCGGATGAAATGGACATTTTCAATAAGCGGCCCTTCCCTTAATGAATCATCAATCAGGACGACAGTTTTTGACGGTGCGATGTGCTGCAGTTCTTTCAGCAGCATATGCGACTTCTCATTCCACCCGATAAGAATGACGTGCCCCTTGCCTTTAAAGGCGACCTTCCCTTCGATATAACGGTGCTGTTTGCTGAACACGGCTGAAGAAAGCGTAGCGAAATAGGCGGTCACAAAACTCGCTCCGCTTAATACAAGCACCATGCCGGCAATCTGCCCGAGCGGCGTCTGCGGAACATAATCGCCGTAACCGACCGTGGCTACCGTAATAACCGCCCACCAAACCCCTTCAAACACAGACGTGAATTGCTTCGGTTCAAGCATGTAAATCAATTGGCCGAACAATAAGATCAAGGCGATAATGATCAGTCCGATCCGGATATATAACGGCCATCTCAGCCAGGAAATAAAGATACGGTTTGATTTCATTCGGCCGGCTCCTCTTTCGAGAAAGAGATGGACAAAATCTGCTTAATAATTGTGTTTAATTTTTCATTCAGCTGTTCCTGCCCGTATGAGTCACGCGCCTGTCTGATTAAATCGGCCGTCTCATCCTCAAACTGAATGAGAGGCTCGTCGTTTTCCGATTCATTATAGAGCTGGATGAAGGCGTCAAGCCCCTCATTCATTCTGTCTATCGCATTGCTCAGCTGTTCTTTTTCGCCATTTGTCACTTTCATGATGGATCACACCTGTATCTTTTTTATACAGTATGTCCCAGTTCGTTTGATGTCTTTCAAAAATCAGCGAAAACATATTCACCTTCATTTTTTCATATGATAAAGAAAGCGGACCGAAAAAGGGTGAGTCAGATGACAGTCATTCGAAAACTGCTGGCGGCGCTGGCCGGAGCGCAGCTGCTCGCTTCAGCGGCCGTATTGCTTATTTTCGATTTAAATGGATATGATCATATGTCCGGCAGCTTTTCATGGCTCGCTTTCGCAAAAGGGACTGTCGGCACGTTTCCGTTTTATACCGCAATGGCCGGCTGTGTTCTGATTTTGCTCGGAGGATTGATTCCTGTCAGAAAAAAGAAGCGGATTTCTGTACAGGAAAGCGGGCAATCATTAAAATAATATATAAGCAGATCGTACGATATAAGAGAAAAAGGAAGAGGATAATATGCTGTTTGTCTTTTTAACAATTGCTGCATTGGGATTGTCGTTTTGGGCACAATTTAAAGTGAAAAGTAATTTTCAGAAATACTCAGACGTGGAAGCTTCCAGTCAGCGGACCGGGGCGGAAACGGCAAGACGGATTCTTGATATAAACGGTTTATATGATGTGCCGGTAGAACCGGTAAGAGGCACTTTAACAGACCATTACGACCCGACGGAGCGGGTGGTGCGTTTATCTGAGCCGGTCTATTACGGCCGCTCCATTTCCGCCATTTCCGTCGCTTCCCATGAAGTCGGACATGCTTTGCAGCACCAGGAATCTTACGGCGCGCTTGTGTTGAGGCACAAAATTTTTCCGGTCGTCAATTTTGCCTCCGGAGTCGCCCCTCTGCTTTTCTTGGGCGGAATGCTCCTTGGCAGCTTGAATTTAATCGGGCTCGGCATTATTTTGTTTTCTGCCGCTGTTTTTTTCCAGCTTGTCACACTGCCTGTCGAGTTTAATGCCAGCGCGAGGGCGAAGCGGATTATCGTGTCGGAAGGATTCATTCGCAACAGTGAAGAACACGGCGTGAATAAAGTGCTGAACGCCGCTGCGCTGACGTATGTGGCTGCGGCGCTCGTTTCATTATTCGAGCTGCTTCGTTTTGTGATGATTTTCTTAAATGGTCGTGATGAGAATTAACACGAAGGAGGTGGCCCCTTACCGTTTGCGGTAGGGGTTTTTTTGCTTATATTAAAACTGATTCTCATTTTGCTGTTAATCGGATTAACGGCCATCTTTGTCGCTGCGGAATTTGCGATTGTCAAAATCCGCGGTTCAAAAATTGCAGAGCTGGTTGAAACCGGTGACAGCCGGGCGCTTGCGGCGCACAGGGTGATTACAAATCTCGACGAGTATTTATCAGCGTGCCAGCTCGGCATTACGATTACGGCGCTCGGACTCGGCTGGCTCGGCGAACCGACAATTCAGCGGCTTCTTCATCCTGTTTTCAGTCTGATCGGAATGCCGTCATCCATTACGCACGTCGTCACGTTTATTGCGGCGTTTATCGCTGTTACGTATCTGCACGTCGTCATCGGCGAGCTTGCGCCGAAAACGATATCCATTCAAAAAGCTGAAGCCGTCAGTCTGTGGACGGCGAAACCGCTCATTCTCTTTTATAAAGTGATGTATCCGTTTATCAAGCTGTTAAACGGCTCAGCCGGATTTTTGGTCAAGCTGTTCGGATTTCATTCGGTGAAAGAACATGAAGTCGTGGTCAGTGAAGAGGAATTGCGGCTGATTTTGTCTGAAAGCTATAAAAAAGGTCAAATCAATCAATCCGAATTTCGTTACGTCAACAAAATATTTGAATTCGATAACCGTGTCGCCAGAGAAATCATGGTGCCGCGCACCGAAATCGCCGCCATCTCGCTCGAGCAGTCAGCTGATGAAGCTATGCACCTGATCATCAACGAGCGGTATACGCGATATCCGGTCATTAAGGAAGATAAAGACCACATTCTCGGCATTATTAACAACAAGGATTTATTTAAAGCGTATTTTCTCGGCCGCTCCATCGAGTTAAAAGAAATGATGCGTCCGGTCATCAGAGTCATTGAAAGCATCCCTGTCCAGGAGCTGTTAATCCGCATGCAGAAGGAGCGGATTCATATGGCGATTCTTGTTGACGAATACGGCGGTACGGCGGGACTTGTGACCGTCGAAGACATATTGGAGGAAATCGTCGGCGAAATCCGGGATGAATATGACCAGGACGAAATGCCCCACATCGTCAAAAAAGGCGAGCATCATTATGTGATGGACGGAAAAGCGCTGATAGAAGAGGTGAATGATCTTCTTGATATCGCGATCGAAAATGAAGACATAGACACGATTGCGGGCTGGCTCCTCACACAAAAAATGGAGCTGAAAAACGGTGATGTGTTTCATGCTGAAGGATGCGAATTCAAGGTGCTTGAAGCAGAAGACCACCATATCCGCTTTGTTGAAATTAAAAAAACCGATTTCTGAGCCTCCTGCTTTTGCAATGAGGCTTTTTTTGCGAAAAAAATGCTTCTTCATCCCGCTCCTTCATATGCTGTAGAGAAAGGAGTGAACGGTATGAAAACGGATTGGTGGAAAACGGCGTCCGTCTATCAAATTTATCCCCGCAGCTTTATGGATTCGAACGGGGACGGAATCGGCGACATAAACGGCATCAGAGCAAAGCTTCATTACATAAAAGAGTTGGGGGCTGATGTGATCTGGCTTTGCCCCGTTTTTGACTCGCCGGGCGCCGACAACGGCTACGATATTCGAAATTACAAACAAATCGCCGAAGAATTCGGGACGATGGAGGATTTTGACCGGCTCCTCGCGGATATCCATGCGCTCGGCATGAAGCTGATTATAGACCTCGTCGTCAACCATACGAGTGATGAACATCCTTGGTTTATCGAATCGCGCTCAGCGAAAGATTCCGAAAAACGGGACTGGTACATCTGGAGAGACGGAAAAAACGGCAAAGAGCCGAACAATTGGGAAAGCATTTTCGGCGGATCGGCGTGGGAATATGATCAAAAGACAAACCAGTATTACCTTCACCTGTTTGATAAAAAACAGCCTGATTTAAATTGGGAAAACGAAACGATGAGGCAGTCCGTTTATGAGATGATCCGCTGGTGGCTTGATAAAGGAATTGACGGCTTCCGGGTGGATGCCATTTCTCACATCAAGAAAAAAGAAGGGCTCCCTGACATGCCGAATCCGGACGGTCTCCCGTATGTCCCGTCCTTCCCGTATCATATGAATACAGAAGGCATTGTGGATCTCTTAAAAGAGCTGAAGCGGGAAACATTTTCACATTATCCGATCATGACGGTCGGCGAGGCGAACGGGGTGACGGCTTGGGAGGCGGCTGATTGGGCCGGTGAAGAAAACGGCGTCTTCCATATGATTTTTCAATTTGAACACCTCGGTCTTTGGGATACGGATGATGATCAAAGCATTTGCATCCCGGCGCTTAAGCGCGTTTTGTCCGAATGGCAGAACAGCCTTGAAGGAAAGGGCTGGAATGCGTTATTTATGGAAAATCACGACCAGCCCCGATCCGTTTCGGTATGGGGTGACGAACGGTTTTTGACAGAAAGCGCTAAGGCACTTGCCGCGATGTATATGCTGATGAAAGGCACGCCGTTTATTTACCAGGGACAGGAGCTCGGCATGACCAATGTTTCGTTCCCATCCATTGAAGATTACGACGACGTCACAATCAAACAGCTGTATGAAAAAGAGACGTCCCGCGGCGTTCCGCATGAAAAAGTGATGAAGACGATCTGGAAGAAGGGCCGGGATCATTCACGGACACCGATGCAATGGAGCGGGACGGCGAACGGCGGGTTTTCTGATGTTTCTCCGTGGCTCGGGGTGAATCCGAATCACACATGGCTGAATGCTGCATCGCAAATGAAGGATGAAACATCTGTATACCATTTCTACAAACGGCTGATCGCCCTCAGAAAAGAACATGACGTATTGATCAGCGGAACTTATGAATTGCTGCTTCCAAAAGACCGGCAGATTTATGCCTACCTAAGAAAAAACGGAACGGAAACCGCCCTGATCATCACCAATCTGTCTAAAACTCCCGCATTATACAGGCATCCCGGTTATCCGCTTGCTGCCGATGCGCTCGTGCTCGCAAACATGGAAACACAGATGCATCGGCATGTGACATCCTTCCTTTTAAAGCCTTATGAGGCCCGCGTATATATATGGTAAAAAACTTCAGTTTTTGGGCTGAAGTTTTTTATGATCTGCGTTTATCATCGCGATCCGACAGGAAAAGACAAATACAGAAACGAATATGGGAAAGGAAGAGAAAAAGAGAGGAGGCATTCATATGCTGAAACAATTGCAGATTCAAACAAACAGACGGGATGAAATGATCGACATCACACATGAAGCGGAAGCGTTTCTCCGCGAAACCGGCGTGAAAAACGGTTTGGCGCTCATATACTGTCCCCATACTACCGCCGGCATTACCATCAATGAAAATGCCGACCCGGATGTAAAAAGGGATATGCTCCGCAGGTTTGACGAAGTGTATCCGTGGGAGCACGAACTGGACCGGCATATGGAGGGAAATACGGCGGCACATATGAAGGCGAGTACAACGGGCGCATCCCAGCATGTCATCATAGAAGGCGGGCGCCTGATCCTCGGAACGTGGCAGGGCATTTATTTTTGCGAATTTGACGGTCCGAGAAACAGAACATGTTATATCAAAATCCACGCTGAAACGGAGGCATCCGCAAATGAGTGAGTGGATGGACGCCTTATCATTAACAAAGCCGGTCATTCAGGCGCCGATGGCCGGAGGGCTTGTCACGCCGCGCCTGGCTGCGGCGGTATCAAATGAAGGGGCGCTCGGAAGCCTCGCTTCAGGATACGTCAGCCCGCCGGCGCTTGAAAAACAGCTTATCGAGATGAAAGACCTGACCGACCGCTCCTTTCAAGTGAATCTGTTCGTCCCGGAAGAAAGGCAGATGCCTGAGGAGGAACTGATTGAACAATGGAAAGCGCGCATCCCAAGGGCAAAAGACGCCAAGCCGTTCTCCGATCTGAAAGAAGAGTGGAACGATTTTGAAGAAAAAGCGGACCTTCTGATCCGTTACGGGGTCAAAGCGTGCTCATTCACCTTCGGCCTGCCGCCGGAAGAAACGGCGGAAAAGCTGAAGAAAAACGGCTGCTTCCTGTTCGGCACGGCGACAACGCCGGAGGAGGCGAAGGCTTTTGAAGAGCGGGGAATGGACGCCGTTATCCTTCAAGGAATAGAAGCCGGGGGACATCGCGGATCGTTTCTGCCGGTTAAAGGAGAACCGGCTCTCGGTCTTATGGCGCTCATTCCGCAGGCAAAAGACGCGCTGAATATCCCGGTCATTGCGGCAGGCGGCATTTTTGACCGCCGCGGGGTGCAGGCGGCCCGATGTTTAGGTGCGGACGGCGTTCAAGTCGGCACGCCGTTTCTCCTTTGTGAAGAAAGCAGCGCTTCACCGGCATATCAAAAAGCCATTGCCGAATCAAAAGGAGCCGACACACGGCTGACCACCTTGTTTTCGGGAAAACAGGCGCGCGGAATCGTGAATCAGTTCATGAAAACATATGAAGCTGACGAGGGGAATACGCTGCCTTATCCGCTGCATAATACGCTCACAAAGCCGATGCGCGGGCATGCGGCTCAATCGGGAGATGCGGAGTACATGTCTTTATGGGCGGGCCAGTCCGCCGCGAAACTTGAAGGGCCGACAGATGTGAAAGCTGTTTTGGACCGCTTGTGCCGATCATAATCAAGATGCTGTGAGGTGATGGAAGATGAAGATTCTTCAAATGTCCTATAAAAAAAGAGGAAATATTGAGTTTGTTTTTGAAGATTTTCCGCATTCCAAAGTCACCATGGCGCCGATTAAAGGGTATTACTTTGTCCGGGCCATTAAATGGAGCAGATGGGACAGAGCCGTCACCCGCCATGATTTAGAGAAGTTTGAATGGGCGGCAAACCAAGCGCTCGGCACGACGGCTTTTTACCGAAAAAGAAAAGCATTTCACATCCCATCGTCACATTGACAGACGATGGGATTGTTTTAATGCATCATCTGATAAAGCGCGGGCGCATCAAGCCTTGTCGCCTGAGAAAGCAGATAAGCTGACTGCACGGCATCTCTTTTTCTTAAAGAATTCAATTTCTGGATAATCTGTTCAGCGGTCAGAATCCCGAGACCGTGGGCGAAATATCGGTCATTCCCCATCACAATGACATTTTCTCCCCGCCACTGGGCCTTTGCAGGATTAAAATCAGGATTTTTAAAATATAAACAATCTCCCCTTAAAAAGTGGCTGCCGGTTTCCGTGTAGATCGGCAGATGCTCATAGTGCCAGTCATACAAAGTAATATCCGGGAAACGGCGGTCAAACCGCTCTTCACCGATTGTCTTTAAAACGGCCAGATAATAAATCACAACAATGGCCGTCGCGCATTCAAATGCATAAAACGCCCCGTTTTCAACAATATCCCGAATCGCTTTTGAAGCGGGAATTCTGTACTTCAGCTCCAGGGCTCCTTCCGGCGTCAGTCTCCAATAAGCCGTATTTCCGTATGTTTTGGCGAACGTTGCAAATTTTGCGCCTGATCCGTGCAGTTCTCTTGCGGCTTCCACAATATGGCGCCGCACCCGTGCTTCAAACATCAGTTCAGCAATCGATCCGTAATCAAATTGTACGGGAGAATGGGTCAGTTCATTTAGATACGGAACAAGGCTTTCTTCCGTTTGCCAATTAGCAATGTCCTGGGGCCGAAGCACTTGGCCGGAAATGATAATCATCTGCCGCCCCCCCTATCTTTTTTTATAAGATATGCAGGAAGCTTGGGCAATGAAAATCAAGTCATGAAAAAGGAGGAAATGTTAACAAAATGTGAAAATTGAGCCGATATATAAGGTATCACACATGAAGGAGCAGCTTAATATGAAAAAATTCATCAATTGGTGCACGAAGGCTTCGATTTCACGTAAATTAATCATTTCATTTATCTTGATCTTAATCATACCGATTCTCGTGTTACAATTCAGTTCGTACCATACGGCGAGCAATTCGCTGGATGATCAGATTTCAGGCAACGCGAAAAACAACATCGAATCTTTTAACACAACGATTACAAATGATATCGGCGCAAAAGCAAAGGCGATTGAATTTTTTAGTGAAACCTTAAAAGGGTCATCATTCTCAAAGAAAAACATGTCCGCTCTTAAAGAAAAGTTCGGGCAATACACGTCTATTCATAAGGACGTAGCCCGCATTTACGGAGGAACGGAAGACGGCAGCTACACACAGGCGCCGAAGGAAAATACTCCGGCTGATTACGATCCGAGAACACGCCCATGGTATAAAGACGCTGTAAAGGCCGGCGGCACGCTCGTTGTCACCGACCCTTACACCGCAGCAAGCGACGGCAGCATGGTCGTCACCGTGGCAAAGCAGATGCAGGACGGAACAGGAGTAGTGGCCATGGATATTACGATTGACCAGCTGCTGAAGCGAATGCAGGGAATCAAAATCGGCCAAAAAGGCTTCATGTTTATTACATCTAAAAATAAAACCTATGTCGCGCATAAAGACCACAAACCGGGCGATAAAGTCTCAACCCCGTGGCTGAATGAGGTATACAGCAAAGAAAGCGGAATGATTTCATACAAGCTTGGTGATGAAAATAAAAAAATGGCGTTTACGACAAATAAACTGACCGGCTGGAAAATAGAGGGGAGCATGGAGCTCACCGAAATTAAAGACGCCTCACAACCGGTGCTGACGATGGGAATGATCGTCCTTGCAGCATCCATTATCATCGGAGGAATTTTAATTCTGTTTATTGTCAGATCCATTACAACACCGCTGAAACGCCTTGTCCGCTCGTCTAAACAAATCAGCGGCGGAGACCTGACTGAAACCATTGAGATCCGCTCGAAAGATGAACTGGGCGAACTGGGTGCAAGCTTTAATGAAATGGGAGAATCTCTGCGCGGACTGATCAGCGCGATCCAAAACTCAGTCGACAACGTGGCCGCGTCATCAGAAGAGCTGACCGCTTCAGCTTCGCAGACAAGCAAAGCGACGGAGCATATTACGATGGCGATTGAGCAGTTTTCAAACGGAAACGAAGAGCAGAGTGAAAAAGTCGATTCAAGCTCAGCCAAGCTGAATCATATAAATGACGGGCTCACCGCCGTTTCCCGCACATCATCATCCATTACGGAAGCATCTAAACAATCGAAGGAAGCTGCCGGGACCGGGGAAGAATATGTGCAGCAAACTGTCGGGCAGATGAATCTCATCAATCAATCCGTCCAGCAGGCGGAAGCTGTTGTAAAAGGTCTTGAGGCCAAATCAAAAGACATCGCTCATATTTTAAGAGTCATCAACGGCATTGCCGATCAGACAAACCTGCTTGCGTTAAATGCAGCCATTGAAGCGGCAAGAGCCGGTGAATACGGGCGGGGCTTCTCAGTGGTAGCCGAAGAAGTGAGAAAGCTTGCCGTCCAATCCGCCGGTTCTGCAAAAGAGATTGAAAAACTCATTCAGGAAATCACGGCTGAAATTAATACGTCGCTTCATATGTTTACATCCGTTAATGAAGAAGTGCAATCAGGACTTGCGGTGACGGACCGAACGAAAGAAAGCTTCCAGAATATCTTCGGCATGACAAACGACATCGCCGAGAAGCTGCAATCCATGAACGGAACGGTTGAACAGCTGTCAGACAGCTCTCAGCATGTCTCAGCCGCGGTAACCGATATTGCGGACGTATCACGGGAAAGCGCAGCAAGCATTCAGGATATTGCCGCATCCGCAGAAGAACAGCTTGCATCTATGGAAGAAATCAGCACATCCGCCGACACTTTGGCGCAAATGGCCGAAGAACTGCGGGAATTAACGAAACAATTTAAAATCAACTAGTAAAAAAGGACGCTTTCCGGATGGGAGGCGTCTTTTTTTATGGCTGCACCGGGAAAATTAAATAAAAAGTCTTACCTGTAAAAAGAGTATATAGAACTATTTTTCATTTATGACTAAATTTTCAATGTAATAAAAAGGGAGATTGCCGATATAAACAGTAAATGATTGAAAGAGGTTTACAAAATTGAAAAAAACAGCAAAAAACATCGCAAAAAAATCAATAGCCAGAAAACTCATCATTTCATTTTTACTGATCTTAATCATTCCGGTAGCAGTGCTGGCTGCCAGCGCCTATCGTTCGGCTGCCTCATCCGTTGAAAATCAAATGATGGAAAGCGCCGAAGGGAATGTGCAAATCTTAAACAATATGATTGATGACCGGATCGGGACGTTTACAAAAAGCTCAGCATATTTCAGCGAATGGGCGACAAGCGCAAAATTTAAAGAAAAAAACCAAACGGAAATGAAAGAAAAATTCAAGCAGTTCATAGAAAGCAATGATAAAGCTGCCGCTGTATTTTCAAGCAGCAAGGAAGGCGCGTTTACCCGTTATCCGCATGCTGATATGCCGGCCGACTTCAATCCGCTTGATAGAAGCTGGTATCAGGAAGCCATGGAGAATAAAGGCCAAACCATCATCACGGACCCTTATGAGTCCATCTCAAACAAAAAGATGGTCGTCACCATGGCGCGCGCGGCGCAAGACGGATCAGGCGTCGTCGCCATTGATATTAAAATCGACGATCTCATTACGATGACAAAAGAAGTCAATATCGGAAAAGAAGGATACGCCTTTATCCTCAGCAAAAATAAAAAAGCCGTTGCCTACAGTGATGAAAAAGCCGGCGCGGCGGTATCAGGAAAATGGGTTGATACATTATACAGCGGGCAAAAAGGCGACTTTGAATATACACTGGACGGGAAAGCGAAAAAAATGGCATACGTGACCAATGAAGCGACAGGATGGAAGATCAGCGGAACCATGTCCGTTGATGAAATCAAGGATGCGGCAAGACCGGTTTTGATCACAGCCATTATCATTTTGGCCATAGCGGTTGCCGCAGGAATGGTTTTCATTTATTTTGTCATCCGCTCTATTACAAAACCGTTAAAACGTCTCGCAGCGTCAGCGGAAAAAATCAGAAGCGGAGATCTGACGGAAACCATTCAAGTCAGCTCTCAAGATGAGCTTGGCGTGCTCAGTAAAAGTTTTAATCATATGACAGATTCACTCCGGACGCTTATTCAGGGAATTCAGGACTCTGTTGAACATGTCGCTTCCTCCTCAGAGGAGCTGACGGCTTCCGCCGAGCAGACGAGCAAAGCAACGGAACATATCACCCTTGCGATTGAACAGTTTTCTAATGGTACGGAAGACCAAAGTGGAAGCATTGAAAAAGCGACAGCCCAAGTGAATGACATGAAAGACGGGCTCAGCGATCTGGCGGAAGCGGCAGCCGTTGTGACGGAAACTTCTATTGAATCGGCGGAGATATCCGGTGCCGGAGAGCGGCTTGTTAAGAAAACAGCAGGCCAGATGGACACCATTGACCAATCCGTAAGTAAAGCGGAACAAGTCGTAAAAGGGCTTGAGCTCAAATCGCAGGACATCACCAGCATTTTGCGCGTCATTAACGGCATTGCCGATCAAACGAATCTTCTCGCTTTAAATGCAGCCATTGAAGCGGCAAGAGCGGGAGAATACGGACGCGGTTTTTCAGTCGTTGCCGAAGAAGTGAGAAAGCTTGCCGTCCAATCAGCCGATTCAGCAAAAGAAATCGAAACCTTAATCCATGAAATCGTTAAAGAAATTCATACATCGCTTGGAATGCTGGAATCCGTCAATCACGAGGTGAAAAGCGGACTTCAGCTGACGGACGAAACGGAAAAAAGCTTCCGGGACATTTCCGTCAAAACAAATCAGATTGCCGGTGAACTGCAAAATATGAATGCAACCGTAGAACAGCTTTCCGCCGGATCTCAGGAAGTATCGAACGCTTCAGAGGATATCGCGGCCGTCTCCAGACAAAGCGCGGCCGGCATTCAGGACATTGCGGCTTCTGCTGAAGAGCAGCTCGCCTCTATGGAAGAGATCAGTTCATCCGCCGTCACGCTGGAAAAAATGGCGGAAGAATTACGCGAGCTGACAAAACGCTTTAAAATAAGTTTTTAATTAAGTCTAAAAGACTACTTTTTCAATAGGTAAAAAGTATGTTTTGTTATATTTCTTCTTTTTGGGTATGTATATTTACCCATAATCGCCGATATGAAGGGTAAACACGTAAGAGGAGATATAGCAGATGAAAAAAATAATGCAAATCATCAAGCAGAGATCGCTTACAAGAAAACTGCTCATTTCTTTTTTGACCATTCTTATCCTGCCGATTTCAACGCTGGCTTTTATCGCATATCAGTCGGCGGTAAGCACGCTTGACAGCCAGATGATGGGAAGCGCATTAGATAATGTGCAGCAGATTAATAATATGATCAATACCAGCATCAGCCAGAAGGAAGACGGAACCGCATATTTCAGCGATTGGCTCACCAAGGATCGGTACAAGCCGAAAAACCAATCGCAAATTATGGATAAATTCACAGAGTATTTGAAAATCAATAAAGATGTGGAATCCATCTATACGAGTGACACGGAAGGCCATTTCACACGGTATCCCGATGTGCAGATGCCTAAAGGATATAATCCCCTTGAAAGAGACTGGTATAAAAAAGCCGTGGAAAACAAGGGGAAAGTTGTTGTAACAGATCCTTACCGCACGGCT
Organism: Bacillus sp. BACIII; assembly: GCF_057836745.1. Classification (NCBI taxonomy): domain Bacteria; kingdom Bacillati; phylum Bacillota; class Bacilli; order Caryophanales; family Bacillaceae; genus Bacillus; species Bacillus sp. BACIII. The sequence goes on along the minus strand of NZ_CM174437.1, from coordinate 2,904,841 downwards.
TCCACTAATACGATGGTCGTGACGATCGCTCAGCAGACGAAAGACGGCTCAGGGGTCATCGCCATCAATATGAAAATCGAAGAGCTTCTGAAAACGACAAAGAAAGTGAGCATCGGAAAATCCGGCTACGCTTTTATCCTGACGAAAGACAAAAAAGTGGTCGCCCACCCGAACCGCACGTCAGGCACAGCATTAGACGGGGATTGGGCTGAACAGCTGTACAGCAGCAAAAAAGGTGATTTTCAATACAAATACGACGGCCAGGAAAAGAAAATGGCTTATGATACGAACGGGCTGACAGGCTGGAAAATCGGCGGAACGATGTATCAGGACGAAATTCATGAAGCGGCGCTGCCGATCCTTCATCTGTCCCTGCTCGTTCTGGTGATAGCAATTGTCATCGGAACCATCGTCATGGTGCTGATTATCCGTTCAATCACAAAACCGCTCAAACAGCTTGTGACATCATCGAAACAGATCAGTGAAGGCGATTTAACCGAAACGATCGAGATTCAGTCAAAAGACGAATTAGGCGAGCTTGGCAAGAGCTTTAACAATATGGCAGCTTCACTTCGGTCTTTGATCCATGCCATTCAGGATTCCGTGAATAACGTCGCGTCTTCTTCAGAGGAGCTGACGGCTTCAGCGGAGCAGACAAGCAAGGCAACCGAACATATCACACTGGCAATCGAACAATTTTCTAACGGAAATGAAAGCCAAAGTGAAAAAATTGAAAGCGCCGCGGAACATATTTACCAAATGAACAGCGGACTCAAAGATATGGCGAAAGCATCTGCCGTCATTACCGAATCCTCCGTCACATCAGCGGAAGTCGCCAATTCAGGCGGAAAGCTCGTCCACCAGACGGTCGGTCAAATGAACGTCATTGACCGGTCAGTGAAAGAAGCTGAACAAGTGGTGCGCGGGCTTGAAACAAAATCAAAAGACATTACAAACATTCTCCGTGTCATTAACGGAATCGCCGATCAGACAAATCTTCTTGCGCTGAACGCCGCAATTGAAGCCGCGCGTGCCGGTGAATACGGCCGGGGCTTCTCCGTCGTCGCAGAAGAAGTGAGAAAACTTGCGGTGCAGTCTGCCGATTCAGCGAAAGAAATCGAAAGCTTAATTATAGAAATCGTCAACGAAATCAATACATCTCTTGGCATGTTCCAATCCGTCAACAAAGAGGTGGAGAGCGGGCTGGATATTACGAATCAGACCGAAACGAGCTTCAGGCGGATTTCGGAAATGACGAACCAGATCGCCGGAGAAATTCAAAACATGAATGCGACAGTAGAACAGCTGACAGCCGGTTCGCAGCAGATTTCAGGAGCTTCTGAGCAAATCGCGTCCATCGCAAAAGAAAGTTCAGCCAGCATTCAGGATATCGCGGCCTCCGCCGAAGAACAGCTGGCTTCCATGGAAGAAATCAGTTCGTCTTCAGAAACGTTATCCCAGATGGCGGAAGAATTACGTGATATGACGAAACAATTTAAAATAGAATAATAGGTCATAGAACACCCAAATGTGCTGTTTGGGTGTTTTTTTTAGTTTTTTTAATAAATCTTTTATCCTAGCTGTCGATAATAAATTTAGCTTTTCAAAGAAGGAGACGAAAAAAATGAAACAACTGATACATTGGATCAAACAGCCATCCATCAGCAAGCCGCTTATCACGGCATTTTTAGCCGTATTGGTGCTTCCGGTCGGCATACTTGCCTACTTCAGCTACCAAACGGCAGGGAGTACATTAGAAAACGAACTGACCCGGAGCGCTCAAGGAAATGTCAGCGAACTGAACAGCGTGCTGGAAAACATGCTCAAAGGCAAGCTGAAAGCACTTGACTATTACAGTGAATCAATCACAAAGGAAAAAATGAACAAAAAAAATAAATCCGACCTGCTTGAAAATATGAAGCAGTATGTCACCGTAAATGACGATATCACATCAATGTATGCCGCGTCCGCCGACAAAGCGTTTGTGAAATATCCGTCCGCTGACGTGCCGTCCGATTTCAATCCGCTCACGCGCGAGTGGTATACAAAAGCGGTAGAAAAAAGCGGACAGCCGGTGTTTACCGATCCTTATAAGGACGCTGCAACCGGACAAACGGTCGTTACGATTGCCCAGCAGACAAAAGACGGCTCAGGCGTTGTAGCGCTGGATATTAAACTGGGCGACCTTTTGAACGCTTCCGAACGCGTACAGATCGGTCATAAAGGATTTGCTTTCATTACAACGGGAGATAAAAAATACATTGCCCATCCGACCATCAAAGCGGGAACGGAAGGCTCCGGAGAGTGGACGAAAGAAGTATTTTCTAAATCAAGCGGATCGTTTGAATACACGTTTGAAGGACAGCAAAAGAAAATGGCCTTCACGACAAATAAACTGACGGGCTGGAAAATCGCCGGCACATTCTTTGTCAGTGAGATACATGACGCAGCCGCGCCTGTCATGGAAATGGCGCTGATCATTCTTGCGGTTTCTCTTATCGTCGGCGGGATTTTAATCTTCTTTATCGTTCGCTCGATTTCAAAACCGCTCAAAAAACTTGTCTCGACATCAGCTAAAATCAGTGACGGCGATTTAACCGAAGTTATTAACATCAGGTCGAAAAATGAATTCGGTCAGCTCAGTCAAAGTTTCAATGAGATGTCGGCATCACTCAGGTCTGTCATCGGTGTCATTCAATCATCCGTCGAACATGTCGCTTCTTCATCCGAAGAGCTGACGGCATCTGCCGGTCAGACAAGCAAGGCGACCGAGCATATCACACTGGCGATTGAGCAATTCTCAAACGGAAACGAATTACAAAGCGAGAAATTGGAAGAAAGTGCTGATCACCTGTCCCAAATGAATACGGGCATTGCTGAGACGGCGAATGTATCGGCGGAAATTACCGAATCGGCCATTCAAACCTCTGATACGGCCGGAAGCGGAGAAAAATTAGTGGCGAAAACGGTCGGCCAGATGAAAACAATTGATCGTTCCGTACAGCAGGCGGAAGCGGTCGTAAAAGGGCTGGAAACGAAGTCGCATGACATTAAGAGCATTCTGAACGTCATTAACGGCATTGCCGATCAAACAAACCTGCTTGCTCTAAACGCGGCTATCGAAGCGGCCAGAGCCGGCGAATACGGGCGCGGTTTCTCCGTCGTTGCGGAAGAAGTGAGAAAGCTTGCCGTACAATCAGCCGACTCCGCCAAGGAAATCGAAACGCTGATTCAGGAAATCGTCAAAGAAATCGCCACATCGCTTTCTGTATTCCAAGCGGTGAATCAAGACGTGAAAGAAGGCCTCGATATTACGGACCAAACGGCCGAAAGCTTCAAAAAAATCTCGGGAATGACGACTCAGATTTCAGGCGCTTTGCAGCATATGAACGGAACGCTTGAGCAGCTTGCGGCCGGGTCGCAAAACGTGACAAACGCGGTGGAGCACATTACCTCAGTCGCCAAAGAAGGGTCCGCCGGCATTCAAGACATCGCCGCGTCAGCCGAAGAGCAACTGGCCTCCATGGAAGAAATCAGTTCCTCTGCTGAAACGCTTGCGAACATGGCCGAAGAACTGCAGCAGGTCACACGGAAATTTACGATTCAGTCTGAAGACGAAGAACAGCTGTAACGAGCTGTTTCTTTTCCTCAGCTGAAAAAAGCGATACACTTGAAAAAAAGAAGGGAGTGGCAGTGATGAGATTAGAAGGCAAGAAAGTCATAGCGCTTGTCAGTGACGACTTTGAAGACTTAGAGCTTTGGTATCCCGTCTACCGGATGAGGGAGGAAGGCGCGATCGTCCATTTAATAGGAGAAGAAGCCGGCCGTTCATACAAAGGAAAATACGGCGTGCCCGCGACGGCGGATTACGATTTTAAGAGCCTGATTATTCAGGAGTATGATGCCGTGCTCGTGCCTGGCGGCTGGGCTCCTGACAAACTGAGAAGATATCCGGAAGTTTTGGACATCATCCGTACGATGAACGAGCAGAAAAAGCCGATCGGCCAGATCTGCCACGCAGGCTGGGTGCTCATATCTGCCGGAATTCTCGCAGGAAAAAAAGTAACGAGCACGCCCGGCATCAAAGACGACATGACAAATGCCGGGGCACAGTGGCTGGATGAAGCTGTCGTAACTGACGGCCATATTGTATCAAGCCGCCGCCCGCCCGACCTTCCGCACTATGCAAAAGCGTTCGCTGACCTGTTAGCGTCCAAATAAAAAACATCCGCCCGAAACCCGGGCGGATGTTTTTAGTTTTGATCGGCGGGAAAGACAATTCCGATTTGTTTTCTCGCTTCTTCCATAATGCTTGCCGTAATGAAAGAGCGTTCAAAGGTATTTTCGGAAGACTCCTGCTGTCCGTTCCGAAGAAGGCTGATGAATTCAGCCGTTTCATAATACATCGCCGGTTTCAGATCAGGAACGGAAATGTCCTCCATCCGTCCGTCACGATAGCGGATTTCCGCCCGCTCCGGTCCGTGAATGCTGTCCAGCACGATTGTGCCGTCTTCACCCTGTATTTCCGCCGGGGCAAACGAATTTGATATTTTTGAATGCATCAGTACCGCTTCAAACCCGTCGTATGACAAAATAACCGTGCCCTCGCCGTCAACGCCGGATGCTAGTTTATGACCGGTCGCAATGACGTTTTTCGGTTTGCCGAACAGGACGACGGCCGGATAAATGCAGTATACGCCGATGTCCATTAACGAACCGTTCGATAATTCAGGCTTAAACGCATTAAGCACCGTTCCGTTTTTATATGCATCATATCGTGATGAATATTGGCAGTAGCTTGCTGTGAATCTCCTGATCGGCCCGATTTTATGTAAGTGGTTTTGAAGCATGCTGAAGTTCGGCAAAAACGTCGTTTTCATGGCCTCCATCAAGAGAACGCCGTTTGCTTTGGCTGCGTGAATCATGTCTTCCGTTTCCCTTGCGTTAGACGCAAACGGTTTTTCGCACAGCACATGCTTGCCGTGTTCCATAAAAAGGATTGCCTGCTCCTTATGGCATGCATTCGGGCTGGCGAGATACACCGCATCATAGGCTTCGCTTTCCGCCAATTCTCTCAGGCTGGTGAAATAATGAGCTGCACCGTGCTTGCCGGCAAATTCCGCAGCGCGTTCCTCAGTTCTGGAATAAACCGCCGTTAATTGAAAATCATCAATAGCAGAAGCCGCCTCCAGAAATCGTTCTGTAATCCAATTCGTTCCGACTGTTGCAAATCGAATCATTGCTATCGCTCCTTCTATGTATTGGCTTACATTATAGCTGTTTTTCAAAGAAACATAAATGGAAAAAAGGCTGTCCGCCAAAAGTATAGGAAAAATTCCCATAGAGACCGGTTATTATTTTTCATTATAGGAACGATAGTGTACAATTTAAGTAAAATACATATGATGGAGGAACAATAGTGGAAACATTGCAAACATGGGGCGGCAGATTTAAACAGTTTTTCTTAGACAATAAATTTGTCTTGTTTTTGCTTGTATTGCTGCTCATCGGTCTCAATATCCTTGTCTTTATGAAGACATCATTTATTTTCACACCCATTATCGTCCTGCTCAAAACGATTGCACTCCCCGTTATTTTGACAGGAATTGTTTATTATCTGCTTAATCCGATCGTAGATATATTGGAAAAAATAAGAGTGAAAAGAGTCTATTCCATCCTGCTCCTTTACCTCATTATTATAGGGCTGATTACGATTACGATCGTTTCTATTATTCCGTTTTTAAAGGAACAGATCATGAGCCTGATCGACAACCTGCCAAAATATGTGGACATCGTTGAAGATCAGACGAAAAGCCTGATCGGAAGCGATTTTGTAAATCAGGCGCAAAAGACGATGAATATCAACATTTCCGATCTTGCCAATAAAGTATCGGCGCAGGCGGCGACAATTGCAAACAGCACATTTACCGGAGTCGGGAATTTTATCGGTGCGCTGACGGAAGTGATTATTTCAATTGTGACCGTGCCGTTTATTTTGTTCTATTTGCTGAAAGACGGCAAAAAACTGCCAATCTATATCTTGAAATTTGTGCCCACCCGTCTGAAAGAACAAACGTATACGATGCTGAGTGAAATGAACCACAGATTAAGCTCCTATATCAGAGGACAGGTCATCGTCAGCTTCTGCATCGGGTTTTTATTATTTATCGGCTATCTGATTATCGGACTTGATTATGCGTCACTGCTTGCGGTCATTGCCGCTTGTACGAGCGTTGTTCCGTATTTAGGGCCGACCATTGCCATCACGCCGGCGATTATTATCGCTTTGGTCACTTCGCCTCTTATGCTGCTGAAGCTTGCGATTGTATGGACCGTTGTCCAGCTCGTGGAAGGAAAATTAATTTCGCCGCAGATCATGGGGAAAAATCTTCACATTCACCCGATTACCATCATCTTTGTTCTTTTAACCGCCGGAAAGCTGTTCGGGGTTGTCGGCATTATTTTAGCCATCCCGGGCTACGCGGTCATCAAAGTGGTCACGACCCATCTGTTTGATTGGTTCAAAATGCGCTCGCATTTATATGAAGAAGAAAAAAATGATGCCGTATCGAAGTCATAAAATCGGAACCGACATGATATTTATTATAAGACAGGCTTTCCTTCAGAGGAGAGCTTCTCTTTTGTAAATGATAAATGAAGGGAAGAATAGGATGACACTATGGGAGATGTTCACAGCAGCCGTTTTGGGGATCGTGGAAGGGCTGACGGAATACGCGCCGGTTTCTTCCACGGGACATATGATCATAGCGGATGACATCTGGCTGAAATCCGGAAGCCTGATGAATCCTGAAGCCGCCAATTCCTTCAAAGTGGTGATCCAGCTCGGTTCGATCCTGGCAGTGGCCATTGTGTTTAAGGATCGGATATTAAATTTACTCGGCCTCAAAAAAAACGTGACGCGCGACCAGCAGAAAGGATACAGGCTGACCATCGCGCAAATCGCTGTCGGTCTTGTTCCGGCCGCAGTGCTCGGCTTTTTATTTGAGGATTTCATTGACCGCTATCTATTCTCCGTCAGAACGGTCGCTTACGGACTAATTGCCGGAGCCGTGCTTATGCTGATTGCGGACTGGGTCAATAAAAGAAAAGATACGATCAATACGGTAGACAGAATCACCTACAAACAGGCTTTCTGTGTCGGTTTATTCCAATGTCTCGCCTTGTGGCCCGGCTTTTCCCGATCAGGCTCAACGATTGCCGGAGGTGTCATTCTCGGCTTGAATCATCGGGCAGCCGCAGACTTTACATTTATCATGGCCATTCCGATTATGGCGGGTGCAAGCCTTCTGAAGCTGGTGAAATACTGGAGCAGTCTTTCTCCTGACATGATTCCATTTTTTCTTGTCGGTTTTATCTGCGCCTTTGTCGTCGCTCTCTTAGTCGTCAAATTTTTTCTTCGGCTTATTAATCGGATTAAGCTTGTCCCGTTCGCCATTTACCGTGTCATCCTCGGCATCATTTTAATCATGCTCGTGCGATAAACGAAGAGGCCCCCGGAGGGTCTTTTCTATGTTTGAAAAACGTCTCAGAAAAATGTAAGCAAACTGAATTTTCGGCTTGAAATTCGAAGGAAACTCGTCTATAATAAAACATGACGTTACCGCACGGGGCCATAGCTCAGCTGGGAGAGCGCTACGCTGGCAGCGTAGAGGTCAGGGGTTCGAGCCCCCTTGGCTCCATACCTTTAAACCCTTATTCTATAAGGGTTTTTTTATTTGTCTGGAACAGAGCCAATAGCCCCAAAAAGCAATTGGGGACAATTTGGGGACGAAAAATTTATTTTGAGGAAGTTTAGTTGCTTTTCGCCTTCAATTAGGATTGAAGAAGCCGCCTTTAAAGGCGGCTTTGTTGTTTATCAATTTTCTTGCGGAGCAATCTTTGCTACTGGAGCACCACATAGCAGGAAGAATGCAAATACTGCTGGTGGGGAAATTGCTAAACCTATAGTTCCTAGAAATCCTACAACAGTCAGCCACTCGCCCTTTTCAATTGCTCTTTGAACTTGATTCAAAGCACCTTTACTTAAGTTAAGTGCATCCTCTAAACATCCTTGAACACTACTGATTTGGGCATCCGTATAATTATATTCCTTATTCATATAATTAGCGAAAGCGATCATGCCCTCTTTTTGAGCTGGAGGATAAGGAGACTTTTCAAGCTCATCTTCTTTGACTGTATAGCCGGTCTCTTTATCAAAAACTAGAATTTTAGTAAAGATGTGCTCAACTTCTGCAACAGATTTTTCAATTTGTTCTTCAGTTAAGCCATCTAAACCGTCCTTAGGATTCAACTGTGCTGCTGAAGCTGCTGGTGCTATTGTCGCAATAGCAAGAAAGAAAACCGACGCCAGAAAAAGAAATCTTTTCAACATTATAACTCCCCCTTTTGGAAAATTGTACAAGCAACTACATAGTAACACATTTTTTACCAAAGGAGGGTATATTTATCTGGTTTTAATCTGTTTAGACAGGATAAGTCAAATATCGACAAAAAAGATTAGGACCACAAATTCAAAGCAAGAAACGAAAGACCCCATGCTATTATGCCAAACATGACAGAGAACCTAAGACAAGCTTCAAATTTTGTAAGCCCTCGCTCTCTTTTTGCTTTACCTAATTTCCAATAAATAGCATATCCGGAGAACACCAAAATGATTACTCCGAGTCGAGACACATTTTCCAAAAATTTTATACCATCCATTGATTTTCACCTCGTTTATTTATGAGAAAAAATAAAGTAGACTTGAAGAGAGTCTACTTATAAACCTATTCCAAAGTACACACTTTCATAGAGCTTAAAACATTTGAGTGATAAAGTAATGCTCATTTTAAATGACACATCCTTAATCCCTCCCATTTATATTCCCTATACATTAGTTTTATTATCGCAAATTGAATGGCCATTTCCAACATTTAAGTGAAAATAAGTAATCTGTAATAAGTCTAATGGTATAGAAATAATGTTTCCTTTATTCAATAAAACTATGATCATTTTCCGGCAGACCGCAAAAAACTGCATTTATTTTACTAAACATATTATGGAAATGTTAGAATATTATATAAAAGGAGGAGTGGCCTTGTGAGTTCTGTTTTACCATCATCGGAGGTAGGCGTTAAAATTAATGAATGGTACAAAATGATACGTCAGTTCAGTGTTCCGGATGCGGAAATTTTGAAGGCGGAGGTGGAGCAGGAAATAAATGAGATGGAAGAAGACGAGTATTTACTGATTTACTACACCCTCATGAAATTCCGCCATCAGCTCATGCTGGATTATTTAGAACCGGTGACGACCCGCGTGAGACCGACAATTGACGAGCTGCTGGAAAAAATCGAAGCATCAAATAAAGGAATTTCCGGCCTGCTGTGCTATTACTCTTTATTTTTCCGCGGCATGTATGAATTTGATCAAAAGCAGTATGTAAAGGCGATCGGCTTTTATAGAGAGGCTGAAAAACAACTTGTTCATGTGCATGATGAAATTGAGAGAGCGGAGTTTCATTTTAAATTGGCTGAAGCATATTACGGTATGAAACAAAGCCACGTCTCCATGCATCACGTAAAGCAAGCGCTCGATATTTACGATCAGTATGAGTTGTATAAAGTCCGGAAAATTCAATGTCTATTCGTCATATCGGGGAATTATGTTGACTTTAAACGCTTTGAAAAAAGTTTGCCGCATTTAGAAAAAGCTTTAGAGTTGTCGAAACAAGTAAACAATAATGAAAGGCTGCTCAGTTCTGCTTATTACAACATAGGAAAGAATTACGGAGACCTAGAAGAGTATAGTAAAGCTGAAATCTACTTAAAAAAAGCAGCGGAGATATCTGAAAAGTATAAATTGGGTAACCTCCCGCATTCCTTGTTTACATACGCAAAACTTCTATTTAAACAAGGGAAAACAAGCGAGGCGATTCAAATCAGCAAAAAGGGACTTTCATCAGCGATATATCACGGGGATAAGCTGTTTGAATCTCTGCAAAAATATTTGGATGCTTTATATATTAATGCAATAGACCAAATGGGAATCAAAAAAACAATTGATTACCTTGAGAAAAATAAAAACTATTCGTATGTAGAAGATATTGCTCTTGATACGGCTGCTGTTTATGCAGAGTCAAAACAATATGACAAATCTTATTTTTATCATCGAAAAATGATTCAAACACAAAAACAAATTCAGAGGGGAGAATGCCTGTATGAATTTTAGAAAAGGCGTATTTATCATTGTATCGGCTGTCGTTTTAATGTCAGGGGTCGGTCTAACGGCATCAGCTGTTTCATTTGATGGATCATATCAAGTTTCATCTGATCGTAATCAAACCTAAGAAGGAGAGTGCCTGTATGAATTTTAAAAAGAGCATCTTCATCGTCCTGGGTCTGACATTGACTTTAGTATGTGGGTTGGGTATGAACTCGGTAGAAAAACAAGCACAGGATACAATCAAAGTAGCTTCTGACCGCCTTCAAACTTGAACGTATAAAGCCTTTTCTTCGGAAAAGGCTTTTTTAGTTTTCTTCATTAGTTTCAAAACATCCACCTGTTTTTTCCTTTCAATTGTTCAATGGAGGGGTTTTTCTCAAAGCGGGACATATAATAACTTTTCGTTCAAAATCAGTCATTTGATCATCTCCCAACTTCATAAGTCTCAAGGGAAAAAGAGAATCAAATACAATAAGCCATCTATCCCCCTTTAAGTCCTTCACACGAAATTCCTTCCGTAGGTGTTTCCATAATGAACTGCGCAGATAACCTTGCGTATGTATCCGTCGCCATAAAGCTCGAACGATAATTCTATGCTAATATTTAAAAAATATGGCACTCAATATTTATAAGTTCAATTTTCTTTTCAATTTATCAATTTAATGGAGGGAAAATAGAAAGGAGAGAAATGAGAAAGTATTTTGGGATCGTGCCGCTTATCATCCTTTTATTCACAGTGTGCTTTCTGCCTCATATTCATTGGGCGCTTGGAATTCTAGGAATTGTCGTGGGGAGTATTCTGGCAATCAAATCACCTAAAGGAATTGCAAAGAATATTTCTTTTGTTATCCTAGCACTTTGTTTACTTTTACTATTATTCTTGATTGTGATGGGCGTTTTGATGGCAGGTCTAGTGGGAAATTAACTTTAATTTACAATCCTATTTGGGACCAACTTGTTCATTTTTCGCCAAACAGAAGATTTTTTATCAGAAAGACTGGTCAGCAAACCCTATCATCTCCACACTGGCAGCGTAGAGGTCAGGGGGGCGAGCCCCTTGGCTTCCATACCTTTATAAGTTTTTAATCCTCTGCAGCAGCCTCTGTGTTCTGCTTCATTTCTAACAACTAAATGAAAGGAATAAGAGGAAAATCTATCTTCTACTAACTCTTTCAGCGCAGTGGCACTTCTTTTAACAGCGCTCCCCGCTCTTTCTCTGTGGTCTTCACGTCTGCTTCAGAAATATGTGATTCAAAAAAATTGCCCGAAGGTGAGTACAAAGTAAGCTGCGGAACCGGACCGTAATGATTAAGAGCCCCTCTTTCATGAGGGGCTTTTTTTAATGCCGCTCCTGCTCTCCGTTTAATACCCCCAATATAACGGCGGATCATAATGCCGATACGGATCATTCGGATAATGCGTATTTGGCTGATAAGGTTTATTCATATCGTGAATACCCGTATTTTCAGACTGCCCGCAGTATTTATCGGGACCTATCACAGTTGATTTGCGGATCGGTGAAACAGCTTTTTCCCATTCCTGTTCATTCAGACAGTACGTATGCGCCATGATCTCGGGCGGCGTGAGGCGGAGAATATCCGAGCCGTAAATCACTTCAGGCGTATGGGCGTCAAATATGGCCAAAAGATGGGTATTATCTGAAGTCGCGATCTCATAATGCCACCACCCCTGCGGAATATTTGCCACTTGCCCGGGGGTGAGCGGGTAATTTCGTATTTTCCGGGTGAACGGATTCAGCATCGACACGGTTGCGGAACCCGAAATACAGTACACCAATTCAGCGGCATTTTGATGGGTATGCGGTTCAATCACATTGGTCTTGCTCAAAAAGATATCCAGTAATGAAATATTTTCAAGCGTGTTTAACTGTTTAATCCCCAATACATTGATAAAGTTCCGATGATCTTTAGTGAAAAAACGGCTCTCATTCACATCATATGTGAACTGTGTATTCGGAGACGTGTAATCCATATAAGAAACCATACAATTCCCTGCTTTCATGTGTAAACGTATAATTTCTAGCATATGTGTCCCGGTTCCAATAGGTGAAAAAAGGAAATAATAACCAACGATTCCAAACTGAACACAATATTGTGACGACTTTTCTAAAGATTCATTTAAGATATATCTTTTATTCGAAATATCTCTTACTATAAAGATATATTAAAAATACATCTTTAGAAGGGTTGAGGATTAACATGCTGGATGAGAGAACAATAGACATCATCAAAAGCACAGTACCCGTATTGAAAACACATGGAGAAAACATCACAGGACGCTTTTATAACCTGATGTTTCAAGATCATCCCGAACTGTTAAATATGTTTAACCAAACGAACCAAAAGAAACAGACGCAGCGCGCAGCATTGGCAAATGCAGTCATTGCGGCTGCGGCGAATATTGATCAATTAGAACAAATCATTCCGGCGGTCAGACAGATCGGCCATAAACACACAAGCATCGGGGTAAAGCCGGAGCATTATCCGATTGTCGGAAAATATCTGCTTCTGGCGATCAAGGATGTGCTTCAGGATGCCGCAACTCCTGACATTATGGGAGCATGGGAAAAAGCTTACGGTGTTATTGCAGAGGCTTTCATCGGCATTGAAAAAGATATGTACAATGAGGCCGGATGGCAGGGATATAAAGAATTTACGGTGATAAAGAAAACCGAAGAAAGCAAAGACATCACATCATTTTATATCAAACCGAGCGACGGCTCTGCGCTTCCTGAATTTGAAGCGGGGCAATATATCAGCATTAAAGTGCGGATTGCAGATTCTCCTTATACGCACATTCGCCAATACAGCCTGTCTGATGCTGCCCGAAAAGGCGAATATCGGATTTCCGTGAAAAAGGACGGAGCGGTTTCTTCTCATCTCCACAATGAAGTTCAAGAAGGAGATAAACTTGAAGTCAGCGCACCCGCCGGGGATTTCAAACTGTCTTCCGCCGAAAAACCGGCTGTTCTTCTCAGTGCCGGTTCCGGAATCACGCCGATGATGAGCATGCTGAAAACAGCCGCCGAAAAACAGCCGGAGCGTTCTATTACTTTTATTCATGCCGCGAAAAACGGAGAGTACGCCGCGTTCCGCAAAGAAGTCGAGCAAGCTGCGGCAGGCGATCCGAATATTAACGTCATTTATGTATACAGTGAACCGTCGGAACAAGACCGCTCAGGGGACAAGCCTTTTTACAGCGGCCGGATTGATCAAAGCTTCTTAGAGCAGCTGCATCTGAATCAAGATACTGAATTTTACTTGTGCGGTTCAGCACCGTTTATGACGCAAATGAAAGATATGATTCTTGCACTCGGGTTTAAATCTGATTCCGTTCAATTTGAATTGTTCGGTCCTCAGCTGAGCATGGCATAAAAAAAGACTCCTCTTTGAGGGGTTTTTTGTTTGCACACATGTTCTTTCTCCGTCTTTTTCCCTATTTTATTGAAATTTTCATCAATGACCAGTAAAATTATAAATCTAGTGATTCCGGAATTAAAGGAAGGTTGATATGAAAAAGAAAGCAAAGACCAAAAGGGTGCTTGGATGCCTTTTTGCTGTATCTCTTATATTCGGATTATTTCTGGTATCAATGGTGTTTTCGAAATTCATAGCGACGGAAGAAAAACCGCCTGAAGAGGTGGACGGGCAGCAGGTCTTTATTGACAGCCTTTCCGGGCATGCTCAGATTTTATATGAGAAATATCATGTCCTTCCGAGCATCACCCTTGCACAGGCCATTCTCGAATCGGATTGGGGGAACAGTGAGCTTGCTGGAAAAGCGCGCAACCTGTTCGGTGTAAAAGGTGATTATAAAGGAAAACACGTCACGATGAAAACAGATGAATTTGAAAAAGGGAAACGAAAAACGATTCGGGCAAAATTCCGTAAGTACAACACGTTTTTTGAATCCATGGATGACCACGCCAAATTATTTGTCAAAGGAACGTCTTGGAATAAAAAGAAGTATAAACCCGTCATAGAAGCGGACGATTATAAATCAGCTGCGGCAGCCCTTCAAAAATCCGGCTATGCCACAGATCCCGACTATGCGGAAAAAATTAAAGATGTCATAGAAACCTATAACCTGAATGAATTTGACAAAATCAATGCCTCTCTTAAAGCAGTTGATAAGAAAGGCGCCATCAAAGACTACGCCATGGAAGATGTTTGGTCCAAGCCGTCGAAAGAGCAGCATTCTATTAAACTGGCATCGGCGCAAAAGTTTACCGGCCAGCATATTAAAGTTGTCTCTGAGAAGCAAAACGGCGGATCCGTCTGGTATCAATTTCAGGTGAAAGACAAGCTGATCGGCTGGGTTGACCAAACCGCCGTCCAGTTAAATGAAGAAACATAAGCATCACAAAAGCCGGCCGCAGCCGGCTTTTTTTACATTCCCTCTGTTTCAAATCTTTTAATATCACGTTTATGCCCCATCAGCACAAGGCAGTCACATTCATGGACGACAGTCTCCGGAGAAGGGGACAGCTGAATGTCTCCATTATGTTTCACGGCGAGAATGGTGCAGCCGAATCTGGCACGGACGCCGAGGTCAAGAATGGTTTTTAAATGGAGTTTTTTCGTGGCTGACAGTTCTACGATGCTGTATTCATCTGACAGATCAATATAATTTAAGACGTTTTCATCCGACAGGCTTTGCGCAATCCTCACGCCCATATCCTTTTCCGGGTGAATAACACGATCAGCGCCGATTTTCTCAAGCACTTTGTGATGATAATAATTTTGCGCCTTCACCCAAATGTTAGGGATGTTCAGTTCTTTCAATAACAGCGTCGTCAGCGTGCTCGCCTGAATGTTGGCGCCGATTGCCACGATGACATATTCAAAATTTCTGATGCCGAGCGATTGAAGTTCGCTTTCTTCCGTCGCATTTGCCCGCACGGCATGAGTGGCATAAGAGGAGTATGCGTTGACCCGCTCTTCGCTGATATCGACGGCCAGCACCTCATGCCCCATTTTAAAAAGCTCTTTGCAGATGCTTCCGCCGAAACGGCCGAGTCCGATGACGGCAAATTGTTTATTTTTGATTTTTCCCAATCCTCATAACTCCTTAAGAAACTGTTTTCGTCACTCCAAATACAACAAACAAGAATGTACTCCTGTTTCAAAGGTTTGTCAATGTGAGAGCCGGAAGAAAAAACGGCACAAAAAAAGACCGGCTGACAAGCGGTGGGCTTGTGCCGGTCCGTTTTTCGCAATTATTTGCAGTTGCAAGGCTGTGTCGGCGGTGTGCTGCGCTTTTGAACAACAATTGTGTCCTCAGCATAGAATTTAGAGCCGATGCTTAATGATTTATTTTCTGCACGGAACTTATATGTACCTGCAGCAGGCAGCGTTTTATTATTAAGAGAAAGCTTAAATTCCGCTGCGCCGAGCAAATCAATGTTTAACGGAAGTCTGACTGTTTTGCCGTTATTCAGAATCTGTCTTTCACGCAAAGCGTGTCCGTTGATTGTATCCTTTGTTGTAGCCGCAAATCCGCTTGGAAGGGTAAATTCCATAACGCCTAAGCTCAGAATCGTGTTCGGGCGGTACGTCAATTCGATATCAGAAAATGACCATTCCTGCTGGCTGGCACCTGTGTATTTTGCAAATAAGGTAGCGGTCGCCTTTGTGGACATTTCCGGCTCGTGAACGGTTGAACCTGATTCAGCGGCGAATGACGCTGTCGGCAGAGAAAGCAGTAAAGCCAAGCCGAATAAACTTGCCATGACAGTTGAGAAAAACTTTTGTTTCATATCAAAATCCCCCTTAAAAAAATTTGTCGATCGTTCTTAAAAAAGAACGACCATACCTATAAAAATTTACCATCAATTTTAATGGAAGTAAATGGGGTTATGTTCCTATATTTCCTCGAAAATAATCAAATCACGTCGAAAAATGACGAAGAAAAAACGCCTGATTACGATTCAGGCGTTTTTTCGTCTGTTTCTATCGGAATAAATTTAAAAATCTCTCCGCTCCGGACTGAATCGGCGAGCCGCTTCAGCCAATGATAATAGGCCTTCGAGCTTTCAAGCTGATCATATAACTGCCGCGCTTCTTCCTGTAATTCCGCGCTTCCTTCTTCTGCCAGCAAAACGGCCTGCAAATCCGCCTGGGCCTGTACGATGGCGGACAAATTCACCTGAACTTCCCGATCCCATTTCGGCGGGAAGAAATTCGTGAAAAACGTAAAGAAATCCTTTTCCGCTACAAATGTATGCTTCCGCGTGCCGCGGTGGAAGGTTTTTTTGACCACATTTAAATCCTGCAGCTTTTTGACGCCTGTGCTCATACTCGGTTTGCTCATCTGCAGTTCCTCACGCATTTCATCAAGCGTCATTTCATCCCTCATATACATTGTTCCGTATAAAATTCCGACACTCCGGGTGATTCCGTACAGATCCATCGTCTCAGCAATGGAATCAATGACAAGATCCCTTGCTTGTTCTATAGCTGCAAATTCTGGATTCTCATCCATACTGTCCCTCTTTTCCTCTTGAAGATTAAATTGATTAAGTCATTTCTTTATGTTCTTAATCTTAACGAATCATGGCAAAATGTCAAAACCTAAGCGGACAAACAAGGTTTTGACAGGTTAAAAAACATGTGTTAAATTAACATTGTTAAAAACATTAAATTTTTATTTAACAAACTTACTTTTCGGTAAGGAGGACTCTTATGAGCAAAACGCTTTATATCGGCGGCGAATGGATCAGTGCAGAAAAAAAACAGACCCGCCGTATCATCAATCCATTTAATCAGGAAGAAATTGCAACAGTATGTGAAGGAGACCGGGACGATGCGGTGAAAGCCATCGCCGCAGCCAGAAAAGCATTTGATGAAGGGGAGTGGCCGGTGCTTTCGGGACTTGAGCGCGGTCAATTTGTTCTGAAAATTGCGGAATTAATCAGGCGAGATCTGAACGAATTAGCTGAGCTGGAATCGCTGGACACAGGGAAAACCATTGAAGAAAGCAAAGCCGACATGGATGATATCGCAAATGTATTTCAGTATTATGCCGGTTTGGCGGATAAAGACGGAGGCGAGGTCATCTCATCTCCGATTCCCGATTCCGTAAGTAAAATCGTCAGAGAGCCAATCGGCGTATGCGGACAAATTACGCCGTGGAACTATCCGCTCCTTCAGGCGAGCTGGAAAATCGCTCCCGCTCTTGCGGCCGGAAATACGATCGTTTTAAAGCCGAGCGAGATAACTCCGCTGACAACCATTAAAGTCTTTCAATTAATAGAAGAAGCCGGTATTCCGAAAGGAGCCGCCAATCTTGTGCTTGGACCGGGCGCTTCTGTCGGGGATGAGCTGGCGAGAAACCTTGACGTCGATTTGGTGTCCTTTACGGGCGGAATTGAAACAGGCAAAAAAATCATGCAGGCGGCAAGCGGCAATGTGAAAAAGATTGCCCTTGAGCTTGGCGGCAAAAATCCGAATATCGTGTTTAAAGATGCGGATCTCGAAACAGCTGCAGATCAAGCGCTCAACGCCGTGTTTTTTCATGCCGGCCAAGTTTGTTCGGCAGGCTCGCGCCTTTTAGTGGACGAAGCCATTCATGATGAATTTTTAGCCGAATTAATCAAGCGCACGAAACGCATCAAATTAGGAAACGGTTTTCATGAAGATACGGAAAGCGGTCCGCTGATTTCCGCCGAGCATCGGGCCAAAGTTGAAAAATACGTAGAAATCGGAATCGAAGAAGGGGCAAAGCTGGAAACAGGCGGCAAACGTCCTGATGATCCCGCCCTTCAAAACGGTTTCTTCTATGAACCTACTATTTTCTCAAACTGCAAGTCTGACATGAGAATTGTCCAAGAGGAAATCTTCGGCCCCGTTTTAACAGTCGAGTCATTCTCTTCTGAAGAAGAAGTGGTCAGACTCGCCAACGATACCATTTACGGGCTGGCCGGAGCGGTATGGTCAAAGGATATTGAAAAATGCGAACGCGTAGCCGCAAAACTGCGGATGGGTACGGTTTGGATCAATGATTTTCATCCGTATTTCGCGCAAGCGCCGTGGGGCGGGTACAAACAATCAGGCTTCGGCCGCGAACTCGGCAAAATCGGTCTGGAAGAATACACGGAAGTCAAACATATTTACCGCAACACGAAACCTGCACCTGTTAACTGGTTTCAAGCATAACGAGGAGGAGATATAATATGACATTAAATATGAAAGTAGAAAGCATGCATAAATTCCATACATTCGAAATCCCGACAGTTATTAAGCACGGAATCGGCGCGATTCAGCATGCGGGAAAAGAAGTCAGAGCGCTTGGCGTCACAAAAGCGCTGCTCGTAACAGACCCGGGAATTTATAATGCGGGAGTGGCAAACCCGGTTATTGAATCCTTGCAGGAAGCAGGCATCGAAGTCGTCCTGTTTAACAAAGTGGAGCCGAACCCGCCTGTACGTCTTGTGAACGAAGGATCTGAACTGTATAAAAAAGAAAGCTGCAACGGCCTTGTGGCTGTCGGCGGCGGAAGCTCCATGGATACGGCGAAAGCGATCGGAGTAGAAGCGACACACGAAGGTAGCGTGCTTGATTATGAAGCCGCGGAAGGCAAAAAGCCGCTGGAAAACCGTATTCCTCCGCTGACGACGATCCCGACAACTGCCGGAACGGGTTCAGAGGTTACGCAATGGGCGGTCATTACAGACGAGGAAAGAGAATTTAAATTCAATACGGGCGGACCACTTATCGCCGCGCATTTAACAGTCATTGATCCTGAGCTGCATACGTCCATGCCTCCGCATGTGACGGCCATGACAGGTATCGATGCTCTCGCGCACGCCATTGAGTGCTATACGATGAAATTCGCGCAGCCGATCACTGATGCCGTGGCTTTAATGGCTATTGAATATGGGGCGCATTATATTAAGCGTGCGTTCGCGGACGGAGAGGATTTGGAAGCGAGATACGGCATGGCACAGGCGGCGATGCTTGCCGGACTTTCATACGGCAGTGAATCCGCTGGCGCTGCGCATGCAATGAGTCAGACACTCGGCGGCATCATCCCTGTCGCTCACGGGCAATGCGTCGCAGCAATGATGGGGCCGGTAATGGAATACAACTGGAAGGGATATCCGGAAAAATTTGCCCGCATCGCCAAAGCATTCGGAATCGATACAAGCAACATGACAACCGAAGAAGCGGCCAAAGCGTCCGTCAATTGGATGTATGACCTTGTAAAAGATTTAGAGGTGCCGAGCTTAGAAGAACAAGGTGTGTCTCCGGACATGATTGAGCGCTTATCAAAAGAAGCCATGAAAGATCCGCAAACCTTCGGAAATCCAAGAGACTTGAATGAGAAAGCATACAACTGGATTTACAAACGCTGCTTTGACTTAACGCCGAAAACGGTATAATAATTGAACCCCGCTCCTTTACAGAGCGGGGTTTTTTAAGGATAATGTCAAGAAAAAGGCGGTGACGGGTGATGTGGAAGTGCATAACAGCAAAGGCGGAAGGCGTATATATAGCGGATACGGAACAATTTGTTACCAAAAAGATGGACAAGCTTCGTGCGGAATACGGCGGGTTTCCCGGTGATCTTCATTTCGGACTGACAAAAAAAGCCGGTGCACGGGAGCCAATGTATCAAAGAGGGACGGAAATTTTTAACCGGAGACAAATTTCAATCGTGTCCATGGAGGAATGTGATGAGATTGCGGCGGCGATGGGGGTTTCTCATATCTTTCCAGAATGGCTCGGCGCTAATATCGCAATCAGCGGTTTTTCTGCACTGACGCCGCTTAAAGAAGGAAGCAGAATGATATTTCCAAGCGGTGCGTCTCTGTTGTGCGAGGGAGAAAATGATCCGTGCATTCAGCCGGGAGAAATCATTCAATCCTTTTACCCGGATCAGCCAAAACTCGCTGCGGCATTTGTGAGGCACGCAATGGGCAGAAGAGGAATTGTCTGTATTGTTGAACGGCCGGGAGACATATGCACGGGTGATTCGGTCGCCATCCATTCCTATGAACCGAAACGCGTCAAGAAAAAAATCGAGAAGGTCTGAGTCAGACCTTCTCGATTTTTTGTTTAATTTCTTTTATTTGATTAATGTGGCGCTTTTCATGATGACCGATAAAATCAATCCACTGGCGGATCGTCAGTTCTTGAAAAACGGGATGCAGAAGCACACGTTCAAAGTCTTCCTCGTTTAATGACGAAATAACGGCGGTCAGCTGCTGTCTTGCTGTATCTAATTCTTGTTTCGCTTCGATGACTGATATTCGGTTTTGCTCAGGTTCAAGCTGTGACGGTGCCGGATGTTTAGTTGTTCTGTCCTCTATAAACTCCATCGGTTTTTCTTCTATTTCTTTTAACGGTGCGTCTTTTGCCTGCTTTGATAAAAGGGCCTGCGCTGATTCGTCAATTTTCTTTAAATGGTCAAGGACTTCGCGCACGCTCCACTCATCAGCCGCGGGCTTTTGGTTGAATTCCTCATCAGAGAGTCCTTTCAGTTCTTCCCAAGTCTGCTGTCTGGCTTCATTAAAAATGCTCATCCTATCTCCTCCTTTGGAGTAAACATATCATATCCGGATTGGATAATCATGTAATCAGCCTTTCTTATCAGAAAATTGAAACCATTTTCCTTTGCAACCGTATATAAAGTAACACTCCGACATCCAGGCCGAAAGGAGGAAAGAATGTGGTCGTATTTCATCTGCCGCTTGAAACGATCTATCTTTACACACTGATTATTGCGGGGAGCCTCACGCTTTTGATTCTGTTTTTTCAAGATGTGTTTCACGGCGTCTCGGAAGCCATTCCTGTTTCATTCGTAAATCCAACGTTGATTTTGTCGTTTTTGACCATCTTTTCAGCCTCAGGTTACATCGGCGAAATCGCAACTCCGCTTTCAAATCCTGTCATTGCATTACTTTCATTTGTGCTTTCAGTTTTTTTGGTCAGCCTGCTTCACTTCTTTGTCCTTGTACCGCTTTCATCAGCGGAAGAATCGCTCGTATACCGGGAGTCGGATTTAAAGGGCAGAATCGGCAGGGTTATTACTTCCGTTCCGAAAGACGGCTATGGGGAAGTGATCATAGAGGGAATCGGAGGCGCTATTTCTAAATCTGCGGTCAGCTTTGATCAAGAACAGATTCAGTACGGAACGGCCGTATTAGTGATTGACGTGAAAGACGGAGTGCTTTTTGTGATGCCGCATGAACCAATCTGATATCTAAGGGGGAACTGTTATGACTATGCCGATTATCATCGTTATCGGAATCGTATTCTTTTTACTCATCGCACTTATTGCTGTATTTATTACGAAGTACCGGACGGCGGGGCCTGACGAAGCCCTTATCGTAACCGGAAGCTATTTGGGCAATAAGAACGTCCACATTGATGAAGGCGGAAATCGTCTGAAAATCGTCCGGGGCGGGGGAACGTTCGTGCTTCCGGTGTTCCAGCAGGCGGAACCTCTCAGTTTACTTTCAAGCAAGCTTGATGTCTCTACACCTGAAGTTTATACAGAACAAGGGGTGCCGGTAATGGCCGACGGAACCGCCATTATAAAAATCGGCGGCTCCATCGGGGAAATCGCAACAGCAGCTGAACAATTTTTAGGGAAGTCTAAGGAGGACCGCGAGCAGGAGGCGCGTGAGGTGCTGGAGGGCCATCTGCGTTCCATCCTAGGCTCCATGACCGTTGAAGAAATTTATAAAAACAGGGAAAAGTTTTCTCAGGAAGTCCAGCGGGTTGCGTCTCAGGATCTTGCCAAAATGGGACTGATGATCGTTTCCTTTACGATTAAAGATGTCCGCGATAAAAATGGCTATCTAGAATCATTAGGTAAGCCGCGAATCGCCCAAGTCAAGCGGGATGCGGACATAGCCACGGCAGAAGCGGATAAAGAGACGAGAATTAAACGCGCGGCGGCTGATAAAGACGCAAAAAAATCAGAGCTGGAGCGGGCGACTGAAATAGCTGAAGCGGAAAAAATCAATCAGCTGAAAATGGCGGAATACAGAAGAGAGCAGGACACAGCAAAAGCCAATGCCGACCAGGCATATGACCTCGAAACAGCAAAAGCCCGCCAGCAGGTGACAGAGCAGGAAATGCAGATTAAAATTATTGAGCGGCAAAAGCAGATTGAATTGGAAGAAAAAGAAATTCTCCGCCGTGAGCGCCAGTATGACTCTGAAGTGAAGAAAAAGGCCGATGCCGACCGTTATTCGGTAGAACAAGCGGCCGCAGCTGCAAAGGCGAAGCAGCTCGCAGAAGCAGATGCCGAACAGTATAGTATTGAAGCGATGGCCAAAGCGGAAGCTGAACGCGTGAGAATTGACGGTCTTGCTAAAGCGGAGGCTGAAAAGGCGAGAGGAGAAACCGAAGCGGAAGTCACCCGCCTGAAAGGTCTTGCGGAAGCGGAAGCTAAAGAGAAAATTGCTGAAGCCTTCGAAAAATACGGGCAGGCCGCAATCCTCGATATGATTGTGAAAATGCTGCCTGAGTATGCGAAGCAAGTCTCGGCGCCTCTTTCCAACATTGATAAAATAACTGTCGTTGATACGGGAGGAAGCGGTGAAAACGGCGGAGCCAATAAAGTCACGGGCTATGCAACCAATTTAATGGCCGGTCTTCAGGAAAGTTTAAAAGCATCTTCCGGAATCAATGTAAAAGAGATCATTGAGAATTTTTCAGGCAAAGGAAACATAAAACAAAGCATAAATGAACTTACAAAAGAACTGGGCGATTCGAAAGAAGAACGCAGCTCTGGATAAAAAAACAGCAGGCATAACCCGCCTGCTGTTTCAATTTGCCCGCTTGGTTTCAAGAAGCCGCGGCGCCGTCATGAATAATAAGATAAGGACAATGGCCGAAAGGATAAAAGAAGGAATCATATAGGTCGCGTTGTAGACGAGCGAATAAATCCAGACCGGAGTGCCCTTCGGAGCATAGCTTCCGAAAAAGACCGCTCCGGAGATCACATGTGCCGCATACCGCAGCACACTGCCGATAAAAACGCCGCTTATCACATACACCGTTAATGCGCCTCTTTTTTTAGCCAATGCCGTTTCACGGACACCGGAAGCAAACAAGCCGCTGAAACCGAGAACTGCAAACGCCGCGATATAATCAAGAAATAGCTGCACCGGGTGCTGCAAAAACAAATTGCCGATGGCGATCTGGACAATCCCTGTTAAAAAGCCTGTCGTAAGCCCGGCCTTCACTCCCCAGCGGAATGAAATCAAAAAAATCGGAATCATCATAATAGAGACTGATCCGCCTTGTGGCATCCGGAGAAACATACCTGACACAATGTCCAGAATGACGGCCGCTCCGGTCATAATCGCTATTTCTATTAAGCGCACAAGCTGTGTTGAATGATTCATAGTTTTCCCCCTGGTCAGACAACCGTATCAAGGATAAACAAAAAAGCAGCGCGGGGAAGGATGGGAAAAGGTCCGCGCGCTGCTTACAAAACTGCAATTCATTTGGCTTTGCCACATCCCTACGCCAGCGTTAACTAACAGGTTCAAAGGGTCAGAACAAAACGTTCACTCTCAGCTTTAATGCTCCCCTTGTGGTCATCAAGTATTTAGTTCAATCTTACTATACAAGAAAATATACCAAACCACAAGACAGCATTCTTTCTATAGAAGAGAAACTGAAATAAGTATGAATGAAAATAAACAGGGACTTTTTTTAAAAAAACTATTGTCATACTTTCAAAAGGGTGTTATATTATTAAACGTCGCTGATGAACAGCAGACAAAACAAACAGCTTCGAAAACGATTTAAAAAAGTTGTTGACATAAAAGAAGCTGAGTGGTAAGATAATAAAGCTGCTTCAACGAGCGGTAATGATCTTTGAAAACTAAACAAGACAAAACGTACCTGTTAATTCAAAGTTTTAAATAAATCGCACAGTGATGTGCGTAGTCAGTCAAACTAAGGTCTGCACGATGCAGATCACACAGACGTTACTGCAGGATGCAGTGAACTTAGTCTGTGATCCATTTATCGGAGAGTTTGATCCTGGCTCAGGACGAACGCTGGCGGCGTGCCTAATACATGCAAGTCGAGCGGACAGATGGGAGCTTGCTCCCTGATGTTAGCGGCGGACGGGTGAGTAACACGTGGGTAACCTGCCTGTAAGACTGGGATAACTCCGGGAAACCGGGGCTAATACCGGATGGTTGTTTGAACCGCATGGTTCAGACATAAAAGGTGGCTTCGGCTACCACTTACAGATGGACCCGCGGCGCATTAGCTAGTTGGTGAGGTAACGGCTCACCAAGGCGACGATGCGTAGCCGACCTGAGAGGGTGATCGGCCACACTGGGACTGAGACACGGCCCAGACTCCTACGGGAGGCAGCAGTAGGGAATCTTCCGCAATGGACGAAAGTCTGACGGAGCAACGCCGCGTGAGTGATGAAGGTTTTCGGATCGTAAAGCTCTGTTGTTAGGGAAGAACAAGTGCCGTTCAAATAGGGCGGCACCTTGACGGTACCTAACCAGAAAGCCACGGCTAACTACGTGCCAGCAGCCGCGGTAATACGTAGGTGGCAAGCGTTGTCCGGAATTATTGGGCGTAAAGGGCTCGCAGGCGGTTTCTTAAGTCTGATGTGAAAGCCCCCGGCTCAACCGGGGAGGGTCATTGGAAACTGGGGAACTTGAGTGCAGAAGAGGAGAGTGGAATTCCACGTGTAGCGGTGAAATGCGTAGAGATGTGGAGGAACACCAGTGGCGAAGGCGACTCTCTGGTCTGTAACTGACGCTGAGGAGCGAAAGCGTGGGGAGCGAACAGGATTAGATACCCTGGTAGTCCACGCCGTAAACGATGAGTGCTAAGTGTTAGGGGGTTTCCGCCCCTTAGTGCTGCAGCTAACGCATTAAGCACTCCGCCTGGGGAGTACGGTCGCAAGACTGAAACTCAAAGGAATTGACGGGGGCCCGCACAAGCGGTGGAGCATGTGGTTTAATTCGAAGCAACGCGAAGAACCTTACCAGGTCTTGACATCCTCTGACAATCCTAGAGATAGGACGTCCCCTTCGGGGGCAGAGTGACAGGTGGTGCATGGTTGTCGTCAGCTCGTGTCGTGAGATGTTGGGTTAAGTCCCGCAACGAGCGCAACCCTTGATCTTAGTTGCCAGCATTCAGTTGGGCACTCTAAGGTGACTGCCGGTGACAAACCGGAGGAAGGTGGGGATGACGTCAAATCATCATGCCCCTTATGACCTGGGCTACACACGTGCTACAATGGACAGAACAAAGGGCAGCGAAACCGCGAGGTTAAGCCAATCCCACAAATCTGTTCTCAGTTCGGATCGCAGTCTGCAACTCGACTGCGTGAAGCTGGAATCGCTAGTAATCGCGGATCAGCATGCCGCGGTGAATACGTTCCCGGGCCTTGTACACACCGCCCGTCACACCACGAGAGTTTGTAACACCCGAAGTCGGTGAGGTAACCTTTATGGAGCCAGCCGCCGAAGGTGGGACAGATGATTGGGGTGAAGTCGTAACAAGGTAGCCGTATCGGAAGGTGCGGCTGGATCACCTCCTTTCTAAGGATTTTAACGGAATATAAGACCTTGGGTCTTATAAACAGAACGTTCCCTGTCTTGTTTAGTTTTGAAGGATCATTCGATTCTTCGAGATAATGTTCTTTGAAAACTAGATAACAGAAGTAATTCACATTCAATTGTAATGCAAGATATCACGTAGTGATTCTTTTTAACGGTTAAGTTAGAAAGGGCGCACGGTGGATGCCTTGGCACTAGGAGCCGATGAAGGACGGGACGAACACCGATATGCTTCGGGGAGCTGTAAGCAAGCTTTGATCCGGAGATTTCCGAATGGGGAAACCCACCACTCGTAATGGAGTGGTATCCATATCTGAATACATAGGATATGAGAAGGCAGACCCGGGGAACTGAAACATCTAAGTACCCGGAGGAAGAGAAAGCAAATGCGATTCCCTGAGTAGCGGCGAGCGAAACGGGATCAGCCCAAACCAAGAGGCTTGCCTCTTGGGGTTGTAGGACACTCTGTACGGAGTTACAAAGGAACGAGGTAGATGAAGAGGTCTGGAAAGGCCCGCCATAGGAGGTAACAGCCCTGTAGTCAAAACTTCGTTCTCTCCAGAGTGGATCCTGAGTACGGCGGAACACGTGAAATTCCGTCGGAATCCGGGAGGACCATCTCCCAAGGCTAAATACTCCCTAGTGACCGATAGTGAACCAGTACCGTGAGGGAAAGGTGAAAAGCACCCCGGAAGGGGAGTGAAATAGATCCTGAAACCGTGTGCCTACAAGTAGTCAGAGCCCGTTAACGGGTGATGGCGTGCCTTTTGTAGAATGAACCGGCGAGTTACGATTCCGTGCAAGGTTAAGCAGAAGATGCGGAGCCGCAGCGAAAGCGAGTCTGAATAGGGCGCATGAGTACGTGGTCGTAGACCCGAAACCAGGTGATCTACCCATGTCCAGGGTGAAGTTCAGGTAACACTGAATGGAGGCCCGAACCCACGCACGTTGAAAAGTGCGGGGATGAGGTGTGGGTAGGGGTGAAATGCCAATCGAACCTGGAGATAGCTGGTTCTCTCCGAAATAGCTTTAGGGCTAGCCTCAAGGTAAGAGTCTCGGAGGTAGAGCACTGATTGGACTAGGGGCCCCTACCGGGTTACCGAATTCAGTCAAACTCCGAATGCCGATGACTTATCCTTGGGAGTCAGACTGCGAGTGATAAGATCCGTAGTCGAAAGGGAAACAGCCCAGACCGCCAGCTAAGGTCCCAAAGTATACGTTAAGTGGAAAAGGATGTGGAGTTGCTTAGACAACCAGGATGTTGGCTTAGAAGCAGCCACCATTTAAAGAGTGCGTAATAGCTCACTGGTCGAGTGACTCTGCGCCGAAAATGTACCGGGGCTAAACGTATCACCGAAGCTGCGGACTGTTCTTCGAACAGTGGTAGGAGAGCGTTCTAAGGGCTGTGAAGCAAGACCGGAAGGACTTGTGGAGCGCTTAGAAGTGAGAATGCCGGTATGAGTAGCGAAAGACGGGTGAGAATCCCGTCCACCGAATGCCTAAGGTTTCCTGAGGAAGGCTCGTCCGCTCAGGGTTAGTCGGGACCTAAGCCGAGGCCGAAAGGCGTAGGCGATGGATAACAGGTTGATATTCCTGTACCACCTCCTCACCATTTGAGCAATGGGGGGACGCAGGAGGATAGGGTAAGCGCGGTATTGGATATCCGCGTCCAAGCAGTTAGGCTGGGAAATAGGCAAATCCGTTTCCCGTGAAGGCTGAGCTGTGATGGCGAGCGAATTATAGTAGCGAAGTTCCTGATTCCACACTGCCAAGAAAAGCCTCTAGCGAGGTGAGAGGTGCCCGTACCGCAAACCGACACAGGTAGGCGAGGAGAGAATCCTAAGGTGATCGAGAGAACTCTCGTTAAGGAACTCGGCAAAATGACCCCGTAACTTCGGGAGAAGGGGTGCTCTGTTAGGGTGCAAGCCCGAGAGAGCCGCAGTGAATAGGCCCAGGCGACTGTTTAGCAAAAACACAGGTCTCTGCGAAGCCGTAAGGCGAAGTATAGGGGCTGACGCCTGCCCGGTGCTGGAAGGTTAAGAGGAGCGCTTAGCGTAAGCGAAGGTGCGAATTGAAGCCCCAGTAAACGGCGGCCGTAACTATAACGGTCCTAAGGTAGCGAAATTCCTTGTCGGGTAAGTTCCGACCCGCACGAAAGGCGCAACGATCTGGGCACTGTCTCAACGAGAGACTCGGTGAAATTATAGTACCTGTGAAGATGCAGGTTACCCGCGACAGGACGGAAAGACCCCGTGGAGCTTTACTGCAGCCTGATATTGAATGTTGGTACAGCTTGTACAGGATAGGTAGGAGCCTTGGAAACCGGAGCGCCAGCTTCGGTGGAGGCATCGGTGGGATACTACCCTGGCTGTATTGACCTTCTAACCCGCCGCCCTTATCGGGCGGGGAGACAGTGTCAGGTGGGCAGTTTGACTGGGGCGGTCGCCTCCTAAAAGGTAACGGAGGCGCCCAAAGGTTCCCTCAGAATGGTTGGAAATCATTCGCAGAGTGTAAAGGCACAAGGGAGCTTGACTGCGAGACCTACAAGTCGAGCAGGGACGAAAGTCGGGCTTAGTGATCCGGTGGTTCCGCATGGAAGGGCCATCGCTCAACGGAT
This sequence comes from Bacillus sp. BACIII, assembly GCF_057836745.1. Classification (NCBI taxonomy): domain Bacteria; kingdom Bacillati; phylum Bacillota; class Bacilli; order Caryophanales; family Bacillaceae; genus Bacillus; species Bacillus sp. BACIII. Next base: position 2,876,420 of record NZ_CM174437.1, on the reverse strand, counting down.
AAAAGCTACCCCGGGGATAACAGGCTTATCTCCCCCAAGAGTCCACATCGACGGGGAGGTTTGGCACCTCGATGTTGGCTCATCGCATCCTGGGGCTGTAGTCGGTCCCAAGGGTTGGGCTGTTCGCCCATTAAAGCGGTACGCGAGCTGGGTTCAGAACGTCGTGAGACAGTTCGGTCCCTATCCGTCGCGGGCGCAGGAAATTTGAGAGGAGCTGTCCTTAGTACGAGAGGACCGGGATGGACGCACCGCTGGTGTACCAGTTGTTCTGCCAAGGGCATCGCTGGGTAGCTATGTGCGGACGGGATAAGTGCTGAAAGCATCTAAGCATGAAGCCCCCCTCAAGATGAGATTTCCCATTCCGCAAGGAAGTAAGATCCCTGAAAGATGATCAGGTTGATAGGTCTGAGGTGGAAGTGTGGCGACACATGGAGCTGACAGATACTAATCGATCGAGGACTTAACCATTTTTGAATGTATGCTTACTGTTATCTAGTTTTGAGAGAACACTCTCAATGGTTTGGTGGCGATAGCGAAGAGGTCACACCCGTTCCCATGCCGAACACGGAAGTTAAGCTCTTCAGCGCCGATGGTAGTCGGGGGTTTCCCCCTGTGAGAGTAGGACGCCGCCAAGCAATCATACGGTAAAGACAGCTCATGATGAGCTGTCTTTTTTGTGTTTTTCTGCATACGTTATATAATATGAGAAAAGTAACGATATACCTTTTTGTAAAAGCAGGTTTTATGCTTGTGCAAAGTGGAAATAATAGAGATAGAGCGATACAGTTGAAAAATTTTGCGAAACACCTTATAGTAAGATTAAAGTCAAATATAGTCAAAGTCAATAAAGGAGGGGGTTGAGTGGGACATAATATTTCTGACATCATTGAACAGTACTTAAAACAAGTATTAGATCAAAATGGCAAAGAAATTTTAGAGATCAAACGCAGTGAAATTGCTGATAAATTTCAGTGTGTTCCTTCCCAAATAAATTATGTCATCAACACCAGATTCACAAGCGAAAGAGGATATATTGTTGAAAGTAAACGGGGAGGCGGCGGTTATATTCGTATTATCAAAGTTAAAATGAATAACGAAGTCGTCCTCATCAATAATATTATTTCGCAGATTCATACCCACTTGTCCCAGGCAGCCTCTGATGACATTATTCTCAGACTGTTAGAGGACGGGGTTATTTCGGAAAGAGAAGCTAAAATGATGGTGAGTGTAATGGATCGTTCAGTTCTATATATTGATTTGCCTGAACGGGATGAACTAAGAGCCAGAATGATGAAGGCGATGCTCACATCTTTAAAACTAAAGTAAGCGGGTGAAAAGATTGATTTGTCAAGAGTGCAATGAGAGACCGGCCACTTTTCACTTTACGAAAGTTGTTAATGGAGAAAAGCAAGAAGTTCATATTTGCGAACAATGTGCAAAAGAAAATAGTGATTCATACGGTATAAGTGGAAACCAAGGGTTCTCGATTCATAATTTATTATCAGGGCTGCTGAATATGGAGTCTTCCTTTCAAAACACGGGTTCTCAAATGTTCGGCTATTCAGAGCAAGGCACGGCCTGTAAGAAATGCGGCATGACGTTTCAACAGCTGAGAAAAACAGGGCGGTTCGGCTGTGCGGAGTGTTACGATACATTTCACAGCCAAATTACGCCGATCTTGCGAAAAGTCCACAGCGGGAACACGGTGCATGCCGGGAAAATTCCGAAACGTATAGGCGGAAACCTGCATGTAAGACGGCAAATGGAAATGTTAAAAAAGGAACTTGAATCTTTAATACACCAGGAAGAGTTTGAAAAGGCGGCGCAGGTCAGGGATCAGATCCGGTCGTTAGAGCAGAAATTAAAAGGCACAGACAGTGAGGAGGAACAAGGGTAATGTCGCTCAAGCATTTTATTCAGGACGCATTAAGCAATTGGATGAAGCAAAAGGGACCTGAAAGTGACATTGTACTCAGCAGCCGTATACGGTTGGCCAGAAACTTTGAAAATATAAAGTTTCCTGCCCGGTATACGAATGAAGAAGCCTCATCCATTATTCAGCAATTCGAAGATCATTTTTCAGGGAAAGAACTGCCTGATATCGGTCAATTTCATTTAATCAGAATGAGTGAAGCTCAGCCTTTGGAAAAACGGGTGCTGATGGAAAAGCATCTGATCAGCCCGAATTTAACGGAATCACCGTTTGGCGGCTGTCTGCTTTCTGAAAATGAAGAAGTCAGCATTATGTTAAATGAAGAAGATCATATCAGAATTCAATGTCTCTTCCCCGGCTTCCAGCTTCTCAACGCCATAAAAGCGGCAAACCAGGTTGATGACTGGATTGAGGAGAAAGTGGATTACGCTTTTGGAGAGAAGAGAGGATACTTAACAAGCTGTCCTACAAATGTAGGGACGGGACTAAGGGCTTCGGTCATGATGCATTTGCCGGGTCTTGTGCTAACTAGGCAAATGAATCGAATTATACCGGCAATTAACCAATTAGGTTTAGTTGTTAGAGGAATTTACGGGGAAGGCAGCGAAGCATTAGGAAATATCTTTCAAATTTCAAATCAAATCACACTTGGAAAATCAGAACAGGACATCGTCGATGATTTGAATAGTGTGGCTGCCCAGCTGATTGAGCAGGAACGCTCAGCCCGAGAAGCGCTTTATCAAACCTCGAAAATTGAATTAGAGGACCGGGTATTCAGATCTTACGGAGTTTTATCCAACTGCCGAATGATTGAATCAAAGGAAACGGCGAAATGCCTTTCTGACGTTCGGCTGGGGATAGACCTGGGGATCATTAAAGGGCTATCAAGCAATATACTTAATGAACTGATGATTTTGACACAGCCCGGTTTTCTCCAGCAATATTCGGGCGGCGCATTACGGCCGAACGAAAGAGACGCGAGAAGAGCGGCTCTTATCAGGGAAAGGCTGCATTTAGAAATGAGTGCAAATAGACAGGAGGATGATTCGATATGATGTTTGGAAGATTTACAGAGCGGGCTCAAAAGGTATTGGCACTGGCACAGGAAGAAGCACTGCGCTTAGGCCATACAAATATCGGAACTGAACATATATTATTGGGGTTAGTCCGTGAAGGTGAAGGGATAGCATTTAAAGCTTTAGAAGCGCTTGGCCTCAATTCAGATAAAATGCAGAAAGAAGTGGAAAGTTTGATTGGCCGAGGGCAGGAAAGCACCACCTCTGTCCCTCATTATACGCCTCGAGCCAAAAAGGTAATAGAACTATCAATGGATGAAGCCAGAAAGCTCGGTCATTCTTATGTAGGAACAGAGCACATACTTCTTGGGCTGATTCGTGAAGGTGAGGGAGTCGCCGCGAGAGTTCTGAATAATCTGGGTGTCAGTCTCAATAAGGCGAGACAGCAGGTTCTGCAGCTTCTCGGAAGCAATGAAACAGGGACATCCGGAGCAGGGACAAATAGCAGCGCAAACACGCCGACGCTTGACAGTCTGGCGCGTGATTTAACCGCGATTGCGAGGGAAGACAGCCTTGATCCGGTTATCGGCCGAAGCAAAGAAATTCAGCGCGTTATTGAAGTATTAAGCCGCAGAACAAAGAATAATCCCGTTCTGATTGGAGAACCGGGTGTAGGTAAAACTGCGATTGCTGAAGGTCTCGCACAGCAGATCATCAACAATGAAGTGCCGGAAATTTTACGTGATAAACGCGTAATGACATTAGACATGGGAACGGTTGTAGCCGGCACGAAATACCGCGGAGAATTTGAAGACCGTTTGAAAAAAGTAATGGATGAAATACGTCAGGCGGGCAATATCATTTTATTCATTGACGAATTGCACACACTGATCGGAGCTGGAGGAGCAGAAGGTGCGATTGACGCGTCGAATATTTTAAAACCTTCACTCGCTCGCGGAGAGCTTCAGTGCATCGGAGCGACGACGCTTGATGAATACCGCAAATATATCGAAAAAGACGCAGCTCTGGAGCGCCGCTTCCAGCCGATTCAGGTGGATGAGCCGTCAGTCGATGAAAGCATTCAGATCTTAAAAGGTCTTCGTGACCGCTATGAAGCGCATCACCGCGTATCCATTACCGATGAAGCGATCGAAGCGGCGGTTAAATTGTCTGACCGTTATATTTCTGACCGCTTCCTTCCGGATAAAGCGATCGATTTAATTGACGAAGCTGGTTCAAAAGTACGTCTCCGTTCCTTCACAACGCCTCCGAACTTAAAAGAGCTTGAGCAGAAACTCGATGAAGTTCGTAAGGAAAAAGACGCTGCCGTTCAAAGCCAGGAGTTTGAAAAAGCGGCTTCTCTTCGTGATACGGAGCAGCGCTTGAGAGAACAGGTGGAAGATACGAAAAAAACGTGGAAAGAAAAACAAGGCCAGGAGAACTCCGAAGTTTCTGTAGAGGATATCGCAATGGTGGTATCCAGCTGGACCGGGGTGCCTGTATCTAAAATTGCGCAAACGGAAACAGATAAGCTTCTCAATATGGAAAGTATTCTGCACTCCCGCGTCATTGGCCAGGATGAAGCCGTTGTAGCCGTTGCGAAGGCTGTCAGACGTGCAAGAGCCGGTTTGAAGGATCCGAAACGTCCGATCGGTTCATTCATCTTCTTAGGCCCTACAGGCGTAGGGAAGACAGAGCTGGCAAGAGCGCTGGCGGAATCTATTTTCGGTGATGAAGAAGCGATGATCAGAGTGGATATGTCCGAATATATGGAGAAACATTCGACTTCACGTCTTGTCGGTTCTCCTCCGGGATATGTCGGCTATGATGAAGGCGGCCAGCTGACGGAAAAAGTGAGAAGAAAACCTTACTCTGTCGTACTGCTTGATGAAATTGAAAAAGCGCATCCTGATGTGTTTAACATTCTTCTGCAAGTGCTTGAAGACGGACGCTTGACTGATTCAAAGGGACGCACTGTTGATTTCCGCAATACGATCCTGATTATGACGTCAAACGTCGGAGCGAGCGAGCTGAAACGCAACAAATATGTGGGCTTCAATGTGCAGGATGAATCACAAAACCATAAAGACATGAAAGACAAAGTCATGGGAGAGCTGAAGCGTGCCTTCAGACCTGAATTTATCAACCGGATTGACGAAATTATCGTCTTCCACTCCCTTGAGAAAAAACATCTTACAGACATCGTGTCGCTTATGTCTGACCAATTAACAAAACGTCTGAAAGAACAAGATCTCTCTATAGAGCTGACGGATGTTGCAAAAGCAAAAGTAGCAGACGAGGGCGTCGACTTGGAATACGGCGCACGTCCGTTAAGAAGAGCGATTCAAAAGCATGTGGAGGACCGGTTATCAGAAGAGCTTCTCAGAGGCAATATTGATAAAGGCCAGCACATCGTTCTTGACGTTGAAGACGGCGAATTTGTCGTAAAAACAACTGCTAAAACGAACTAATATAGTGACAAACATGAGGCATACGTAAGCAAGTGTATGCCTCACTTTGTTATATAGAGAAATATTCGATAAGGAAGAGGTCTTACAGCATATATGGCTAAATCAAAAACAAAATTCATCTGCCACTCATGCGGTTATGAATCCGCAAAATGGATGGGGAAATGCCCGGGCTGCGGGGCTTGGAATACAATGGTGGAAGAAACCGTCAAAAAAGAGCCGGCGAATCGGCGGGCGGCTTTCTCCCACTCCGTTCAAACCGTCCAGAAACCATCACCCATTACATCAATTGAAACATCAGAAGAACCCCGTGTTCACACCAAGCTCGAAGAATTCAACAGAGTGCTTGGCGGCGGCGTTGTGAAGGGCTCGTTAGTATTAATCGGCGGCGACCCCGGCATCGGGAAATCAACGCTCCTTCTTCAAGTATCCGCACAATTAGCAGACACGGCCGGCAGCGTGCTTTACATTTCCGGGGAGGAATCCGTGAAGCAAACGAAGCTGCGCGCCGACAGGCTTGGAATCAACAGCCAATTGTTACATGTTTTATCTGAAACCGATATGGAGTATATTTCGTCTGCTATACAAGAGATGAATCCCGCATTTGTTGTTGTAGACTCCATTCAGACCGTTTACCAAAGCGACATCACCTCAGCTCCCGGCAGTGTATCACAAGTAAGAGAGTGTACGGCTGAATTGATGAAAATCGCGAAAACAAACGGCATTCCGATTTTTATCGTCGGACACGTCACAAAAGAAGGATCGATCGCTGGGCCGAGATTGCTTGAGCATATGGTCGATACCGTTCTATACTTTGAAGGAGAGCGGCACCATACATTCCGTATTTTGCGGGCTGTAAAAAACCGTTTCGGCTCAACAAATGAAATGGGCATCTTTGAAATGCGGGAAGAGGGGCTTACAGAAGTGCTGAACCCTTCGGAAATTTTCTTGGAGGAGCGTTCTGCCGGGGCTTCGGGTTCGAGTATCGTTGCGTCAATGGAAGGAACGAGACCGATTCTGGTTGAAATTCAGGCGCTCATATCACCGACCAGCTTTGGAAACCCGCGCCGCATGGCTACAGGGATTGACCACAACAGGGTGTCGTTAATCATGGCTGTGCTTGAGAAGCGGGTGGGGCTATTGCTTCAGAATCAAGATGCGTACTTAAAAGTCGCCGGCGGGGTCAAACTGGATGAACCGGCGATTGATTTGGCAGTAGCCGTCAGCATTGCTTCAAGCTTCAGAGATACACCGCCGAATCCTGCAGATTGCTTTATCGGTGAAGTGGGTCTGACAGGAGAAGTCCGCAGGGTGTCAAGAATCGAACAGCGCGTAAAAGAAGCGGCGAAACTCGGCTTCAAGCGTATGGTCATACCTGAGGCGAATGCAGGCGGATGGACAATACCAAAAGGGATTGAGGTTGTCGGAGTAGCAAATGTTGCAGAAGCGCTTCGTACTTCATTAGGAGGATCATAATAGATGGAAAAAGAGAAAAAAGGGGCGAAACAAGAGCTTGACCTGTCTGCAATTCTGCAGTTCGTTGCACCGGGCACGCCGCTCAGAGCCGGGATAGAGAATGTACTTCGGGCAAATACGGGCGGCCTGATTGTTGTCGGATACAATGATAAGGTAAAGCAAGTCGTGGATGGCGGTTTTCATATTAATACATCATTTGCGCCCGCTCACCTATACGAGCTGGCCAAAATGGACGGTGCCATTATTTTAAGTGATTCCGGTCAGAAAATTCTTTATGCGAATACACAGCTTATGCCGGAAGCGACCATTTCTTCTTCAGAAACGGGAATGAGGCACCGTACGGCGGAACGGGTGGCGAAGCAGACCGGCTGTCTCGTCATCGCCATTTCTGAACGCAGAAATGTCATTACGTTATACCAGGACAGTATGAAATACACACTGAAGGACATAGGATTTATTTTAACAAAAGCAAACCAGGCCATTCAAACGCTAGAGAAGTATAAAACCATTTTAGACAAAACGATTACGGCTTTAAACGCTTTAGAGTTTGAGGAGCTCGTGACATTCAGTGACGTGCTGTCCGTTATGCACCGCTATGAAATGGTGCTCCGTATAAAAAATGAAATCAACATGTATATTAAAGAACTCGGAACGGAAGGCCACTTAATCCGTCTGCAGGTGATTGAACTGATTACAGATATGGAAGAAGAAGCGGCTCTTTTCATCAAAGACTATGTAAAAGAAAAAATCAAAGATCCGTTCGTGCTGTTAAAAGAGCTTCAGGATATGTCCAGCTACGATCTGCTTGATGATTCCATTCTGTTTAAGCTGCTTGGATATCCCGCTTCTACCAACCTTGATGATTATGTGCTGCCGAGAGGGTACAGACTGCTGAATAAAATTCCGCGTCTGCCGATGCCGATTGTTGAAAATGTGGTTGAGGCGTTCGGATTTTTGCCAAGCATAACGGAAGCCACTGTTGAAGAGCTGGATGATGTGGAAGGCATCGGCGAGGTGCGCGCTCAAAAAATCAAAAAAGGTTTAAAACGTCTTCAAGAAAAACACTATATAGATAGACAGCTTTAAGTATCGCTTAAACCTGTCAGAATCCGGGTATATTATTGTTAGTTTTTGTTTATTCTGATATTTGTAGGCTTTGACAGCCTGCTGAAAAATGTTACTTAAAAGGAGGTGGAGGTATGTTAAAACGAATAGTTCAGGCGTTCTTCATTATTGTGGGCGGCGTTGTCGGTATCTTTTTAATACCTGAATTGTTTGTACTGTCAAATATACAGGACATACCTTTAATAACAAACGCATATACGTCTGCTGCAATTGGTGCTATTATCTTTTTTCTCATCAGTATATGGACGACAGAATATGTGATTAATTGGGTGAAATGGATTGAAGATTCTTTGCTGAGAGCTCCGGTGCCGGATCTGTTATTCGGAAGTCTCGGATTGGTTTTTGGACTTATCATCGCATATCTCATTGTAAACGTGATTCCGCTGGACAATATTCCGTACCGTATATTCAGCACCATCATCCCGGTCTTTTTGGCTTTCTTTCTCGGTTATCTGGGCTTCCAGGTCGGATTTAAGAAAAAGGATGAACTGATCGGTCTGTTCTCCATTTCTGCAAGAATGCAGAAGAAAAAGGGAAGTGCGGATGAGGAGCAAGAGGAGCAGGAGAAAAGGCTGAAAATCTTGGATACAAGTGTTATTATTGATGGGAGAATTGCAGATATTTGTCAGACGGGCTTTTTAGAAGGAGTCATTGTCATTCCTCAATTTGTGCTTGAGGAATTACAGCATATCGCTGATTCTTCAGATGTTTTAAAACGCAACAGAGGACGCCGCGGACTGGATATTTTGAATCGCATTCAAAAGGAACTGGATATTACGGTTGAAATTTATGAAGGCGACTTCGAAGACATTCAAGAGGTTGACAGCAAGCTTGTCAAACTTGCGAAGCTGACATCCGGTGTCGTTGTGACGAATGATTTTAATTTAAATAAAGTATGTGAGCTTCAGAAGGTTGCGGTACTGAATATTAATGACCTTGCAAACGCGGTGAAGCCGGTTGTGCTCCCGGGTGAAGAAATGAATGTGCAGGTGATTAAGGACGGGAAAGAGCATAATCAAGGTGTGGCTTACTTGGATGACGGAACAATGATCGTTGTGGAAGAAGGCCGCAATTATATAGGGAAACATATTGATGTGCTCGTAACCAGCGTGCTGCAGACAGCGGCGGGGCGAATGATTTTTGCCAAGCCTAAGCTGCTTGAGAAGGCTCTTTAAGAGGGAGTTAATGATGGAGTATGTCGTAGTCATTCCGGCTGCCGGACAAGGGAAACGGATGAAGGCCGGGAAAAATAAGCTGTTCATCGGCTTAAAGGGTGCGCCTGTTATTATACACACACTGCGGGTTTTTGAAAGCCACGCACCTTGTCAGAAAATAATCCTGGTGATAAACGAGAGTGAACGGGAAGATTTTCGTCAGCTGCTTGCCCAGTTTCCGGTTAAAGCGGAAATTGAGCTTGTCACCGGCGGAGCGGAGCGTCAGCATAGTGTATATGAAGGACTGAAAGTGATTAATAAGGAGTCCGTCGTCCTTGTTCATGACGGGGCGCGACCGTTTGTCACGCATCAGCATATCGATAAACTCGTTGAAACAGCAGAAGAGACGGGAGCGGCTGTCCTGGCTGTTCCTGTGAAAGACACGATAAAACGGGCGGAAGGCTCCCGGGTCGCGGAGACCTTTGACCGTTCAAGCTTGTGGGCCGTTCAAACGCCGCAGGCTTTTCGTCTTTCTTTATTGAAAAAGGCGCATAGGGAAGCGGAAAACAAAGGCTTCTTAGGTACGGATGATGCCAGTCTCGTCGAGCGTCTTGATGGATATCAGGTGAGTATCGTTGAAGGCAGTTATACCAATATTAAGCTGACAACGCCGGATGATTTGATATCAGCGGAAGCAATCATGAAAGCGGAAAGTGGGAATCATAATGTTTAGAATCGGACAAGGATTTGACGTGCATCAACTAACGGAAGGCCGTCCTCTCATCATCGGCGGAATTGAAATTCCTTATGAAAAAGGGCTGCTCGGGCATTCCGATGCGGATGTATTGCTGCACACGGTTGCAGATGCGTGCCTCGGAGCGGTGGGTGAAGGAGATATCGGCAAGCATTTCCCGGATACTGATCCGGAATTCAAGGATGCGGATTCTTTTAAGCTGCTTCAGCATGTCTGGAACATTGTCAAAGAAAAAGGGTACGTACTCGGAAATATAGACTGCACGATTATTGCGCAAAAGCCGAAAATGGCGCCGCATATTGATGCGATGAGAAAACGAATAGCGGAAGGCCTTGAGGCAGACGTCTCTCAAGTAAATGTAAAAGCAACAACGACAGAAAAGCTCGGGTTTACCGGAAGAGCCGAAGGAATTGCCGCTCAGGCGACCGTTCTGATCCAAAAAGCCTGATCATTATTTTGATGCCCGGTCTATTTGGTGGTAGAATAGATACATATATTCGGCTAGAGGCTACAGATGAGATGAAAGGAAGTATTTGAACATGGGAAATGAAGTACGCGTCCGCTATGCACCGAGTCCGACCGGACATTTGCATATCGGTAACGCCAGAACGGCGCTTTTTAACTATTTATTTGCCCGCAGCCAAGGCGGAAAGTTTATTATCCGGATTGAGGATACGGACAAAAAGCGAAATATCGAAGGCGGGGAGCAAAGCCAGCTTAACTATCTGAAATGGCTCGGCATAGACTGGGATGAAAGTGTGGATGTCGGCGGAGAATACGGCCCGTACCGCCAGTCTGAACGAAATGACATTTACAAAGAGTATTATGAAGCGCTTCTTGAGAAAGGGCTTGCTTATAAATGTTTCTGTACGGAAGAAGAACTTGAGAAAGAACGTGAAGAGCAGATCGCCCGCGGGGAAATGCCGCGCTATTCAGGCAAACACAGAAACCTGACTCAGGAAGAGCAGGAGCAGTTTTTAGCCGAAGGAAGACAGCCGAGCATCCGTTTCCGCGTGCCGGAAGGGAAAATCATCACTTTTAACGATATCGTAAAAGGCGAGATTTCTTTTGAATCAGACGGTATCGGCGACTTCGTCATCGTTAAAAAAGACGGTACACCGACGTATAACTTTGCTGTCGCAATTGACGATTACCTAATGAAAATGACGCACGTGCTCCGCGGTGAGGACCATATTTCAAATACACCGAAACAAATCATGATTTTCCAGGCGTTCGGCTGGGATATTCCTGAATTCGGACATATGACGCTTATCGTGAATGAAAGCCGCAAAAAATTAAGTAAACGTGATGAATCAATTATCCAGTTTATTGAGCAGTATGATGAGCTGGGTTACCTGCCTGAAGCGCTGTTTAACTTTATCGGACTTCTCGGCTGGTCTCCTGTCGGTGAAGAAGAGCTCTTCACAAGAGAACAATTTATTGAAATTTTTGATGTGAATCGTTTATCTAAGTCACCGGCTCTGTTTGATATGCATAAACTGAAATGGGTCAACAACCAATATGTCAAAGCGCTGGATCTTGATCAAGTTGTTGAACTGACCCTGCCTCACCTGCAAAAAGCAGGAAAAGTCGGCACTGAACTTTCTGCTGAAGAGCAGGAATGGGTGCGTAAGTTAATCTCTCTTTACCATGAGCAATTGAGCTACGGTGCTGAAATTGTCGAGCTGACTGATTTGTTCTTTAAGGATGAGATCGAGTATAATCAAGAGGCAAAAGCCGTTCTGGCAGAAGAACAGGTGCCTGAAGTGCTCAGTGTATTTGCTGCGAAGCTTGAAGAGCTTGAAGAATTCACGCCAGAGCAGATCAAAGCCTCAATTAAAGCCGTTCAGAAAGAAACAGGCCATAAAGGCAAAAAGCTGTTCATGCCGATTCGTGTAGCGGTTACCGGCCAGACGCACGGTCCGGAGCTTCCGCAGGCTATTGAGCTGATCGGCAGAGAAACAGCCGTAAAACGCCTGAAAAGCATTTGAATATACGATTGTTGACAGGGAAGAGTATAAAACAATGACCATTACAGAAAGAATCTTCATCGGCTGAGAGAGATTCATGCGTTATGTTTTAGAAGTGCGCCCTTAAGACCTTTGAAGAACATTTCTGCGGAAATCAGTATTTAAAGGCGGCCGCCGCCGTTACCGGCTTTAAAGTTGGGAAAACATCGTTTTGTTTTTCAAACAGAGTGGAACCGCGCGGTAAAAGCGTCTCTGTCATGTTTACATGCAGAGGCGCTTTTTTTATAGGCGGAAAAACAGACTGGAGCGGGGAGAGAATGGGGGGAAGCATGTGTTTTTTAAAATGCTAAAAGAAGACATAGATACAGTGTTCGATCAAGATCCGGCAGCAAGAAGCTATTTTGAAGTTGTTTTAACTTATTCTGGTTTACATGCTATATGGGCGCATCGGATTGCACATGCTTTATATAAACGGAGATTTTTCTTCCTTGCGCGCCTGATATCACAGATTGCCCGTTTCTTTACCGGAATTGAAATCCATCCCGGCGCGACCATCGGGAGAAGGTTTTTCATTGATCACGGTATGGGGGTCGTCATAGGGGAAACATGTGAAATCGGCAATAACGTGACGGTATTCCAAGGTGTCACTCTCGGGGGAACGGGAAAAGAAAAGGGAAAGCGGCATCCGACCATTAAAGATGATGCTTTAATTGCAACGGGGGCGAAGGTGCTCGGCTCTATAACAGTCGGGCAAGGCTCTAAAGTAGGTGCCGGCTCCGTTGTGCTGCGTGATGTTCCCGACTTTTCAACCGTTGTCGGCATACCTGGAAAAGTCGTCATTCAGAACGGAAGAAAGATCAAACGCGATCTCAATCACCAAGACTTGCCCGATCCGGTTGCTGACCGGTTAAGAGCATTGGAGCAGCAGATTTTTGAGCTGCAGGCTGAACTGGAAGATAAAAAGAAAGGATCAACCAAAAATGACCATTACACTTTATAATACATTGACACGGAAAAAGGAAACATTCGTTCCTCTTGAGGAAGGAAAAGTAAAAATGTACGTGTGCGGACCGACTGTATACAACTATATTCATATCGGAAACGCCCGTCCGGCGATTGTGTATGATACCGTACGCAACTATTTGGAGTATAAGGGATACGATGTTCAATACGTATCGAATTTCACTGATGTTGATGACAAATTGATTAAGGCGGCTAATGAGCTCGGCGAGGACGTTCCGACCGTTTCTGAGCGGTTTATTAAAGCTTATTTTGAAGATGTGGGCGCCCTCGGATGCCGGAAAGCGGACCTTCACCCTAGAGTCATGGAGAACATGGACGCCATTATTGAATTTGTCAGCGAGCTGATTAAAAAAGGCTACGCTTATGAATCGGAAGGCGACGTCTATTTCAAAACAAGAGCCTTCGAAGGCTACGGCAAGCTTTCACAGCAATCAATTGATGAACTCAGATCGGGCGCTCGTATCCGTGTCGGCGAGAAGAAAGAGGATGCGCTGGACTTTGCTCTTTGGAAAGCCGCCAAAGACGGAGAAATTTCATGGGATAGCCCTTGGGGAAAAGGCCGCCCGGGCTGGCACATTGAATGCTCCGCAATGGTGAAAAAATATTTGGGTGACGAAATCGATATTCATGCCGGCGGTCAGGACCTGACATTCCCGCACCATGAGAACGAAATCGCCCAATCTGAAGCATTAACAGGCAAGACATTCGCAAAATACTGGCTTCACAACGGTTACATCAATATAGATAATGAAAAAATGTCAAAATCGCTCGGCAACTTTGTTTTGGTGCACGATATCATTAAGCAGTATGACCCGCAGCTTTTGAGATTTTTCATGCTGTCCGTTCATTACCGCCACCCGATCAACTATTCGGAAGAGCTGCTTGAGAAAACAAAAAACGCGTTTAACCGCCTGAAGACGGCCTACAGCAATTTAAACCATCGTTTGATTAGCAGCACGAATCTGACTGACAATGATGATGAATGGCTCGCTAAAATCGAAGAGCACCGCGCTGCATTTGAAGAAGCGATGGATGATGATTTTAATACGGCGAATGCGATTTCCGTTTGGTTTGATTTGGCGAAGCTTGCCAACTACTACATGCAGGAGGACAATACGGCGGATCACGTCATTAAAGCTTTCATCAGCATGTTTGACCGAATCGGATCCGTTCTCGGACTTACGCTCGGCGAAGAAGAGCTTGTCGATGAAGAGATTGAAGAATTGATCGAGAAGAGGAATGAAGCCCGCCGCAATCGCGATTTTGCTTTGTCAGACCAAATTCGCGATCAGCTGAAAAGCATGAATATCATTCTTGAAGATACGGCTCAGGGAACTCGCTGGAAGCGGGGAGAGTAAGCGGATGCTTCAATTTGAACAAATCAAAGATTCAAAGCAGTTAAACGGTCTTGCGCTCGCTTATATGGGTGATGCCATTTTTGAAATATATGTCCGGCATCACCTGCTTAAGCAGGGCCATACGAAACCGAATGACCTTCATAAGAAGGCGAGCCGGATCGTATCGGCAAAATCACAGGCAGACATTCTGTTCCGCCTTCAGGAAGAATCCTTTTTCACGGAGGAAGAGGAAGCCGTGGTGAGAAGGGGAAGAAACGCGAAATCAGGGACGACGCCTAAAAACACAGATGTACAGACGTACCGCCATAGTACAGCTTTTGAGGCTTTGCTCGGATATCTTTTTCTTGAGAAAAGAGAAGAAAGACTGAATCAGCTGATTACAGAAGCTATACAAGTCGGGACGTCAGGGAGGAAAACAAATGAGTCAGCAACATGATTACGTCATAGGAAAAAACGCGGTAATTGAGACGTTAAAGTCGGATCGCAAACTCTATAAGTTATGGATGGCGGAAAACACGGTAAAAGGACAGGCGCAGCAAGTGATGGAGCTTGCTAAAAAGCGCGGCGTCACCATTCAATTTGTGCCGAGAAAAAAACTCGATCAGATGGTGGAGGGGCAGCATCAGGGAGTTGTCGCCCAGGTGGCGGCATATGAATATGCACAATTAGACGAATTATATAAAAGAGCGGAACAGAGAAACGAACAGCCTTTCTTTCTCATATTGGATGAGCTGGAAGACCCTCATAATCTCGGTTCCATCATGAGAACGGCTGACGCTGTCGGCGCGCACGGCATCGTGATTCCGAAACGCAGAGCGGTCGGGCTGACTTCAACAGTCGCAAAAGCATCGACCGGTGCCATTGAACATATTCCCGTCGTGAAGGTGACCAATCTTGCCCGGACACTTGATGAGATGAAGGAGCGGGGCATTTGGATCGTGGGAACGGATGCATCCGCCCGGGAAGACTACCGCGCTATGGACGGCAAAATGCCTTTGGCGCTCGTTATCGGAAGCGAAGGCAAAGGAATGGGCCGTCTTGTGAAAGAGAAATGTGATTTTCTCATTAAACTTCCGATGGCCGGAAAAGTCACGTCTCTGAATGCATCGGTAGCGGCCGGCCTTCTGATGTATGAAGTCTACCGGAAACGCAATCCTTTAGGGGAATAAAGACAAATGGACATCCTATTAGTAGACGGATACAACATGATCGGAGCTTGGCCGCAGCTAAAGGATTTAAAAGCGAACAGTTTTGAAGAAGCGAGAGATGTGCTGATTCAGAAGATGGCGGAGTATCAGTCGTACACGGGAATCAAAGTCATTGTGGTGTTTGACGCACATCTGGTAAAAGGCATAGAGAAAAAACACACGAATCACAGAGTCGAAGTGATTTTCACACGGGAGAATGAAACGGCGGATGAGCGGATTGAGAAGCTTGCACAGGCGCTGAATAATATCGCGACACAGATTCATGTCGCAACCTCTGATTACACGGAGCAGTGGGCGATTTTCGGACAAGGGGCTCTCCGCAAATCCGCCCGGGAGCTGCTGAGGGAAGTGGATGCGATAGAACGCCGGATTCAAAGACGGGTTTCAAAGATCACTTCCGAAAAACCCCCGGGTAAAATCGAACTGTCCGAAGAGGTTTTGAAAACGTTTGAAAAGTGGCGGCGCGGCGGCCTGGATTAGGTTGACGCTTTTTCGCCCATTAATGTATAATATTTCTATCTACGTGCGCCGGGGGGATCGCAGTGAATCTACAGAACAGCAAGGGAAAATTCAACAAAGTGCAGTTTTGCCAGTTGGAGGACGAGCAGGTCATTGAAAAGGTTCATGTTGGGGATAGTGATGCGTTAGATTACTTGATTACGAAGTACCGTAATTTTGTACGGGCGAAAGCCAGGTCTTATTTTTTAATAGGGGCCGACAGAGAAGATATTGTACAGGAAGGGATGATAGGCTTATATAAGTCTATCCGAGACTTTAGGGAGGACAAGCTTACTTCATTTAAAGCTTTTGCAGAATTATGCATTACCCGCCAGATTATTACCGCAATAAAGACAGCTACCCGTCAGAAACACATTCCTTTAAATTCTTATGTTTCTTTAGACAAGCCAATTTTTGATGAAGAATCAGACAGAACACTGCTTGATGTCATTTCAGGCGCAAAAACGTTAAACCCTGAAGAAATGATTATTAATCAGGAAGAATTCGATGATATTGAGATGAAAATGGGAGAACTGCTGAGCGATCTGGAGAGAAAGGTGCTTGTTTTGTACTTGGACGGAAGAAGTTACCAAGAAATTTCAGATGACTTAAACCGACACGTAAAATCAATTGATAATGCCCTGCAGCGCGTGAAGCGCAAGCTTGAGAAGTATTTAGAAATAAGAGAAATCAGCCTGTAGCGGGTTTCTATGTCATATTGACAGAATTTTTCTGACTGTGCTATTTTATTAAGATAAATGAATGTCTATTTAGGAAAAGGTGTATCGACATGAGAAAAAAGATTACGCTGGCATGCAAAACATGCGGAAATCGTAATTATACGACAATGAAAAGCTCTGCATCAGCGGCTGAGCGGTTAGAAGTTAAGAAGTACTGCAGCACTTGCAATTCACATACAGCTCATTTAGAAACAAAATAGTGTTCGCTTTTTAAATTGTGGAGGTCTTTTACATGCGCATGATGAGTTTCTTTAAAGATGTTGGGAAAGAAATGAAAAAGGTTAGCTGGCCTAAAGGCAAAGAGTTAACGCGCTATACGATCACGGTGATTTCAACGGTTATCTTTTTTGTTATCTTTTTTGCCCTCCTTGATACAGGAATTTCTCAATTAATTCGTTTAATAGTTGAATAATGATCAGCAATACGTGCTATAATAGATCATAATATCGTTTGCCAAAACCCGTTCAGCGGGTTTTTTATTGTGTTGAAAAAAGGATTCATAGGCTCTGAGCCTATTTTTTGTTTTACACTTCATTTTTAAATGCGGGGAGGGAAGGACTGCAGAGTCCTGATAGAATGGAAAAGAATTGGTATGTTGTTCATACGTATTCCGGTTATGAAAACAAAGTAAAAGCAAACCTTGAAAAACGTGTGGAATCAATGGGAATGCAGGATAAAATTTTCCGCGTGGTCGTTCCTGAAGAAGAAGAGACTGATATTAAGAACGGCAAGAAAAAAGTAGTCAAAAAGAAAGTGTTCCCGGGTTATGTGCTTGTTGAAATCGTCATGACTGATGATTCCTGGTATGTGGTCCGCAACACGCCGGGCGTTACCGGTTTCGTCGGATCAGCCGGTTCAGGCTCAAAGCCGACTCCGCTTCTTCCTGGCGAAGCGGAAACCATTTTAAAACGGATGGGCATGGATGAGCGGAAAACCGACATTGATTTTGAATTGAATGAGACAGTCAAAGTCATAGACGGGCCATTCGCCAACTTTACAGGATCAATTGAAGAGATTGATTATGATAAGAGCAAAGTGAAGGTATTCGTTAACATGTTCGGCCGTGAAACGCCGGTTGAACTGGAATTTACCCAGATCGACAAATTGTAATGTGAAAAAACTTGAAATTGCTATATATTAATGATAATATAGCAAAGGTACGTCTTGGACTAATCCAAGGCAGCTAGCTTGATATTTCGTCATTCATATAAAGAATGAAACCTTGAGTGGGAGGGTTTACCCTATTACCACATCACGGACTTAAGGAGGTGTGTCTCGTGGCTAAAAAAGTAGTAAAAGTTGTAAAATTGCAAATTCCTGCTGGAAAAGCTAACCCAGCGCCGCCAGTTGGACCTGCACTAGGTCAAGCCGGTGTAAATATCATGGGATTCTGTAAGGAGTTTAACGCTCGTACAGCTGACCAAGCTGGTTTAATCATTCCTGTTGAAATTTCGGTTTACGAAGACCGTTCATTTACATTTATTACAAAAACTCCACCTGCTGCAGTATTGCTTAAAAAAGCAGCTGGAATTGAGTCTGGTTCTGGTGAACCAAACCGTAATAAAGTGGCAACCGTTAAGCGCGATAAGGTTCGCGAAATCGCTGAAACGAAAATGCCTGACTTAAACGCAGCAGACGTTGAAGCGGCAATGCGCATGGTTGAAGGTACTGCCCGCAGTATGGGTATCGTTATCGAGGATTAATTTGTTTCTTGTCGGGTTGCGAGTTTTCACAAGTTCGCAACCCTTATTCGTGGGAGGTTATTCCGCTATAACCACATAAGGAGGAAATTTTAAAATGGCTAAAAAAGGTAAAAAGTACGTTGAAGCTGCGAAGCTTGTAGACCGTGCAAAAGCTTACGACGTCGCTGAAGCAGTGGCGCTTACTAAAAAAACAAACACAGCTAAATTCGACGCTACAGTTGAAGTTGCTTTCCGTTTAGGGGTTGACCCTCGTAAAAACGATCAGCAAATCCGCGGAGCAGTCGTTCTTCCTAACGGAACTGGTAAAACTCAGCGCGTGCTTGTATTCGCTAAAGGCGAAAAAGCGAAAGAAGCTGAAGCTGCCGGTGCAGACTATGTCGGCGATTCTGATTACATCACGAAAATCCAGCAGGGCTGGTTCGATTTCGATGTAATCGTTGCGACTCCTGACATGATGGGTGAAGTCGGTAAAATCGGCCGTGTGCTCGGACCAAAAGGTCTTATGCCAAACCCTAAAACAGGAACTGTTACATTCGAAGTAGAAAAAGCAATCGGCGAAATCAAAGCTGGTAAAGTTGAATACCGCGTTGATAAAGCTGGTAACATCCATGTTCCGATCGGAAAAGTTTCTTTCGAGGATGAAAAACTTGTTGAGAACTTCACAACAATGTATGATACAATCCTGAAAGCAAAACCGGCTGCGGCTAAAGGTGTTTACGTGAAAAACGTTGCCGTTACTTCTACTATGGGCCCTGGTGTCAAAGTAGACGCTTCTACTTTCAACGTAAAATAATATTTGACTTTAGATCAGCATTCTGATATGATTCAAAATGTTGTAAAATATAATATGTCATTTATACCGTAGACAGCAGGGGCCGCTGAGGCTTAATATCCTGCCGAGGTGTATATATATCACAGCTATTACGTTACGTATGCTTGTATATACAGCCTCCATGTCCACATGGAGGCTTTTTATATGAAATCGTCGTCACAGTCGTGATCACCTAGCGGTATAAGTGTTACACAAAATCTACAGGAGGTGTAACCATGAGCAGCGCAATTGATACAAAAAAAGTTGTTGTTGAAGAGATTGCTTCTAAACTGAAAGAAAGCAAATCAACGATCATCGTTGACTACCGCGGACTTAACGTTTCTGAAGTAACTGAACTCCGTAAACAGCTTCGCGAAGCTAACGTAGAGTTCAAAGTGTACAAAAACACAATGACTCGCCGTGCGGTTGAACAAGCTGAATTTGATGGTTTGAATGATGTCTTAACTGGACCGAATGCGATCGCATTCAGTACTGAAGATGTTGTCGCTCCGGCGAAAGTTCTTAACGAGTTCGCGAAAAATCACGAAGCTCTGGAAATCAAAGCGGGCGTTATCGAAGGTAAAGTATCTTCTGTTGAAGAAGTGAAAGCTCTTGCTGAACTTCCTTCACGCGATGGCTTACTTTCTATGTTGCTTAGCGTACTTCAAGCTCCAGTTCGCAACCTTGCACTTGCAGCTAAAGCAGTTGCAGATCAAAAGGAAGAACAAGGCGCTTAATCTGATTTTACCCTAAAATAAAACAAATGGAGGAATTTCAAATGGCTTTAAATATCGAAGAAATCATTGCTTCCGTTAAAGAAGCAACTGTACTTGAATTGAACGACCTAGTAAAAGCAATCGAAGAAGAATTTGGCGTAACTGCTGCTGCTCCTGTAGCTGTAGCTGGCGGAGCTGCTGCTGGCGGCGCTGCTGAAGAGCAAAGCGAATTCGACCTTATCCTTGCTGGTGCAGGTGCTCAGAAAATCAAAGTTATCAAAGTTGTTCGTGAAATCACTGGTCTTGGCTTGAAAGAAGCTAAAGAACTTGTTGACAACACTCCAAAACCACTTAAAGAAGGTATTGCGAAAGAAGAAGCTGAAGAGCTTAAAGCTAAACTTGAAGAAGTTGGCGCTTCTGTAGAAGTTAAGTAATCTTCACTTGCCTGTAGGGGAAGCTCGCTTTTATGAGGCGGGCTTTTTCTTTGCTTTTCTTTAAGCGCCATTAAAAA
Source organism: Bacillus sp. BACIII (assembly GCF_057836745.1). Classification (NCBI taxonomy): domain Bacteria; kingdom Bacillati; phylum Bacillota; class Bacilli; order Caryophanales; family Bacillaceae; genus Bacillus; species Bacillus sp. BACIII. The sequence continues at coordinate 2,855,956 of NZ_CM174437.1, read as the reverse complement.
AGGAGGTTCTAATAATGAGTGAACACTATTATTCAGAAAAACCTTCAGTCAAAAGCGATAAACAGACATGGTCATTTACACTTCGGGACAGATCTTATACATTCACAAGTGACAGCGGCGTTTTCTCAAAAAAGGAAGTTGATTTCGGTTCGCGTGTCTTAATTGAAGCGTTTGAAGAGCCTGAGGTTGATGGTGACTTCCTGGATGCAGGCTGCGGCTACGGCCCGATCGGTCTGTCGCTCGCCGGTGAATTTACAGACCGGACCGTGCACATGATTGACGTGAATGAAAGAGCCGTAGAGCTGTCAAATGAAAATGCAGAAAAAAACGGAATAAAAAACGTTCGGATTTATCAGAGTGATTTATTTTCAAATATTGATTCTGCTCAAACATTTGCTTCTATTATTACAAACCCCCCAATCCGCGCCGGAAAAAAAGTTGTCCATGCCATTTTTGAAAAAAGCGCTGAGCATTTAAGGGCTTCAGGTGAGTTGTGGATCGTTATACAGAAAAAACAGGGCGGGCCTTCTGCCATTGAAAAACTGAAGGAGCTTTTTGACGAAGTTTCCGTCGTTCAAAAAAAGAAAGGCTATTATATCATAAAAGCAAAAAAAGTTTGACTTGAATTTTCAGCTATGTTAATATTGTAAAATGCCAATGTATATATTTTGCATGATATGCTGAATAATCATAGTGTATGTATAAATTATACAAACATGGAAATGCTAATAAAATCGGTATTTGTTTTTGGATGTGGTTTTCTTAATTAGAAACCCTTTTTTCTTTTGTCTTGTAAAAGTATTTCTTTATCGTAAGGAATGCTTATTACACATATAATACGCATGATTTGAGGGGTGAATCAGTTGACAGGTCAACTAGTTCAGTATGGACGACACCGCCAGCGCAGAAGCTATGCTCGCATTAGCGAAGTGTTAGAATTACCAAATCTCATTGAAATTCAAACCTCTTCTTATCAGTGGTTTCTTGATGAGGGTCTTAGAGAGATGTTTCAAGACATATCACCAATTGAGGATTTCACTGGTAACCTCTCTCTTGAGTTCATTGACTACAGTTTAGGAGATCCTAAGTATCCCGTTGAAGAGTCAAAAGAACGTGATGTGACTTACTCAGCTCCGCTGAGAGTGAAGGTTCGTTTAATTAACAAAGAAACTGGAGAGGTAAAAGACCAGGATGTCTTCATGGGTGATTTCCCTATTATGACAGATACCGGTACTTTTATCATCAACGGTGCAGAACGTGTTATCGTATCTCAGCTTGTTCGGTCTCCAAGTGTATATTTCAGTGGTAAAGTAGACAAAAACGGTAAAAAAGGTTTTACCGCGACTGTCATTCCAAACCGTGGCGCATGGTTAGAATACGAAACTGATGCGAAAGATGTTGTGTATGTCCGCATTGATCGCACACGTAAGTTGCCGGTTACGGTTCTTTTGCGTGCTCTCGGCTTCGGTTCCGATCAAGAGATTCTCGATCTCATTGGTGAGAACGAATATCTCCGCAATACACTGGATAAGGACAACACTGAAAACAGTGACAAAGCGCTTCTTGAAATCTATGAGCGCCTTCGTCCGGGAGAGCCGCCTACAGTAGAAAACGCAAAAAGTTTGCTGGATTCCCGTTTCTTTGATCCTAAGCGATACGACCTTGCGAATGTAGGACGCTATAAAATTAATAAAAAGCTTCATATCAAGAACCGTCTGTTTAACCAGCGCCTTGCAGAAACACTGGTGGATCCTGAAACAGGTGAAATCCTCGCTGAAAAAGGGCAGATTCTTGACAGAAGAACACTTGATAAAGTACTGCCATACTTAGAAAATGGAATCGGCTTCAGAAAACTTTATCCTAACGGCGGCGTTGTCGAGGATGAAGTGATGCTTCAATCCATTAAAATCTATGCTCCTACTGATGCAGAAGGAGAGCAGACGATCAATGTGATCGGCAATGCTTACATTGAAGAGGCGATTAAAAACATTACGCCTGCTGATATTATTTCTTCTATCAGCTACTTCTTCAACCTCTTGCACGGAGTGGGCGACACTGATGATATCGACCATCTCGGAAACCGACGCCTGCGTTCTGTAGGTGAGCTCCTGCAAAACCAATTCCGTATCGGTTTAAGCCGGATGGAACGTGTCGTACGTGAAAGAATGTCTATTCAAGACACAAATACAATCACGCCGCAGCAGCTGATTAACATCAGACCTGTTATTGCGTCTATTAAAGAGTTCTTCGGAAGCTCACAGCTTTCTCAATTCATGGATCAGACGAACCCGCTTGCTGAATTGACGCACAAACGCCGTCTGTCAGCTCTTGGACCGGGCGGTTTGACGCGTGAGCGTGCAGGTATGGAAGTACGTGACGTTCACTACTCTCACTACGGCCGTATGTGTCCGATTGAAACGCCTGAGGGCCCGAACATCGGTTTGATTAACTCATTGTCATCATTTGCGAAAGTAAACCGCTTTGGTTTCATTGAGACGCCATACCGCCGCGTTGATCCTGAAACAGGAAAAGTAACGCCTAGAATCGACTACTTGACTGCTGATGAAGAGGATAACTATGTCGTAGCCCAAGCGAACGCTAAGCTGAGCGATGACGGTTCTTTCTTGGATGACAGCATCGTAGCCCGTTTCAGAGGGGAAAACACCGTTGTAGCCCGCAACCGCGTGGATTACATGGACGTATCTCCTAAGCAGGTTGTATCTGCTGCGACAGCATGTATTCCGTTCTTGGAAAACGATGACTCGAACCGCGCCCTCATGGGAGCGAACATGCAGCGTCAGGCTGTGCCTTTGATGCAGCCGGAAGCTCCGATCGTCGGAACGGGTATGGAATACGTATCCGGTAAAGACTCCGGTGCAGCCGTTATTTGTAAACACCCTGGTATCGTTGAACGGGTGGAAGCGAAAAACGTATGGGTGCGCCGCTATGAAGAAATTGACGGCCAAAAAGTAAAAGGCAACCTGGATAAGTACAGCTTGCTGAAATTTGTCCGCTCCAACCAAGGTACGTGCTACAATCAGCGTCCGATCGTCAGTGTCGGCGATGAAGTAGTAAAAGGAGAAATCCTTGCTGACGGCCCTTCAATGGAGCTTGGTGAACTTGCTCTCGGCCGCAACGTAATGGTCGGCTTCATGACATGGGATGGTTACAACTATGAGGATGCCATCATCATGAGTGAACGCCTTGTGAAAGATGATGTATACACATCTATTCACATTGAAGAATATGAATCAGAAGCACGTGATACAAAGCTTGGACCGGAAGAGATCACCCGCGATATTCCAAACGTAGGGGAAGACGCGCTTCGCAACCTTGATGACCGCGGAATTATCCGTATCGGCGCGGAAGTCAACGACGGAGACCTTCTCGTAGGTAAAGTAACGCCTAAAGGTGTAACTGAGCTTACGGCTGAAGAACGCCTTCTGCATGCGATCTTTGGAGAAAAAGCGCGTGAAGTCCGTGATACTTCTCTCCGTGTGCCTCATGGCGGCGGCGGAATTATCCACGACGTAAAAGTCTTCAACCGTGAAGACGGAGACGAACTTCCTCCGGGAGTGAACCAGCTTGTACGCGTATATATCGTTCAGAAACGTAAGATTTCTGAAGGTGATAAAATGGCCGGACGTCACGGAAACAAAGGGGTTATCTCGAAGATTCTTCCTGAAGAAGATATGCCTTACCTTCCTGACGGCACGCCAATCGATATCATGCTTAACCCGCTGGGTGTACCATCACGTATGAATATCGGTCAGGTATTAGAACTTCACATGGGTATGGCTGCCCGCTACCTCGGCATTCACATCGCGTCACCTGTATTTGACGGCGCGCGTGAAGAAGATGTGTGGGAAACACTTGAAGAAGCAGGCATGTCAAGAGACGCTAAAACAGTGCTTTATGACGGCCGTACGGGAGAACCGTTCGACAACCGTGTATCTGTCGGAATCATGTACATGATCAAACTGGCACACATGGTTGATGATAAACTTCATGCCCGTTCTACAGGTCCTTACTCACTTGTTACGCAGCAGCCTCTCGGCGGTAAAGCCCAATTCGGCGGACAGCGTTTCGGTGAGATGGAGGTTTGGGCGCTTGAAGCTTACGGCGCAGCTTACACGCTTCAAGAAATCCTGACTGTGAAGTCCGATGACGTGGTCGGACGTGTGAAAACATATGAAGCCATCGTCAAAGGCGACAATGTTCCAGAGCCTGGTGTTCCGGAATCATTCAAAGTATTGATCAAAGAGCTTCAAAGCTTAGGTATGGACGTGAAAATCCTTTCAGGCGATGAAGAAGAAATAGAAATGAGAGATCTAGAAGACGAGGAAGATGCGAAACAAGCTGACGGCCTTGCATTATCAGGTGATGAAGCGCCGGAAGAAACAGCATCTCCAGACGTTGAACGTGACGCAGTAACGAAAGAATAGTCTGTGATTGATAAAGGCAAGTGACATCGGTTAATCCGAAGATAAAAAGGGAGGTAGGCCCCTTGCTAGATGTGAACAATTTTGAGTATATGAACATCGGTCTTGCTTCACCGGATAAAATCCGTTCATGGTCTTTTGGTGAAGTGAAAAAGCCTGAAACGATAAACTATCGTACATTGAAACCTGAAAAGGACGGCCTGTTCTGCGAACGCATTTTCGGACCGACTAAGGACTGGGAATGTCATTGCGGCAAGTACAAGCGGGTTCGTTATAAAGGCGTAGTTTGTGACCGTTGCGGAGTTGAAGTAACGCGGGCTAAAGTCCGTCGTGAGAGAATGGGGCATATTGAACTGGCTGCCCCGGTTTCTCACATTTGGTATTTCAAAGGTATTCCGAGCCGTATGGGTCTTGTATTGGATATGTCACCGCGTGCGTTGGAAGAAGTCATCTATTTTGCTTCTTACGTCGTAACTGACCCGGCCAATACACCGCTCGAAAAGAAACAGCTTTTATCCGAAAAGGAATACCGTGCGTATCTGGATAAGTACGGAAACAAATTCCAAGCCTCTATGGGTGCGGAAGCCATTAATAAACTTCTGCAGGACATCGACCTTGTCAAAGAAGTTGATATGTTAAAAGAAGAGCTGAAAACTTCTCAAGGCCAGCGCCGCACACGTGCGATCAAACGCCTTGAAGTGCTTGAAGCCTTCCGTAATTCAGGAAACAAGCCGTCTTGGATGATTCTCGATGTGCTTCCGGTTATTCCGCCTGAATTAAGACCGATGGTTCAGCTTGACGGCGGACGTTTCGCAACATCTGACCTGAATGACCTTTACCGTCGTGTCATCAACCGTAACAACCGTTTGAAACGCCTTTTGGACCTTGGTGCGCCAAGCATCATCGTTCAGAACGAAAAACGTATGCTTCAAGAGGCTGTCGATGCTTTAATTGACAACGGCCGCCGCGGACGTCCTGTAACAGGCCCTGGTAACAGACCGTTAAAATCTCTTTCTCACATGCTGAAAGGGAAACAAGGACGTTTCCGTCAAAACCTTCTTGGTAAACGTGTAGACTACTCAGGACGTTCCGTTATCGTCGTAGGTCCGCATCTGAAAATGTATCAGTGCGGATTGCCGAAGGAAATGGCGCTTGAGCTCTTCAAGCCATTCGTTATGAAAGAGCTTGTTGAAAAAGGTCTTGCTCACAACATCAAGAGCGCAAAACGCAAAATCGAACGCGTGCAGCCAGAAGTATGGGATGTACTTGAATCTGTCATTAAGGAGCATCCGGTCTTACTGAACCGTGCCCCTACGCTTCACAGATTAGGTATCCAGGCTTTCGAACCTACGCTTGTTGAAGGACGCGCCATCCGTCTTCACCCGTTAGTATGTACAGCTTATAACGCTGACTTTGACGGTGACCAAATGGCGGTTCACGTACCTTTATCAGCTGAGGCTCAAGCTGAAGCCCGCATTCTGATGCTTGCGGCCCAAAACATCTTGAACCCTAAAGATGGTAAACCGGTTGTTACGCCGTCTCAGGATATGGTATTAGGAAACTACTACCTGACACTTGAGCGCGCCGGAGCAGTCGGCGAGGGTATGGTCTTCAAAAATACGGATGAAGCGCTTCTTGCTTATCAAAACGGTTATGTCCACCTTCATACGAGAGTAGCTGTTGCAGCGAACTCCCTGAAGAATGTGACATTTACGGATGAGCAGCGTTCAAAACTGTTAATTACAACAGTCGGTAAGTTGGTCTTCAATGAAATTCTTCCTGAGTCATTCCCTTACATGAATGAACCTACGAAGAGCAACATTGAAGAGAAAACGCCTGACCGTTTCTTCTTAGATAAAGGTGCTGACGTAAAAGCTGTGATTGCAGAGCAGCCGATCAACGCACCGTTTAAAAAAGGTATTTTGGGTAAAATCATCGCGGAAATCTTTAAACGATTCCATATCACGGAAACGTCTAAGATGCTTGACCGCATGAAAAACCTCGGTTTCAGATATTCAACGAAAGCCGGTATCACGGTAGGGGTTTCTGATATCGTCGTTCTCGATGATAAGCAGGAAATCCTCGAAGAAGCACAAAGCAAAGTTGATAATGTCTTGAAACAGTTCAGACGCGGTTTAATCACCGAAGAAGAACGATATGAAAGAGTCATTTCAATTTGGAGTTCAGCGAAAGATGTTATCCAAGGCAAACTGATGAAATCATTAGACGAAGTCAACCCGATCTACATGATGAGTGACTCAGGAGCCCGTGGTAACGCATCTAACTTTACGCAGCTTGCGGGTATGCGCGGTCTGATGGCCAACCCGGCTGGACGAATCATTGAATTGCCTATCAAATCAAGTTTCCGTGAAGGTCTGACGGTATTGGAGTACTTTATCTCCACTCACGGTGCGCGTAAAGGTCTTGCCGATACCGCCCTGAAAACAGCTGACTCAGGTTACCTTACACGCCGTCTTGTTGATGTTGCGCAGGATGTTATCATTCGTGAAACAGATTGCGGAACTGACCGCGGTATTCTTGCAAAACCGCTTAAAGAGGGCACGGAAATCATCGAGCGTCTGGAAGAGCGTCTGATCGGACGTTTCGCCAGAAAACAGATCAAACATCCTGAGACGGGTGCTGTGCTCATTAACGAAAACGAATTGATCGATGAAGATAAAGCGCTGGAAATCGTTGAAGCCGGAATCGAAGAAGTGTGGATCCGTTCCGCGTTCACATGTAACACTCCTCATGGTGTATGTAAACGATGCTATGGACGAAACCTTGCAACCGGAACTGATGTTGAAGTCGGCGAAGCAGTAGGTATTATCGCTGCCCAATCTATCGGTGAGCCTGGAACACAGTTAACAATGCGTACGTTCCACACAGGCGGGGTTGCCGGAGACGATATCACACAAGGTCTTCCGCGTATCCAAGAGCTTTTCGAAGCGCGTAATCCTAAAGGTCAAGCGACAATTTCTGAGATTGACGGTACAATTGCCGAAATCAATGAAGTCCGCGACAAACAGCAGGAAATTGTTGTTCAAGGCGCTGTTGAGACACGTTCATACACAGCACCTTACAACTCACGCCTGAAAGTGGCTGAGGGAGATCAGATTACCCGCGGTCAAGTGCTGACAGAAGGTTCTATCGATCCGAAAGAACTTCTTAAAGTCACTGACCTGACAACGGTTCAAGAATATCTTCTGCATGAGGTTCAGAAGGTTTACCGTATGCAGGGGGTTGAAATCGGCGATAAACACGTAGAAGTAATGGTTCGCCAGATGCTTCGCAAAGTCCGTGTGATCGATGCCGGAGATACTGATGTTCTTCCTGGCACATTGCTTGATATTCACCAATTCACAGAAGCGAACAAAAAAGTGCTGCTTGAAGGCAACCGGCCTGCTACAGGGCGTCCTGTCCTTCTCGGTATCACGAAAGCTTCACTCGAGACAGATTCATTCTTGTCTGCCGCATCATTCCAAGAAACAACACGTGTTCTTACGGATGCTGCGATTAAAGGCAAGCGCGATGAGCTTCTCGGCCTGAAAGAAAATGTTATCATCGGTAAACTGGTTCCGGCCGGTACCGGTATGATGAATTACAGAAAAGTAAAACCTGTTTCAAACGTTCAGCCTTCGGAAGATATGGTTCCGGCTGAATAATAGAAACTGCTGCAGGAAAGGCTGTTTCGACAGCTTTTCCTCAGTATTACAATTATTCTGGCGGCGGACTGCACTAAAAAATGTCATACGATGTTGACATCCGTCTCGCAGAGTGATAATATAACCAAGGTGCTCGAAATAAAACCTGTTACTTTGGAGGATATGTTTATGTCTTATGATAAAGTATCACAGGCCAAATCAATTATTATTGGTACGAAGCAAACAGTGAAAGCTCTGAAACGAGGTTCAGTGAAGGAAGTCGTCGTGGCAAAAGACGCGGATACAGTTCTTACGGCTGGCGTGATCCAGCTTGCAAAGAACCGAGACATCGACGTCTGTATGGTAGATTCCATGAAAAAGCTCGGCAAAGCCTGCGGAATTGAAGTGGGAGCAGCAGCTGTTGCCATTATGTTATAGCGTACTTTTTGTTTTTATATAAGATGCCCATCTTGTGTAAAGACATTGTTTTTTGCCTAATGATGAACCACCTGGGTATGTGGGTTATAAAACGTAATGAAGGGAGGAACACAACATGCCTACAATTAATCAGCTAATTCGCAAGGGACGCGTGAGCAAAGTTGAAAACTCTAAGTCACCTGCACTAAACAAAGGATACAACAGCTTTAAAAAAGAGCACACTAACGTATCTTCTCCACAAAAACGCGGGGTATGTACTCGTGTGGGTACAATGACACCGAAAAAACCGAACTCAGCACTTCGTAAATATGCTCGTGTTCGTTTGACTAACGGAATCGAGGTTACTGCCTACATTCCTGGTATCGGTCACAACCTGCAAGAGCACAGCGTTGTACTGATCCGCGGCGGACGTGTAAAAGACTTACCGGGGGTACGCTACCACATCGTTCGTGGTGCGCTTGATACTGCCGGAGTTGAAAACCGTGCGCAAGGCCGTTCTAAGTACGGTACGAAACGCCCTAAAGCAAAGTAATTAAATAAATCATTAAAACTATGAAGGGAGGATATTCAGATGCCACGTAAAGGTCCTGTAGCAAAAAGAGATGTTTTACCTGATCCGCTTTACAACTCTAAGCTGGTATCCCGCCTGATCAACAAAATGATGATCGACGGTAAAAAAGGTAAATCTCAAACAATCCTATACAAGTCATTCGATATCATTAAAGAACGCACTGGCAATGATGCAATGGAGGTTTTCGAACAAGCATTGAAAAACATCATGCCTGTACTTGAAGTAAAAGCACGCCGTGTAGGTGGAGCTAACTACCAAGTGCCTGTAGAAGTTCGTCCTGAACGCCGTACAACTCTTGGTCTTCGCTGGTTGGTTAACTATGCGCGTCTTCGTGGAGAAAAAACAATGGAAGAGCGCCTGGCTAACGAAATTCTTGATGCAGCTAACAACACTGGTGCTGCCGTTAAGAAACGTGAAGACACTCACAAGATGGCAGAAGCGAACAAAGCATTTGCTCACTACCGCTGGTAGGATTCATATAATCAAAATAATAATTCCCTAATAAGGAAGGAGAAATTACCCAATGGCAAGAGAGTTCTCCTTAGAAAAAACTCGTAATATCGGGATCATGGCTCACATCGATGCCGGTAAAACGACGACTACAGAACGGATCTTGTTCTACACAGGCCGTATCCACAAAATTGGCGAAACTCACGAAGGTGCTTCGCAAATGGACTGGATGGAGCAGGAACAAGAACGCGGTATCACAATCACTTCTGCAGCAACAACTGCACAGTGGAAAGGTTACCGTGTAAACATCATCGATACACCGGGACACGTGGACTTCACAGTTGAAGTTGAACGTTCACTCCGTGTACTGGATGGTGCGGTTGCCGTACTTGATGCTCAATCAGGTGTTGAGCCTCAGACAGAAACTGTTTGGCGCCAGGCAACAACTTACGGAGTGCCGCGTGTTGTATTTGTCAACAAAATGGACAAAATCGGCGCAGACTTCCTTTACTCTGTAGGAACTTTAAGAGACCGTCTTCAAGCTAACGCTCACGCAATTCAATTGCCGATCGGTGCTGAAGACAACTTCGAAGGTATCATCGACTTAGTAGAAAACGTTGCGTATTTCTACGAAGATGACCTTGGAACTCGTTCAGATGCGAAAGAAATCCCTGAAGAGTACAAAGAACAAGCTGAAGAGCTTCGCAACAGCCTGATTGAAGCTGTAGCCGAGCTTGATGAAGAGCTTATGGAAAAGTACCTTGAAGGTGAAGAAATCACTATCCCTGAACTGAAAGCTGCAATTCGTAAAGGTACACTGAATGTTGAATTCTACCCTGTACTTGTTGGTTCTGCTTTCAAAAACAAAGGTGTTCAGCTTGTACTTGATGCTGTTCTTGACTACCTTCCTGCGCCAACTGATGTTGCTGCAATCAAAGGTGTACGTCCTGATACAGATGAAGAGATCGTTCGTCATTCTTCTGATGAAGAGCCATTCTCTGCACTTGCATTTAAAGTTATGACTGACCCTTATGTCGGTAAGCTGACGTTCTTCCGCGTATATTCCGGTACACTTGATTCCGGTTCATATGTAAAGAACTCTACAAAAGGCAAGCGTGAGCGCGTAGGACGTATCCTTCAAATGCACGCTAACAGCCGTGAAGAGATCTCTACTGTTTACGCTGGAGACATCGCAGCTGCTGTAGGTCTAAAAGATACTTCTACTGGAGATACTCTTTGTGATGAGAAGGATCTTGTAATCCTTGAATCCATGGAATTCCCAGAGCCAGTTATCGACGTAGCGATTGAGCCTAAATCAAAAGCTGACCAAGATAAAATGGGTATCGCTTTAGCAAAACTTGCTGAAGAGGATCCTACATTCCGCACACAAACAAACCCTGAAACGGGTCAAACAATCATCTCTGGTATGGGTGAGCTTCACCTTGATATCATTGTTGATCGTATGAAGCGTGAGTTCAAAGTTGAAGCTAACGTTGGTGCTCCTCAAGTTGCGTACCGTGAGACATTCCGTACCGGTGCAAAAGTTGAAGGTAAATTCGTACGTCAATCAGGCGGACGCGGTCAGTTCGGTCACGTTTGGATCGAATTTGAACCGAACGAAGAAGGCGCAGGCTTTGAATTCGAAAACGCAATCGTCGGTGGTGTTGTTCCTCGTGAATACATCCCAGCCGTACAAGCAGGTCTTGAAGACTCTCTTGAAAATGGTGTCCTAGCAGGATTCCCGCTAATCGACATCAAGGCGAAACTTTTTGATGGATCTTACCATGATGTTGACTCAAACGAAATGGCGTTTAAAGTCGCTGCTTCTATGGCATTGAAAAATGCAGTCAGCAAATGTAACCCAGTTCTTCTTGAACCAGTCATGAAAGTTGAAGTGGTTATTCCTGAAGAATACATGGGAGACATCATGGGCGATATTACTTCTCGCCGCGGACGCGTAGAAGGTATGGAAGCGCGCGGTAACGCTCAAGTTGTGCGTGCGATGGTACCTCTTGCTGAAATGTTCGGTTACGCTACTGCCCTTCGTTCTAACACGCAAGGTCGCGGTACGTTCACTATGTTCATGGATCACTACGAAGAAGTGCCGAAGAGCATTGCTGAAGAAATTATCAAAAAAAATAAAGGCGAATAATTGATTTTGCCACTTAACTCAAGTATAACTACTATTGTAAGATGAGGAAGTGAAAGCTTGCTTTCACTTTCTATCACTCTATACATCACTAATTAAAAGCTCTTAAGGAGGATTTTAGAATGGCTAAAGAAAAATTCGACCGTTCCAAATCACATGCCAATATCGGTACAATTGGACACGTTGACCATGGTAAAACAACATTAACTGCTGCTATCTCAACAGTACTTCATAAGAAATCTGGTAAAGGTACAGCTATGGCGTACGATCAAATTGATGGTGCTCCAGAAGAACGTGAGCGCGGTATCACAATCTCTACTGCACACGTTGAGTACGAAACTGACACTCGTCACTATGCACACGTTGACTGCCCAGGACACGCTGACTATGTTAAAAACATGATCACTGGTGCTGCGCAAATGGACGGAGCTATCCTTGTAGTATCTGCTGCTGATGGCCCAATGCCACAAACTCGTGAGCACATCCTTCTTTCTAAAAACGTTGGTGTACCATACATCGTTGTATTCCTTAACAAATGCGACATGGTAGACGACGAAGAGCTTCTTGAGCTTGTTGAAATGGAAGTTCGCGATCTTCTTAGCGAATACGACTTCCCTGGTGACGATGTACCAGTTGTTAAAGGTTCTGCTCTTAAAGCTCTTGAAGGCGACGCTGAGTACGAAGAAAAAATTCTTGAACTAATGGCTGCAGTTGACGAGTACATCCCAACTCCAGAACGCGACACTGAAAAACCATTCATGATGCCAGTTGAGGACGTATTCTCAATCACTGGTCGTGGTACAGTTGCTACTGGCCGTGTAGAACGCGGACAAGTTAAAGTCGGTGACGAAGTTGAAATCATCGGTCTTCAAGAAGAAAACAGCAAAACAACTGTTACAGGTGTTGAAATGTTCCGTAAGCTTCTTGATTACGCTGAAGCTGGAGACAACATCGGTGCACTTCTTCGCGGTGTAGCTCGTGAAGACATCCAACGTGGGCAAGTACTTGCTAAACCAGGTACAATCACTCCACACAGCAAATTCAAAGCTGAAGTTTACGTTCTTTCTAAAGAAGAGGGTGGACGTCATACTCCATTCTTCTCTAACTACCGTCCTCAGTTCTACTTCCGTACAACTGACGTAACTGGTATCATCAATCTTCCAGAAGGCGTAGAAATGGTTATGCCTGGAGATAACACTGAAATGATCGTTGAACTTATCTCTACAATCGCTATCGAAGAAGGAACTCGTTTCTCTATTCGTGAAGGCGGACGTACAGTTGGTTCAGGCGTTGTTTCTACAATCACTGAGTAATCGACTCGTTTATACATGCGGGGTCCCTTATGGGGCCTCGTTTTTTTTGTTTCCCGGCTGATTCAATGTATAATAGAGATTATACAAATTTTAGGAGCAGAGTGATGAATGATAACTTCAAGACAAACAAACGGATTTCAATGCTTCAGCAATTGCTGATTAACGACTGCGAACAGACCGTTATGATTAATGGCGACGACAGGAGTAATCCGCTGCTTCTGTTTTTGCACGGCGGCCCCGGCACCCCTCAAATCGGCTATGCGAGAAAATACCAAAAAAAGCTGGAAGAGCATTTCACTGTTGTGAACTGGGATCAGAGAGGGGCGGGACTCTCGTATTCAAAAGATATTCCAGAATCATCTATGACTTTGGATCAGCTGACGGCCGACACCATTCATTTGACCGAACGTTTATGTAAGCAATTCGGCAGGCAAAAAGTATATATCGCAGGCTATTCGTGGGGATCAGTTTTGGCGCTTCACGTTCTTCAAAAGAGATCTGATTTGTATTATGCGTATATCGGTATCAGTCAAGTGGTTAATATCCAAAAGGAGGAAGCAGAAGCTTACCGGCAGCTGACAGCATGGAGCAGGGAGCGTAAGCACCGCCTGCTGCAAAAGACGCTGGATTTTATCGGTGCACCTCCATGGGACGGACAGGTGCAGCGGTCTTTGTTTCTGCTTTGTATCGAGATGAAGGGAGGAGGCTTCACCCACAATCCGATCGGCGCTCTAAAAGCAGGCGGACGAATGCTGTTTGGGGAACCGTACGGTGTGAGAGGGAGCTTTTTGGCTGCGCGGGGACAAATGTTCAGCCTGAAACATCTGTGGGAGGATCTCATTTTCTTTGATGCCGGGAAATCAGTTTCTTCTATTGAAATACCATGCTGTTTTATGTCAGGCAAATTCGATTTGACGGTTCCGGGAACGACATCTTACGAATATTATCAGAAGGTTGAAGCGCCGTATAAAGAATGGCACTGGTTTGAAAACTCAGCCCATTCGCCTCACTTGGAGGAGCCTGACCGCTTTGCCGAAGTTGTCAGCCGATTCGCATCTTTCCATCTCTGAAAGAAAACAGGCATATCCTTGATTAATCAAGACATCACCTGTATAATAATCAAAGTGTGAAAACCACAAGGTTCTTCAAATAAACCTTGCAACATACGTCTATTTTCTGTATAATAGTGTATGTTGGTCTTTGACTGCGATGAAGTGAGAGGTTGCTGACACACCCGGCCGCTTTGCCATGGCAAGGTGATCAGGTTTTTCTCACGGAGAACTGTCTAACGTGATGTAGGCGAAAAGGAGGGAAAATAATGGCAAAACAAAAAATTCGTATTCGTTTAAAAGCATATGATCATAGAATCCTTGATCAATCTGCAGAGAAGATTGTTGAAACGGCAAAACGTTCTGGTGCCAGCGTATCTGGTCCGATTCCGTTGCCAACTGAAAAATCAGTTTACACAATCCTTCGTGCGGTGCACAAATACAAAGATTCTCGTGAGCAATTTGAAATGCGTACACATAAACGTTTAATCGACATTGTGAACCCAACACCACAAACTGTTGATGCTCTCATGCGATTAGACTTACCATCTGGTGTCGATATCGAAATCAAACTTTAATTCAAAAATATAGAATGATCTTAATAGGAGGTGTGACGAATGACCAAAGGAATCTTAGGAAGAAAAATTGGTATGACGCAAGTATTCGCAGAGAACGGTGATCTTATCCCGGTAACTGTTATTGAAGCAGCTCCAAACGTTGTTCTTCAAAAGAAAACAGCTGAAAACGATGGCTATGAAGCGATCCAGCTTGGTTTTGACGATAAGCGTGAAAAGCTTTCAAACAAACCGGAAAAAGGACACGTTGCAAAAGCGGAAACTGCTCCTAAGCGCTTCGTTAAAGAATTACGCGGCGTGGATATGGATGCGTATGAAATTGGTCAGGAAGTCAAGGTTGAAATTTTCTCTGCAGGAGAAATCGTAGATGTAACAGGAGTATCTAAAGGTAAAGGTTTCCAAGGTGCGATCAAGCGCCACGGACAATCTCGCGGACCTATGTCTCACGGTTCACGCTACCACCGTCGTCCTGGTTCAATGGGACCTGTAGATCCTAACCGTGTATTCAAAGGTAAACTATTACCTGGACGCATGGGCGGAGATCAAATCACTGTCCAAAACCTTGAAATCGTAAAAGTTGATGCTGAGCGCAATCTTCTTTTGATTAAAGGTAACGTACCTGGTGCGAGAAAAACTTTAATCACTGTAAAAAGTGCTGTTAAATCTAAATAAGTCTCTTAGGAAAGGAGGAAATTGATCATGCCAAAAGTAGCATTATACAACCAAAACGGTTCTACTGCTGGTGATATCGAATTAAACGCTTCTGTATTTGGAATTGAGCCAAATGAGAGCGTAGTATTCGACGCTATTCTTATGCAAAGAGCTTCCTTACGTCAAGGATCTCACAAAGTAAAAAATCGTTCTGAAGTACGCGGCGGAGGTCGCAAACCATGGCGTCAAAAAGGTACAGGTCGTGCCCGTCAAGGTTCAATCCGTTCACCGCAATGGCGCGGAGGTGGTGTCGTATTCGGCCCAACACCACGCAGCTATTCTTACAAATTACCTAAAAAAGTTCGCCGCTTGGCAATCAAATCAGTATTGTCTTCTAAAGTGAACGACAACAACATTATTGTTCTTGAAGATCTTACTCTTGATACGGTTAAAACAAAAGAAATGACAGCTATCCTTAAAGGATTGTCTGTTGAGAAAAAAGCTTTAATCGTAACTGCGGATGCAAACGAAGCAGTATCTCTTTCTGCACGCAACATCCCTGGAGTTACAGTTGTTCAAGCTAACGGAATCAACGTGTTAGACGTTGTCAACCACGAGAAGCTTCTGATTACAAAAGCTGCGGTTGAAAAAGTAGAGGAGGTGCTTGCATAATGAAAGATCCTCGTGATGTTCTTAAGCGCCCCGTCATTACTGAACGTTCTGCTGATTTAATGACTGAAAAGAAATATACTTTTGAAGTTGATGTAAGAGCTAATAAAACAGAAGTGAAAGATGCAGTTGAAAGTATCTTTGGAGTGAAAGTTGACAAAGTCAACATCATGAACTACAAAGGGAAATCAAAACGTGTCGGCCGCTATACTGGTATGACTAGCCGTCGCAGAAAAGCGATCGTAAAACTTACTGCAGACAGCAAAGAAATCGAAATTTTTGAAGCTTAATTATCTGTAAAAAGAAGGAGGGAAATTCAAAATGGCGATTAAAAAGTATAAACCGACCTCTAACGGACGTCGTGGCATGACAACTTCAGATTTTGCTGAAATCACGACTGACCAGCCGGAAAAATCCTTGCTTGCTCCCCTTCACAAAAAAGGCGGACGTAACAACCAAGGTAAATTGACTGTACGTCACCAAGGTGGCGGACACAAACGCCAATACCGTGTTATCGACTTCAAACGCGATAAAGATGGTATACCTGGACGCGTTGCTACAGTTGAATACGATCCAAACCGTTCAGCTAACATCGCACTAATCAACTATGTAGACGGAGAAAAACGTTACATTCTTGCACCAAAAGGAATTCAAGTAGGTACTGAAATCATGTCCGGCCCTGAAGCTGACATCAAAGTAGGTAACGCACTTCCGCTTATCAACATCCCTGTTGGTACTGTTGTGCATAACATTGAATTAAAACCTGGTAAAGGCGGACAGCTTGTACGTTCAGCTGGTACATCTGCTCAGGTTCTTGGTAAAGAAGGCAAATACGTTCTTGTACGTCTTAACTCTGGTGAAGTTCGCATGATCCTTTCTGCTTGCCGCGCTTCTATCGGTCAAGTAGGTAACGAGCAGCACGAACTTATCAACGTTGGTAAAGCAGGACGCTCTCGCTGGAAAGGCATCCGCCCTACAGTCCGCGGTTCTGTAATGAACCCTAACGATCACCCGCACGGTGGTGGTGAAGGTCGCGCGCCAATCGGACGTAAATCACCAATGTCTCCTTGGGGCAAACCGACTCTTGGATTCAAGACACGTAAGAAAAAGAACAAATCTGATAAATTTATCGTACGTCGTCGTAAAAATAAATAACGGGGTTGTCTACGGTTCATTTCGGACCGTAGTGCAATCACGAAGGGAGGTTCCAAAATGGCTCGCAGCTTGAAAAAAGGACCATTTGTCGATGGACACTTGATGACAAAAATCGAGAAATTAAATGAAACGGACAAGAAACAAGTTGTAAAAACTTGGTCTCGCCGTTCAACTATTTTCCCACAATTTATCGGTCACACAATCGCAGTATATGACGGACGTAAACACGTGCCTGTATTCATTTCTGAAGACATGGTAGGCCACAAGTTGGGCGAATTCGCACCGACTCGTACTTACAAAGGCCACGCCAGTGACGATAAAAAAACAAGACGCTAAGAGAGGAGGCTTTTAAATGCAAGCTAAAGCTGTTGCAAGAACAGTCCGTATTGCTCCTCGTAAAGCACGTCTAGTAATGGACCTGATTCGAGGTAAGCAAGTAGGCGAAGCAGTATCTATCTTGAACCTAACACCGAGAGCTGCTTCTCCAATCATCGAAAAAGTTTTAAAATCTGCTATCGCAAATGCTGAGCACAACTACGAGATGGACGCTAACAATCTGGTTATTTCTCAGGCATTTGTTGACGAAGGCCCAACGTTAAAAAGATTCCGCCCGCGTGCTATGGGACGTGCGAGCCAAATCAACAAACGTACGAGCCACATTACAATCGTTGTATCAGAAAAGAAGGAGGGATAAGTAGTGGGTCAAAAGGTAAATCCAGTCGGTCTTCGTATCGGAGTCATTCGTGATTGGGAATCTAAGTGGTACGCTGGTAAAGATTACGCTGACTTCCTGCACGAAGATTTAAAAATTCGTGAATTCATTAGCAAACGCCTTTCTGACGCTTCTGTTTCTAAAGTAGAAATCGAGCGCGCAGCAAACCGCGTTAACATTACGATCCACACTGCTAAGCCTGGTATGGTAATCGGTAAAGGCGGATCTGAAGTTGAAGCACTTCGTAAAGCCCTTAACAGCCTAACTGGCAAGCGTGTACACATTAACATTCTTGAAATCAAAAGAGCAGATCTTGATGCTCAGCTTGTAGCTGACAACATCGCTCGTCAACTAGAAAACCGTATTTCTTTCCGCCGTGCGCAGAAACAACAAATCCAACGCACTATGCGTGCTGGAGCACAAGGTGTGAAAACAATGGTTTCCGGCCGTCTTGGCGGAGCTGACATCGCTCGTTCTGAATACTACAGTGAAGGAACTGTTCCATTGCACACTTTACGTGCTGACATCGACTATGCAACATCTGAAGCTGACACAACTTACGGTAAGCTCGGTGTAAAAGTCTGGATCTATCGTGGAGAGGTTCTTCCTACTAAGAAGAAAACTGAGGAAGGAGGAAAATAATATGTTATTACCAAAACGCGTTAAATATCGCAGAGAGCATCGCGGAAAAATGCGCGGTCGCGCTAAAGGCGGTACTGAAGTACATTTTGGTGAGTACGGTATCCAGGCTCTTGAAGCTTCTTGGATCACGAACCGCCAAATCGAAGCTGCACGTATTGCGATGACTCGTTACATGAAACGTGGCGGTAAAGTTTGGATTAAAATTTTCCCTTCAAAACCTTACACTGCTAAACCGCTTGAGGTACGGATGGGTTCCGGTAAAGGGGCTCCTGAAGGCTGGGTAGCTGTTGTAAAACCTGGCAAAGTTTTATTTGAAATTTCTGGTGTGTCTGAAGAGGTAGCTCGTGAAGCGCTTCGTCTTGCATCTCACAAATTGCCAATTAAAACGAAGTTCGTAAAACGTGAAGAAATTGGTGGTGAATCAAATGAAAGCTAATGAAATTCGTGACCTTACCACTGCTGAAATTGAACAAAAAGTAAAGTCTCTTAAAGAAGAACTTTTCAATCTTCGCTTTCAATTAGCGACAGGACAACTTGAAAATACTGCTCGCATTCGTGAAGTGCGCAAAGCTATCGCGCGCATGAAAACTGTGATTCGTGAAAGAGAAATTGCTGCTAACAAATAATCACTGAGGGGAGGTCGTGAGCATGAGCGAACGTAACCAACGCAAGGTTTACCAAGGCCGTGTTGTTTCTGACAAAATGGATAAAACCATCACTGTTGTTGTTGAAACATACAAAAAGGATCCTATTTACGGTAAACGCGTAAAATACTCAAAGAAATTAAAAGCACATGATGAAAATAATCAAGCTAAAATCGGAGACATCGTGAAGATCATGGAAACTCGTCCATTATCTGCAACTAAACGTTTTCGTCTAGTAGAAGTTGTCGAAGAAGCTGTTATTATCTAATAAAGTTCGGAATTCTTTTTCCGAAGGGAGGTAACAAATAATGATTCAACAAGAGACTCGTTTAAAAGTTGCTGACAACTCCGGTGCGCGTGAGGTACTTACTATTAAAGTTCTTGGCGGTTCTGGACGTAAAACGGCTAACATTGGTGATGTAATTGTTTGCACGGTTAAACAAGCAACACCAGGAGGCGTTGTCAAAAAAGGTGAAGTCGTAAGAGCTGTTATCGTTCGCACAAAAAGCGGAGCACGCAGAACTGACGGATCATACATCAGCTTCGATGAGAATGCATGTGTTATCATCCGTGACGACAAGAGCCCGCGTGGAACTCGTATCTTCGGACCGGTTGCTCGTGAATTACGTGAAAACAACTTCATGAAAATTGTTTCTCTGGCTCCAGAAGTTATCTAATGAAATAAATGCCTTACTCAAGGAGGTGCGATCAGGATGCATGTGAAAAAAGGCGATAAAGTAATGGTTATCTCTGGTAAAGATAAAGGCAAACAAGGTACGATCCTTGCTGCTTTCCCTAAAAAGGACCGCGTTCTAGTTGAGGGCGTAAACATGGTGAAGAAACACTCTAAACCGACTCAAACAAACCCTCAAGGCGGTATTTCTAATCAAGAGGCGCCAATTCATGTATCAAACGTTATGCCGCTCGATCCTAAAACAGGTGAAGTGACTCGCGTAGGATACAAAGTGGAAGATGGCAAAAAAGTTCGTATTGCTAAAAAATCTGGGCAAGTTTTAGATAAATAGTAATTAAAGGAAGGGAGGTCTATCTCATGAACCGCCTTAAAGAAAAGTACAATAAAGAAATTTCACCTGCTTTAATGACGAAGTTCAACTACGACTCTGTTATGCAGGTGCCAAAAATCGAAAAAATCGTAATCAACATGGGTGTTGGTGATGCTGTTCAAAATGCGAAAGCAATCGACAGTGCTGTTGAAGAATTAACGTTTATCGCAGGTCAAAAACCTGTCGTTACTCGTGCGAAGAAATCAATTGCTGGATTCCGTCTTCGTGAGGGAATGCCTATCGGTGCGAAAGTAACTCTTCGCGGAGAGCGCATGTATGATTTCCTTGATAAACTTATTTCTGTATCTTTACCGCGTGTACGTGACTTCCGCGGGATTTCTAAGAAATCTTTCGACGGTCGCGGAAACTACACTCTTGGTATCAAAGAACAGTTAATCTTCCCTGAAATTGACTACGATAAAGTAACAAAGGTTCGCGGAATGGACATCGTTATCGTAACGACTGCTAACTCTGACGAAGAGGCTCGTGAGCTATTAACTCAAGTAGGTATGCCGTTCCAGAAATAATCAATGAAAGGGAGGCGAAATCGTGGCTAAAAAGTCAATGATTGCGAAACAACAACGTACACCAAAGTTTAAAGTGCAAGAGTACACTCGCTGTGAACGCTGCGGACGTCCGCACTCAGTCATTCGTAAATTTAAACTTTGCCGTATTTGTTTCCGTGAGCTTGCATATAAAGGACAAATTCCTGGCGTGAAAAAAGCCAGCTGGTAATCCCCAAGAATGGGAAGGAGGTAATTATATAATGGTTATGACAGATCCAATTGCAGATATGCTGACTCGTATTCGCAATGCAAACATGGTACGTCATGAGAAGCTTGAAATTCCTGCTTCTAAATTGAAAAGAGAAATTGCTGACATTTTAAAGCGTGAAGGTTTCATTCGTGACGTTGAGTTCGTAGAAGACAGCAAACAAGGTATCATCCGCGTTTTCTTGAAATACGGACAAAACAACGAGCGCGTTATCACTGGTCTTAAAAGAATCAGCAAACCAGGTTTGCGTGTATACGCTAAATCAAATGAAGTACCTCGCGTACTTAACGGTCTTGGAATTGCGATTATTTCTACATCACAAGGTGTTTTAACGGACAAAGAAGCCCGTGCAAAACAAGCTGGTGGAGAAGTTCTAGCATACGTTTGGTAAGAAGTTTAACAAGAATGGAGGTGTTTTAGTATGTCTCGTGTAGGTAAAAAACTGCTTGAGATCCCATCTGGAGTTACAGTAACGCTGAACGAAGGCAACACTGTAGCTGTAAAAGGACCAAAAGGAGAATTAACTCGTACTTTCCATCCTGATATGGAAATCAAAATTGAGGACAACGTGCTTACAGTCACTCGTCCTTCTGATCATAAAGAGCACCGTGCGTTGCATGGTACGACTCGCAGTCTGCTTGGAAACATGGTTGAAGGCGTATCTAAAGGATTTGAAAGAGGTTTGGAATTAGTCGGTGTCGGTTATCGTGCGGCTAAATCCGGTAACAAACTTGTTTTAAACGTTGGATACTCTCACCCTGTTGAGATGGTTCCTGAAGAGGGCATCGAAATCGAAGTTCCTTCTCAAACAAAAGTAGTTGTAAAAGGTACAGACAAAGAGCGTGTAGGAGCTACTGCTGCTAACATCCGCGCTGTACGTTCTCCAGAGCCTTACAAAGGTAAAGGAATCCGCTACGAAGGTGAAGTTGTTCGCCGTAAAGAAGGTAAATCTGCTAAGTAAGACCGCTTAAAGTGAAGAAAGGAGTGACCAAGGATGATTACGAAAACTAGCAAAAATGCTGCTCGTCAAAAAAGACATGCTCGTGTTCGTGCTAAACTTTCAGGCACAGCTGAAAGACCTCGTCTGAATGTGTTCCGTTCAAACAAACACATTTATGCTCAAATCATCGATGATGTAAATGGCGTTACACTTGTTAGTGCCTCTACTCTCGACAAAGATTTGAACGTGGAAAGCACTGGTGACAGCGCTGCTGCTGCTAAAGTCGGTGAACTCGTTGCGAAACGCGCTTCTGAGAAAGGTGTTTCTGACGTAGTATTTGACCGCGGCGGATACTTATACCATGGACGTGTAAAAGCTCTGGCCGATGCAGCTCGTGAAGCTGGACTGAAATTTTAATAAAAAAAGGAGGGACACATGATTATGCGTCGTATTGACCCAAGCAAATTAGAGTTAGAAGAACGCTTAGTTACGGTTAACCGCGTAGCGAAAGTTGTTAAAGGTGGTCGTCGTTTCCGTTTCGCAGCTCTAGTCGTTGTCGGTGACAAAAACGGTCACGTAGGTTTCGGTACTGGTAAAGCACAAGAAGTACCTGAAGCAATCCGCAAAGCTGTTGAAGATGCGAAAAAGAATTTGATTGAAGTACCAATGGTTGGAACTACGATTCCACACGAAATCATCGGACGTTTCGGTGCAGGCAATATCTTGTTGAAACCTGCTTCTGAAGGTACTGGAGTTATCGCTGGAGGCCCTGTACGTGCGGTACTTGAGCTTGCTGGCGTTGCTGATATCCTTTCTAAGTCTTTAGGTTCTAACACACCGATCAACATGATCCGTGCAACACTTCAAGGTTTAAGTGAGCTTAAACGTGCCGAAGATGTTGCGAAGCTTCGTGGAAAATCTGTAGAAGAACTGTTAGGATAAGGAGGGAACATTAATGGCTAAATTAGAAATTACCCTCAAACGCAGTGTAATCGGTCGCCCGGAAGATCAGCGCGTTACTGTCAGAACACTTGGTTTAAAGAAAACGAACCAAACTGTCGTTCATGAAGATAACGCTGCGATCCGCGGTATGATTAATAAAGTATCTCATCTAGTTTCTGTTAAAGAACAATAAAAATAAATTATAGGCTAAGGAGGTGTCCTAATGAAACTTCATGAATTAAAGCCTTCAGAAGGTTCACGCAAAGTGCGCAATCGCGTAGGTCGTGGTATTGGTTCTGGTAACGGTAAAACAGCTGGTAAAGGTCACAAAGGTCAAAACGCTCGTTCCGGCGGCGGTGTGCGCCCTGGATTCGAGGGGGGACAAATGCCTTTATTCCAACGTCTTCCTAAGCGTGGTTTTACAAACATCAACCGTAAGGAATACGCTATTGTGAACGTAGACAAATTGAACGGTTTTGCGGAAGGAACGGAAGTCACTCCTGAACTTCTTCTTGAGACTGGTGTTATTAGCAAACTAAATGCAGGAGTAAAGATTCTTGGCAACGGTAAATTAGAGAAAAAATTAACTGTAAAAGCCAATAAATTCTCTGCTTCTGCGAAAGAAGCTGTTGAAGCTGCTGGCGGTACAGCTGAGGTGATCTAACTTGTTTAAGACAATCTCCAACTTTATGCGTGTGAGTGATATTCGGAATAAAATCATTTTCACATTACTCATGCTTATCGTCTTTCGCATAGGTGCGTTTATCCCTGTGCCATATGTTAATGCTCAGGCGTTACAGACACAAAGTTCGATGGGGGTTTTTGATCTCCTTAATACATTTGGCGGCGGTGCGCTTTATCAGTTCTCCATCTTTGCGATGGGAATTACGCCTTACATCACTGCTTCGATCATCATTCAGCTGCTTCAGATGGATGTTGTGCCGAAGTTTACCGAGTGGTCTAAGCAAGGTGAAGTCGGCCGCCGTAAATTAGCTCAGTTCACGAGATATTCTACGATTGTGCTTGGTTTTATCCAGGCATTAGGTATGTCTTATGGATTTAACAACCTGGCAAACGGTATGCTGATTGAGAAATCCGGTATATCGACATATCTGATTATTGCTTTAGTACTCACTGGAGGAACTGCTTTTTTAATGTGGCTGGGAGAACAAATTACTTCCAATGGAGTAGGAAACGGAATTTCGATCATCATCTTCGCGGGGATTGTGGCTAGTATTCCGAAAACTGTTGGGCAGATTTATGAGACTCAATTTGTCGGCAGCAGCGATCAGCTGTTTATTCATATTGTGAAAATCGCCTTACTGGTGATTGCGATTTTGGCCGTAATTGTTGGTGTTATTTTCATTCAGCAGGCCGTACGCAAAATCGCGATTCAATATGCAAAAGGGCAAGGTCGTTCACCTGCTGGCGGAGGCCAGTCAACTCACCTTCCGCTTAAAGTGAATCCGGCAGGGGTTATTCCGGTAATCTTTGCGGTTGCGTTTCTTATAACGCCGCGTACTATCGCGTCATTTTTCGGAACAAACGATGTGACAAAGTGGATTCAAGCCAACTTTGACAATACACATCCGGTGGGCATGACGGTTTATGTCGCATTAATTATCGCCTTTACGTACTTCTATGCTTTTGTGCAGGTAAACCCTGAACAAATGGCAGATAACCTTAAAAAACAGGGTGGCTATATCCCGGGGGTTCGTCCAGGGAAAATGACTCAAGATAGAATTACGAGCATTTTGTATCGACTTACGTTTGTGGGTTCTATATTCTTAGCCGTGATTTCCATTCTTCCTATCTTTTTCATTCAATTCGCTGGATTGCCTCAAAGTGCACAGATTGGCGGAACATCTTTGTTAATTGTCGTGGGGGTAGCCTTGGAGACAATGAAGCAGCTGGAGAGCCAGTTAGTGAAACGTAATTACCGAGGATTTATGAAAAATTAGAGGACTGGTTTTAACCATTCCTCTAAATAAGAGAGGACGGGGGAAATCCGAATGAACTTAGTCTTAATGGGACTTCCTGGAGCCGGTAAAGGCACACAGGGAGAACGAATTGTTGAGGATTATGGGATACCTCATATCTCAACGGGAGATATGTTCCGTGCTGCTATGAAAGAAGAGACACCACTCGGACTCGAAGCAAAGTCTTATATCGATAAAGGCGAGCTCGTACCGGACGAAGTCACAATCGGCATTGTCAAAGAAAGACTCGGCAAAGATGATTGTGAAAGAGGTTTTCTTCTGGACGGATTTCCGCGAACAGTCGCTCAGGCTGAAGCTCTTGAAAACATTCTTGAGGAATACGGCAAGCCGATTGATTATGTCATTAACATTAAAGTAGACAAAGACTCTTTAATGGAACGTTTGACTGGACGCAGAATTTGCAGTGTTTGCGGCACAACCTATCATTTGGTTTTCAATCCGCCGAAAACGCCGGGTGTTTGTGATAAAGACGGAGGAGACCTTTATCAACGGGCAGATGATAATGAGGAAACCGTCTCAAAACGGCTTGAGGTCAACATGAAGCAGACTCAGCCTTTACTGGATTTTTATTCCGGGAAAGGATATCTTGTCAACGTCAATGGCCAGCAGGACATTAATGACGTGTACAAAGATGTGAAAGAGCTTCTTGGAGGATTGAGCAAATGATTATCTGTAAGACCCCTCGTGAGCTTAGCATCATGCGGGAAGCAGGGCGAATCGTGGCTTTGACTCATGAAGAGATGAAAAAGCACATTAAACCAGGAATCTCGACAAAAGAATTGGATCAAATTGCCGAACGTTTTATTGAGAAGCAGGGTGCAATCCCATCTTTTAAGGGGTATAATGGGTTTCGCGGGAGCATCTGTGTATCAGTTAATGAAGAACTCGTTCACGGAATTCCCGGTAAAAGGGTTTTGCGTGACGGTGACATTATCAGCATTGATATCGGTGCTAAATTAAATGGTTATCATGGTGACTCTGCTTGGACATATCCGGTAGGAAACATCAGTGATGATGATAAACGACTGCTGGAAGTGACAGAGGAGTCTTTATATAAAGGCTTGAAGGAAGCAAAACCAGGTGAACGTTTGTCGAATATTTCCCACGCAATACAAACGTATGTCGAAAATGAGCAGTTTTCAGTTGTTAGGGAGTATGTCGGACATGGTGTTGGTCAAGACTTGCATGAGGATCCGCAAATTCCTCATTACGGTCCGCCAAACAAAGGACCTAGGCTGAAGCCTGGTATGGTTCTCGCTATAGAACCGATGGTTAACGCTGGCAGCCGGTATGTGAAAACATTGGCTGATAACTGGACGGTTGTAACGGTAGATGGGAAAAAGTGTGCTCATTTTGAACATACGATTGCGATTACGGAAACGGGTTTTGATATACTGACAAAAGTCTAGATGATGAAATGAATTCCATGACACATGTTTTTCATTCCGCACCTGGGCAGATTGTAGGGTTACAATTGGTCGGGTGAAAAACCGGCTAGCTGCTGTTATCGGAATGACGATTCATCATCATGTACTAAAGCAGACGGAGAAAAGCGTACATTTCATTCTCCTTAGAAAAAGAATATCAATCATTCACCCTTTATGATTGCGTATCTCCGGAAGTTCAGAACAGTATAAACGAAACAGGGCGTGTGACAAACGGATAACTGAGATTTTCTCTTTTGAAATTTGTCAGAGAGCAAGTTACTGATTTGAAGAAGGGAGAACACTTGAATGGCGAAAGACGATGTAATTGAAGTGGAAGGTACGATAGTCGAAACTCTGCCAAACGCGATGTTCAAAGTTGAACTCGAAAATGGCCATACGGTTTTGGCTCACGTATCTGGTAAAATCCGCATGCACTTCATTCGCATTTTACCTGGAGACAAAGTTACGGTAGAATTATCTCCATATGACTTAACTCGTGGCAGGATTACGTACCGTTACAAATAAAGCACTCCGGAAACTGAAGGAGGTTGGAAACACATGAAAGTGAGACCATCAGTTAAACCAATCTGCGAGAAATGTAAAGTTATTCGCAGAAAAGGAAAAGTAATGGTGATCTGTGAAAATCCAAAGCATAAACAAAAACAAGGATAATTAATAAGGAGGTGCCCAGAGAATGGCTCGTATTGCTGGTGTAGATATCCCACGTGACAAACGTGTTGTTATTTCTTTAACATATGTCTTCGGAATTGGCCGCACAACGGCTCAGCAAGTCTTGAAAGAGGCTGGTGTTTCTGAAGATACTCGTGTGCGTGATCTTACTGAAGAAGAACTTGGTAAAATCCGTGATGTTATTGACAAACTGAAAGTAGAAGGTGACCTTCGCCGTGAAGTTTCTCTTAACATCAAGCGTCTGATCGAAATCGGAAGCTACCGCGGAATCCGCCATCGCAGAGGTTTGCCTGTTCGCGGACAAAACTCTAAAAACAATGCGCGTACTCGTAAAGGTCCGCGTCGTACTGTAGCTAACAAGAAAAAATAAGTAAGTAAGGGAGGTACCTAAACAATGGCTGCTGCTCGTAAACAAAACACGCGTAAACGTCGCGTGAAAAAGAATATTGAGTCAGGAATCGCTCATATTCGTTCAACTTTCAATAACACGATCGTTACGATCACTGATACTCATGGTAATGCTATTTCTTGGTCAAGTGCCGGAGCTCTAGGATTCAGAGGTTCTCGTAAATCTACTCCTTTTGCTGCGCAAATGGCTGCTGAAACAGCTGCTAAAGGTTCAATCGAACACGGACTTAAAACTCTTGAAGTAACTGTTAAAGGACCAGGTTCTGGCCGTGAAGCTGCAATCCGTGCTTTACAAGCTGCCGGACTTGAAGTTACAGCTATCAGAGACGTAACTCCTGTTCCTCATAATGGATGCCGTCCACCAAAACGTCGCCGCGTGTAATTTGTTTGTATAGATTTTGTGTCCCTGTCAATAATGGGTTATGATACAGTTATTTATGAAACGAATGCACCGACTCGTTGCCTGAGCACATACGGGACTAAACAATGGGGAATTTCGGATGGAATCTCATATGATTCTATTCGAGGTTTCGACGTTTTGAAGGAGGGTTTTAAGTAATGATCGAGATTGAAAAACCAAAAATCGAAACGGTTGAAATCAGCGACGATGCCAAATTTGGTAAGTTTGTCGTAGAGCCGCTTGAGCGTGGATATGGTACAACTCTGGGTAACTCCTTACGTCGTATCCTCTTATCCTCACTCCCTGGTGCCGCTGTAACATCGATCCAGATAGATGGTGTACTGCACGAATTCTCGACAATCGAAGGCGTTGTGGAAGATGTTACAACGATTATCTTGCACATTAAAAAGCTTGCATTGAAAATCTACTCTGATGAAGAGAAGACGCTCGAAATTGATGTACAGGGTGAAGGAACTGTCACAGCAGCTGATATTACACACGACAGCGATGTTGAAATCCTTAATCCGGATCTTCATATCGCGACTCTTGGTGAGAATGCGAGTTTCCGAGTTCGCCTTACTGCACAAAGAGGACGTGGGTATACACCTGCTGATTCGAACAAAAGAGACGATCAGCCAATCGGCGTGATTCCGATCGATTCAATCTTTACGCCAGTTTCTCGTTTATCTTATCAGGTAGAAAACACTCGTGTAGGCCAGGTTGCAAACTATGACAAACTTACACTTGATGTTTGGACTGACGGAAGCACTGGACCGAAGGAAGCAATTGCTCTCGGTTCTAAGATTTTAACTGAACACCTTAATATATTCGTTGGTTTAACTGACGAAGCTCAGCATGCTGAAATCATGGTTGAAAAAGAAGAGGATCAAAAGGAAAAAGTTCTTGAAATGACGATTGAGGAACTTGATCTTTCTGTCCGTTCTTACAACTGCTTGAAGCGTGCGGGCATTAACACGGTTCAAGAACTTGCGAACAAGACGGAAGAAGATATGATGAAAGTTCGCAACCTGGGACGCAAATCACTTGAAGAAGTGAAAGCGAAACTAGAAGAACTTGGACTCGGCCTTCGCAAAGACGATTGATCTAGTTTCCATGTGAACTAGGATTTTCGTGTGTTTTTTATTTAGAAACAGCATTCCATTAAAGGAGGGGACATCACATGTCATACAGAAAACTAGGACGTACGAGTTCACAGCGTAAAGCTATGCTTCGTGATCTTACAACAGATTTGATCATCAACGAAAGAATTGAAACAACTGAAACACGTGCGAAAGAACTTCGCTCTGTTGTTGAAAAGATGATCACTCTTGGTAAGCGCGGTGACTTGCATGCTCGTCGTCAAGCTGCTGCATACATTCGCAACGAGGTTGCAAATGAAGAAAATAACCAAGATGCACTTCAAAAATTATTCTCTGACATTGCAACTCGTTACGAGGAGCGCCAAGGCGGATACACACGTATTATGAAGCTTGGTCCTCGCCGTGGTGACGGTGCACCAATGGCAATCATCGAATTGGTTTAATCACATATTTTTGTGTATCTAAAGAAGGGCGGGACAGTTTCTAACTGGATCTATGCCCTTTTTTTAGATACCAGAACTTTTTATTATGAGACAGAAAAGCAGAGCTATAGCTGAGAGGAGGCCAGGCACCCGTGGATCAAAAACAGCTTATATCCGTAAAAGACATCTTATTTCGATACCGCAAAGATGCAGAAAGACCGGCGCTGGACGGTGTGAGTCTGGAGGTATACGAAGGAGAATGGCTTGCTATCGTAGGCCACAACGGTTCAGGGAAGTCGACTTTGGCCAGAGCGCTGAACGGACTGATTTTGCCTGAGGCCGGAGATATTGAAGTCGGCGGCATCAAACTGACTGAAGATACCGTGTGGGATGTGCGAAAAAAAATAGGGATGGTCTTTCAGAATCCCGATAACCAATTTGTCGGAACAACGGTTCGCGATGATGTGGCTTTTGGTTTAGAAAACAATGGTGTTCCGCGCGAAGAAATGATCGAGAGAGTAGATTGGGCTGTCAAACAAGTCAATATGCAGGATTTTCTTGATCAAGAGCCGCACCATCTCTCCGGAGGTCAAAAACAAAGAGTGGCGATCGCAGGGATTATTGCTGCTCGTCCTGATATTATGATTTTGGATGAAGCGACATCCATGCTTGACCCGATCGGGAGAGAAGAAGTCCTTGATACTGTCAGACGCTTAAAAGATCAGGGCACGGCCACCGTCATTTCGATTACACATGACCTGGAAGAAGCCGCAAGGGCGGACAGAATCATTGTAATGAACGGCGGCAGGAAGTATGCAGAAGGCCCGCCTGAAGAGATTTTTAAATTAAATGAAGACTTGGTTCGCATCGGTCTTGATTTGCCTTTCTCATTCCAGCTCAGCCTGCTTTTGAAAGAAAGCGGACTGGCGTTAACGAAAAACCATCTGACTCAGGAAGGGCTGGTGAATGAGCTGTGGACATTAAAATCAAAGATGTAGAACATCGCTATCAAATGAAGACACCGTTTGAACGGCTTGCTCTGTATGATATCAATGCCGTGATAAAAGAGGGCAGCTATGTGGCCGTCATCGGGCATACAGGGTCGGGCAAATCGACGCTCTTACAGCATTTAAACGGTTTGCTGAGACCTACTAAAGGGCAGCTTGAACTCGGCAGCACGATTTTGGCAGCCGGTAAAAAAAATAAAAATCTTAAGACTTTGCGGAAAAAAGTCGGAATCGTTTTCCAATTTCCCGAACATCAGCTGTTTGAGGAGACTGTGCTGAAGGACATCTCATTCGGACCGATGAATTTCGGTGTGAAAAAAGAAGACGGTGAACGAAAGGCGAAAGAGATGCTGGAGCTTGTGGGCCTCCCGGAAGACATTTTGGATCGTTCGCCGTTTGAGCTCAGCGGCGGTCAGATGCGCAGAGTGGCGATTGCGGGCGTTCTCGCGATGGAGCCGGAAGTGCTGGTTTTGGATGAACCGACGGCCGGCCTTGATCCCAGAGGGCGCCAGGACATTATGGACATGTTCTATGCGCTTCATAAGCGTGGGAACTTAACTACCATTCTCGTCACCCACAGTATGGAGGATGCTGCCCGCTATGCCGACGAGATGATCGTCATGCATAAAGGAACCATTAAAGCGACGGGAAGTCCGCGCGACTTGTTTGCAAAAGGTGAAGAGATGGCCGAAATGGGTCTGGATCTTCCTGAATCGGTGAAGTTTCAGAGACGGCTTGAGACGGCTCTCGGCGTCAAGTATGAGAAACCCATGCTGACCCTGCAGGATGCCGCCAGCGAAATTAAGGCTTTCTTTCAGGAGGAAAAGGACCAATGATGGACAGCATGATTATCGGAAAGTATGTTCCCGGTTCATCGCTTATTCACCGGTTGGACCCGCGAACAAAACTTGTCAGCATCTTTCTTTTTGTATGTATCGTCTTTTTGGCAAACAACGTGCAGACGTACGCTTTGCTCGGTTTATTTACATTTGGGGTGATCGCCTTAACGCGAGTGCCTTTCAGCTTTTTACTGAAGGGGCTTAAGCCGATTATCTGGATTGTGGCGTTTACGTTTTTACTGCACATCTTCATGACGCATGAAGGGTCTGTCATTTTTCAGCTTGGCTGGTTTAAAGTATATGAGGGCGGACTTGTACAGGGGATTTTTATCTCTCTCCGTTTCGTCTATCTCATCTTTATGACGACGCTGCTGACGCTGACGACAACGCCGATTGAAATAACGGATGGAATGGAGCAGCTCTTGAATCCATTTAAAAAGGTGAAGCTGCCCGTACACGAACTCGCGTTAATGATGTCGATTTCGCTGCGCTTTATCCCGACGCTGATGGAAGAGACGGATAAAATCATGAAGGCGCAAATGGCGAGGGGGGCGGATTTTACAAGCGGTCCGGTGAAAGACAGAATCAAAGCTGTTGTTCCGCTGCTTGTTCCGCTGTTTGTCAGCGCCTTTAAACGCGCGGAAGAGCTCGCGGTCGCCATGGAGGCGAGAGGCTACCAGGGCGGTGAGGGGAGAACGAAATACAGAAAGCTCGTCTGGACCGGAAAGGATACCGGAGCCATTCTGCTCATCATCGTATTAGCCGTATTATTGTTTTTCTTAAGAAGTTAGAGGTGCTGCTGAATGAGAATGAAATGTACCATTGCTTATGACGGGCATTTATTTAACGGATATCAGGTTCAGCCTGGAAAACGGACCGTTCAAAGTGAATTGGAAAAGGCGCTGGCCGTCATCCACAAAACGGACGGCAGGGTGCCTGTCATCTCATCGGGCCGCACTGACAGCGATGTTCATGCTGCCGGGCAGGTCATTCATTTTGATACGCCGCTGTCCATTCCGGCTGAAAAATGGCCGTTTGCGCTCAATGCCCTGCTGCCTGATGATATTGCCGTCAAAACAGCAGAGATTGCGGATGATGGGTTCCATGCACGATTTAGCGCAGTCCAAAAGGAATATCGCTACTTTGTATATACGGAGAAACACCCGGACGTATTTAAACGACATTACGCTTACCATTTTGCATATCAGCTTAATGTGCAGAAAATGAGGGAAGCTTCAAGGCACCTCATCGGGACACATGATTTCACAAGTTTTTGCGCGGCTGATACCGCGGTTCAGGATAAAGTCAGAACAGTTTACGAACTGGATTGGACTGAGACCGGAGACGGTCTGCAAATGCGGATCACCGGAAACGGATTTCTGTATAATATGGTCAGAATCATTGCCGGAACGTTATTGGACACAGGAACTGGAAAATTTTCTCCTGATGATGTAAAAGCAATGCTGGAAGTGAAGGATCGCGAAGCCGCGGGGCGCACCGCACCGGGGCACGGGCTGTATTTATGGCGCGTTTGCTATGACAACTAAACCAGGTGTAACATTTTCTTGACAGAGTCTGCATAAAGTTATAAGATATCATATGGTATGTATTTCAACCCCACGATAAGCCCCGGAACTTATTGTGTTGTGAAATAGAACGTAACAGAAGTTTATGAAAAAATGACAGATCATTTAGGAGGGAATTAAATGCGTACAACACCTATGGCTAACGCAAGTACTATTGAACGCAAGTGGTTAGTTGTTGATGCAGCTGGCAAGACTTTAGGACGTCTTTCTACAGAAGTTGCATCTATCCTTCGCGGGAAACACAAACCGACTTACACACCGCACGTTGATACTGGAGATCATGTGATCATCATCAACGCTGAAAAAATCGAGTTAACTGGTAAAAAGTTAACTGATAAAATCTACTACCGTCACACAATGCACCCAGGCGGTCTGAAATCAAGAACTGCTCTTGAAATGCGTACAAACTACCCTGAGAAAATGCTTGAGCTTGCTATCAAAGGCATGCTTCCAAAAGGTTCTCTAGGTCGTCAAATGTTCAAAAAATTGAACGTATACCGTGGTTCTGAGCATCCACATGAAGCACAAAAACCTGAAGTTTACGAACTTCGCGGTTAATTAAAAAGGAGGTTACCAATTTGGCACAGGTTCAATATTACGGTACTGGCCGTCGTAAAAGTTCTGTAGCGCGTGTGCGCTTAGTTCCAGGAGAAGGTCGTATCGTCGTTAATAATCGTGAAATCAGCGAGCACATTCCATCTCCAGCTCTAATCGAAGATATCAAACAACCATTAACTTTAACTGAAACAGCTGGTACTTATGATGTTTTAGTAAACGTACATGGAGGCGGCTTATCTGGTCAAGCTGGAGCAATCCGTCACGGTATCGCTCGTGCTTTGCTTGAAGCAGATCCAGAATACCGTGCAACACTTAAACGTGCTGGTCTTCTGACTCGTGACGCTCGTATGAAAGAACGTAAAAAATACGGTCTTAAAGGCGCTCGTCGTGCACCTCAGTTCTCAAAACGTTAATCGTTTTGGATTGCAAAAACCACAACTTCTTGGTTGTGGTTTTTTTGTATTTTTTTCTCATATCGAAGAGGTTATCCAATGTATTTCTAGAATTGTTTTGTTATACTCTATTCATTACCAATAAGGAGCGCAGTTATAATGAATAAGTTAGCCATACATAACAGCAAGGCATGGGATAAAAAAGTCGAAACGGGCAATGAATGGACGGTTGCGGTTGATTCCCATACGATTGGTGAAGCGAAAAAAGGCAATTGGAGCATCAGAATGACCCCCGCAAAAGACGTGCCGGAGGATTGGTTCCCATCCATAGACGGTTTGAAGGTTCTTTGTCTCGCTTCAGGAGGAGGACAGCAAGGCCCGGTGCTGGCTGCTGCAGGAGCTGATGTCACCGTCTTTGACAATTCGGAAAAGCAGCTTGCGCAAGACAGAATGGTTGCCGAACGGGATCACCTTACACTTCGGACTGTCAAAGGCAGCATGAATGATCTGAGCTGTTTTGATGATGAGTCATTTGATTTTATCGTGCATCCGGTATCGAATTGCTTTGTTGATTCAGTTCTCCCGGTATGGAAAGAAGCCTATCGCGTATTAAAAAAGGGCGGATCGTTAATCTCCGGTTTTGTAAATCCCGTCGTGTTCTTATTTGATATGGATTTAGAGCAGGAGGGCGTCCTAAAAGTAAAGTATTCCATTCCGTTTTCGGATGAAAAAGATCTGAGCAAGAAAAAAGTACAGGAACTCATGGAGAATCATGAAGCATTTGAATTCGGCCATACGTTAGAGGATCAAATTAAAGGCCAGATTGACGCAGGCTTCATGGTTGCGGGTTTTTATGAGGACAAGGGCGGCCTCGTTCTGGATGAATACATTAATACATACTCCGTAACAAGAAGCATCAAAATATAAAAACAGCATCCCGTGACCGATGCTGTTTTTTTGCGGCTTTTTACTGCGGGCGGCTGATCACATTAGCTGAAACCGGTTCTATTCCAATTTCTCTGGCCCAAACCGACAGTTGTCCCATATGGTGAATCTCATGCGTAAGGATATGGCGGAGAATATCATCTTTATGAAAGGTTTGGTCCATCTAGCCCGGCTTAACAAGGTCCGTTCCTTTGCCGGAGACCGCTTGAATGACATCCTCCCGATACTGTTCAGAGAGCTTCCGGAGATCCTGTATGCTGGCATCATCAGACTCAGCGGGCAAAACATCAGCTTTACCTAAAATGGCACGAGCCCAGCTGATTTCGACATCAATGATATGAAATAAAGTCCGCAAGATGCTCTCCATTCCGCCCGTCCGGGATTTCGTCAGTTCCTCTCGGCTCAGCTTTTCACATATCGCAAACCACTCATCACGTACCGTCCAATTGTATTGAAACAGCTTTTTCATAACGTCACCTCTGCTCTTTATTCTCCCAGTTAACATGAAACCCCTTCATTTGGGAGGATTTCCACTATCAACAAAGCATGCTTTTTCCTTATTCCTTTCAAAATAACAGTAAAAAGGAGAGTGAAATGGCAATGGCAGAGGTTTTATCTTTTTCAGACGTGAAACGGCAGAAGGATTATGAGCTTGAGAAAAATTTACTCAAGGAGCTGTCACTGACGCAAATCATTCAATCCGTAAAAGCGTGTCTCACCCCCTTGTTTCCCTTTTTTCAGGACGAAAACGGGATTCTCAGTGAAGGGTGCATAGATTTTGCAATAGAAGCGTATTTATTAGGCGGCCGGTTCGGCGTCTTTGGCTATTATGGCGAGGCCCTGCAGAGGGCAAACGCGCGTTCGGCTGAAGAAGAGGAAGAACTGACGGTCGATTTTTTTGAATATCTTTGCAATTGGACGCATGAGCAATATTCTTCCATAGAACAAAAAGAAATCTATGAAGCGTCCTGCCGGTTTATCAACAGCTGGTGGACGGAAGGATTCCTGCAAAGAGAAAAACAATGTAAGCTCCGCATGAGGTAATCATAATTTCTTCCCTTGTCCCATACTTATTAATAACGGGGACAAGCGGGAGGGAAAAGTATGAGAAAAAAACTGAAATGGCTCGGTTTTTTACTTGGCTTTATCATATTATTGTGTTTATTCCGGTTTCAATTTCATAATGATGATTCCTGGCGGCCGTGGAGCCTGCCGCTGAGCGGGAAGATCATCTATCTCGATCCGGGACACGGCGGACCGGACGGCGGCGCTACGGGAGGCAGTCATCTTGAAAAAGATATTACTCTTGAGGTGGCCTCTAGGGTGAGAGACTATTTACAGGAGCAAGGGGCTTTGGTCATCATGACGCGGGAGACGGATACCGACTTGGCGCCTAAAGGGACGAAAGGCTACAGCAGACGCAAAGCGGAAGACCTTAGAAAGCGTGTGGAACTCATCAACCGTTCAGAGGCGGAGCTTTATATCAGCATTCATCTGAACGCCATACCGTCACCGAGATGGAGCGGCGCCCAAAGTTTTTACTATGGAAAATACGAAGAGAATGAAAAAGTGGCAAAGTATATACAAGATGAACTGAGAATTAACTTGGAGAATACGACGAGAAAGGCGAAACGGATACACGGCATATACTTAATGCAGAATGTAACCAAACCGGGCGCGCTGGTGGAGATCGGATTTTTATCCAATCCGGCAGAAGCGAAAAGGCTCGGCCAGCCTAAATATCAGGACATCATCGCTTCTTCCGTGTATAAGGGCGTATTGAGATACTTCACAGAGAAAGGCGACCCTCCCGAGTAAGGAGGGTTTTTCGCCGATTCTATAATTAATATATGGTATAATACCACTTGTAAACGAATACACAAAGGGTGAGGGTTCGATGATAAGAGAAGATGAAGTTAGAAATATAATCGGAAAAATGCGCGAACCTTTTCTTCATAGACCGCTGGGAGAATTGGATGCCGTTAAGGAAGTAAAGGTCAAGCCGGAAAAACGGCATGTCAGTGTGAAAATTGCATTGGCAAAAACGGGGACGGCTGAGCAAATGAGCATTCAGCAGGAAATGGTATCTGTTCTAAAAGAAGCAGGAGCGGAAACTGTCGGTCTTCGGTTTGAAGAGCTGCCGGAAGAGACATTGGCGAAATTCAGCCAGCCGGCGTCTGAAAGTGAAACCTTACTGAATAGGAAACATCCGCCGGTCTTTCTGGCAGTGGCAAGCGGAAAAGGCGGGGTCGGCAAATCAACGGTTTCCGTCAATCTGGCCATTTCTCTTGCTCGGCTCGGCAAAAAAGTCGGCCTGATCGATGCGGATATATACGGATTCAGCGTGCCTGACATGATGGGTATTACAGTTCGTCCGACAGTAGAAGGAGAAAAACTGCTTCCTGTCGAAAGATTTGGAGTAAAGGTCATGTCTATGGGCTTTTTCGTCGAAGAAAACGCTCCGGTTGTTTGGAGAGGGCCTATGCTCGGTAAGATGCTGAACAACTTCTTCCATGAGGTTGACTGGGGAGAGGTTGACTACATCGTTCTCGATCTGCCGCCGGGCACGGGGGATGTTGCGCTCGATGTACACACGATGCTTCCGAGCTGCAAAGAGATTATCGTATCAACGCCGCATCCTACGGCTGCATTTGTAGCGGCGAGAGCGGGTTCTATGGCGATTAAGACAGATCATGAAGTTGTAGGGGTCATTGAAAATATGGCTTACTATGAAAGTGCAAAAACCGGCGAGAAAGAATATGTGTTCGGCCAAGGCGGAGGGGATAAGCTTGCAGAGGAATTGCAGGTGCCGCTGCTTGGCAGAATTCCTTTAAAACAGCCTGATTGGGACAAAGACCAGTTTGCGCCTTCTGTTTATGACAGAAGCCATCCGATCGGAGAAATTTATATGGGGATCGCCCAAAAAGTTATTGAAAAAACAGCTGAATAAAAAAGGGGCCGGGATCAATACGGCCCGGCCTTTTATTAGCTTTCTTTTTCAGAGCTTGAAGCCGCTTTTTTCAGTTCATCCTCAAATTGCTTTTTGAAAAGCGGGCTGGAAAGTGTCTCTGTAATCACATCTTCTAAGTAACTGCGGAATTTTTGGCTTTTCACCAGCTCGTAGTATTTTTTATCCATGCCGGGGTCCTGCATGATCTGCATAAAACTTTTCTGATAATCAGGGTCTTTCATCAGTTTTTTTATGATTTTTTCGTGCTCGGGCTGAAGTGTCTTTGCAAAGCTCTCGGCGAACTTTGAGTCTTCGAAGATGGTTTTCCAGAACTCCGCCCCTTTTTTAGAGGTGAGGGTTTTCTCTATTGTGCCTTTAATGGCATTCTGATCAATCACCAATGCCTCATTCATCGCATCGTCATTTAATATTTCCTTAATTGCTTTTTTTCCATCATCTGTTTTTAATATATCGACAACCATTTTTTTAGTCTGGTCATAATCCATATCCGCTGCTTGGTCTTTTGGAGCGCAAGCTGTTACAGATAATACAACAAAACAGCTTATCAATAGCGTTTTGGCTTTTGACATGCGTAAGCTCCTTCCTTACTTGTTCTTACTTTTAATATGATTCACCGGAATGGATTTATACATAACAAAATATCGCTGAACGCGATTGTCAGGGGGATGAATAAGAGATGAAAAGCCGCGGGCTTGTTCGATTTTTCTTTTCGATTTTAGCTGTGGGCGCTCTTATTACAAGCGTCGTGGGATTTGCACTGAAGTGGGGGGAGTATAAGGGGTTCTTTCTGAATTTTGAGGCCGGTCAGATTTTCTCCGTTCTAATCTGGTTTATCGGAGTAGGCATGATCTTCAGTGTGATCAGTCAAATGGGATTTTTTGTATTTTTGACAGTGCACCGTTTTGCCCTTGAAATCCTCAGATCAAGCTCGCTTTGGAATCTGCTTCAGCTGTTTATCATTCTGTTTGTTGCTTTTGATTTAATGTATGTGAGATTTTTGTTTTTTGGTGAGCGGGATGACTCGATTGCAGGGTTTGTCTGGCTTCCGCTTGCCCTTCTTGCTGTCGGCCTGTTGACGGCATATATAAAACAAAAGCAGTCCTCAAAAAATACGTTCGTTTCATCGTTATTTTTAATGGTTGTTATTACAGCGCTTGAATGGGTTCCTGCGTTAAGGGTGAATAATGAGGACTGGCTTTATTTGATGCTGATTCCGCTGATGGGCTGCAACGCATTTCAGCTGTTAATGCTGCCGAAGTTTGCCCAGAGGTAGCCTATTTCACTTCTGATGACTTGACGTCAGTATTTGCGATCAGATCACCGACAGTCACGTTTTTAAGACCCTTTTGTTTTAAATTGTGAATGATGGCGGGGAGCGCTTCTTCCGTTTGCGTTGCTGAATCAGAGGCGTGCAGCAGAACAATGTCGCCGCCTTTTATATGACTGTTTACATTTTCAATGATTTTATCAGGGCCGGGATTTCTCCAATCCTGTGAGTTAATGCTGTAATGAACCACTGAATAGTGGTACTGCTGTGCAATGGTAAGAACCTTTTTATTAAATTGTCCGGTCGGCGGGCGGAGTAAATGAACATTCTTCACACCCATTTTCTTAAATGCTGTCTGGGCTCTGAGGATATCCTTCTTGATGTCTTGATCCTCTAGACTGGTATAGTTCTTATACGCATAGCCCATGCTTCCGATTTGATGCCCGTCTTTAATCATACGTTCGACTGTGTCCGGGTGCCGTTCCGCCCAAGAAGCTGACAGAAAAAAAGTGGCGTTTTTAATGCCGTTTGCCTTCAGCGCGTTCAGAATCGGAACCGCCTTTTCATCGCCCCAGCTGATATCGAATGTTAATGCCACTTCGTCTGATTTCGTCTCCCCTTTAGAAATCGCTTTTGGACCGTTATCGGTTAAAAATACAGGAAGGGGGACAGCTCTCTGTATATAAAAAAAGCTGGCTGCTGCAAATGCGGCAATAATAATAATAAGCAGCTGTTTTATCCTTTTGATGTGCCACACGTAGAAGTGGTTCACTGATGACGCCTCCTTATCTTGTCCATGCTTGATTACATCGTATGCCGCAGCGGAGATGAATATAACGAATTATAGTTTTAAAAAAAGATGAAAAAAACACTTGCTATATTTAGCGGGTGCATGGTATATTATTAAACGTCGCTGATGAACAGCAGACAACAACAAAAAGCTTCGAAAACGACTTGAAAAAAGTTGTTGACATAAAAGAAGCTGAGTGGTAAGATAATAAAGCTGCTTCAACAAGCGGTGATGATCTTTGAAAACTAAACAAGACAAAACGTACCTGTTAATTCAAAGTTTTAAATAAATCGCACAGCGATGTGCGTAGTCAGTCAAACTAAGGTCTGCACGATGCAGATCACACAGACGTTACTGCAGGATGCAGTGAACTTAGTCTGTGATCCATTTATCGGAGAGTTTGATCCTGGCTCAGGACGAACGCTGGCGGCGTGCCTAATACATGCAAGTCGAGCGGACAGATGGGAGCTTGCTCCCTGATGTTAGCGGCGGACGGGTGAGTAACACGTGGGTAACCTGCCTGTAAGACTGGGATAACTCCGGGAAACCGGGGCTAATACCGGATGCTTGTTTGAACCGCATGGTTCAAACATAAAAGGTGGCTTCGGCTACCACTTACAGATGGACCCGCGGCGCATTAGCTAGTTGGTGAGGTAACGGCTCACCAAGGCGACGATGCGTAGCCGACCTGAGAGGGTGATCGGCCACACTGGGACTGAGACACGGCCCAGACTCCTACGGGAGGCAGCAGTAGGGAATCTTCCGCAATGGACGAAAGTCTGACGGAGCAACGCCGCGTGAGTGATGAAGGTTTTCGGATCGTAAAGCTCTGTTGTTAGGGAAGAACAAGTGCCGTTCAAATAGGGCGGCACCTTGACGGTACCTAACCAGAAAGCCACGGCTAACTACGTGCCAGCAGCCGCGGTAATACGTAGGTGGCAAGCGTTGTCCGGAATTATTGGGCGTAAAGGGCTCGCAGGCGGTTTCTTAAGTCTGATGTGAAAGCCCCCGGCTCAACCGGGGAGGGTCATTGGAAACTGGGGAACTTGAGTGCAGAAGAGGAGAGTGGAATTCCACGTGTAGCGGTGAAATGCGTAGAGATGTGGAGGAACACCAGTGGCGAAGGCGACTCTCTGGTCTGTAACTGACGCTGAGGAGCGAAAGCGTGGGGAGCGAACAGGATTAGATACCCTGGTAGTCCACGCCGTAAACGATGAGTGCTAAGTGTTAGGGGGTTTCCGCCCCTTAGTGCTGCAGCTAACGCATTAAGC
Organism: Bacillus sp. BACIII; assembly: GCF_057836745.1. NCBI lineage: Bacteria > Bacillati > Bacillota > Bacilli > Caryophanales > Bacillaceae > Bacillus > Bacillus sp. BACIII. The sequence goes on along the minus strand of NZ_CM174437.1, from coordinate 2,815,059 downwards.
ACTCCGCCTGGGGAGTACGGTCGCAAGACTGAAACTCAAAGGAATTGACGGGGGCCCGC
>NZ_CM174437.1:2807500-2810000 GCF_057836745.1 Bacillus sp. BACIII | reverse complement strand
TGAGTGGTAAGATAATAAAGCTGCTTCAACAAGCGGTGATGATCTTTGAAAACTAAACAAGACAAAACGTACCTGTTAATTCAAAGTTTTAAATAAATCGCACAGCGATGTGCGTAGTCAGTCAAACTAAGGTCTGCACGATGCAGATCACACAGACGTTACTGCAGGATGCAGTGAACTTAGTCTGTGATCCATTTATCGGAGAGTTTGATCCTGGCTCAGGACGAACGCTGGCGGCGTGCCTAATACATGCAAGTCGAGCGGACAGATGGGAGCTTGCTCCCTGATGTTAGCGGCGGACGGGTGAGTAACACGTGGGTAACCTGCCTGTAAGACTGGGATAACTCCGGGAAACCGGGGCTAATACCGGATGCTTGTTTGAACCGCATGGTTCAAACATAAAAGGTGGCTTCGGCTACCACTTACAGATGGACCCGCGGCGCATTAGCTAGTTGGTGAGGTAACGGCTCACCAAGGCGACGATGCGTAGCCGACCTGAGAGGGTGATCGGCCACACTGGGACTGAGACACGGCCCAGACTCCTACGGGAGGCAGCAGTAGGGAATCTTCCGCAATGGACGAAAGTCTGACGGAGCAACGCCGCGTGAGTGATGAAGGTTTTCGGATCGTAAAGCTCTGTTGTTAGGGAAGAACAAGTGCCGTTCAAATAGGGCGGCACCTTGACGGTACCTAACCAGAAAGCCACGGCTAACTACGTGCCAGCAGCCGCGGTAATACGTAGGTGGCAAGCGTTGTCCGGAATTATTGGGCGTAAAGGGCTCGCAGGCGGTTTCTTAAGTCTGATGTGAAAGCCCCCGGCTCAACCGGGGAGGGTCATTGGAAACTGGGGAACTTGAGTGCAGAAGAGGAGAGTGGAATTCCACGTGTAGCGGTGAAATGCGTAGAGATGTGGAGGAACACCAGTGGCGAAGGCGACTCTCTGGTCTGTAACTGACGCTGAGGAGCGAAAGCGTGGGGAGCGAACAGGATTAGATACCCTGGTAGTCCACGCCGTAAACGATGAGTGCTAAGTGTTAGGGGGTTTCCGCCCCTTAGTGCTGCAGCTAACGCATTAAGCACTCCGCCTGGGGAGTACGGTCGCAAGACTGAAACTCAAAGGAATTGACGGGGGCCCGCACAAGCGGTGGAGCATGTGGTTTAATTCGAAGCAACGCGAAGAACCTTACCAGGTCTTGACATCCTCTGACAATCCTAGAGATAGGACGTCCCCTTCGGGGGCAGAGTGACAGGTGGTGCATGGTTGTCGTCAGCTCGTGTCGTGAGATGTTGGGTTAAGTCCCGCAACGAGCGCAACCCTTGATCTTAGTTGCCAGCATTCAGTTGGGCACTCTAAGGTGACTGCCGGTGACAAACCGGAGGAAGGTGGGGATGACGTCAAATCATCATGCCCCTTATGACCTGGGCTACACACGTGCTACAATGGACAGAACAAAGGGCAGCGAAACCGCGAGGTTAAGCCAATCCCACAAATCTGTTCTCAGTTCGGATCGCAGTCTGCAACTCGACTGCGTGAAGCTGGAATCGCTAGTAATCGCGGATCAGCATGCCGCGGTGAATACGTTCCCGGGCCTTGTACACACCGCCCGTCACACCACGAGAGTTTGTAACACCCGAAGTCGGTGAGGTAACCTTTATGGAGCCAGCCGCCGAAGGTGGGACAGATGATTGGGGTGAAGTCGTAACAAGGTAGCCGTATCGGAAGGTGCGGCTGGATCACCTCCTTTCTAAGGATTTTAACGGAATATAAGACCTTGGGTCTTATAAACAGAACGTTCCCTGTCTTGTTTAGTTTTGAAGGATCATTCGATTCTTCGAGATAATGTTCTTTGAAAACTAGATAACAGAAGTAATTCACATTCAATTGTAATGCAAGATATCACGTAGTGATTCTTTTTAACGGTTAAGTTAGAAAGGGCGCACGGTGGATGCCTTGGCACTAGGAGCCGATGAAGGACGGGACGAACACCGATATGCTTCGGGGAGCTGTAAGCAAGCTTTGATCCGGAGATTTCCGAATGGGGAAACCCACCACTCGTAATGGAGTGGTATCCATATCTGAATACATAGGATATGAGAAGGCAGACCCGGGGAACTGAAACATCTAAGTACCCGGAGGAAGAGAAAGCAAATGCGATTCCCTGAGTAGCGGCGAGCGAAACGGGATCAGCCCAAACCAAGAGGCTTGCCTCTTGGGGTTGTAGGACACTCTGTACGGAGTTACAAAGGAACGAGGTAGATGAAGAGGTCTGGAAAGGCCCGCCATAGGAGGTAACAGCCCTGTAGTCAAAACTTCGTTCTCTCCAGAGTGGATCCTGAGTACGGCGGAACACGTGAAATTCCGTCGGAATCCGGGAGGACCATCTCCCAAGGCTAAATACTCCCTAGTGACCGATAGTGAACCAGTACCGTGAGGGAAAGGTGAAAAGCACCCCGGAAGGGGAGTGAAATAGATCCTGAAACCGTGTGCCTACAAGTAGTC
>NZ_CM174437.1:2392500-2805000 GCF_057836745.1 Bacillus sp. BACIII | reverse complement strand
AGGACGCCGCCAAGCGATCTTGACCCAGTTCATCATGAACTGGGTTTTTTATATGAAAGATGTGTATATATAAAGCTAATGCCTTTCCAAGGCATTAGCTTTTTTGTTTATATTGATTTTGTTTTGCTGGTGTGATTTTGAAGACTGTGTGATTTTATTGTCTCGAGCATTCTTAAACTGAATACAATCAGCAGCATAAGAAGCATCAGTGCGGTAAACAGCCAGAATGCGGTTTGGGCGGGATATTCATCTAAGCTCCAGCCGACAGCGATCGGAAGCAGTGAACCTCCTAATCCATTTGAAGCGAGCAGAATACTGGTGGTCGTTTCTGTCTTTCCGGGGTAAAAATGATTGGTGATGATCAGGGCAATTGCAAACATGCCGGCCATGAACAATCCTAAGAAGAAACAAAGGGCAAAACCAAACCATACGTTTTTACTTAAAGCTAGTACAGCAAGTGCAGCCAGACCGCCAATACTTATGATCCGGAGATAACGGTGATAGGTCAGCTTTTCAGATACCGGGCCTGTTAATAACCTGCCGATAATCATCCCGGTCCAATACACTGTTACTGTTATCGTTGCCAAGGAGCTGGGGATATCCCATTTTTCAGCGAAGATGGAGGGGATAAAATGCACAATTGAAACTTCACTGCCGCCGTAAAAGAAGAAATAAGCAGCCGCCAGCGCAATAAACAGCAGTCCGTGTGACCGATACCCGGGGCTTTTCTTTTTAGTATCATCAGAAGAGACCTCTTTGCGTATGAGAAGCTCATCAATGCTGCCGAAACTCATTTGCTTCCATGCGATTAAAAGTGCAAAACTGGATAACCCTAATACTAAGAAAGCAATTGTCCACATGTGGTTGTTGATAAGAAAGCCTGAGAGCAGAGGCATGAACAGCGCCCCTAATCCGTATGCCACTTCCATCTTGCTCATGGCCACGGCTTGTCTTTCTTTTATAGCCGTGAGGATGATTGTGCCTACGCAAGATTCCACCAATCCTGCGCCAAGTCCTGCGAGGCTGACGAGAAGAAAGAGCAGCGGCCAGGGCGGGAGGAAGGTGATGAAAATCTCACAGCTGATGAGCGCCAGCCCAAAGATAACGGCGTTTTTGCGTCCGAGTTTTTTCACCATGTAAGGCATTCCGATAACACCTATGAGGAAGCCCATGAACTGAGAAAATACTAATACTCCGCCATTACTGTAGCTTTGTGAATAATGTGTGAGTAACTCAGGCAGTACGGCTCCAAGAATGACAAGTGTAAAAGCAATCGATCCATAAGAGAAACAGCTTATCCACAGCAGACGAGTTTTCATCATTTTATCTCCTTATTGGTAAAATAATTTTTCTCTCTACATGTATGACACGTTGTTTTTACAAAAAATCCAAGTATTGTTACTATATCACATAACCTTTTCACGTACATCCCTTATGGTAACGTTAACAAATTGTTAACATTTTTTACAAGAAAGATCGTTGACATTATTTTCAATAATTAATACGATAAAAAGCGAGTTTCTAATAATTTCATAGGGGTGGTATTTGTGGGAACGAAGGAAATCACGAATCCAGACAGCTTGTATTACAGTGTTGACGATGTAGTCATGGAGCGCGGAGAAGGGATTTACCTGTACGACCAAGAGGGAAATGAGTATATTGATTGCGCCTCTGCCACGTTTAACTTGAATTTAGGATACGGTAACAAAGAGGTCATTGATACGGTTAAAGATCAAGCCGACAAGCTGATCCATGTGACATCGTCCTTTCAAACAGATGCCGTAAATAAATTAGCAGAAAAACTAGTAGAAATCGCCCCCGATAATCTCACAAAAGTACACCCTAAAGTCAGCAGCGGTTCCGGTGCAAATGAAGGAGCTATTAAAATGGCTCAGTATTACTCCGGAAAAACCGATGTCATCTCCTTATTTCGAAGCCACCTCGGACAAACGTATATGACTTCCGCTTTGTCCGGCAACTCATTCAGAAAAGAACCTTTCCCGCCGCAAATTTCTTTTGGCTTACAAGTTCCAGATCCCTATTGCAGCCGCTGTTTTTATAATCAGAAACCGGATTCGTGCGGTATGCTGTGCGTAGAAAGAATTAACGATTTTATTGAGTATGCGAGCAATGGAAAAATTGCCGCCATGATTATTGAGCCGATATCCGGAAATGGCGGAAACGTCGTCCCGCCTAAAGAGTATTTTAAACAGCTGAGGAAGCTTTGTGATGAACATGAAATCGCCCTGATCTTTGATGAAATTCAGACCGGGTTCGGACGGACGGGCAAAATGTTTGCCGCGGACCATTTCGATGTAAAACCTAATATGATGACGGTAGCAAAAGGGCTCGGAGGCACAGGCTTCCAAGTCGCAGCCACTCTGACGGAGGACAAGTACACCGGGCTTCCGGGGTATACGCACTCCTTCACGTACGGGTCAAATGTGATGGCCGCCGCTGCCGCTTGTAAAACCATAGATATCATGCAGCGTCCGGGATTTTTGGAGAACGTAACGACAGTCGGTCATTATATTATGGATTGCTTAGAAACGATGAAAGAGGATTTTGCTTTTATTTCTGAAGTAAGAGGCGTCGGTCTGATGATCGGTGTGGAAATTGTCAAAGAGAACAATGAACCGGATGTGGAATTGACCAATTATATTGCCAAACGGGCGATGGATTACGGGCTGATTCTCCGGACATCCCGTTACGGATTCGGAAATGTATTTAAAATCCGTCCGCCTTTAACCATTACACTTAGTGAAGCTGAGGTGCTCTGCTACAGACTTCGCAAGCTATTGGAGGAAATCAAGTGAGAGACTATATCATTGAGCTTGGACAATTTGTTTATCAAAAGGTGAAAAATCAAAAAGGCACACTGAAAAACCGGCTTGTTAACGGATATTCACCTGGAGGCGACGCGCAATTTAATATAGACGCCGCTGCTGAGGAGGCGGTGCTGGATTATATCCAAGAAAAGGGCCATCCGGTTGCTTTTTACACGGAGGATGGCGGTCTGAAGCTGATTGGAGAAGATCCGCAATATATTTTAATTGTAGATCCGATAGACGGAACGCGTCCGGCCGCCGCGGGGCTTGAAATGTCATGTATTTCGATTGCGCTTGCTTCATATAAGCCAAACGCAAAGATTAAGGATATCGAATTTGCTTTTTTGCTTGAATTGAAATCGGGCGCTTATATGTACGGTGATATTTACAGCGATGCCATTCAGTTTGAGGGGTATCAGGGAGAATTGCCGAATTTGAGCGGAGTGCAGGATATTAAGAATATGTTTTGGAGCCTTGAGTTTAACGGGCATCCGGCGCAGCTGATGACGGAGGCATACGGTCATTTGATTGACCGGTCGGCCAATAACGGCGGAGTCTTTGTTTTCAACAGCGCTTCTTATTCGATTTCACGAATTATTACGGGGCAGATGGATGCTTATGTGGATATCGGCAATCGTCTGCTGAAAGATGATCCGGAACTGCTTTCAGATTTTCAGCAGGTCGGGAACGGACAGGTGCTGCACTTATTTCCTTATGATATTGCCGCAAGCGTCTTTTTGGCAAAGAAAGCGGGAGTGGTCATTACAGATGCGTACGGCCGGTCTTTGGACGAAACGCTTCTGACAGATTTAAGTTATCAGAATCAGCAATCGTGTATTGCGGCATCAACGAAGGAGCTTCATCAAACATTATTAGACCAAATCCGCTGGGGCAGAAAGGAAGAGAGATATGAAAGCGTTGGTCTGGACTCCTAATGATAAGCTTGAATATCAAGAGGTGGACGAGCCTCAAATTCGAAAATCCAATGATGTGAAGGTGAAAATTTTCGGCACCGGAATCTGCGGCACGGACTTAAATGTGCTGAAGGGAAAAATGAATGCGACCCATCATATGATTATGGGGCATGAATCCGTGGGAGCGGTCACGGAAGTCGGACCGGACGTGACAAATGTAAAAGTCGGAGACCGCGTCGTGATAGATCCTACGCAATTTTGCGGGAAATGCCATTATTGCCGGAGAGGGCTGACGTGTTATTGCGAAACCTTTGAGGATTGGCAGCTCGGAATCGGGGCGCACGGGACGTTTGCGGAATATTACGTGGGGGAAGACAGGTTCATGTACAAAATTCCGGATTCAATGGAATGGGAGCGGGCCACATTGGTTGAACCTCTCTCCTGTGTGCTGAATGTTGTGGATAAGGCTTCGATTCAGCCGGAGGACTCGGTTTTGGTTTTGGGGTCCGGACCGATCGGACTGCTTGTGCAAATGATGGTAAAAAAACTGGCGCGATTGACGGTTGCGACTGAAATAGGCAGTTTCCGGAGCGAGGCGGCAAGCCGGATATCGGATTATGTCTACCATCCTGAAGCATTGACTGTAGATGAAGTGAAACGGATTAATCAAGGAAGAAAATTTGATGTGATATTTGACGCGATCGGCAACCAGCTTGATTGGGCTTATCCTTTTATTGAAAAGGGAGGCAGAATTGTGCCGATGGGCTTTGATGATACGTATGAGATGACGGTCAGGCCGTACCAGCTGCTGTCAAACGGCGTGACGATTGTGGGCACAGGTGAAGCCCGGCAGATCATGGAAGCCGCGTTAGCATGCGCCTCCGATCTCCCCCAGCTCTATGACTTCATTACTGAAAAGACAGAACTGAAGAATTATGAAGAAGCCATTGATCATCTCATGGGCATCGACCCGGTGACAAAAGAAAGAAAGGATATCAGTGCAATAAAAACCATTCTTGTGTCTGATCCGGAACTTTTATAAAAGCGGAAGCGGCTCCAGTGAGAGCCGTTTTCTTTTCTGATTTACCCGGTCTTGTGCATTCTCTTAACATTTAATATGATACTCTTTGTTAACCATTCCTTTCCTCAACGACATATAAGGTAACGGGACAGATCTTTTTTGCTTCCGTGTCTGAGCTGATGAATGCCATCGTTTATGATGAAGGCGTGAAGCGGATTGTCATTGATTTGACTGATGCTCACGTGTGGGATGATTCTGGAGCGGCGGCTCTTGAGAAAATTATCGGCAAATGTAAAGAATATGGGATTGAAGCTGAATTAAAGGGATTAAATCAGAAAAGCCGAGATTTAATGAAACAAATGGCATAGAATTTGTGAAGTCCGGATGAATATATCCGGGCTTTTTTTCGGTTAAATTCGCCGGTGTGCATTGTTATAATGAATGAGACTTGAAAACCGTATATAGGGGACTTGCATATGATGTGGCTTCAGAAGTTGAACCAAGTGTTGGGGAGAATCATGCCGCTGTTGACTCCGTCAAGTGTGGCGGCGGGTGTGCTGTTATCTCAGCATATCAGCTGGATGGCCGGGGCTGTGCCGTGGATTTTTGCATTTATTACATTTACGGGCAGTCTGAGTGCCAATTTTCAATCGCTGAAGCGCAGTATTGAGCAGCCGCTCCCGATGATTATGGCATTGTTTGTTCTGCATATTTTCATGCCTGTTTTTGCATGGGGAAGCGGCCATCTGATATTCAGCGATGACCCTTTAACCGTGACGGGGCTGATTATGGGTGTGGTAATCCCGACCGGAATTACGAGTTTGATTTGGGCTGCGATGTATAAGGGAAATGTCGGATTGACGCTGTCTATTATCCTTGTTGATACCGTGCTGTCTCCTTTTATCGTACCGTTAAGCCTTTCTGTCCTGGCCGGGGCGAATGTTCAGATGGATGTATGGGGAATGATGAAAGGGCTGGCGGAAATGGTGGTGATCCCGTCTATTGCAGGGATGATGGTCAACCAGTTTTCTCCGCCGCTAAGGACTCAGGCGATAAGCCGGACGCTGTCTCCATTTTCAAAAATCTGTCTGATGATTGTCATCGCCATTAACAGTTCGGAAATTGCGCCGTATATCACGCACGTGGATATCAAGTTTGCGGGCATCGCGGCTATGGTATTTTTTATTGCCATGACGGGTTATGCCGTGGCTTGGCTGATCGGAAGGCTGATGAAGCGGAGCCGGGATGAAATTGTGTCTCTGATTTATACGGGAGGCATGCGTAATATCAGTGCGGGAGCCGTTCTTGCCGTTTCTTTTTTTCCGTCCCAAGTGGCGGTTCCGGTCGTCATCGGGATGCTTTTTCAGCAAATCCTTGCCGCTTTGTTCGGCTATTTGCTGAGACGTTTTGAACTTAAACCGGTCGTGATGAAGTATGAAAAAAACCGCTCAGCCACGTGAGCGGTTTTTTCCGTATAGCCAGCTTAGAGCTGAATTGAATTGTCTTTTGAACGCTTCTTGATGGTGCACGGCGCCTCCTTCGACCGTGAAAGAGAGCTGCGTTTGAGAAAAGCCTTTTTGCCTCAGGCTTTCATGCACGTCTCGATTTTTTTGGATCATGGTGTTTTGAATGTTGTTTTTATGCTCTGCTTCACGGCTCCCGACAGACATGTAGATACGCTGCCGTGCCGGCTGCAAAGACGCGGAGCGGACAAAGTCAGCCGATTTTTCATACCAAAAGGACCCGGAAATACAGCCGATTCTGCCGAATGTCTCAGGCTTCAGTACCATCGCATATATCGAAAACAGTCCTCCTAATGATGCGCCGATCAGTCCTCTTGTATCCGGATCGGCAGACATGGGATGCATACTTTCAACCGTTGGAATGATGACATTTGTCAGCTCCTCAAGAAAGAGGCTCCCTTTGCCGCCGAAATCAGGAAACGCAGGACTCAGGGAAGGCACAGGCCATGGCGTGTACTCATCGAGCCTGTTATCCGGTTTGATGCCGGCGAGAATCAATTCAGGGAGTTTTCCGTTTGCGAATCGGAGTTCAAGCTTCTCCATCTGCTCTAAAAACAAATCGCCCCCATCAAGCACGTAGGCACAGGGTAAAGCCTTTGTTTGAACCGGAGTGGAGGGAGGAAGGTACACCGTGCATTCCTTTCCGTTTATCCGGTGTTTTGTAAGTGTGCCTCTCAAGCATCCAACCCCTTTTTTTGCTTAAACAGAAGAAAAAAGAAATAAGGAACGCCGAGAATCGCAAGAATAATGCCCGCCGGAACCTCTGAAGGCTGAAAGAATAATTTGCCCGCAAAATCAGCGGATATGACGAGCAGCATACCGACCAGTCCGCTGACAGGTAATGAATATCTGTGTTCAATGCCGGCAAGCCTGCGGGAAATATGAGGCGCGATCAGTCCGACAAATGCCATGCTGCCCGCTGCGGTTACACATGCGCTGATCAAAGCGATGCAGGCAACGAGTAAAATGGTTTTTTCTTTATTGGTTGAGACTCCGAGGCTTTTCACCGTGTCCTCATCGAAACGAATGGTATCCAGCAATGACGTTTTCGCCATCAGCAGAGGAATGAACACGATCAGCCACGGCAGTATTGCGGTAATGGTCATCCAGTTTGCTGACCAGATGCTGCCGTTCTTCCAGACCATCGCCATCTCATAATCCTGCGGGTCCATTTTTAATGAAAGAAATAAAGACAGCGCGCTGAATCCGGAATTCATGGCGATGCCCACAAGAATAATTCTTCCGGATTCTAAATGCCCCCGGTGCCAGGCGAAAATATAAATCAGCACGGCCGCCATCAATCCGCCGATGAGCCCAAAGACAGGCATGCCCATTGCGGAGGCAAGCGCCGTCGCTTCAGATTGACCCTGAAACAGAAGCATAAACATGACGATTCCCGCACCGGCTCCGGCATTGATGCCCAAAATGCCGGGATCGGCAAGCCCGTTCTTGGTAACGGCCTGAATAACGGCTCCGGCTACCCCCAATCCGAGTCCGACGGCAGCCGCCATGACAATACGCGGCAGCCTCAGCTGAAACAGCAAAATGTCATATTGAGGATTCGGATGGATGCGGAAAAGCGCACTGAGCAGTTCACCCGGTTTTGCTGAAAAAGACCCGCTGGTCATGCTGAAATAACTTACGAGCAGGATGAGAGCAATCAGAATGATATAGATTCCGGCCATTTTACGCACCACGCTGATCCCCTCCTTTTCTTTTAATCAAATAAAGAAAGAAAGGAACACCGATGATAGAAGTGACAACTTCAATAGGCGTCTCAAACGGATAATTGATCAATCGGCTGGCAAGGTCGCACAGGGTCAGGAAGACGCCGCCGATGATGCACGCACAGGGAATCAGCCGGCTGTAGTCCGATCCGACGAGAAAACGGGTGATGTGCGGAACGACCAAACCGACAAAGGCAATTTTTCCGGCGAGCGCCACCGAGCTTCCGGTCAATATGACAACGGCCGCCATTGCCATGAGTTTGATGGTTCTTTTCTGCTGTCCCAGACTTTTTGAAATGTCGTCTCCTAATGATACGGCTGTGACCTTTTTGCTGAGAATCATGGCTGTGATGATTCCGAGTGCAAAAAACGGGACGGCCAGTTTCAAAAAATCAGGGTTCATTTGATGCAGTCTCGCACTGTACCAAAAACTGAGATCCTGCGAGATTTGAAAATAAATCGAAAGCGCAGCCGACAGACTGCTGAGAAGCATACTGGTCACCGTTCCGATAATGGCAAGCTGCACCGGGGTAAAACCGCCGGGAAGAATGGAGGCCAGCCCGAAAACAAGGGTAGCGCCGAATGCGGAACCGATAAACGAGTATATGATCATTTCAATGGATGTTGATTGAGGGAGCAATACCATGCAAAGGGTAATGATAAAAGCGGAGCCGTCCGACACACCCATGATCGAAGGCGAGGCCAGATAGTTCCGTGTGATTCCCTGCATGAGCGCCCCGGAAACAGCAAGGGCGGCGCCGATAAACATCGCGCCAACCGCCCTCGGGATTCTTGAATGCCATATGATCTGATGGTCGGTATTCTCCGGATTAAAGTGCAGCAATGCGGAGAACACGGTATGGAAGTCAAGCTGCTTTGCACCGTATAAAACGGAAAGCAGCAGTGACAGAACAATGGCAATCGGTGAAGCGATGATAATAATGTGTGTCCGCCGTTTTGCATACATGTGAAAAACCTACTCTTTATTAGTCTTGAGTCAATTTGTCAGCCGCAACCTGTAAGAAGCGGATTTTACTCCAAGCGGTACCGCCTTGGGCTAATGGATCGATCGTATTGACGTATACATGGTCTTTTTTGACTGCCGTCAGGCTCTTCCAAATCGGATTTTTCTCTAAGTCCTTCAAAGCGTCCGGCTTATCTGCGTTTTCATCATCAGAAAATTGTACGAATATATGGTCGGGGTTCATTTCGCTTAATTTTTCAAGAGAAATCAGCTCCTGCGCTTTCGCCGCTTTCACTTCGTCCGGCGCCTTCAGGCCTAAATCACCGTAAAGCGTAGAGTTGAAATAAACTTGTTCAGGATAAATGTAAATATTTCCTTGTCTGATTCTGATGACCAGTGCGTTTGCCTGTTTTGCTTTGCTGTTCATCTTTGTTTTCGTCTTTTTCAGATCCTGATCGTAATCAGCAATGATTTTTTTTGCTTTTTCCTCTTTGCCTGTAAGCTGGGCAAGCAGCATCATGTTCTCTTTCCAGTTTGATGAGATATGAGAGACAGGAATGGTCTCAGCCGTGCCGCTCAATTTTTTTATCGTTTTTTCAGGGAACTTGGTTGATGCCAGAATGACGTCCGGCTGCAGTTCAAGAATTTTCTCCATATTCGGCTGCATTTTTTCACCTGTTGATACGGATTTATCTGTAATATCTTTAAACAGTTCCGGGAATTTGCCGGAGAATGATATCGCTCCTGCCGGATGGACGTCGAGCAATTTGGCGTCTTCCATTGATTCTACGCTGCCCGTAATGGCGATTTTGTCAGTCGGCGCTTTGACTTCATATGTTTTTCCGAGATATTCGATTTTCTTTTTATTTGAAGAAGCGTCCTTACCTTTACTTGCTGTATCAGATGTTTCTGAGCTTCCGCAAGCCGCGGCCGTGAAAGCCAAAAGCAAAATCATGAAAGCGAATGCCAATTTCTTCATCTATTGTTCCTCCTGTTCAATTGATAACTATTATCAATTGGAATTATAGAGAATGAACAAAGATAAGACCATGGACAATTTCCGGTATTACCATGGACGATCTTCGGAAAAAAAGGAAATGCTTTGTTCAATCATCCGCTGATGCCCGCTTGGAGAATATTCAATCCACGGGTCAGATGAAACGGGAAACACTCGTTTATGGCTGACGGCTCTAAGGTTCTGCCATATTTCAGACTGCTGAATGCGCTGAAAATAGCGAAGCGTTTCCGGTTCTTTGCAAGTGAAAAGCATGATGCAGTCAGCCTGGCAATCCGCCAGCATTTCCAATGAAATCTTTTCGTCGGGAGCAAAAGATTCCGGTTTTGCGGAGGCAAAGCCCAGATCACCGAAGAAAACATCCTCAATGCTGTTGTTATGGGCGATATACATATTTTCTTTATATATACGGACAAATAAGAAACGCTGATGCCGCACGTGTTCAAGAGCATCTTTTGCTGAGTATACGAGATTTTGATAGGCTTCAAGCCAGTGCCGTGCTTCCTGTTCTTCATTCAAATATGCAGCTGCGTGAAGAAACTGGTCTTTCCAATTGTCTTGAGTCGGAATGTAGAAAACTTCGGTGATGTCATTCAGACGCTGTTTTTCTTCTTCACTGACAGAATCCAGACTGAAAATGATGTCCGGCGCAGCTTGAGACAGCGTATGCAGGTTCTCTTCCCAATTTGCGTTATAGCGGTAAGCGCTGAGGTGCACGGGAATGTTCTGAAGAGAATTGTTTATAGTAATAGGCCGTCCATTTCGGATGAAGCGTTGCAGCGTAAGGCACGTGATGCAGAGGAATCAGATGTCCCATCATTTCTTTCCCGTACGCGGCCATTTTTGTGCGCCTTTTTTTCATATAGCTTGTAGGTGAGCTGCCCGTATGTTTTTTAAAGATGCGGCTGAAATAAAATTCGTCTTGGTAGCCGATTTGATGAGCGATTTCCCGCAGTTTGCAGCTGGCCTTGGCCATCAGTTTTTTCGCATTGGTTATGCGGATGTCTGTGATATATTCTGTTACGCTTTGTCCATATAGTTTTTTAAAGGTTTCACTGTAATGCTTAGGACTGATTCCCGCCATTTGAGCAAGCTGGGTGAGTGTGATTTTTGTGTCGGATTGTGCATGTATGAATTGTTTAGTCTGTTCGATCGCCGCTTTTGTATTGTTTTGATGGCACACTTTTGCGGCATAAAGGTCGTACATCAGCTGCTGAAAGTCGGCTGTTGATTTCATTTTCTGCAATTCATCTGCCGATCGCGCGTTTTCGGAAAGTGACTGAAGCCGGCTTGTCAGGTGTTCAACCGTTTGCAAATTCATTTGCTGAAGTCCGCGGAAGATGTCTCCCCCGTTATCCGGAAGCATCGCTTTATAATCTGATGAATATGAGAAAATACGGAGTCTGACGATATACAAATGGATGCCGTCTGACGGTGCAGGGTCAATATTGAATGTCTCATCACAAGGACAGATGTAGAGCGTCTCCTTCTGCAGCGGGAAGCTGTCTGTTCCGATATCAATTTGTCCCTCGCCTGTCACATGAAAGATCAGTACCGGGGAATCAGTGAGCTGATGCTCTGACAAAAGGTCTGCTGTTTTTTTTACGGAGATGATATCAATTGGGTGAAAGAATAATGTGTTTTTCATGAGAAACCACCTTTTAGGAAACATTCATTTAAATGATAACTGTTATCATTTGAATTGTACCAAATAAATGAATGTTTTCCTATAAAAAGCGGAAATGTGAAATGCGTCAAAATGTTACACGTGTAACACGAATGTTGTCAGTATATGAGGTATTGCTTTCTTACAAGCTTGAATTGGTCAAGCCGGCGTTGATAGGTGCTGGTGATGTCTTGAATGGAAGCGCCTTGTTCTATTTTTTTGCGTACCCAGCCGTTGCCGATCAGCTTGTCAAAAGCTCCTGTCGGCAGAAATGAGAAGTCATTCGGATATAAGTCATGCATGGTTTTCAGAATGGAGAGCCCTGTTTTTGCCGCTTCAAAGGTGTTTCTGTTTGTTACGTAGACTTGTACGCCGTGGCATAGCTTGCCCTGGTGCTTGGAGAAGCTGGGGATAAATGAAGCGGCTCTGAAGGTGACGCCCGGAAGCTTGAGACTGTTAAGGCGTTCTTCGAGCTCGGTGCTTTTCATATAAGGTGCGCCGATAAGTTCAAACGGCTTTGTCGTGCCCCTTCCTTCAGATACGTTCGTGCCTTCGATTAGTCCTGTCGCCGAATAAGCGAATATGCTGTCCGGGGTCGGGATGTTAGGCGAAGGGAGGACGAACGGCAGGCCGGTATCTTCAATGGTCATTGTCCGCTTCCAGCGCTTCATCTTTACGACGGTGAGGTCGGCGCCAATATGAAACTCTTTATTGAATAAAAGAGCAAGCTCGCCGATGGTCATGCCGTGTTTCAGCGGGATTGGATACAGTCCGACAAATGAAGCGTAGTCAGGTTCAAGAACCGGGCCGTCCGGATGTCGTCCGCCTTGCGGATTCGGCCGGTCCAAGACATAAAAAGGAATGCCTTTTTCTTTGGCCGCCTCCATGGCATAGGCCATTGTATAAATGTAGGTGTAGTATCGCATTCCGACATCCTGAATATCGAAAATCAGCACATCGGTATCTTTCAGCATGTCAGGCGTCGGTTTCCTCGTTTCTCCGTACAGGCTGTAGACGGGAAGCCCTGTTTTTTCATCTATATAGGATGTGACTTTGTCTCCGGCCTGAGCGTCGCCGCGAACACCGTGCTCGGGTCCGAATAATGCCGTCAAATGCATGTCTTGTGCCTCATAAAGCACGTCAACGCTACTTTTTAATGTTGAGTTCACACCGGTCGGATTAGTGATCAGTCCGATTCTTTTTCCCTTCAGTTCTTGTTTATAATCTTTCAGCAGGCGGTCAATGCCTGTTTGGATGCTTGGTTTTTTGGCAGTGTGTGTGTTTCTGTCAGAAGCCGCCGAGACTGCCGTCATAGCACTGATGACGACCAGTCCGGCGAGAAGTGCAGCCGTATGTGTTTTCATGATCAGCCCTCCTGTTTAAAGCGGTTTTCCGGTCTTCAGGTTGATACCGAAACCATAAGGATACAGTGTCGTTCCCGGATGGGTGACGGAAGGAATAGCAGCGGGCAGCCTGCCTTTCGGTTTTGTCTGCCCGAATATCGCTTCAATGCCTGCCGGAATGTTTGGCTGGAGAAATTGTCCGTCTGCATATCCTTTAAACCCGTAGACTGCGATAAGGGCGTCAGCTTCTTCAAAATTCGCGGCGTCGTAAGGATTCCGAAGACTCATCAGCACAAAGGGTTTTTGGTTCGACTGCGCAGCCTTCATGACGGCCCTCGGAAACGCGGTCGTCCATTTGCCGGGATCTGTGACGGAATCGTCAATGACGCCGTCGTTTACGACAGGATCATTTTTTACGACATATGAGCCTGTAATGACGTAATCAGCGTCTGATACCAGCTTTTTGTGCTCATCATGAAAAGTGCGCTCGGCGAAGTTCATTTTACTGATGGTTACCGGCCGGATTTTTTTCTTTTTGATGAGCTGCCGAATGGTTTGTTCCATTGACGCTGTTTGATCTTCATAAGGAGCGGCAAGGAGAATGCGGCTGTTCTTTTTCGGTTTGAATGGGAGCGTGCGGTTTTTGTTTTGTAAGACGGTGACGGATCTTTCCGCGATTTGTTTTTCTGCTTTCAGATGGTTTTTGCTGCCGACAGTTTTATGTGCTTTTGCCATCTTCTTTTTCAGACTTGTTTCTTTCGGAGCGGGATATATCCCTCGTTTTATTTTCAGGGAAATGATGCGCTCCACCGATTTGTTGATTTGCTGAAGAGGAATATCCCCTTTTTGAACCGCCTTTTTTAAAGCGGAATGAACTTGGGCAAAGCGGTTTTCTGTTTGCAGCGATGTCACTTGGGCCGGCATCAGGGCGATGTCGACTCCTGCTTTTATTGCCATGACGACCGCCTCTTCCTGGCCGAAATGATCGGCAATGGCTTTCATGTTTAATGCATCCGTCACGATGACGCCGTTAAACCCCATTTCCTCACGGAGAAGATGAGTCATCACTTTTTTCGAGAGTGTGGCGGGTACAAGAATGTCTGAACCGTCCAGCTTGCTTTTATAGGTTGTATCGTCAAAAGCGGGAAATTGCACATGGGCTGTCATGATCATATCGGCCCCCGCCTGAATGGCCTGACGGAACGGATACAGTTCGATCTGCCGCAGCCTTTCTTGACCGTGGGTGACAAGCGGAAGGCCGTAGTGGCTGTCGACATCCGTGTCGCCGTGTCCCGGGAAATGTTTGACGGCGGAAGCGACATCCTGTTTTTGCTGAGCCTTCATTGAGGCAAGGCCGAGTGACGCTGTCAGATCACGGTCTGAACTGAATGACCTGACGCCGATGACCGGATTTCCTGGATTATTATTGATATCGAGAACGGGAGCGAAATTTGTATTAATGCCGAGTGCTTTCAATTCTTTCCCGATAATGGCGCCGGTTTGGGATGCGTAGGCTGTTTTTCTTGCGGCTCCGAGTGCCATATTGCCTGGGAAATGAGTGCCCTCACCAAGTCTTGTTACGATGCCGCCTTCTTGATCAATGCTTAATAATAGCGGAATGTCAGGGCTTGCTTTTTGAAAGGCATCTGTCAGGCGGACCGTTTGTTCAGTGTTTTTTACATTTTCTGCAAATAAGATAACGCCGCCGAATCGGTACTTTTGAATAAGCCCTGCGACTTCGTCATTCATTTGAGTAAGAGCCTCAGGTGATGACTGCCCCTTTTTTTGCCAATTGCGGAAGTCAGGCATGAGCATCTGCCCTATTTTCTCATCTAATGTCATGCGGGATACCGTTTGTTCCGCTTGTGACGGAATGTCCGGTTTTGTCGATGCATGATGCGTGCCGAAAACAATAAACAACAGTAATACAGCTGAGATGATAAGTTTCATAATGGCGCCCTCCTGCCGTCATAGTTTGGACAAAAGACATAGGTTGTCATTCAATGGCTTCGTAAATCGCTTTTACGACGCTGCCGTAGCTTCCGGTCGGGAAAAGGTCCCCTTCAAAAACATTCGGATTTTCACCGGGGCTGACGACGGGGGAATGCTTTTTGTTGGTCAAAAGCGCGATCCCGAGATGATAAGCGGGGTCAATGATCGTGACGGTGCCGGTCCATCCGGTATGGCCGTAAGCCTGCCTGCTTGCATAAGGGCCGAACATCCACTCCATATCAGGGCTGCCGTTTTTCCGCCAGCCAAGAGCGAAAGTCGGGTCAGAGGATGCCGCTGTTGTGAACAGATCGGCCGTTTGCCGAGTGAAGAGAGAAACGTGTTTGTAACTGCCGCCGTTCAGCATGACTTGCAGTAGGACGGCCATGTCATCAGCCCTTGAAAACAGTCCTGCATGGCCGGACACCCCTCCCATTGAGTAAAATGCTTTTTCGTCATGAACCTCCCCTTGCAGCGTATACGTCCTGATATGAGGAAAATGGATAACCCCGTCACGTGTGTTGCCTAAACGTTCAGTAGCTGCGAATGCTTTTTCTTTGAAGCCTTTTTGCAGCGGGTTAAACAGTGTGTGCGTCAGTTTCAGCGGTTTGTACAGTTCTTGTTCCGCATAGGCATCAAGGGTTTTTCCGGTTATGTTTTCAATGATGCAGCCGAGCAGCATGTAACCGATATCGCTGTATACGTGTTTTGTTCCCGATTTGTATTCAAGCGGGATCCGGGTGAGAAAACGAATCGTTTTGTCCCGTTCTTGTGAATAAAAAGGGCCTGCGGTGTCCGGCTTATAAAAATAAAAGCTTGCCGGCAGACCGGATTGATGCTGCAGCACATCAATGACGCGTATGCGGTCTTTTCCTTCTATCGGATCGCTTTTCCTGTCTTTGAAATCGGGAAGGTAAGCCGAGACTTTTTGATACACATCCAGCTTTCCCTGGCTGACGAGGCGCTGTAATGCAAAATTCGCCGCAAACATTTTTGTGTTGGAAGCTAAATCAAACATGGTTGATGTTTTCATTTTTTTCGGACGGGATAAAAGGCTGTTCCCGTCATATTTTTTGCTGTAGCCGTATGCTTTCTTTTTGATCACCCGTCCGTCCTTTACGACGACGAGGACGGCTCCCGGGAATCCTGCTGCGATGTCTTTTTCAATCATTTGATCAACCTTTCTGAGTTTTGCTGTGTCGTATAATTTAGATTGGGCTCCGGCTTTGTGCTGCGGCAGAAAAGAGAGGCTGATGACCATGGTGAGTACGGCGGCTGCCAGTGTTTTCATATTCTGTTCCCTCCC
The DNA here is from genome assembly GCF_057836745.1 of Bacillus sp. BACIII. Taxonomy (NCBI): domain Bacteria; kingdom Bacillati; phylum Bacillota; class Bacilli; order Caryophanales; family Bacillaceae; genus Bacillus; species Bacillus sp. BACIII. The sequence continues at coordinate 2,788,704 of NZ_CM174437.1, read as the reverse complement.
GGCTTATTCAAATTCAGCAGCCATGTCATCCTTAAATCCGAAAGCATAGGTGAAGACAAAGCCCGCCGCATAAGAGATGAAGAGACCGATGATATACAAAACGATTTGAGCCGGCTGTACGAGAAAAGAGAGCGGAAGGCCGGAGACACCGATTGAAAAAGTCGCTACTTGAAAATGAGCTTGAAAGGCGCCTCCGATACCCGCCCCTAAACACGCTGTTAAAAACGGCCGGCCGAGCGGGAGTGTGACGCCGAAGATGAGCGGCTCCCCGATTCCGAGCAGACCGGATGGAAGTCCGCCTCCAATCGCTCTTTTCAATGAGGCTTTTTTTGTTTTCATAAAGATGGCGAAGGCCGCGCCTACTTGACCTGCGCCTCCCATTGCGAGAATCGGCAGAAGCGGGTCATCCCCGATGGATCGGATGAGTTCCAAATGCACGGGAGTCAAGCCTTGATGCAGGCCGGTGATGACAAGCGGCAGGAAGGCGGCTCCTAATACAAATCCCGACAGCACTCCCCCGACATTCAGCAGCGACAATAAACCTGATGTAATCAAATCAGAAATAAAACCGCCTGCAGGGATGAAGATGACATATGTCACCAGTCCGGTGATGAGCAAAGACAAAGTTGGCGTGACGATAATGTCGATGGATTGATGGACATACTTTCTGATAAACCGTTCGGTATAAGCGATAAAAATCGCAGCGAAAAGAACGCCGATTAAACCTCCCCTGCCCGGGAGCAGATTCTCTCCGAACAAACTGATATTGGCGATCTCGGGGTTTAAGATCAATATGCCTGCAAGGCCGCCCATCGCGGGTGTTCCGCCGAATTCCTTCGCCGCATTGATACCGACAAGGACGCCGAGGTAAGCGAATAAGCCTGAACCGATAACCGTTAAAATAAGTGCGATTTGAGATTCTTTCGGGAGCCAGCCGGCCTGAATGACGGCTTTCGTCATGCCGGTGATTAAACCTGATGCAATGAGTGCGGGAATAAGAGGAATGAAGATGCTTGATATTTTTCTTAGAAGCAGTGTGATGGGTGTTGTGTTTTTTCTGTTGAGATCGGCTTTTTTCCGTGAGGCGGCTTCTTTTAAATCAATGTTTTTTCCGGGTGACACCAGTTTTGCGAAAGCGTCGGCGACATGATTGACGACACCCGTGCCGAGAATGATCTGCAGTGTTTCGGCTTCGACGACGCCTATTACTCCGTCAAGCCGCTTCAGCGCTTCAATATCCGTTTTGTCCTGATCTAAAGGCGTAATTCTCAGGCGTGTCATACAGTGGGTAAAGCCCGAAATATTCGATGAACCGCCGCAGTTGTCCAGAATATCTTTGGCCAGCGACTGATAAAATGCCTCTTTGCTCATGAAGACCCTCCTCTTTCCGTACCATTTTTCCCGCGGAGCTGTGCCTGAAACGCGTCCTGAAAGCGCCTGCGCCGATCATGAAAACGGCGCGGGCTGGTAAAAGGCACATGATGATCAGTGACGGAGCCAAAAGAATGATCAGCGATTTGTTTCGCTTGAAACATGCTGTTCTATGGCTTTGTCAATGAAGCCTTCCGATTCTTCGAGCAGTGCTTTCGCGTGTGTTTTGTCCGAATTCGTCTTCAGCATGACGATTGCCGTTTTGACATGGCTGTCTGCGGCCTCAAGGGTCTCTTTTGCTTTATCGTACGGAACGCCCGTAATGCTTTGGATAATGCCGATTGCCCGTTCTTTCAATTTTTCGTTGCTGACATGAACGTCCACCATTAAATTTTCGTACACTTTGCCGCTTTTGATCATCACGGCCGTGGAAATCATATTCAGAATCATTTTATGTGCTGTTGCGGCTTTCATTCGTGTTGACCCTGTAATCACTTCGGGGCCGACGACGACTTCAATGCTGTGATCGGCAAAGGTACTGATCAATGAGTGCTTATTGCATGTGAGCGCGACTGTTTTGGCGCCGATTGTTTTTGCGTATTTCAGCGCACCGGCCGCATACGGTGTGCGCCCGCTTGCAGCGATGGCGATCACGGTGTCTTCAGCGGTAAGGCCGATCGTTTTGAGATCGAGAGCGCCGGTTTCCTCGCTGTCTTCTATACCTTCAGCCGCTTGCAAAAAGGCGTCTGCCCCTCCGGCCATCAGACCGATGACGGTGCCGGGACTTACGCTGTATGTAGGCGGGCATTCAACCGCATCAAGTACACCAAGCCTGCCGCTTGTGCCCGCTCCCGCATAAATCAGCCTGCCGTTTCGCCGCAAAGACTGATGGGCAAATTGAACGGCAATTTCAATGTCAGGCAGCACCTGCTGAACGGCGTCCGCCACTTTGAAGTCCTCTTGGTTAATGATGCGGAGGATTTCCATCGTGTCTGCTTGATGGATTGAAGCGGCCTGCGGGTTTCTTGTTTCTGTGGTCAATCTGTGAATGTTAAGCCGGTCTGTCATGAATGTACCCTCCCAAGTCGTTATTACTTGAAGTATATGGGCTTCTGAATATATGTTTCAAGAAAAAAATCAAACGCTTTCACAAAAAAAGATGCAGAATGTGCTGTTCGCCGATGGGGCCGATCCTGCGACGCCCTTTATCAATAAAACCGGAAGACTGGTACAGGTTCTTTGCGCGATGATTGCGATGGTTCACTGCAAGCACGATTTCGTCACACCAAGGAAAATAATTTGCGGCAAAAGCGGGGAGCTGCAGCATCGCTTGTTTGGCATAACCTTTTCCTTGCTGCCGCGCATCTATGGACAGTGCGCTCAGTAAAATGGCAGACACGCTGTTCGAATATGGAGCTATGGTTTCCTTTGAGGTATGTAAAATGAAAAAACCGACGGGGGTGTCTTCTTTTAAAACGACTGTAGGATAGCGCTCCCGGATGACAAGAGCCTGCGGCAGTACATCCTTCGGGAGAGCTGTGAACATTTTATCTTCTTCACTGAGTACAAACCCGTTCAGGCCGTCTGCATGCTCCGGTTTATAAAAGGATAGGGCTGCAACCATGATATCTACTCTCCTTTTTATAGTTGATCCAGTTCATTTTCTGATAACACGCGGCAGCCTGCCCGTTTTAATAGAGCGGAAGTGATGCCGTCCCCGATTATCTTTTTCCCGGAGAAAGTGCCGTCATAGATGAAGCTGCTGCCGCAGGACGGACTGTTTTCTTTAAGGATGACCGTTGCGGCGCCTATTTCTTTTGCGTATGCTAACGTTTTTTCCGCTCCGTCTATATATAAAGATGTAACGTCTTCACCTGATGCCGTTACAATTCTTGCTGTTCCGTTCAGCACGTCTTCGCCCGTGCCGCCGATGATTTCCGCCGGTTCGCGGGGAGTGGTGAAGCCGCCCAAAAGTTCGGGGCAGACCATAACAGCTTTCTTTTCCTCTACGAGTCTGCGGATTTTTTCCGACGCGGCGTGGGAGCCGTTATACCTGCATTCGATACCGCCGAGACAAGAGCTGACTAAGATCATCTGTGTCCATTCCCTTCAATATTTTGATACTTTCATCTTAAATGAAATAAGAGAGAAGGGACGAGTTTTTCAGTTAAAAAACGGGTAAAAAAGTTTGAAAATAAAAAAAATAAATTTTCTCTTTACAAAAGGGGTATAACCTGTATATAATAACTTTTGTCAGCTCGACGCGGACACAACGGCCCGTTGGTCAAGCGGTTAAGACACCGCCCTTTCACGGCGGTAACACGGGTTCGAATCCCGTACGGGTCATATGGAGGATTAGCTCAGCTGGGAGAGCATCTGCCTTACAAGCAGAGGGTCGGCGGTTCGAGCCCGTCATCCTCCACCATATTTGCCGGCCTAGCTCAATTGGTAGAGCAACTGACTTGTAATCAGTAGGTTGGGGGTTCAAGTCCTCTGGCCGGCACTGTTTTCCAAAAAATACGGAGGGGTAGCGAAGTGGCTAAACGCGGCGGACTGTAAATCCGCTCCCTCAGGGTTCGGCAGTTCGAATCTGCCCCCCTCCACCATTTTTGGGCTATAGCCAAGCGGTAAGGCAACGGACTTTGACTCCGTCATGCGTTGGTTCGAATCCAGCTAGCCCAGTCTCAGACACCTTTTGTATAAGGGTGTCTTTTTTTTATCGGTATTTTTTCTCGAATTCTGATTGTTCATCAGATATACTATTTTTAAGCTGCTGTTAAGGCAGTATATTCTGTATTTTCCATCTACACCCTGCCTGAAATTTGGTAAAATAAATGTAATAAAAAAATGAAACCTTTTAAAACAATCAACGTATAGATACAGACCGGTGAAGGGCAGAGGTAAGATAAAACATGGAAAACCTGATTAAAAAAAGAATCAAGCAAGTCAAAAAAGGCGATCAAAATGCGTTTGCGGAAATCGTTGACCTTTATAAAGATAAGATTTACCAGCTTTGCTACCGCATGCTCGGCAATGTCCACGAAGCGGAAGATATTGCGCAGGAAGCTTTCATCAGAGCGTATGTCAATATCGACAGTTTCGACATCAACAGAAAGTTTTCAACGTGGCTTTACAGAATTGCGACCAACCTGACTATTGACCGTATCCGCAAGAAAAAGCCTGATTATTATCTGGACGCAGAAGTGGCGGGTGCAGAGGGGCTGACGATGTATTCGCAGATCGCTGCGGACGGGGTTCTCCCTGAAGACGCCGTATTGTCATTGGAGCTGTCGGACACAATTCAGAAAAAGATTTTAAAGCTGCCTGACAAGTACAGAACGGTTATTGTATTAAAGTATATTGATGAACTCTCTTTAATTGAAATCGGGGAGATTCTGAATATCCCTGTCGGCACCGTCAAGACAAGGATACACAGAGGCAGAGAGGCTCTTAGAAAACAATTAAGGGATCTTTAAGTGGGGTGATGAAATGAGCTGTCCTGAACAGATCGTGCAGCTTATGCATAAGCATCTTGATGGAGATATCCTTCCTGAAGATGAAGACGTATTAAAACAACATTTGCGGTCATGCGGGAATTGCAAACGGCATTTTCATGAAATGGAGAAATCCGTAGCGCTCGTCCGGAGCACATCGCATGTCACAGCCCCTGCTGATTTTACTGTCAAAGTTATGGCGAATCTTCCAAAAGAGAAAAAACGCGCTTCTGTAAAACGATGGATCAAAACTCATCCGATAATTGCAGCCGCGGCGGTTTTTGTGATTTTAATGGGCGGCGGTTTTTTCAACAGCTGGCATAACGACCACAATTTCAGTGTGTCAAAGCAGCCGAACCTTGTCGTGCAGAATCACACGGTCACCGTCCCTGAAGGCGAGACCGTAAAGGGCGATGTCACAGTAAAAAACGGCAAGCTGGTCATTAAAGGGAAAGTCGACGGCAACGTGACCGTGGTTAACGGAGAAAAATACATGGCCTCAGCCGGACAAGTCACCGGGCAGATTGAAGAAATTAACGAATTGTTTGACTGGGTCTGGTACGAACTGAAAACAGCGGGTCAGGGCGTCGTGAGTGCTTTAGACTCCGATTAAAGATGAGTAAAGCGTATAATCGCTTTACTCTTTTTTTACGCAGCACCGCGCTGGCTGATTTCACTTGATAAATCAAAATGTGGTATAATGAGCACGCTATATGATGTACATATTGCTCATGCAGCACAATTCATAACAAAAAACGAAATGACTGAATTCTTGGAGGACGAGGAAATGGCTTTTGAGGACATCCCATTTTTGCAATACCTCGGCAATGCCGTTGATATTCTCCTTGTTTGGTATGTGATATATAAATTAATCATGGTCATACGCGGAACGAAGGCGGTTCAGCTTTTAAAAGGGATCGTCGTCATCGTGTTGGTCCGGATGGCCAGTTCATATTTGGGACTCAGTACGCTTCAGTGGCTGATGGACCAAGCGATAACATGGGGATTTTTAGCGATCATTATTATATTCCAGCCTGAGCTGAGACGGGCGCTTGAACAGCTCGGACGGGGCCGGTTCTTTTCAAGGAGCGGCACCCCCGTGGAGGAAGCGCAGCATAAGACAATTGAAGCGATTACAAAATCAATCAGCTACATGGCGAAACGCCGCATCGGCGCCCTCATCGCCATTGAGCGCGACACGGGAATGGGCGATTATATTGAGACGGGCATCCCGCTTAATGCGCAGGTCAGCTCGGAGCTTTTGATTAATATCTTCATTCCGAATACGCCGCTGCACGATGGAGCGGTCATTATGAAAAATAACGAGATCGCGGCGGCTGCCTGTTATCTGCCGCTTTCTGAAAGCCCGTTTATTTCAAAGGAGCTGGGGACGCGGCACAGAGCGGCTGTCGGCATCAGTGAAGTGACGGACAGCTTAACCATTATCGTATCTGAAGAGACGGGCGCCATCAGCGTGGCCAAAAACGGAGACCTTCACAGAGAATTGACGGAAGAAGCACTGAAAGAAATGCTTGAAGCTGAGTTTAAGAAAAACGCCAGAGATACTTCTTCTAACCGCTGGTACTGGAGGGGCAAGAAAAATGGATAAATTCTTAAACAACCGCTGGGCTGTAAAGATCATTGCATTGCTCTTTGCGCTCCTGCTTTATGTTGCGGTTAACAACAACCAGGCGCCGACTCCGAAAAAGCCGGGGGAATCCTTTTTTCCGACATCAACGACTGACGAGGCTACGCTTACTGATATTCCTGTAAAAGCATATTATGATGAAGCGAATTACGTGGTCACCGGCGTGCCTCAGACCGTAAATGTCACGATTAAAGGATCGACAAGCGCGGTGAAAAAGGCGAGACAGACGAAGAATTTTGAGATATACGCCGATATGAACAAGCTGAAGACCGGGACTCATAAGGTCGAATTGAAGGCGAAAAATGTATCGGACGGACTGACGATATCCATTAACCCGTCAGTCACGACGGTTACGATTCAGGAAAAAACGGCTGAGAGTTTTCCGGTTGAAGTTGAATACTACAATAAAAGCAAAATGAAAAAGGGGTATACGCCCCAGCAGCCGATCATCAGCCCGAAAAACGTACAGATTACGGGTTCGAAAAATGTGATTGACAACATTTCGCTTGTCAAAGCATCCGTGAACCTTGAAAATGCAAATGAAACCATTGATAAGGAAGTGAAGGTGACCGTCTATGACAAAGACGGCAACGCACTTCCTGTTGATGTTGAACCGTCAGTCATCAAAGTGACGGTTCCCGTGGCCAGTCCGAGCAAAAAGCTCCCTTTCAAAATCGAAAGGAAGGGAAGTCTTCCTGACGGGGTGAGCATTGCAAGCATTGACTCGAATCCGAGTGAGGTGACGGTTTACGGCCCGCAGGACGTACTGGATTCACTTGAGTTTATCGACGGCGTATCTCTTGATTTAGGCAAAATTGATAAAGATACGGATATAGATGCCGACATCCCGCTTCCTAAGGGTGTGACAAAGGTGTCACCGGGGAAAATTACGCTTCATGTTAAGGTGGACAGTGAAGACAAAAAGGATTTTGACAATGTCGCAATCAAGACGGTCGGATTGGGAGGCTCGCAGCAGATTGAGTTTCTCGACCCAGAATCGCGGGCGATAAATATTACGGCCAAAGGCTCCCCGGCCAACATTAAGGCGCTGAAAAAGTCGGACATTGAACTGTACGCCAATGTCTCAGACTTAGAGGACGGAGAGCATTCTGTAAAGCTTGCAGTAAACGGACCGCAAAACATCACATGGTCCCTGTCCAAAGACACGGCTAAAATCAAGCTGACTTCTAAGAAAAACACAAGTTCAAATAAAAATAACGGCGGCTCCGCCGATTCCGGCAATAATGACGGCACAAGCGGAGACGCAGACAAAGACAAGAACAAGAACCGGGAAGACGACACTGACAGCGATCAGAATAAAAGTCAAAACCAGGATCAAAATCAAGACCAGGATGAAGGCGGATCAAGCGCTGATTCATCTTCAACAGAATGAAAAAGGAGCGATACAAAATGGGCAAGTATTTTGGAACAGATGGTGTAAGAGGTGTTGCCAACAGCGAGCTTACGCCAGAGCTGGCCTTTAAAGTGGGGCGTTTTGGCGGTTATGTCCTGACCAAAGATAAACAGCGCCCGAAAGTGCTGATCGGCCGTGATACACGCATCTCCGGACATATGCTGGAGGGAGCCCTTGTCGCCGGACTTTTATCGATCGGAGCTGAAGTGATGCGCCTCGGCGTCATTTCTACACCGGGGGTATCCTATTTAACGAAAGCCATGGATGCTGAGGCGGGCGTCATGATTTCCGCTTCTCACAATCCCGTACAGGATAACGGAATTAAATTTTTCGGAGGAGACGGCTTTAAGCTTTCCGATGAGCAGGAGGCCGAGATTGAACGTCTCATGGATGAACCGGAAGATAAGCTGCCGAGACCGACAGGCGCGGACCTCGGGCTTGTGAACGATTATTTCGAAGGTGTTCAAAAATATCTGCAATTTTTAAAGCAGACGGCGGACGAAGATTTCACGGGCATTCATGTAGCGCTTGACTGCGCCCATGGTGCGACATCTTCCATTGCGACTCACCTTTTTGCCGATCTTGATGCTGACGTGTCTACAATGGGAACGTCTCCGAACGGATTAAATATTAATGACGGCGTCGGTTCTACACATCCGGAAGCGCTGAGTGCTTTCGTCAAAGAAAAAAACGCCGACATCGGCCTTGCATTTGACGGCGACGGTGACCGCCTCATTGCCGTTGATGAAAAAGGAAACATTGTCGATGGCGATCAGATCATGTACATATGCGCGAAGTATTTGAAATCAGAGGGCCGTCTCAAAGATGATACCGTCGTATCAACCGTGATGAGCAATCTCGGTTTCTACAAAGCGCTTGAAAAAGAAGAAATCAAAAGCGTTCAAACGGCAGTCGGAGACCGCTATGTCGTAGAAGCGATGAAAAAAGACGGCTATAATGTCGGCGGAGAGCAGTCAGGGCACCTTATTTTCCTTGATTACAACACTACCGGTGACGGGCTCTTGTCCGCGATCATGCTTGTGAATACGCTGAAGGCGTCCGGCAAAACCCTTTCAGAGCTTGCGGCTGAAATGAAAAAATTCCCGCAGCTTTTAGTAAATGTGAAAGTGACGGATAAATATAAGGTGGAAGAAAACGCTAAGGTGAAGGCGGTTATTTCTGAAGTGGAAAAAGAAATGAACGGAGACGGCCGGATATTAGTGCGTCCGTCAGGCACCGAGCCGCTCGTCCGCGTGATGGCGGAAGCGAGAACAAAAGAGCTTTGTGACGAATATGTCACAAAAATCGTGGATGTCGTGCGGACAGAAATGGGAGCGGAGTAACGAAGTTTATAAACAGAGAGCGAACAAGACAAGTGCGACCAGCATAATATGATAGTAAACATGATGCCGGGGCGGCAAAAAATAATTGACCGTCCTTGGCACATGCTGTAAAATCAAGCTTGTCCGGCCTTTGTTTTTCACTTGCAGGGAAGGCGGAATTGTTTGCATCTTTTATAATTACAGCGCCCGAACTAAGCGCCCGAAAAAAGGCTTAGTTGACGAGGATGGAGGTTATCGAATTTTCGGCGGATGCCTCCCGGCTGATTCATTTAGATCACAGCCGTAAGGATTTCTTCAAACCGGAGGGGCGACTCTCCGAACAAAGGGAAATCACATGATCTTCCAAAAAAACATGTGGGAGGGGACGATTGAAAGTCCCCTTGTAATTCGGCTTTCTTCGTCTCCTTTTACACCTTTAGGAGGAAGAAAAAATGTGTGGAATTGTAGGTTATATCGGTCAGCTTGATGCGAAAGAGATTTTGTTAAAAGGATTAGAGAAGCTTGAGTACCGCGGCTATGACTCTGCCGGTATCGCTGTGGCGAACGAGCAGGGCGTGCATGTGTACAAAGAGAAAGGCCGCATCGCCGACCTTCGTGAAGTGGTGGATCCTGCGGTTGAATCTCAAGCGGGAATCGGCCATACACGCTGGGCGACTCACGGCGAACCAAGCTTCCTGAACGCTCACCCGCATCAAAGCGCACTTGGCCGCTTTACACTTGTTCACAACGGTGTGATCGAGAACTATGTTCAGCTGAAGCGCGAATACCTTGAAAATGTTGAACTGAAAAGCGACACGGACACTGAAGTCATCGTTCAAATGATCGAGCAATTTGTGGCGGGAGGTCTTAATACAGAAGAAGCGTTCCGAAAAACACTCACTCTGTTAAAAGGCTCTTACGCGATTGCATTATTTGACGGCGAAAACACAGACACCATTTTCGTTGCAAAAAACAAAAGCCCTCTGTTAATCGGTCTTGGAGATACGTTTAACGTCGTGGCATCTGACGCGATGGCTATGCTTCAAGTAACGAATGAATACGTTGAGCTTTTGGATAAAGAAATGGTGATCGTGACAAAAGACGAAACCGTGATTAAAAACCTTGACGGTGAAGTCATGACACGTGCGTCTTATATCGCTGAGCTTGACGCCAGTGATATCGAAAAAGGCACATACCCTCACTACATGTTAAAAGAAACGGATGAGCAGCCGCTTGTTATGCGAAAAATCATCCAAACGTATCAAGACGAAAATGGCAGACTGGCTGTGGCCGGCGATGTCGCTGACGCTGTGGCGGAAGCTGACCGCATTTATATCGTGGCTTGCGGAACGAGCTACCATGCCGGTCTTGTCGGAAAACAATATATTGAAATGTGGGCAAACGTCCCGGTTGAAGTGCATGTAGCGAGTGAATTCTCTTACAACATGCCGCTTCTGTCTAAGAAACCGCTCTTTATCTTCCTTTCTCAAAGCGGAGAAACAGCGGACAGCCGCGCCGTGCTTGTTCAAGTCAAAGCGCTGGGCCACAAAGCGCTGACAATTACAAACGTTCCGGGATCCACGCTTTCCCGTGAAGCGGATTACACATTGCTTCTGCATGCCGGCCCTGAAATCGCGGTTGCATCAACAAAAGCGTATACGGCTCAGATTGCCGTGCTTGCGATCCTTGCATCAGTTGCGGCAGAACGCAACGGCGTTGATATCGGCTTTGATTTAGTCAAAGAATTAGGTATCGCGGCAAATGCCATGGAAGCTCTCTGCGACCAGAAGGACGAAATGGAAATGATCGCGCGTGAGTACCTGACTGTTTCAAGAAACGCTTTCTTCATCGGCCGCGGCCTCGACTACTTCGTATGTGTCGAAGGCGCCCTGAAGCTGAAAGAGATTTCTTACATTCAGGCGGAAGGCTTCGCCGGCGGCGAGCTGAAGCACGGAACAATCGCACTGATCGAAGAAGGAACACCGGTCTTCGCACTGGCGACACAAGAACATGTCAACCTGAGCATCCGCGGAAACGTGAAGGAAGTCGCAGCCCGCGGCGCCAACACTTGCATCATCTCGCTGAAAGGCTTAGATGACGCAGACGACAGATTCATCCTGCCGGAAGTCAACCCTGCGCTTGCTCCGCTGGTTTCTGTTGTGCCATTGCAGCTGATCGCTTACTACGCGGCACTGCACCGCGGCTGTGATGTTGATAAACCGCGCAACCTTGCGAAGAGTGTGACTGTGGAGTAGGAATAAATAATTTTAATTCATGGTAAACAGCTTTAGCGGATAATATGGTTGTTTAAATATTTGAATGATTTACATCCGTTCGCTTATAATTTGAATAAGCGAACGGATGTTTTTGTTTAGGAGAATATCAACGGGGCTTGAATATAATAATTATTCGAATTGTGGCAATGGTCCAGTCGAATTTTTTGTGCTAATAAGCTTGCGCTAAAAATAAAAGGCGCTATAACTGTAGGTTTAACCCCAAAAGCACATCTTAACCTAAGTACAGTACTTTTAGCGAGGAAAATCTCTACTATGCTTACTTTTATAGTATAAGCTCCCCTTTCACTATTAAAAATGCTAATGATTTGAGATGAGTGATAAGGTAACAGTAGCTTGCTTATAAGAATGGTTTTGTTCATGTAAATATGCGAAAATTGTGTAATGTTAGACATTTGAAGCTTTTGAAAAGCCTGGGTATAACTGCCATTGCAAGGTTTGGAGATATAAAGAACCCTGACCTTTGGGGAATAGTCACAGTACTGGACAATCCTATTTGGCAGGAGCCAATAAGGAAAATATGAAAAATTGCTGAGTGGTTAGTGCCTTGAAATTTAATTGAAAAAGTAGATTCATATCAATCGTATTAATTTGAAAGAACCGAAGTCATTACATTTCGGTTATGTAGAAATGTAATTTTAAAAATTTAAAATATGTAGATTGAGATTCATATGAAAGGAAATCGAATTTTAAGTTTAAGGAGGAAGATAAATTGAGTGACTATTTTTTAGATACGAGTATAACAAAAATCCAAGAGGCAAGCGAAAACAATAAATTAGTGGTATTCGTAGGTGCGGGGGTTTCAGCAAATTCAGGAATTCCAACTTGGAATGAATTAATTAAAGAATTTGCACAAGATTTGGGGGAATTTGATGTAGACAGATCTCCAGACTTATATATGAAAATTCCTCAATATTATTTTAATGAAAGAGGAGAAAAAGAATATTTCGAAAAAATGAATGAAGTTTTTTTGAAAAAGAAATATAAACCAAATCCTATACATAAGGAGATTTTCAAACTTAAACCAACTCATATTATTACAACTAACTATGATACTTTGCTAGAAGAAGCAGCTATTGAAGAAGGACAGTTTTTTCATACTGTAAAGCACGATTTAGATCTTCCATATGATAATTTTAATAAAACTATTATTAAGATGCATGGCGATTTTGAAAACAGAAACATTGTACTAAAGGAAGATGACTATTTGAATTATTCTTCTAATTTCACGTTGATTGAAAGTTATATTAAAGCTTTGATTGCCACAAATACAGTTTTATTTATAGGATACTCAATAAATGATTCAAATTTCAATTTAATTTTTCAATGGGTTAAAAATATTTTAAGAAATCATTTTCAACCAGCATACTTAATTGAGAGTAGTAAGAAGTACTCGCGGATGGAACATGCATACTATAAAAATCGCGGGATTAACATTTTATATTATGATGAAATAAGTAATATGCCGAATAATAATATTTTTGATATATCTAATTGGAGAGGCAATAGATTATTTGATGTATTAAGTTATTTTAATTCTTTTGATAAGATGACAAAAATGAGTGACTTAGAAATTGTTTATAAAAAAATTAGTTGTTTTGAAAAGTTAAATTTTATAATGCCTGAGCAAATTGTAAATAACTTAGGGTTAAAATCAGTAGGATATGATTTATTTGGTGATAGAACTTTAACTATTCTCAATGGAGAGAATAGTTTATCAAGGGTATTTTCTAACCTTGACGCATATAAAGATAATTGGATGTTTGAGAAAATTATAATGGTATTTAAAAAAGCAAATATACAGGGCGTGTCTAGGGAAAAACAAATAATATTTAGTATTGATAATCAAGATAATTACTTAGATAAATTGAGGGCTAAAATAATAGATAAAGATAGTTTAATAGATCCTATAGATATAAATAGTTTTACAAGCCTTATAGAGGGAGAAGATTATTTTCTCATGTTAAAACAGGCATTTGCTTATTGTGAATGTAATAAGTTTTACGATGCCTATAAATATTATAAAACGATTTCATTGAAAGCTTTTCAAGATAAGGAGTTTTTGATTTATTATATTTCGGAATTTAACAGGAAGCATGTAGGGAAGTTCTTAGTAAAAGGATATTATAATGTGAATAACAATATTGAAATGGAACTTAAAGAACTAGATCTTGAAAATATTTATGCAAATCTCCCCAATGAAGAAAGAAAAAGCATAGAATTTTTAAAAGAGCTTCAAGATTTTAATTTAATATATAAAGTGCAAAATAAATTGAATAAAGAAGTGGACACATTAAAGGAAACAAAACGTACTGTGGAAAATGGAGGATTTTCTTTTAATAGCTCACTCAATAAAAATTTTCATATGATTAGCAATATTTGGCTTTTTATAGAAGCGAATTATCTATGTATAAATAAATACAAAGAGATTCAAAGCCTGTATTTAAATTTTGTAGAGGGCATTTTTGCGAGCTACAGTACCCAATCAAATAATTCGAAGAGTTTTTTTAACAAAGTATCCTTAAATAAAATAGAAGAACTAGACCTATATGAAGTATATATAATAATAACAAAATTAAAAAATAGTGATTTTGAAGATGTTTTGATAGAGTATAATATTAGAGAATTAAAACTTAAAAATTCTGCTTTTGAGTACATTATGAAAGTTTTGGACAAAGTGATTAAGAACATTGTGAAAAATTGTAATGATAAAAAAAGTAAGCGCTATTTTTATAATGTATTAGTACTAACTTCAAAAACAAATCTAGACTTTGAACAGGCAAATCTTATTGCAGGTAAGCTGTTATTACTCCTCAATGAAAAAATAAATTTAAATGAATTAAAATATATAAATAAATTTATAGTGGCAGTAGCAAACAAAGAAATTTTAGCTCAAAAAACAGTATTGGACTATTTAGAAAAGTATTTAGAAATATACATGAGAAATAGCAGAATAATTGAATTTGATAATAACGGACTGTATAATAATTTAACTAATATATATGTAGATTACAATGAGCAGCCTATAAATAACGATATAATCTCTAGTTATGTGATTTTAATAAAGAAATCCTATGAAGAAAAAGAATATGATATTTTGTATACTGTTTTTGAAAATTTAATAGTTCCGATACTAAAGGCTATATCTGAAGAATACAAGAATATAATAATTAAAGTAATTGAAAGTTTAGTAGAAAAAATTAAAAGCAAAGAAGGATTATTACAATTTAATGAGTTAAATTTTTATTATATGATTTCAATTAACGATGTTATTACTGAGGACAAAGATATTAATAAAAAAATAATAGAAGATACAGTTTTTAAAATAAAGAATGAAAATAAAGCTGTTAAAATACATCCGGATCCTATTGAAAGAAACCTGAATATATTAACAGATTTATACAGGGTAAATAAACTAAAAAAAGAGGAGTTAGAAGAGTTTGTAGATGTTTTTGGTGGTTACTCAGAGTATTTTGATTTAGTTTTTAATACGAAGAATCTTAAATTAACTGATATAGATTTACTTTCATATCTAAAGGAAGAAGAGATAGAATCTTTAATGAATAATAAAGGAATGAAAGAATGTATATATAGCTTATTTGAAAAAAAACTAAGGAATCTGCCATTTGAAAAATACGAAGATATTTTTGGTAAGCTTTATGCAAAGAAATTTTAAATGATTTATAATGCATTGTATTTACTATAAGTTGAAAATCAGCCCCTCTTATTGAGATAAACCAGAGGGGTTTTTTATGAAGATTAGAAGAGGACACCTTTTCGATTGACCGGAAGATTTTTATATTTATAAAGAAATCCCGGTTTAATATTGAAAAGGAATAACACCTGCTTTATAATACGAGATGCATTCTGGTAAAAATCCATAAATGTAATAATTAGTAAATCGTTTTTGTGTATACCTCATCGGAAAGTCATCACCTCCAGCAATTTTTCATCATGAATATCCATTATATAAACGTAATCAATCGATTGCACTTCCACATTATGCTTAAGACTTTAAAATCTCTTTTGTGTTTGCCGACTCTTGCTTCATTATGAATTCCTCGACCAGATATAAAAATCACAATATTTTTGCAATAATCCGGTTCAATTCTTAAAAAAGTCCTGACAACAGTGATAGGAGTGGAATGATGTCAAATCTTTTAGAAGTCAGAAACCTCAGCAAATCTTTTGGTCATAAAGCTGTTTTAAAGGGTATTACATTCAATGTGCCTGCCGGGTCCATTGTCGGTTTTATCGGTGATAACGGCGCAGGCAAATCAACAACATTTAAAACGATATTAGGGTTAATCTCTCAAGATAGAGGAAAAGTGAAAATCTTTGGTGAGGAGAATCTGGATAAACATATAAAGTTCAAAGAAGATATAGGGGTCGCATTTGATGCGATGAATCTGCCCGCGCATCTTACAATAAAGCAGCTGAATCATGTATTTAAAAAGCTATTCGGTGCTTGGGACCAAGACAATTTTTACCGGTTGGTTCAATCTTTCTCTTTACCTATGGATAAAAAAGTAAATACATTCTCGCGCGGCATGTCAATGAAGTTATCCGTAGCTGTTGCTTTGTCGCATAACGCGAAATTATTAATCCTGGATGAAGCAACGGGAGGGCTTGATCCCTCTTCAAGAGATGATCTGTTAAATGAATTAAAAAGCTTTGTGAGTAAATGCAACGGCGGTATTTTACTTTCATCACATATTATGTCTGATGTTGAGAAGATAGCAAGCCATATCATTATTATGAAAGATGGCGAGATTTTATTAAATGAAGAGAAAGATAAGGTTCTTGAAAGCTATACTGTTATAGATGTTGATGAAGGTCAATTGGCTGAGCTCAACGAAGATATCATTCTTGCAAAAAGGAGCCATGGATCTTATTGGAGTGTGCTTGTATCGGATCGACAGAAATTGCCGAATGGCGTAACGGCCAAAACCATTTCAATAGAAGAAATCAGTGTCTTTTTAACGAGGAGTGAAAAACATGAGAGGTCTGTTATTGACTAACTATTACTTAGTTTATCGAAGTTTCTTTGCATACACGGGGTTGGCCATATTGGTATCAGCAGTCATCTTTTATTTTGGAGAGGCTTCAATGCATCGTTTTGTTGCTATGCTGATTATTTTGTTTGTCGTCATGCCCGCACTTGAGGTTATAAAGTATGAGAGTAAGTCTGGCTATGACAAGTATGTGCTGACTTTACCGGTCAGCAGAACAAATATTGTTCAAAGCCACTATGTCTTCTATCTTTTAGTTGTTGTGATCGGAGCTGTGATATCTTATGGTGTCTTCTTTGTATACTGCCTGGGTTCTGATGATCGAATTGACGGCATATTGAATATTGTCTCTTTTGGAACGTTCATCGTGCTCTTTGCCGGTGCAATCGTTTATCCTCTTCTCTACATGATAGGCCCGGAAAAGTCTGATGCTATTGTAATTGGAGGTGCAATGGGGGGACTTTTTGCTACCTTTGGATTGCAAAGTGTCGTTGGTTATGTAGCAGAACAATTATCGCCGTCATTTTTGCACATAGATCCTTCTTTATATGTCCCGATTATATATCTCATGATCGGCGTTATCTTATATCTCATTTCATTTTTCATTGCCGCAGCTATCTATCATAAAAAAGAATTTACAACAGGATAAGGCATGGAACGGGCTCATAAATTTACTTAAACTCCAAGCAGAAAGCCGCCCGCACAATGGGCGGCTTTTCTTCTCATTAATATTGTGATGTCACATCGTACTCATAATCTATCTTCAATTTCACATTTTTCATAGTCGATTTTGCTGTTGCAAGTGTGTTGTATTTAAAATTCCAGATGCTTGAGACTGAGAGGTTATCATCCAGTGTGATACCGTAATTTCCTTGAGTGGAGCTGTTTGCGAGTGCACGGTGCCATACTTTATTTTCTTCAGACATTATGCTGTGTTTTGTGTTTCCTTGACTTGGTATTTGAGTCGCGGTGGTGCTGATTCTTTTCACTATGGCGTCTTTTGGAATGCTTGTCTGTTTGGTTAAGTCGAGCCTGAGAACGGTTGAATCCGATCCGTTCGGACTGAGGCTTGTATTTCCTTTATTTTCAGCTGTGCCGCTGAATGCGAAGGTTTCGCTTCCGGCTTTGATTCGATCGTAAATGGAGAGTGTAAAGTATATATCGTCAGTGTATGAGCCGCGGGACACTTTCACGTAGAACGTCTCGTTATTTTCTTTCGCATCTGTAATGGCATAGATAAAAGGAAGCAGCGTATCAGGGTTTATCACTTCTGTGCCTTTACTGACCAGCACTTTATTTTTATTGTAAATTTCAATGCTCATTCCCTTGTATTCACTCCTTGTTGAGCTCCTGACATAGAGTCTTTCTCCCTTATTGGCAGTGAAAGTGAAGTACGATTCTTTTTCCCTTTCCGGCAATACGGCTGTATCAATATTTTTATATTTCCAGTAGCCTACTGGATTGGCAGTTTCAAATGAGTGATTTCCTGTAATAGTGCTTACTTGAAACGCAGAGGCTGAAGCTGAAGGTGCAAACAATACGCCTGATAATACGATTGCAGTGACAAATAGAATAGATATATACTTTTTCATGGAAAAATCCCCCTTTTTACTTCATCATATATAAAAACGACCATTATGTAAACATTTGTTATTTAAGGTTAAAATCAACTGGGAAACAGCCGATAAAAACACTAGAACATCATCTCAAGCGGAGGTTAAAAACATGCGCCTAAACGCTCGTTATATAAAAAATCAAATAATGGCTCAGCAAATGCTTCAGCAAAATTCTTCTAAAACAAATGTGAAAGATGCGGCAAAAAGGCCGGACAGCTTATTGATTCAATCAGGCGGGACCCGCGATCTGAGCCAGGTGAATTATTCAAGGAGCGGTGTCACTGAGAAAGGGAGCAGCCTGTCCCGTTTATATCAATCCGCAAATCAGAAAACGATTACGGATAATGGGAATGAGACAGTAATAGCCGCTGATAATCCGTATGAGTCTGAGAGTGATATTGCAAGCAGGATTCTTGATGAGAAATACAGCCGTATCAATGAAATCAATAAACGAAAATCAGATCCTTTACGTTTTATTAAGGACAAATACCAGCGTCCCGATTCACCTTATTTCAGGAGTGATTTATCCGAATCAGAGCGTCAGGCCGCTTATCATAATGAAACGGAATGGCTGTTTAAGGGGAAAGCCCAAAGCTATGATTTCCGTGATGCTGCGTTTCGGGGTGAAACACTCAATGGAGAGATTCAAGGAGAAAATGAAAAGGTGTTTCAGAGAGGACAGGTCAATCAGCAAATCGGTGTGCTTTTTCATCGGAATCATATTCAGATTCCGGAGGGTGCGAATCTTACATTTACGATATCACCGATTGATTATCTGTTAAAAGTGAGCGGGACTGACGATAAAGAGCTCACTCAGCAGATCGAAGCCGTCTTAAACTCCGGAGAAAACAGCAAAGAGCTGTTTGCGCACATCATTCGCAGCCGGAGTGATGACTCCTCGCAGTTTACGCCGGAAGCGTATGAGAAATATCAAGTCGTTCGGGAAATGTATGAGGTGACCGGCTATCATCTGAAAGACTTGCAGACTGTGGACGGGAAGTTCGTCACAGAAGACGGCCGCGACCTTTTAGACGTTTATAAGGAAGTGCTACAGCACGATCCTTTACTGAAACATACGGCGGCAGAAGCGGCTGCCCATTACGGACAGGCGCTTACGAAGCTGGCGAGAACGGGTTATGATGCCATTCCTGATTTGGTGCTGTCCATTGATTACAAAGACGGATCTCTGCGTGATGCCGGCCAAAGCAGGCAATACGGATCTGGGGATACGGATTGGCTTTCTGAATGGAAACGGGAGCTGGGTGTGCGTATATAAAATGAGAAAAAAGCTGACGAATGATGCCGTCAGCTTTCTTTATGCGTTTGCTTAAAACTCCTCATACTCCGCCGGGTCTTGGCCGTTTATGCGTCCGTCCGGGCGGGTAAGCGAATCGATAAGTTTCATGTCGTTTTCATCAAGGGAGAAATCAAAAACAGAGATGTTTTCAAGCTGGCGCTCTGGGGATGCTGATTTTGGAATCGGGATGGCGCCCAGCTGGATATGCCAGCGTAAAATGACTTGAGAAATGGTTTTTCCGTATTTGTCCGCAATCTGTCCGAGTTTTTGATCGTTCAATACTTCGCCGGCGCGGGCTAACGGACTCCATGATTCTGTCACGATGCCCTGTTCTTCGTGCCATTGGCGCTGTTGCTGCTGATTAAAGGCGGGATGCAGTTCAATTTGGTTGATGCCTGGCTTTACGCCGGTTTCACGTTCGAGCCGTTCGATATGCTCAGGCAGGAAATTGCAGACGCCGATGGAGCGGATCAGGCCCCATTTTTTCGCATCGATCAGTGCCTGCCATGCTTCTTTGTAGCGGTCTTGTTTCGGATTCGGCCAATGGACGAGATACAGGTCATAGTAATCCAGACCGGCGCGGTATAAAGATTCTTGAATGGTTTGTACAGCTTTGTCATATTCATGGTAGCGTCCCGGAAGCTTGGACGTCACGTATAGCTGCTCTCTCGGAACAGAGCTTCTCTTGATGGCTTCTCCGACCGCCCCTTCATTTTCATAGTTATAAGCGGTGTCAATCAGACGATAGCCGATATCAATGGCGCTGGTAACGGCATGAACGCCGTTGTTTCCATGAAGAGCGTATGTACCGAAGCCGATCGCGGGAATGCTTGTCCCATCCAGCAGTTTCTTTTGCGGAATTGCTGCAGTCATCTTAAATCCCTCCTTGTTTTCTACTTTACCATTCTTTTTACAAATGAAACATCAATATTGGAAGAAAATGAGATAATCTGCATATAAAAAAGCTGACGGAGAACCGCCAGCTTTAAATTTGAAACATCCATGCTACGACAGGTCCGAAGACCGACCCTAACACGGCGCAGAGCGTCATGGAGACAGAACTCATGGAGACCGTTAATTCTCCGTATTCCATTGCTTTTGAGGTGCCGAGCGCATGGGAGGCGCTCCCGAATGCAATTCCTTTCCCGAGTGAGCTGCGGATGCGGATCCACTTGAGAAGCAGCGGCCCTAAGATGACGCCGGAAAACCCTGCGATCATGACGAACACGACTGTCATGGAAGGAACACCGCCGATACCGGACGCGATCTGAATGGCGACGGGAGTCGTGATTGATTTTGGGATGATAGACAAAATCAAACTCCGGCTGATGCCGAACAGCTCTGCAAATAACAGGCCGCTGACCATTCCGGAGAATAAACCGGCCAATACGCCGCCGATAATCGGAAACATATACTTGATCAACATCCGGCGCTGCTTATAAAGCGGGTATGCCAAAGCCACCACGGCGGGGCCGAGCAGTGAATTGATCCATTGTCCGCCGACCATATACTCTTTATACGGAATATGAAAAACAAGCAGCACGGCAATAATGAAAATCGTAGTCGTCAACACAGGTATGAGAAAGGGATATGGAAAGCGTACATATAATTTCACCATGGCCAGATAGGCGGCGGCCGTGAACAAAATTATAAGGATTGCGATACATGCTTGCTGCACTTCTTTTTCTCCTTTCTCTGATTGGCTTTATGCTCTAACAGCTGGCTCGCGTACCCTGCGGCGATCATTGTGACGATGGTGCTCAGCACGACGATTAAAAACAGGGCCGCCCCGCTGGCGGAAAACAGTGACGGATAATTGATGACGCCCGTCATGGCCGGAATGAATAGCAGCGGAAGAAAAGACAGCAAAAATCCAGCTCCGTCTTCAATCATTTTGGCGGGAATGATCTTAACCGATAAACATATGATGAGCAGGATTAAACCGATGATACTGCCGGGAATGGGCAGGTGGAAGAGCTGCTGAACGGCTCCCCCGATAAAGGAAAATGCGAATAAAATAATGATTTGCAGTATGATGCGTATGATTTTCACAACGATGCTGTTCTTTGGAGAAGAGCAGCTTCCCCCTTTCTTGTTGCTTCGATAAGTTTCTTTACTTTCGGCACATATATTTGTACTATACAAATATATGTATGCAAAATCTTTCTATATGTTTTCTGAGTAAATGTGCATATGTTTGTATTATACAACTAATATTGCTGTTGTCAATGTAAGGAGTGAGGCGTTTGTCAAAACAAGATCCGATTGAATTAATTGAATATGAGCTCACCACTTTTATCAGGAGGGCTGTTTATCTTGATAACTCCGACCGCAAAATCGGACATCTGGAAAGAGCTGCGTATTTGTTATTACGGCAGCTTGATGAATTCGGGCCGGCGCGTGTGAAGGAATTGGCCGAATCCTTTAAACTGGATATATCTACGTTGTCTCGACAGGCCGCGGCCTTGGAAACGAAGGAGCTGATCCAGCGCTTCTCCGATCCTTCTGACGGGCGGGTCAGTCTGTTTGCGATTACGAAGCTTGGCAAACAGAGGCTAAAAGCTGATAAAAAGATGCGTCTTGAGCGGTATCATCGCATGCTTGACGATTGGTCCGGCGAGGAGAAAGAAATGTTCGGCAGGCTTTTGCTGCGGCTGAATGAGGCATTTATCGATTAGTGAATGATTTTTGCCGGGGTAAGCAGGATGATGGCGTATGAGAGGGAGAATGATAGAGAGTAAGGCTTTACGCCATTCTGCTTAGCAACATTTATAGAATAGGGGGTGGAACTTTTTCTCCCGGGAAATACTGTTTCTCGGAAGCTGTGGCAATTATTATCTCAATATTCTTAATTTAATAAAAATAAAAGCGCTTTATTTTGAGTCTCTCGGTCTAGGGTGCAGGGTGTTTACCTGAAAAAAACAATTGTGTTTTCCACGAAAATTTATTATGATGGAATAAGGAAATTGGAGACTATATAACAATAGGAAGATAGAATATTTCTAATATTGCGGGAAATGAAGATTGAGTTAGGTTCAACAGGTGCACCTTCTGCTTCATTATTTCACATATATCAGAGCTGTTAAGAGGAGGAAGCGAAGTGGCAAACAAGGAATTAAAGAGAGGCTTAGGCGCGCGTCATATCCAGATGATTGCGCTGGGCGGCACGATCGGTGTCGGTTTATTCATGGGGTCATCCAGCACGATTGGATGGACAGGGCCGTCTGTTCTGCTGGCTTATGCGATCTCGGGTATCTTTATCTTTTTTATCATGCGTGCGATGGGCGAAATGCTTTATGTAGAGCCGAGTACAGGGTCGTTTGCGACATTCGGCCATAAGTATATACATCCGTTAGCCGGCTATATGACGGCGTGGAGCAACTGGTTTCAATGGGTGATCGTCGGGATGTCTGAAATTATTGCCGTCGGTTCGTATATGAAATATTGGTTTCCTGATCTGCCGGCATGGATTCCCGGCCTTATCGCCATGGCCATTCTCGGTGCGGCGAATTTGATTTCGGTAAAATCTTTCGGTGAGTTTGAATTTTGGTTTGCCATGATCAAAATCGTCACCATTATTCTGATGATTGTTGCGGGTATCGGCATTATTTTCTTCGGTTTCGGCAACGGGGGTCATGCGATCGGATTATCTAATTTATGGTCGCACGGCGGTTTCTTTACAAATGGTTTTTCCGGATTTTTCTTTGCTTTGTCTTTGGTTGTTGCGGCCTATCAAGGGGTTGAGCTGATCGGAATTACGGCAGGAGAAGCGAAAGATCCGCAAAAAACGCTGCGAAGCGCGATTCAGAGCATTATCTGGCGGATTTTGATTTTCTACATCGGTGCGATTTTCGTAATCGTGACTGTGTATCCGTGGAATGAGCTTCACTCCCTCGGCAGTCCGTTTGTTTCGACATTTGCGAAAGTCGGGATTACGGCGGCGGCCGGTTTGATTAACTTTGTTGTGATTACCGCTGCGATGTCCGGCTGCAACAGCGGGATTTTCAGTGCGGGACGCATGCTTTATACATTGGGCGTGAACGGACAGGCGCCGAAATTCTTTAAGAAAGTTTCATCGAGCGGTGTGCCGATATTCGGTACGCTCGCAGTATTAATCGGCCTTGTGATCGGTGTCGTGCTGAACTACATCGCGCCTCCGAAAATATTTGTCTATGTCTACAGCGCGAGTGTGCTGCCGGGAATGATTCCGTGGTTTGTTATCTTAATCAGCCATCTCGGTTTCAGACGGGCGAAGGGCGCTGAGCTTGATCAGCACCCGTTTAAAATGCCTTTTGCGCCGTTTACAAACTATTTGACGATTGCTTTCTTAATCATGGTATTGGCCGGCATGTGGTTTAACAAAGAGACGCGGATATCTTTGGTCGTCGGGGTGATTTTTATGGCGATTGTGACGATCAGCTATTATGCGTTCGGCATCGGCAAGCGCATGTCTGATGAAGACTCGAAAATAGAAGACGCTGTATAACTCAACAAGACACCTCTCTTAAAGGGGTGTCTTTTTCGGCTTGTCCGCGAGTGGTATACTGGTTAAAAAAAGCAGAACCGGGGGAAACATCGATGAGTCACTACCGTACGTTATTATTTGATATAGACAATACGCTGCTGGATTTTACCGCTTCAGAAACCGATGCTCTTCAAAAATTGTTTCAAAGTTCAAAGCTGGAACTGACCGCAGAGGTGGAAGCCCGTTATAAAGCGTTAAATCAAGGGTTGTGGAAGGCGTTTGAAGAGGGGGACATGACCCGCGATGAAGTGGTGAATACACGGTTTGCCCTTTTGTTTAAAGAATACGGCCTCGAAGCGGACGGCGTGCTGATGAATGAGGCGTACCGCCGATACTTAGAAGAAGGGCACCAGATGATAGACGGAGCTTATGAGCTGATTAAAAGGCTGAGTCCTTTATTTGATTTATACATCGTGACGAACGGTGTATCAAGATCGCAATATAAGCGGCTGGGTGATTCCGGTCTGTATCCGTTTTTTAAAGATGTGTTTGTATCTGAGGATACGGGTTTTCAAAAGCCGATGAAGGAATACTTTGATTATGTATTTGCGAGAATTCCCGGTTTTTCTGCCGAGCGCGGGCTTATTATCGGCGATTCACTGAGCGCGGACATAAAAGGCGGTCAGATGGCGGGAATTGATACGTGCTGGTTTAATCCCGGAAAGAAAATAAATAAGTCCGGGATCATCCCGACATATGAAATTCATTCGCTTGATGAGCTGTATGATCTGCTGAACGTGGAGCGAAAAGCCGCCGCTCATCTGTAAGGAGAATACGATGAAGATTGCACATACAAAGTTACTGATCAGGGGCTTTGCGTTACTATCAATTTTTCATACGATTATTCAGCTTCCTCCCGGCCGGGGGGAGCTGAAGGTTTTTTTGTCTGTACTCGTGATGCTGCTGACGGCGAATGACTGTCTGCGGCCGATATATATGAAGAGACAGTCCGCCATCTATCACGGATCTTTTCTCCTGAGCAGCGTCATGGCGGGAGTTCTGCTGTACAATGTCTATTGCATTGGGGCACAGGCCATAATGGTGCTTTTATTGGTGGAGGTGCTTATTACTGATAAGCAGATTTCGGCTGTTTTGTTAACGATGAATGCCGCCGCATTTGCCGCAGCTTTATACGCCTCCGGAGCGGGTGTCAGTGATATCGTGCTCCCTTACTTCATCATGTTTGCGGTGATTTATTTATATCGGAAGAATCTGCAGGAGAAGTCAAAGGTTGAATCGCTGAATCGAGAGCTGAAGACGGCCAACGCCACACTGAAGGAATACTCAGAACGCATTGAAGAACTGGCGGTTACGAAAGAAAGAACAAGAATTGCGCAGGAGCTGCATGATTCTTTAGGTCATTATCTCGCTGCTCTGAAAATGAATTTAGAATTTGCCGGGAAGACAGCCGGGCATCAGCCGGAAAAAGTAAAGCAGATCATTCATAAGGCGCATGATCTTACGAAAGAATCGATTTTAAAGCTTCGCCAGGCCGTGATGCTGCTGCAGGGCTCTTTGCCGGGGCAGGGATTTGAACAAGCGCTCCGTGACATTTTCAGCCATTTTCAAGAGGCGGGAGGGATACGCTTCGAGCTGGAGATGGACGGGGCCATAGAAGCGGCGCAGCCTGATGTGAAGCACTGTCTTTATCAAACCGTCCAGGAAACGATTACGAACGCGGTGAAGCACGGACATGCGTCATATGTTTCTGTCCGGATTCAAAAGGACCTGAACATGATATTGGCGCATATTCACAATAACGGCTCAGCGTGCAGAACGATCATAAAATCAAATGGTCTGAAAGGAATTGAAAAAAGAGCGGCCGCGCTTGGCGGAGAAGCTGTTTTCTCTTCCGGAAATGAAACGGGTTTTGACGTGAAAATAAGGATACCGTGTAAGGAGGAATGATCTAGTGAATGTCATGATCGCAGACGACCAATCCATTGTCAGGGAGGGGCTCAAAATGATTCTGAGCCTTCACGAAGGAATTCAAGTATCGGGAGAAGCTTCTTCCGGCGAAGAAGTTCTGCAGCTGCTTCCGCAAACCGAAACCGATGTGATTTTGATGGATATCAGAATGCCCGGCATGGACGGAATCGAAGCGACAAAAGCGGTAAAAGCCAGCTATCCGTCCGTAAAAGTCATCATTCTCACAACGTTTGAGGATGATCACTATATTTTTGCCGGGCTGAAAAGCGGGGCTGACGGCTATATCTTGAAAGATGCTGATTCAGAAGAAATCATTGCCTCTCTTCAGGCCGTTTATGAAGGGAATATGATGCTGAATCCCAAGGTTACAGTTCAAGTCGTAAAAGCGCTGAATCATATCGGGATCCCGGCCGTTCAGGAGGAGCCGCAGCCAAAGCTGACGGAGATTCTCACGCCGAGAGAGCTTGATGTCGCAAAACACATTATGGAAGGCAAAAGCAATAAACGCATTGCCGCAGACTTATTCCTGACTGAAGGCACTGTGAAAAACTATGTATCCAGAATCCTCGATAAACTTGAAGTGACAAACAGGACTGAGCTTACATTATATTTGCAAAACATGATATAACCCCGCTTCACCCCCTCTCTCTTTTCATCACCAAACATATGACGAAAGTAATACTCATATCGAGTACAAAAGTGAATAGAAAACAAGGATCGCCAAGAGTAGAATAAGTGCAGACATGACACAAGGAGTGCTGCACGAATGCTTGAATTAACCGATTTGACAAAGAAGTACGGCGATTTTACCGCTGTCAATCATATATCGCTGCACGTCGAAAAAGGAGAGATATTCGGTCTGCTGGGACCAAACGGCGCCGGTAAATCAACAACGGTGTCAATGATCAGCACCGTGCTCTCACCGACGGACGGAACCATTTGCATTAATGGAATGTCATTACAAAAACAGCCAGCGGCCATAAAAAAAGTGATGGGTATCGTCCCGCAGGAAATAGCCTTGTATCAAGCGCTAAGCGCAAAGGATAATTTGGCTTTTTTCGGGAGCCTGTACGGACTTTCCGGTAAGGAGCTCGATAAGCGGATCGATGAAGTGCTGGACATCATCGAATTAAAGGAACAGCGAAACCAAAGGGTGTCTGAATTTTCAGGCGGTATGAAAAGACGGGTGAATATCGGTGCTGCCCTGATGAACGAACCGAAACTATTCATTTTAGATGAACCGACCGTCGGAATTGATCCGCAATCCAGACACCATATTCTTGAAACCGTTAAGACGTTAAATCAAGAAAAAGGAATGACCGTCATCTACACGAGCCATTACATGGAAGAAGTCGAATATCTATGTGAAAGAGCGGCGATCATGGACCGCGGCTCAATCATTGCCTGCGGAACGAAAGACGAATTGAAACAGTCAGCGGAAGCCTCTGATACCCTGATTGTGAATGCAGAGGGTCTGAATGATGATGCCGTACAAAAAATCCGCCGCATTCCCGGTGTTTCCGAAGCCGCCGTCAGCCATCAGACCATTTCGATGCTCGTTTCCGCGGCAGAGCGGAATATCCTTGATATTGCGGATGATATCAGAAGAACCGGTATCACCATTAAGGGTATTCATTTCGAGGAAGCCAATCTGGAAAGCATTTTCCTCCGGCTTACCGGCAAAACGCTGCGGGATTCACAGGGGGCGTCATGAAAACATTGCTCAGGCTGATTTTATTAGATTTTCGGTTAATGGCCGGAGAAAAGTCCTTCTATATAAAACTGATTCTATTTCCGGCGCTGATGATTTTTATTTTAGGAACGGTTTTTCACGGCGATTCGAAAGCGAAGTCATTTAAAATCGCGTTTTATAATGCGGATCACGCGGAGAGTGCTTTGGGAGACACATTAAAGAATGACGTTCTGAAACAAAATGGTCTCATCCGTGTAAAAGACATAAGCGGTTACCAAGCAGGGAAACAGCTTGTCGAAAGCGGCAAAGTCTCGGTTTTTGTATACGTGCCGAAAGGCTTTGCAAGAGCGGCGGAACACAATGAAAAAACAAGTATCAACGTCATTTCAGACCAACAAGGCTCTGTAAACGGAGACATTGTTGAGATGATGGCCGATTCGTTTGTCACCAGAGTAAAGATGGAAAGCAGCGAAGAAAAAACGGTGCTGAAACAGTCGGGACATCTGTCAAAGGAGGAAGTCGGCAGCATAATGAGCGGACTTTCCGCTGAGCGCGGACAGGCTGTGTCCATTCCGAAACAGTCGGCCGGCCATCACGCGGCTCCGATTGATGCGATGCAGTATTATTCAATCGCGATGGTTGTCATGTTCTCTATCATGACCGCTTTTGCGCTCATTCACGGCATAGTGGAAGAAAGGCAGCAGCACACATTGTTCAGAATCAAATCAATGCCTGTATTACATATCCAGTACGTGGCTGGAAAGCTTTTGGGGATCATGTTTGCCATCCTTATACAAATGGCTGCCGTCATCATCGCAAGCAGCATCTTGTACCATGTGAAATGGGGCAATTTATTTGAAATATTGCTGGTTACGATCGTTTATTCATTTGCGGTCGGCAGTATCGTGCTTCTTTGGGGGTTTACTGCAAAAAACCACGAGACCGTCTCAAGCATGGCGGCTCCTATTCTGTATGGCTTCAGTTTTTTAGGCGGAAGTTTTATCGCAAAAGACAGCCTGCCTGCCGGTTTGAAAATCGTGCAGGAGCTGATACCGAACGGCAAAGCGATCAACAGCTACGTAAGTGTCACGCAGCATGCCGGTCTGAGCGGTATTTCGGCGGATTTGGCAGAGCTTTCCGCCATCGGCGCCGTGTTTTTATGTTTGACCATATGGGTGTTTAAGCGGAAGGAGGCTGTTTCATGACGCAGCTGTTATTTATGATCAGACATCAGCTGAAACTGATGTTACAGAATCGGGTTGCGATCTTTGCGACTATTTCCGTCCCGCTCCTTCTGACTTATCTCTTTTCCTTTTCTGCCGATGACAGTCAGCAGAAGGAAGTCTATGTGGCTGATAAGGATCAGAGTGTCTTTTCAGCACAATTGATGAACATGATTCAGACAGCCGGCCATGTAAAAGTCACGAAGGTCACGGAGGATGTTTTAAAAACAAAGGTTAATCATCAGGATATTTCCTTCGGAGTGCTGATCGGAACTCATTTTGAAGAGACATTATTTTCCGGAGATGAATTGAACGTTTCATTTATACAGAATGAAGAAAAGGGTGATGCTGTTTTGACAGAGCAGCTGATTGCGCAGCAGGCGGGCACGCTGAAAAAGATCGTCCGCGATGCGGCAGTGATGTCCCGCACGCTGCACACTGACGCTAAGCAGGCGGCGGCTGACCTGTTGAAGGATATCCAAAGCCATTCTGCCGTAACCGTTGACCGCCAGCACATTTATGCAGGCGGACAAGCGGCTGACAGGCTTATCGGATTTCTAGTGATGTTTATCTGGTTCGTTGCGGTTCAAAGCTTGCGATCATTTATAGACGAAAAAGAAAATCATACATATGCCAGATTGCTGAGCACGCCCGTGTCCTATACGGCATATGCAATCTCTAAATTTGCGGCGGCGTATCTTTTCGGACTTCTCCATATTATAGTGATTCTCGGTGCCGGAACATTCATGCTGCATATCCGTTTTGCCGATCACGTTCTTGCTGCGGGAGCAATGCTTGCGGCCTGTGTATTTGCGCTGACTGCTGTAACGATGGCGGTGATCCCGTTTATGAAGAGCCAAAAGCAATTCACATCGCTTGCTTCTGTTTTTATCGCTGTCACGGGTTTATTGGGAGGGGCTTTCTTCACTTTAGATGCGGCTCCGGAGTATATGCGGACGCTGTCGTTGCTTACCCCTGAAAAATGGGTGATCGGCGCATTTCAAAACAATGGCGGAGACAGCGCACAGATTGCCCCCTTGAGCCTGTTTCTTGCCGCCGGCGCAGCGGCACTGGCCTTATCACTCTATTTGATAAACCGCAATATGAAAAAACACAGTTAGGAGGATGGCTGCTTTGTATATGGCAGAAATCATCGGAATGATAGAATTACTCGCTGGAGCCGCAATGAACGTATGGATCGGCTGGCTCGGAAAAACCTTTTTCGGTAAAGATGACAGAAGTTCGAGAGTCGTGTTAAGAATCTGCGGCATCTTTCTGATCATCAATGGTGTTTCCAGAGCGTTTCATATCTAGTTCACAAAGTTTTCCAGACTCTTTTTTGGAATGTAATCTTTTTCCTTTGGAATCATGTAAAATAGAATAGAGTTCTATGAAAATATGACAAGAGGAGGAAGAAACATGAAAAAGAGAATCGTGATATTATTCGCCGCGGCCGCCGCTGTTTTGTTGCTTGTGAGCGGGTTGTGGATGCCGTCAGCGTCTGCGGCGCCCGCTCCTGCTTTAACACAAATCCGTATTATCGGTGTGACGTCTGACGGACAGAATTATCAATGGGAAAATATCGGACCGAACCAAATCAGCGCATCAAAACCGATGAAGGGCACAACCGGGTATTTAGCTGTATATTTCCAAGGGTATCCGAACAATAACACGATTCAGGCGTTTAACAACGGAACGAATATTACAAATCTCACGGCAAAAGCGCTGGAAGATGAATATACGAAAAACGGCAATATCATTACAGGCTACATTAAATATTACAGCGTTCCTCTTTCTTATGTCAGTTCAGGAACGTTCTCTTTCTCCGCAACGGGGCTGAATGGGCCGTACACACCGTTAAGCAGCGGATTTTTCTCCATTCAGGTACAGAGTTAAAACAGCCGCGCTTTCATGTATAGTTTTTCTCTCTTTCCGGGAAGCTATTCCTAAAGAAAAGGGAGGGCTTACATGATGGACACGACACTCGGGTATTTGCGCGAGTCGCTTTCGAACCACTTGGAGCATGATGTTTGCCGCGGGATTTATAAAAAGCTGCAGGTGAAGCATTATGCAAATGAGGGCGAGTTCGTGAAGGATCTTAATGATCTGGAAATGGATGCGCTGAATCAGGTGCTTGAGAAGGAGATCAAATATGCTGAGAACGAGCAGGATGAAAAGCGGACAATGGAATTGAATGAAGTGTATGAACTGCTGTTTTAAAAAGCCTCCCGCTGACGGAGGCTTTTTTTGTGCCGGAAACAGTTTACGGTATCATCCAAACCTTTGTATAATGGATTGCTGTAACAAATACAAATGGAGGAGAAAAATGAACGAAACAAAAAAACAGACGGTTCTTGAGTTGTCATCGGCTGAGAAAGCTTTGGTTTTCCTTGTGCCGCCATTATTGGGTCTGGTCATCGGCTGGTTTCTGCCGGTCATTGCGAAATGGGCCGTTACATTGGATTGGCTGCCTTTTCACGGGGTGCTAGAAATCATCGCATCTTTTCACGGATGGAAGGCTGCGGCAACAACCGCCGTTATCGGCTTAATTGGGGGAGTGTGGCTGACGCGGGCAGCTTTTAAAGAAAGTCTTGTGGCAGTCGTAACGGACAGTGAGGTGTCCTTAACCATATATAATGAAGAAAGCGTGTTTTCGAAAGACAGCATTTCCGGTGTGTTTACGGATGGGAAGTATCTTGTCTTATTAGGCACTGAAGGGCAGGAGCTTTTTCGGGAAAAGCTTGAGCCGGCGGCTGAAAAAGCGGCTGATGCGTTTCGCAGGCATGGGTATGTTCTGGCTGGGGACGGAAGATCCTTTTAAAGAAGAATACAAACGGTGGGTGCCGGACATGCCGGATTTGGAGCCTGGGGCAAACGCTCTCTTAAAAGCGAGGGAAAAGGCGCTGAAGCAGGATGAAACCGAAGATGCGAAAGAACTGAAAGCGGAAATATCCAAACTGGGCATTACCGTGCGGGATCAAGGGCCGCGCCAATATTGGCGGATCTATAAAAAGCCGTCTGCATAAAAAAGCTGCCGCCGTTTATACGGCCGGGCAGCATGGGAACAGATTATTTCTTCTTGTCATCGTAGTATTGAACCGGATACATGGAGCCTTCGGATACCATTTTGTTATCTTCAATATCTTCGGGATGCGGGTTGCCTGCTTTGTGGACGGGAAATGATTCAATATCGTGCTTCCCTGAAAGCGATGTTTTCATATTGCGGATAAAGTCCTTCACCTTTTGGCGGTTTGATTTATCTTTGAGCAGGTAGGAAGTCACTCCGACAGTCGACACGGCAAGTCCTGAAATGAGCAGTTTTTGTTTCATGATAAAAACTCCTTTCTATTTCTGGCTTGCAGTAGTTATTCCCGCTTGACGGCTGTTTAAACATCAAAGGGTAATTTTTGGATTCCTGCTTTAATGCGATAAAGATTGACAAAACTATTTTCAGAATAATATTATAAATATATGATAGCGCTGGAGTCATATTTTAATTGAAAGGTGTTAACTTTATGAATCAATTACATCGCAGAATGGGAACGTTTGCACTCATGATGGTCGGACTTGGGTCAATGATTGGCTCTGGCTGGTTATTCGGGGCATGGCGGGCGGCTCAGATTGCGGGACCTGCCGCAATTATTTCCTGGATTATCGGTATGATCGTTATTCTGTTTATCGCACTTTCTTACAGTGAATTAGGTTCAATGTTCCCGGAAGCCGGGGGAATGGTAAAATATACTCAATATTCTCACGGATCATTTATTGGATTTATCGCAGGATGGGCAAACTGGATTGCGATTGTTTCCGTTATTCCTGTGGAAGCGGTCGCGTCCGTTCAATATATGAGCTCATGGCCGTGGGAGTGGGCGAAATGGACAGGCAATCTCGTTCACAACGGCACACTTACGGGAGAGGGTCTCGGCTTTGCGTCCGTATTGCTGATTATTTACTTTTTACTGAATTATTGGACAGTTAACTTATTTTCAAAAGCGAATTCATTGATTACTATCTTTAAAATCATTATTCCGGGGCTGACAATCGGAGCGCTGCTGTTTACCGGTTTTCACGGCGGAAATTTCACATCCGGGTCAAGCATTGCGCCGAATGGCTGGGCGAGCGTGCTGACGGCAGTGGCGACATCAGGTATCGTCTTTGCGTTTAACGGGTTTCAAAGCCCGATTAACATGGCCGGAGAAGCAAAAAATCCCGGTAAATCGATTCCGATTGCGGTTGTCGGTTCGCTGTTGGTCGCAACCGTCATTTACGTCCTGCTGCAAATCGCGTTTATCGGTGCGGTTGAACCTTCTATGATCGTTCACGGCTGGAGTCACCTGAACTTTAACTCTCCATTTGCCGATTTGGCGATCGCCTTGAATATCAACTGGCTTGTCATTATTCTTTATGCGGATGCGTTCGTATCTCCGTCAGGAACCGGTATCACTTATACCGCTACGACGTCCCGCATGATTTACGGCATGGAAAAAAATAAATATATGCCGAGCATTTTCGGAAAGCTTCATCCGCTGTACGGCGTGCCGCGCCAAGCGATGATTTTTAACCTGATCGTATCGTTTATCTTTCTGTTTTTATTCAGAGGATGGGGCGTGCTTGCTGAAATCATTTCCGTTGCGACACTGATTTCTTATATCACGGGTCCTGTGACGGTGATGACGCTGCGGCGGACGGCGGCGGATTTGTACAGGCCTCTCCGTCTGAAAGGCCTCAGCGTGGTTGCTCCGCTCGGCTTCGTGTTCGCGTCTCTCGTGCTGTATTGGGCGCGCTGGCCGCTAACGGGGCAGGTGCTGTTTATCATTTTGATCGGCCTGCCGATTTACTTTTACTACCAAGCGAAAGCGAAGTGGAAAGGATTCCGCAGAAACTTTAAAGGCGGCGTCTGGATGGTTGTCTATCTGCTCAGCATGATGACCATTTCATGGCTCGGAAGTGAAAAATTCGGCGGTCTGAACATCATTCCGTACGGCTGGGATATGGGGCTGATCGCAATCGTTGCCCTTGTCTTCTATGCGTGGGCGCTGAAGAGCGGATTCAAGACTGAGTATTTGAAAGACGCCAAAGCAATCAACGATCAACTAAAAGGCGGACAGGCCGAAGCTGCTGCCGGAAAAGAATAATGATTGATACAACCCTTGCGGACATTTCCCGCAAGGGTTTTTTGATCGCGTAAAAAAACATGGACTCGGCGTCATCTCCGAACCCATGCTGGCTCGATACAGACGTGACGATGAATGAGCAAGCCTAACGACAGAACAAGCAAGGCCAGTATTCTTTTTTCCTCATAATTTCTCCGTCTTATCAATAACTGTCTTCCATACTAAACAATGAATGTAAAGATATGTTGGGCAACTATCAACTATTAATCTTTTATATTTCTTTCTTCTCCGTAACTTTATCCGTTTTCCTTTACTCCAAGTCAAAGTTTTTAAGACAAAGCAAATTATTAACCGCAGAGAAAATACAGTACGTAAGTTGTGTTTACAATAATTGTATAATAAATTAAAATATAGGAGAATAAACAAATAGTTGGAGGTAATAAGTATGGAAATGCGAAAATTTTTTGCAACATTATGCATCGTTACTCCCTTAGTGTTTGGAGGTTTTACGAGTGTTAAGGCTGTAGACTCGTATAATTCAGAAACAGTAAACTACATATTGAAAATGAATCCGAATCTGTCGAAAAAAGAATTAATTGAATCTGTTAATGATCTAGTTAAACAAGATAATAAAACATCTAATGAGATCTTAGAGGAAATTAAAACTGAATTAAAGAAGCAAGAAAAGCTAGATAAAGAAGAAGATAAAAGTAATAGAATGAGCACAATGGGCAAGAATAGCGGGCCGAAAATTATAGGATCAAGCTCTAAAGGTAATGTTTACTATACACCTGCATCTACTTTTGGGCTTCCTCATGGACATGTCGGTATGTACTATAAGGGAAATCAAATTGTCGAATCGGTCCCTAAAAAAGGTGTTCGTGCAATAGCTTCCTCGAAACGTAAGGTCGAAAAAAATGCTGTAATTCAAAATGTGAAAGTTTCTAGTTCTAAAAAAAATAATTCAGTAAATTGGGGTTACAGCAGGGTTGGGAAGGATGGTTATTCATATAATTTTGCAACAAATAGAAAATCGAGTCATTATGGTGATAAAAACTGTTCAAAACTATTATGGTCAGCTTTTAAGCTAAAGGCTGGTATAGATATGGATAAAGATAAAGGTCTGGGTGTCTATCCAAGAGACATCAGAGATTCCAATTATACAAAAACTATTAAAACATTTTGATGAATTATTTTCACTCCCTAAGTTTATTTAGGGAGTCATATTATTTTAAGGAGTGAGATTATATTTGAACAAAATTAAGTGGTTAATTATAATTGCTGTCATACTATTAATAGGTACATTTATATGTATCGGAGCTTTTAAATATACTAATACAGTTTCTAATGTTAAACAAACTAAAACAGAAAAGGAAAAGAATTTCTTGAATGATAAAATTGCAGCTGTATATTATTCAGCTACAATAGATTACCCTAAAGATGGAAGTTATACTGTATATATTGATGAAAAAGGAGCAGCAACAGCTGTGAAAGGAGATGCTATTGAAGTTGGAACTATTGCACAAGATGAAAAAAACATAGTTAGACAGGACAAAAAAGAAGTTTATATGATAGGCGATAGCTTTAAGAAATTCCCGATGCAACATCAAGTACATACAAGTTATGGGCAGTCATCGGGTCATTTAATAAAAGGGAATATATTTTATTTTTTGAATAATCAAGAAGTCGGTAAAAACCATTATAATAGCTTAATCAGATGGGGTAACAGCAATGGATTTCATGAAAAAATTATTCCGGGTTTCTATACAAGTACCGGTAATGACGGTGAATATATTTACGTGATAAATGAAGATTCTTCAGTCAAAACACCGACTTTCCAGGATGTTAAAATAGATAAAGATAAAGTTACAGTAGGGAAAGGAACAACAATTCCTATATTAAATGAAGAAGATTGGAGTGTTTATTCACAGATAATAGTTAAAAAGAGTTCAGCCTTTTTTATACTATATAACCAAACGGATAAATCAAGTAAGGTACAATTCAAAGTAGCAGAAATAGATTTAAAGCATAATAAGTTCAAAGGGGCATATTCTTTAGGCAGTTATCATATCCCTGATGAAATTTCTCAACTGGCAATTCCTCTTTCCACTAATAACTTTTTTGTGAAAAATGACACTTTATATCATTTGGCAGCTAATTCAATACTTTATACTTTTGATCTGAAAAGTATGAAGCCGAAGAAAAAACTTCCATTACATAGATCGACAAAATTTGAAAACCAAGCAAAATTCACTTATTTTGATGAGTCTAAAATTTTCTTGTTAGAACTAAATAAGGATGGGAAATATGTGATTAATTCTTACTCTTATAAAAGTGGAGAAAAATTAAAATCTACTCCTATCAGAGGACTTGAAAAAATTATTAACAATACCCATGTTTCTGAATATGACTTCTTTATGATTAAGAAAAACAAAGATGTGTGGAATGGCTAGGTCATGAGGTAAATTGGTACACTTAGGGGAAACTAAGTTACCAACAATCAAATTAGAAAAGGAGAATAATAATGGATGAGCTAGATCTTGCTTTTGGTATCTTACCACTTTCCATTATCGTTTTATCGATTATATTCACTTATATTTTCAAAAAAGTGTATATAATGCCGATTGTCAGTATAGTTGTTTCAGTCATATTAATGTTCACTGTTTTTAATCTATCCTTCTGGGGATGGGTGGTTGTCTATGGTTTAGTATCACTTGTATTATCGTCTATTACTAATAGTATAAGAAAGAAAATAGATAATAGAAATAAATAATTATATTCCTTTGTTTAAAAAGGTATCACAAGTAATTCATCATTACAGTGATACCTTTTTACAATTAAGATGAGTTTCAGCCTTTTAATAATATGCTCCGCCCGCTACATAACCCATGATGGCGTTTGCTTTATCGGGCAAAACATGGATTCGGCATCATCTCCGAACCCATGCTGGCTTTATGATTTGTATTCTTTTTTAACCTTTTGGAATATATCCGCATAGTTAGTGAACACACCGGTTACGCCCCAATCCAGCAGGCGGCGCATGTCCGCTTCGCTGTTTACGGTATAAGGGTGGAGCAAAAGGCCGTGGCTGCGTATGTTCCGGACGTTTTGAGCGTTCAGCGCTTTGTAATCCGGCCCGATTCCGACGGCATAGGTTTTGATGTCCGCTAAATCAGCGTCAGTCATTGACGTCATCTGATCCGCTTCAAGCAATTGGACGGCGGGAAGTTTCGGATCGAGCTTTTTGATTTTCAGAAGGCTGTCCCTGCTGAAAGACTGAATGATCACTTGTCCAAGTTTCGCATGCTTACCTGCCAATTTGTATTTTTTCAGTGAAGCGATCAGTTTCTCTTCCATACCCGGATACGTTTCAGGCGCCTTCGTTTCAATATAATAATTTGCATGTCTGCCGAATCGTTTTAATACGTCATCAAGTGTGGGAACGTGAAGTCCGGCGTATTGCGGTTTAGCTTTTTCCGGATAGGCTTTATTGAACCAAGAGCCAGCGTCGAGCTTTTGAATCTCGGCTGATGTATGATCCTTCACCCAGCCGTGTCCGTTTGTGGTGCGGTCCAGTTTTTCATCATGCATGACGATCAGCTTGCCGTCTTTTGTCATTTGTAAATCCAATTCAATATAGTCTGCCTTCATTTTTTGCGCAGTTTCATAAGAAAGGATCGTGTGCTCCGGGACATACCCCGAAGCACCGCGATGGGCAATGGTTAACATTCTGTCAGGAGACAAAAGGTTTCCTTTTCCCACCGCCGATACAGGCGTGACGATGAATGACAATAAACCGAATGAAAGCAATACCAAAGCAAGCAACTTATGTTTCCGCATGTTTTCTTCCCCCTTAAAAAATCAATATCTGTCTCTAGCGTAGAAAATCGTTGTAAATTCTGTACTGCAAAAATATTAATCTTTTATGTTGTTTTCTTATACATGCTCCGCCCGCTTGCCGGTATTCCACGTCATAGCCAAGAAGACGATGGACAGCGCGCATGAGGTGACAAGCATAATAAAGCCTCCGTTCCAGTCAAAGCGGTCTACAACATAACCCATGATGGCGTTGGCAAAAGCCGAGCCTCCGATGTAGCCGAAAAACCCGGTTAAGCCGGCTGCCGTTCCCGCCGCTTTTTTAGGCGCGAGGTCAATGGCCTGAAGCCCGATCAGCATGACAGGTCCATAGATTAAGAACCCGATGCTGATCAGCGCGATATTGTCGATGAGCGGATGACCGGCAGGGTTAAGCCAGTAGACCAATACAGCGATAAATACGCCGGCCATGAACAGTACGCCAGCTGGCGCGCGGCGGCTTTTGAAAAACCGGTCGCTGATCCAGCCGCACAAAATCGTGCCCGGAATTCCCGCGTATTCGTAAAGGAAATAAGACCATCTGGAGTCTTCAGGAGAGAATCCTTTCGCTTCCGTCAAATAAGTCGGCGCCCAGTCAACGACTCCGTACCGCACGAAATAAACAAACACATTGGCAAATGCGATATACCACAGAAATTTATTATTCAGCACGTATTTAAAAAGAATTTCTTTGGTCGTCATTTCTTTTTCCTGGTCTTTAAACGCATGTTTCGGATAGTCATTCCGGTATTCTTCAATCGGCGGCAGCCCGCAGGATTGCGGCGTGTCACGAACGAGAAGAACGATGACAAATGAAATGACAATGGCGATAATAGCCGGAAAGAAAAACACGCTTTTCCAAGTAACAAACATGGCGATGCCGAGAGTCACGAGGGGGGCGAGAATACCTCCGCCGATGTTATGGGCGACATTCCATATCGACATTTTCGTGCCGCGTTCACTGATGGAAAACCAATGAGCCATCGTCCGTCCGCAAGGCGGCCAGCCCATCCCTTGAAACCACCCGTTAATAAACATAAAAATAAACATAATCGTCACGCTTGACGTGACCCATGGCATGGAAACAAATAAAATGTTTACGACACCTGACAAAAACAGACCCGTTGCAAGGAAATATCTCGGGTTGCAGCGGTCAGACACCATCCCCATAATAAATTTGCTGAAGCCGTAAGCGATTGATACGGCCGCTAGCACCAAGCCAAGTTCCCCTTTTGAAAACCCTTGCTCCTGAAAGTAAGGAATAGCGAAGGCAAAGTTTTTGCGGAGCAAATAATACCCGGCATACCCGATGAAAATTCCCAAAAATACTTGCAGCCTGAGCCGTTTATAGGCCGCATCCGTCTTTGAATCATCCAATCTCTCAATATGCGGAGCCGGCTTGAACAACTGAAACATCATATCCTCCCCTTTGCTGAACGTCTATCATGATGTATGTAAGACCCCTTCCCTTGAAAATGATAAAAAGAACCAGAAATCACCCTTGTGAAAGGGCGGGGTTTCCTGGTTCTCCTCATCTCCATCCAAAAATCATTAACTTGTGTATGATAGCGCTTTCTTAAATTATCACAGTCTGGCATAAATGTAAACGCTTTAAGAAAAGTTTTCATTTTTTTGAATAAATAACCGAAGGGAATATCAGCGTGAGCGCGAAAGGATTTGAAGTACTTGTTTTTGTACTCAGGCATAAGATGTGGTAGGCCGATTTAAGAAAAGGGAAAGGAGTGCCTCTGTTGATTGATGAATTGGATTTTGCGTTCGGTGTTCTGCCGCTTTGTATCATCATCTTGTCAGTGGCCGGAACATATCTGTTTAAAAACGCGTTTATTATGCCGGCTGCCGCTTTGGCCGTTTGCCTTATATGCACTTTTACCGTATTGAATTTCTCGTTTATCGGATGGGCCTTTGTGTACACCCTTGTCTCTTTCGCGCTATCGCATATTACGATGGTGGTGATCAGTCAAAATAAAAAATAGGATCGGCGGCAGCCGATCCAGCTATGATAAGCAGAGATGAGGCTCTGCTTTGTTTTATTTATGAATGTTCAGGAAGTCCTTGATGACAGCGGTCTGTTCTTCTTTCGGATAGCTATTGTACAGATGGCTGGCCAAGCGGACGGGGTCACCGAAGAAGTACCGCTCATATTGTGTCTGTCTTGTTCCGAAAGGGCTCATGGTCAAATCCCATGCCAGACGGAACACTTTCACCCGATCCTCGGCATTCAATTCAGTTGCCTGTAAATATTGGTCAAGGTCTCCTCTGATGTCTGAAT
Organism: Bacillus sp. BACIII; assembly: GCF_057836745.1. Taxonomy (NCBI): domain Bacteria; kingdom Bacillati; phylum Bacillota; class Bacilli; order Caryophanales; family Bacillaceae; genus Bacillus; species Bacillus sp. BACIII. Next base: position 2,748,607 of record NZ_CM174437.1, on the reverse strand, counting down.
GAAACGCTTTTTCAGTCGGCAAAGTCACCATTCCGCTTGCCCCGATCAGCTGAATGATCTCTGTGAAGCGCGGGTAGATGTCAGGGAAAATCGCGCTGACCACACGAAGCGGAGTGACACTCGGCCGCATATATCCCCATTCATCTGTTTCGGCATCATTCTCCGACTTTTCCAAAAGGGCTTTCATCGTTTCCAGACCGGTGATGATTTCAGCCATCTTAGCCTGAATATGCTGAAACTCGCTGACATCTATCGCATCGACAAGCGTTTGGGCAAGACCCAGGAGAAACTCCGTCTTTACAATTTGTCTCGTGATGACTTGATGAAATGCGAAAGCGTTAAAAGAGCTTTTCATATTGAAGTCATAAGCCGCCTCGTAATTATCATAAAAAAATACGCGTTCCCAAGGGACTAAAACGTTATCGAATACAACGATGGAATCCATTTCTTCATATCTTGAGCTGAGCGGATAATCAAATGATGATTTTCCCAGTACGAAAGATTCCCTGCAGATGAATTTTACGCCCTTTGTATTGGAAGGAATGGAAAAAGCGAACGCTTCATCTGATTCAAAATACATCTTAGGCAGGGAAACCACGAGCACTTCATCCGTCAGGCCGCCTTGTGTGGCCAAAATCCGGGCGCCGTGAATGACGAGGCCTTTTTCATTTTTTTCGACCACTTTTGCGGAGATCGGTGTTGGTGATACGTTTACGTCCATTTGTGAACGATTCACCTGAGGGGTGATAAACGTGTGCGTAAAAGAAAGATCCTGTGTGACAGCGCGTTCGTACAGCGCCTGAACATGTTCCGGAAAACAATGCTCCCGGTCTTTCAAAAGCGCGGCAGAGGCGGCGAAGCTCATCAGCACGGTATTCATGTAATCCGGGCTTCGTCCCATCATTCCGTGCGTGTGCTTGGCCCAATGCTCGAACATCTTTCTTCTTCTTTTGACGTCTTCTTTCGTTTTCGGCTGCAGGTATGAAAGCCCGGCCCGTTCTTTTTTACCGGGGAGACTGTATGTCATCTCGTCTTTCATGCCCGGTTTCGTTTGCAAATCATAAAGAGAGCGCTTCGTTTCCAGAAGGCCCTTAAATGCGGGATGTTCAGAAATAAGTCCCTCGATCTTTTCGCCGTCAAGCCAAATCTCATTTTTAAGCTGGTTCAATCGGTCAATATACATTTTGCCATTAATGATACCCATCATGTAGCCCTTCTTTCTTTACAGATCCACTACCACATTATATTGAGAATGAAATTGGGTGTTCCGGTTATTTCCAGTGGGGAAGAGCCTTTTTTGGCAAGGGGATGAAAGGATTGCATAATAAAAAACCCCTTAAGCGGAGGGGTTTTTTAACTGATCATGTCTTTGTATCTTTGTTCGAGGACGAAGTCTATCATTCCGGTAATACGGGTGTTTTCAGATTTTTGTCTGAAACGGTCAGACACTTGGATTTTCCTTGAAAACGGAAATACGGCAAAAATCCAAACAAGGCCGGCCAGACCAAAAACCATTTGCAGCGCCATTTCAATCAAATCATTAAAATGAGTGCTGAAAAAAAAGATATATAACGTGATGAAAGTGACTGTGCATACAATCTTGACTGTATGGTTGAAGGTGAGCTGCGGTTCAGTGAAACACATCTTCATTTGATTGAGTGTGAGCGAATCTTGTGTCGTTAAATATGTAAGCAGTTCTTTGTCATTTTGACTTCGCGGAAGCAAATCGCTTTCTATTTTTTGAACGGTTTCCTTGTATGTCTGCATGTCAATCTTCATATGAATCCTCCTTAAAAAATAACTCCAAGAATACTCATTGAGCATTCCCGGAGCAAGGAGCTGCCTGTTCAATTATAGAAATAGTGATAAAACCGTGCTGAACAAGGCTGCAGCTCCCCCTAATTCAGGCGCTAAAACGACTAAAGCACCGATACCTACAATAACAATAATTCCTGCGCCTGCAATGGCCATGGTATTCACGACAGAATCCCAATCCGGAGAGTAAACCTCTTCGGAATCCGGCAGCCTGAAGCTCTTTTGTTTTATTTTAAATGTAATGGTCGTTGTTAGTCCAGTTGTAGCACTGTCACCGACCGGAATATCAGGTGTATAGATTTTAAATTGGATATTCAGCGATCCCGCAGCCGGATTGACGTATACTTCTAAATAACCGTTGCGGACTGACAAGCTCAGACTGTTAAGCAGGTTTTGATAGGAATCAATTTGTGATGCTGTAAAAGAGACTTGTGAATCTCCCATCAGACCGGTAATATAAGCTCCCGGTTTGCCATTTGTAATGGTAACTGTGTTGGGAGAACCTTCACTCGGCACTGTTGCCAAAAGTGAAGTTGATAATAGAATATCCATTTCAGGTGATGCATAAATGGTTTCAGTCTTGTCGAATTCAAACATGGCATTCGCAAGATTCGGTACATTTTCTAAAGCGGGAATGGTTGTTAAAATGTCCGTCAGTGTACGCAGTCTTGCGTCATACACAGGATCAGAAGGCGGATGGACGCTGCTTACACCTGAGTCTTTTCCGGAGTAACCGTCTTTGTCAATGGCGACTTTTCCCGCTCCGCTTCCGATCGTTCCTTCATAAAATTGATCAAAAGCCCAGTTTTTCGGCATCGGGTATCCGAGGTTGCCGCTGAATCCGGTCGACATGTTAGCTGTAAAGCTATATTTGGTCAGACCTGCTTCTGCCGTCCGGATACAAATGTTTCTCGGTCCGTATACCCCGATTTCATATTTCGGCGCAGTTGAAAACGCCTGCATTTTCATAAAAGCTGACTTGATTTCTTGAAAGTAAGGGATGATTTTATCTGTGACTTCATAATCATACGCATCGAAATCGACGGCAAAGTAGATGGTCGTGCCTGACGGAAAACCTAATCTTCGGGCGGCTGATGCAGCGCTGTAAGCATCTCTCGTTCCTTGATCTTTTACAAAATAAGAAGATTCATAGCCGCCGTCCTGATAAATCGGAAAAACGCTTAAGCCGGCATCGAAAATAGTGGAAAGCTCTTTTGACGTCAAGGCCTTCGATGTCAGTCCGCTGCTTGTCCGCACATTCCCGGTCAAATATCTTCCCACGATTTTATAGCCATTCTCACGCAAAGTTTCAGCCGTATCTGCCGTTATAATTGCAGCAGTGTCACAAGCCGAAGCAGCCCGCGTTGTGTCGCCTGAGCTTGATAATAAAGCTTTAATCGTCGGCATGTCCGCATAACCTGTTTGCGGCAGGCACATAAACTCTTGGAAAGCTTTCACTGCCGATACAACGCTGACGCCGTATTTTCCGTCGAATTCACCGGGGTCAAATGATTTCCCATTACAGTAAAGCGCGTATTGAACAATCAAAACAAAGCCTGTCCGTGAATCGCCGGGAGTCAAGGTAGGACATAAGCTGGTCGTTCCGTTCCCGAAAAATCCATTGGCGACGCTTGTGCTCATGCCTTCTTCTTTTTGGAGGGCATAAATGAGAGCCTTGTTTGTATCGCGGGCATATAAGCCGTCACAAGGCATCAAGCCGATGTAGTCATTGTAATCCCGGTTCAGGTTCTGCTGGATTTGGCGGATTCTTTTGTCTCCTCCCGCTACTAACCGAAAAGCGCTCATATCCAGCAAGGCTTTCATAATGAGTGCCGTGACGATGCCGTCTTGGTTAGTGAGCCCGGCCGCTTTTTGAAACTCTTTTACAGCACTTTCGGTATTTTCATAGAAAACGCCAGAAAATCCGCCCGGGTTAAATCCTTTACACCAAAGCGCCCCTTGCAGAATGTAATTCATGTTTGTCGGCTTAGAATCGGGAGCCTGCTTTTTCAACGGTTTAAACAATCTTTGTGTCGTCGGTCCGAAGTTATCGGCAGGTTCAGAAATACCAAGCTCGATTTGAAGCGCCCGTGTCAGTCCGTAAATAGTATCCCAGCCCGTTTTTCCGTTTTCCGGCACTTTGTTGTACCCGTGTCTGCCTTTGTACGTCTCATTCAGCCATTGCTGTGTTTCCAGGACCATTTCGTCCATTGCAATCCCTCCATTACGTGTAGTGTGCGTTCATTTATAGATGGCAAACGTATGACAGCTTGTCTGCGCCTCTGAAACTTCGGAACGTTAGGGCGGGCATAGGAGACATTTTCAAAAAAGGCAGTAAGCGATCCTGCATCAATCGGAATCGCTTACTTTATTTACACGTTTTCAGTTATTGTTTCGGTGTCAGGCCCACCTGCTATAACATATGCTGAGTGAAGTTCAGCATATTGTTTGCCTCGTCATTTCCTTCATCGTTCTTTCATTTTTTCCGGTATTACATTAATGCACTGATAATCCAGCGTCCGCCCCGTCAATTTGCTCACAGCAATGCGTGTCCCTAGGCTTAATAAGCAAAAGATCACCGAGGCTGATGATAAACTTCTAACCTTGGCAAAACAGCAGGCGCTGACTCTTTTCAAAAAAACGATGACTTAATGGTTATGAAAATGATTCGGTTTTGCCTAATACCTTTAAAGCGATATACCTTAATATTAAGGCTTTAAACATAGTGAGCGTGTTTCGTTTTGCATCGGGCGCCTTCTGTCGAATGGTGGTTGATGTGATACGTGTAACATGAGGGATATTTTTTAAAACTTAATATCAATTTTTTCCTCGAAAACTTCTACTTGATCCTTAGGAATCCATTTATCATAATAATATTTATCAGTTTGCTCTAATCCTAATTCTTGAGCAATTATTGAATCTGAAGTCCCTATATAATATTGATCGGTCGTTTCTTTGGAAATATTCACAACCTTTCCATCTAATTTTCCCTTGGTCCTTATACTATAACAATTGGTTATTTCATGAGGAGTCACTATTTTACTAAAAACTTTTGAATTAAATCTATCTATAAAACCTTCTTTAATTGATAAAGGATTGTCCGTTAAGATTAATAGATTACCATCCATATCTTCTGTCATTTCGTATTCTTCGCCTTTGAAAATGCAGTAATTTCCGTTTTTTATCAATTTAATCACCTTTTTAATTGGATAATTTAATAAATTTTTTCCCGTCAAATATACCTACTAATTGTTCTTGCCCATTTATTACTTTGTATAGCTCAGATCCCGCTTTCGGTTTCATTCTCCTAGTAAACACCCACTCGGGAATGATTTTTCCATTTCTGGCTCCAGTAAATCCATTTTGTGTACAAGGAGGACCATCATTATTGCTTCCTCCGAATTGCTTGCCGTATGGAATTTCAATTTCTTCAGGATTAGAAGTTTTAAAGCGTATCATAGCGTAGGAATCTCCGCCTTCAGGATAAGGTCTTGTCCCGTCAGGAAAAGCATAATCTAAACGTGAAGACTCAACTACATCATCATACATCCGTATATTTGCTACATCCTCTGCCTTAGCAACATAACCGCCGATTTCTGTGTACTTCCCAGATAAATAGTTTTCAACATCTTGTATCGGAATTGTTTTTTGTAACAATGTATCTTTGTTAATCAGAGGCACGGCATCGCGTATCTCTTTCATTACTTTTATTTCTGTACTTGATAATTCAGATACTGGTTTTAACCGTAATTCATGAAAGTTCTCAAGATCAAGGCCATGCTTCTCTAAATGTTTTGATATATTATCGCTAAAACCAGTTAACTCTTTTGTTTGCTCAAAACTAAAGTTCCCTTTTTTAATTTTAGTTTCCTTGTCCGTTTGGATAACTCTTTTGACAGTATCGCCGCGATCAATCCTCACAACATTTTCCTGCTTCACATCAATCGCAGGCTTCCAGGGTTGAGAAATCGAGCTTTTTCCTTTTGCGTAAATTCCAGCTGCTGCTTTTTTCTGATCCGCAATAAACGTCTTCGCTTCCTTCGTCACAAATCTCCCGGCCCTTGTCACCCCGGTGACTTCTCCGGCGCCTTTTGCTCCTAAGAGGGAGACAGCAGCGTAAGCGATATAGTGGGTGCGGCTGTAGGTGTCACCGTGAATGATGTTTTCATTCCATGAAGTTTTGAAGGATTGAACCATATAATCGAATGTTTCCGGTGCATTGTAAATGGCGCCGATGAGTTCTTGTCCGGCTTTGGCCTGTTCTATTGTTCCTGCGTGTCCTTGTGCTCTTTGCAGCCAGATTGCGAAATCGTAAGCGCCGATGACGGCGTCTTTTCCTGCATCCCATATCCCCAGCGTAATGCCTTTTGCCCCGTCGACGAGCATTTGTCCGGCTTGGCGCATGGCTTTTAGCTGGACGAGGCTTGAGTAATATTGTAATTGTTCGGCGCTCATGTTGTCAGCCCCGAGTTTTTCTGCAATGTTTACATATTCATCCGGGTCAGAAATACGGTCCAGTTTTTTCTGTAAAAAGGCGGTTTCTTCCTGCTGTTTCATTTTGATGTATTGATGGGCTTGTTTTTGTATGCTGTCTTTTCTTTTATATACGTCAGTATCGTGAAATGCTTTGGCGTTAAAAGATTGCGGACCGCCTGCTTTACTTGTTAAGTCGGCCAGCGTCCGGAAGAAGGCTTCAACTTCGTGTTCAAGCGCTTCAGATTGAGCGTACTCGTGAACCAGTTTTGCGTCGAGTTTATGTAAGTGTTCTGCCGTTTGCCGTTTTTTGTGATCGGCGGCATCAAGTTTGCCGGTAACCGAAGATTTGTCAAACGGTGATAAGGACAAAATGTCGTCAATTGATCCTAAAATTCGGCTGATCTCATCGTGCTGGCCATCAATGATATGGTAAGCTCTTTGCCCGGCATGCTTAAGCTCACTATCAAGGAACGATTCTTCCAGCAAGTCATGCCGGCCGAAGCCCGCCTGTTCTATTTCTCTTGGGATGCTTTTGAAAAAAGTAATTTTCATGTCGCAGAGATCAAGCCAAAGCTCTGTTCCGGCGGCCTGTTCAGTATAGAAGGCTTGAATGGCGTCCGCGCCTTTCCCTGACATGGCGTCCGTATTTGCAATGCCGTGAAACTGCTGTTTTAAAGCAATCATGTCATCCTTCGTTTTTTGATAAGCTTTCAGACGGCTGTTTGCTGATTGAATGAGGGTATTGGTTTCGAGTAATTTCATCTACAGTGTCCTTTCGCCTGATTTTCTCCGACCGTATTTTACCATGAAGATGCCAATTTCTGTTCGTGAATTGAGAAAAAGAGGAAAATGGTACTTTTTTACCGATTCTTTTGATTCATTTAAAAATGTTCCGATATAAAAATGGCGTCACGCGGTGTAAAATGGCTATATTGATAAATATGGAGGTTGAGATGGATCAAGATTATATGACTGAGCTTGTCTCGGTCCAGCTGAAGAAAATCCGGTCGGAGAGAGGCTATACGCAAGAGAAAATGGCGGATGTGATCGGTCTTTCCAAAAAGGCGCTGGTGCAGATTGAGAAAGGGCGGGCGCTTGCGGAATGGCCGCATGTTGTGGCGGTTTGCGCGCTTTTTAGATCAAGTGAAACACTGCAATCCGTATTAGGAGATGATCCGCTGGAGGTCATTGAAGCGGTTGCCCATCGCACAATTGACAGGCCGAAGGGGAAGACGATGGGCGGCAAGGTGTGGTGGAAAACCATCGAGAAAAAAGGTGAGTTCCGCTTGCAGCAGCATTTGATTTCCCACCATTACCGCATCCTGGATTCTTATGATGATCTGTGGTTCAGCAGTTTTGAAAAGGCAGAGGCTTTGGAGCGGCTTGATGAGCTGTTTTTGGAGGCGGAGGAAGCGAAGCGCTGACGCACCTCCGGTTGATGTATTTTCTGACAAGTGAGAAAATATATATAAATTCCAGCCAGAGGAGAGATTCGAATGAAGCCTGAAGATATCGTGCGAAGCGGCCCGAATCAATATATATGTAAGGAAGGAATTGCAAAAGAGCTTCCGGGGCTGCTGGAGACATTCAGAAAACCCGTGATTGTGACCGGAATTAAATCCTATCAGGCGTTCTCCGATTACGGCGGCGGTTCTTCCTGGGATGTGATTCAGCATAAAGGATACTGTTCACCTGAGGCGGTGCGTAAGGTCTGTGAGCAGGCGAAAAATGCGGATGTGATCATCGGTATCGGAGGCGGCACGATGTTGGATTTGGCAAAAGCGGCGGCAGACCGGCTTGATATTGAGGCTGTGATGGTTCCTTCCATCGCGGGAACGTGTGCGGCAAGTACGCCGTTAAGTGTCATATATGATGAGAGCGGCAATTTTATCAGAGTGGATTATCATAAGCGTTCAAGCTACTTGACGATTGTTGATCCGCTGTTTTTGCTTTCCTCTCCCATTGAATATATGAAAAGCGGGATCGGTGATACGCTGGCGAAATGGTATGAGGCCGAAGCGGTCATCAGAAATACGGGGACGGCGCCGCTGATGGCTCAGGCGGGGCTGAGACAGGCGGAATATATCCGTGATCTGTTATTGCGTTACAGTGAAGCAGCCGTCGGAAGCATGGAGAAAGGCGAGCTGTCAGTACCGTTCATCCAGACGGCGGAAACGATTATTATGCTCGCGGGAACGGTCGGCGGCTATGGGGGCCGTTTGTGCAGGATGGCAGGGGCGCATGCGGTGCACAACGGACTCAGCTTTATTCAGGAGACACATCAGGTGCTGCACGGCCAGAAGGTTGCTTACGGCATATTGGTGCAGCTTGCGCTTGAGAATCGGAGACATGAGATTGAAGAGCTGCTTCCGTTTTACCGCCGGCTCGGATTTCCCGTCAGTCTCCAAGATCTCGGCATCCGTGACATGCATGAGGAAGCCAAGCGCCGCATCTCTTCTCACGCCTGCCGGGCGGAAGAATCGTTATGCTTAATGGGGCAATATGGCGAGAAGGACGTGTCAGCGGCGATTGAATCGCTCGAATCAGCGCAAAAGACAGGATAGAGCTTGGTTATCTGTCTTGTCTTTATTTTTTGAATATTTCCGTTATAATGAGGGAGGTATAGAAAGGGAGGGGCCAAAGGACATGTATCAGGCGAAAAAGGTGTTGTTATTGGGATCAGGCGAGCTGGGGAAAGAAGTCGTCATTGAAGCGCAACGGCTCGGGGTTGTCACTGTAGCCGTTGACAGCTATGAGCATGCCCCTGCCATGCAGACCGCGCACAAAAGCTATGTCATCGATATGCTCGATAAAGCGCAGGTCAGAGAAGTCATTGAAAAAGAAAAACCGGACTTGATCGTACCGGAAGTGGAAGCCATTGCGACGGATGAGCTGCTGAAGCTTGAGGAAGAAGGCTTTCACGTCATCCCGAATGCGCGTGCGGCGAAGCTGACGATGGACCGTGAAGGCATCAGACGGCTTGCGGCAGAGAAGCTGCACCTTCCGACTGCCGGCTATGAATTTGCGAATACATATGAAGAATTTAAAGAAGCGGCGGAAACAATCGGCTTTCCGTGCGTGGTGAAGCCGCTGATGAGCTCTTCCGGAAAAGGGCAAAGCGTGTGCCGCTCGGCTTCCGGGCTGGAAAGCTGCTGGAATATGGCGATGGAAGGCGGCCGGGTGAAAAACGGCCGGGTCATCGTTGAGGAATTCATTCCGTTTGAATCCGAAATCACTCTTTTGACAGTGCGCGCGGCGAACGGTACATCCTTTTGCGCACCGATCGGACATGAACAAAAAGACGGTGACTATATTGAATCGTGGCAGCCTCATCATATGACAGAACAGCAGATTGAAGAGGCGAAACATATTGCGAAAAGCATCACGGACGAGCTCGGCGGATACGGTTTGTTCGGAGTTGAGCTTTTCCTTACTGGAGATAAGGTATATTTCAGCGAAGTGTCTCCCCGTCCGCATGATACGGGGCTCGTCACACTTGTGACGCAAAATTTGTCAGAGTTCGCGCTGCATGTCCGTGCGATAATGGGGTTCCCGATTCCGGAAATCACACAGCTGTCGCCGGGGGCAAGCCATCCGCTGAAGGCGCCCAAAGAGCTTGCTGATTACGCGGTTGAAGGTGTGGAGAAGGCGTTGGCGGTAAAAAGCACTCAGGTCCGCATATTCGGAAAACCCGTCACGAAAGCCGGACGCCGTATGGCGGTTGCGCTTTCTGCAGCCGAGACGGCTGAAGAGGCGAGAGAAAGAGCGGCCGAAGCACTCAGTTATTTATCTGTTACATAAACCTATCTTAAGAGGCGTTTTTACCGTAATGGTAAGGCGCCTTTTTTGTGTGGGCAGACTATATACTGGAAAACGGGGTTGTGAGATAATGTATGAGGCCGTTTTGTGCCGGCTTTTCAATTCATGAAACTTTTTATGTCCGCAATCGTTATATGTCATGTTCTCATTTAACGGAGAAGGAAATAACTATACATCATACGGCTTTTCATTCGTGAAGCGCGGACAGACCGTATCATCAGCATGAAATATTTAAACAGGGTAATCCAGAATAGAGATAACCCCGATTGCTTACCTTAATATGAACGGCGAAAAAACAAAAATCACCAGATTAGATTGTTCAAATAACACCAAATGCTGTATAATAAAAGAATTTGAATGATAGCATTGAAAGAATTTCATTTTATGTTTCCGTAAAATGGAGTCTTTATGCATACGCAGTCCGATTTGATATGGTTTTAATTGGAGGTTTGTGTAAACTGTGAATTATATACCTAGTATGATTACAATTGGAAATTTTATTTGCGGGCTTCTATCGATTCATTCCCTTTTGTATCATAATATTCACTCCGCGGTGATCTTTATTTTCACCGGGATGTTTCTTGATTTTTTTGACGGTTTGGCCGCCCGTAAGCTGAACGCGGTATCGGAGATGGGAAGGGAGCTTGACTCTTTTGCAGATCTCGTGACGTTCGGCGTAGCGCCGTCCATGCTCGCTTACAGTGTTTCACTATATACGATTCCGTTCGTCGGAATTTTAATCGCGCTTTCCTACAGCATCTGTGGGATGATCCGGCTCTCGAGATTTAATATCGGACAAAGCAAGCTGCCGACGTTTATCGGGATGCCGATTCCGTTTGCGGGGATGTGTCTTGTCATTTTGAGCTTCATCAATAACGCTTTTCTTCTGGGGGCGGGAACGATAGCGCTCAGTTATTTAATGGTCAGCAATCTTAAATTTCCCCACTTTAAAAAACAGGCGCCTGAAAACCTGGAGAGCAGAAGATGGAATTAGTTCAGCAATTAATTTCCGATTACGGATATATCGCGATTTTTCTCATGCTGACACTCGGTATTATCGGATTGCCTATTCCGGATGAAGTCATGATGACGCTTGTGGGCTACTTCGCCCATATAAAAGTGCTGAATTACGAGCTCTCCATTCTGATCAGCTTTATCGGAGCTCTCGTGGGGATGATTATCAGCTACTTCATCGGCAGAAAAGCCGGCCGGCCGTTTATTAATAAGTTCGGGAAATGGGTCGGCCTGAAGGAAAAGAGGATGGAGAAAGTAGACAGGTGGATGAAAAAGTACGGGCCGTACACCATTATTTTAGGTTATTTCATCCCAGGCATCAGACACGTGACCTGCTACTTTTCCGGAATCGGCAGAATGGATTTCAAAACCTACTTATGCTTCGCCGCCATCGGAGCGTTTTTATGGTGTTTTATTTTTATTACTATAGGAAAATTCATAGGAGTAATCAATGTTTAATACTGCAGCTAAAGTTCTTTATCGTTCATTGATTGAACTGACTAATAATCCATTGACGTCCCATCTCATTAAAAACTTCTGTGAATCGAAACTGAGCAAGCCGATGATTCCGCTGTTTTCCAAACACTATCGCATCAACTGGAATGAAACGGAACGCACAGCCTCTGACTTTGATTCACTGGCATCATTTTTCATTCGTGATATTAATTTGAATCTCCGCCCCGTGGCAACAGAGAAGAACGCCATCGTCAGTCCTGTTGACGGCGTCGTTCAGACGGTAGGCATGATTAATCCGAATCAAACCTTCATGGTAAAAGGGAAGGATTATTCGTTCGCTGAACTGACGGGGTTTAAAAACGCCGATCACAAATACAACGGCGGCCGTTTTGCCGTGCTTTATCTGAGCCCGAGACATTACCACCGCTTCCATTCCCCCATCAGCTGCACGTATGAGAAGCTGGCCGAGCTGGGGAAACGCTCGTATCCTGTCAATACGATGGGATTGAAGTACGGGAAAGACGTGCTCTCAAAAAATTACCGTTATGTGTACGAGCTCACCCGTGGTGACCGGCAGATGCTCATGATTCCGGTAGGTGCGATGAATATTAATTCCATCGTTCAGACAAACACCGGAAACAGGCTTGAAACGGGTGAAGAGCTGGGCTATTTTTCATTTGGATCGACCGTTATTTTAGTATTCGAGAAGGATATGTTTACCCCTTCGGATAACCTCATTGAAGGCCGGGAATTACAGGTCGGCCAGATCATCGGTTATGCGGAGTCACAGGAGGAGGCGTCCGCTTTATAAAAGCTGCTCCTCTTTTTTATATGGTGTAAGGAAGTGAACAATATGGAAGAAAAGGATTTGGCAAAGCTGATAGAGCAATACCGGCTTACAGGCAGTCAGCAAGCTCTGGAAGCCGTGCGGGGTGCCTGCTGGCCGGTCATCGAATCGCTCATCTCGGAACTGGGTGAAGACAGCGCCGATGTCCTGCGGGAAAAAGGCCGTGACCGTTTTCCGTTTATCATCGGCAAGTATCAGACTGCCGCCGGCCTTTCGCTTGAAACCTTTTTGCGCAATACGTATCGGTTTTATTTTCAGCAGATAATAAAAGGAGAAGCGTGACTGGAAGAAAGAGTCCGGACGGAAATGTTCATCTTTCGCCCGTTTTCCTGTATGATATAGTATAGTGTGCGTGATCATTAATATAATTGAACAGGGTGTATAAATCATGGAAAAACAATATAGAGTTTTACTTTATTATAAATATGTAAAGATTGATGAGCCTGAGGAATTCACGGCTCAGCATTTGAAGTTTTGTAAGGAGCTCGGTCTGTTAGGCCGTATTTTGATTTCTGAGGAAGGCATTAACGGTACGGTGTCCGGAACGGTTGAACAGACGGATCAATACATGAATGCGCTGAAAGCTGATCCGCGTTTTGCCGACATGCCGATCAAAATTGATGAGACTGACGGACATGCGTTCCGCAAAATGTTTGTCCGCCATAAAAAAGAGCTGGTGACGCTTCGTCTCGAAGATGATGTTGATCCGAATACCACGACGGGCAAACACTTGAAACCGAAAGACTTTTATGAGCAAATGCAGAATCCTGACACGATCGTGATTGACGCCAGAAACGACTATGAGTATGACCTCGGTCATTTCCGCGGAGCGGTCAGACCTGATATTGAGGCGTTCCGTGAGCTGCCGGACTGGATTGAAGAGCACAAAGACATGCTCGAAGGCAAAAAAATCCTCACGTACTGCACAGGCGGCGTACGCTGTGAGAAATTTTCCGGCTGGCTGCTGAAGCAGGGCTTTGAAGACGTGTCCCAGCTTGACGGCGGTATCGTCACTTATGGTAAAGATCCTGAAGTCCAAGGCAAACTGTGGGACGGACAGTGCTACGTATTTGACGAAAGAATCAGTGTACCGGTCAACCGCGTAGAGCATGTCATTATCGGAAAAGATTATTTCACGGGCGAGCCTTGCGAGCGTTATGTGAACTGCGCAAATCCGGCATGTAATAAAAAAATGATCTGCACACCTGAGAATGAATACAAATACATGCGCAGCTGCAGTCACGAATGCCGTACAAACGAACGCAACATGTATGTGAAAGAGCACGAAATGACTCAGGAAGAAATCAATGAACGCCTTGCTTTGATTGAAAAAGAAGATCATGCGGCGATTGATTAATAGAAAAGACCACCAATAAGGTGGTCTTTTTTGTGTTTACATACTTTCTGTCCGGGCGGTCTGGTCCGCCGTGACGGGCCCTTTATATGTGAAGGCTTTTTCCCATTTGGATACGACGATGCAGGCGACCGCATGGCCGGGCACGTTGACGCCGGTTCTCGCCATGTCCATGACGCGGTCGACACCGGCAATGATGGCGACGCCTTCCGCGGGGAGACCGACGGCATTCGCTGTCGCCAGAAGCACGACGAGTGAGCCTGACGGGACGGCGGCAATGCCTTTGCTTGTCATGACGAGCACAAGCATCATCAGAAGCTGCTGAGAAAGCGGCATCTCCACATGAAAAGCCTGCGCCAGAAAAATACATGACACCGATAAATAGAGGCTGGAGCCGTCACAATTCAGCGATAAGCCTGACGGAACCACAAAGGAGACGACCCGCTTTGGGCAGCCGTATTTCTCCATCCGATCCATCAGCTGAGGCAGAATGGTTTCTGTGCTGGTCGTGGAAAAAGCGATCAAAAACAGATCCCAAATCATTTTCAGCACTTCAAAGTACTTGATTTTAAAGATAAGCCCGACAATCGGAAACAGAACGAAGAGTATCAAAAACAGCCCGAGAAACACAGTGCCGATCAGCTTCAGCATCGGGAGCAAAAGCGCGATTCCGAATTGTCCGACTGAGGCGGCCATAAGGGCAAGAACGCCGATCGGAGCGGTGACCATCACCATTTGCGTCAGCTTGAACATAATATTTGCCGTTGATTCAAAGAAATTCATGACAGGTGCGGAGGCTTTGCCGATGCCGGCTGCGGCAACACCGAATAGGATCGCGAAAAAGATGACGGCGAGAAGATCGTTTTTCGCCATAACGTCAATGATATTAACGGGGATAATATCAAGAAGCATTTGTTTCAGGTCGACTACTTTTTCCGTATAGCCGGAAAGCTCGTGAATGTCTTTTTTAGCAAGGTGAGAGAGGTTAAGGCCGACTCCCGGCTTCAGCACGTTTGCCAATAGGAGGCCGAGCCCCAGAACAAGTGTCGTAATGACTTCAAACCAAATAATCGTTTTGATGCCGAGACTGCCCATCTTTTTCATACTGCCGCTGCCGGCGGCTCCGATGACAATGGTCGAGAACACGATCGGCACGACAATCATTTTAATCAGGCGGATAAATCCGTCTCCCACGGGCCGCAGCGCCATCCCGAAATCCGGGAAGAAATGGCCGATCAGTGCTCCGATGGCTAAGGCGATCAAAATCTGAAATGCGATAAATTTTTTCAAGCGAATCCCCCTTTTACTTGCGCATTTCTTACGTAATTCGTGAAGCAGGCGGCAACCACCTTCCTCTCCGCCATAAATTTGTCACAAAATTGACTTTGCGAAAGAGAGGATTTCTTTACATTATGTAAGCGCAATCATTTAATATGACAGAAAGTCCTCATTGAAAAAAATGAAGGAGAATAAAATAAAGTTAGATTTTCGCTTGAAAATATCAAAAATTGTGATAATTATCCTCTTATAAGTGGTATATTTAATATGATACGGTCAACTGCATCCTCATATATCTGTGCATACACGATTCAGGCAGAGAAAACAGGCAGCTTATAAAAGACTGAAAATTTAAACAATTACAAGAAAGGTGTGCTTTTGTTGAATCAACTGATTGAAAGACGTAAGGTCACAGCTAGAAAAGAAAAACCGGATTCCGCTTCATTGGGATTTGGCAAGTACTTCACTGATTACATGTTTGTCTTGGATTACGAAGAAGAAAGAGGCTGGCATGATCCGAGAATCACACCATATGAACCGGTTCATCTTGATCCGTCCGCATCCGTTTTCCATTACGGGCAGGCCGTATTTGAAGGGCTGAAGGCTTACAGATCAGAAGACGGACGGGCATTGATGTTCCGTCCTGACCAAAATATAAAGCGGCTGAATAAATCGTTGCGGCGGATGAGCATGCCGCCTCTCGATGAGAAGCTTGCGCTGGAAGCATTGGTACAATTGGTGGAGCTGGAGCAGGAATGGATTCCGAAAGAAAAAGGAACTTCTTTATATATCCGTCCGTTTGTAATTGCGACCGAGCCTTCTTTAGGCGTCCGCCCTTCCAAGCGTTATAAATTCATGGTTGTCCTGACGCCAGTCGGTTCGTATTACGGCGATCAGCTGAAACCGATCCGTATTTATGTCGAGGATGAGTATGTGCGCGCCGTCACCGGCGGAGTGGGCGATGTCAAAACGTCCGGAAACTATGCGGCCAGCTTACAGGCTCAGCGGAAAGCCGAAGAACTGGGTTATGATCAGGTGCTTTGGCTCGACGGAGTGGAAAAGAAATATGCCGAAGAGGTAGGCAGTATGAATATCTTTTTCATTATAAACGGAGAGGCTGTAACGCCGGCGCTAAACGGAAGCATTCTCGGGGGCATCACCCGCGCATCTGTGATAGAGCTCTTAAAAAGCTGGGGCATCCGTGTCAGGGAAGAACGGGTTGCCATTGATGACATCTATCATGCCGCGATGAGAGGCGAGGTGTCAGAAGTATTCGGTACGGGAACCGCAGCTGTCATCTCACCGGTCGGCGAGCTGCACATTCACGGAGAAACAATTGAGCTGAATAACGGTTTGATCGGTGAAGTGTCAGAAAGGCTCTATGAAACGATTACCGGCATCCAGGTCGGGAAGGTGCCGGATTCGTTCAGATGGGTGGTTGAAGTATAAACAAAAAAAGAACCCTTGCGCGGCAGGGTTCTTTTTTTGTTTATTGAGATTTTGCGGCTTGAACACGGGTGCGGCTGTTCCGGTTTTTTAAGTAATAAACGCTGTAACAGACGGCCATAAAGGCAGTTCCGCAATAAAGGGCGATGGCCTGATTCGGATCAAAAGCAATGCCGATACAGGAGGCAAGGCACAGGATAAAGGCCGCTAGCGGCACGGCCGGATATCCCGGTGTCCTGTATGTTAAGTCTGAAAGCTGATGGCCTTCTTTAAGAAACCGTCTTCTGAACAAAAATTGCGATGCGGCAATGCTCATCCACACCGCCACTACCGCAAATCCTGAGACAGAGACGAGAACAAGATACACTGTATCCGCTGCAAACACGCTTGACAGCAGTGACAGAATGCCGCCGATCATACTGAAAATCAGGGCGTTAAAAGGAATGCCTTTAGACGTCAGCCTGGCAAAGGCGGGGTGAAGCTCACCTTCTTTAGACAGGGACCACAGCATTCGTGATGATGCGTACAGCCCCGAATTCGCCGCAGACAGAAGCGCCGTCAAAATGACGAAATTCATCAGATCGGCCGCATACGGCACGCCGATTCTGTCGAATACCGTAACGAACGGGCTTTCAATCACACCCGCTTCTTGGATGGAGATCATGCCCGACAGCACAAAAATCGTTCCGATAAAGAAAAGCGCCAGCCGCCAGACTGTAGTCTTAATGGCGCGCGGAACGGTTTTTTCCGGATCAGCGCTTTCCCCGGCGGCAATTCCGATCAATTCCGTCCCTGAAAAGGCGAAGTTTACTGACAGCATCGTCATCAGTATCGGAAAAAAACCATTTGGAAAAAGACTGCCGCCATCCGTAAAGTTCGACAGCATAGGTGCGGCTTCACCGCTTTTCATCGGGACGATGCCGAACATCGCCGCTCCTCCCAATAAAATAAACAGCAGGATGGCTAAGACTTTAATGCTTGAGAACCAAAACTCCGATTCAGCAAAAAATTTCACGGAGAAGGCGTTTAATAAAAAGATGAAAAGAGCGAATACGGCACTCCACATCCAAACCGAAGTATGCGGGAACCAGCGCTGCATGAAGAGCCCGGCCGCCGTGAATTCAGAGCCCAGCGCCACCGCCCACGTCAGCCAGTACAGCCATGCGACCGTAAAACCCGTCGCCGGCCCGATATAGGTTTTCGCATAGGTGTGGAAGGAACCCGTGACCGGCATGGCCACTGACAGTTCACCGAGGCAAAGCATGACAAGATAGACGATGCCCGCGCCCAAAAGGTATGCAAAAATGGTACCCGCCGGACCCGCCTGATGAATGGTATACCCCGAGCTTAAAAACAGCCCCGTTCCGATTACACCTCCGAGTGAGAGCATAAAGAGGTGCCTGCTTTTCATACTTCTCTGAAAATTCTTCTCGTTCTTGTTGTTCATTGTTTTCCAACTTTCTGCGAGAGCCGCTCTAATAAAAAATCTCATGCCGGCGAACGGCACGAGATTCCGGCGAACCGGCTTTTTGAATAGAATATACAAACTATTCCGATTAGTCAAGTTGTTTTTAAGGTTTTGGCCCAAGCGGCAATGGCCTGAATATCCGCGGGCTTCGTCCGGCAGCAGCCTCCGATCAGGCTTGCGCCGTTTTCGTACCAGCTTTGCGCGCTCTTTCCGAAATGTTTTGCGCACGCTTCGCCTTGCCAGGTTTTTGTTTCCGGGTCATATTGTTCGCCTGAGTTCGGATAGACGATAATCGGCTTGGACGCTGCCCGTTTGATTTCTTCTATCAGCGGCGGAATATGTTCGATCGGTGTGCAGTTGATGCCGATCGCCGCGATTTGATTGCAGGAGCCGAGCAGGACCGCGCATTCGGAAATAGGTGTGCCTTCGCTGATATGCCGTCCGTCTTTGGCGCTGAAGCTCATCCACGCATAAGTGCCGGGGAATTCCTCCAGCAGCCTTACGATCGCTTTTGCCTCTGACAGGCACGGAATGGTCTCGCACGCCAAAAGATCGGCGCCGGATTCTATAAGGGCTTTCATCCGGGGGCGGTGAAAGCTGATCAGTTCATCCTCCGTCAGTCCGTAATGCCCGCGATATTCAGAGCCGTCGGCAAGGCTCGCGCCGTAAGGTCCGATAGAAGCGGCGATCAAAGGTTTGGGACGGTCTGAACGGTTTTCTTCATGCGCCCAAAATTCATCGCGAGCTTGGACGGCGAGCTCAACTGATGTCTGTATCAGGCGGATCGCATCGGTTTCTGAGATGCCGCGTGCCGCAAATCCTTCAATCGTGGATTGATAGCTGGCAGTGATCGCGCAATCAGCGCCGGCGGCAAAATATTCGGCATGCACCTGTTTGATCAGTTCGGGTTTCTCCAAAAGAATTTTGGCCGACCACAGATCGTCATGTAAATCACAGCCCATCCGTTCAAGCTCGGTTGCCATTGCTCCGTCTATGATCATAACCGGGTATTCATCTAATATGTGTGTAATGGGGTTCATAGGCGCTCCTCTCTGACTTTCTTGAAAATATATGAAAAGGGTAATGGACGCTTTCCTCTTTGTCAATGAACCGGCAGAAAAAAAGATGTTCAGGACGCTGCCCGAACACCTTTTGTTTAGGAAATATGTTTGCCTTTCGCACTTTTCGCGATGTCTGAATACTCCCAGCAGTCGATCCCGTCATCATCAGGGAGCACATCTCTGTAAAAGACGGGGTCCTTTCCGGCTTTCTTTTGCCGGGCATAATCGCTCAAAGCGGCAAACGCTTTTTTCGACAGAAGGAAGATCGCAATTAAATTCACGACCACCATTAAGCCCATGAACAAGTCAGCCATATCCCACACAAGCTGGACTTTGGAAATGCATCCGAACAGAACCATTCCGAGTACACAGATGCGGTAAATGAACAGCCATTTTTTGTTCTGGCTTAAAAATCCGATATTGGTTTCTCCGTAATAATAGTTGCCCATCAGAGCGCTGAAGCCGAACAAAAGCATTAAGACGGCAAGGAAACCTGATGCCCACGCGCCGACATGGTCGCTCAAGGCAGCCTGAGAAAGCGCGATGCCGCTCAGTCCCGGCTGGTGATAAGCGTCTGAAAATAAAATGATTAGTGCCGTGCTTGTACAAATGACGAGCGTATCCGTCAGGACGCCGAAGGCCTGAATGAGCCCCTGTTTCACCGGATGGCTCGTCGTAGCTGTCGCCGCCGCGTTCGGAGCGCTTCCCATTCCCGCTTCATTTGAGAAAATGCCGCGTCTCACACCTTGCATCAAAGCCGCACCTAAAGCGCCGCCCGCTGCCTGATCAATACCGAACGCATTTTTTACGATAAGCGACAGAACGCCGGGCAATTGGGTGATGTTCGTCAAAATGACAAAGAAAGCGACGCTGATATATAAAACGGCTAAGACGACTACGATGTATTCCGCCATTTTCGCAATTCGTTTGACGCCTCCGAAAATCACGCAGCCGAAAACCAAGATTAAAATAATGCCCAATGTAAGCCGGCTGGTGCCGAATGCGTTTTGAAAGGCGACGCTGATCGTATTGGACTGAACGGAATTAAAGACGACTCCGAATGACAGCGTGATTAAAACGGCGAACAGCGCGCCCATCCAGCGTTTCTTCAAGCCTTTTTCCATGTAATAGGCCGGGCCGCCGCGGAACCCGTTTTGATCTTTTACTTTATAAATTTGGGCCAGCGTGCTTTCAACAAAGCTTGAAGCCGAACCGATGACTGCGATAATCCACATCCAGAAAATAGCGCCCGGGCCGCCGAGTGCGATCGCAATGGCGATTCCGGTAATATTCCCGGTTCCGACACGCGCCGCCATGCTGATGCAAAATGCCTGAAACGGGGAAATGCTGTTTTTTGACCGGGCGGCTGCGCCTTCTTTCAAAACCCGGATCATTTCCCTCAGCATACGGACTTGCAGACCCTTTGATCTGAACGTAAAAAACAGTCCCAGAGAAAGAAGCAGTACGATTAACAGTTTTGACCATAAAAAATCATTTGCCGAGCCGATTACATTTTCAAGGAATTCCTGCATCCAATCACCTCTTGGTTCGTTTGATTAAAAAATACTGAGCTCCCACTCCTGTGCGATATGTTTCAGCAGCATGCCGCCGGTCAGGCTGTTGCCGTATTCATCAATGGCCGGACCGTAAATGCCGATGCCGCAGCCGTTATGAAAAGGCTGTTCTCTTCTGGCGCTTGGGGGAACCAATGCCATAATGCCGCCGGATACCCCGCTTTTGGCCGGGACGCCGACGAAAGCCGCATATTTTCCTGACGCATTGTACATCCCGCACGTCAGCATCAGGGCTTTGGCGAGTTTTGCGACATCTTTCGGAATGACCTGTTCCCTGCGGATGGGATGGTAGCCGTCATGCGCAAGAATCAATCCGATTAAAGCGATGTCCTCGGTTGTCCCCTCCATGGCGCATTGCTTTAAATACACTTCAAGCGTTTCTTCCACATCCGCCTCGAGAAAGTTCGTTTCTTTTAAATAGTAGGCGAGCGCTCTGTTCCGGTGTGCGGTCTGCCATTCAGAGCGGAAGACCTCCTCGTGTATGTGAGGCCGTTTTCCTATCAATTTTTCAAAAACGGAAAAGAGATATTCCAATTTATCATGCGCCGTTTCACCGGGAAGAAGCGAGGCGACGGTAATGGCGCCGGCATTGATCATCGGATTGAAGGGCTTCCCGGGTTTATGGATTTCAAGCCGGATGATAGAATTAAACGCATCACCTGTCGGCTCCACGTCCACACGATCGAGTACATAAGGAATGCCCCTGGACATGCAGGCGGCAATAAAGCTGATGACTTTTGAGATGCTCTGCAATGTGAACGGCACATTCCATTCACCGGCATGAATCATTGAGCCATCCGGCTCTAATATGCAAATGCCCAGCTGAGAGTCGTTGATTTCTCCGAGGGCGGGGATATAATTTGCGCTTTTTCCATTGGCGGAAAATGGTCGGTAATGTTCGACCCAATCTTGTAAAAGTGAAGCCAGTTCCTCTTTTTCAAGGCGCTCTCTGACCATATCTTTCATAACATTCCTCCTCTATTACAAGCCTGTCCGCAAGCGGAACCCGGTCTTGGAAAACGTTTTCAAATATAGCGTGTTCCATGTTAATGTATAATGACATCTACAGAATCATATAAAATACGACAAAATCATTCTTAAAATAAGCCGATAGATTTATAAATCTGCAGGAGCGTCCCGCCATACGGGTCTAAAGAAATTTGCGGACTCACTCGGTCTTATTCAAAATAGATAGAAGAAGGAAGTGATTGTGATCAGGCTCGACTATTTACTAAAAAAAGACGGCTATCTTTTCGCACTTATGCTGATCACCGTGCCGCTGGCGGGGGAACTGAAATTTTACCCCCTGAATGAGGTGTACCGGATCAGTTTCGGCGCCCCGGCTTTTTTCTTTTTTTTGCTGCTGCTGCGGCATGTGCCGGCAGTATTGTCAGGGCTGTTGACAGGTGCAGCCGTTGTGGCATTCCGGATCGGCCTGGCGTGCTGGGGAGGAGAGCATGCCGGCTTTACGGAGGCTTTTTTCAGCCAATATCCCAGTTTCTTTTTTTACTTTACATATGCCTGCTTGTTTTATGTACTGAGGGTCAGGTTCTTTCGGGATCGGCCGCTCATGATCGGATTCCTCGGCTTTCTCATTGAAATCGCTTCCGACACCGTTGAAATGGCGGTTCAGTTTTCAGGAGGCCGGCTGATTATGATGCCGGGCAAACTGGCGGATATTGCGGTCATCGCCGTTTCCCACACATTTATTGTGCTGAGCTTTTTCAACGTGATGAAGCTGCACGAATCCCAGGTCAGGGAAAAGCAAACGAGAAAGCAGCATGAGCACATGCTGATGATTGTGTCTAACTTATACGAAGAAACGATTCATTTGAAAAAAACGCTGAAAACGACGGAGCATGTGACGAAAGAATCCTATCAGCTGTATCGGGAAATGAGCGGGAACGATCGGGAGCTCGGCAGCCGAATGCTGCGCCTTGCGGGAGAAATCCATGAAGTGAAAAAAGACAATCAGCGGATATTCGCCGGCCTGTCGAAGCTGATTTCAAATGAGAGATTCCGGGATTACATGGATGCCGCCGCTCTGATCGGAATCGTCATCCGAATCAATGAAAAATACGCCGAATCTTTAGGCAAGGATATTCAGTTCCGGAGCGTGATTGAAGGAGATCATCCCGATTATCACGTCTTTACCGTCCTGTCGATCTTGAATAACCTGACCGCCAATGCCGTAGAGGCCATGGGGGACAGAGGTGAGATCCGCCTCACGCTGCGCAGGGCGGAGGGGGAGATGGCTGAATTTCAGGCGGAAGATGACGGTCCCGGCATTTCGGAAAAAATCGGAGAGGTAATCTATGATCCCGGATTTACGTCCAAATACGATGAATTCGGCACCCCTTCAACGGGCATCGGGCTTTCATACGTGAAGGAAATCGTAACCGAACTTGAAGGCGGCATTTCCTTTCACAACAAGCCAAAAGGCGTCATATTTACGATTCAGCTGCCGGTGAGGCATTTAATTGCAGAAAGGGTGAGTTCATAATGCGCTTTTTTATAGCTGATGATGACCGGGCGATCCGTTCCATTTTGAGACAGATCATTGAAGACGAGGACTTAGGCGAAGTCGTCGGCGAGGCGGAGGACGGAAGCCAGATTGAAGGGCATTATCTCCATTTTAAACAAGTCGATATTTTATTAATTGACCTGCTGATGCCGGGGCGGGACGGGATTGAGACGATACGGCATCTTCAGGATTCGTACACCGGAAAAACGGTGATGATATCCCAGGTGGAAGCGAAGGAAATGGTGGGAGAAGCCTATTCTCTCGGTATTGAATATTTTATCCATAAACCGATCAACAAAATTGAAATCATCACCGTGCTCCGAAAAGTGAAAGAGCGGATCGAACTGGAAACCTCGATCGGCGACATCCAAAATTCGCTAAGACGGCTTGTTCAGCGCAATGAACCGCAGCAAAGCCGCTCTTTTAAATCCTGCGAAAAATCCGTGAAAGAGACCGGGAAATTTCTGTTATCAGAACTAGGGATTGTGGGAGAAAGCGGCGCGCACGACCTGATGGCCGTGCTGCATTTTTTATTTGAGGATGAGCAGGCGCAAAAAAGCGTCCCGTCACTGAAGCGTGTGTTTACAAACGTCGCGCTGCGGAAACTGGGACCCGCGGCGTCGGAAGCAGACGTCAGCAGGGAGACAAAAGCCTCCGAACAGCGGATCAGAAGAGCGATTATTCATTCGTTAAACCATTTCGCCTCATTGGGCACAACTGATTTTTCAAACCCCAAATTTGAATATTACGCCTCGAAATTCTTTGATTTCCCTGCCGTCAGCAAGAGAATGAAAGAAATGCAGGCGAAAGAAACCGTGCCGCTTTCTCCGGTTAAAGTGAATATGAAAAAATTTATTCACGTCTTCTATTTGGAGGCGAAAGATTTACGCGAAGGATCGAAGTTTGTCAGCGGAGGGAGCAGGTAAGCCGATAAATGAGGTTTACTTATATAAGGTCTTTGTGTAAAATAATGTTAACTAAGAAGGTACGGAGGGATCCTGATGGCTGATCAAATTCCGGTTTTCGCACTAATGAAATAGTGTCAAAGTCTCTGCCTTGAGTGCGGAGGAAACCGGGATTGTCTGCCTGAATAAAGGAACCTGACAGTAATAGTGAGGGGGCGGCGATTATGCCGCCCTCTTTTTGGCGTCTTCACATATCTCTTTCTCCTCCGCCTCAGGCGAAGCTCTGTGTCAGTAAATAAGGGAAATGGGGAAACAAGATGAAAACAAAGGGAAATAGAATCCGTTCTGAACATCGCAAAGGAAAATGGCTTACGGTTAAAATATGAAGGGGCGGACATAAATGAAACGGGAATATATAAAGAAACAGCACAAAACAAAAAAGCTTGTAGAGAAACATCATTTCTCTACAAGCTGCTTTTTCATTCTTCAAAATAAGGATTCACATGGATGAGCACTTCTTCAACATCTGAAAAGTGTCTTTTGATGTCATTTCGGATTTCGCGGGCAATATCGTGTCCCTGCTTAATCGTCAAATCATGATCCAAAGATAACCGGACATCAAGCAATTTATAGTGGCCGTGTTCTCTCGCTCGGATTTTATCGAGCCGTTTGACTTGAGGACAATGCAAAATAACCGCTTTATATTCCTCTATCAGTTCGGGATCAACACTTTTTTCCATGAGAACGTCAACAGACGGCCTGATTAATTCCATTGAAATCTTAAAAATGAGGTACGCCACGATGACACTGGCAATTGCATCGGCGTACAACAGATAGGACCACCCGCGGGCGTTCCCGATAATCGCCAATAGGACGCCGATAAAAGCGGCAAGAGAGGCAACGATATCGCCTTTATGATCGTATGCAATCGCTATAATCGCTTTACTGTTCCATTTTTCTCCTTGTTTGATCGAATAACGATATAAGATCTGCTTAGCCGCATAGGATATCAGAGCCGCAAACAATGCGCTGTATTGCGGGATGCTTGGACCTTCAACAAAGGACGAAATCGCTTCTATTAGAATATACACGGAAACGAGCACTAATATTATTCCTACAATCGCTTCGCTGATGACCTCAGCTTTGCCATGCCCGAAAGGATGGTCTTGATCGGGCGGCTTATTAGAAATGCCGATGACGGCCAGGACAGCAATCGAGGCCACGACATCTGCTGCAGAGTGTATACCGTCGGCAAAAACGGCTTCACTATCGCCTATCAGTCCAAAAAAGATCTTTCCTGCCATTAAGATCAGATTGGCTATCAATGCAATCAAAGCAACTTTTTTGCTTATTTGTTCTCTTTCACTTGTCATTTTGTCCTCCTATAAAACTGCGCAAAAAAAGAGGAGCGCTTTTGATTCGCTCTCCGTATCCTTTCTTGTGTAATCACTTTGCTTATCATACCAATTCAGTTTCGAGTGGGTCTATAGCAAGGTTTTTTCCTGTTTACTAATAAATAAGGTGACAGAAAAAAAGTTGGAGCAGGGCTAAACAGTACACAGACAAAATGGCGCTGAATTTAAAAATGAACTGTTGACATTTAAGTATTTATCCTTTATTATTATCTTGAATTCAAGATATTTTAATTCGAGATAATTTAATTAGAGTGCAGGATAAGAACCAGACGATCTTTTGAATCACGAAAAGATCAGTGAAGAGAACGTTTCATTTTTTGATTATATGCTATTTGATTTTTTATACGATAATATCTCGAATTCGAGATAAAAGGGAGTGCGAGAGAAATGGCTGAATTTGTACAGCTAGTGAATGAAAGAAGATCTGCAAGCAACTTTCTTCCGGATCATCCAATCACAAGAGATGAACTCAATGAAATGTTTGAATTGGTTGCGTTGACTCCATCAGCTTTTAATTTGCAGCACACAAAATATGTGACGGTTCTTGACCCGGATGTAAAAGAAAAGCTGAAGCAGGCCGCAAACGGACAATATAAAGTGTTTAGCTCATCAGCGGTTCTTTTGGTTTTAGGGGATAAGCAGGCATATCAGCAAGCGGCTGACATCTATGAAGGATTGAAGATGCTGGGGGTATTAAATAAACAAGAGTATGATCATATGGTTCAAGACACCGTTTCGTTTTATGAAAACAGGGGAGAACCATTTAAGAGAGATGAGGCGATAAGAAATGCTTCACTTTCTGCGATGATGTTTATGCTGAGTGCTAAGGAAAAAGGCTGGGACACCTGTCCGATGATAGGGTTTGATGCTGAAGCCGTGAAACAGATTTTGAATATAGATGATCAATTTGAGGTCGTCATGATGATTACAATCGGGAAAGAAAAAACAGAAAGCAGAAGGCCGCGCGGCTACCGAAAGCCTGTGAATGAGTTTGTGGAGTATATTTAACTATTTGTAAAGGAGCGGATAAAAATGGCTAAAAAAACGATGGGAATCCATCATATTACAGCAATTGTCGGTCACCCTCAAGAGAATGCTGATTTCTACGCTGGAGTGCTGGGGCTGCGATTGGTCAAGCAAACGGTCAATTTTGATGATCCGGGTACGTATCACCTTTATTTTGGGGATGAAGGCGGGAAGCCGGGAACAATCATCACCTTCTTTCCGTGGGCGGGAGCCCGCCAAGGCATCATTGGAGACGGACAGGTCGGCGTGACATCTTACGTCGTGCCGAAGGGTGCCATGGCGTTTTGGGAAAAGAGACTTGAAAAGTTCAACATTCCATACACCAAAATCGAGCGTTTTGGAGAACAATATATAGAGTTTGATGATCCGCACGGTCTGCATTTAGAAATCGTGGAAAGAGAAGCAGGGGAAGCCAATACGTGGACTTTCGGAGATGTAACCCCGGATGTTGCCATTAAAGGCTTTGGCGGTGCGACCCTGTTATCAGCACAGCCTGAAAAAACAGGTGAATTGCTAGAAAACATCATGGGGCTTGAGCGAGTCGGTAAAGAAGGAGACTTCGTTCGTTATCGTTCTGCCGGTGATATCGGAAATGTGATTGACCTTAAGTTAACGCCTATCGGCCGCGGACAAATGGGTGTCGGCACGGTCCATCACATCGCTTGGCGGGCTCAGGATGACGAAGATCAATTAGATTGGCAAAGATTCATTGCTGCGCACGGATATGGTGTAACTCCTGTTCAGGATAGAAACTATTTTAATGCGGTTTACTTCAGAGAACATGGGGAAATCTTATTTGAGATCGCCACTGATCCGCCGGGCTTTGCCCATGATGAGTCCCAAGAAACAATGGGCGGAAAACTGATGCTCCCTGAGCAGTATGAACCGCACCGGGCACAAATTGAACAAGGGCTGCTGCCGTTTGAAGTGAGAGAATTAGATTGATTTATAGATGAACGTGAAGCATGAAAAAAAATAAAAAGACATACATTTAACAGATGTTTGCTGGAAGCGGCTGTTGGTAAACAAGCTGCCTTGCAGCACATCCTATAATATGAAACATAAGGAGAGATAAAAATGGAAGATGCAGGACTATTACTTATTCGAATCATGATTGGTGTGGTGTTTCTGTTTTACGGATCACAAAAATTATTCGGCTGGTTTGGCGGATACGGAATTAAAGGAACCGGACAATGGTTCGAGTCAATTGGAGTTAAACCAGGCAATGCCGCGGCCGCTTTATCAGGTCTCGGGGAACTCGCAAGCGGAATTTTATTTATTTTAGGTGTATTCCTCCCGCTCGGAGCTGCTATTATAACGATTATTATGTTAGGTGCTATCGTAAAAGTTCATGGAGCGAAAGGGTTTGCGAACGGTGCCGGCGGTTTTGAATATAACTTGGTGCTGATTGCAGTCTCCATCGGAGTTGCACTCATCGGTTCAGGAGCTTACGCTTTGCATTTTTAATATAAGGATCTAAGAACAGTTACTGAAAAGCGGTAACTGTTCTTTTATGTTTCAAGCACAACGTTCAGGTGCTCTGAATAGCAAAAAAGCGGATATGTTCAATATAAATGTGTATAGTGAATGATATGCATATTGAAAGTCATGAAAGACGAGTCAATTGAAGGAGGAATTTGATGAAAGAGATGGCAGAATTACATTCATTAGATTCTATCGAGAATTTTATTAAACAGCATCAATTCAGTTTTATTTACATTTCAAGACCCGCCTGTACAGTATGTCACGCTGTTCTGCCGCAGCTCAGAAAAGTATTGGATCAGTTTCCGAATATCAAATTGGGGCATATCAATGCTGACGAGGCAGAAGAGGTGGCCGGCAGATTTTCAGTCTTCACTGTCCCCGTGCTTCTTTTGTTCATTGATGGGACTGAGTTTCTGAGAGAAGCCCGCTTTGTTCATTTTGAACAGCTTGAAGAAAGGCTGAAAAGGGTTTATCAGTTATATCAAGATGTATAAAGCGTTTATACCTTTACCAATAAAAAGCCCCCTTTAAGGGGGCTTTTATCCGGCCTTTTTTGCGTTATTCGGACCGGGGCTCTAAAAAACGGGACCCGCCCAAGTCTTTTCTCATCAGATAAATATGGAAAAAATATTCTCCGACCGCGATGATGATGGCGGAAATAAGAGCGGCAAACGCCAGTCTTCCTCCTGAAATGCCCATGGACAGCGGCATTCCCATCAGCCAGACAACAAGAAACGCGATTCCGAAATCAGCGGATGCCGCCGTGATATTATTCCATCTCGGAAGCACGTACAGGTCGCCCGTAAAGTAGGAAACGGCTCCCAACACAATGGTCATCAGCAGCACGTCGCCGAATGTAAAGCGAAAACCTAAGCCGAGTACCAGATACAGAATAATGATGGTCATGATGCCTTTAATGGCAAGCGCTTTAATGTGTTCCATGCGAATTCCTCCTTATGGAAATCATGTTAGTATGTTTCCTCATCACGTGAAATATAAACCTTTTTTTGTGAACATTTGTTTTCTGGCTTTTGGCTGTCATCACTGGGCCGAGGCTGAATATGATGAAGGGAGAAAAACGGGAGGTGTCATGATGGCAGTCGTAAAAGCGTCGAGCGCCGATGTCGATCTAATGGCAAGGCTGCTCAGGGCGGAAGCGGAAGGCGAAGGGAAGCAGGGAATGCTTTTGGTCGGCAATGTGGGAATCAATCGGGTGCGGGCGAATTGTTCTGATTTTAAAGGCCTGCGCACCATCAGGCAGATGGTGTTTCAGCCGCACGCGTTTGAAGCGGTGACTCATGGATATTTTTACCAAAGGCCGCGCGAATCTGAGCGGAGGCTTGCCCGCCGGAATATTAACGGAGAACGGTTTTGGCCGGCTAAATTCAGCCTGTGGTATTTTAAGCCGCCGGGAAACTGCCCGCCGACATGGTACAATCAGCCGTTTGTCGGCAGATTCAAATCCCACTGCTTCTATCAGCCGACAGGGGAAACGTGCGAAAACGTGTACAATACATTTTAATCCCGGAGCACCGTTCTCAGAATGAACGGTGTTTTTTAATTTCTTATGAAGAAAAATAGGAACAAAGTGCGCTTGACGGATGAAAAGCCAAACAGAAACGGAGGGGGTTTTCTCCCGGACGGGAAAGATTTGTCGAAATAATGTGAAAAATGTCTCCCGCCGTTCACTTTCCGCCCTTACAAATCCTTCACACTTCTTCATAACGGTTTAACATTTCTTTTCTATAATGGGGGCGATCAATGAGACGAAAGGGGAACTGACATGACACATGACGGCCGTTTAGATGAATGGATCAAGGAATTGGAGAACAAAAGCTTTCAAAACAATACGTTTGACCGCCGCGCATTTATACAGGGCGCCGGGAAAATCGCAGGCCTTTCCCTCGGGCTGGCGATCGCGCAATCCATCGGCGCGTTTGAAGTGAATGCCGCTCCGAAGTTTTCAAACTATCCGTTCACCCTCGGCGTGGCCTCCGGTGATCCGCTGTCTGACAGCGTCATTCTCTGGACACGCCTTGCCCCGGACCCGCTGAATGGGGGAGGAATGCCGAATCAGGCTGTTCCGGTTAAATGGGAAATCGCCACTGATGAACATTTCCGCCATGTCGTTAACCGCGGAACGGAAATGGCCAAACCGAATCTCGGACATTCCGTCCATGTTGAAGCGGACGGGCTTAAACCCAATAAAGTGTACTATTATCGGTTTAAAAGCGGGCATGAGCTCAGCCCTGTCGGCCGGACGAAAACGCTGCCCGCTGCCGGTGCTGACGTATCCGCCATGACGTTTGCGTTTGCCTCTTGCCAGCAGTATGAACACGGCTATTATACGGCGTATAAACATATGGCGAAGGAAAAGCTTGATCTCGTATTCCATCTCGGAGATTACATTTATGAATACGGGCCGAACGAATATGTGGCAAAGACGGGGAATGTCAGGACGCACAGCAGCGCCGAAGTGTACACACTGTCAGATTATCGCAACCGTCACGCCCAATACCGCTCTGATGCCAATCTGAAAGCCGCCCACGCCGCATTTCCGTGGGTCGTGACTTGGGACGATCATGAGGTGGAGAACAATTATGCCAATGTCATTCCTGAAAAAGGCCAATCGGTTGAAGCGTTTGTGCTCAGAAGGGCTGCGGCTTATCAGGCTTATTATGAACACATGCCGCTCAGACGCATGTCGCTTCCGAACGGCCCTGATATGCGGCTGTACAGGCAATTTTCTTATGGCAATTTAGCATCGTTCAATGTGCTTGATACAAGACAGTACAGAGATGATCAGGCCAACGGCGACGGGAATAAACCGCCTTCTGATGAGTGGAGAGATCCGAAGCGCACATTGATGGGGACAGAGCAGGAGCAATGGCTCTTCGACAACTTAGCCGCTTCAAAAGCGAAGTGGAATGTGCTGGCCCAGCAAATCTTTTTCGCGCAATGGAATTTCGGAACAACCGACAATCCGATATTCAGCATGGATTCATGGGACGGCTACCCGGCGCAGCGGGAGCGGGTCATCAATTTTATAAAAAGCAAAAACCTGAACAATGTCATCGTGCTGACGGGTGATGTTCATGCAAGCTGGGCGTCAAACCTGCATACCGATTTTAATCAAACGAATTCAAAGATCTTCGGAGCCGAATTCGTCGGGACTTCCATCACATCGGGAGGAAACGGGGCGGATAAACGGGCTGATACGGATCAAATCTTAAAACAAAACCCGCACATTAAGTTTTTTAACGATTACCGCGGTTATGTCCGCTGTACGGTGACGCCTGCCCAATGGAGGGTGGATTACAGAGTGGTGCCTTATGTGACGGAGCCGGGGGCTGAGGTTTCCACGCGGGCTTCATTCATTTATCAAAAAGACCAGACGGGAATTCGGAAGGTCTCACAGGCAGCGGTTGCAGGCGGCTTAAAGCAGTCAAATGAGGTGGAAGAGGATCGTTTCTTCGCCCATAACAGTGCGCATGAAAAGCAAATGAGACAGAAACGGGCCAAAATTTCACAATAAGGGGGCATACTTATGTTTTCAAATATCGGCATTCCCGGGTTAGTCTTGATTTTTGTCATCGCTTTGATCATTTTCGGGCCTTCAAAGCTTCCGGAAATCGGCCGTGCCGCCGGCCGCACGCTGCTTGAATTTAAAAGCGCCGCAAAAACACTGGTCTCAAATGAAGAGCCGGACAAGCAGACGGCTGAGAAAGACAAAACGGCAGGCTGAATCCTGACACGGGGGAGAGATCCGCTTCTGCCCCTTCTTTGATATAAGGAGGATGTACGATTGGATAAAAAAGAAACCCACTTGATCGGGCATTTAGAGGAAGTCCGGCAGCGTCTCATTAAAACCGTTATCGCCTTTCTCGTGTTTTTTATCGGCGCATGCTGGTTTGTGCAGGATATTTATGACTGGCTGATCAAGGATTTGCATGGAAGGCTGGCCGTTTTAGGGCCGAGCGAGATTTTATGGGTGTATATGATGATTGCGGGAATATGCGCCATTACGGCAGCAATTCCGGTTGCGGCCTTTCAGCTCTGGCGTTTTACGTCGCCGGCTTTGACCCCGTTTGAACGCCGCGCCGCTTTGCTTTACATTCCGGGGCTCTCAGTTTTGTTTATTATCGGAATTTCCTTCGGGTATTTTGTGCTGTTCCCGATTGTGCTCGGATTTTTAACACAATTATCCGCCGGCCATTTTGACATGGTATTTACGGCGGACAAGTATTTTACCTTTATGCTTAACATGACATTGCCGTTCGGGTTTTTGTTTGAAATGCCTCTGGCCGTCATGTTTCTGACGCGGCTCGGGATCGTGAACCCATCCCGGCTGGCAAAGGCGCGGAAGCTTTCGTATTTTTTGCTGATCGTCGTCTCGGTGCTGATTACGCCGCCGGATTTTATGTCTGACTTTCTCGTCATGATTCCGCTGCTCGTCCTCTATGAAATCAGTGTGACGCTGTCCCGCATCGTTTACCGAAAGAAGAAATGGGCCGAGACGGCGTCAGCTGCTTAGTGAAGCTCGCCTCCGCCGGTTTCAATATCGTCCTCATGCGCCGCGGCGGTCACCGCGGCGATTTTGAGTGCTTTTGTGATGTGATCCAGGCTGAGGCTCGGCGCGGACTTCTGCAAGGTTTGTTCCGGAATGTACGGGATGTGAATAAACCCGCCCCGGATGTGCGGCTGATGGCGGCTGATTTCATCCATCAGCCCGTAAAAGAGATGATTGCATACAAACGTCCCCGCCGTGTAGGATACAGCCGCGGGAATGCCTTCCTTTTTTATTTCTTCAACGATCCGTTTGATCGGAAGGCCAGTCCAGCAGGCCGCGGGACCGCCTTGAGAAATGTTTTCCCCGACAGGCTGATTCCCTTCGTTATCCGGTATGCGCGCCTCATTCAGGTTGATCGCGACCCGTTCCGGCGTGACCTGCATTCTGCTGCCTGCCTGTCCGGCACAGATGATAATGTCGGGCTGATGTTTCTTGATTGCCTCCCGCAGCACGGCAACGGACTTATAAAAAACGGTCGGCACTTGTTCAGATACGATAGCAGCGGGGCCTTCAGCGGCACCGTCCAGCTGTTTGACCGCTTCCCATGAAGGATTGACCGTTTCCCCGCCGAAGGGGGAAACATGCCTTGAATTCGTCTCTGGCGCCATACCGATCTTTATTTCCGGCGCTCCGCACACATACGATGCTCGCCAGCTGCTCCCAAAGCGCTCTTGCCCGGCCGGTTTCAAAAGCGATCAATGACTACCAGGAAAGCCTGCTTCAGCATGGCGGAAACTGGGATGAAGCCATGGACCGCACGGAGCAGGCAAGGTGTGAATTTGCGAAATTAATCGGCGCTCAGCCTGAAGAAATCGCCATTTTACCTTCAGTAACGGCTGCCGCCTCTGCCGTCGTCTCAGCTTTACCGGATTGCCGAAAGAAGCAGGCGGTGTATACGGAATTGGATTTTCCGGCAATCGCCCACATTCTGAAGGCGCAGACTGAGATGGAGCTTTCAGTCATCCCGTCTGAAGAAGGAATGATCCCATTAGAGCGTTATGAAACGTATATCACGGAGCAGACGCGTATCACTTGTGTTCCGCATGTGTCCTATACATCCGGTTTTGTCCAGAATATGAAGCGCATTGCCGAGATATCCGCAAAGAAGGGATCGCTTCTTTTTGTCGATGCTTATCAATCGGCGGGGCACATCCCGATTGATGTAAAAGAATGGGGAGTCGATATGCTCGCCGCGGGCGCGAGAAAATATATGCTCGGCATACCGGGAACGGCGTTTCTCTATGTCAGAAAGGAACTTGCCGAACGGCTGAAGCCGAAAGTCACCGGGTGGTTCGGACAGCAGCGGGAGTCGATGCTGGATTTGACCCGTTTTTCTTATGCGGACGGAGCCAAGCGCTTTGAGACCGGAACCCCGGCATTTATCAGCATATATGCGGCACAGGCGGCTTTATCCCTTTTAAACGATGTCGGCACAGACCGCATTCATCGGGAAGTAAAAAAACTCAGCGCATTTGCGTATGAATACGCTTCTGAAAAAGGACTGACTCTCACAGGCCCGCCGTCTGCCGATGACAGACCCGGCATGATTTCCATACGGGATGAAAAAGCGGCGGAGACTGCTGCGCTTTTGAAGCGGAAAAACATCGTATGCGCACCCAGCGGACAAATCATCCGGCTGGCGCCTCATTTCTATAACACGGCAGATGACCTTATCTGTGCGATTGATGAACTGGCTGAAGCGCTCAAGATATAAAAAACAGCAGACCCGCGGAGAGTCTGCTGTTTTCTTATGAGTGATTCACTTTGACCCGTTTCATAAAGAAAGCGCTGATCAGACCGATAACGGCGACAATCATTGCGAAGATAAAGGCGTGCTGGACGCCCGCAATCAGCGCGTGAGAGTATGCGGAAGGATCATTCGGGTTTTTCGCGGTGCTCATATAATTCTTCTGTCCGGCAGCCATGATGCTGACCGCCACCGCAGTGCCGATTGCGCCGGCCATCTGCTGGAGCGTATTCATAATGGCTGTTCCGTCCGGATAAAATTCCGGCGGCAGCTGATTTAAGCCGTTCGTTTGCGCCGGCATCATGATCATGGAAATTCCGATCATCAGGCATGTATGAAGCACGACAATCAGAAGCGCCGTTGAAGCGCCGTTAATGTTTGAGAAAAACGAAAGCACGGTTGCCGTGATGACAAACCCGGGAATGACAAGCCACTTCGGTCCGTATTTATCAAACAGACGTCCCGTCACCGGAGACATAAAGCCATTTAAAATACCGCCCGGAAGCAGGATGAGCCCGGACGTAAATGCCGTCAGCAGCAATCCGCTTTGTAAATACATAGGCAAGAGAAGCATTGTTGATAAGATAACCATCATACAGATAAATACAATCACGACACCGAGAATAAACATCGGATAGCGGAAAGCGCGCAGATTCATCATCGGCTGTTTCATTTTCAGCTGCCTGATGGAGAATAAAATGAGCGCGATCGCACCGACAGTAAGCGAACCGATAACCGTCGGGCTTGACCAGCCGCCTGATCCTTCGCCCGCATTGCTGAAACCGAAGACGATGCCGCCGAATCCGATCGTGGACAGAATAATGGAAAGCACGTCAATTTTCGGCTTTGTAATGTCGGATACGTTCTGCATGTAGGCGATGCCGAATAAAAGAGCCAAGACGAGAAACGGCAGGGAAATCCAGAAAATCCAATGCCAGTTCAAATGCTCTAACACAAGCCCTGAAAATGTCGGACCGATCGCAGGAGCGAACATGATGACAAGCCCGATCGTCCCCATCGCCGCTCCGCGCTTATGCGGCGGGAAGATGACGAGGATCGTATTAAACATCAGCGGCAGCAGCAGTCCGGTTCCTAAAGCCTGCACGATTCTTGCCGCCAAAAGAAACGGAAAGCTCGGCGCAAGCGCTGCAATCAGCGTGCCGATAATGGAAAAAGCGAGTGAAACGATAAACAGCTGTCTCGTCGTAAACCATTGCAAAAGCAGACCTGAAACCGGGACAAGAATACCGAGAACGAGCAGATAGCCCGTCGTCAGCCACTGGACGGTCGCGGGAGTGATATGCAGCTCCTTCATCAGGTCGGTCAGGGCAATATTCAGCGCCGTTTCACTGAACATGCCGATAAATCCTGCCATCAGCAAAGAAATCATGATAGGCATCACTTTATATTGTTTGGAAGGCTGAGCGTTTTCCAAAATCATTCTCCTCTCTTTCTATACGTAACATGTCTCTTGTATTTTATGTCTTCAGCAGGTTGGGGATTTGTTTGGAAATATGGATGATCGGCATTTTGTCTTTTTTAGCTAAAGACAAAATGATGCCGCCTTCTATCATGGCATTTAAAACAGTGCTGATTTCCGCCGCTTTCTCATCGGAAAAACCGGCTGATCTCAATTTGCCGGCGAACAGATTCTCCCATTCCTGATAAGCGCATTGACAGGCCTGCTGGAGCTTTTCGCTCGTTAAAGCCGTCTCGGCAGCCAGTAAACCGACAGGAAACCCTTCGAAATTCTCCGGACATGTGAATTGGCTTGATAAGTCCTGTAAAAACACTTGAATGCTTTCCGCAGGGTCGGGATAGGCATCAAGGCTTTCTTTTATTTTCATACGGATATAATGGCTCATTTCTTTGACAGCCTCAATGGCGAGCTGCTCTTTGCCGTCCGGAAAATGATAGTAAAGAGAACCTTTCGGCGCGCCGCTTTCTTTAATAATCTGATTCAGTCCCGTGCCGTAATACCCCTGAAGCTGAAACAGCCTGGTTGCCGCGGCGAGGATTTTTTCACGAGAATCTCCATAACTCATAATGTTCCCACCTTACTGATTGATGACAAATTTAAAATATAGTGACTGGTCTATTATCTTGATTTCCTATGACGGTGTCAAGGATTTTTACAGTTATTTTCTTCGGAAGATTGCCTGACAAGCGCGTTGACCGATGAGAGGGAAATCTTCATAAATAAAGAAAAGGAGAGAAAAGAATGAAAAAACAATTCATGCCATTCATTACATTTATCACGGCTCTATTCTTCATAGCGGCCGGCTGCTCCCAATCTCCTCAAGTGAAAGAAACACCGCACCAGATGGCAGCCGCAGCCTCAGCCAAAAAAGACAGACTGCCGAATATTAAAATTCTTGCCACCGGCGGCACAATTGCAGGGGCTGCTCCTTCAAAGACGTCCGCCACGGAGTACACCGCAGGGGCAATCGGAGTTGATGCCCTGATTCAGGCCGTTCCGGAGATGAAGGAGATCGCGCATGTCAGCGGAGAACAGATTGTGAATATCGGCAGCCAGAATATGAATAACGAGACCCTGCTGAAACTTTCAAAACGGGTAAATAAGCTGCTCAAGTCTGATGATACAGACGGCATTGTTATTACACATGGAACAGACACACTTGAGGAAACCGCCTATTTTCTCAATCTGACGGTCAAAAGTGACAAACCCGTCGTTGTCGCCGGGTCAATGAGGCCGTCCACGGCGATCGGAGCTGACGGGCCGTCCAACTTATATAACGCGGTAAAAACCGCGGCTGCGCCTGATGCGAAAGGCAAGGGGACGCTTGTCGTATTAAATGACAGAATCGCTTCGGCGCGATATGTGACAAAAACCAATACAACCGCGACCGACACATTCAAATCGGAAGAAATGGGTTATATCGGTACGATTGCTGATGACATCTATTTTAATAACATCATGACCCGAAAGCATACGAAGGATACAGATTTCAAGATAGATAAACTTGATAAACTGCCGCAGGTCGATATTATATACGGCTATCAAAATGACGGAAGCTATCTCTTTGAAGCCGCCGCAAAATCAGGGGCGCAAGGCATTATTTTTGCAGGCCCGGGAAACGGCTCAATGTCTGATGCGGCGCAAAAAGGCGCCGTAAAGTCGGTCAAAAGCGGGCTGGCGGTCGTCCGCTCCACAAGGACGGGAAACGGGGCGGTAACACCTAATCGAGAGTATGAGAAAGACCATCTGACAGCTTCAAACTCTCTCAACCCTCAAAAAGCGCGGATTCTGCTGATGCTCGCGCTGACAAAAACGCATGACCCTAAGCGGATTCAAACCTATTTCAATGAGTACTAGGAGAAGAGCACCATGTGTTCTCTCCTTTTTTTGTTTGCCGTATTAAAGCATAAGTGTGCTTTTGGGAAAGGGGCGTCTTTCTCATTTTTCCGCCTCTTTTTCAATTGTTGAAAACAGGAAAAAATACTCTATTTTTTCCTTTTCTTCTCTAATAGAATGAAAATTGCAAAAAATTACATAACAGGGGGAAAGTTCATGAAACAAATCAAAAGCAAAATCCTAGCGATTCTTACAGTCTGCATGCTGTCCGTCATTTCCGTATTTGCCTTCCAGCCGACCGTATCGAAAGCCTCCTCAGAGCATAACCCGGTTGTCATGGTCCACGGAATCGGCGGGGCGTCCTTTAACTTCGCGGGAATCAAAACGTACTTGGCATCCCAAGGCTGGTCAAGAAATGAGATGTACGCCATTGATTTTCTGGACAAAACCGGAAACAACAGACACAATGCACCGAGACTGTCAAATTACGTGAAAAAAGTGCTCAGCGAAACAGGCGCGAAAAAAGTCGATATTGTCGCGCACAGCATGGGCGGCGCCAACACACTCTATTACATTAAAAATCTTGACGGCGGGGACAAAATCGCAAACGTCGTCACACTCGGCGGAGCGAACGGCCTTGTGACCAACAGAGCGCTTCCGGGAACTGATCCGAACCAAAAGATTTTGTATACATCGATTTACAGCTCAGCGGACTTAATCGTCCTGAACCCGCTGTCACGGCTGATCGGCGGGAAAAACGTGCAGATTCACGGTGTCGGGCACATCGGACTTTTAATGAACAGCCAAGTAAACGGGCTGATTAAAGAAGGTCTGAACGGCGGCGGACAAAATACAAATTAACTGTTTCAAAGCCCCGGAGAAAGAGAAACTCCCGGGGCCTTTTTTTCTTCCAAATTCTTTTTTAGCCGTAAACCAAGCTCTCTGAAGTTATTTTTGTTAAAATAATAAAGTTATATCAGAATTCGGAGGGTTTATTGTGGGAAAAGTGAAAAGAAATGCCCCTTGCCCATGCGGCAGCGGGAAGAAATATAAAAAATGCTGCGGAAGTAAAGCAGCAGCCATTCCGGCAGACATCGCGGCAAAAGAAGCGAAACAGATTCAGGAAAGCCTAATGGAGTACGCCTTTACAGCACATAGAGACGGCATATCATCATTTATTAACCAGCACGAGTTCATTGCGGAGCTGGACAGACAGACAAAAGACATCGGAGTCTTCAACCTCGGTATCTGGGGGATTTTCTTCCGACCGCTGGCAGGCGGCAAGACGATTTTTGAAGAATACCTTCAGAAAAAAGCCGGCGGCATCAACCGTCCGAAAACACGGGAAATCGTTGAATCATGGAAAAGCATGACACCAGCGGTTATGGTGCTTGAAGATGTGAAAGAAGGAATGATTCACTTTGAAGATGTGATGACGAAAAAACAATTCAAAGTGGAAATGGACGTCAGCCAGCAGGATCTTCCGCCGGAGGGAAGCCTGATTCTCGGCTATCCGATCCACGAAGCGGAAAAAGCGGAGTTCTTCATGCAATTTACGATCTTCCCTGTGACGCGGACCGAAGCTTTGATCAGCAAAGTGAAGAAGGCGGCGGCCCCGGCCCTTGCGGAAGGAAAATCGCCTGAGCGCTTTATGGAGGAAAACTTCGACACTGTGCTGGCCGCTCTTTTAGGAACTGCAGAAGAGCCTGAGCAGGCTGCTGAAGAAAAACAGACAGAGTGGGCAAACGACATGGAGAAAGAAACGGCAGACGCCATTGAAAAAGGCCTGAGCGGGGATGAATACCCTGCTGAGCTGGTTCCGGCCGTTATTGATCTGTGGAAAACGTTCTGTGTCAAAAAAGCACCGACGATCAGAAAGCCGGAAGCCTTCGCGGCGGCGGTCGAATATTATGTAAACAGCATTTCTCTGAACGGCGCGTCCGTTTCTCAAGCGAAGCTGGCGAAGAAGTACGGCGTCAGCGCCTCAACGATTTCCAGCCGCTATAAGGAAATCGAGGGTGCTCTCACGGATGAAGCCGAACGCTTCGCCGCAGCTCTGACATCTTAATACACGGCAAAAAAACCTTGAAGGGCAAACGCTTTTCAAGGTTTTTTCTGTAGATAGGTTCTCAGGCAGGATAATTCTTACCGTCTATCTAATACTAAACAGAGGTATAAAAGGAAGGAGACCTGGGCAATGGAGGAAACACGTACGCTCGGCAGGACGGATTTACGGGTAAAGCGTATCGGTTTTGGCGCAAATGCGGTCGGAGGACATAATCTGTTTCCAAATCTCAATGATGAAACGGGAAAAGAACTCATCCGCACAGCATTGGATGGCGGCGTCAATTTTATTGATACGGCGTTTATATACGGTTTGGGGCGGTCAGAAGAGTTAATCGGTGAAGTTGTCGCAGAGCGCGGCGTGCGGGACAGCCTCGTCATTGCCTCAAAGGGCGCGCACAAAGAAGTCAACGGGCAGATCGAACTGGACAACAGCCGTGAATTTCTTCGAAGTGAGGCGGAAAAAAGCCTAAAGCGGCTGAAAACAGATGTGATTGATCTGTACTACGTTCACTTCCCTGACGGAAAAACACCGCTGTCCGAGGTGGCGGGCACGTTAAAAGAACTGAAGGACGAAGGGAAAATCAGAGCAATCGGCGCGTCCAATCTCAGCTTCGGGCAACTGCAGGAGTTTAACGCGGACGGCTATTTAGAGGTTTTTCAGTCGGAATATTCACTGATTCAGCGTGAGGCGGAGCGCGATCTGCTGCCTTACTGTGAAAAGAACGGCATTTCCTTTATTCCTTATTTCCCGCTTGCTTCCGGCTTGCTGACGGGAAAGTTTACAAAAGACACAGTCTTTGAGGACAGCCGAAAGAACAGGCCGCCGTTTCAGGGAGAAGCTTTTCACCAAAACCTGGAGAGAGTGGATAAGATGCGGGCCGTTGCTGAAGAAAAAGGCGTGCAGACAGCGCATATCGCACTCGCGTGGCTTCTGTCGCAGCCTGCGGTGGATGCAATCATTCCCGGAGCCAAACGCCCTGACCAGCTGAAACACAATCTGGACGCGCTTGATGTGCAGTTAACCGAGGACGAGGTTCAATATATCAGTGACATCTTTAAGTGAAAATAAAAAAAGGAAATAGCCTGCGCTATTTCCTTTCTTGTTGTCAGGACGTTTTCAAAAACGCTTCCGTCAATCCTTCCAGATCGGCATCTGTATCCAGATACCACTGGCCGCGGGCATTTTTCTTCATTTCAATTTCTTTTGTCACTGAAGAAGAAGCCGGTTTCAGGCGCATAAACTCTTCTGGATAGACAGAAAGCAGGTGGCTGACAATGTCGTTTTCATCAGCATCGGGGTGCTTTCCGGCATAGTCTTGTACGCGGTCTTGCAGCCTGCCCGCAAGCGGAGACATATCAAGCGGCG
Source organism: Bacillus sp. BACIII (assembly GCF_057836745.1). Classification (NCBI taxonomy): domain Bacteria; kingdom Bacillati; phylum Bacillota; class Bacilli; order Caryophanales; family Bacillaceae; genus Bacillus; species Bacillus sp. BACIII. The sequence goes on along the minus strand of NZ_CM174437.1, from coordinate 2,707,578 downwards.
TCACATTGGCTTCAAGGACGGCTTTTTTGCCTGACATGGATTTGGTATGCACCTTGAGCTCTGTGTTATCCCGCAGGGCTGATGACATGGCGTCAATAATAGCGGAAATGGCTTTTGAATCCGCCTGTTCCTGTGAAATGCCTGCTGAAGCGATAAAGCTGGCTTTCGCCGATTCCTGATATGCGGCGGCCGTCATTTTTTCATTTACACCGGTCAGGCGGGTGAAATCTTTATTGTGCTTGCCGTACAGCATCACATCAATGTATGCGGATAATGCGTCCGCCGGTTCAGGTTTTGCTTTTGAGGCTGTGCCTTTGACTTTCAGTTTATAAGATAAAGGCTTCGCGTCTTTTGCCTGCGGCTGATATACCAATTCATATGATTTGCCTTCGTCAGCCGTGAAGTACAGATTGCCCGTCACTGTCTTGCCCGCATGAAGCGTGCCGCTCTGCATCTGGTCTTCCTTATCGGCCGCCGCTGTTTTCGCGTCATTCTGGTAAAGCGAGAAGTCGCTGCTTTTGACGGTAAGCGGGTCTTTGCCTGTATTTTTGACGGTGACCGTTACTTTAAGCGCGGCCGGATGTTCGGTATCGTCTGAAGCGGCCCACGCCGTATCTTTTATATTCACTTTCGCCGTGCCGCTTTCCTGGCCGCTGCTCGTTTCGCTGCTGCATGCGGCGGTAAATGCCGTGAGAAGCAAAATGAAAAACACGGCGCTCATTTTTTTGATGGACATCTGGTTTACCCCCTGTTGTTGTAATGGTTGATTCAATAGTCACGAAGAAAGGCAGGTTAATTATACTAGATTTGTTTAAAAGAGTCTTGGTAATCATTAATCTTTTTGGAAGAAAAGGAAGTGTTATGATGAAAAAAGAAGAATTGAAACAGCTGGCTCTCAGAATCGGAAACGTACCTGCAGGCTACGAGAGTAAGGTGGAAGAATACCAGGAAGATGAGGTTCTGTTTTGGTGGGAAGACAAGAATGATCCGGAAGCCGGCATCATGGTCGAATTGGACCGGGACGGAAAACTGAAATCCTTATCCCGTCCGGCTTTTCGGACTGATCTGCCGCCTCTTTCGGAATCGGACATAGAAGAACGGATGCGGGCGTTTGCAGAAACCCATCGTCCGGGGGCATTGGCTGAGTTCGAATGGGAGAAAAAAAGCTCCGTAAATGATGGTGATGTGAGATATTCCTATGTTCAGATGGCTGACGGTCTGCCGCTTCCGCTGACCGGGTTTTACGTCGACCTGGCTGTGACAGGGGAAGTAACCGGCTTTTCTTATCATGGGAGGGCGGATGAGCTGTTAAGACCCGGGACAATTGCGGACAAGCGGGATGCATTGGATCACTTTGTCAAACAAATAGAAGCAGAGCTATTGTTCACCGTACTGCATCAGTCCGTCTATGTGCAGGGGGATGACAAGCCCCATCTCGTCTATGAAATCGTGTCTCCGACGCGGCCGATATCGGCTGACCTGAAGGAAGAGAATGAAGAATTAGAAGAGTGTGAAGAGCTGGAAGACGACACGCGTCCGTATGTCCCGATTTCACGCCCTGCACCTGAAGCGGAAAAGATGAGCATCAATGACATGATCGGGCTGCATGACGGTTTTTATAAAGAGAGGGAAACTGATCTTGGAGACGGCCGCATCGGCATTGCCTGGCGTCCTGAAAAAACAAAATTCGTACGGGAAGATAAAAGTTTAGAAAGTCTGTTAAAAGAGCGGAGTGAACACGTATTGAAAACAATGCATGATAAAGAATCGGGCCGGCTCACCGGGGTAATGTCATTTATACAAAGTGAAGGCGGACCGGAGTTTTCCGAGGAAGAATGCTATCACATGGCCATCCGTTTTTTATTCGCCATGTTTCCGGAAGCGGATCAGTATTTCCGGGTTCAATATGATGAACCGGATGATGAAGGAGAAAACGTGGGACTTACATATAAGGCTTGTTCGGGCGGCGTTGATTTGCGATTCGGAGAGGGGAGAATCTGCGTCAGCAAAAAGACGGGTCTTGTCACTGTATATATGCCGCCGGAAATTGATCCGAAAGAGCTTGATCATATCGATCCGGTTCCTTCATTGACAATGGAAGAGGCGAAGGACGCGATCCGCCGGAATATCAAAGCCGAGCTCGCTTGGAATCGTTGTTACGATGACGACAGCGGCGGAAATGTGTACAGGCTCGTATACAAGCCGGTTTTCCCGCGGTTTATTGAGGCGCATACGGGAGAAGTGATTATGAGTTTAATAGGCTGAAGGTCATAGGTGTTCGTCCCGGGGCTTTCGTGGGAAGCGTGACATTTGTATGAAAAACAGCCGCTTTGAATACGGCTGTTTTCCCTCTTTGCTAAAAATAGACACATAAAAGGCACTTTCTTCCCTTTAAAAGGATGAGGACGTTTTTATATAATAAAAAACAGTTCTTTTTTATACACTCTTCTGAAAGGATGACCCCATTGCTGAAAGAACATCTGAGAAAAAAAGCGCTGGAGATCGGGAACATACCGCCGCACTATGAGCTTGAAATAGAAGATTTTGATGAAAAACAAAAAACGAGAGCCTATTATATATGGAAAGATCGCAACCATCCGGACAAAACGGTAACGATTGAGCTGGGCGGCGACGGATCTTTGCTTGCATATTCGCGCAATGACCGTCCGGATTCAGACATTCAGCTGTCAGATGCCGAATTAAAGCTGACGGCTCTTCGGTTTGCGGCCAGACACCGCCCGCTTACTTTTATGAACTTCACTTTTCAGGCGAGGGAAGAACGCAATGGGTGCATCCGTTTTAACTATACAAAAAAAGTGTTCGGCAGGCCGCTTCCCGATTCGGGTTTTTTCGTTGATGTAACCGAGAGCGGCTTCGTCGTGCAGTTTATCTATTATGGGGATAAGGGTGAAGCGCCCGTCCCGGAAACATTCGTCGATCAGGAAAAAGTGATCTCGCATTATATGAGCGGGCTGTCATTCAGTCTCGTCTATGACGTTGTCAATTTTGAGAAAACGCCGCGTCTCGTCTATGAACCGATCCTGCCGGCCTACAGCTATCCCGCCGGAGAAGATGAAATCGTTCCGGATCAGCCGCTTTGCGAAGACAGAAACGAACCGGCAAAACCGCTTCCCGCGCTTAAACATAAATGGGAAGCCAGCATCTATGAATTGATGGGGTTTACCGCGGATATGATTCAGACGCGCCGCCGCGGCCTCGGAGATGAGATCGGAACGACATGGCGGAAAGGGTCAGTTCCGGAACGGAAAGATTTGAGTATAGAAAGCTATTTTGAAAGCAGCAACAAAAATACAATGAAGATGAAAACGGACAAAAAGACAGGGAAAATGACGGCCTTTAAATCTTTTATTGAGCATGCGGGCCCGGCCGTTTATTCAGCAGAAGAGTGTGAGGAAGCCGCACTTCAGTTTTTATACAAGCTTTATCCGAGAGCGGACGAGTTTTTTAAAATGAATCCGCTGAAAACGGACGGCAGAGGCCGGTTCCGCTTCCATTTTTCCGTATGGTATCGGGATATTCCGCTCCGTTTCGGCGCTGCGAGGATCATTGTCAGTCCCGTAACCGGGCTTGTGGAAGCTTACATGGCGCCTGATATTGATCCGGAACAGCTGGAGCGGATCAATCCGGTACCGGCCGTTACCCTTGAAGAAGCAAAGGCCGCTTTTTTATCTGATTTCCATCTGCAGCTGGAATGGCAGCGCGATTTTACGCCGTCCGGCAGTGAAGGGTATAAGCTTGTGTACAGGCCTGTATATCCTCCGTATATTGATGCGCAAAAGCGAAAAAAGAAAAGGTTTTATTAGCCAGGGATCATTTGTAAATGAGGATAATCTTTAAAGCCTCTCCAATCGCCTCCCCAATCAAAACCGAGCGTTTTGGCAATCGATACGACCTCAAGCCAATCGGGCGTGCCGTTTCGGTTTCCGTCGTACGTCATATCCCAAATCAGGCTGCCATCCTTTTTCTGCAGGGCGAAGTCGATGGCAAGGCCGTAATTGTGGTATGATTCTCCGCCTTTTGCGTAGGTGACGATGTTTCCTTTTTTTGAACGTCCTTGACGGTACAATTCGTTTTGTTCCTCAATTGATCTGAAACCCTCTGTGATAATGACGGTGATGCCTTTTTTCAGTGCGGCCGTCTGCAATAATTGCGCATTTTGTTTAACGAGCGGATGAAGATCGCTTGGTATGTCTCTTTCCTGTAATGCTGTTTGCGGCCTCAGTTCTTTCTGCACATAGGAAAAACATAGGTCTGCGGAAAAGAAGAGGATGAAAATCAGCGCTATTCTGGCTGGTAATCTCATGGCGGAATACTCTCTTTCTTTAATTGGTTAAAATCTTTGTTTGCTCACTGTTATAAATTTGCTATGATAAAATATAACATAATTAGTAGCCGGAGGAAGGAGGCAAATCTATGAAATCCAAGATTCCATCTGAAGAAGTAGCCGTAAAGATGAATGAATGGTATAAGCTGATCCGCGCGTTTGAAGCCGATAAAGCTGAAGCGCTGAAGCGGGAGATTCAATATGAACTCGAAGATATGGAAGAGAACCAGGATTTATTATTGTATTTTTCATTGATGGAATTTCGGCACCGCATCATGCTGGATAAATTAAAACCCATGAAAGACTGCGACGGCCGGCCTCCGTTCTCTGAAATGCTCACTGAGATTGAGATGAACCAGCAAAAGCTGACCGGTTTACTGGAATACTATTTTTACTATTTCAGAGGAATGTATGAATTTAAGCAGAAAAACTTCATCTCAGCGATTTCTCATTACAAACGGGCTGAGGAAAAGCTTGAATATGTGGAAGATGACATAGAGAAAGCCGAGTTTTTGTATAAAATTTCTGAAGTGTACTATCATATCAAGCAGACTTTCTTTTCGATGAATTACGCGGGACAGGCGCTTGATATTTACAAGAAATATGAATTATACGGAATGAGAAGGGTGCAGTGCAAGTTCATCATTGCCGGAAATTTGATGGACGCCCAGCAGCATAAAAAAGCGCTGGAATATCTCGAATGCGCCTTGGAGCACGCGGAGCGGCTTGATGATCAATATATGATTGCTGCGGCCTATTATAATATCGGGCACTGTATGTACAGTCTGGGTGACTTTTGCAAGGCGGCGGATGACTTTGAACGTGCGGCTGCCGGCTTTGAAGCAAACAGCTTCCAACAGGTCATTCAGGCTGTTTTTTCACTCACGCATATATACTTTAAAATGGAAAAATACAGTGAAGCCGCCGCCAGCTACGCGCGGGGCATGAAAAGCGCGGCGGAGTGGGAAGATGAGATCTATATGACAAAATTCCGTCTGATTAAAGAGCTTTATCAGGGGGAAGGCGGGCAGGATTCACTCAAAGAGTATTTTGATATTCTGGAATCAAAGGAACTGTTGGCTGACACGGAGGAGCTGCTTCAGGATGCGGCCCATTTCTTTCATAAACGGGGGAACTACAAAGCGGCATCTTATTTTTTCAGCCGGCTTGTCGGCGTGCAAAAAAGGCTGCAGATGAACAACTACGCATAATGAAAAAAGAACGGGGGGACTTCGGTTTCATCGTTCTTTTTATGATTCCTTCTGTTTTCAGCCGATCAAAACCGGGTACATGCCCTGTAATAACATCAGGGAGGAATTAAGACAATGTATCAGGATTTACAGGGAAAAACAGCGATTGTAACAGGTTCTTCGAAAGGAATCGGTAAAGCCATTGCCGAACGCTTCGGCAAGGAGCGGATGAATGTGGTTGTAAACTACCTCGGTGATGCTGCCGGAGCAGATGAAACGGCGGACATCATTGAGAAAGCGGGAGGCAGAGCCGTCACCGTAAAAGCCGATGTATCCTCAGAGAAAGAGATTCAGGCGCTGTTTGATGCCGCACAGGAGCATTTCGGCGGAGTGGACGTGATGGTCAACAATTCCGGCTTTAACGGTGCCGAAGCGATGCCCCACGAAATGAGTCTGGAGGATTGGCAAAAGGTCATCGACGTCAACGTGACCGGCACCTTTTTGGGGGCGAAAGCGGCCCTTAAACATATGCTCGATCGCGGGAAAAAAGGAACGGTCTTAAACATATCGAGCGTCCATCAGCAAATACCCCGCCCTGAAAACGTGCAGTACTCAGCATCCAAAGGCGGGATCAAAATGATGACGGAAACGATGGCGCTCAATTACGCAGATAAAGGCATCCGGGTCAATGCCATCGCTCCCGGCACGATCGCCACGGAGTCTAATAAGGACCTGGAAGATGAAACACATAAACAGGCCCAGCTGAAAAAAATTCCGATGAACGCCTTCGGAAAACCGGAAGAAGTCGCAGCCGCCGCCGCATGGATGGTGTCGGAGGAAGCAAGTTACGTGACCGGAACGACACTTTTCGTCGACGGAGGCATGACGCTTTATCCGTCTCAGCTGGAGTGAACATTACACTAATTTCTTATTTTTAATGTCACTTTCTTCTTTTAGGAGACGCCAGTCCTCGTTTCGAAGAGAAGTAAACAGAAAAACAATATTTGTCAAGATAATAATAAATGAGCCTGCTTGGAACACATGCAAAGTGCCAAGCTTATGAGAAAAATAGCCTGCAGCTAAAACGCTGAGGGGAGCCAGTAATGTTGAAATGAGCCTTGAACCGCTAAAAACGCGTCCTAAATAGTCAGCAGGGACATGAGTCTGAAAAAGCAAACTTACAAGTCTGGAATTTAAACCTATGCTCCCCATTAAAATGGAATTAAGAATCCCGATTATAAGCCAATGATCGCTGTGTGCAAGAATCAGTAAAGACAATGCAGTCATGAAAGATGAAATAAATAATGCATGTGCTGACTTGAAAAAACGGTGCACGTAGGGAAGAATAACACCGCTAATGATTCCGCCTGCAGCACTTAGCGTATAAATGAAACCGATTTGTGTTTCCGTGATATGAAGCTCTTCTTTTAGTTTGAACATAATCATTAGAACCGCCCCTGTTAACCCTAAATTTATAAATAGGTTCCATAACGTCAGCAACTTGTAAACTTTAATCGAGAGGGTATATTTAAGACCTTCAAAACTTTTCCTGAGAATTTCCTTAGGAGTTGCAGCGGCTGTTATCTCTTTATCTGAGTAGTTTATTAATTTAAGCGAGAAGATAAGGATTAAAAAACCTAAAAATGTAAACCATAGGCTATTAAACAATCCAAATATAGTTAATGATAAACCGGCTATTGAAGGGCCAATTGATGTAGCTATTGATAAAGCGATCTGAGAAAAAGAATTAGCTGAGGGCAGATCACTCTTTTTCACGATTTCAGGAATGATAGATATGTCAGTTAAACCATACATTGCGATTAGCAGATCAATAAAAAAGGCAATGAATAAGACAAGAGGTGCCGTTAGGATCTGCAATTCATGGAAGATTGGAATTAAAGAAATGAGGAATGCCTGCGATATTGAAATGAAGATAAGTACCTTTTTCCTATTATATGAATCAATAACGGCGCCGCCAAAATAGGCTGCAAGAAAATCTGCCAGAAAACCTAGAGCGTAGCAAACCCCCATTAATATTGGAGAGTTCGTGAAATAAAGTATTAACAAGGGGAGAACAAGGTCATATATATTTTCAGTTAATTTGTGTATAAAATTACTGCTGACTACGAAAAGAAACGCTCTGTTTTTAATCATGATTTAATCCTTTCCCATAATGTTAAATACAATAAAGAGAAGAACTTAGGACAGCTAAGTTCTTCTCGATTACTCTACTCAATCGTAACTTCGTAATTGTCCCCTATTTCTTTAAGTAAATCTTTAGCGCTTTTTGCTTCAATTGAGGCAGCGCCATAAGGTGTTTGAGCGATTTTTCCAAGCAATGCAATCGAGGCTTCATCCATAAGCTGAGGAGTAATACAATTGATGAATGCCTTTAGCCCTTCTTTTTCTAAAGGATTATCAATTTTGTTTACTAGATGTTCTTTTGGAAAAACAATCCTTCAATTTCGGTTTTCTCGATCTCTTCCTCTTTCATGAGTATCCTTCCTCTCATTTGATTTAAATACTGATTATTTTGAATAAACTAACAATAACCAATTTTTAGAATGTTGTAAACATTTTTTGTAATAATTGGATTTTTTTATTTTTGGTCTGTGACTCAAGTGGCCATATCATGTTTGGAAATATCGGGAAGACCTTGTTTACATTTAATAAAAATAAGGAAATAAAGGAGATTAGACTTTATGCCGAATGACTGGTGGAAAGACGCCGTTGTCTACCAAATCTACCCGCGGAGCTTTCAAGACACGAACGGTGACGGCATAGGCGACTTGCGGGGAATTATCGCGCGTCTCGATTATATAAAAGAGCTTGGCGCCGATGTGATATGGATCTGCCCGATTTACCCGTCGCCAAACGTTGACAACGGCTACGACGTGACAGATCACCAAGCGATTATGGAATCTTACGGAACGATGGAGGATTTTGGCGATCTGCTTACGGAATGCCGCAGCCGCGGATTAAAGCTTGTGATGGACTTCGTCTTAAATCATACATCCACAGAGCATCCTTGGTTCAAAGAGGCGGAAATGAATCCCGACAGCAAATACCGCGATTATTATATTTGGCGGCCGGGCACCGCGGACGGCCCGCCGACCGATTGGGTGTCGGCTTACGGCCAATCCGTCTGGCAGTACGAAGAACATACGGGCGAATATTATCTGCATATGAATGCCGTCAAACAAGCCGATCTGAATTGGGAAAATCCCGAAATGCGGCAATCTGTGTACGAGATGATGAGATTCTGGCTCGATAAAGGCGTAGACGGCTTGCGTATAGACCAGCTCCATCTTCTGTCCAAAAAAGAATACCTGCCGCCGTATGAAGATTATATCGCTCGCCGGGCCGATCCGAAGCCTTTCCGGCCAAACGGAGCACGGATACATGATTACTTAAAAGAAATGACGAAAGAGGTATTTTCCAAATATGACGTGATGTCGGTCGGCGAGGCCGGATCAATGACGCCTGAGGAGGGGCTCGTTTATACGGGAACCGATGAGCATGAGCTGAATATGATTTTTCATTTTCAGCATATGGAGCTTGACCAGAAGCCGGGCCAAGAGCATTGGGATGTAAAACCGCTTGAGCTGACCGATTTGAAGAAAGTGCTCACAGACTGGCAGAAAACACTTGAACATCAGGGCTGGAATACGCTGTATTGGTGCAATCATGACCAGCCCCGGATCGTATCCCGCTTCGGAGACGCAGGCAAATACCGAAAGGCATCAGCCAAAATGCTTGCCGCCCTGCTTTATTTCATGAAAGGCACGCCATACATTTATCAGGGAGAAGAACTCGGCATGACAAACGCCCCGTTTGACAGGATTGAGGACTATCAGGATATTCAGACCGTCAATATGTATCACAAAAGGGTATTTGAAAAGGGCTGTGACAGAGAAGAAGTCATGGCGTCTATTATGGCGAAAAGCCGTGACCATGCCCGTACACCGATGCAGTGGGACGGCAGCAAGAATGCCGGGTTTACAAAGGGAGAACCGTGGCTGAAGGTCAATCCCAATTACAAAACCGTCAATGCGGCCGAGGCTCAGGATGATCCCGATTCTGTATTGAACTTTTACAAAAAACTGATCCGCCTGCGAAAACAGTATGCTGATGTCATAAAAGGCAGCTACACGCTGCTGCTTCCTGATGACCCGCAGCTGTTTGTATATGAAAGACAAGCAAACGGACAAAAGCTCATCTCCATCAGCAACGTATCGAAAGAAGAAGCCGTCTTTTATTGGCCTGATGGCTCCAAACCTGAAAGCGCCGAGCTTCTTCTCAGCAACTATGAAAATGGCGGCGCGGAATCCCGCATCACATTCCGCCCTTATGAAACAAGAGTCTATCTGCTGGCCTGCTAAGAGTTAGACCGCCCCTGTCCTTACCTGACGGGGGCTTTATAGGTAAATCGGATATCAATTTAGAAAAAATATCTTGCAAAACGTAATTACTTCGTTTTATTATGGTAAAGGTAACAAATGAGCGAGAAAGTACGATTCGGAAATCGTCATCATTCTGATTTGCAGAACAGGGGGAAACGGCTTGTTTAAAAAATGGAGCGGAATCATCGTCATTGCGGCATGCTTTTTAATTGCGGCGGGCTGCGGCAATTCATCTTCAAAAGGTTCGTCAGGTTCTTCGAAAAACGGCAAACTGCACGTCGTGACGACCTTTTATCCTATGTACGAATTCACAAAACAAATTGTAAAAGACAAAGGCGATGTAGACATTCTCATCCCGTCTTCGATCGAGCCCCATGATTGGGAGCCGACGCCGAAGGATATCGCTGGCATTCAAAACGCCGATCTTTTCGTATACAACAGCGAATATATGGAGACATGGGTTCCGTCAGCGGAAAAAAGCATGAGCTCTGATCATGCGAAGTTTGTAAAGGCGTCAAAAGGGATTGACCTGCTCAAAGGCTCGGATGAAGAGGAGCATGAACACGGCGGTCATGACCACAGCATGGACCCTCACGTCTGGCTGAGCCCGGTTCTTGCGCAAAAAGAGGTCAAAACCATTACAGAGCAGATCGTAAAACAGGACCCGAAGAATAAGGCATACTATGAGAAAAATAGTAAAGAATATATTGCAAAACTGAAGGATCTTGATAAACTATACCGTACAACATTAAATAAAGCGGCGAAAAAAGAATTGATCACACAGCATGCGGCGTTCAGCTATCTCGCTAAAGAGTACGGCTTGAAACAGGTTGCGATTGCAGGCCTTTCTCCTGAAGAAGAGCCGAGCCCGGCCAAACTGGCAGATCTCAAAACGTTTGCCAAACAGCATGATGTGAAGATCATCTACTTTGAAGAAGTCGCGTCGCCTAAAGTTGCAGATACACTTGCCGGTGAAATCGGCGCGAAAACGGAAGTGCTCAATACACTGGAAGGTTTAAGCCAAAAAGAACGGGATAAAGGCATCGGATATATCGACATTATGGAGAAAAACCTCGATGCACTGAAAGATTCGCTATTGGTTAAATAACATAGTGTGCGCCGCAGGGTGCACACTATTTCTATGCGGGAAAGGAAGGTCAGCATGAATCTCGTTACATTAAAAGATATCGTTTTTGGTTATTCGCATACACCGGTGCTTGACGGCGTGTCGCTAGAAATCAAAAGCGGCGAATTCGTCGGCATTACAGGGCCGAACGGCGCGTCAAAATCGACGCTCATGAAAGTCATGCTCGGCATGCTCAGACCTTGGGAAGGAACGGCCGAGATCAGTAAAAAAAACGCAGCCGGAAAACGCCTGACAATCGGCTATGTTCCGCAGCAGATTTCTTCATTTAACGCAGGGTTCCCGAGCACGGTCCTTGAGCTTGTGCAATCCGGCCGTTATACGAAGGGGAAATGGTTTAAACGATTGAACGAAACGGATCACCACGAAGTAGAAAACGCGCTGAAGATGGTAGAAATGTGGGATTTCCGCAACCGGAAAATCGGCGACTTATCCGGCGGACAGAAACAGAAAATCTGCATTGCGAGAATGCTTGCGAGCAATCCGGATCTGCTGATGCTTGATGAGCCGACAACAGCGGTTGATTATGAAAGCAGACAGGGCTTCTATGAATTTATGCACCATCAGGTGAAAAATCACAACCGCACCGTCGTCATGGTGACACACGAACAAAACGAAGTACAGCAGTATTTGGATAAAGTCATACGGCTTGAGAGGGGGAAAAAGGCGGATGGAAATGTTTGACTTGGAATTCATGCGACGAGCTTTTCTAGCGGGAAGCATGATCGGAATTATGGCGCCGATATTGGGCGTATACCTCGTGCTGAGAAGACAGGCGCTGATGGCGGATACGCTGTCTCATATTTCATTGTCGGGCGTCGCCATCGGTTTTTTTCTCAGTACCAATATTACGGCGGCGAGCATCGTGGTCGTCACGATCGGGGCCATCGGCATCGAATATATGCGGCGGGCATACCGTACATATTCTGAGGTGTCCATCGCAATCTTAATGGCGGCCGGGCTGTCGTTTGCGATGTTTCTGATCAGCCTGTCAAAAGGCGGCGCGTCGATGAGCATCGATCAATATTTATTTGGATCGCTTGTGACGGTCAGCCAGCAGCAAGTCTATATTATCGGCGGAATTACCCTGCTGATCCTGCTTTATTTCATTATTTTAAACAGACCGCTCTATCTGCTTACCTTTGATGAAGCAACGGCGAAGACATCCGGCATTAACACCAATCTTCTGTCAATGTCTTTCAGCATCGTGACGGGGCTTGCGATTTCGGTCATTATTCCGATTATCGGCGTGCTGCTTGTTTCCGCGCTCCTCGTATTGCCCGCGGCTTTTGCGATCCGTATCGCCAAAGGATTTAAATGGGTGTTTACGGCAGCCATTGCCATTTCTCTGTTCAGTGTGTTCACGGGGCTGACGTCTTCATACCAGCTCGGAACGCCTCCGGGGCCGTCAATCACTTTACTGTTAATCATTCTGCTTCTGCTCGGCTTTACGCTGCAGGGGATTTGGAATGCGTTTAAAAAAGGAAAAGAACGAAAAAACCGCCGTTAAGCGGTGCAGCAGGCTCATCTGCTGCTCCGTTTGACGGCTTTTTTTACAGAAATAAATCAGCGAGACGTTCATATGACTCTTTTTTTGCTTCGAAATCAAAGACGTTGCACAGCACCATCATCTCTTTTGTCTGATAACGTTCGGAAAGTTCAAGCAGACGGCGTTTGACTGCGGCGGGAGAGCCGATCACCATCCGCTTCCTGTTTTCTTCAATCTGCTTACGGTCCTCCGGCGAATACGGGTAAGCCTTCGCTTCTTCCACACTCGGCACGCGGCTGTCGGCACCTTGCCGACACGAAGCAGCCATAAATCCTGGCTTAACGCGAGTTCTTCCGCTTTCTCATCCGTAGCCGCGCATATGACGAAAATGGCACAGAGCGAGGCGGGAGCGGAGAAATGGGCGGAGGCCCGGAAATGGTCCCGATAGATCTGAAAAGCTTTTTCCCCGCGTTCCGGATTAATGAAATGGCCGAAGACATAGCCCGCACCCTGAAGAGCGGCTCGCCTGGCGCTGTTTTCCCCGAGGCCGAGCACCCAAAGCTGCGGGGCTGTTTCAATCAAAGGCGCTGTTTTTATTCCGGCATAATCATGGTCCGAGGGAACCGAATCTGTCAAAAAGGATGACAAATCCTGAAGCTGCCTGTTGAACTCGGTCATGCTTTTCTTTACCCCGTCTGTGAGGGCAAGCCGGATTTTCGTCGTGCCGCCCGGTGAGCGTCCGACCCCCAGATCAATCCGGTTCGGATGGAGCGCCTCAAGCTGGCGGAATGTTTCCGCGACTTTATAGGGGCTGTACTGCGGCAGCAGAACGCCGCCTGAGCCGACCCGGATAGTCGTTGTGGCTGCGGCGGTATGAGCGATCATAATTTCCGGCGAAACGCTTGCGAGCCCTCTTGTGCCGTGATGCTCGGCAAACCAGTACCGCTTATAGCCCCAACCTTCGCTGAGGCGGGCGAGCTCCGCGGAATGGCGGAGCGTCTCGTGCGGACCGTTTCCTTTGGATACTGGCGCCTGATCAAGTATGCTTAAATCAATCACTCGTCTGCCCCTTTCCTGACATGTTTTGATACAAGGATAGGAAAAATGTTCAGTCCCCGTCAATTTCTTTGTTTTTTCTATTCTCTCCGGAACGAAGGAGAATATAGGAAGTGATTTTTCGCCGTTTTTCGTCAAAAATTCTTATGTTTTATGAAACTTTGATATAATAAAAGACGTATATCTTAATAAATACCGGGATTCATGTCCCGACATTTTGTGAAAATGCGCACTTGCGGCGTGCTTAGCGGCACCCTTACAGAATAGGAGTGAATCATATGGCGATCTCTTTACAAAAAGGCCAGCGGATTGATTTAACAAAAGGAAAAGCCGGCCTGTCAAAACTGCTGGTCGGACTCGGCTGGGACCCTGTATCATCCGGAGGCTTTTTCGGAAAACTGTTCGGCGGAGGCGGTGCCAATATCGACTGTGACGCTTCCGTACTGATGCTTGAAAATGATAAAATGACAGACAGTAAAAACGTCATCTATTTCGGCAATCTGAAAAGCCGATGCGGCGGTGTCGTACACACGGGTGACAACCTGACGGGAGAAGGCGACGGCGATGATGAACAAATTCTCATCGATTTGGCGAAAGTCCCCGCTCAGATTAATAAACTTGTGTTTGTCGTCAATATTTACGACTGCGTCAGACGAAAACAGGACTTCGGCATGATTCAAAACGCGTTCATCCGCGTCGTTGATCAGGCTAACCGCGAAGAACTGGTGACTTACAATTTAAGAGATAACTATTCAGGCAGAACGAGCCTGATCGCGGCTGAAATCTACCGCGAGGACGGCGAGTGGAAATTCGCTGCGATAGGTGAAGGCACAAACGATACGAAAATCGGCGATATCGTTAACCGATACGCCTAAACGAAAAAAAGGAGAGTGCACACATGGCAATTTCATTGGCAAAAGGACAAAAAGTAGATTTGACTAAAACAAATCCGGGGCTGTCTAAAGTCGTTGTCGGCCTTGGCTGGGATACAAACAAATACGACGGCGGACATGATTTTGATTTAGATTCCAGCGTCTTTCTATTAAATGAAGCAGGAAAATGCGCATCGCCCGATGATTTCATTTTCTATAATCAGCTTGAAGGCGGAAATGGCTCTGTCGCACATTCAGGCGACAACCTGACAGGCCAGGGAGAGGGCGATGATGAAAGCGTAAGAGTCAACCTGAGCGCAGTGCCTGCCGCTATTGACAAAATTTCATTCGTCATCACGATTCATGAAGCGGAAGCGCGCGGCCAAAACTTCGGACAAGTTTCCAACGCGTTCGTGCGCATTGTCAATGAAGAAACAAATGAAGAGCTGATCCGCTACGATCTGGCTGAAGATTTCTCAATTGAAACAGCCATTATCGCAGGGGAGCTTTACAGACATAACGGCGAATGGAAATTTTCCGCGATCGGCTCAGGCTACCAAGGCGGACTGGCCCGTATTGCGACAGATTACGGTCTGCAAATCGGCTGAACCATATCAAACACAGAAGGGAGAGACGGCACATGGCTATTCAATTAGCGAAAGGACAGCGTGTTGATCTGACAAAAACGAACCCCGGCCTTACAAAAGCGGTGATCGGCTTAGGCTGGGATACGAACAAGTACTCCGGAGGGCATGACTTTGACCTTGACGCGTCGGCTTTTCTGGTCGATGCCCATGACAACTGTGTAAATGATCTTGATTTTGTTTTCTACAATAACCTGGAACACCCGAGCGGCGGCGTCATCCATACGGGAGACAACCGGACGGGCGAGGGTGAGGGAGACGATGAACAAATTATCGTCGACTTCTCAAAAATACCCGCAAATATTGAAAAGATCGGTATTACCGTCACGATTCATGATGCGGAAGCGCGCGGCCAAAATTTCGGACAAGTTTCCAACGCGTTCGTGCGCGTCGTCGATGAAAACACCCAGAATGAACTGCTTCGTTTCGATTTAGGGGAAGACTTCTCGATTGAAACGGCGGTTGTCGTTTGTGAGCTTTACCGCCATGGGGCTGAGTGGAAATTTAACGCCATCGGCAGCGGATTTTCCGGCGGTCTGGCATCACTTTGCCGGAATTACGGCTTGCAGGTGTAAGCAGGAAATTACCGTTTTACTAAATAGGAGGAAAAAACTTGGATTTTCTACATCATATTATGTCGACCTACGCTTCCTTTTTTGATTGGAAAATGTGGGGTGAGGTGCTGACTGACCCTGTATCATGGGGGCTGATCGGTTCTCTGGTTCTGCTGGAGGGGCTGCTGTCGGCCGACAATGCGTTAGTGCTTGCGGTTATGGTAAGGCATCTTCCTGAAAAACAGCGGAAGAAAGCATTAACGTACGGATTGTTCGGGGCATATATTTTCCGTTTTATCTTTATCGGAATCGGAATGCTGCTTATTAAGTTCTGGTGGATCAAAGTGCTTGGCGCGCTGTACCTGGCTTGGCTCGTCATTAAGCATTTCTGGATCGGAGAAGGTGATGACGATACGGAAGGCATGAAGAAAAATTCATGGATGGTCCGTACGTTCGGAATTTTCTGGGCAACTGTCGTTTCAGTTGAGTTAATGGATTTGGCCTTCTCTGTTGACAGCATTCTGGCCGCGTTTGCGGTATCGGAAAAAGTGTGGGTGCTCTTGATCGGCGGTATGCTCGGTATTCTCATGATGCGTACAGTCGCAAAAGTATTCCTTGTTTTAATTGATAAAATCCCTGAGCTTGAAAACACGGCTTTCGTGCTGATCGGGATTATCGCCGTGAAAATGGCGGCGAGCGCTTTTGATTATGAAATGCCGCACGTGGTGTTCTTCGGAATCATCATCGCTGCGTTTGTGGTGACGTTTATCATCCACTATTTCAACAAACAAAAGCAGGTTCAGGAGCAGACGGCTGCATCTAAAGAAGAATAAAACCAAAAAAGGAGGGAGAGTTTATTTCCTTCCTTTTTTGTACCGATTATCATGAAGAGAAAGGAGGAAGATCATGAGGCAGGAAGAATTGGTGATCCGAAAAGCCGAGCCGGAAAACGATGACTGGGAAACGTTTCTGATGCAGCCGCTTCCGGAACGCCCCGGTTACGAGCGGGAAAACGGGCTGGCGTTTACCCGTCTAGCCGTCCGGATTCTGGGCACTCCTTATGATGAGACGGAGTACTATAATAAGCTTTTCGAGCTGTCTTCTCATGAAAACATTCATGTGTTGAGCGAGACACTGGATAAGACCATCGCGCCGGAAACGTTTCAGGCGCTGCAGCACATTCATTCGGTCAATCAAAAGGAAAAAGGCCTTTCTGTTTCCAGATTTGTCGCGTTTCTCGACGGGGGCAGGCTGCTTGCCAAACATGCCGATCCGCTTATGCACCGCCGGCTGAGAACCGCGTTTATGACGCTTTTGGAAACCTTTGCAGGCCGGCATGAAAACGGGCTGAATCATCCCGACTTCAGACGGGTGCTCTTAGATGTGTCAAAGTTCTCGCTGAACCACCTGAATCCATGGCTCGAACAAGCCGATATAGAGCGTGAGATGCCGAAGGTGGTGTGGTATGGAGACGCGACCAAAAGCCAGCTTTATTTTCTCTATTATCTCATGCTGATCGGCTGTGATGTCTTATTGTTTCATCCGTCAGCGGAAGATCCGTTCAGCATGATTGATCCGGATGAGGAGCTCAGTCTTGTGATAAAGCTCCCCGCAACAGGCGGCCTTAAGCCTTTTCCGAAAGAAAAGCCGGACAGAACGTCCACGACGGCCTACCGGTCAAAGAAAGAAATTGAGCATGTGCTGAACCATGAGGAATCCATGATGTATAAGCCTTGGCAGTTCAGGGAGCACACCCCGCAGTCCGTGACCTTAAAAACGACGTATGATGAGTTATTTCTCATTGCGAAGGAGCGGGCGTTTATCCGGCCGCAATTTAAAGCGGACAGGGAGCGGGTGGCCGTTCCGAACCTTTTTGCGAAAGTGATGGGGGTTTCCAAAGATACGAAGGAATATTGGAACAGACTCCATACCGCCGCGGACTATCAGGAGACACACATGATCCGCAGTTTTCCGTTTACGGAAGAGCTGAAAGCCAACTACCAGTATCACTACAGTCAGGTTTTAAACGAAGAAGGAGCGATTGACGCGGACAGGCTGCAAAGAAGCAACATCTGGCAGTACAAGCACCTCCCGTCAGGCGTGCAGAGCGCGATCGCCAATGTGATTTCTGACATGTGCAGAAACCCAGGGCTGAAGGCTTTGCCCGGGGAGCAGGCAAGGGATGCCGCAATTTATTTGTTCCGCCAGGCGACGAACTTGCCCGCCTCGCTGCTGCAATTGATTCAGACGTTTGATTACGCCCAAACCGTACCGAAACTCGTTTTATATCATACCGAACAAAATGGCGAACTCACACGTTCGGACGCAGCCGCTCTTTTGTTTTTAAATAAATTCGGCGTTGATATCATCTTGTATAATCCGCCGGGGCATCAAGACATCGAGCATTATATAGAAGAAAGCCAATTCGATGTCCATTGGCTGGAGGACATGGTGTTTCGGCAGGAATATAAAGAGCCGTCACTCGTAAGAAAGCTGTTTAGAACCATTACGCAAAAGCAGGGAGAGTAAATAAACATGACAGAAAATCAAAATCCGCTTGTTCTTGATAAAAATGAAGAGATTTCTGAACAAAAAGCAGATGACATCAGAGTGCAGCTGCGCCAAGACCCTGAGGTGCAGCGCATTGCGCAGCAGATTGACGTGAAAAACCAAATGGAGCTGCTGGAGTACGGAAAAGAACCGGCAGTTGAGATCTCGAAGTTTTCCGACCGCATCTTAAATATGATGAAAACAACAAGTGTCACAGATTCAGGCACAATGCTGACGCAGCTCGGAAAAATCATGGACCGTTTTGACAAGAATGATTTCGATGAACCAAAAGGATTTCTCGCTAAAATGTTCAAGCGCGGCAACAGCATGATTGAAAAGATTTTTCAGAAGTACCGCACCCTGGGCGGAGAAATTGAAAAAATCCATGTTGAAATTTCGAAATACAAAGATGAAATGGCAAAGACGAACCATACACTTGAAGAGATGTACGAAAACAACATTAACTACTACATGGAGCTTGAAAAATATGTCGTTGCCGGGCAGATGAAGCTTGAGGAAATGCAGGCGCTCATCCCTTCTTATGAAGAAAAAGCGGCCGGCGGGAACCAGCTTGCGCAAATGCAGCTCGATACGCTGCGCGACGGGCTTCAAGCGCTTGAGGAACGTGTGTATGATTTAGATATGGCGCGGATGGTGGCGCTGCAAACGGCACCGCAGATCCGCCTCCTTCAGCGCGGGAACACGAAGCTCATCGGAAAAATCAATTCCGCATTCGTCATTACGATTCCGATTTTCAAAAACGGCATCATTCAGGCTGTCACCGTCAAACGCCAAAAGCTTGTGGCTGATTCAATGAGCGAATTGGACCGCCGCACGAATGAAATGCTGAAGCGCAACGCTGAAAATATTTCAAACCAAAGCGTGGAGATCGCCCGTATGGCAGGCCGTCCGAGCATTGACATTGAGACGATCGAAACGTCTTGGAATACGATTGTCAGCGGTATGCAGGAAACAAAACAGATCGAGGAAGAGAACAGACGTATCAGAGAAGACGGAGCGAAACGGATTCAACAGCTTCAGGATAATATTAAAAACGCAGTCTTAAAGAATTAATCTGCACCCCGCTTGCTTACGGCAAGCGGGATTTTTTTTGTGAAAAAGATAATGACAATGTGTAAAGACAGATGTAAACTTATACGGTAATCATTTTCGATTTGAGGTGCTGCTTATGAACAAACAACCTGCCGTTACTCCGCGCAAACTTCTGGCCATCGCCGGAATGGGCTGGCTGTTTGATGCAATGGATGTCGGAATTTTATCGTTTATTATCGCCGCGCTTCACGCTGATTGGAATTTAACGCCTGATCAAATGAAATGGATCGGAAGCGTCAATTCCATCGGTATGGCAGCGGGCGCCTTTGTATTCGGAATGCTGGCTGACAGGATCGGCCGGAAAAAAGTGTTTATGATCACGCTGTTGCTCTTTTCTGTCGGAAGCGGCATATCCGCTTTCGCAACGGGATTGACGGTTTTTCTCATATTGCGTTTTCTGATCGGAATGGGGCTTGGCGGGGAGCTTCCTGTCGCCTCCACGCTCGTGTCAGAAGCGTCCGCCCCTGAAAAGCGGGGGAGGATCATCGTGCTGCTTGAGAGCTTTTGGGCGGCG
The DNA here is from genome assembly GCF_057836745.1 of Bacillus sp. BACIII. NCBI lineage: Bacteria > Bacillati > Bacillota > Bacilli > Caryophanales > Bacillaceae > Bacillus > Bacillus sp. BACIII. Next base: position 2,687,704 of record NZ_CM174437.1, on the reverse strand, counting down.
GGCTGGCTTCTTGCGGCGGTTATTTCTTACTTTGTCATACCGGCATTCGGGTGGCAGGCCGCGCTGCTCTTAACGGCGCTTGCAGCGTTTTATGCGCTGTATTTGCGGAGAAGCCTTCCGGAGTCACCGGCGCATCAGGCTTTATCGCAGAAAAAAAGTATACGCGGCCAGGCGGGAAGTGTCTGGGTGAAACCGTATATCCGGCCGACGGTTCTGCTGTCTGTCGTTTGGTTCTGCGTCGTCTTTTCCTATTACGGCATGTTTTTGTGGCTGCCGAGCGTGATGCTGATGAAAGGCTTCAGCATGATTGAGAGCTTTGAATACGTGCTGCTGATGACACTTGCCCAGCTTCCCGGATATTTTTCAGCGGCGTGGCTGATCGAAAAAGCGGGGCGGAAGACCATCTTAGTCATCTATTTGCTCGGAACGGCGGGCAGCGCTTATTTCTTCGGTGCCGCAGATTCATTGGGTATGTTATTGGCGGCCGGCATGCTGCTGTCCTTCTTCAATCTCGGCGCGTGGGGCGTGCTTTACGCCTATACACCGGAGCAGTATCCTGCGGCGATCCGTGCGACCGGCTCCGGGACAACGGCGGCCGTCGGCAGAATCGGCGGTATTTTCGGCCCGCTTCTCGTCGGATCGCTTGCAGCCCGGAACGTTTCGTTTACAGCTATTTTTGCCGTCTTTTGTGCGGCCATTCTGATTGCCGTCATCACCATTCTTATTCTCGGTAAAGAAACGAAACAGACAGAGCTTGCAGAATGAGCACCCTTTTTGGGTGCTTTTTTTGGAGACCTATATTTTTCCTTAATATTCCTTATTTTTAGGAGGAGGAAACTCCTTTAACTAGGACAATGTCGCAAAGAAATTCTTGTAATTGTAAAAAAAGGATAGGAAATCAGTTTTGCAGCACATTCGATGGAAACGTTCTCAAGCCTGATAAAAGCCCGGTTTCCTTTGTAATTTATCCTCATTAAGGAGGATTAGAGAGTATTTAGAAGCATACCAGAGGAAAATCAGACACATGGATGTTTTTAAAGTAATGATACAAAATAACAGGGATTATGATGTTTGTTTGACTTATTACAAACGTGTTACGGTATTAAGGATTGCTTATTATGGAGGGAAAATATGAATTCGGATGAGAAACCAATTAAGATAAAAGTCGAAAATGTATCCAAAGTTTTCGGAAAACAGACAAAAAAAGCCATTCAGATGCTGTCCAGCGGAAAAAACAAAAAAGAGATCCTGAAAGCTACCGGATCAACCGTTGGTGTCAATCAAGCAAACTTTGATGTTTATGATGGGGAGATATTTGTCATCATGGGTCTATCGGGGAGCGGTAAATCAACTTTAGTGCGGCTGTTAAACCGGCTTATTGAACCGACTGCCGGGAATATCTATATTGATGGTGACATGATAACAAATATGTCAAAAGACCAGCTCCGGGAAGTGCGCCGGAAAAAAATCAGCATGGTCTTTCAAAAATTTGCGCTGTTTCCGCACAGAACGATTCTTGAAAATACAGAATACGGTTTGGAGCTCCAAGGCGTTGACAAAAAAGAGCGTGAGCAAAAAGCGCTTGATTCGCTTAAGCTTGTCGGTCTTGAAGGCTTTGAACATCAATTCCCCGATCAGCTTAGCGGAGGAATGCAGCAGCGTGTCGGCCTTGCCCGCGCATTAACGAATGATCCTGACATTCTTCTGATGGATGAAGCTTTCAGTGCGCTTGATCCGCTGATCCGTAAAGATATGCAGGATGAGCTTTTAGACCTTCATGACTCTGTCGGCAAAACGATCATCTTCATCACGCATGACCTTGATGAAGCATTGCGCATCGGCGACAGAATCGTGCTGATGAAAGACGGTAACATCGTTCAGATCGGGACACCTGAAGAAATTCTGATGAGCCCGTCTAATGAATATGTTGAAAAATTCGTTGAAGATGTTGATTTATCAAAAGTTCTGACAGCGGGCCATATCATGAAGCGCGCTGAAACTGTGCGGATTGACAAAGGGCCTCGTGTAGCGCTGCAGCTGATGAAGAACTTGGGTATTTCTTCTATTTACGCCGTTGATAAACAGAAACAGCTTCTCGGCGTCATTCACGCGGCGGATGCGAAAAAAGCGGTGGAATCCGACTTATCGCTTCAGGATATTTTAAATACTGAATTTACGACTGTGCACGAAAGCACCTACTTGACGGAAATTTTCGATGTCGTGTCTGATGCGAATATTCCGATTGCCGTCACGGACGATAAGAACCGCATGAAAGGCATTGTCGTAAAAGGCGCATTAATCGGCGCGCTTTCAGGCAATAACGATTATATAAATGTTGAAGATTCTGCTGAACAAGCTCAGGATTCTTCTGTTCAGGGGGTGAAGTAAATGGACAGATTGCCTAGAATTCCGTTAGCAGATATCGTTGACAGGTTTGTTGACTGGCTTACCATGACGTTCGGAGGTTTCTTTGACGGAATCTCAAACGGTTTGGCCGCTTTCGTAAACGCGATTGTGAGCGGATTGGGTTTCATCCCGTCTATTTTATTGACTGTTATTTTTGCAGCTCTCGCTTGGTGGATCAGTACGAGAGGAATTGCACTCTTTACGTTAATCGGATTCCTTGTTATTGATTATTTGGGTTATTGGTCGCCGATGCTGCAAACGCTGGCGCTTGTCGTCACATCTGTTTTGATTTCCATTATTATCGGGGTTCCGATCGGCATATGGGCGTCTCAGAAAGAAACGGTCCGCCGCATTGTCACACCGATTCTGGATTTAATGCAGACCATGCCGGCTTTCGTATACCTGCTGCCTGCCATTTTCTTCTTTAATATCGGGGTTGTGCCAGGCGTTGTGGCATCTGTTATTTTCGCGATGCCTCCGACGATCCGCATGACGGTTCTCGGTATTAAACAAGTTCCGGCTGATCTGATTGAAGCGACTGAAGCGTTCGGTTCAACGACGTCTCAGCGTCTGTTCAAGGTTCAGCTTCCGCTTGCCACAAAAACCATTCTTGCCGGTATTAACCAAAGCATCATGCTTGCTTTGTCAATGGTCGTTATCGCGGCCATGGTCGGAGCGCCGGGTCTCGGTTCTGAAGTATACAGCGCCGTGACACAATTGAAAACCGGTGTCGGAGTGGAAGCGGGTATCGCGATCGTCATCGTAGCGATTACACTCGACCGTATCACGCAAAACATTAAAGTGAAGAAAAAGAGCAGGGGGAATGCCTGATGCTTAAGAAAATCATCGGTGTCGGCGTTACCGCTGCGCTGGCTCTTTCTTTGGCTGCCTGCGGTTCGCAGACTGATGGTCAGGCAACGGCTGCGGATCAGGTGAACAAAACCATTATCGGTATTGATCCGGGCTCGGGAATCATGGCCCTGACGGATGAGGCCGTGAAGGATTACGGATTGAAAGACTGGAATGTCGTCACAGCATCAAGTGCCGCTATGACGGCGACATTGAAAAAATCATATGACCGGAAAAAGCCGATCATCGTAACGGGCTGGACGCCGCACTGGATGTTCTCCAGATATAAGCTGAAGTTCCTTGATGATCCGAAAAAAACGTACGGAACTGCCGAGCAGATTCATACGATTACAAGAACCGGCTTCAGTAAGGAACAGCCTAACGCGGCCAAGGTTCTCAGCCAGTTCAACTGGACGCAGGACGATATGGGAGAAGTCATGATTGCCGTTGAAGAAGGCGAAAAGCCGGCCAAAGCCGCTGCTGAATATGTGAAAAAACATAAAGATCAAGTAGCTCAATGGACAAAAGGCGCTCATAAAGTAAAAGGTGATAAAATCAACCTGGCTTATGTAGCGTGGGACAGTGAAATCGCAAGTACGAACGTGATCGGAAAAGTATTTCAAGACCTCGGCTATGACGTGAAGCTGACGCAAGTGGAGGCAGGCCCGATGTGGACTGCGATTGCGACAGGCAGCGCGGATGCGTCACTGTCTGCTTGGCTTCCGAACACCCATAAAGCATATGCGTCTAAATATAAAGGCAAATATGAAGATGTGGGAACGAGTCTGACAGGCGTCAAGATGGGTCTGGTCGTTCCTCAGTATATGAAAAACGTCAATTCAATTGAAGATTTGAAGAAATAACGAAGAAAAGCAGCCCTGTGACGGGCTGCTTTTTTTATGCTTCAAACGATGCGAGGACGGCGGCTGTTAATATCTCAACACCTGTAAAGATGGCGCTTCGGTCAAATGTCATATGAGGATGGTGGAGCCCCGGCTGAAGTCCGCATCCAAGGCCGAGCATCGTCGTTTTCAAGTTCGGCACCTTCAGTCCGTAGAAATGAAAATCCTCTCCTCCGGTTGTCACGAGAGGCTCATCCACATGTTCTTCTCCGAGAATGCCGCTTATTGCAGACGCCATGATGGCTTCCGCTTCTTTGTTTCGCTCGGCTGCCGGGAGGCTGTGTTCTTTTTGCAGTTCGATCTTTGCGCCGAATGCGGCAGCTGCCGCCTCGCAGGCTCTTTCGGTTTCGGCGGTTAATTTCTCCATGGCGGCATTGGTTTGCGCACGGAGATCAAGGCTGAAGGAGGCTTTTCCCGGAATGATATTGGAACTCTCTCCGCCTGCCTGAAGCTTTGTCATCTTCACCGAATGCGGAATGCCGGGATCGAGATGAATGAAGCTGAGTTTCTGCACGAGAAGGGCGGCGATTTCAATACTGTTAAGCCCGAGATGCGGCCTCGCGCCGTGGGCTTCTTCTCCGATAATCAGGCCTTCAATATGCTGGCTTGAGCCATGCAGAATGGAGGGGGCGCATCGGCCGTTTGCCGTTTCCTGTACGGGGCGTACGTGCACGCCGTATAAGTAGTCAACATCATCAAGCACGCCTTTTTCAATCATTTTCAGCGCCCCGCCGCCTTTTTCTTCTGCCGGCTGAAAAATAAAGCGGATGGTTCCCTTCGGAAGCTTCGGCTGACTCTTTAAAAGCATCATCGTGCCGAGCGCCATCGTCATATGTGAATCATGTCCGCATGAATGGTTCGCCTGAAAAACACCGTCCACTTCCTGCCACAGCGCGTCAATATCCGCCCGGACAGCCACAACAGGGGAGCCTTCTCCGATTTCGCCGACAACTCCGGTACAATCATCAAACGTGCGGGTCCGACAGCCGGACGCTTTCAGTTTTTCAGCCAGATATTCAGTCGTTTGATATTCTTTCCAGCTTGCTTCGGGATGGGCGTGCAGGTGGTTAAAAATATCCATAATGACTTGTTTGTCATGCTCTGTGAGTCTGTTCATGCCGTAAGTCCTCCTTCAAAAGCTGTCTGTTTTTTATTTTTGATATTGAAAACAGGCAATCGGTCTGTATATAATATAGCACATATCTGTATTTTCTGAATAGTTTATAAATTTAAAGCGGGATGGTGATGTTATGGCTGTGCCGAAGACCGAACCTGTATTGAAAAAGAAAAAAATGTTTGTCATGCCCGATGCTTATGTGCTGCTGTTCATTGTCGCTTTACTTTGCGCGATAGCGTCGTACATCGTTCCCGCTGGAGAATTCGACAGGGTGACAAAGGGCAGTGTGACATCTGCCGTCCCTGGAAGTTATCATTCTCTGGATCAGTCCCCTGTCAGCCCGATCGCCTTTTTTACCGCGATTCAGGAAGGGATGACAAGTTCCGCACCGATTATCTTTCTGATCCTGTTTACGGGCGGCACCATTGCGATTTTAGAGAAAACGGGCGCCATCAGTGGATTGATTAATAACGTGATCAGTACGTTCCGCACAAAACAGCTGCTGTTTATTGCGATTGTCGGATCTCTATTTTCGATTCTCGGCACAACCGGCATCGTCGTCAATTCCGTAATCGGTTTTATTCCGATCGGCCTGATCGTCGCCCGTTCGCTGAAATGGGATGCCGTGGCCGGAGCAGCCGTCATTTATATCGGCTGTTATGCGGGGTTTAACGCGACGATTCTATCACCTTCACCGCTCGGGTTATCACAAAGCATCGCGGAGCTGCCGATGTTTTCCGGCATTGGCCTGCGGATTGCCGTCTACATTTGTTTTCTGCTATCATCTATTTTATATATTTATCGGTATACGAGAAGACTCAGAAAAGCAAAGGACGCCAGTCTGCTGGGGAACGATTGGTTTCCGGCGGCAGGCTCAATCCGGCAGGTTTCTGATCAGGAGGACAAGCATGTCCCGTTTACTGTCCGCCATAAGCTGATTCTGGCTGTTGCGGCTTTGTCGCTTGCCGGCTTTTTGTACGGTGCGCTAACCCTTGGCTGGTCTGATTCAGAAATGGCCGCCGTGTTCATTTTTATCTCGATCGTGTCCGGACTGATTGCGGGGATGGCGGCAAATGATATCGCAAAAACGTTTATCACAGGCTGCCAGGGTCTCGTTTACGGCGCGCTGATTGTCGGAATGGCGAGAAGCATTTCCGTTATCCTGGAACACGGAAAGCTGCTTGATACGGTAGTTAATGGACTTGCGTCACTGCTCCACGGTTTCAGCCCGATGGCAGGCGCAATCGGAATGTATATTTCCAGTGCTCTGCTTCATTTTCTGATTTCATCAGGATCGGGGGAGGCGGTCGTATTTATACCGATTTTGGCTCCGCTTGCCGATCTGATGGGCATCACGAGACAGGTGGCAGTTGAAGCGGTCATGCTCGGAGAAGGCGTTGTAAACTGTGTCAATCCGACATCGGGCGTACTGATGGCCGTACTGGCCGCAAGCGGTATTCCGTACGTAAAGTGGCTTCGCTTTATGGTTCCGCTGGCGCTGATCTGGTTTGTGATCGGACTGGTGTTTATCTGCATAGGCGTTTTGATCAAATGGGGTCCTTATTAAACGTTTTTGTCAATGATATTTCGGTTTATCATTATGAATCGGCAAGATATAATGGGAGTTGTAAGCCATTCTTAAAAGTACGGGAGGAAGTCATGAATCAGCATCGGAACCGACTTTCAAACGTGAATGGAAAGAGTGAGAGTGTGAAAGAGAAAGAACGAATGATTTGGTCAGAAGTCGGAATGCTTGTGGGCACACTGTCTTTGCTTGATATCATCGTACGCGGACTTGTCCTGAACTGTCCGTTTAGGGAATGGGCCGGAAGCTTGGCGGTTTTCTTCATTATAATTGTTTATTATTGTATCAGAGCAGGAGCGTCGGGAATGCTCATGCCGAGAATAGATACCAAGGAAGAACTGCGAAAACGAGTGAAGCAGCAGCGGATCGATTCAATTGCGGTCGCTTTTGCGGCAGCTGCGCTTACGATGTACGACAGGGGGCTGCCCCATACATTCTTTGCTTGGCTGAAAATGATCTTTCTTTTTATCGTCTGCGGAGGCGTTCTGTTTTTGCTTCGGTATGTCATTGTGAAGCTGTCTTACAGAAGAGCGATAAAAGAAGTGAAAAAGAAATCATCTTGATAGGTGGTTTCTTTTTTTGTTGATCTGATAGGAATATAGATTTGATTTCACTCTGCCACGTTGCTTTGATAGTGGGAGTGTGATAAGTTGAAATGAAAGCGTTAACAAAATTCTCCAGTCTTCACAACAGTCGAAAGGAGGAAGCTGAAGAAAGGGTAAGAGGAATTTTTGACTCCGCAGTCAGTCTTCAAAAAATCAAATAAGGAGTGTCAAAAATGTTTGAAAAACGATTCAAAACCTCTTTACTGCCGTTATTCGCCGGATTTTTATTGCTGTTTCATTTGGTTTTGTCAGGGCCTGCAACTGCAAACGCTGAAACTGCAGACAAATCAAATGAGGTGACCGCATCTTCAGTCAAAAACGGAACCATCCTTCATGCCTGGAATTGGTCGTTCAATACGTTAACACAAAATATGAAAGATATTCGTGATGCGGGCTATGCGGCCATTCAGACGTCTCCGATTAACCAAGTTAAGGAAGGGAACCAAGGAGATAAAAGCATGAGTAATTGGTACTGGCTGTATCAGCCGACATCGTACCAAATCGGCAACCGTTACTTAGGAACTGAACAAGAATTTAAGGACATGTGCGCAGCCGCAGAAAAATATGGCGTAAAAGTCATTGTCGATGCGGTCATCAATCATACGACCAGTGATTATGGCGCGATTTCTGACGAGATTAAGCGTATTCCAAACTGGACCCATGGAAACACACAAATTAAAAATTGGTCGGACAGATGGGATGTCACCCAAAATTCACTGCTGGGGCTGTATGATTGGAATACTCAAAATACTGAGGTGCAAACCTATCTGAAACGCTTCTTGGAAAGAGCATTGAATGACGGAGCAGACGGATTCCGCTATGATGCCGCCAAGCATATAGAGCTTCCGGATGACGGGAATTACGGCAGCCAATTTTGGCCGAATATCACAAATACAGCGGCGGAATTCCAATACGGAGAAATCCTGCAAGACAGCGCGTCCAGAGATACTGCTTATGCGAATTATATGAATGTGACCGCTTCAAATTATGGGCATTCCATCAGGTCCGCCTTGAAGAACCGCAATCTGAGTGTGTCGAATATTTCCCATTATGCATCTGATGTGTCTGCGGACAAATTGGTCACATGGGTGGAATCCCATGATACGTATGCCAATGATGAGGAAGAGTCAACATGGATGAGCGATGACGATATCCGTTTAGGCTGGGCAGTGATCGGTTCCCGCTCAGGAAGTACACCTCTTTTCTTTTCCAGACCTGAGGGCGGAGGAAATGGTGTAAGATTTCCCGGAAAAAGTCAAATAGGCGATCGCGGGAGCGCCTTATTTAAAGATCAGGCGATCACTGCGGTCAATCTATTTCACAATGTCATGGCCGGGCAGCCTGAGGAACTCTCGAATCCGAATGGAAACAATCAAATCTTTATGAATCAGCGCGGCTCAAAAGGCGTTGTGCTGGCAAATGCAGGATCGTCTTCCGTTGCCGTCAATGCTTCAACGAAATTACCTGACGGCAGGTATGATAATAGAGCCGGCACCGGTTCATTTCAAGTAACGAACGGTAAACTGACAGGCACGATCAATGCCAGATCCGCGGCTGTTCTTTATCCTGACGATATCGGAAATGCGCCTCATGTCTTCCTCGAGAATTATCAAACGGGGGCAGTCCATTCTTTCAACGATCAGCTGACGGTCACCCTGCGTGCAAATGCGAAAACAACAAAAGCCGTTTATCAGATCAATAATGGGCAGCAGACGGCGTTTAAGGACGGGGACCGATTAACGATCGGAAAAGGAGATCCAATCGGCACGGCATACGATATCAAGTTAACCGGAACGAACAGCGAGGGTGCAGCGAGAACCCAAGAATATACGTTTGTCAAAAAAGACCCGTCTCAAGCCAACACCATTGGCTATCAGAATCCGGACCATTGGGGCCAGGTAAATGCTTATATCTATAAGCATGATGGAGGCAGGGCCATAGAATTAACCGGATCGTGGCCGGGGAAAGCCATGACTAAGAATGCTGATGGAATTTACACGCTGACGCTGCCTGAGAATGCGGATACGGCCAACGCCAAAGTGATTTTTAACAATGGCAGCTCCCAAGTGCCCGGACAGAACCAGCCCGGCTTTGATTATGTGAAGAATGGTTTGTATAACAATTCTGGTTTGAATGGCTATCTTCGGCATTAAAGAATAGAGAAATCAGGATTTCTCAGAATGCCTGACTAAGCGCCGCCTCAATGATTTTTAATCAAGCTGAAAAGATGACAGAATCCTAAAACCCAACCGTTTTAGGATTCTGTCAAAAATCTGGGGGGTTTTCAAGACAAAACTTTTCTCTTGCAAAAGTTTGTGAAATAGTGCACAATATAAATGTGAAATACTTCACAATAAAAACAGACACCACGAAACACTGGAGGATAAGCATACATGATGAACGAACGAGTGAACAAAGTAGCATTAATCGGAGCAGGTTTTGTTGGAAGCAGTTATGCATTTGCGTTAATTAACCAAGGGATCACAGATGAGCTTGTGATCATTGATCTAAATAAAGAAAAAGCCATGGGAGATGTCATGGATTTAAATCACGGAAAGGCATTTGCGCCTCATCCGGTGAAAACGTCTTATGGAACGTATGAAGATTGCAAGGATGCCGATATCGTGTGCATCTGTGCCGGAGCCAACCAAAAGCCGGGCGAAACGAGACTTGAGCTGGTCGAAAAAAATCTCGCCATTTTCAAAGGCATTGTCGGTGAAGTCATGGCAAGCGGATTTGACGGCATCTTCCTCGTTGCCACAAATCCGGTTGACATTCTCACTTATGCGACATGGAAATTCAGCGGTCTGCCGAAAGAACGCGTCATCGGCAGCGGCACGACACTGGATTCTGCGAGATTCCGTTATATGCTGAGTGAATATTTCGGAGCCGCTCCGCAAAACGTACACGCCCACATTATCGGCGAGCACGGCGATACCGAGCTTCCTGTATGGAGTCACGCCAATATCGGCGGAGTGCCGGTGCAGCAATTGCTGGAGAAAAATGCAGCTTACAAACAGGACGAGCTGGATCAGATCGTTAACGATGTGAAAAACGCCGCCTATCATATTATTGAGAAAAAAGGCGCGACATATTACGGAGTGGCGATGAGCCTCGCCCGCATCACAAAAGCGATTTTGCGTAATGAAAACAGTATTTTAACCGTCAGCACATATCTGGACGGGCAATACGGTGTAAACGACGTCTTTATCGGCATTCCGGCCGTCGTCAATCGGAACGGCATCGCCGGTGTGACGGAACTTGAGCTGAATGAAACAGAACAGGCTCAATTCAGCCATAGCGCAAACGTGCTGAAAGACATTCTCGCTCCGCATTTCGCGGAGTAAACAAAAAAGCAGTACATGGCAAATACCATGTACTGCTTTTTTTAATTCGCTTTTTTCACCATTTCCTGAGAGGTTTTCACTCTCGCTTTTCCCATAAACAAAATGGTGATGGCCGCGATGACGATCGGCGCCAGAGCAAGCGTGAATACATACGTGATGCTCTGCGACATTGCGTCAATAATTTGATCCAGAATGTGCGGCGGAATATGAGCGCGCGTGCCGGCCTGGAAAATGTCCTGAGGATTTCCGATGTTCTGCATCGCGCCGCCCGCTCCTTTCATGCCGCTGAATGAATCGGTCAGCTTGTTGGTAAACACATTCGTCTGGATGGTTCCGAAAATCGTCACACCGAGTGTCATGCCGAATGATCTCAAAAACGAGTTTGTTGAGTTGGCGCTTCCGCGGTAGCGCGGCTCGAGATCGTTCATGGACGCTGCCGGCAGCAGTGAGAAGTTGAAGCCGACGCCGAATCCAGAGATCAGCATGAATACCGTCAGCATCGTGCGCGCCGTATCCGGAGTCATATTGGAAAGCAGCAGCATTCCGATAAAGAAAGCGACCACGGAGATCAGCATCAAATTACGGAACCGCACTTTCGTCTGGAAAATCCCGCCGATCATACTTCCGATAACAGAACCGATCATCATCGGCGTCAAAATAAAGCCCGCGCTCGTCGCGGTGCTGCCGTACACAGCCTGAACGAAAATTGGGATAAATACCGCTAAAATCACAAATGTGGCTCCGTAAAGGAACGCCAGAATCTGTGCCGTGGCAAATAAACGGTTTTTAAACATCCAAAAAGAAATAATCGGTTCTTCCGCTTTTCTTTCTACAATGAAAAAGGCGATAAAGAACACGGCGAACACAGCGAACAGACCGATGATCTGAACGGAGTCCCAATCATACGTTTTTCCGCCGAGCTCAAGAGCGAACATCAGACCGACAATGGAAACCACCAGCGTAATCGCGCCGGCCCAGTCGATTTTCTGTTTCTTGTGCTCAAGTGATTCTTTATAGTAACGAAGAATGAAAAATAACGATAGGATGCCGATCGGCACGTTGATGTAAAATACCCAGTGCCAGCTGATGGAGTCGGTAATGAGTGCGCCTAAAAGCGGTCCGAGAACGCTGGACAGGCCGAAAACGGCGCCGAACATCCCCGACATTTTTCCGCGTTTTTCAGGTGGAAATAAATCAAAAATGATGGTGAAAGCGATCGGCATCAGCGCGCCTCCGCCGATTCCCTGAATGACGCGGTAAATAATAAGCTGGTCCATTGTTTGGGCGATTCCGCATAATGCCGATCCGATTAAGAAAAGAATGAGACCGAATAAAAAGAAACGTTTCCGCCCGTACATATCGGACAGTTTGCCGTAAATCGGCATACCGGCCATTACGGCTACCATGTATGATGCTGTCACCCATGCGAACTTATCGAAACTTCCGAGGTCCGCCACGATATTTCCCATCGCGGTAGCAACGATTGTATTGTCCATAGCCGACATTAAAATGCCCAGCAAAAGGCCGATGACGACAAACTTCGTCGAGGCGTCCTTCGCGGCTGTTTGTTCCATGCTTTTTCCTCCTATACTTACTTTTGATCATCAAATTTGCTATGATCATATTAGATTTGCCGGAAATTATCTTGATCGTCAAGATAAATTGATTTTATAGGGAGGCCTGTCACTTGTCAACAAGAAATACCAGAAGCGAGACGGAGGAAACTGCGATACAGTTATTCCGGAAGATGGCCACAAGGACGATCCTGTTTCATCAGGCGGCCGCTCAATCTCTCGGTCTGTTTCCGACCGATTTGAAATCAGCTGATATTTTAAATGAAGCAGGCCCAATGACCGCGGGCGAGCTTGGGAAAAAAACCGGCCTCAGCACAGGTTCGGTAACGGCGCTCATTGACCGGCTCGAAAAAGCGGGATATGTCATGAGGAAAAAAGATCCCGAAGATAAACGGCGGGTGATCATTGTGCCGCTGACAGCCGGAAAAGCGAACGTGAAACAATTGTTCAGCTCCTTATCCCAGTCCACGATCAGCCTTTGCCGGCAATATAAAGAAGAAGAACTGCACCTGATATTCGACTTTCTCAAAAAAGTGACGGACATAATGGAAGATGAGCTTGAGAAATTAAAATAATATATCATAGCCCGGCCCATTCATGAATAATTTGTACAAGTTGCATGAATGAGGGGGAAGCCAATGAACATCTTTGTAAGCTACATCGTTCTCGGGCTGTCATTGTCAGCACCTATCGGCCCGGTCAATGCGGCGCAAATTGACAAAGGCATTAAGAACGGCTTTTGGCATGCATGGATTTTCGGTCTTGGCGCCATGGCGGCAGAAGGGCTGTATATGATTCTGATCTATTTCGGGCTGTTTCAATTTTTGACGGCGCCTTTCGTGAAGACGTTTTTGTGGCTTTTCGGTTTTTTTGTGCTGACCTACACGGGCGTCGAAACGTTAAAAAATATAAGGGAAGCCATGAACGTCAGAAGCGGAAAAGGAAAACCGGCTTTTTACAAAACATTCGGCGCGGGATTTTTTATTTCTCTTTCCAATCCGCTGAGCATTTTATTCTGGCTCGGCATATACGGCAGCATTCTCGCCAAAACCGCTGAATCCTTCGATGAGAACCAGCTTTTGATTTACAGCTCCGGCATTCTTCTCGGCATTTTGATCTGGGATTTCTGCATGGCGATTGCCGCAAGCTCTTTCAGAAATCTTCTCCACGAAAAAGCGCTTCGCTGGCTGACGGGAGCGGCAGGTGTGTCTTTGATCGGTTTTGGTTTTTATTTCGGATGGCAGGGGATTCAAATGCTCATCTCATAAATAGAAGGACTGTCACCCATCGCCTATCTCCATCATAACGTATCATGACGATACTGGAGGTGGGCCAATGGCAAGCGGGCTGTACACAAAAAGTTGCCTTGAGAAAAATTTATTGGATCTGACAAAATGGCAGAGAATTGCTTTTGAGCTTCTATCAGAAAAAGTAGGAGATGAAGCGGACGCATTTCCGTGCATACCCGGACGTCAGGGGTTTCTGACAGATCAGCTTCGGATATCCTTTGCGGGTGATCCCCGTGAGCAGGGAACCCCGGAGGAAGTGGGGCTGCTGCTGTCCGAATACGGAAAAATCTCAAGGGAAACCGGAAGATACGCGTCGCTGCTTGTGATTTTTGATACGCCTGAGGATTTAGCTGAACATTATTCCATTGAGGCGTATGAAGAGCTGTTCTGGTCTTTTTTAAACCGGCTGAGCGGCTGCGATCCGAAAGACTGGCCGGAAGATATGCCGGAAGATCCTGAACATTATAAATGGGAGTTCTGCTTTGACGGCGAGCCGTATTTTATTCTGTGCGCAACGCCTGCGCATAAAGCGAGACAAAGCAGAAGCTTCCCGTTTTTTATGCTGGCGTTTCAGCCGAGATGGGTTTTTGAAGGATTAAATGATTCAACCGCGTTCGGACGAAACATGAGCCGGCTGATCAGAAAACGCTTAGAGGCGTATGATGAAGCCCCTCTTCATCCCCGATTGGGGTGGTACGGAGGAAAAGACAATTTAGAATGGAAGCAATATTTCCTCCGTGATGATGAGACGCAAGTGTCAAAATGTCCTTTTTCCTATTTGAAAAGATTGTTTAAGCTATGATCCGGCAGGGCTGTGTCCCTGCTTTTTTTGTACGATCCATGTCACGATCGCAATGACGGCAAGAAAACAAAGGCTGACCAGAAAACCGGGCCGGCTCGATTTCTCAAACAGCGTCCCGGAGACGGCTGCCGCAATCAGCACGAGGGCGATAAAAATCTGTGCCGTTCCCGATTTTGTCGGTTCGATCAGTTTCTTGCCTGAGAACAAAATGAACAGCCACGTATACAGAAGCATCAGGCCTGCCGCGGTGGTCATGTGTTCATATATACTTTTCGGCAGCACCAATGACAGGATGATAGAGACGATGAGTCCGGCGGATGTCAATCCGAGCGCAGGCCAGCAGATTTTTTTATTTTCCTTCAATCTGAAGCATTTCGGCGCATCTCCGTCATCAGCCATCGTACAAAGCAATGTCGTCACGGCAAACAGCGAGGCGACGAGCGTAGAAAATCCCGCAATAATAAAAATCCCGTTAAAAATATCAAGAATGACATCTAAATGAAAGCCTTTCAGAGATGTAATAAACGGGCTGTCCTGTTCGGTGAATTTGCCCAGCGGCACTAACAATAGCGCCAGGCCGAGAGAAATGACGTAAATCACCGCAAGAACGATAAGCATCAGTCTGCCTGATTTTGAGGCTTCCTCCGGCTTTTTCAAATGTACGGTCATCAGCCCCAAGACCTCAATTCCCCCGAAAGCGTAAAACGCATAAATCAGTCCCGTCCACAAACCCATTGCTCCGTGCGGGAACAAATCCTTTGATTCATTCGGCACCTGGACATCCGGTTTGTGAGAAAATATACCGCACAGCGCCAAAATGGCGATGACGATAAACATAAAAATGGCCGCCGTCTTGACAACAGCGAGCACATTCTCCGTTTTTTGAAAAACGGACAGCCCCGTAAAAATAATTAAAAGACCGAGCACTGCATAGATGGAGGCGAGAATCCACAGCGGTATATTCGGAAACCAATGCTTCGTAAACAGTGAGATGGCTGTCAGCTGGCTTCCCGTAATCAGCATTTCAGACGACCAGTACACCCAGCCGTTGCTGAAACCGGCCCAAGAGCCGAAAGCCTTTCTCGCATAAGCGCAAAAAGACCCCTTTTCGGGCTGCTTAGCCGAAAGCTTCGCGAGCTGCTCAAAGACAAAATAGGTGCCGAGCCCGGCAATGAGAAATGAGATCAGCGCGGAATATCCGCTTTTGACAATAGCGATACTGGACCCGAGAAAAAAGCCCGTCCCGATCGTGCAGCCGACGCCGATTAAAGAGAGCTGCCACCAAGCGAGATTTCCTTTAGGCTGGTCCTGTGATTTACCCATGTAATTCAACCCCTTTATCAAAGCTTAGATTGCGGCCGGCAGAACGGGAATATACATCCAATAAATTGCTTTACATGAAACAAACGGCCGGGGTTCATAATAGAAGAAAAAAAGGAGCAGTCTGATGACACAGCAATTTATCGTACCGCCGAAAAAAGGGATCGGCCTGAAGGTTCACAAAGGGCAGATTATAAAAGTAGTCGATGTGGAAGGGCAGCAGGTGGCTGATTTTACGGCGTATCATGCCAAGGACTTTTATGAGCATCTTGATCAGGGCGCGACGATTGATGCCAATCAGTCCATTCATGTGAAAACGGGCGATCATATTTATTCAAATTTATATAAGCCGATGCTGACGCTGATTGAAGATACTGTCGGCAAGCATGACCTGCTGCTTCCCGCCTGTCGTCCGGATATGAACAGGCTTTTATACGGAAAGCATAAAGATGAGCTCCAGGATACGTGCTATGACAATATGAGCGGGGCGCTTGAACCATTCGGGGTGCCGCGGCCGCATATGCATTACCCGTTTGCCATCTTTATGAATACGGTGCTTGATGAGAAGGGGAACTTGTCAGTCGAAACGCCTCTGTCTGCTGCGGGTGATTACGTACGGCTCCGTGCGGAAATGGATCTCGTCGTCGCGTTTTCATCCTGCCCGATCGAAAAAGGAAAATGCAACGGCGACAGCATTACGGCGCTGCGGGTGGAAATCAGCTGATCCCGGTGTATTTGATTCACTTAAAAACTGCACCTGTGATATATTTAACAGAGAGTCGTACATAGTGGCATGATTCATTTTCAGCATGAACGGGAAATGAATCATAAAGAAACAATGCAGGAGGAGTGATTGGGATGAGCATCCAGAAACAAATTATGAATGATCTCCACGTAAAACCCTCAATTGATCCGAAACAAGAAATTGAGGACAGAGTGAACTTTTTGAAACAATATTTGAAAAAAACAGGTGCCAAAGGCTTTGTGCTCGGCATCAGCGGGGGGCAGGATTCCACGCTTGCGGGACGCCTCGCCCAATTGGCGGCTGAACGCATCAGAGAGGAAGGCGGAGACGCGGAGTTTATCGCCGTCCGTCTTCCGCACGGTGCACAGCAGGATGAGGATGACGCCCAATTGGCACTCAAATTCATTAAGCCTGATCAATCATGGACGTTTGATATTAAGTCCGCTGTCAGCGCGTTCGCCGATCAGTACAAAAAAGAAACGGGCGATCAGCTGACTGATTTTAACAAAGGAAATGTAAAAGCCAGAATGAGAATGATCGCGCAATATGCCATCGGCGGACAAGAGGGGCTGCTTGTCATCGGTACCGACCATGCGGCTGAAGCGGTGACCGGTTTCTTCACGAAATACGGTGACGGCGGAGCTGACCTGCTGCCGCTGACCGGATTAACGAAACGACAGGGCAGACGTTTATTAGAAGAGCTCGGCGCGCCGGAACGCCTGTATTTGAAATTACCGACGGCCGATCTGCTCGATGAAAAACCGCAGCAGACGGACGAGACAGAGCTCGGCATCACATACAATGACATTGATGATTATTTAGAAGGCAAGGACGTTTCTTCCGAAGTGATTGAGGCGTTGGAAAAACGCTATCTCAGTACGGAACATAAGCGTCAGGTGCCGGCATCAATGTTTGATGATTGGTGGAAATAGAAATAAAAAACCTCCCTTTTGAAAGGGAGGTTTTTGTTTATCGTTTTTATTTATCTACACTTTCATAAATCCCTACCCAATACCCTTTGCTGCTGTCATAGTATTTGCTTTTGAAAATCCACTTTGTTCCATCTAAAACGAAAGAAGCAGCGAAGTTGCCGTTAGGGCTTTGAACGAGTTTGATGGCATTAATACCGGCATCTGCTTTCGTTGAGATTGGGCTATTTTCCACGGATGCGGATGCTGTTGGTGATGCGGCAAAGGCAGGAGCGGCAGACATCAGTAAGGCAAGAGACAGCGCAGAACCGGTTAACACTTTTTTGAATTTCATTTCGAACACTTCCTTTTCAAATGAAATGTACTACAGTGTTAATAATTAGATGATCATCCATAAAATTCCTTCTACGTTTCTAAAATTTTTTTATTTCTTAAAGCAGTGCCTGATCTCATTCAATGATTCTTTCATATGCGCTTCAGCATGACGACCGAAGTATTCGAGTGACACGAATCCGCCGTATTGCCTGTTCAACAGTTCTTTCAGAAAGGGTTCCTGCCGTAAATCGCCTTGCAGAACAGACACCGGCTTGCTGAGATACCAGTTGTCAAAATTCCAGTGATAGTTTTTCAGGTGGATATGGCTGACGGTATGATACAGTTTTTCTAAAGCAGACATTTGGTCCACGTGATTGACGTGAAGGTTGGAGCCGTCAAAAATGATGCGGACCCGCGGATGTCCGACATCCTCTAAAAATGCCAGCGCCGCTTCCGGTGTATCCGCGTACGTATCGTAATGAATCTCAAGCCCGATATTGACGTCATAGTCATCTGCGAGCAGTGCCGCCTCCTGAAATTGATCCACCGCACGCTCCCACTTTTCCGGTGACGTCCGGTGCGAAGGCAGATTGCCGGCAAAGACTCTGATCAAAGGGCTGTGCAGCTGCCTCGCCGCGCTTAATGCCCTTTGAACATCCTTTAACGCCTGCCTTTCATCCTGAGTGGCGAAGTCAGTGTACAAGCTGACAGCGGGCACTTCGAAGCCTTCCTCCTGAAGCTGCTGTTCAAGCCTGTCGAGCGGGCCGATTTCTTTTATATATTGTTTGGCGTGGCCGTACCACAGTTCGATTCCGTCAAAGGAGTGCTCTTTTCCGAAAGAAATGACATCGAGAATATGCTTTTTTTTAAACCCTGTCGTGCAAAAGCTCAGTTTCATCGGTAATCCTCCCGTTAACTGTCTATCCTATATGTGTTTTTTCCCCGGATAAGCTGCGGATAAACAGATGAAAAGGGTAAACACTTTTTTTATGGAAGCGGTGCAGTATTGAACACAAATTGTTTAGCGCTTTTTTGCGTCAAAGTATTAAATAATTGCTCGAAGTGTTGTACAATTAATGTCATTCGAGTAAGGGGGAGAAGCCATTGAAAAATGAAACAGAGCTGACGGACTTCAGGCCCGTCCGCAATAAACCGACTCGCGCTCGTTATGTGATACTGATTCTTTTGTTTTTTATCACTGCGATTAATTATATAGACCGTGCAAGTGTATCCATCGCCGCCCCGTCCATTCAGACTTCGCTGAACATAAGCCCCGCGCTTTTGGGCGTCGTATTTTCCGCATTCAGCTGGACCTATACGGGTATGCAGATTCCCGGCGGGCTTATTTTGGACAAATTCGGGTCAAAACGGACGTACGGAGTTTCTTTATTTGTCTGGTCGGTTTTCACCGGAGTGCAAGCTTTTGCGGCCAGTTTCGGATTTTTATTCGGCTGCCGCCTGATTATCGGGCTGGCTGAATCGCCTGCCTTTCCCGCAAACAACCGGATTGTCACGACATGGTTTCCGAGGAGGGAACGCGCCTTTGCGACGGGTGTTTACACAGCGGGGGAATATGTCGGACTGGCGTTCGCCACACCGGTTTTATTCTGGGTATTAACGGCATTCGACTGGCGAGCCGTCTTTATTTCTTCAGGGCTGCTCGGGCTTGTTTTCTCCGTTTTCTGGTTTAAGATGTATCAGGGGAGCCGAACCGGTATCGGAAAGTGAACCGGGAAGAGCTTGAATATATTAAAGAAGGCGGCGGGCTGACAGAGGTGTCTGAATCAGCCGGCAGGATCACGTGGCGGGATTTCGTCCAGCTTCTTAAATACCGCAAGCTTGTCGGCTTGTATATTGGCCAATTCGCCGTAGCGTCCACGCTGTTCTTCTTTTTGACATGGTTTCCGACTTATCTGGCGGAGGCAAAGCACATGGCTTTCTTAAAAGTCGGCTTCGCCGCATCAATCCCGTATATCGCCGCCTTTTTCGGCGTATTGTTCGGCGGATTTTGGTCTGACGGCATGATGAAGCGGGGCGTATCAGTGAACGTTGCCCGAAAGACGCCCGTTATCCTCGGTCTTCTGTTGACGGGCTCCATCGTGCTCGCGAATGTTACGGATTCTTCCCCGGCGGTTTTGGCGATCTTATCCATTGCTTCTTTTGCGCAGGGCATGTCCAATATTTCCTGGACGATGCTGAGTGAAGTGGCGCCAAGCGAGACAATCGGATTGGCAGGGGGCGTGTTTAACTTTTTCGCCAATATGGCCGGTATTATCACGCCGCTTATCATCGGGTTTATCGTCTCTGCGACCGGTTCATACAACGGAGCGATTCTGTTTGTCGGCGCTGTCGCCTTTATCGGGGCGTTTTCTTATATTTTCATTGTCGGAAAGGTGGAACGTATTACGCTCCGGTAGATCGAAAAACTCATCGCATTATCTCTATATTTCAATATGGAGTTATCATATAATAAACATAACTTTTTCATTCCTTAGGAGGATTTCGCCGAAGATGAACGCAAAACGTGCCATTCCCGTAAGAGAAAGAAATATTGTACTGATCGGATTCATGGGTGTCGGTAAGACAACAATCGGCCAGCTGGTCGCTAAAAAATTATACAGAGACTTCATTGATATTGATTTGCAGATTGAGAAAGATTTCAACATGTCCATTCCGGAAATGTTTGAGAAAAAGGGTGAAGCCTTTTTCCGTCAGACTGAAAAGGACTATATATTAGATATTTGCCGCAATACGAAATTCAAGATCGTGTCTCTTGGGGGCGGTTCGTTTAAACAAGAGGAAATCAGACAATGCTGTCTGGAAAACTGTCTCGTGCTCCATCTTGATTTATCATGGGAGAATTGGAAGCAGCGGGCTGACCTGCTGATTGAAAGCCGTCCCGTTCTGCATAACCGTTCAATGGATGAAATGCAGCAGCTCTTTAACGAGCGCCAAAGCATCTATGATAAACATAATTCAAAAGTGGCAACGGATAATCTGGAACCTGAAGAAATTGCCGATTATATCGTTGAAACGTTAAAAATCGGCTGGGACCTGTATCAGCCGATGTAAAAAGAGCTGTGCCGCTGTGAGCGCACAGCTCTTTTTTGTTTTCTGTTAAACAAACGTTTGATAAAAAGTGAAAGCGTCCGCCGATCATTTATAAAAATGTTTAGAAAATAAGGGTAAAATCATGTTAAGATAGAGTCAGAAAATTAAATCTTATAAAACAAAGGAGAATAATCGGATATGCAATTATACGACTTGCCGCTTGAGCAACTGCAAACCTATAAACCAAATAAAACCGCTCCTCATGACTTTGAGGATTTTTGGGCATCATCATTACATGAGCTTGCAAAGGAAGAGGCAAAGCCTGATTTGACGCCTGAAAGCTACCCGGCTGACGGCGTGAAAGTATTCCGGCTGAAATACCGAAGCTTCGGCAAGGCGGAAATTGAGGGATGGTACGCCGTTCCCGACCGAAAAGGCCCGCATCCGGCCATCGTGAAATACCACGGCTACAACGCAAGCTATGACGGGGATATACATGACATCGTAAATTGGGCGCTTCACGGATATGCCGCGTTCGGGATGCTTGTCCGCGGCCAGCACAGCAGCACAGATACAAGCGTCTCACCGCACGGACACGTTCCCGGCTGGATGACGAAAGGGATTTTAGACAAAGATACATATTATTACCGCGGTGTGTACTTAGACGCAGTAAGGGCTCTTGAAGTCATCAGCAGCTTTGATGAAGTGGATGAAACGAGAATCGCCGTCATCGGGGGGAGCCAGGGAGGCGGGCTTTCCATCGCCGCGGCGGCGCTTTCCGACATTCCGAGAGCGGTTGCGGCTGATTATCCGTACTTAAGCAATTTTGAGCGGGCGATTGATGTCGCACTTGATGAGCCGTATCTTGAGATTAACTCCTTTTTCAGAAAAAACGGCAGCCCTGAAACGGAGAAGGCCGCGATGAATACACTGGCCTATTTTGATATCATGAATCTGGCGGACCGCGTAAAGGTGCCGGTTCTCATGTCCATCGGGCTGATTGACCGGGTGACTCCGCCGTCGACGGTATTTGCCGCTTACAATCATCTGGAAACGGAAAAAGAATTGAAAGTTTACCGGTATTTCGGCCATGAATATATACCTTCTTTCCATACGGAAAAGCTGGCCTTTCTGAAAGCGCATCTGAAAGGCTGACAGCAGTGAAAAGCCCAAGTGTTTGGGCTTTTTTCATGAATGATGACGGAAAAGGACGGATACAAATGAAACAAAGGATCATTGAAGAATTAAAACGAATTGAGGCAAAGCACGACGTTAAGGTGCTTTACGCCGTAGAATCGGGAAGCCGCGCATGGGGATTTCCGTCAAGCGAAAGCGACTACGATGTACGGTTTCTCTATGTGCCGAAAAAAGAATGGTACTTTTCCATTGAGCCGCATAGGGATGTCATAGAAGAGCCGATCCATGACATGCTTGACGTCAGCGGCTGGGAACTGAGAAAAGCCCTGCGGCTCTGTAAAAAATCAAATCCGCCTCTTTTGGAATGGCTTTCTTCTGAGATGATCTATTATGAAGCTTTCACAGCGGCTGAAAAGCTCCGAAAACTGAAAAACCGCGCCTTTTCGCCCGAAGCATGCCTCTATCATTATCTCAATATGGCAAAGCGGAATGAAAAAACGGAATTGCGGGGCAGTGAAGTGAAGATTAAAAAGTATTTTTATGTCCTGCGGCCTCTCCTTGCCTGCAAGTGGATTGAAACGTTCGGCACCGTACCGCCGATGTCATTTCCTGTACTGGCAGATGCCCTATTGACGGATGAAGCGCTCATTTCTGAAATCAGCACACTGCTTACAAGGAAAAAAAGCGGACAGGAACTGGCTCCGGAACCCGGAAATACGATCATTCATGCCTTTATAGAAGAGGAAATAGAACGCATCGGGCAGTATGCCAAAACGGTCAAAACACCGAAACCGGATATAACGGACGAACTGAATCAGCTATTGATTCAGACCGTCGAAGAGGCTTGGGAAGAAAAAGGCGGGAATTGACGATTTCTATCATTTCCGTCCGCCTTTTTTCGGCATGATCCGCCTGCTCTCTAAGAAGCTGATTGTGGAAAAACCACAAAAATTTATCAGAATCTTTGTATTTTTAGAATATTGTGAGAGGATGTTTTGTCCATTTACAATAGACTCATACAAATACTTCTTAGATTGCGGGGTGTTAAGGTTGGAAGTGATTACAAGAGATTTTTTCTTATTTTTATCCAAGAGCAGCTTTCTCAATAAGATGGCGCGAGGCTGGGGAAGCCGTGTGGCAGCCGGCAAAATCATCGGAGGAATGGATATCCGCAGTTCTATCCCGACAATCCGACATTTGAACAGCCAAGGGCTGTCAGTTACTGTCGATCATTTGGGTGAATTTGTCAACAGCGGTGATGTCGCGAAAGAACGCACCGAGGAGTGCATGCAGACCATCGCTTTAATCGCTGATGAACAGCTGAATTCCCAAGTGTCATTAAAAATGACGTCTTTAGGTCTTGATATAGATCTCGATCTCGTCTATGAAAATATGACGAAAATCCTCCAGACGGCGGAAAAACATAAAGTCATGGTGACGATTGACATGGAGGATGAGACGAGATGCCAGAAAACGCTGGATATCTTTAAAGACTTCCGAAGCCGGTATGAATACGTAAGCACCGTGGTGCAGGCTTATCTGTACAGAACGGAGAAGGACCTTGATGATCTTGACCCGCTGAATCCGTTTCTGCGCCTTGTCAAAGGAGCCTATAAAGAATCGGAAAAGGTGGCCTATCCTGAAAAAAGCGATGTAGATGAAAATTATAAAAGACTCATCCGCAAACAGCTTTTAAAGGGACATTATACGGCAATTGCCACGCATGACGACAAGATGATCGAGTTCACAAAGCAGCTTGTCAAAGAGCACGGCATTCCACACGACCGCTTTGAGTTTCAGATGCTGTACGGTATGCGCTCGCAAACCCAGCTCAGCCTAGTGGAAGAAGGATACAACATGAGAGTCTACCTGCCTTACGGCGATGATTGGTACGGCTATTTCATGAGACGGCTCGCTGAACGCCCCTCAAATATCGCATTCGCCTTTAAAGGGATGACTAAGAAGTAAAAAAGGGAGAGATGACAATGACTACACCTTATAAACACGAACCATTCACGAATTTCCAAGATCAATCGAACGTTGAAGAATTCAAGAAAGCGCTTGCGAAGGTAAGCGAGTATCTGGGAAAAGATTATCCTCTTGTCATTAACGGTGAGAGAGTGGAAACAGAAGCGAAAATCGTTTCAATCAACCCGGCTGATAAAGAAGAAGTTGTCGGCAGAGTGTCAAAAGCTTCTCAAGAGCACGCTGAGCAAGCGATTGAAGCGGCTGCGAAAGCGTTCGAAGAGTGGAGATATACATCTCCTGAAGAAAGAGCGGCTGTCCTGTTCCGCGCGGCTGCCAAAGTCCGCAGAAGAAAACATGAATTCTCCGCTTTGCTTGTAAAAGAAGCAGGAAAGCCTTGGAACGAGGCGGATGCGGATACAGCTGAAGCGATCGACTTCATGGAGTACTATGCGCGCCAAATGATCGAACTGGCAAAAGGCAAGCCGGTCAACAGCCGCGAAGGCGAGAAGAACCAATATGTCTACACACCGACAGGCGTAACGGTCGTCATTCCGCCATGGAACTTCCTCTTTGCGATTATGGCGGGAACGACGGTGGCACCGATCGTAACGGGCAACACGGTCGTTCTTAAACCGGCAAGCGCGACACCGGTCATCGCGGCGAAATTCGTAGAAGTGCTTGAAGAATCAGGCCTTCCGAAGGGCGTTGTCAACTTTGTGCCGGGAAGCGGAGCGGAAGTGGGAGACTATCTCGTCGATCACCCGAAAACAAGCATCATTACATTTACGGGATCACGTGAAGTCGGTACGAGAATTTTTGAACGCGCGGCGAAAGTGCAGCCGGGACAGCAGCACTTAAAGCGTGTCATTGCAGAAATGGGCGGTAAAGATACGGTTGTTGTCGATGAGGACGCGGACATTGAATTGGCGGCGCAATCCATTTTCACATCAGCATTCGGCTTCGCGGGACAAAAATGTTCTGCCGGTTCCCGCGCGGTTGTGCATGAAAAAGTATACGATGCTGTCTTGGAGCGCGTCATCGAAATTACTGAATCAAAAGTGACGGCAAGCCCTGACAGCGCTGACGTGTATATGGGGCCTGTCATCGACCAAGGCTCTTACGATAAAATCATGAGCTACATTGAAATCGGAAAAGAAGAAGGCCGTTTAGTAAGCGGCGGCACCGGAGATGATTCAAAAGGCTACTTTATCAAGCCGACGATTTTCGCTGACCTTGATCCGAAAGCCAGACTCATGCAGGAAGAAATTTTCGGGCCGGTCGTCGGGTTTTCTAAAGTATCAAACTTTGATGAAGCGCTGGAAGTGGCAAACAATACCGAATACGGTTTGACAGGAGCGGTCATTACAAATAACCGCAAACATATTGAACGGGCGAAACAGGAATTCCATGTCGGCAACCTGTACTTCAACCGCAACTGTACGGGAGCGATTGTCGGATATCATCCGTTCGGAGGCTTTAAAATGTCCGGCACTGATTCAAAAGCGGGCGGCCCGGATTATTTGGCCCTCCACATGCAGGCGAAAACAATCAGTGAAATGTTTTAAGAGGGACTGAATGGGCATCCTCCTCGCGGGGGGTGTCCATTTCACCATAAACATATAAAGCGGAGGAGGAAATGCCATAGCAAACATTCAGTTGATTATATCCATTTGTATTTATATGGCGGGCATGCTGTTTATCGGTTATTTCGCCTACAGACGGACGTCAAATCTGACGGATTACATGCTCGGGGGGCGTTCTTTAGGTCCTGCCGTCACAGCGCTCAGCGCGGGAGCGGCGGATATGAGCGGATGGCTCTTGATGGGGCTTCCGGGCGCCATGTTCTCAACGGGGTTAAGCGGCGCTTGGATTGTCATCGGCCTTGTGCTCGGAGCATGGGCGAACTGGCTTTTCGTGGCGCCGAGACTGAGAACGTATACTGAACAAGCGGGGAATTCCATCACCATTCCGGGTTTCCTTGAAAATCGTTTCGGTGATCATACGAAGCTTCTCAGACTGTTTTCAGGTCTTGTCATTCTCGTCTTTTTCACATTTTACGTATCATCGGGCATGGTGTCCGGAGGCGTCCTATTCAACAGCATTTTAGGGTTGGACTATCACACCGGCCTGTGGGTTGTGACAGGCGTCGTTGTCGCCTACACCTTGTTCGGGGGCTTTTTGGCGGTAAGCTGGACGGACTTTGTCCAAGGGATCATCATGTTTGCAGCGCTTATTCTCGTGCCGATTGTGACGATTTTTCATACGGGCGGCCCGGGAGAAACCGTTGCCGATATCCGTTCCGTCAACCCGGAACTGTTTAATATGTTCAAAGGAACGACCGTCCTTGGCATTATTTCTTTATTTGCGTGGGGGCTCGGCTATTTCGGGCAGCCGCATATTATTGTGCGCTTTATGGCGATCACATCTGTGAAAGAAATCAAACGCGCCAGACGGATCGGAATGGGATGGATGATTTTGTCTGCACTAGGCGCGCTGTTTACGGGGCTTGCGGGAATCGCGTATTACCACCAGCACGGAATGAAGCTGGCTGATCCGGAAACCATTTTTATTCAGCTTGGCAACATTCTGTTCCACCCGATTATTACGGGATTTCTCATTTCTGCGATTTTAGCGGCCATTATGAGTACGATTTCGTCTCAGCTGCTCGTTACGTCCAGTTCTTTAGTAGAGGATTTGTATAAGTCCATGTTCAGGCGTTCGGCTTCTGATAAGGAACTCGTATTTCTGGGGAGAATGGCAGTGCTTGCGGTGTCAATCATCGCCTTGGTGCTCGCCTGGGAGAAAAACAACACGATACTAGGTCTTGTCAGCTATGCATGGGCGGGATTTGGCGCGTCATTCGGGCCGGTCGTACTGCTCAGTTTATTTTGGAAACGGATGACGAAATGGGGGGCACTCGCCGGCATGATTGCGGGAGCGATTACCGTAATCATTTGGGCGAATGCCGGTCTTTCAGACTTTTTGTACGAAATCATTCCGGGCTTTGCTGTAAGCCTTGCCGCTGTATTTGTCGTCAGCTTATTGACACAGGCTCCGTCAAAAGATGTCACAGATCAGTTTCATGAGTACCGTGATACACTTTCTCAATAAAAGCAAGGAACGAGAGGAAGAAGGGACCGCCCTTTTTCCTCTTTTCACGATACAGAATTCCGGATTATGCTGTTTTGGGAATATATGAATTTTTTTCTATACAAAAAGTCACCCCTCAGAGTATGATAAAGATAAAAAGAGCATAGGAGAAATAGGTATGGAAGAGCTTTTAGAGAGAGTTTTTTCATTTACGGACATTGATAAATTAATTGATTTCATCAGTTACGAATTGCAGAAGCCCGTCATTCTGGAAAGTGCGGATTTCTTTTTGCTTGCCTATAATTCTTATTACATTAATCACTTCGACTCCGCCAATCAGCAGACGATATTTTCAAAAAAATGCCCCGTGCAGATTTTTGAGAGATTTCTGAAGGACGGGGTGATCGAAAAACTGAAAACCGTTCCTGAACCGTTCCGTGTTGAAAAAATAGACAGTATCGGGCTGAATCAGAGAGTGGTCGTAAGCGCAAAACATAAAGGGGAAGTGATGGGCTACATCTGGATTCAGGAGCTCGACCGCGATTTGACGGACGAGGAGCTCGACTTTTTATATGAAACCTCATTCCATGTCGGAAAAATCATCTATAAAACGAACCGGCTGAAACAGGAAAAGGAAGAGAGAGCGGAAGACCTGGTGAAACGGGCAATCTTTCAGCAATTCTCCTCTGAAAAGGAGTTCAAGCGGGAGGCGGAAAAGATGAACGCCGTGCTGCCGTCGGTTTTCTCGGTGGTTGTCCTGCATGCCGCAAATGGGGATGGGGAGGCAGTCGAAGATTTGAAGGAAAATATCAAATCGTACTTGAATTTGCGGGATAAAGTCAGTCATGTCTTAACCATTGATTCCAATATTGTCATCGTCGTCGCAAGCTTCTCGCAAAAAAGCTCCGGCACTTCGGCAGCATCTGAATTCATCCACAAACTGCTGACTCATTTTCACTTTCAGAAGATCCCCACTCCCATCTATATCGGAATCGGCAATGAATACAGCAGCATCCTGAAGCTCGGGAAAAGTTATATAGAAGCCCTTGAAGTCATAAAGGCCGCAGAAATTACCGGAAATCAGGAAAATATCCCGTACGAATACAGCAAGCTCGGGATCTACCGCTATCTTGAAAGCATCGAAGAAAAAAACGCCTCACTGGAATATGTAAACCATGATTTAGCTTTATTAAAAGCCAAGGATAGAGAAAGCAGCACCGAATTGCTGAAAACGTTAGAAATCTATCTCCTCAATAACTGCAAAACAAAACCAGCCGCAGAACAGCTTTTTATTCATCAAAACACATTGAACTACCGTATCAAACAGATTCTTGACATGACATCAATTAATTTAAACGACTTCAGGACAAGGTGCCAGCTGTATCTTGATATCATGCTGATGAAAAAGAAATAAAAAAGAAACCAGTCGCCGTACTGGTTTCAGCTTTAATACCCTCCCGCTTATCAATCTCAGAACCTCACCCCTTTCCCAAGATGAGAAATGAATGAACACTGCTCCTCAATGTATGTTATACTCTTAGTGATATTGATTCTCAATTAGATATGTTTGAAGTATAGATATAAACGGGAGGCAGAATAATGGCGGAAAATCATGAGGTGTATGACGTCACGATTATAGGCGGGGGCCCGATCGGCCTGTTTACGGCTTTTTATTGCGGGATGCGCGAGCTAAAAACGAAAGTGATTGAATTTTTGCCGCGGCTCGGGGGGAAAGTGTCTATGTTTTTCCCGGAAAAAATCATCCGTGATATCGGCGGAATTCCGGGGATCGCAGGGGAACAGCTGATTAAGCAGCTGATGGAGCAGGCGGCGACATTTGAGCCGGATATCGTGTTGAATCAGCGGGTGACCGGATTTGAGCGGCTGAATGACGGGACCATTGTGCTGGAAAGTTCTGAAGGGGAAAAGCACTATACACGCACCGTGATTTTGGCTGTCGGCATGGGAACGCTTGAGGTCAATGAGCTCAACAGCGAGGATGCGAGCCGTTATTCAGGGAAAAACCTTCATTATAAAGTGGAGAAGCTGGATGCGTTTGAAGGTAAGCATATCGTGATCTCCGGAGGGGGAGATGCCGCGGTTGACTGGGCGAATGAGCTGGAACCGATTGCGGCGTCTGTTACCGTCTTGCACCGCCGTGAGGAGTTCGGCGGTTTAGAAAGCAGCGTGGCGAAAATGAAGCAGTCTTCCGTGCGGGTGTTTGCGCCGTATCGTCTGAAGCATCTCAACGGCACCGGGGAACGGATCGAGAGCGTCACCGTTTGTCATACCGAGTCTGGCCATTCTGAAGACATCAAGCTTGATGAGCTCATTATCAATCACGGGTTTAAAATTGATCTCGGCCCGATGAAGGATTGGGGGCTTGAGATAGAAGAAGGCAGGATTAAAGCCGACAGACATATGCGGACCAATCTTCCAGGCGTGTTTGTTGCAGGTGACGCCGCCCATTATGAAAGCAAGCTCAGATTGATTGCCGGCGGCTTCACGGAGGGACCGACCGCCGTGAACAGCGCCAAAGCATATTTGGACCCGCAGGCGGATCAGATGGCGATGTATTCGACTCATCATAAGAAATTGGTGACACAATAAAAAAGGGAATGGCCCCCGATGTTGAGCCGGGGGTCAGCTGTGAACGAGCATGTCTTTCATTTCATTTTGTATAAACGCAAATAACTGTTCCTGATTTTTCACGGCGGTAAATCCGTAACCGGCGGGTATGTCTTCACCGATGCAGATGACGGGAGGGCGGTTTGCTGTCGGATTCGGTGATATGCCGATCTGTTTTCCGGCGCTGAGCAAATGCTGAGCGGATTCTTTGCCCGGACAGATAATCATTTGCAGAGGAGACTCACTGATTGTGCGTTCGATCATCGAAGTGAACCGCTCATCTGGGATATGTTCATGAGTGATATAAAACGGGCATGATACTGAGTCTGGCATGTTTTCTGCCGCTTGACGGCTTCCGACAATGAGCGAATGCGGAGACTCACCTTGATGGCCGGATAGGCGGAAGCCCCGTTTTGTCAGTTCCGTCTTTGCCGCTTCAGTCGCTGCATTCAGGCTTGCTGTCACCCGGCGGATGTCAATCTGCTTGA
Organism: Bacillus sp. BACIII; assembly: GCF_057836745.1. Lineage (NCBI taxonomy): Bacteria > Bacillati > Bacillota > Bacilli > Caryophanales > Bacillaceae > Bacillus > Bacillus sp. BACIII. Next base: position 2,657,557 of record NZ_CM174437.1, on the reverse strand, counting down.
AAGCCAGTGTGTCAAAGAATTCACAGACCGCACGGCGTGATGTGAAAAAGATCTGTTCAAAAGTGCTGATCCGCTTCAGGATGTTTTCGTTTGCGGGCATTTTTTTAATCATCCGCTTCGGCCATTCGATAACATCAGCGCCATACTCGCGCAGCCTGCCTGTCAATGTATGTTCATCATCGCCCTGAGTGACCACCATGATATGCCGCCCGATGAACGGTTTGCTTTCAAACCAGCTGTATGTTCGAAGGTTTACGATATCTCCGATGACGATAATGGCGGGGTTGGTGATGTTTTGGCTTTGTACTTTTTCATAAATATCCTGAAGCGTTCCTTTTACGCTGCGCTGCCGGCCCCATGTTCCCCATTGAATGACGAGTACGGGGACGGAGGGGGATTTCCCGTGCTCCATAAGCTGCCGGCATATAAATGACAGATTTTTAACGCCCATATAAAACACAAGCGTTTGAACGCTTCGGGCCAGCCCTTCCCAGTCGAGATTCGGCCTGCCTTGTAATGATGTATCATGAGCGGTGATCATGGCGAAGGACGAAGCGCAATCACGATGGGTGACGGGGACGCCCGCATACAGCGGCGCCGCGATTCCCGAGGTGATGCCGGGCACCATCTCGTAGCGGATGCCGTGCCGATGAAGCGCCTCCGCTTCTTCGCCGACTCTGCCGAACACGCTTGGGTCTCCGCCTTTCAAGCGGACTACGGTGAAGCCTTCCGCTGCTTTTTCAATCAGCAGGGCATTTATCTCCGACTGTTTCATAAAATGGCGGTCGGGCAGTTTTCCGCAATAAATGAACCGGCAGTCTGGAGAGGCATATTCAAGAAATGTTGGGTTTGCAAGCCGGTCATACAAAATGATATCCGCTTTCTCCAGAACCTGTTTCCCTTTTACGGTAATCAGCCCCGGGTCTCCAGGTCCGGCACCGACAAAATATACAATTCCGTTTCTCATGGTGGCGTCATCCCTTCATCAATTTAAAAAGTGAAGGACCACTTGAAAAAGTGATCCGACCCTTTAATCAATACAGGAGGTATACATTCTCTCCCTCGATCAGTGTTTCGTATGTTTTAATACAGCCATGATCCGGCTCTTGGACTTTTCCGTCTTCTAAGGAAATTTTCCAGTCATGCATCGGGCAGAAGACGTATTCTCCGCTGACGATGCCTTCAGCCAGGACGCCCCCTTTATGAGGGCAGCGGTTTTCGACGGCGCGGACGCTTCCGTCAGAAAGCTTAAATACGGCAAGCTCTTTATCTTCTATATATACGGTTTTTCCTAACTCCTCAGGTAATTCGTTTAACATGCCTATGCAAACCTTTGTCATATCTTTATTAACCATGTCCGTTCCTCCTTACTGTTTTATGAAGTCGTGACGACATTTTCAAATAAATCTTTAGAAGCTTTTTTATCTTTAAGGAAATATTGCCACGGATCTTTGTGAACAGAGAGTGTTTCATTCATCCTGTCGTTGAGCTCCTGCCGTTTTTCAGGATCGTTCAACACAGATTGGACATGGGATAAACCGATGCGCTCAAGCCATGCGGATGTGCGCTCCAAGTAGTTAGCCGTTTCTCTGTAGTACTGAAGGTAAGCGCCCGCGTATTCTAAGACTTCTTCATTCGTTTTCACTTTCATCAGCAAATCACCGGCGCGCAAATGAGTTCCGCCGTTCCCCCCGACATAAAGCTCCCAGCCTCCGTCGATGCCGACAACACCAAGGTCTTTAATGCCGGACTCCGCACAGTTCCGCGGGCAGGCAGACACGGCCATTTTAACCTTATGAGGCGTATTGAGCCCTTCGAATTTTTTCTCAAGCGCAATGCCCAGTGCCATGGAGTCTTGTGTGCCGAAGCGGCAGAATTGTTCGCCTACGCACGTTTTTACCGTGCGGAGTGTTTTTCCGTACGCGTAGCCTGAAGGCATATCAAGCTCGGCCCATACTTTCGGCAGGTCTTCTTTTTTGACGCCGATGAGATCAATTCGCTGGCCGCCTGTCATTTTAACGAGCGGGATCTCATATTTGTCGACGACATCGGCGATCTTGCGGAGATCCTGAGAGTTGGTCACGCCGCCGTACATCCGGGGCACGACTGAGTATGTTCCGTCTTTTTGAATATTGGCATGCATCCGTTCGTTCACAAAACGGGATGTTCTGTCATCCTCGTATGTAGACGGATTGATCATGCCTAAGTAGTAGTTGAGGGCAGGCCGGCATTTGGAGCAGCCCTCCGGCGTTTTCCAGCCGAGCACGTTCATGATTTCTCTCGTATGTGATAGCCCTTTGGCTTTGATTTCTTCTACGACTTCATCTCTCGAAAGCGAGGTGCATCCGCAAATCGCTTCTTTTTGCGCGGATGCGTCAAATTCTGAGCCCAGTGTATATTGAAGAATGTCTTCCACGAGCGGTTTACAGCCTCCGCAGGAACGGGATGCCCCAGTACATGCTTTGATTTCGTCCGTTGATGTGCAGCCTTTTTCCTGAATGGCTTGAATAATCGCGCCTTTTGATACACCGTTGCAGCCGCAGATGATTTCATCGTCGCTCATCGCCGCGGTCATGCTTGCGCCTGCTTCCTGATCAAGAGGCTGTAAGATTGATATTTTGGAGGTTTCAGAAATATCGGCTTCTTTTTGAATCATGGAAAACAGGCGGCCACCCTCGCTGCTGTCTCCGAATAAAACAGCGCCGACAATTTGATTGCCTCTCAGGACGATTTTTTTATAGATGCCGTCCTGCTCATCGAAAACTTTAATCGCTTTTTTCTCCTCTGTTTCGTTAAAGTCACCGGCAGAGAATACCTCGACGCCTGATACCTTTAATTGAGTGGAGAGAACGGAGCCTTCATACGGTTTTGTTTCAATGCCGCAAATATGTTTGGCCAGCACTTTTGCCTGTTCATAGAGCGGCGCCACAAGACCGTATGCGATTCCGCGGTGCTCGGCACATTCACCGACAGCGTAAATGTGCGGGATTTCAGTCTGCATATAATCGTTAACAATGATTCCGCGGTTAACCGGAATGCCGCTTTCCGCGCCAAGCTGCGTATTCGGGCGGATGCCGACCGTCATGACGACTAAATCAGCTTCGATGCTTGTGCCGTCTTTAAAGCGTACGCCTTCGACACGGTCAGTACCGACAATTTCTTCGGTTTGCTTTTCAAGTAAAAAGGTCATGCCTTGTTTTTCTAATTCGTTTTGCAGCAGGCGCCCTGCAGTTGGATCAAGCTGGCGTTCCATCAAGTATGGAGCGAGGTGGATGACAGACACGTCCATTCCGAGATTCAGCAGCCCGCGAGCGGCTTCCAAACCAAGCAGTCCTCCGCCGATGACGGCTGCTTTTTTATATTGTTTTGACGCAGCGAGCATCGTGTCGGTATCTTTTATGTCCCGGAATGCCGTGACGCCTTTTTTATCTGCGCCCGGAATCGGAAGGATAAAAGGGACAGAGCCTGTCGCCAGGATGAGTTCATCATAGGGCTGGATTCTGTCTGCATCTGTAATGACGGTTTTGCTGTCTTGGTCCACTTTGATGACTGTTTCACCGGTATGCAGCTGAATGTTGTTTTCTTTGTACCAGTCCCAATCGTTTAACGTAATATCTTTAATATCTGTATCGCCTTGAAGCACTTTTGACAGAAGGATTCGGTTATAGTTGGGATGAGGTTCGGCCCCGAATATTGTAATCTCGAATTCGTCTTTTGAAACACGCAGTATTTCTTCAATCGCTTTTACCCCGGCCATTCCATTTCCAACAAGGACTAGCTGTTTTTTTCCCATCAGATGATCCGCTCCTTACCTATGTTTTCTTTAGCGTAGCACAGCGAAAACAGATATTTAAGATACATGTTATGAGATGTAACAAAAAATACTAAAAAATCTAAAAATTTTATGAAAATTATTTTGGGCTGATACGTGCAGCGCACATCTTAAAACCGGGCATTTTTACAGTCCGGGTCCAAGGCTTCACCAATTAAATCGTTGATGTTTTGCGTGTCAGACCACTGGATGGGAACAAACAGTGTATGATGTCTGACTTTTACTTGATTTTAAACAGAGATTGCATCAGAATAAATAGTAATAATTACGATTTACTACACTATACATATTAGTTGAAAAGAGACAGTCACAGATAATAAATCGTAATCATTCTATTTTGTTGGGAGGCTATTTTTATGGGGAAAATTCCGGTTACAGTATTGAGCGGCTATCTTGGTGCTGGAAAGACGACAGTTTTGAATCATATTTTACAAAACCGCAACGGTTTAAAAATTGCCGTCATCGTTAATGACATGAGCGAAGTAAACATAGACGCGGGCCTGGTGAAACAGGGAGGGGGCTTATCACGGACAGACGAAAAACTCGTAGAATTATCCAACGGCTGTATCTGCTGCACGCTGCGTGAGGATCTATTAGTCGAAGTTGAGAAACTCGCCAAAGACGGCAGGTTTGATTATATCGTGATTGAATCAACAGGGATCAGTGAACCGATTCCCGTTGCCCAGACATTTTCTTATATAGATGAAGAAATGGGTATTGATCTGACAACATTCTGCAGGCTGGACACAATGGTTACCGTGGTGGATGCAAACCGCTTCTGGCATGATTTCCAGTCCGGTGACAGCCTCCTTGACCGTAAAGAAGCTGCGGAAGAAGAGGATGAACGGGAGATTGCCGACCTATTAATTGATCAAATTGAGTTTTGTGATGTGCTTATTTTAAATAAGTGCGACATGGTGGGCGAAAAAGAGCTTGAACAGCTTGAAACAGTTCTTCGCGCATTACAGCCCCGTGCCAAGCTGATACGATCCGTCCGCGGAGAAGTGCCTGCCGAATGCATTTTCAATACCGGTTTATTTGAGTTTGAAGAAGCGAGTTCATCAGCAGGATGGATAAAGGAGCTGACGGCAGGCCATGAAGCGCACACTCCGGAAACAGAAGAGTATGGAATCACTTCGTTTGTGTATTCACGGCGTCTGCCGTTTCATACCGTTCGTTTTGACAGCTGGCTGCATCAATCAATGCCTGACAGCATTGTGCGCGCAAAGGGAATTGCCTGGTGTGCAACCCACAACAGCTTCGCGCTGCTGATGTCTCAGGCGGGTCCGGCGGTCTCAGTTGAGCCTGTCTCTTATTGGGTGGCGGCGTTGCCGAAACGTGAGCAGGAGCAGATCAAACAGCAGGAACCGGAGATTCTGGAGGATTGGGACGTTCAATTCGGAGACCGTCATACGAATCTGGTATTTATCGGGATTGATTTAGATGAAGCAGCCATTACAAAGGAATTAGATCAGTGTCTGCTCACGTCGTCTGAGTTCGATTCTGACTGGTCTCAATTTGAAGATCCTTTTCAATGGGACATTCAGCGGGCTGAATAACATACCGGCCAAGTTTAGAAGCATGTGAGAAGGGAAGGAGTGATGAAAAAGGAGCTGAACAATGTGAAAGCACTGACATACCAAGGAAAAGAACATATGGAAGTGAAAGAAGTCCCTGCACCCGTCATTCAAGATGAGAGGGATGTCATCGTTCGAATCACCGCAACCGGAATTTGCGGTTCAGACCTTCATTTATATAAAAACGGAATACCCGCCGATCCGGGTTACATCGTTGGGCACGAGCCAATGGGAATCGTTGAAGAAACGGGCAGTCAAGTTAAAAAGCTGAAAAAAGGCGACCGGGTCGTGATTCCTTTTAACATCGGCTGCGGAGAATGTCATTATTGTAAGCACCAGATGGAAAGCCAGTGTGATGAATCAAATCCCAATCCTCATACAGATGCCGGCGGCTTATTCGGTTTCTCGGAGTTTAACGGTAATTATCCCGGCGGGCAGGCTGAATATTTACGAGTGCCCTATGCTGATTTCTCTTCTTTTCTGGTTCCGGCAGACAGCGAGCTAGAAGATGAACAGGTGCTGCTTCTGTCAGATGTCATGCCGACCGCCTTTTGGAGCGTCCAGCACAGCGGAGTGAAAAAAGGAGACACAGTCGTTATTCTGGGCTCAGGTCCGATCGGTTTAATGGCGCAAAAATTCGCTTGGAAAAAAGGCGCAAAGCGGGTCATCGCAGTCGATCAGGTCCCGCACCGCCTTGAACATGCGAGACGCATAAACGGAGCAGAGACCTTCAATTTTTCAGAGCATGAGGAGATCGGGAAACTGCTGCATGAACAAACGTCAGGGGGCGCGGATGTTGTGATTGATTGTGTCGGAATGGACGGCACGCCGCTTTCAAAAGAAAAAGAAAAGCAAAAACCGAATCAGTTCGGAACCATCAGTCCGATTCTTACAGCGTCAGAAGCCGTTAAGAAGTTCGGTACTGTTCAGCTCACAGGCGCATATATTTCCGAAGCGGACGGTTTTCCGATCGGTGATTTTTTCACGCGCAACGTTTCCCTAAAAATGGGCCAGGCACCCGTTATCCATCTGATGCCGATGCTGTATCAAATGGTCGAACAAAATGAAATTGATCCGACGGATATTATTACGCACAAAATGAGTCTTGCGGAATCCCCTGCTGCATATGATATATTTGACAAAAAAGAAGATGGCAACATAAAAGTGATTTTGAAGCCATAGAGCGAGGGGAAACACAATGAATATTTACAGACCGGCGGGATTTTGGATCAGATTGGGAGCCGCAGTACTCGACTATTTAATTATTTCAGTGCCTTTAGCGATTATTTATATGCTGGCAACGGGAAAAGATCCGGAGGAGAGCGCAATGATCAGCATCATTTTGACTCTTTATTCTATCTTGCTTCCTGTATACTGGAACGGTTATGTTATCGGCAAAAAGATCTGCGGTATCCGCATCGTCAAAAAAGACGGCACTCAGGCAGGCTTTCTCACTATGATTTTAAGAGTGCTTGTGGGCGCCTTAATATATGGTGTGACGTTAGGAATCGGTGTGATCGTGAGCGCATTTATGGTCGGAATGAGAGAAGACAAACGGTCGATCCATGATTTTGTGGCAGGAACGTATGTCACATACGCATTGCCGGACGAATCGATTGAAAAGAGCGAATAATTTCGCTCTTTTTTTTTGCATAAAAACTGGATGGAGGCACAACATATAACAAACGCTAAAGGAGGAAAAAGTCATGAAAAAAACTGCGTTATCATTGGCTGCGTTTTTCATTACGGCAATGATTTTTATAGTGCCGGCACATGCCGCTGAAACAAAAATGCCTTCAACAATGTCACTTACGGTACAGCAGAAAAAAGAAATTGAATCTCTTGAAAAGGAAATACTCGAAAAACGTAAACATGTCATTTCCAAATATGTTGAGTACGGTGTCCTGCCGAAAGAAAAAGCAGAGCATATTAAACAGCATATGGACAGGCACTTTAATATGATGAAACAAAATGGCTTTATCCCGAAGCCTCCTCCTCATAAATTGGAGAAGCGGCATCATCATTCTTAAGCATCCGGCAAGCCGGATGCTTTTTTGTTTTATCGGGATTGCTCTGAAACGCGTTTCATAACCTATGATATCAAATCAGACGCATCAGGAGATGAAACACATGAGACATGAAAAAACGGGTTTTTTACCGGATATATTTCTATGGGGATCGGCATCAGCCGCCTATCAGGTTGAAGGGAGCCTGGAATACAGACGGTAAGGGTTCCTCAGTCTGGGAACATTTCGCAAAAATAACAGGTAAAACGCTTAAAGGCTCAACCGGCGATACAGCAGCCGGCCATTATGAACGGTATAAAGAAGATGTCGCCTTGATGGCAGAGATGGGTTTGAAAGCTTAACGCTTTTCTGTCAGCTGGCCGAGGATTTTTCCGAGCTTCGATTATTCATCGGCTTATCTGCTTACAAGTCACCCTGACCCTGAAGACAAAACTGCATTTGAAGTTTTTACTGGTATCGGAACGTGATCGAAACAAACGGTAAGAGTTTATAAGAGTTCCCTGAGAGAAATATATTTCTCTCAGGGTTTTCTTTTACATTGCGGCCGCATCGATAATATACGTATCTGCATGCAGGTCGGATAATTCGGCAGGCACTGAATAACAAGTAAGGCTGTATCGGCCTTTCGGAAGATCGAAGAAAAGCCGTTTTGACATCACGCTTTCAATCTCAATTCCATCTTTTACAGCTTCAAAAGAAACAGCCGCTTTTTTCTCATAGGATGGTACCGGTTCATTTGTATTAAGCCTCAGGACAATAAATGCCTTCGTATTTCTCCTTGCTTCAAATGAAACAGCTCCGTCAGCCTCCGCAAATCCTTTTTCAATGGCTTCATCCGTCCAATCGATAACAGGCGGTTCGGAATCTTTTTGGAAGATTGTAAATTGATGATAAGAAATGATAAGTTCTTGCGGTTTCCATGATTTAATCAATGCGCTGCTCCTCCTGTTTTGTTACTTGATTTTAAATAATACTCTCGTTCCATCTGGATCATTGGTAAGCTGGTGTCCGACCCAAGAGCCGGCCCCGCGGTTGTCTGCCGGAGAAATATATTCTACGGAGGCATTGTTTCCGCCCTGTTTACAAACCGCCATCGGCCATTCATCTCTGTCGTACCCCGTTTTTACAGGCACATGTTTAAGAGATTGCTCACGCCGCTTATGTACTCCGTCTCTGTCAATGGTGCATATGCTGGGATGTCCTTCTTTTATCGCGTCCTTAATATGCTTTGCTGTTTCCGGATATCGATCGGACGGAAATAGGATTACTTTATCGTAATCGCTTTTCTGAACGGTCTGCTCGTTATCTGAGAAAATATCACCCTTGATCAGGGCCGCAACTGCTCCGGCAATGATGATAAGAACAAGCAGCAGTGCTTTTAATGTTTTCAAGAGTATCAATCACCTCCAGTTTTAAATTGCTGTAAAGCTGGTCCAAGAATAAAGCAGAATCGGCCCGCTGTAAAGCTGTTAAAATATATTTTTTAGCCTCAATTCAACTGAATATCTGTAAAACCGCCTGCACAAATCAGTTTTATCCAATAAAAAATCGGTCAGAAAGTCTTTTTTGCAGTTTCTCTATCCAGAAATGAATGATTGCGGCCGTCTGAATAATTGGCTATTATAGCGATAAGCTCACCGGCAGGGTATCTTCGGCAGCAAGTTTCCGGGTGAAAACCTGACCGGATGTAATCGAGCGCCGCAGGGCGATAAAAAGACGGCCATCTGATTAGAAGGCCGCCAGTATATCATTCCAAATTTGCATGATTTGCAAACATGTCTGCCGAATTCAGTTCTTTTTTCTCCATGATTTTTAGAATAACCGCATCGTAAAACAGCAGGAGAGTCTGTTCAAATAAAGAACCCATCGGCTGAATCGTCTTTCTGTCTCCGCCGGTCTCCTCCTTAGGAGAGCCGGGAATCGTTATCGTAAGATCCGCAAGTCTGCCGAGACTCGAGTCAGGATTAATCGTTAATGCAGTGATGATGCCATTAAGGCTTTTGGCTTTTTCAGCAGTATGAAGCAGGCTTTTTGTTTCGCCTGAGCCTGATCCGATGATGACGAGACCGCCTTCTTTGAGGGGAGGGGCAAGCGTCTCACCGACGATGTAAGCGTTCAGCCCGATATGCATCATCCTCATGGCGAACGCTTTAGCCATAAAACCGGAACGGCCCGCTCCGGACGTGAAGATCTGATCTGCAGCTAAAATCTGATCCGCAAGCTTGTCAGCTTCCTTGTCGGCTATTAACGCTGCAGTACGGGATAATTCATTTAGGATTTCACGTAAGTATTCCGTCGTTTTCATGATCCTTGTGTGATCAGCTGTTTCATTTTAGAAGCAGTATCCGCTTTATTGTCAGCTCCCGTAATGCCTCCGCCGACAATGATTAAATCTGGGTTTTGTTTGATGGCTTCAGGAAGCGTATCAAGTTTAATGCCTCCGGCAATTGCGGTTTTAGCGCTCTTGACCGCTTTTTTAATCGCCGTCAGTTCCTCGAATGAATTTTTTCCTTCTGCTTGAAGATCATAACCTGTGTGGACACAAATATAATCAACACCGAGTTGGTCAATTTCTTTTGCCCGTGTTTCAAGGTCTTTTACGTTGATCATGTCGACGAGGATTTTTTTCTGCTGTTTTTTTGCTTCGGCAACCGCTCCTTTGATCGTCGAATCATCTGTCGCCCCTAAAACGGTGATGATGTCAGCGCCTGCTTCTGCCGCTTTCATAATCTCATAACCGCCTGCATCCATGATTTTAAGATCGGCAAGCACTTTCAGGTGAGGAAAGGCTGTTTTCATTTCCTGCACGGCTTTCAGTCCTTCATTAATGACGACGGGAGTGCCGATTTCTACAACATCTATATATTGTTCGACCTCTTTCACAAGTTCAATTGCTTCAGGGATATTCACTAAGTCTAATGCCAGCTGTAATTCCACTGTATATTCACTCCTCTTTTTAATGTATCTACATTCTATAGAGTGCCCTGCATGTTGAAAAGTACGCACTTTAAAGTCTAATAGTTACTTTGAGGATACTGTCCCCTGCAGGCAATGTGTTTTGTCTCAGCAAAACTGCGTGGTAGTATAAATGGATGAAAGCTCTGTGAAAAAGTAAGCAAGTGTTTATAGATGATCAACGTACGAAAAGTAAGAGGAAGGAGAATAGCCCGTGAGCCGAATGGATAAGAAAACGTTTAATTGCGAAAAGGAATTGACACTTGCCGTGATAGGCGGGAAGTGGAAAATGCTGATTATGTGGCACCTGGGAAAAGAAGGGACAAAACGATTTAATGAACTGAAAGCTTTAATTCCTGATATTACGCACAAAATTCTTGTGAATCAGCTCAGGGAGCTGGAGCAGGATCTGATCGTTCACAGGGAAGTTTACCCTGTTGTTCCCCCGAAAGTGGAGTACTCATTAACGGAGCAAGGAGAGACCCTTATGCCGATTTTGGACGCTATGTATAAGTGGGGAAAAGAATATATGGAATTAATCAACATTGATAAAACTGCAATAAAGGAATCTTTTTGAAGCGCTCTATGTAAAATAGAGCGCTTTTTTTTGCGGTTTAATGAAATCATATTGCGAACGATTAAATCTCCTGTTTCGGTTCTTGCGCTGTTTTCTCCCCATCAGCTAATATATGAAAACTATTTTCATTCTGCCATAACTGGATATTTGAAAGATTTATACAATAGTTTAAAGATTTTTAATTTTACATAAATAATATTTTTATAAATAAATTGCGGGATGCCGCAAAATACCCTCTGGAATTGTCGGATTTTTTTTCGGTGTGCCGCATGAAACTTTTCACCCATTTTTCGGTGATAAAAACAATAATTTCATATAAAGTGAACGTAAGTAGATATATAGTAATTCATGAAGAAATAGGTAAACCCTGTTGCTTACAAACATTGGATTCTTATCTTGATTTCTCATAAATTTGAGCCGAATTTCGGACTGTGCGGGTGAATGGATTGCAGATTTCGGCGGTGATTAAATCGGGATCGTTTTGGAGGTAAGTGGTTCTTTTGGCTTGATAATGAGTTAGGGACATTGAGGGAGGCTGTTTCTAAGGGAGAATTGACAAATTTATCTTAAAAAGAGGAGGCGCACACATATGGAAATAACTTTTTATCCTTTAACAAATGCACAAAAACGTATCTGGTATACAGAAAAATTCTATCCGAACACAAGTATTTCAAATCTTGCGGGTTTCGGAAAGCTCATTTCTGAGGACGGCGTACAAGCTCATATCGTTGAGAAAGCGATACAGGAATTCGTCCGTCGTCATGAGTCGATGAGAATCCGTCTTCGGCTTGATGATGAGGGGGAGCCCGTTCAATATGTGAGCGAATACCGTCCGCTGACGATCGAGCATACAGACATCAGGCAAGCCGGCTGCTCTGCAGACGAGCTGTCAAAATGGGGGCGTGACGAGGCAAGCAAACCTCTGGCGTTATATGATCAGGATTTATTCCGTTTTTCGGTGCACACGATCAGTGAAAATGAGGTCTGGTTTTACGCTAATGTGCATCACATTATTTCAGACGGGATTTCCATGACGATTCTGGGCAATACGATTACTGATATTTATTTGGAGCTTTCAGGCGGAGCAAGTGGGGAACAGACGGAGATTCCTTCCTTTATCGAGCATGTGCTGACAGAGCAGGAATATGTGCAGTCGAAGCGGTTTAAAAAGGATCGGGATTTTTGGAACGGACAGTTTGAGACCGTACCGGAGCTTGTGTCTTTAAAACGGAGCCAGGCAGATGCGGGTCTTGATGCGAAACGGTTTTCTCAAGAAATTCCTCATGACCTGTACGGCCGGATTCAATCATTTTGCGGGGAGCATAAGGTCAGCGTTCTTTCTCTGTTCCAGTCAGCTCTGATCGCTTATCTCTACAAAGTGACAGGCCGGGATGATGTCGTCACGGGTACGTTTATGGGAAACCGGACGAATGCGAAAGAAAAGCAGATGCTCGGGATGTTCGTATCCACGGTGCCTGTGCGGACAAGTGTTGACGGAAGCCAGCCGTTCTTGGAATTCGTCAAAGGCCGGATGAAGGATCTGATGAAAATTCTCCGCCACCAAAAGTATCCATATAACTTGCTTGTCAATGATTTGCGTGCTTCAAAAAGTTCGCTGAGCAGATTGTTTACGGTGGCTCTGGAGTATCAAGTGATGCAGTGGCAGAAAAAAGAGAATCTGTCCTTCCTGACAGACCCGATCTTCAGCGGAAGCGGAACAAATGATATATCGATTCACGTGAAGGAACGATGGGACACCGGGAAATTGACGATTGATTTTGACTATCGCAGTGACATATTCAAGGCGGACGAAATTGCCTCTGTTTCTGAACGTTTGATCACGCTGATTGAAGATGCGATATCATCTCCTGACCGTGTAATTGATGAGCTCGCTCTTCTTTCAGAATCCGAGAAAGAGCTGCTCCTGAAGCGTGCTCTCGGCAATCCGGTCGCTTATCGCAAGGAGATGACGATTCCGGCGCTGTTTGAAGAGAAAGCGAAGGCACTGTCTGACAAACCCGCGGTTGTATATGAAGGCCGGACATTGTCCTATCGCACATTGCATGAACAGTCAGGCCGTATCGCCGGACGCCTTCTTAAAGCCGGGATATCAGCCGATTCTCCTGTCGCTGTGCTGCTTGGCCGATCTGACCGTGTTATTGCGGCAATATTGGGAATTTTGAAAGCGGGCGGCGCCTATGTGCCGATTGATCCTGACTTTCCGGCGGATCGGATTCAGTACATCTTGGAGGACAGCGGAGCGAAGGCTGTTCTGACAGAGGCGGGAATACAGGCGCCTGAAACGAATGCCGAACAGATTGATTTTGATGAGGCCGTTCAATATGAGACAGCCGCTGACGGTGTCGGCACACAATCAGACCGGCTGGCTTACATTATCTATACGTCCGGTACAACAGGGCGGCCGAAAGGCGTGATGATTGAACACCGGCAAGTTCATCACCTGGTTCAATCACTGCAGCAGGAGATTTATCAGTGCGGTGAACAGACATTAAGAATGGCGCTTTTGGCCCCGTTTCATTTTGATGCGTCCGTTAAACAGATTTTCGCCTCGCTTCTTTTAGGTCAGACGCTTTATATCGTGCCGAAAACAACTGTTACAAACGGCTCGGCACTGCTGGACTATTATCGTCAAAACCGGATTGAAGCCACTGACGGAACGCCTGCGCATCTGCAGATGATGGTTGCGGCGGGAGATGTCAGCGGAATTGAACTGCGCCACATGCTCATTGGGGGAGAAGGCCTGTCCGCCGCTGTTGCTGAACAGCTGATGGCGCTGTTTCATCAATCGGGCAGAGCGCCGCGGCTGACAAATGTCTACGGGCCTACGGAAACGTGCGTAGATGCGTCCGTGCATGAGGTGTCACAAGATAACGGAATGAATCAGCAGGCGGCGTACGTTCCGATCGGAAAACCGCTCGGCAACGCCCGGCTGTATATATTGGATAAGCACAAACGGCTTCAGCCCGACGGCACGGCCGGTGAGCTGTATATCGCGGGAGACGGGGTAGGCCGCGGTTATTTAAATCTTCCGGATTTGACCGCAGAGAAGTTTTTGCAGGACCCGTTTAACGAGAGCGGCCGCATGTACCGCACGGGCGATATGGCGCGCTGGCTGCCGGACGGAACAATCGAATATATCGGCCGGGAAGACGATCAAGTGAAAGTCCGCGGCTACCGTATTGAGCTGGGAGAAATTGAAACGGTGCTCAGGAAAGCTCCGGGCGCGGCGGAGGCCGTCGTGCTGGCACGGCCGGATCAGCAGGGCAGCTTAGATGTTTGCGCATATATCGTTCAAGAAAAAGGAACCGAGTTTCACCCTGCCGAGTACCGGGAGTATGTGTCCAAACACCTTCCTGATTACATGGTGCCCGCTTACTTTACAAAAACGGATAAAATTCCGCTTACGCCGAGCGGGAAGGCAGACCGCAAAAAGCTGTTTGCGCTTGATGTGCAGGCTGTCAGTTCGTCAGAGTATGCGGCGCCGAGAAATGAGACAGAGAAAACGCTCGCCGTCATCTGGCAGGAAGTCCTCGGAATGGACAAGGCGGGTATTTATGACCATTTCTTCGAGTCTGGCGGTCATTCCTTAAAGGCAATGACGCTTTTGACGAAAATTCATAAGCAAATGGGCGTGGAAATCCCGCTGCAATACTTGTTTGAGCATCCGACAATCGCGGCGCTTGCCGATTATGCGGTAAGCCGAAACGAAGGGATGGATTACAGTGCGATTAAGCCGGCTGAGAAGCAGGCGAGCTATCCGCTTTCGCTCGCCCAGCAGCGCATCTATATCGCGAGTCAATTTGAAGATGCGGGGGTCGGGTATAACATGCCGGCAGCAGCCGTTATCGAAGGCGCTTTAGACCGTGAAAAACTAGAGCGTGCATTTTCTGTTTTAATCAGCAGGCATGAAGCGCTCAGAACATCGTTTCAATCAGAGGACGGCACGCCGAGACAGGTGATTCACGAGCATGTTCCGTTTCATATTGAAATGATCGAAGCGAGCGGGAGAACGAATGAACAGGTAATGAAGGATTTTGTGCGCCGTTTTGAGCTGGCGGAGGCGCCTTTGTTCAGAATCGGCCTGCAAACGCTCGGTCACAATCGCCATATGCTGCTGTTTGATATGCATCACCTGATTTCAGACGGAGTGTCAATTTCCATCATGCTGAAGGAACTGGCAGACATCTATAGCGGAAAACAGCTGCCTGATTTGCATATTCAATATAAAGATTACGCCGTCTGGCAAGCGGAACGGGCGGAGGAAGGCTACAAGATAGAGCGGGCGTATTGGAAAGAAGTCTTTAGCGGCGAACTGCCGGTGCTTCAGCTGCTCCCTGATTACCCGCGGCCGCAGGTGCAAAGCTTTGAGGGTGACCGCGTATCAGTCAAGCTGCCGAAAGAGCTGCGGGACCGGTTGCAGAAGCTCGCCGGGAAAAACGGAGCCACCCTTTATATGGTGCTGTTATCGGCATATTATACGCTGCTTTCTAAGTATTCAGGACAGGAAGACATCATCGTGGGAACACCGTCTGCGGGAAGAAATCATTCCGATACCGAGGGACTGATCGGGATGTTTGTCAACACGCTTGCGCTGCGAAGCTCCGTGAAGCAGGATCAGACATTTACAGGCTTGTTAGGTCATGTTCGCAAGCAGGTGCTGGACGCGTTTTCTCACCAGGACTATCCGTTTGAGTGGCTGACCGAGGAGCTGAATGTGCCCCGGGATATGAGCAGGCATCCGATATTTGATACGATGTTCAGTCTGCAAAATGCTTCGGACGGAATTCCGGAGATCGGCAATCTTACGCTGTCTCTTCATGAAACCAACTTCAATATCGCCAAATTCGATCTGACAATGCAGGCCCGGGAAACAGCGGAAGGCATTGCGCTCGATTTGGATTATTGCACGAAGCTGTTTAAGCGCTCGACGGCGGATCGCCTGCTTGCGCACTATGTCCGCCTGCTGGAGAGCGCGGCAGCTCAGCCGGATGCGAAAATCAGCGAATATGATCTGCTTTCTGAACTGGAGGCTTTGAATCAATTACAGCGGTTCAATCCGGAACGCACAGTGTACCCGAAAGAGCAAACGATCGTGCAGATCTTTGAAGAACAGGCCCGAAAGAACCCTGACCGGACGGCTCTTCAGTTCGAAGGGGAAACCCTGTCGTATCAGCAGCTGAATGAACGCGCCAACAGTCTTGCGCGGCATATTCTTTCGGTCGGTGGCGGCGGAAAAACCGCGGCTGTTTTATGTGAACGGTCAATGGACATGATTGTTTCCATTATGGCTGTATTAAAAGCGGGGTCAGCCTATGTGCCGATTGATCCTGAACATCCGGTTCAGCGGATTCAGCATTTCTTCCGCGACAGCGGGGCGAGTGTGCTCCTGACTCAGCGAAGCCTCAAGCCGATTGCGGAAAAGGCCGGTTTTCAAGGCGTCATTGTGCTTGCTGATGATGAGGTAAGCTATGAAAAGGACTCTCACAATCCAGCATTGCCGTTTGATTCCAAGACGATTGCCAATCTCACTTATACATCAGGAACGACGGGTACGCCGAAAGGAAACATCGTCACACATGCCAACATTTTGCGGACGGTAAAAAACACGAACTATTTGACCGTTTCTGAAGAAGATACTGTGCTCGGACTGTCAAACTACGTCTTTGACGCCTTTATGTTTGATATGTTCGGTTCGCTGTTAAACGGTGCAAAGCTTGTGATCGTCCCGAAAGATACGGTGCTGGACATGACCCGCCTGTCCCGCGTGATCAAACGGGAGAATGTAAGCATTCTGATGATTACGACGGCCCTGTTCCACCTGCTTGTTGATATGGAGCCGTCCTGTCTGACGACGCTTCGGAAAATCATGTTCGGGGGCGAAAGGGCGTCTGTTGAGCATGTCAAAAAGGCGCTTGCGGCAGTCGGAAAAGGAAAGCTGCTTCATATGTACGGTCCGTCTGAGAGCACGGTGTTTGCGACATACCATCCGGTGGATGTGATTGAAGAGGATACGCTCTCCGTACCGATCGGAAAACCGGTCAGCAATACGGAAATCTTCATCATGGACACGGCCGGACGAATGCAGCCGGCAGGTATCCCGGGCGAACTGTGCGTCAGCGGGGAAGGTCTCGTGGAAGGCTATTACAACCGTCCTGAACTGACGGAAGAAAAATTTGTGGAGCATCCGTTTAAGGAAGGGGAACGGATGTATAAAACGGGCGATTTGGCCAGGTGGCTGCCGAATGGCGATATTGAGTTTATCGGACGTATCGACCATCAGGTGAAAATCCGCGGCCAGCGGATTGAGCTTGGCGAAATTGAGCACCAGATCCAAAGCCATGACCAGATTCAGGAATGCATCGTGCTCGCTGTGGACCAGGGAGCGGGTGACAAACTTCTTTGCGCGTATTTTGTCGGCCTGCGAGAAATCTCTTCGCGGGAGCTGAGGGAGCATACGGCGAAGGATCTTCCGGCTTATATGATTCCGGCCGTCTTTATTCAAATGGATGAACTGCCTCTTACAGGAAACGGGAAGATCGACAGACGGGCGCTGCCGATGCCTGATGTGACCGCAGCGAAAGCTGTGTCATATACGGCGCCGCGCAATGAAACAGAACAAAAACTGGCGGATATTTGGGCTGAGGTGCTGCAAATGGAGCGGGTCGGCGTGCACGATCAGTTCTTTGAGATCGGAGGCCATTCGTTAGCGGGAATGAAACTGCTTGCTCTCATCCAGAAGACATTCGGCGTGCAGCTTACATTAAAGGATCTGTTCACTTCTCCGACGGTTGCGGGACTGACGCAGCTGATTGAAGGCGCTGAGCGGAAGACGGCTGAAAGCATCATACCGGCGGCTGTGCAGGAAACGTATCCGGTTTCTTCACCGCAGAAGCGGATGTTCGTGCTTCAGCAGCTGGAAGGCGCTGAAACAAGCTATAACATGCCGTCTGTGCTCCGCTTAAAAGGAAAGCTTGATGCAGAAAAGCTGAAATCTGTCATGAAACAGCTGACAGAACGCCATGAAGCCTTCAGAACGACGTTTGACATAAAGGATGGAGAAACGGTTCAGCGTATATGGGCCGAAGCTGATATTGACATGGAATATTACGAAGCCTCTGAGGAAGACGCCGGACAAATTATTCAGAGCTTTATCCGGCCGTTCCGCCTGGATCAGCTTCCTCTCGTCAGAACGGGGCTGGTTAAGCTGGCTGAACATGATCACCTGCTGCTGTTTGACATGCACCATATCATTTCAGACGGCGCTTCAGTCGGCGTGCTGATAGATGAACTGTCCCGCCTGTATGGCGGCGAAACGCTTGAGCCGCCGCGGATTCATTATAAAGACTACGCGGTATGGCAGCAGAAATTTATTCAATCAGAGCAGTACCGCAAGCAGGAGGAGCATTGGCTTCGGGAGCTTAACGGCGAGCTTCCGGTATTGACGCTGCCGGCTGATTACAGCCGTCCGGCTGTGCAAACCTTTGAAGGAGACAAGCTGGTCTTTTCACTGACTGAAGAACAGACGTCGGCTCTTCGCAGTCTTGCGAAACAAACGGATTCTACCATGTACATGGTGCTGCTGGCGTCATACAGCGCTTTTCTCTCAAAATTGAGCGGACAGCATGACATCATTGTCGGCTCCCCGGTTGCGGGACGGTCACATGCGGATCTCGCTAACGTCATCGGTGTGTTTGTGAATACACTCGCGCTTCGGACGTATCCGGAAGCGGACAAAACGTTCACAGATTATCTTGAAGAAGTAAAACAAACCGCTTTACGTGCATTTGATGCGCAGGATTATCCGCTTGAGGACCTTCTGCAAAAGATTGAGGTGCAGCGTGATACGAGCCGAAATCCGCTGTTCGATGCGGTATTCTCAATGCAAAACGCAAATGCCGAAGATCTGGTCATGGAAGGAATTGAGCTGAAGCACCATCCGTTTGACAGAAAAACAGCCAAGTTTGACCTGACGATGACGGCTGATGACACAGACGGAGGCTTAACGTTTGTGCTTGAATATAACACTGCGCTGTTTAAACCGGAAACGGCAGAGACGTGGAAGCATTATTGGCTTCATCTGTTAGAAGCCGCCGCGGAAAATCCGGCAGCGAAGCTTTCTGAGCTTTCATTGGTGAATGAAACAGAAAAACAAGCCCTCCTTGACGCATGGAAAGGAAAAACACTCTCTGTGCCGCGGGACAAAACAGTTCACCGTCTCTTTGAAGAAACGGCCGCCCGCCACGCAAACCATCCGGCCGTGGCATACAACGGCGCGAAATGGACGTACGGCGAGCTGAACGCAAGGGCGAACCGCATCGCGCGCGTTCTCATGGACTGCGGCGTTACGGCTGACGAACGTGTCGGCATTTTGACGAAACCGTCCTTGGAAATGGCCGCGGGCGTACTCGGCGTCCTAAAAGCGGGCGCGGCATTTGTGCCGATTGATCCCGATTACCCGAAAGAGCGGATCAGCTACATTCTGCAGGACAGCGGGGCCAAGCTGCTTCTCACGCAGGAAGCGCTCGACGTGCCGGAAAGCTACACAGGAGATACGATCCTGCTTGACGGCAGCCGCTCTATTCTGAGCCTGCCGCTTGATGAAAACGATGAAGCGAATCCGCAGACGGAAACAACGGCGGATCATCTCGCTTATATGATTTACACGTCAGGAACGACCGGACAGCCGAAGGGTGTCATGGTCGAACACCATGCGCTGGTGAACCTGTGTTTCTGGCATCACGACGCATTCGCCATGACGGCGGAGGATAAAAGCGCCAAATACGCGGGCTTCGGTTTTGACGCCTCCATCTGGGAGATGTTCCCGGCATGGACCATCGGCGCGGAGCTTCACGTCATTGACGAAGCGATCCGGCTGGATATCACCCGCTTAAATCACTATTTCCAAGAGCACGGCGTGACCATCACCTTCCTGCCGACACAGCTGGCCGAACAATTTATGGAGCTGGAAAATACCTCTCTCCGCATGCTTCTCGTCGGAGGAGACAAGCTGAAGCGGGCGGTGAAACAGCCGTACACGATCGTCAACAACTACGGCCCGACGGAGAACACCGTCGTCGCGACAAGCGGCGTCATCAATCCGGAGGAAGGATCGCTTTCGATCGGACGGGCGATTGCCAATACGAGAGCGTATATTCTCGGCGACGGCGATCAGGTGCAGCCGGAAGGCATTGCCGGTGAATTGTGCGTGGCAGGCCGCGGACTTGCGCGCGGATACCTGAACCGTGAGGAAGAAACGGCGAAGCGGTTTACCGCAGATCCGTTTGTGCCAGGCGAGCGCATGTACCGGACCGGCGACCTCGTCAAATGGAACGCGCAGTGCGGCATCGAATACATCGGCCGCATCGACCAGCAGGTCAAAGTGCGCGGCTACCGGATCGAGCTTTCAGAAATTGAAGTCCGCCTCGCCCAGCTTGCGGACGTTCATGACGCGGCGGTGACGGCGGTGGAAGACAAAGCGGGCAATACCGCGCTTTGCGCCTATGTCGCACCTCAGCAGGATGATATCGAAGCGCTCAAAGCCGCGCTGAAAGACACGCTTCCGGACTACATGGTCCCGGCATTCTGGGTGGAGATGGACGAGCTTCCGGTCACCGCAAACGGCAAGATTGACAAAAAAGCCCTGCCGGCGCCGGACATTGAAGCGGGAAGCGCCGCTTACAAAGCGCCGGAAACGGAGATGGAGACGCTGCTTTCTGACATTTGGCAGGAAGTGCTCGGTCTTGATCAGATCGGCGTAAGCGATAATTTCTTCACGCTCGGCGGCGACTCGATCAAAGGCATCCAAATGGCGAGCCGCCTGAACCAGCACGGGTATAAATTGGAGATGAAAGATCTCTTCCAGCATCCGACCATCGAAGAGCTCGTCTCTTATGTGGAGCGGACGGAAGGCAAGCAGGCCGATCAGGAACCTGTCGAAGGCGAAGCGGACTTAACGCCGATCCAGCGCTGGTTCTTTGAGAAAAACTTTACCGACAAACACCACTGGAACCAATCCGTCATGCTTCACGCGAAAGACGGCTTTGATCCGGACCTGGCGGAAAGAACTCTGCAAGCATTGATCGAACACCATGATGCGCTCCGGATGGTTTACCGTGAGCAAAAGCCGTATTACAGAGGGCTTGAGGAGGCGTCTGTTGAACTGAACGTCTTTGAGCTGAACGGACTCAGCGAAGATCATGAAGACCGTATCGAACGGGAAGCAGACCGTCTTCAAAGCAGTATTTCACTGGAAACAGGACCTCTGCTGAAGGCCGGGCTTTTCCGGGCGGAAGACGGAGACCACCTTCTCCTTGCGATCCATCACTTAGTCGTAGACGGTGTATCTTGGCGGATTTTACTGGAGGACTTCACGTCCGTTTATACACAGCTCAAGCAAGGCAATGACCCGGCGCTGCCGCCGAAAACACATTCATTCGCCGAATTTGCCGAGAGAATCAAAGAATACGCAAATACGAAGGCGTTTCTGAAAGAAGTTGATTACTGGAAAGAGCTTGAGGAAAAAGAGGTGTGCACTCAGCTCCCGAAAGACAGGCAGTCTGGGGATCAGCGCATGAGACATACAAGAACGGTCAGCTTCTCTCTGACGGCTGAACAAACGGAACAGCTGACCACAAACGTCCATGAAGCCTACCACACGGAAATGAATGATATTCTGCTGACGGCGCTCGGACTGGCGCTCAAGGAGTGGACGGGTGAAGACACGATCGGCGTTCATTTGGAAGGCCACGGACGCGAAGACATTCTTGACGGCTTGAATATCACCCGGACGGTCGGCTGGTTTACGAGCATGTATCCGATGATCCTTGAGATGAAACACGCCGACGACCTTTCATATCAGCTGAAACAAATGAAAGAAGACATCAGGCATATCCCGAACAAAGGAGTCGGCTACGGCATTCTGCGTTATGTAACGGCGCCTGATCATAAAGAGAATCTTTCGTTTGAGATTGATCCGGATATCAGCTTTAACTACTTAGGCCAGTTTAATGAGATGTCGGATTCCGGCTTATTTACAAGATCCGATATGCCGTCGGGACAATCGCTGAGCCCGGACACAGAGAAGCCGAATGCGCTTGATATTGTCGGATTTATAGAAAATGGGCAGATGACGATGACGTTTGCCTATCATTCTCTCGAATTTCATGAAAAAACCATTCAATCGTTCAGTGACAGCTTTAAAGGGCACCTCCTGAACATCATAGATCATTGCCTGGCTCAAGACGGTCCTGAACTTACGCCTAGTGATCTTGGTGATGATGATCTGACGCTTGATGAACTTGATAAATTAATGGAAATTCTCTAACAGAAAAGACAGAGGTGACATATGAGCAAAAAATCGATTCAAAAGGTGTATGCACTCACACCGATGCAGGAGGGGATGCTGTATCATGCGCTGCTTGATCCGCATTCTTCCTCCTACTTCACACAATTAGAGCTTAGAATTCACGGAAGTTTTCAGCTCGAGCTTTTTGAAAAAAGCGTCAATGAGCTGATCCGGACATATGACATCCTGCGAACGGTTTTCGTGCACCAGCAGCTTCAAAAACCGCGCCAAGTCGTATTGGCCGAACGGAAGACGAAAGTGCACTATGAAGATATCAGTCAATTAGATGAAGCTCGTCAAACCGAATATATTAAACGCTATAAACGCGACGTGCAGCAGCAGGGCTTTCATCTGGCGAAGGATATTCTTTTTAAAGCGGCGGTATTCAGACTCAGTGAGAAGGAGCTGTATCTCGTCTGGAGCAATCATCATATCGTCATGGACGGCTGGAGTATGGGCGTTTTGATGAAAAGTCTGTTTCAAAACTATGAAGCGCTTCGTGCCGGCCGGCCCGCCGGAGGAAGCCAGGGCAAACCTTACTCTGACTATATCAAATGGCTCGGAGGCCGGGATTATGACGAGGCGGAACAATATTGGAGCAGCCGCTTGGCGGATTTCGAACAGCCGAGCCTGCTCCCGGGCCGTCTGGCAGCGGAAAAGAAAGACTATCAAAATGAAGAATATTCTTTTGTCTGGGATGAAGAGCTGGTTTCGCAGATTCAGCAGACCGCCAACCGGCATCAAGTCACGGGGCCTAACCTGTTTCAAGCGGTGTGGGGCGCAGTGCTCAGCAAATACAACTATACAGACGATGTGGTGTTCGGCACTGTCGTATCAGGCCGTCCTTCAGAAATCAACGGCATAGAAACAATGGCCGGCCTGTTCATCAATACGATCCCCGTCAGAATCAAGATTGACAAAGAAGCAACCTTTTCTGACGTGATGACGGCAGTTCAGAAAAACGCCGTGGAAGCCGAGCGCTATGATTATGTGCCGCTCTATGACATTCAAAAGCGCTCCGCTCTGGACGGCAGCCTTTTGAATCATTTGGTCGCCTTTGAAAACTATCCGCTGGACAAAGAGCTGGAAAACGGGGGCATGGAGGAAAGACTCGGCTTTTCCATTAAAGTTGAACATGCTTTTGAGCAGACGAGCTTTGATTTCAATCTCATCGTGTATCCGGGAAAAACGTGGACTGTCAAAATCAAATACAACGGAGCGGCTTTTGCTCATGATGCCATCGAACGAACGGCGCACCATCTGACCCGCATGATGAAAGCGGCGGTCGGAACGCCTGACGCGCCCGTGCGGGATCTAGGCCTTGTTTCAGGCGAAGAAGAGCGGCAGATTGTTGACATATTCAACGATACGAAAACGGCGCTTCCGGAAGAAGAGGCCGTTCACCGTTTGTTTGAAGCACAGGCAAACCGGACGCCCGCAAGCATCGCGATAAAAGAAGAGGGGCGCGAATGGACGTACCGTGAAGTGAACGAAGCGGCCAACCGCCTGGCGAGACATCTTGTGAAGAACGGGCTGGAAAAAGGCCGGACCGCCGCTATTATGAACGACCGGTCTGCGGAAACCGTTATCGGCATGCTTGCTGTCCTAAAAGCAGGCGGCGCATATGTGCCGATTGATCCTGCTTTTCCGGAGGACCGTCTCCGCTTTATGGCGGAAGACAGTTCGATTCAGATCGTGCTGACAGTTCAGGACTATCTGGAGCAAGCGGGCACATTGCAAGTCCCGGTCGTCATGCTGGATGAAGGCGCGGATGAAACGGTAAGCGGAACAAACTTGAGTCTCCCTGCCGGCGGAAACGACTTGGCGTATATTATGTATACATCCGGATCGACCGGCAAACCGAAAGGCGTCATGATTGAACACAGAAATATCATCAGGCTCGTCAAACACTCGAATTATGTGCCGGTTCATGAAGAAGACCGCATGGCGCAAACGGGAGCCGTCAGCTTTGATGCCGGAACCTTCGAAGTCTTCGGTGCATTGCTGAACGGAGCTGCGCTTTATCCTGTTAAAAAAGAGACGCTGCTTGACGCCGGACAATTCGCCCAATTTTTGAAAGAGCAGCGGATCACGACCATGTGGCTGACGTCTCCGCTTTTTAACCAGCTTGCCCAGAAGGATGCCGGCATGTTTAACACGCTCCGGCACCTTATCATCGGCGGTGATGCGCTTGTACCGCATATCGTCAGCAAGGTGAGAAAGGCGTCACCGGAGCTGTCTCTTTGGAACGGCTACGGGCCGACGGAGAATACGACGTTTTCGACGAGTTTTCTCATTGATCAGGACTACGACGGCTCGGTCCCGATCGGGAAGCCGATCGGAAATTCCACTGCGTACATTATGGACGAAAACCGCAACCTTCAGCCGATCGGCGCTCCCGGCGAGCTGTGCGTCGGCGGAAGCGGAGTGGCAAGAGGCTATGTGAATCTGCCTGAACTAACGGAGAAGCAATTTGTCCGCGATCCGTTCAGACCGGATGAAATGATATACCGGACGGGAGACTTGGCGAAGTGGCTTCCGGACGGCACGATCGAGTTTCTCGGCAGAATTGACAATCAAGTAAAGATCCGCGGTTTCAGAATCGAGCTCGGCGAAATCGAGGCGAAAATCAGCCAGGTGCAGAATGTGACGGAATCTGCGGCTGTGATCTGGAAAAATAAAGCGGATGAAAATGAAATCTGCGCTTACTTTACCGCAGACCGGGACCTTTCACCGGAAGACCTGCGCAAAACACTTTCGGAATCACTTCCTGAATACATGATTCCCGCGCACTTCATACAGATGAGTCAGTTTCCGCTGACGGCGAACGGAAAAATTGATAAAAAGGCGCTGCCTGAACCGCAGACTGAAGCCGTTCAAAAAGAATACGAAGCGCCGAAAACGGAAGCGGAGCAGAAACTCGCAGACATTTGGGAAGGCATTCTCGGCGTAAAAGCGGGTGTGACTGACAATTTCTTCACGATTGGCGGACACTCTTTAAAAGCCATGATGATGACCGCTAAAATTCAGGAGCACTTTCAAAAAGAAGTGCCGATCAAAGTGTTATTTGAAAAGCCGACCATTCAGGAGCTTGCTCATTATTTGGAGCATGAGAGCGAGGAGGAGCAGCAGTTTGAACCGATCCGGCAAGCGCCTCATCAGAAGCATTATCCTGTTTCCTCAGCACAGCGCAGGATGTATATCCTTAATCAGCTCGGACAGGCCAGCACGAGCTACAACGTCCCTGCTGTACTTCTGCTGGAAGGATCAGTAGACAAAAACCGTCTTGAAGAGGCCATGCAGGCATTAATCAACCGTCATGAGACACTGCGTACATCGTTTGACATGGCGGATGGAGAAGTCGTGCAGACCATTCATGAAAATGTGAGCTTTCAGCTGGAAACCGCCGAGGGCCGGGAAGAAGATGCGGAAGAGCTGACAAAAGCCTTTATCAGACCGTTTGCGCTCAACCGCGCGCCGCTTGTCCGTTCGAAGCTGATCCGGCTTGAAGCTGACCGATATCTTCTGCTGATTGACATGCATCACATTATTACGGACGGAAGCTCTATGGGCATTTTCATCGGTGATCTGGCGAAGCTTTATCAAGGTACGGAGCTTGCGCTGCCAAAGATTCATTATAAGGATTTTGCAGTCTGGCAGCGTGAAAAAGCAAATCTCGATCAGCACGAGGCCTACTGGCTCGAAACGTTCAAAGGCGATCTGCCGGTGTTGGATCTGCCGCTTGATTTCCCGCGTCCTGCCGATCGCAGTTTTGAAGGGGAACGCGTCATCTTCGGGCTTGATAAACAGGTGACGGCGCAGATTAAGACATTGCTGGCTGATACAGATACGACGATGTACATGTTCTTGTTAGCCGCTTTTCAAGTGCTGCTGTCCAAATATTCGGGGCAGGAAGACATCATAGTCGGATCTCCGGCGGCCGGAAGACAGCATCCTGATCTCCAAGAGGTGCCGGGCATGTTTGTCAACACTGTCGCGCTTCGGTCGCATCCTGCCGGCAAAAAAACGTTCAAGCAATTCCTGGACGAGGTGAAAACGGCGAGTCTTCAAGCTTTCGAGCATCAAAGCTATCCGCTTGAAGAATTAATTGAAAAACTGCCGTTAACGAGGGACACAAGCCGGAGTCCGCTGTTCAGCGTGTTATTTAATATGCAGAACATGGAGATCCCGTCTCTGCGGCTCGGAGATTTGGAGATTTCTTCTTACTCCATGCATCATCATGTCGCTAAATTTGATCTTTCCTTAGAAGCGGCTGAGCGCGGAGAAGAGGTCGGACTGAGCTTTGATTACGCGAAAGCCTTATTTGCGGACGAAACCATCCGCCGCTGGAGCGCTCATTTTGTCAATCTGATTAAAGCCTGCGCTGAAAATCCGGATATTCAGCTGGCCGACGCAAGCCTGTTATCTGAACCTGAGCGGGAAGCGCTCCTCTCTGATGAAAAACGTACGGAAGCGGATCTCCCTGAGGGCACTTTTGTTTCGCTGTTTGAACGGCAAGCGCAAAAAACGCCTGATCTCACGGCGGTTGCGGGCGGAACAAGTCTGACATACCGGGAACTTGATGAACAGTCGAACCGGTTTGCGCGCCACCTTCAGGCGTGCGGAGCGGGCAGTGAGGACATCGTGGCTATTATGATGGATCGTTCGGCCGAC
This sequence comes from Bacillus sp. BACIII, assembly GCF_057836745.1. Classification (NCBI taxonomy): domain Bacteria; kingdom Bacillati; phylum Bacillota; class Bacilli; order Caryophanales; family Bacillaceae; genus Bacillus; species Bacillus sp. BACIII. The sequence continues at coordinate 2,630,550 of NZ_CM174437.1, read as the reverse complement.
TTGATTACCGCGATTCTCGGCGTCATGAAAGCCGGAGCGGCATTTCTCCCGATTGATCCGAAGACTCCTGAAGAGAGAATCCGCTATTCTCTAGAAGACAGCGGAACGAAGCTTCTGGTCGTCAATGAGAGAAACATGACCGCGGCCGCCGTTTATAAAGGAAAAACGGTCGTAATGGAAGGCGGAGAATGGCGGAACGAATGCGCCGATCGGCTCGAAACGAATCCTGACGCCGACCAGCTTGCATATATCATTTATACCTCGGGAACAACGGGCAAACCGAAAGGCGTCCAGCTGGAGCACCGCAATCTAGTCAATTATGTCACGTGGTTCAGCCGTGAAGCCGGTTTGACCGAAGCTGATAAATCCGTGCTGCTGTCTTCTTACGCATTTGATCTCGGATATACGGCCATATTCCCGATTCTTCAGGCGGGCGGCGAGCTGCACATTGTGCCGAAAGAGACGTACACTTCGCCTGAACAGCTTGGTGAATATATACAGAAAAACGGCATTACGTATATGAAACTGACGCCGTCATTGTTCCATATGATCGTCAATACTGCCCGTTTTACGGCAGAACGCCGTTTCAGCCCGCTTCGTTTAGTGGTGCTCGGCGGTGAAAAAATCATCACGTCCGATGTCCGCAAGTTTCATGACGTATACGCCCATACTGACTTCATCAATCACTACGGGCCGACGGAAACGACGATCGGCGCCATTGCCGGACGGATCAATATGGAGCGCCTTGATCAATATGAGCAGCGTCCCGTGATCGGCCGCCCGATCGCAAATACCGGCGCCCTTGTGCTGGACGGATCAATGCAGCTCGTTCCTCCGGGCGCAAGCGGCGAGCTTTATATTACCGGGAAGGGGCTTGCCAGAGGATATCTTCACCGTCCGCAGCTGACGGCGGAGAAATTTCTCTCAAATCCTTTTTCACCGGACAGCCTCATGTACAAAACGGGAGATGTCGTCCGAAGGCTTTCTGACGGGACGATTGAATTTATCGGCCGCGCGGATGATCAGGTGAAAATCCGGGGCTACCGTATCGAATTAAAAGAGGTTGAAACTGTGCTGTTAAGCGTAAACGGCATTCAGGAGGCGGTCGTTCTCGCAGTCAGCGAAGGCGGACTGCCGGAACTGTGCGCGTACTATAAAGCCGACAGCGGGCTGAAAGGCTCTGAGCTTCGCAAACGGCTTTCCGAAACACTGCCGTCTCATATGCTTCCGGCCTATTTCGTGCAGGTGGACCGCATTCCGCTCACAGCCAACGGAAAAACAGATAAAAACGCCCTTCCGAAACCGGGCGCAAGCCAGACGGCGCAAACGGCTTCAGCCTTGCCGGAAACGGAGCTGGAAGAGAAGCTTTGCCGCATTTGGCAAAAGACTCTCGGTGCGGATACGCTCGGCATCGACGATAATTTCTTCGATTACGGCGGGCACTCTTTAAAAGGCATGATGCTCCTTGCCAATATCCAGGCTGAGCTGGACAAAACGGTTCCGTTAAAAGCGCTGTTCGAACAGCCGACGGTCCGTCAGCTTGCCGCATATATCGAGAATTCAGCTGTATCTGAGAAATATCGCATGATCTCACCGGCAGACAGTGCAGACGCGTACCCGTTATCCTCCGCCCAAAAACGGATGTACGTCCTGAACCAGCTTGACCGGGACACAATCAGCTACAATATGCCGTCTGTTCTTCTGATGGAGGGAGAAGTCGATATTTCAAGGCTTCAGGAAGCGCTCAATCAGATGATCAATCGTCACGAATCTTTGCGGACGTCCTTTATCGATCAAAATGGCCTGCCGATGCAGCGGATCACAGAACAGGCTGACATCGAGCTTCACATCTTTGAAGCAGCGGATGAAGAGAAAGCCGATCTTATCATTCGGGCATTCATTAAGCCGTTTGATTTGAGTGCGGCTCCGCTCATTCGGGCCGCTCTTGTCAGACTGAATGAACAGAAACACCTGCTGCTGCTGGATATGCATCATATTATTGCCGACGGCGTGTCCAGAAGCATGCTGGTCAAAGAGCTCGCTCATCTTTACAAAGGCGGAAGTCTGCCGGCGCCGAGCCTGCATTATAAAGACTTCGCCATCTGGCAGAATGAACCCGAGCAGGCCGAACGGATGAAAGAGCATGAGCAATATTGGCTCTCCGCGTTCTCTGGTGAGCTTCCTGAACTGAACCTGCCGACCGATTTTCCGCGTCCTCCGGTTCAAAGCTTTAAAGGACAGTCCGTCCGCTTCAGAGCGGGGCGTGAAACGGAAAAAGCGGTGCGTGAATTAATGGAACAATCGGGAGCGACTCTTCATATGGTGCTTCATGCCGCCTTCCATGTCTTTTTAGGCAAAATCACGGGGCAGCGCGATATCATTATCGGCTCGGTGACTGCCGGAAGAACGAGCGCCGAAGTTCAGGAAATGCCGGGGATGTTTGTCAATACGCTTGCGCTTCGCAATGAAACGCGCAAAGAGCAGACCTTCGCCGGGCTGCTCGAACGGGTGAAACAAACCAATCTCGACGCGCTGGCGCATCAGGATTATCCGTTTGAAGATCTGATCGGAAAGCTTGACCTGCCGAGAGATATGAGCCGAAATCCATTGTTCCAAGTCATGGTGACGACAGAAGATCCGGATAAAGAAACACTGGAACTGGAGAACCTGCGCATCACTCCGTATGAGTCGAACCAAGGCACGGCGAAATTCGATCTGACACTCGGCGGCTTTACGGATCAAGAAGGCCTCGGTCTTCAGTTTGAATATGCGACTGATCTGTTTAAAAAAGAAACAATTGAAAAGTGGAGCGCCGGGTTCCTGCGTATTCTGAAGCAAGCGGCAGAAAACCCGGACAGAAAGCTGCCTGAGATTTCCCTGATCAGCGATGCTGAAAAACAAGCCCTCCTTGACGCATGGAAAGGAAAAACACTCTCCGTGCCGCTGGACAAAACGGTTCACCGTCTCTTTGAAGAAACGGCCGCCCGCCACGCGAACCGTCCGGCCGCGGCATATAACGGCGCGAAATGGACGTACGGCGAGCTGAACGCAAGGGCGAACCGGATCGCGCGCATTCTCATGGACTGCGGCGTCACGGCTGACAAACGTGTCGGCATTTTGACGAAACCGTCCTTGGAAATGGCCGCGGGCGTACTCGGCGTCCTGAAAGCGGGCGCGGCATTTGTGCCGATTGATCCCGATTACCCGAAAGAGCGGATCAGCTACATTCTGCAGGACAGCGGGGCCAAGCTGCTTCTCACGCAGGAAGCGCTCGACGTGCCGGAAAGCTACACAGGAGATACGATCCTGCTTGACGGCAGCCGCTCCATTCTGAGCCTGCCGCTTGATGAAAATGATGAAGCGAACCCGCAGACGGAAACCACGGCGGATCATCTCGCTTATATGATTTACACGTCAGGAACGACCGGACAGCCGAAGGGTGTCATGGTCGAACACCATGCGCTGGTGAACCTGTGTTTCTGGCATCACGACGCATTCGCCATGACGGCGGAGGATAAAAGCGCCAAATACGCGGGCTTCGGTTTTGACGCTTCCATCTGGGAGATGTTCCCGGCATGGACCATCGGCGCGGAGCTTCATGTCATTGATGAAGCGATCCGGCTGGATATCACCCGCTTAAATCACTATTTCGAAGAGCACGGTGTGACCATCACCTTCCTGCCGACGCAGCTGGCCGAACAATTTATGGAGCTGGAAAATACCTCTCTCCGCATGCTTCTCGTCGGAGGCGACAAGCTGAAGCGGGCGGTGAAGCAGCCGTACACGATCGTCAACAACTACGGCCCGACGGAGAACACCGTCGTCGCGACAAGCGGCGTCATCAATCCGGAGGAAGGATCGCTTTCGATCGGACGGGCGATTGCCAATACGAGAGCGTATATTCTCGGTGACGGCGATCAGGTGCAGCCGGAAGGCATTGCCGGTGAATTGTGCGTGGCCGGCCGCGGACTTGCGCGCGGATACCTGAACCGTGAAGAAGAAACGGCGAAGCGGTTTACCGCAGATCCGTTCGTGCCAGGCGAGCGCATGTACCGGACCGGCGACCTCGTCAAATGGAACGCACAGTGCGGCATCGAATACATCGGCCGCATCGACCAGCAGGTCAAAGTGCGCGGCTACCGGATCGAGCTTTCAGAAATCGAAGTCCGTCTCGCGCAGCTTGCGGACGTTCATGACGCGGCGGTGACGGCGGTGGAAGACAAAGCGGGCAATACCGCGCTTTGCGCCTATGTCGCACCTCAGCAGGACGATATCGAAGCGCTCAAAGCCGCGCTGAAAGACACGCTTCCGGACTACATGGTCCCTGCGTTCTGGGTGGAAATGGACGAGCTTCCGGTCACCGCAAACGGAAAGATTGACAAAAAAGCCCTGCCGGAACCGGACATTGAAGCGGGAAGCGCCGCTTACAAAGCGCCGGAAACGGAGATGGAGACGCTGCTTTCTGACATTTGGCAGGAAGTGCTCGGTCTTGATCAGATCGGCGTAAGCGATAATTTCTTCACGCTCGGCGGCGACTCGATCAAAGGCATCCAAATGGCGAGCCGCCTGAACCAGCACGGGTATAAATTGGAGATGAAAGATCTCTTCCAGCATCCGACCATCGAAGAGCTCGTCTCTTATGTGGAGCGGACGGAAGGCAAGCAGGCCGATCAGGGACCTGTCGAAGGCGAAGCGGACTTAACGCCGATCCAGCGCTGGTTCTTTGAGAAAAACTTTACCGACAAACACCACTGGAACCAATCCGTCATGCTTCACGCGAAAGACGGCTTTGATCCGGACCTGGTGGAAAAAACCCTGCAAGCATTGATCGAACACCATGATGCGCTGCGGATGGTTTACCGTGAAGAAAGGGAAGGCATCATTCAGACATACCTCCCTGTCACAGAATGCAAGGCAAGCTTTGACATCGTTGATCTGTACGGAACAGACGAAGACATGCTGAAAAGCCAGATTCAGCGGCTTGCCGATCAGCTTCAGGGCAGTCTTGATCTGAAGAACGGCCCGCTGTTAAAAGCGGAGCAATATCGGACAGAACAAGGCGACCACCTGTTAATTGCGGTTCACCATCTCGTCGTGGACGGGGTTTCATGGAGAATTTTGCTTGAGGATTTCGCTTCAGGTTATAAGCAGGCGAAGCAGCAAAACAGCATCGTCCTCCCGCAGAAAACCCACTCCTTTAAGGATTGGGCAGAGGCGCTGAGCGCGTTTGCGCAATCAGAAGAGCTGAAGAAGCAGGCGGATTATTGGGCGCAGGCAGATGAAGAAGAACTCCAGCCGCTGCCGAAAGACCATGAACCGACAAAACGGCTCGTCAAACATACGGCGGCCGTGAAATGTGAACTAACTGAGGAAGAAACGGCGCAGCTGCTTACAGATGTTCATCATCCGTACGGAACGGAAATCAACGACATTTTGCTCAGCGCGCTCGGCTTAACGATCGGTGAATGGACGGAAAACGGTAAAGTCGGCATCAACTTAGAAGGACACGGCCGGGAAGAAATCATACCGAATGTCAATATTTCACGGACGGTCGGCTGGTTTACGGCTCAATATCCGTTGATTCTGCAGATCAGCAAAGAAGACGGCGTCTCTTCCGTCATTAAAACGGTAAAAGAGACGGTGCGGCGCGTTCCTGATAAAGGCGTAGGATACGGGATTCTCCGGTATCTGTCATCCGATGAAACAGAAAAAGGCGCCACGCCTGAAATCAGTTTTAACTACCTAGGGCAGTTTGACAATGAAGTGAAAACTGAATGGTTTGAACCGTCTCCATATGATATGGGGCGTCAAGTCAGCGAAGAGTCAGAGGCGTTATACGCACTGAGCTTCAGCGGGATGGTTACAGGCGGCCGCTTCGTCATTTCCTGCTCATACAATCAGGAAGAATATGAAAGAAGCACAGTCGAAGCACAGATGCAGCGATTTAAAGAAAACCTCTTAATGATCATCCGCCATTGCACGGCCAAAGAAGAGAAAGAATTTACGCCGAGCGACTTCAGCGCGCAGGATCTTGAGATGGATGAAATGGGAGACATCTTTGACATGCTTGAGGAGAATTTAACGTGATAAAAACAGTTAACAGAAGGGGGGAGCGGAGCAGATGAGCCAGTTCAAAAAAGATCAAGTTCAGGACATGTATTATTTGTCGCCGATGCAGGAGGGAATGCTGTTTCATACTCTCCTGAATCCCGGCCAAAGCTTTTATATCGAACAAATGACAATGAAAGTAAAAGGCAGCTTGAATATCAAATGCCTTGAAGAAAGCATGAATGTGATCATGGACCGGTACGATGTATTTCGTACCGTGTTCATTCACGAAAAAGTAAAAAGGCCGGTCCAAGTCGTATTGAAAAAACGGCAGTTTCAGATAGAAGAAATCGATCTGGCACACTTACCGGGCAGCGAGCAAGCAGCCAAAATCAATGAATACAAAGAACAGGATAAAATCAAGGGGTTTGATTTGACGCGGGATATCCCGATGCGTGCGGCTATTTTTAAAAAAGCTGAAGAAAGCTTTGAATGGGTGTGGAGCTATCATCACATGATTTTGGACGGCTGGTGCTTTGGCATCGTCGTACAGGATCTGTTTAAGGTATACAATGCCCTGCGCGAACAAAAGCCATACAGCCTGCCGCCGGTCAAACCATATAAGGACTATATCAAATGGCTTGAAAAGCAGGATAAACAAGCATCACTGCATTACTGGCGCGAGTACTTAGAGGAATTTGAAGGACAAACGACATTTGCGGAGCAAAGAAAGAAACAAAAGGACGGCTATGAGCCGAAAGAGCTGCTCTTCTCACTGCCGGAGGCGGACACAAAGGCGTTTAACGAGCTTGCAAAATCACAGCATACCACTTTGAGTACGGCGCTGCAGGCAGTGTGGAGCGTATTAATCAGCCGCTACCAGCAGTCCGGCGATTTGATCTTCGGCACAGTCGTTTCCGGACGTCCCGCAGAAATCAAAGGCGTTGAACATATGGTCGGGCTGTTTATCAATGTAGTCCCGAGGCGGGTGAAACTGTCTGAGGATACCACATTTAACGGATTGCTCAAGCAGCTGCAGGAACAATCGCTGCAGTCTGAGCCGCATCAATACGTGCCGCTCTATGACATCCAAAGCCAGGCCGATCAGCCAAAGCTGATTGACCACATCATTGTGTTTGAAAATTATCCGCTTCAGGATGCAAAAAATGAAGAAAACAATGAAAACGGCTTTGAAATGGAGGATGTCCATGTTTTTGAGAAGTCGAATTACGATCTCAACCTGATGGCTTCCCCGGGTGATGAGATGCTGATTAAGCTTGCCTATAATGAGAATGTGTTTGATGAGGCATTTATCCAGCGCTTAAAATCACAGCTTCTCACAGCGATTCAGCAGCTCATCCAGAAGCCGGATCAGCCTGTTCATACGATCAGTCTTGTTGATGAAAAGGAAAGAGAGTTTCTGCTTACAGGCTTAAACCCGCCTGCTCAAAACCATCAGGCGAAGCCTCTGACGGATTGGTTCAAAGAGGCGGTGAATGTTCATCCTGATGCGCCGGCGCTTACGTATTCCGGCCAGACTCTTTCCTATCGCGAATTAGATGAGGAAGCGAACCGCCTTGCACGCCGTTTGCAAAAGCAAGGTGCGGGTAAAGGCTCCGTTGTCGCGTTGTACACGAAGCGCTCGCTTGAACTGGTGATCGGCATTCTCGGCGTACTAAAAGCAGGAGCGGCTTATCTCCCTGTTGATCCGAAGCTGCCGGAGGACCGAATCTCGTATATGCTGACTGACAGTGATGCAGCCTGTCTGCTGACACATCAGGAGATGAAAGAAAAAGCGGATCAGCTGCCGTATACAGGAACAACACTTTTCATCGATGATCGAGCACGGTTCGAAGAGCAGGCAAGCGACCCTGCAACCGCAATTGAACCCGATGATCCGGCATATATTATGTATACGTCCGGCACAACCGGAAAGCCGAAGGGCAATATCACCACTCATGCCAATATTCAAGGATTGGTCAAGCATGTAGACTACATGGCATTTTCTGAAAAAGATACGTTCTTATCCGTTTCGAATTACGCCTTTGACGCATTTACCTTTGATTTCTACGCGTCAATACTGAATGCGGCACGGCTCATTATCGCAGATGAACAGACACTGCTTGATACAGAACGGCTGACTGACCTGATCCGGCAGGAGAATGTCAATGTCATGTTTGCGACGACTGCACTTTTCAATCTTCTCACCGATGCGGGAGAGGATTGGCTGAAAGGGCTTCGCTGCGTGTTATTCGGAGGTGAGCGCGCGTCTGTGCCTCACGTCAGAAAAGCGTTTGAGATCATGGGGCCGGGCAAGCTGATTAATTGCTACGGGCCGACTGAGGGAACAGTGTTTGCGACAGCTCACGTCGTGCATGATATGCCGGATTCCATCTCTTCATTGCCGATCGGAAAGCCGATCAGCAATGCCAGTGTTTATATTCTTAACGAGCAAAACCAGCTTCAGCCATTCGGAGCTGTCGGTGAACTGTGCATCAGCGGAATGGGTGTATCAAAAGGGTATCTGAACCGTCATGATCTGACGGAGCAAATGTTTATCCCAAACCCGTTCAAGCCGGGAGAAAAGCTTTACCGCACAGGGGATTTGGCACGCTGGCTGCCGGATGGGACGATTGAATACGCCGGCCGTATTGACGATCAGGTCAAAATTCGCGGACACCGGATCGAGCTTGAAGAAATTGAAAAGCAGCTGCAGGAATACCCGGGTGTGAAAGATGCGGTTGTTGTTGTTGACCGCCATGAGTCTGGAGATGCATCAATCAACGCCTACCTCGTGAACCGAGCGCAGTTATCAGCCGAAGACGTAAAAGGGCACCTGAAAAAACAGCTTCCTGCTTACATGGTGCCGCAAACCTTTACTTTCTTAGAGGAGCTTCCTTTAACGACAAACGGGAAGGTCAATAAACGGTTGCTGCCAAAACCGGATCCCGCTCAGCTGGCGAAAGAATGGATTGGGCCCCGAAATGCGACGGAAGAAACGATTGCACACATCTGGTCCGAAATTCTCGGCAGACAGCAGATAGGCATTCATGATGATTTCTTTGCACTCGGCGGGCACTCCTTAAAAGCGATGACGGCTGCGTCCCGTATTAAAAAAGAGCTCGGTACGGACATCCCGGTGAAGCTGTTGTTCGAAGCGCCGACAATCGCAGGCATTGCCGATTATCTGCTTCACGGTGAAGAAAAAGGGATGAAAGACCTCACCCTCATGAATAAAAATCAGTCTGACACACTGTTTGCGTTCCCGCCTGTTCTCGGTTACGGGCTGATGTACCAGCCGCTGGCAAAACATCTGTCCGGCTATAGAATCTGCGCGTTCGATTTTATCGAGGAAGACAGCCGTATCGAACGCTACACAGAGCTGATCAATCAGCTGCAGCCGGAAGGCCCGGTCAAGCTGTTCGGATACTCGGCAGGATGCACGCTTGCCTTTGAAACCGCCAAACGGCTTGAAGCCGGGGGACGTAAAGTGGAGCGGCTGATCATGGTTGATTCCTATAAAAAACAAGGCGTCAGCGACTTGGAAGGCCGCACCGTAGAAAGTGATGTCGAGGCGCTGATGAAGGTAAACAGGGACAATGAAGCACTGAATAACGAAGCCGTCAAAGAAGGGCTCGCCCAAAAAACAAACGCGTTTTATTCTTATTTCGTGCATGCTGTCAGCACCGGCACCGTCAATGCGGATATAGATCTATTAACATCAGAACCGGACTTTGCGATGCCGCCGTGGCTCGCTTCGTGGGAGGAAGCTACGAAAGGTGAATACCGTGTGAAAAAAGGCTGCGGGACTCACGCAGAAATGCTTCAGGGTGAATATCTCGAAAGGAATGCGGCATTTTTGCTCGAATTCCTAAGAAATGAACATCTGAAGCTGACAACTTCACGATAGAAAAGGAGGAAGCCGCCAATGGTCCAGCTCTTTAAATCGTTCGATACCACAGAAAAAACGCAGCTCATCTGTTTTCCGTTCGCAGGAGGCTATTCCGCATCATTCCGCCCGCTCCACACCTATCTCCAAGGTGAATGTGAGATGCTTGCCGCGGAACCGCCTGGACACGGGACAAATCAAATGTCCGCCGTTGAGGATTTTGAACAGCTCGTCAGCTTGTACAAGCAGGAGCTGAATCTCCGTCCTGACCGTCCGTTTGTGCTGTTCGGGCACAGTATGGGAGGCATGGTCGCTTTCAGGCTGGCGCAAAAGCTGGAGCGGGAAGGCATTTACCCTGAGGCCGTGATCATCTCAGCCATTCAGCCGCCGCATGCGGAAAGGAAAAAGGTTTCTCATCTTGATGATGAAAAATTTCTCGCCCATATTATCGAGCTTGGCGGAATGCCGCAGGAGTTAGTGGAAAATAAGGAGGTCATGTCATTTTTCCTGCCTTCTTTCAGATCCGACTACCGCGCGCTTGAAAGCTTCCGGCCGTCTGATCTTCACACCATTCAATCACCCGTCCATATTTTTAACGGGCGAAAAGATAAAAAATGTATCAAAGATGCGGACGGATGGAAAAAATGGGCCGCAAATCCCGTATTTCACGAGTTTTCCGACGGCCACATGTTCATATTAAGTGAAACTGCAAAAGTGGCGGAACGAATCTATGAGATTATTAACAGGAGCACTGCAGGCCAATTGTTATAGGTTATGACAGACAGCATTCGCTGTCTGTTTTTTGTAACAAAATCTGCCCGATCGTTTTCTCATTTATCAAAAATTTTATGTTATGATTTGATGGAATATAATTTTGAAGGGATTGTCGTACATGAATGATGCAGCAAAAGAGCTGAACAGAACATTATCTGAAGAAAACCCGCACGTGCTTCATATGCTTTCTGATTTGGGCAAAGATTTGTTTTATCCGAAAGGGGTGCTGACGCAATCTGCGGAAGCGAAAGCCAAGGCCGGAAAGTATAATGCCACGATCGGAATCGCCACCTCACAAGGGGAGTCCATGCACTTTTCCCATATTCAAGAGACATTGTCCGCCTATAACCCCGATGATATCTACGATTATGCTCCGCCGCAGGGAAAAGAGCCGCTCAGACAGGAATGGCTGAAAAAAATGCGTCTCGAAAATCCTTCATTAGCCGGCAAAGACATCAGCACGCCGATCGTGACAAACGCTTTGACACACGGGCTGAGTATTGCCGCCGACTTGTTCGTCAATGAAGGGGATACGCTCCTTCTCCCTGATAAATATTGGGGAAATTACAACTTCATTTTCGGTGTCCGGCGCAAGGCATCCATTGAGACGTACCCGCTTTTTCAGCAGGATGGGCGTTTTAATGCGGCGGGGCTGTCCGAGCTGCTGAAAAAGCAGGAAGAAAAGGCGATTGTCGTGCTGAATTTCCCGAATAATCCGACAGGCTATACGCCGGGGGAAGAGGAGGCGTCAGAAATCGTCAGCGTGATTCTGGAGGCGGCGGAGGCCGGCAAAGAGATTGTCGTGCTCGTAGATGATGCGTATTACAATCTGTTTTACGATGAAACGGCCATTCAGGAATCCATCTTCAGCAAACTCGCCCAAGTGCACGACCGGGTGCTTTGCGTGAAAATAGACGGCGCGACGAAGGAAAATTACGCATGGGGCTTCCGCGTCGGTTTTATTACGTACAGCACAAAAAGCGAAAAAGCGCTGCGCGTGCTCGAGGAAAAAACAAAAGGGATTATCAGGGGAACGATTTCAAGCGCCCCGCACCCGTCCCAAACATTCATGCTTCGGGCGATGCAGTCACCGGAATACGAGAAAGAAAAATCGCTGAAATATAACATCATGAAAAAACGGGCTGACAAAGTGAAAGCCGTTCTTGCAGAAAACAAGCATTATGAAGACGTATGGACGCCTTATCCGTTTAACTCGGGTTATTTCATGTGTGTCCGGCTGAAAGACATAAACGCCGGCGAATTGAGAGTGTCGTTGCTTGAAAAGAGAGGAATCGGAACGATATCCATTAATGAAACCGATTTGCGAATCGCATTTTCATGTGTTGAAGAAGAACACATCGCGGATCTGTTCGAAGAAATTTATCAAGAAGCAAAGCAGCTGCAGAAACAGGCGGAAATATCAGGCTGACAAAAAAGGAGGGGACACCCTCCTTTTTCTATGCTTACAGCAGCTCTTCATACGTTTTCATCTCAATCCCGTCACAAAAATCGGGATGCGCCGCACAAACGGCCAGCTTATACTCCTCGTCCGCCTCATATGTGCGGATGAAACAAGGTTCATGCCCGTCCGGGAGCTCAATGGACACATGGCCGTCGTCTTTAAGGCGGACGCTGAATGAATCAAGCGGCAGGGAAAGCCCTTTTCCAGCCTGCTTGATAAAGCTTTCTTTCATCGACCACAGGTGGTAAAAATAATCGGTCTGCTGATCGGGGTGTTTCGCTTGCAGATCACTGTATTCCGTCGGTGAAAAAAACCGTTTGGCGATATCAATCGTGCCGGGCTTCATTTTTTCAATATCAATGCCGATCGGTTTTGAATCAACGGCACACACGACCCAGCGCCCGGAGTGGGAAATGTTAAAGTGCATGTCCGGAAGCGCGGGGATATACGGTTTTCCGTATTCCTGGACGCTGAATGAAATCGCGGCCGGATCAAGTCCGTAAGCCTTCCCCGCGGCGGTGCGGATCAGCATATCGCCGATCAAGGTGCGGTGAGCATCCTCCTTATGGTAAAAGCGCCGGCATTTTTCCCGCTTATTGGCGGACACGGCCGCCATCATCCGATCTTCTTCTTCCGGAGAAAGCGGCCGGTCCATATATACTCCGTAAATCTTCATGTCCAGATCCTCCGTCTGCAAATATTGTCAAAACCATCCTATCATATCAGACGCAAGCTGTCCGAAAATAAAAAAACAAAACCATTTCGGCTTTGTTTTTAATGTACGGACGTTGCCCGCCCGGAGATCGCATATGTTAACAGTTTAGAGGACTGCGGCAAAGAAAAGCGCAGAATCAGCCCAGTTAAAACCGCCGTAATAATCGTTCCGGCTCCGATCGGTCCGCCCATCGTCCAGGCTGCGGCCAGAACCGTCAGCTCAATGCCGTTCCGCACCCATTGCACGTTCCAGCCCGTTTTTTCAGATATCAGCATCATCAGAGAGTCACGGGGGCCCGCACCGAGCCCGGCTGATACGTAAACCCCGACGCCGCAGCCGATCAGCAGCAATCCGAAAGAAAAAAACACGGCTGCTAAGGAAAAAGCGTGCGCCTCAGGAAGCAGAAACGAAAAGAAATCAATAAACATTCCCATCAGCACCATATTCAAGATGGCGCCGATTTTCGGGAGCGTCCTCGTGAACAGGCAGGTTAAAACGACGATCACCGCCCCGACCAAGATGGACCATTGGCCGACGGAAAGCCCGAAATGCTGAAAAAGCCCATAATGAAAGGCATCCCAAGGGCTGATGCCGAGAGCTTTTCCTTTAATGGTTAAAGATACCCCGAAAGACAAAATCAACAGACCGGCAAAATAAAACGTCCAGCGCATCACGAATTCCCGCTTCAAAGAGGTCCCTTCTTTCATAAAATTTCATTAATTGTCATTGTAGCATAAACGCCGAAAAAAAGAAGAAGCGAAATCAGTGTTTCGCTTCTTCTCCGGCTCCTACAAAGGATTCAGTATACGATTTAAGAACCGCTGCGTACGTTCTTCTTTCGGCGCGGAAAAAATTTGGGCCGGCGGTCCTTGTTCCACAATGACGCCGCCGTCAATGAAGATGACTTCATCGGCCACTTCCTGCGCGAATTTGATTTCGTGCGTGACGACAACCATCGTCCACCCTTCGTTCGCCAAATCCTTAATGACTTTAAGCACCTCGCCGACCAGCTCCGGATCAAGCGCTGACGTCGGTTCGTCAAACAGCATCAGCTCGGGCTGAATCGCAAGCGCGCGGGCGATGCCGACACGCTGCTGCTGACCGCCGGAAAGCTGGAACGGGTATAAGTTCATTTTGTCTTTCAGCCCGACTTTTTCAAGAAGCTCCATCGCTTCTTTTTTGACTTGCTCCTTGTCACGCTTTTGCACTTGAATGGGTCCTTCCATGACGTTTTCAAGCGCCGTGCGGTGAGGAAACAGATGATACGCCTGAAAGACCATGCCTGATTTGCGGCGGAGGCGGAGGATATCAGCCTGCTTCACTTTTTTAGAGAAATCTATAGAAAAATCGGAGAATGCCAGTTCGCCGCGGTTGGGGATCTCAAGCGCGTTCAGACAGCGCAGAAGCGTCGTTTTTCCTGAACCGGACGGTCCCAGAATGGCGATGACTTTCCCTTTTTCTATCTCCATATCTATCGTTTTTAAAATTTCATTCTGGCCGAATGATTTATTCAATCCTTTGACGGAAAGCATATCGAAACCTCCTTATTTGGCCACATAACGGTCGAGACGCCGTTCGATCACATGCTGTACGATTGACAGCAAGAAGCAGATGATCCAATAAATAAAGGCGGCTTCAATATAGATGACCAAGATTTGATCAAGGTTTTGCGCGCCGATCTCCTGCGCTTTTCTGAACAGCTCCGCGACGAGAATCTGTGACGCGAGAGATGTATCCTTAATCAGGCTGATAAATGTATTTGATAATGGCGGAATGGACACGCGAAACGCCTGCGGCAGGATCACGCGGAACAATGTCTTGCGATAGGTCATGCCGATCGTATAACCGGCTTCCCATTGCCCTTTCGGCACGGATGAAATAGATGCCCGGATGATTTCAGAAGCATAGGCGCCCACATTTAATGAAAACGCGATGACTGCGCTTGGAAAAGGGTCCAGCGTAATATTAAAGGTCGGGAACAGATAAAAAATGATGAACAATTGAACGAGAAGAGGAGTGCCGCGCACTGCTGATACGTATACGCTGAACACCCATCTCAATGGTTTCATATTTGACATTCTGGCGAGCGCCGTAATCAGCGCGATGATCATTCCGAAAATAAAGGAAAGAATAGTAAGGGGAATCGAGTAATAGATTCCCCCGGAAAGAATCGGCCAGAATGACTGCTGCACCAGGTCCCAAGGAATGGCTGCCGCAATCACCGGCTCGGGCATGTTACTTAGAAACATCTTCGCCGAACCATTTTTTAGCGATTTTAGAAAGAGTCCCGTCCTCTTTCATGTCTTTTAACGCTTTGTTGACGTGAGTCACAAGTTCGCCGCTTCCTTTACGGAATGCGAAATATGTCTGCTGCGGCTGGCCTGTTTCAAACGCGATTTTCACGTTTTTATTGCCGGACGTTTTTAAGTAGTTCAGTACGGCAAGCTTATCGTTGTAAGTCAGATCAGCGCGGCCCTGCTGAATGAGCTGAAGGGATTGCGCCATGCCTTCAACGCCTTCAACTTTCGCGCCGGCATCTTTCGCTAATTTATTGTAATTGCTTGTTAATGACTGAGCCGCTGTTTTTCCTTTGACATCAGCTTCTTTCGCAATTGTGCTGTCTTTTTTCGTCACGACGACGGCATTTGACGTTGTGTATTTATCAGAAAAATCATATTGGTTCTCACGGCCTGTTTTGCCGACTTGGTTAGCGACAACGTCAAACCGTTTCGAGTTTAAACCTGCAAACATGCTGTCCCATTGCGTTTCTTTGAAGTCAGCTTTCAGACCGAGACGTTTCGCGACTTCTTGAATCACTTCCACATCATATCCGGTCAGTTTATCAGTCTTTTTATCATGGAAGGTAAACGGTTCGTACGTTCCTTCTGTACCGACGGTCAGTACGCCTTTTTTCTTGACAGAAGCCCAAAGATCGCTGTCATTTGACTTAGATCCGCTGCCCTGTGAGTTTCCGCAGGCTGCAAGCACCGCGATGCTGACCATCATGAATAAAGCGAACAATGCTTTTTTCATCTTCTTTATCCCCACTTTTCTGAGTAGTTTTATTGAGAAAAAATAGCTCCCAATTGTAAAGGATAACTTTTTTTTAGTATGAGTCAAGTAATTGGTTTTCATGAGTGTGAAATCTCCGTGTTTCACGATCAATATAATTCCAAAAACTGTCTGACCGGCTTCGGGAGATAGCTGTCTTTTCTCCAGATGACGGCCGGCGTCATGACAAACGGGTTGTCCTCGATGATAACCGTTTTGACATGCGAACGCATATGGACGGGAATCATCGTCAAAGGCAGAATGGTGGCGCCGAATCCTGATGATACGAGGCTCAAGAGCGTCGCGGAATCATGGCATTCACAGACAACACGTAGGTCGAGATCGTACTGTTCACAAACATGGAGGACTTGATCATACACACCCTTTCCATTGACGGTGCGCAAAAGGATCAGAGGCAAAGAGGCGATATCATTCAGCTTAATCGTTTCACCGCACAGACGTTTCGTATGCTCGGACAGCACCAAGACGCACGGAATGTCTTCAAGTTCCTTCGATTCAATGCCGTCGTTTTTAATCAAAGTGGTGGTGACAGCAGCGTCAATCTGTCTGGATTCCAATAGCTCCAGCAGTGAGACGGGTTCATCTTCCCAAATGTTAAAGGTAAGATGCGGATACCGTTCTTTCATCTGTAACACTTTTTCAAGCATGAGCGCGGCGCAGTAAATGGTAGACCCTACGGCAAGCGTGCCGGCCACTTCCTCCTTCAGCTCTTGTACCTCGATAATGGCATCCTCAAACTTATGAAGAATCTCTTTCGCTCTTTTCAAAAAGACATTTCCTTCATATGTAAGGGTCATTTGTTTCTTTTTATTGCGGTCAAACAGGATGACGCCCAATTCATCTTCCAGCTGTTTCAGCTGTCTGCTTAACGGCGGCTGCGCCATATGAAGCTTTTTGGCGGCCGTTGTGATTTTCTGCTCTTGGGCGATGGTGACGAAATAACGCAATTGCCTGATATCCATGAGAACGCGCTCCCTTCTGTTATACCTTTAAGGTATGATACATAGATTTAACGAATATTTTTCATATGGATATATCAGGAGTATGATGGTTTTGACACCATATTTCAAGCGTAAAGGAGGGTCAATATGAAGCTCGTCATCGGAATGACCGGGGCTACGGGGGCCATATTCGGGATCAGGCTTTTAGAATATTTAAAAGCCGCGGAGATCGAAACCCATCTTGTCGTGTCACCTTGGGCAAATGTCACCATTACACATGAAACCGATTATACGTTAAAAGATGTCGAGAAACTGGCGTCCTATACGTATTCTCACAAAGACCAGGCGGCAGCGATTTCAAGCGGCTCGTTTGAAACGGACGGGATGATCATCGCTCCGTGCAGCATGAAATCACTTGCAAGCATCCGCACCGGAATGGCTGATAATCTGCTGACAAGAGCGGCAGACGTCATCCTGAAAGAGCGGAAAAAACTTGTGCTGCTGACAAGAGAAACGCCGCTCAGCCAAATTCATTTAGAAAATATGCTAACGCTTACAAAAATGGGTTCCGTCATTCTTCCGCCGATGCCGGCCTTTTACAACAAGCCGGCTGACATGGATGAATTGATCGACCACATCGTGTTCCGGACGCTCGACCAGTTCGGGATCCGTCTGCCGGAAGCGAAACGGTGGTACGGAATTGAAAAACAAAAAGGAGGAATCTGATAATGGCCTATCAGGATTTTAGGGAATTTCTCGCCGCTCTTGAAAAAGAAGGGCAGCTCTTAACAGTCAACGAAGAGGTAAAACCGGAGCCGGATCTGGGCGCCGCCGCGCGTGCAGCCAGCAACCTCGGGGATAAAACCCCCGCGCTTTTGTTTAACAATATTTACGGACATCACCATGCACAGGTCGCCCTGAATGTCATCGGATCTTGGCCGAATCACGCGATGATGCTGGGCATGCCGAAAGATACGCCTGTAAAAGAACAATTCTTTGAGTTCGCCAAACGGTACGATTCATTCCCGGTAGCGGTCAAACGTGAAGAAACCGCGCCGTTTCATGAAAATGAAATTACTGAGGACATCAACCTTTTTGACATCCTTCCGTTATTCAGAATCAACCAGGGGGACGGCGGCTATTACTTGGATAAAGCGTGCGTCATTTCCCGCGATCTTGAAGATCCGGACAATTTCGGCAAGCAGAATGTCGGCATTTACAGAATGCAGGTGAAGGGAAAAGACCGCCTCGGCATTCAGCCCGTGCCTCAGCATGATATTGCGATTCATCTTCGCCAGGCTGAAGAACGCGGCGTCAATCTTCCCGTTACGATTGCGCTCGGCTGTGAGCCGGTGATTACGACAGCTGCATCAACTCCGCTGCTATACGACCAATCCGAGTATGAAATGGCCGGCGCGATTCAAGGGGAGCCCTACAGAATCGTCAAATCTAAGCTGTCTGATTTAGACATCCCTTGGGGCGCTGAAGTCGTTCTGGAAGGTGAGATCCTCGCGGGAGAACGGGAATACGAAGGACCTTTCGGTGAGTTCACGGGTCATTATTCCGGCGGCCGCAGCATGCCGGTGATCAAAATCAAACGGGTATATCATAGAAACAATCCGATCTTTGAACATTTATACTTAGGAATGCCGTGGACGGAGTGCGATTATATGATCGGCATTAATACGTGCGTGCCGCTTTACCAGCAGCTGAAGGAAGCCTATCCGAACGAAATCGTCGCCGTCAACGCGATGTATACGCACGGCCTGATCGCCATCATTTCAACGAAAACGCGCTACGGCGGCTTTGCCAAGGCGGTCGGCATGCGCGCCCTGACGACGCCGCACGGACTCGGATACTGCAAAATGGTCATTGTCGTGGATGAGGATGTCGATCCGTTTAACCTCCCGCAAGTCATGTGGGCGCTCTCAACGAAAATGCATCCGAAACACGACGCAGTCATCATTCCTGACCTGTCCGTCCTTCCGCTTGACCCGGGATCTGATCCGGCTGGGATGACACACAAAATGATTCTTGACGCCACGACGCCTGTCGCGCCGGAAACAAGAGGCCATTATTCGCAGCCGCTTGATTCTCCGCTGACAACGAAAGAGTGGGAACAAAAACTGATGGACTTAATGAATCAATAAGAGAGGATGAGTTTGCTATGAAAACATGCCCGCGCTGTGAATCGAAAAAAGGAGAAACCGTCAGCCAATCGCCGGTCAAAGGCGCTTGGGAAATATACCAATGCCAAACTTGCTTTTTCACATGGAGATCCTGTGAACCGGAAAGCATCACGAATCCGGCGGCATTCAACCCGGCATTTAAAATTGATCCGAAAGAAACGGAGACGGCCATACATGTTCCCGCTGTCCCGGAAAGAAAAGCGTAATGCTGACGGAGCACTTGCCGGAGGCACTTTACACGCTTTTAGACGGAACCGAGCTTGAAAAAAAACAGCACGACGCATTTGTGCTGCAATCCGTGACAAAAGAAGGCCGTCCGCACGCGGCCATGATCAGCGCCGGTGAAATACTGGCTGTAAGCAGCACAAATCTCCGGCTCGCCTTATGGAAAAACACGACGACCGTAAACAGCCTGCTGCATTCGGGACAAGCTCTTTTCATCGCCTGGCACGGAGGAGCCGCATATTACGTGACATTGGAATGTGAGGCGCTTCCGCCGCTGAAAGAGGCGAGATACGAAAGGGAGCGGTTCAGCTGCCGCGTGATCACCGTCAAGGAAGATCGGGCGAAATACGCGGATCTGACATCCGGACCGGTCATCCGGCTTCACGAGCCGGATGGTGTCCTGAAGAGGTGGAGCGAAACGCTTGAGGAATTAAAACGATAGACGCACAAAAAAAGCCTGCGGACGGTTCCGCAGGCTTTTCTCTTATTGTACGCCTTTCATCGCCCGTTTAATAACAGGAGAAAGAAGTACTAAAATAATACCGAGAATGA
Source organism: Bacillus sp. BACIII (assembly GCF_057836745.1). Classification (NCBI taxonomy): domain Bacteria; kingdom Bacillati; phylum Bacillota; class Bacilli; order Caryophanales; family Bacillaceae; genus Bacillus; species Bacillus sp. BACIII. The sequence continues at coordinate 2,610,683 of NZ_CM174437.1, read as the reverse complement.
TCGAAATAAGACCGATTGAGCCGAAGTAGGCCGCTTCAGAAACCTTATCAAACAAACCGACTACTTTTGCGTTCAAGGCTTGACCGCAGGCGTTTGTTAAGAACCACATGCTCATGGTCTGCGCTGAGAAGGCGGCAGGCGCGAGCTTCGTTGTGACGGATAAACCGACCGGTGAAAGGCAAAGCTCACCAAGCACAACCAAAAGGAAGCTGAGCACAAGCCAAAGCGGGCTCACAAGCTCGCCGCTTCCGCCCATAACCGGAAGCACCATGACTAAAAATGACAATCCGGCAAGAATAATGCCGATCGCGAATTTAATCGGTGTTGAAGGCTGGCGTTTGCCGAGCTTCAGCCAGATCCAAGCGAACACCGGTGCGAAAATGACGATGAATAATGGGTTCAGAGACTGGAACCATGATGACTCAAGATGTATGCCCGCAAAAGAAAGTCTCGTGCGCTGATCGGCATATAAAGCAAGAATCGTTGCGCCCTGTTCCTGAATCGCCCAGAACATAACCGCCGCAATAAACAGCGGAATATAAGCCGCAAGCCGTGATTTTTCCGTTTTTGTCGCTTTTTTGCTCATGAACATCACAATAAAGTAAATAATCGGAATGGCAATGCCGAGGATACTGACGATGTCAATCACACGCTGGATCGTCAGCCAGCCGGTTTGAACCAGAACAATGATAACGGCTGCTGCGATGATTATTCCGATTCCCGTTCCGATCACTGATGATTTAGAAATCGGATTCGGTACATTGGAGCCTGCTTTGCCGAGGTATTTCTTTCTCGTAAGAGCGAAAACAATCAGTCCGAGGAACATACCGGCCGCGGCGCATCCGAAGCCTAAGTGGTAGTTGTACTTCTGTCCGAGTGTTCCGACAATTAGCGGCGCAAGCAATCCGCCGAGGTTGATCCCCATGTAAAAGATACTGAAACCTGAGTCGCGGCGCTCGTCTTCCTTCGTATATAAAGCTCCGACAACGCTGGATACGTTTGGTTTAAGCAGGCCGGTTCCGATAATGATCAGAGTCATGCTGGTAAAAAACGCCGCCGTGCTGCCAGGGAAGGCAAGAGCGATATGCCCGAACATAATTAAAATTCCGCCGTAAAAAACGGTGTTTGCCGTGCCGAATACCCGGTCGGCCAGCCACCCGCCGATGACGCTCGACATGTATACGAGAGACCCGTATATGGACATGATGGCAACTGCGGTGGTTTTATCAAATCCGAGACCGCCATGAGCGACTTCCGTGTATAAATAGTAAAGCAGTATAGCTCTCATACCATAGTAGGAGAAACGCTCCCAAAATTCAGTAAAAAACAGTGTGAACAGGCCGCGGGGATGACCGAAAAAGCCTCGTTGCGGCACAGTTTCTGTTATAGATTCCTTTTCAATAGATGCCACCTGAGCCAACCCTTTCTTAAAAAAGTGTATTACAAAAATCATATTCTTATATAATACTTGTGTCAATATAATTTATACTGAATTCAAAAAATTCCAGAATGAAAAGATATTAAAACGTTGAATATAGATGGATTTTCCTAATTCCAATGGCTTATTTTGTCATATAATCTGACTAAACTATCTACATAAACTTTTTTAATAAAATTTAAAGTATGTACAGGCGGAGCGGATTATGACGGAATAAGATGAAATAAGAGAGGAAGGAGGAGATTATGACTTGCCGAATCGTATTTTAGATATAACGGATTGCGGTGTGGCAGCAGACGGGACTGCCGATGTGACGGCCGCCATCAATCAATGCTTGGCCAAGGCTGTCAGCGAGGGCAGTCATACGGTGTTTTTTCCGCCCGGAACATATAAAATCAACGGCACGCTCGGCGGTGACAAAAGCCAGCCGTTTAGGAACGCGGGAATTAATGTGCCGAGCCATCTCTCCATCATCATGGATCCGGAATGCACGATTAAAGTGGCGCCGAACAGCTCCTGGGGTTATTCGGCTTTCTATATAGGCAGGCGGGAAAATGTCACCATCACCGGCGGCCGCATCATCGGGGAACGGGATGAACACACGTATACCAATGTTCCTTTGCGGTCGACTCATGAATGGGGGTTTGGCATCTGTATTGAAGGCAGCAGCAATGTGCTGATCGAAAATGTGAAAATATCGGATTTTACGGGAGACGGCATTATTGTCAGCCCGCTCGGTTTAAAAACAAACAGTGATTACGAAACATCAGAACATGTGACCATCCGCCGCTGTGAGATCAGGGAGTCAAGACGGAACAACATTTCAATCACCGGCTGCAATACCATTACGGTGGAGGAATGCGTGATCGAAGACGCCGGGCAAGGGAACGGAACAGCTCCGAAATTCGGAATCGACATTGAATCGTACGGAGAAGGCGATGTTGATTATGAAGAGGCTCTTCATATTACGATCCGCAACAACTTCTTTTCCGGTAATGCCGCAAGCTCAGTCACCAACTTTAACGGATATCATGTGTTAATTGAAGGAAATCATTCCGACAACACAATCAGCTACGGATACGGCGCACATACCGTCATTTCCGGGAATGTTCTCTTTTGGTCAAACGGCGGCTCAAGGACCGGAATCACCGGACAAGGTGTATCCCAAGGGCAGGACATCAGCAATGCCGTCATTTCCAACAATCTGATTACCGGTTTTTCCACGGGAATAGATGTAAGAGGAAAAAGCGTCCTCGTCACTCACAACAAAATCAATCAGTTTGAAAATGCGGGTATTTCCGTCTATCAGGCGGAAGATGTGACCGTTGACGGCAATGTCATTGAAAACGGACGTTCCGAAACGAGACGAAGCACGGGGATGCGGGCGACGCTCTCGGACAACGCCGTCTTTATGAATAACACTCTGAATCAGGTAACAGACGGAATCAGCATGTCAGCCGGCAATATCACTATAAAACAGAATGTGCTGACATCATTCAGCCGGGGCATATGGGTCACAGGCGGAAATGCCGTCATTGAAGGAAATACGCTCATCCCGAATGCGTTTCAGGGCGCCGCGGAGTCCTATGCCGTATCTGTTACAAATGACGCCAGGGCTGTCATTAAGGGAAATCTCTTCAAAAGCTACAAAAACTACCCCATTTTCAGTTCAACATCCTCAGGGACCTCTGTCATCGGCAACCGCTTTGAATCATCACCGCTTATCGTTACCGTGTATCTGAACTCAGGCACGCATGAAGTCATAGACAATACGATCACGATCAACCGAACGGCGGGCAGCCCGATCGGCATCTATTTGAACGGTGCCTCCAATTCCCTCATTTCGGGCAATACCATCAACAACCTTTCCGCCGCTTCTGCATCCGCCATCCAAACCAGTTCCTCGGCAAGCACCAAAATCATCGGCAATCGCATTATCAAGGGCGTCATTGTGAAACACACGACAGATACGGAAATCGGAAATATCGTCATCTGAAAACAATCCCCGCCGGAAAAATAAAAAAGAACACATGAACTCCGACAAAGGGAGGGATGTGTTCTTTTTTGATACCATACAGCCGTCTGTCAGGCATCTTTTTTACCTGATTTATATAAAGCCAGCATTTCTTTCATTAAAAAGAGGGCGAAGAAAAACAGCATCAGCCATTCCGAGAAGGTCATCAATTTAAAAGCGGACAGGTTGTTTCGAACCGCTCCATACAGACTGAAACCTTGCAGCATATCCGTTCCTATCGAAATCATCAGACAGGCAGCCAGCAAAAAAATTGAAACCCCCAATATTTTCATGCGCATCACTCTCCCTTTTTATCCTTTTCGATTACGCAAAACTTATACAGACTATCCGCCGTGCATAATCTTTTGCTGTACAGGAAGAATATGAAAAAAACAAGGAAAGGTTTTTTGCGATATGCCGCCATTTTTTAAGCAGAAGAAACGAAAAAAAGACGATCAAAAGAACGGTGACAATGAAGATAGAAAAGAAGCGGAAACCAAATCAGACAAAGAGCGGGAAGAGCCGATCTCCGCAAGCTTAAAGGATAATATGAAGAAGCTGTCTGAGAGATTCGGCAACAGTGCCGATGTCGTCATCCGCCGGTTGAAAATCGGAAAAGAAGAGCTTCCGGCTGCGATCGTGTATATCGCCGGTTTGGTAGACGAGCAGCTTGTCAGCCAATCCCTGCTGGAGGATTTAATTGATATCCCGTCCGTTCAGCCGGAACAGGCGGTCTGCCTGATATATGAAAAAACGCTTGCGATCGGCGGAGTAAAAGAGGAAGAGAAATGGAAAAGCCTTTATGCCGGGCTGGTGGCGGGCAGCACGCTCATTTTTGTCGACGGAGCTGACAAGGCGCTGATCGCCAGCACGGAAGGGGGAGAGCAGCGGTCCATTGAAGAACCGAGCACTCAGGTGTCCTTCCGCGGACCGCGGCAGGGATTCACTGAATCTCTGCAAACCAATATTTCCATGATCCGCAGGTATGTAAAAAATCCTGATGTATGGGTGGAAAAAATGGAGATCGGGCACGAAACGAATACGGATGTCGCGCTGATGTATATTAACGGAATCTGCGAAAAAAAGCTGATTAAGGAAGTCCGCAGACGGCTCAAGCACATTGATATCGACAGCATTCTGGAATCCGGCTACATTGAACAGCTTATTGAAGACGCGCCGTTTTCCGTATTTCCCACTGTGTATCATACGGAACGGCCGGACGTTGTGGCGGGCAATCTGCTGGAGGGAAGATTTGCAATTATTGTGGACGGAACGCCGTTTGTTCTTATCGCGCCGGCCTTATTCATTCAATTTTTTCAATCGGTTGAGGATTATTATTCCCGATTTGATATCGCTACGAGCATCCGGCTGCTTCGGGTTTTGATTTTCTTCATTTCGCTGGTGGCGCCGGGGATTTACGTGGCGGCGACGACCTTTCATCAAGAAATGATTCCGACGCAGCTGCTGATCGTCATCGCGGCCCAGCGGGAGACCGTGCCGTTTCCGGCCGTAATTGAAGCGCTGACGATGGAAGTGGCCTTCGAGATTCTCAGGGAAGCGGGTGTCCGTCTTCCGAGAGTGGTCGGCTCCGCCGTTTCCATAGTCGGAGCGCTTGTCATCGGCCAGGCCGCCGTACAGGCCGGCATCGTCTCCCCGGCCATGGTGATCGTCGTCGCGCTGACGGCGATTGCCAGTTTTGCGACTCCGGCTTTTGACATGGCGATATCTGCGCGCCTGATCCGGTTTGTCTTTATTCTGACCGCGGCCGTCATGGGATTTTACGGGCTGATTCTGGGCATTATCATGATGTTTGTCCATCTGTGCGGACTGCGTTCGTTCGGTTTTCCGTATATGGCCCCGCTCGCACCTTTGACCCCGGGCGGGCTGAAGGATTCCATTTTCCGCGCTCCGTTATGGGCGGATGAAAAAAGGCCGGGGCTGCTCGTGCAGAAAAACAACAGGCGCCAAGGAGAACATCAAAGACCGAAACCGGAGACATCCAGAGGAATGGTTAATAAAGATGTAGAAGAGGGCGGCGGCAATGAAAAGACGTAAATGGATACTCCTCCTTTGTACGATGGTTTCTCTTATGTTTGTATCAGGATGCTGGGATAAAAGGGAGCTGACCGATTTGGCCGTAATCTCCGCCATCGGTATTGACCGTACCGAATCGGGAAAATACGTCCTTCACTTTCAGATTATCAACCCGGGAAACGTAGCCGGCGGCCTGCAGGGCGGCGGAGCGGGAGACCGGCCGCCGGTTTCCGTCTATTCCGTGTCCGGAGACAATATGACGGAAGCTTTGAGAAAAGCCTCGATGAAGGTGTCCAGAAGGCTCTATTTTGCGCATACGAATCTTGTGGTGTTCAGTGAAAGGCTCGCGAAACAGGAAGGACTCAATTTTATTCTGGACAACCTTGACCGTGATACCGAATTCAGGACGACCGCAACCGCGGTTATTGCGCATAATTGCAAGGCTGAAGACATTATTAAAGTGCTGACGCCGATTGATAAAATCCCTTCCAATAAAGTGAACAAGACGCTCAGCTTCACACAGGAACAATACGGCAGAGTCGTGAAAACAAGCCTTCAGGACGTTCTGATTGATCTCGCTTCTCCGACCGGGTCGCCGTTTATTCCGGGTTATGAAATGCACGGAGACGATAAAGCCGGCCCTACGATGGAAAATACGCAGACGACTGAACCGAAAGCGGTGCTGTCAGCGGACGGACTGGCGGTGTTCAAAAAGGACGGGAGACTGGACTACTGGATCGAGGATGATGACAGTGTCGGCGCTGTATGGCTGCTGAACAAAATCAAGCATACGTTTATCAATGCGGATTGGAAGAACGTGAAGCATGCCATCAGTCTGCAGGTCACCCGCCAGAATACAAAGGTGACGGCCACTTTTCCGAACGGAAAACCGCATATTCACGTTCATGCTGAGGTCGAAGGGCTTGTGGACGCTGTCAGATACCCTTTCCATCTGTCTGATCCGAAAGTGATCATGGTCATGCAAAAGGCGCTCAGCACGCAGCTTGATAGAGATATCACCAAATCAATTGAAGGTATTAAAGCCCATAAGAATGATTTCGTCGGGTTCGGAGACCTGATCTATCGAAAACATCCGGACAAATGGAAAAAGCTCGAAGGGAAGTGGGATGAAGAAATTTTCCCCAACATCCCCGTGGACGTAAAAACGGAAGTCATTATCAGAAGAACGGGCTTGCGGAATAACCCTCTCTCAGACAAGCTTGAGCACGATTGATTTGAGGAGAAAGGAGCGAAGCGTATGGAAAATGCGAAAATCGGCACACGCCAGCTGTTTGTTATGATCATTTTGTTTGAATTGGGCAGTTCGTTATTGATCCCGCCGGGCACGATGGCCGGGCGGGATGCATGGCTGTCCGTGCTTCTCGGGTGCGTTACCGGTCTCGGACTTTTCTACGTATATCAGGCGCTGTATCAATATTTTCCTGAGTCCTCTCCGAGAGATTACATGACCGAACTGATCGGCAGGCATCTGAGCTGGGCGGTCTCTCTTCTTTATATTCTCTATTTTGCTTATATCGCCGCCCGCATATTGAGGGATTTTGGCGAAATGCTTGTCACCTTCGCATATCAGGACACGCCCCTTCTAATTGTGAATGGCATGCTGATGCTTGCCGCGATATTTGCGGTCAGAAAGGGAATTGAAGTCATAGCGAGAGCCGGCGAGCTGCTGTTTAGCATTATGTATTTCCTGACGGCCATCGGGCTGATCCTCATTATCAGCTCCGGCACGATAAACCTGAGATTTCTCCAGCCTGTTTTAGCGGACGGGATGGGGCCGGTCATTTATTCCGTATTTAAACAGACCATGTTCATCCCGTTCGGTGAATTAATCGTGTTTGTCATGATATTCCCCTGCTTAAAAGATCGGAAAAAGGTGAAGAAAACAGGATTTCTGGCGATTATCATCAGCGGTCTGTTTTTGGCGATGTCAGTGGCAATTAATATTTGTGTGCTTGATGTCAACTTAATGCTCCGCTCTCAATTCCCGCTGCTGAGCACCATACAGACGATTAAAGTGGAAGAGTTTTTAGACCGGCTGGATGTCTTTTTCATGCTCGTGCTCGTCATCGGCGGTTTTTTCAAAGTCAGCCTTTTTACATATGCGGTTGTCGTGGGCGTGTCCACGCTGTTTAAAGAAAAAAATCCGTCCCAGCTGGCCTTCCCGGTCGGATTGGGGGTGCTGATTCTCTCCATCAGCATCGCAAGCAATTTTTCGGAACATATGAATGAAGGCTTAAACATTGTCCCGATCTATATTCATCTTCCGTTTCAAGTGCTGTTCCCCGTCTTGCTGCTTATCATTGCCAACATCAAGAAAAAAGTCAAAGGGAGCGTCTATTCAGTTTCGAAGAAATAACCCGGCCGGTGCGCCGGGTTATTTTTAAAATCATGATTTTTTTCTTAATGCATTGACAAACTTGCCCGACAATTGTACATTTTGATTTATTCTTATAAATTTAATAGGAAATATAGGTTTAATGGTGTTAATATATTCCGCACCGTATTTCATTATAGAAGGAGATCCGTCATGACAAAGAAAAAAGAAATCAAACTCGGTGTGTTTCTCGCAGGCACCGGCCATCATGTCGCCTCTTGGAGACATCCTGAGGCGCCGGCGGACGCGAGCATGAATTTGGATTATTTCAAAGAACTGGCGAAAACAGCAGAGCGGGGGAAATTAGACATGCTGTTTTTGGCGGACAGTTTATCAATAGACAGCAAATCGCATCCGAATGTGCTGACGCGCTTTGAGCCGTTTACCCTGCTGTCGGCGCTCGCTCAGGTCACATCCCGCATCGGTCTGACGGCGACCGCGTCTACCACATACAGCGAACCGTTCCATATCGCGAGACAATTTGCATCGCTGGATCATCTTTCCAACGGCCGCGCGGGCTGGAATGTCGTCACATCATCAATTGAATCGACCGCGCTTAATTTCAGCGGTGAAACGCATCTTGAGCACCATCTCAGATATCAGCGCGCGGAAGAATTCGTGGAAGTCGTCAAAGGATTATGGGATTCGTGGGAGGAAGACGCCTTTATCCGCGACAAAGAGTCAGGGGCATTTTTCGAAAAAGACAAAATGCATGAATTGAATCATAAAGGAACCTATTTTTCCGTGAGAGGGCCGTTGAATGTCGCCCGCACACCGCAAGGCCGCCCGGTCATTATTCAGGCTGGCTCATCAGGAGACGGAAAGGCGCTGGCAGCCAAAACGGCAGAGGTCATTTTTACCGCGCAAAATCATCTGGAATCCGCGCAGGAATTCTATCAATCTATTAAAGAACAAGCGGCTTCTTACGGCCGTGATCCTGAAAAAATCGCGATCATGCCGGGGATTTTTCCCGTTATCGCCGATACCGAAGAAGAAGCGCGGGCCAAATATGAAGAGCTTCAAGACCTCATCATCCCGTCTGTCGGCCTGAACATTCTGCAAAACTATCTGGGCGGCGTCGATCTTTCCGCTTACCCGCTTGACGGCCCGCTGCCTGAATTGGATGCGGAAGCGTCAAATGCCGTTAAAAGCCGGTTCAAGCTCGTTCAGGAGATGGCCAAACGCGATAACATGACCATCCGCGAATTGTACAAATATGTGGCGGGTTCAAGAGGCCATCATATCTTTGTCGGAACGCCTGAACAGCTTGCCGATAAGATGGAGGAATGGGTTGAAAACCAAGCTTGTGACGGCTTCAACATCATGCCTCCGCTTTTGCCTGAAGGTCTCACTCTTTTTGTAGACAAAGTGATTCCGATTTTACAAGAGCGGGGCGTGTTCAGAAAAGAGTATGAAGGAACGACGCTGAGAGAACATTTCGGACTGGAAAAACCGGCAAACCGATATGCCGATTAAAGGAGGGCTCATCATGTCAAAACGATACCGGCTCGCAACGGAAGCGGACGCTGATGAACTGCTTTCACTGACACTGAGGGCATATGAACCGATCCGTAAGCTCGGCATCAACTTTGCCGCGGCAACGGCGGACAAAGAGCTCGTTTTGAATAATATACAAAAAAACGCCTGTTACGTTTTGGAGGAAGACGGACGCATAGTGGCGACGATTTCTCTGCGGATGCCGTGGGGGCCGAATCCCGGTCCGTACGGTGTCCCTCATATTTGGTGGTTCGCCGTCGACCCTGAAACCGGAAAAAAAGGGACTGGCTCAGACATGCTGGAGTGGCTGGAGAATACAGTGCTCCGCGATACACTAAAAGCGCCCTTCGTATCATTGGGCACAGCGGACAAGCATCCGTGGCTGATCGGCATGTACGAGCGGAAAGGCTACGTCCGCGCAGGCGAAAAGGATTTAGGAAAAGGGCACATCACCATCTATTTAAAAAAACAATTGCACGATTAACATATGAATAGGAAAAGGCGGGATTTCAATGAAGAAGAAAACATGGGCTTTGCTGCTCTCTGCCGCTCTTCTGGCGGTCTTATCAGCATGCGGAAACGGTAAAGAAAGCGAAGGCGGCGCTAACGTGCTGCATGTCGGCGCCACGGGGCAAAGCTATCCGTTCGCATATAAAGAAAACGGCAAGCTGACCGGCTTTGACGTGGATGTCATGGAAGCCGTTGCGAAAAAAATCAACATGAAACTGGACTGGAAGCTGCTTGAATTCAGCGGCCTGATGGGAGAGCTCCAGACCGGCAAACTCGACACCATCTCAAACCAGGTCGCTGTCACGGACGAACGCAAGAAAACGTATAACTTCACAGAACCGTATTCGTATGCGGGCACTCAAATCGTCGTCAAAGACGATAACAAAGACATCAAATCAGTCAATGATCTAAAAGGAAAAACAGTGGCGGCCGTTCTTGGCTCAAACCACGCGAAAAACCTTGAGAGCAAGGACCCGGATAAAAAAATCAACATTAAAACGTATGAAACACAAGAAGGCACGCTGAAAGACGTGGCTTACGGGCGCGTTGACGCTTACGTAAACAGCCGCAGCGTCCTGATCGCCCAAATCAAAAAGACCGGCCTGCCTCTGAAATTAGCAGGAGATCCGATTGTCTATGAAAAAGTCGCCTTCCCGTTTGCGAAGGATGCGGCTCACGATAAAATCCGCAAAAAAGTAGACAAAGCCATTGAAGAACTGCGGAAAGACGGCACGCTGAAAAAGCTGTCTGAAAAGTACTTTAAAGAAGATATCACAACGGAAGCAAAGCATTAAGAAACGGCGGTGAAAATCGAGAATGAACAGCATTGATTGGGGATTTATGTTTTCAGCTTTTCCCGCGTTAATCGAAGCCCTGCCGATCACATTACTAATGGCCGTCGCGGCCATGGTATTTGCCGTGATCGGCGGCCTTATATTAGCGCTTATCACAAAAAATCGTGTTCCTGTGCTTCACCAGCTGTCAAAGGTGTATATTTCATTTTTCCGGGGCGTGCCGACGCTCGTCCAGCTTTTCTTAATTTATTACGGCCTGCCTCAGCTTTTCCCCGGAATGAGCAAGATGACGGCGTTAACGGCGGCGATTATCGGGTTAAGCCTGAAGAATGCCGCCTACTTGGCTGAAATTTTCCGCGCCGCGCTCAACTCAGTCGATGAAGGGCAGCTTGAAGCCTGCCTGTCCGTCGGAATGACAAAATCACAGGCGTACAGACGGATCATTTTCCCGCAGGCAGTCAGAAACGCGCTTCCCGCAACGGGAAATACGTTTATCGGCCTGTTAAAAGAAACATCGCTCGCCTTTACATTAGGAGTGATGGAAATGTTCGCCCAAGGAAAAATGTACGCATCAGGCAACCTCAAATATTTTGAGACGTATTTAGCCGTTGCGATCATGTACTGGATTCTTACGATTATTTACAGCGTGCTGCAGGATCTGCTCGAACGGGCGATCAGCAAGCCTTATCGCACATAGGAGGAGGCTCAGGATGATACAAGTCAGACATATTCGAAAAGCATTTAAAGACCTTACCGTACTTGACGGGATCGATCTTGAGATCAAAAGCGGCGAAGTCACGGCCATCATCGGTCCGTCCGGCTCGGGAAAATCAACGCTCCTCCGCTGCCTGAATCTGCTGGAGCGCCCGGATGACGGCATCATTGAAATCGGTGATGCCAAGCTGAATGCAGTGTCCTATTCGCGCAAAGACGTACACAAGCTTCGCCAGCAGACGGCGATGGTGTTTCAGAATTACAATCTTTTCAAAAACAAAACCGCACTGCAAAACGTGACAGAAGCGCTGATCACCGCGCAAAAGAAACCGAAAAAAGAAGCGGAACAGATCGGGATGGATCTGCTGCGGCAAGTCGGTTTAGAGCAAAAAGCGGACAGCTACCCGATTACGATGTCAGGCGGGCAGCAGCAGCGGATCGGCATTGCGCGTGCTTTGGCCGTTGACCCTCACGCGATTTTACTGGATGAACCGACTTCGGCCCTTGACCCTGAGCTTGTAACCGGGGTGCTTCAAGTCATCAAATCAATTGCCGAAAAACAGACAACCATGGTCATCGTCACGCATGAGATGGCTTTTGCGCGTGAAGTGGCCGACCAGGTCATTTTTATGGCGGACGGACGCATCATCGAGCAGGGAACACCGGAAGAGCTGTTTGACAATCCGCAGAACGAACGGACGAAAAAATTTATAAAGCAAGTGGGAGAGCCTGCTGAGCTTGTATAGGAAGGGACGAAGAAGAAATGGCAAGAGAAACGTATGAATCATTAAACAAACGTTTAATCAATATCCGCCGCGACCTTCATGAACACCCTGAGCTGTCAGGCGAGGAATACGAAACGACGAATAAAATCCGCCGCTGGCTGGAGGAAGAGGGGATCACGGTTCTTGATGTTCCGAAACTTCAAACCGGAGTGATCGCCGAAATCAAAGGAGACAAAAGCGGCCCGGTCATCGCCGTCAGAGCGGACATTGACGCATTGCCGATCGAAGAGAAAACAAACCTTCCGTTTGCTTCGCGAAACAGCGGCGTCATGCATGCCTGCGGCCACGACTTCCATACGGCATCTATTCTCGGCACGGCTTTCTTATTAAATGAGAGAAAGCACGAGCTGAAAGGAACGGTGCGGTTTATTTTTCAGCCCGCGGAAGAAATCGCCGCCGGAGCGAGACAGGTCATTGAAGCCGGCGCGCTTGACGGTGTATCGGCAATATTCGGCATGCATAACAAACCCGACCTCCCCGTCGGCACGGTCGGCCTGAAAGAAGGCCCGCTGATGGCGAGTGTGGACCGCTTTGAAATCACTGTTAAAGGAAAAGGCGGCCACGCCGGAATCCCTGATAACAGCATTGATCCGATTCAGGCGGCAGGGCAGATCATCGGCGGCCTGCAATCAGTTGTCAGCAGAAATATCAGCTCGCTTCACAATGCCGTCGTCAGCATCACAAGAGTTCAAGGCGGCAGCTCTTGGAATGTCATCCCGGACCATGTTGAAATGGAAGGCACCGTCCGGACGTTTCAAAAAGAAGCGCGTGACGCTGTTCCGAAACATATGAAGCGGGTTGCCGAAGGAATCGCGGCCGGATTCGGGGCAGAAGCCGAATTCCGCTGGTATCCTTACCTTCCGTCAGTGATGAACGACGCCCGTTTCATCCATGCGGCGGAACAGACGGCTGAAGATCTCGGGCTTCAAACGGTTCGGGCAGAACAGTCTCCCGGCGGGGAAGACTTCGCGTTATATCAAGAAAAAATCCCTGGCTTCTTCGTCTGGATGGGAACAAACGGAACGGAAGAATGGCACCATCCCGCCTTCACACTCGACGAAAAAGCGCTCCCGAAAGCGGCTGAGTTTTTCGCCCGGTTGGCCGTCAATGTATTGGAGCAGACGGAATGAATACGGAACATCTGACGGCCGGGCTTGCTCAGGCCGTCATGTCGTCTGTACCGGAAACATCCGCCGAAGCGATGAAAGAAGCGCGCAAAGGCCTGCTTGATTTTACAGCGGCAGCCTTTGCGGGGAGGCGGGATAAAGGCATTGAGAAGCTGATTAAACTGGCCGAAGAAGAAGGCGGGGCGCCGACAGCTCCGCTTATCGGCAGAAATCAAAAAACAACGCCGTCCCAATCCGCGCTGATTAACGGATTCATTGCCCATGCGCTTGATTTTGACGATGTTCATTCTGATGTAAGAGGACATCCGAGCGCGGTCATCCTTCCGGCTCTGATCGCAGCGGCATCATCCGGCCATATAGACGAAAGTCGTTTTCTCGGTGCTTACGTGACAGGCATCGAAGTGATGGCGCGGCTCGGTGAGTCAGCGGGAAGACACCATTACGAGAAAGGCTGGCACAATACGGGAACGTTAGGCGCGATTGCGGCGGCCTGCGCCGTCGGTTTCGCGGAGAACCTCAATCAAAACGAATTGCAAAAAGCGATCGGCTTTGCGGCCGCCCGTTCCGGAGGCATGCGGGTGCAGTTCGGGACAGAAATGAAGCCGCTTCATGCCGGACTGGCCGCTCAAGCCGGGTTGTTCGCCGTAAAGCTTGCGAAGGCCGGTTTTGGCGGGTCGGATCATGCGCTTGACGGGGAGAAAGGCTTCTTCGGACTGTACGGCGATCTTGAACGGGCAGAAACCCTGCTTTTAAACGGGTGGGGAAAACCTTGGCGGATTGTGAGCCCGGGGCTTTGGTTTAAGGTTTATCCGTTTTGTTCGGCAGCCCATCACGCGGCGGACGCCATTCTCAAGCTGAAGGCTGAGCACGGTCTCACTTTCGGCCAAATGGAACGGACCGACGTTATTTATCCGCCGGGCGGGGATGCCGCATTGACAGAACGGCGTCCGAAAACAGGCGAAGCGGGCCGCTTCAGTGTGGAATATGTGATTGCCCTGGCTCTGCACGGTAAAGATTTTTCAGCAAAACACTTTACCTCCGAGCCGATTCCGGAATCCCTTCAAAAGGGGTTTGCGAGGATTCACCGAAGCTATGATGATCAAATTCAGCCGGCTGACAACGCCGTTCCGAAGGGCCGTTTTACAATTGTACGGGTCACGGCTTCCGGCAATCATGTCTATGAAACACGTATCGACTGTCCGAAGGGAGCGCCGGGAAACGGTCTTTCTGAAAAAGACATTGAAGACAAACTCCGGCTCGCTTTGCCGGGGGAAGAGGAAAAGGCGGAAGAATTGATTAAAGCAGCCGGTCAATCAAATATTGAACGCTATTTACAGCTGATATAAATAAAAAAAGCGAGGGGATGCAGCCCTCGCTTTTTTTACGTTCACTTCTATTGAATAGGGGGATATAGGGTGCGCCCCTGTCTGCGCTGGCAGGGGCGCGGTATCAGGAAACGGCCGTGCCATTTGCTTTTACCGTAAAACATCCTCTTGATAAGCGGATGTTGATATCCGAAACTTTGGCGATTTGTTCGTCGTGCGTGACCATGATGACGCATTTGCCGCCTTTATGCGCCAGGTCCTGAAAGAGCCGGACGATTTCCTTTGACGTATCCTCGTCGAGATTTCCCGTCGGCTCGTCCGCGCAAATCAAATCCGTGTCACAGCAGAAAGCCCGCGCAATCGAAACCCGCTGCTGCTGCCCTCCGCTTAATGTCAGCACCCGCTGTCGGGCCTGCTGTTCCGTGATGCCGACCCTTTCCAGCATGCTGAGCGCGAACGCATCTTTGTTTTTCTCCTTAGAACCGGTAATCTCCATCGCCGTTGTGACGTTCTGGAGCGCCGTCATATACGGGATCAGATTATAAGATTGAAAGACGATAGAAACATATTGATTTCTGAATTTGGTTAATCCGATTTTGGAGATGTCTTCTCCGTTATAAAGGATGCTTCCCTCTTTAGGTGTATCAAGGCCGCCCGCCAGAGACAGAAACGTGGTTTTTCCCGTTCCGGAGGCGCCGGCAATTGTATAAAACTTCTCTTTTTCAAAGCTGATCGTTATATTCTGAAACAGCGGCTGTGTTTTGTCTTTGTACCAATAGCCGGCCTGCTGAAAGGTTAATAGGCTCATTATGCTGCCTCCTCTTATTCCTGCTTGGTCAGAATGGTTTTAGGATGAAGCCGCATGACTGATACAGACGGCAGTAGTGTGGCGATGACGGCAATCGCGATGCCGATTCCGCCAAGAATCAGAAGATCATTCAGCGAGACGTTTACCTGCATCGTACTGATGACGTCCGCGCTGGATGAATGCTGGCCGAACATGCCGCCTCTGTGCGACATTTCTCCGCCGCCCCAGCCGCCTGCTGATTGCTGCTGTGAATCATCGGCTGAGCTGATCTGCTGGGAAAGAAGCTGGTTTCCGAGCTGATTCGCCACAAGGCTGCCTGCTGCGGATGCGATGCCGATGGCAATGACAGCGACAGCCAGAATTTCCGTTAAAAATTGTCCGATGAGCTTCCAGCGCTTTTCACCGATCGCCATTAAGACACCCATTTCATATTTGCGTTCCCTGATCGACATCATCACGATTAATCCGAGAATGACCGCGCCCGCGATGGATACCAGATACACCACGCTTTTAGAAAACGATGCGACATTTTCAATCGGGCCGACCATTTGCTGATACACCTGATCGTTCGCCGTCAGCGTGTAGGTGTTATAATCTATGGATGTTTTTTTCGCAGCCGTAACGAATGAGTCAATATATTTGGCATCATCCATGTAATAAACGGCTGAACTGATGTTGTTTTGGTTATCAGATCCTTTTAACGCCGCCGCGGCGGTGTAAGGTGTATAGATTTTATTGTCAGGATTTAAGAACGAAAAATGCTGTGCCTGATCGTCTCCTGATGATGTTGTTTTATAGATTCCCACAATTTTAAGCTTCGTTTTCACCGAATCATCTGTCGCTGAAGAAACCGTGATGGAGCCGCCGACCTTCAGCTTGTTTTGATCTGCCAGCGTTTCATTGATCACGGCGACTTTTGCGTCCGCATCTGTTTTTGTGATATTGCGTCCGTCAGTGATTTTTGAGCCACCGCTCGTGAAGTCGTCAAGCAATGCCGCAGAGAGCACGCCCTCGATCGAAATGTCCGCTGAAATCATCTGTCTTCCGCCGCCGCCTTGAAAACGGCTGCCGCCGGAATTATTATTGGCTGACTCGTCTGAGCTTTCAATCGCCTCAAAGCTTTCTGCATTTGCTGACGCTGTCGTGAGAAAGTTGTAATTTTTAACGTGCTGTAAGGATGTAAGCTTCTTGGCATCCGAGACGGAAATAGGCGTTGACTCAAACGACCTCTTTTCACCGTCTTTTTGCTGCTGCGCCATTTGCTTTTGGCGGTCAGCCTGGAGTGTGACGCTTCCGCCGAGCTGCTGCCTTGCCAGTTCGCTTGATTTCTTTGCCGCAGTTTGGATCGTAAGACCGGACAGGACAAAAATGCAAATCACTGAAAACACAACCAGCTGCAAAAATGTTTTTCCCTTTTTTGCCTTCATGCTCCAAAAGGCTCTTTTTATAAAGTTCATGTCGGTTCCTCCGTGTGGGTGTCAGATCTTGTAAAAACGGACTTCTTTAGCACCGGTCATCCGATATGTATATAGTAGGAGAAATGTATGAAAAAAATATGAACAAACTATTTCCGGGTGATGAAATAAAAACTAACAATTGTGAAACGCGAAAATATCCGGGTAAAATGGTGCTATTATAAGTAAAAGCGTTAAGATAAGCGGAGGAACCAATGAAGATATTAATGATAGAAGACAATATAAGCGTATGCACCATGACGGAAATGTTCTTTTTTAAAGAAGGATTTGAAGCCGAATTTGTCCATGACGGAGTGGAAGGCTATCAGCGGTTCACAGAAGAGGAGTGGGATTTGGTCATTCTGGACATTATGCTTCCGTCCATGGATGGAGTGACGATCTGCCGGAAAATAAGAGAGACGAGCAGTGTGCCGATTATTATGCTGACCGCAAAGGACACGGAGTCTGATCAGGTGATCGGGTTTGAAATGGGGGCCGACGACTATGTCACCAAGCCGTTCAGCCCGCTGACGCTTGTAGCGCGGATTAAAGCGGTGATCAGAAGATACCGGGCGACGGGGCAGGCCGTAAAAAGCGATGACTTGATCGAAACGGCGTGTTTCTCAATCAATAAGAAGACGCGGGAAGTGTTTCTGCACGGAAAGGCTGTCGAGAATCTGACACCGAAGGAATTTGATCTGCTCTTTTATCTCGCACAGAACCCGCGTCAGGTTTTTTCAAGAGAGCAGCTGCTTGAGCAGGTGTGGGGCTATCAATTTTACGGCGATGAACGTACGGTTGATGTTCATATTAAACGGCTGCGCAAAAAACTGTCCAGTGACGAAAAAACGTTTTTATACACGGTGTGGGGGGTAGGGTACAAATTTGATGAGGATTAAATACTTATATCAGCTGCTGCTGAGCCATGTCAGCATTTTGATTTTGGCCTTTTTCATCATCATTTCCCTGTTTTCACATTTTGTGAAAGATTTTGCGTATCAAAACAAAGTGGATGAGCTGTCATCCTATGCCCAACAGATCACAAGTGAGCTGAACGGGCGCGAACTTGATCTGCGCCGCTTGTATCCGTATCAGGACATGTTAAAAACGCGCGAGACAAGGTTTATTATTTTTGATGAACATCAGCGGCCTTACTTTTTTCCTGATGATATGCCGCCGCGCGAGAAGCTGAAAAGTAAAGAGTGGCGCATGCTGAAGCAAGGGAAAACCGTTCAGATCAGAGCGGAGATGAATCGTTTTAATACGGAAGGCTTAGAAGTATCGCTCGTCGCAAAACCGCTTTTTATCAACAATCAATTTAAAGGCGCGGTGCTGCTCGTGTCTCCTGTCAGAGGGGTCGAGCAGATGATCAGCCAGGTCAACCGCTATATGATTTACGCGATTATCAGCACCCTTATCATCACGATTCTGTTAAGCTGGCTTTTATCTAAGTTTCACGTCAAGCGGATTCAGACATTGCGGGATGCGACGGGAAAAGTGGCTTGCGGTGATTACGATATTTCGCTCAAGAACAGCGGCGGCGATGAAATCGGCATGCTGGCGTCCGATTTCAATACGATGGCTAAAAATCTGAAGCAATCGAGAGAGCAGATTGACCGCCTTGAAAAGCGGAGGCGCCAATTTATCGCCGATGTTTCCCATGAGCTGAGAACGCCTTTGACGACCATTAACGGGCTGGTGGAGGGCCTTAACAGCAACACCATCCCGGAAAAAGATAAAGAGAAATGCTTCTCGCTGATCAGTGAAGAAACGAAGCGGATGCTCAGGCTCGTGAAAGAAAACCTGGATTATGAAAAAATCAGATCCCAGCAAATCAAGCTGGACAAGCTGAGCCTGCCGCTCATCGAGGTGTTTGAAATTATTAAAGAGCATCTCAATCAGCAGGCCGAGGAAAAACAAAATCGGCTCCGGATTGAAGCGGAGGACGGCGTCAAAGTGTTCGCCGATTATGACAGGCTGATCCAGATTCTCGTCAACATTACGAAAAACAGCATTCAATTTACGCAAAACGGAGACATTACGCTGCGCGGGTATGAAGGCTATAAGGAAACGGTTATTGAAATCGAAGACACCGGAATCGGTATTTCTAAAGAAGAAATCGAGCACATATGGGAGCGTTTTTATAAGGCAGATGTGTCCCGAACGAATACGGCATACGGCGAATACGGACTCGGCCTGTCCATCGTCAGGCAGCTCGTCGAAATGCACAAAGGCACGATAGACATTGACAGCGAAAAGGGAAAAGGCACAACCTTTACAATCCGCCTTCCGCTGAATACGAAACATGAATCATTTTAAAACCGGCAGTCCTGTTCGGCTGCCGGCTGTTTCATCTTCACTGCGAAAAATTGCGCTCTGCCGAAACAAAGTTTGCGTGTTTTTCGGGATGGAAAGACACGGAAACGTGATAAAATAACTGGTAAACAGGTCTTGGATGGGGAGGGTGAAGGAATGAAGAGCGGGTTAATTCCTTCTTCAGCAGTCGGGCAGAAGATTAACGAGTGGTATCGATACATAAGAACATTCAGCGTGCCGGATGCGGAGATCTTGAAGGCCGAGATCAAACAAGAGCTTGACCATATGGAGCCTGATTCGAACTTGGTGCTTTATTATTCCCTCATGGAATTTCGCCATCAGCTGATGCTGGACTACTTGGAGCCGCTGGAAAAACTGAAGATAGAAGACCAGCCGACCCTGTCGGAAATTCTTGATAACATTGATAACAGCCAGGCCGGGCTCAAAGGGCTTCTCGATTATTACGTCAACTTTTTCAAAGGCATGTTTGAATTTGATAAAAGAGAATTTATATCAGCGATTACGTATTATAAACAGGCTGAGAAAAAATTGGCCTTCGTATCGGACCACGTGGAGCGGGCAGAGTTTTATTTTAAGGTGGCCGAAGCTTATTATCATATGAAACAAACGTATTTTTCTTTGATACATATAAAGAATGCTTATGAAATTTACGTAGAGCAGGACACATACAACGTCCGGATCATTCAATGCCATTTTGTGTTCGGCGTCAATTTAATGGATGAAAGACGTTTTGAACAGGCGGCCAAACATTTTCAGCACGCTCTGCAAATGGCTGAAAAAGAACAAAAAGCGCAGCTTGTCGGGAGGGCGCTGTATAACCTCGGACTGTGCTACTACAATCAGGACCGCACCGACGAAGCGATTCCTTACTTTGAACGGGCGGTTGATACATTTGAATCACAAAGAATCGTCAATTCTCTTCCTCAAGCATATTTTCTAATCACACTCATTTACTTTAAACTCGGAAAAAAAGATAAAGCGTCGGAATATCACAGGCGGGGATATGAATATGCTAAAGAAACAGACGATCCCGTTTACACGGTAAAATTCGAATGGCTGCAGGCTCTGTATCAGGCGAAACCGGATGAGGAAAAAATCAGCGCATGTTTCCGTTACCTGGAGAATAAAAATTTGTACGCCGATATAGAGGATTTAGCACTAGAAGCAGCTAAATATTACTATGAACAAAATTGCTTTAAAATTTCTTCTGACTATTTTCTGAAAGTCGAAGAGGCAAGAAAACAAATACAAAGGAGTGAGGGTTTGTATGAAATTGAAATCTAAATGGTTTGTTATTTGTTTAGCAGCCGCCGCGATTTTTACAGTTGCAGGTGCAGGCCAGACAGATCAGGCTGACTTCCATGTAACTGAAAGAGGAATGACGTGAGAAGAAAATAACCTGAACAAAGGAAAAGACTGCCTGAGAATGTTCTCGGCAGTTTTTTTTGCGTGCATGGAAGCGGCTCAAAGAAAAAAAGAAAACGCCGCAGGTCAAAACCCGCAGCGTCCTCATATAGACGGAGTGATGCTTAGAAACCGCCAACAAAGGCAGTACCTACAATGACTAACAGGATAAATAAAACAACGATCAAAGCGAAAGAGCTAATTCCTTCTCCAGAGTATCCCATTATGCTTCACCTCCATATTGTCTATACCATACAATATGTTTCAGAAGCTGTTTTGTAAGGGATAGTAGTGGACAAGAGAAAAAAGAGGCTGTGCCCTATGAGAGTAGGACCCCGGCGAAAAATTCGTCATACAGCGCCCGCACCGCGTGTTTTTCCTGTTCTTCTTTCACCCCGAACATCATGCTGACTTCCGATGATCCCTGATTGATCATCTCGATGTTGACGCCGGCTCCCGACAGCGCTTTGGATGCCCTGGCGGTTGTGCCGACATTATGGCGCATCGCTTCGCCCACTACCATAATCAGCGCCAGATTGTGCCTGACGGTGACTTCATCTGCTTGAAGTTCCTGCTTCAGACGGGTGACGAGCTTCTCTTCCAGCTCTAAGTCCATCTGATTGTGCCGAAGGATGATTGTGATATCGTCAATCCCAGATGGAACGTGCTCATACGTCAATCCTTCTTCCTCCAAAATGTGAAGGGCTTTGCGGCCGAAGCCGATTTCCCGGTTCATTAAATATTTGCTTATGTAGATGCTGCAAAAGCCCGTGTCGCTTGCGATGCCGATGACAGGCCCGTTCGTATTGTCACGGCTGCTGACGACGCGCGTTCCTTTCGCATCAGGGTTATTCGTGTTTTTAATCTGAACGGGGATGCCGGCCCGAAAAGCGGGAATCAGCGCTTCATCATGAAAAACGGAAAACCCGGCATAGGAGAGCTCACGCATTTCCCGATACGTCAGTTCGTTAATTTCTTTCGGGTGCTGCACGATCGACGGGTTGACGGAATAGACGGCGTCCACATCGGTAAAGTTTTCGTACAGATCGGCCTTTAAGCCGTTGGCGAGAATGGAGCCGGTAATATCTGAACCGCTTCGGGAAAACGTCACAACCTCATGCTCCTTCGTATAGCCGAAAAAACCAGGAAAAATGATCAAGCCTTCACGGTTTCTCAGACGGTACAAATGATCATAAGACTCAGGGAGCACCTGCGCGCTGCCGGGTTCATTCGTTACAAACAGCCCCGCTTCTTTCGGGCTTACGTATTCGGCTTTCACGCCCTGCCTGCGGAAGTAGGCCGCGATCAGCTTCGCGTTATTGTCTTCGCCGCTCGCTTTCACCGCATCCATATACTGATCGGGATTGGCTTTGCTGCTGTTTAAGAGAGCGAATAAGTCACGGCGGATTCTTTCTATAATAGAGGGATCGAGATCCAGCTCGCGTGCGATGGCGGCGTACCGCTCAATGACCGCTTCGGCAAGCTCGGGAGCCGCTCCTTTTTGCAAATAATGCTCCGCACACCGGATTAACAGATCCGTCACCTTTGTATCGTCCGAGAAGCGTTTTCCCGGCGCCGATACGACGACGGCTTTCCGCGCGGGATCGGCCGTCACGATTTGAAACACTTTCTCAAGCTGGGCTCCTGACGCAAGGGAGCTGCCTCCGAATTTTACAACTTTCATGATTTACATCCCCTAATATTTAAATTTTCTCACAAATTTAATTTTTATTATCTCTCTTTCAAAGAGGTAAATCAAGGGTTTTTTCTACGTGGAAAGCACATTTGTATTCACAGAGAGGAATTTCATCGCTGTTTGTCAGATTTGCTTCCTTAAAGTGTGTCATCCTGTGCAAAAAATGATAAGCAGCCAAATGAAGGTTATAGTAAATCCTGCAAATTCTTGATAGACTGATTGTAAAAGAATTTAGTGTACGGCCCGCGGATGACCGCTTTTAAAAAGCAAAACCGTATTGACTGCGCTTGGAAAGATGATAAGATTATAATTGTCGTTGATAATGATAATCATTACGAGTGGGGATATATGGGAGTTGTTTGGCAATGAGTCATACCGTTTGTGATGGGTGCGGGGAGGCAGCATGAAGCTACGTTACTTACTTTTGCTACTGGCGGTATTGGCGTGTACTTCTATTTTTATCGGTGTAGAAGACTTGTCGCCGCTGGATATTTTTCATTTAAATAAAGAACAGGCAAGTACATTATTTGACAGCCGGCTGCCGCGTTTGGTGAGCATTATTATTGCCGGCATGAGCCTGAGCATCTGCGGATTAATCATGCAGCAGATCAGCCGGAATAAATTTGTATCGCCGACGACTGCGGGAACGATGGACTGGGCAAGGCTCGGGATTTTGATTTCATTAATGCTTTTTACGTCAGCGAGTCCGCTTGTAAAAATGTCTATCGCTTTTATTTTCGCGTTGGCGGGAAATTTCCTGTTCATGAAAATCCTCGAGAGAATCAAGTTTAATGATGCGATTTTTATTCCTCTCGTCGGTTTAATGCTTGGGAATATCGTCAGTTCAGTCGCCACGTTTATCGCGTATAAATACGATCTGATCCAAAATCTGTCGTCCTGGCTGCAGGGGGATTTCTCATTGGTCGTCAAAGGCCGGTACGAGCTTTTATATCTGAGTATCCCGCTTTTGATCATCGCTTATGTCTATGCGGATAAATTTACGGTGGCGGGAATGGGAGAGAGCTTTTCCGTCAATCTCGGCCTGAAATACAAACGCGTCGTCAATATCGGTCTGATTATCGTGTCGCTTATCGCTTCACTTGTGATTCTGACCGTCGGGATGCTGCCGTTTCTCGGTTTGATCATTCCCAATATCGTGTCGATCTACAAAGGGGACAACCTGAGGAGCAGTCTGCCCCACACAGCTCTCTTGGGCGCTGTTTTTGTGCTGTTTTGCGACATTTTGGGAAGGGTGATCATCTTCCCTTACGAAATTTCCATCGGCCTGATGGTCGGTGTGATCGGCAGCGGCATCTTCCTGTATATGCTGTTAAGGAGAAAAGCATATGAGTCATAATAAAAAAATTACGCTGCTGGCGGCGCTCGCCATGATATGTATCGGATTCTTTTTGTTCTACGGACTGGGCAACTGGGAATACTCCCTGCCGAGACGGTGCTTCAAAGTGCTTGCCATGATGCTCACCGGGGGAGCGATCGCATTTTCAACGATCATCTTCCAGACGATTACAAATAACCGCATACTGACACCGGGCATTCTAGGCCTCGATTCCCTGTATATGCTCATTCAGACCGTCATCGTATTTCTGTTCGGTTCAATGAATATCGTCATGATGAACAAAAACCTTAATTTCGTCATCTCCGTCGGGCTGATGGTGCTTTTGTCACTCGTTTTGTATCAGCTCATGTTTAAAGGCGAGGGGCGGAACGTGTTTTTCCTTCTGCTTGTCGGCGTCGTGTTCGGTACGCTGTTCAACAGTCTGTCATCCTTTATGCAGATGCTGATTGATCCGAATGAGTTTCAGGTTGTTCAGGACAAAATGTTTGCCAGCTTTAACAATATTAACACCGATCTTTTAGGATTTGCCGGTGCCGTCTTTCTTCTGACAGGCATTTATGTCTGGCGGTTCACGCGGTTTTTTGACGTGCTGTCGCTCGGCAGGGAACACGCCGTCAACCTTGGGATTGATTACGATAAGCTTGTGAAACAGATGCTCATTGTCGTCGCTGTTCTTGTGTCTGTCTCTACGGCTCTTGTCGGGCCGATTATGTTTTTAGGACTGCTTGTCGTCAATCTGGCGAGAGAGTTTTTAAAAACCTTCAGGCACACGTATTTAATCGCGGGGTCTGTTCTGATCAGCATCATCGCGCTTGTCGGAGGCCAGTTCGTCGTGGAAAAAGTGTTTACGTTTTCCACGACGCTGAGCGTCATCATTAATTTTGCCGGCGGGATTTATTTTATCTATCTGCTGTTAAAGGAGAATAAATCATGGTAGAGGTCAAAAATGTAAGCAAACAATACGGCGGGAAAGTTGTCCTTGAGAAAACGTCTCTTTCCATTCAAAAGGGCAGGCTTACCTCGTTTATCGGTCCGAACGGCGCGGGAAAAAGCACGCTGCTGTCTATCATGAGCCGGCTGATTAAGACGGATTCCGGAGAAATCACGGTTGACGGGCAAGAGATCGGTTCCTGCAAAAGCAATGATCTGGCGAAAAAAATCAGCATCCTGAAGCAGAATAACCAAATCAATATCAGGCTGACGATTAAAGACCTGGTCAGCTTCGGCCGATTTCCGTATTCCCAGGGGAAGCTGACGGATGAGGATTGGGTGCACATCAACCAGGCCCTCAATTATATGAAGCTTGACGACTTAAAGGATAAATATCTCGATCAGCTCAGCGGAGGACAGTGCCAGAGGGCATTTATCGCGATGATTATCGCTCAGGATACGGATTATATTTTTCTCGATGAGCCGCTGAACAATTTAGATATGAAGCATTCCGTTGAAATGATGAAGCTGTTGAAGCGGCTTGTGGAAGACTTCGGAAAAACGGTCGTCGTAGTGATTCACGATATCAACTTCGCTTCCGTCTACTCAGACCATATCGTTGCTCTGAAAAACGGCCGGATTGTCAAAGAAGGGCCGGCGGAGGAGATTATTGACACTTCCGTGCTTGAAGACATTTATGATATGACCATTCCGATTCAAGAGATTGACAGTCAGCGGATCGGTGTGTATTTTTCTTAAAAACCAGATGAGGTGAGAGTCATGAAAAAATTCGCATTGCTATTCATTGCGCTAGTTACGATTTTTGTTGTTTCTGCATGCGGAAACGGGGACAAAACATCCGGCAAATCAAAAGAAATGATCACGATTAAGGACGACATGAACAAAGAAGGAGTCAAAGTGCCGAAGAACCCGAAAAAAGTCGTCGTATTCAACTTCGGAATGCTGGACACGATGGATGAACTCGGTTTACAGGACCATGTGGCGGGAGTTCCGAAACAAAACCTTCCAAAATACTTATCTTCATATAATAGTGATAAATACGCCAACACAGGCGGTTTAAAAGAACCGGATTTTGAAAAAGTCGCGGATATTGATCCGGATTTAATCATTATCGCCCACAGACAATCTGATTCTTATAAAGAGTTCTCAAAAATCGCGCCGACGATTTATCTTGATGATGACTATACAAACTACGTTGACAGATTCAAACACAACACCGAAGTGATCGGCAAAATCTTTAACAAAGAAAATGAAGTGAAAGATAAGCTTGCGAAAATTGACAAGTCCATTGCCGATCTGAAGAAAAAGACAAGCAGCACGGATAAAAACGGTTTAGTGGTGATGGCGAACGACGGCAAAATCAGCGCGTTCGGCTCTAAATCAAGATACGGCTTCATTCATGATGTGTTCGGCGTTAAACCGGCTGACAAAAACATCGAAGCCTCATTGCACGGACAAAGCATTTCCTATGAATATATCGCCAAAACAAACCCTGATTACATGTTTGTCGTTGACCGCGGAACAGCGATCGGCACAAAATCTTCAACAAAACAAGTGGTTGAAAATGATTATGTGAAATCGGTGAAAGCCGTGAAAAACAACCATGTTGTCTACCTTGACTCAGCTACATGGTATTTATCAGGAGGCGGCCTGGAATCCATGGCGCAAATGGTGAAAGAAGTAAAAGACGGAATCGAGAAGTAAAAAAAGAACCCGGTCACATACGTGATCGGGTTCTTTTTGGTTTAACGCGTGACGGCCTGCTGCTGCTCAGGCTGACGCGGTTTTTTCTTCAAAGTGAAAGATAGCAGGAAGCCGGCCAGCGCGATGCAGGCGGCCACGACAAATGCCGCATTCATGCCGTGCAGGGCGGCGTTTGCCGGAGTTGTCGCATTTGCGTGCGCCGCCTGGCTGCTCATCACGGAAACTAGCAGCGCCGTACCGATAGAACCGCCGATTTGGCGGACGGTATTGTTCATGGCTGTGCCGTGCGGAATTAAGTGGCGCGGCAGGGCGTTGATTCCCGCTGTCGTCACCGGCATCATAATCATGGCTGTTCCCAAAAGCCGCGCGGTATAAACGACGACAATCCAAATGAGAGAAGTCGAGTCCGTCAGATTCATAAACGGCAGGGACGTGAGCAGGATGATAAAGAATCCGGTCATCGCAAGGCCCTTTCCGCCGATTTTGTCAAAAATCCGGCCGATAAACGGAGACATCATCCCCATCACAACCGCGCCCGGCAAAAGCATTAATCCGGTATCAAACGCGGATACGCCCCGGACCTTCTGCGTGTAGAGCGGGAGAATGGTTTCCGTTCCGATCAGCAGCGCGAAAACAAGTGTGCCGAGCAGGGTGGTCAGGCTGAAGATCCCGAAGGAAAACACGCGGAATTCCAGCATCGGTTTTTTGAGCTTCATCTGTCTTGCGATAAAGAAAATCAGCGCGACCGCTCCGACAAGCAGCGAGGTCAGCACTTCAGTACTGGTCCACCCTGATGAACCGGCGCTTGAGAAGCCGTAAAGCAGACCGCCGAATCCGAGGGTCGATAAGATCACGGATAAAATATCAATCTGTGTTTCTCGTAATGTCGTGACGTTTTTCATCAGAATAATCGCTAAAAGCAAATCGATGACTGCGATCGGGAAGATAATATAAAACAAAGAGCGCCAAGAGAATGCTTCGACCGCCCATCCGGAAAGCGTCGGGCCGATTGCCGGCGCGAACGAGATCACCAAGCCGACCATACCCATTGCGCGGCCGCGCTTTTCAATCGGGAAAATCGTGAGAAATACCGTCTGCATGAGCGGCAGCATAATTCCGGCGCCGGCCGCTTGGATAATCCGGGCCGTTAACAATACCGGAAAGTTCGGAGCGAATGCACCGACAATGGTTCCGGCCGTGAAAATACTCATGGCGGAAATCAAGAGGGTGCGGCTCGTAAATTTCTCTATTAAAAACGCGGTAATCGGGATTAAAATCCCGTTCGTCAGCATAAACGATGTTGTCAGCCATTGCGCTTTGTTGGCGTCTATATTGAAGTCATTCATAATGTGCGGCAGCGCCGTAATAAGCAGCGTCTGGTTCAAAATGGCGACGAACGCTCCCGCCAAAAGAATCCCGACAATGACAGAGCGGTTGTATGGTGCAGTTTCAATACTCTTATTCAAGCTGATTCCTTCTTTCTTTATAGTTTGAGCAATGTTTTAACGGCTGCAAGCGGCTGGTGCAGCGGTCCGGCCTGTTCCAAATAACCGATGAGCGCTTTTATGAGAAAATCCCGCGGCTGTTTGTCCGCTGATTCTTTCTCCAGCATGGCCGCCGCGGAAGTGAGACCCGCAGCATCATATTTCTCCTCAGGAAGGGCTGAGACGGCTTCTTTCAGCTCCTTCAGGCTTTCAGCCAGCAATACGGTTTTATCTTTCGGCTCAAATGAGGAAGCGGAGGCGATATAAAGGTCAATCATCTCCTGCGGCAAAGCGGTTTCGGTTTTCCTGTTTTCGACGATGAGATTGAGATGGCGGATGATAAACTCCGTAAGAGGCTCCAGGTCGAGCGGTTCTTTTTCCAGCTTAATCAGCGTGATGCATTCTCTCAGGAGCCCCTGCAGGACAATCACCAGCTCCCATACATAAGGAATGATGTCTTCGCCGTACGTCTGAATCAGTGAATCGCGATGCCAGCAGATAAAAGTGGAACGGGCCCTGTGAATATGCCGCTTTACCCGGTCATTAATAGAGGAAGGGCTTCCGTACATCAGCATATTAAAAAACTGCTGATTGCGCCTGAAGCCTTCAAGCTCAGCCATCAGTTTTTTGGCAAACCGTTCCTCAGGAGACAGGCTTGTTTCTTCATTCAATAGTGTAGCGGCCGCTACCATCTGTTTCTGGTTAAAATCGAGCAGCTCCAGAAGCAGGTCTTCCTTCGATTCAAACAGCTTATATAAAGATGCTTTGGAGACTTTGCACTCCTCAGCAATCGCCTGCATCGATACCGACGAAAAGCTTCTCCCCGAAAAAAGCTTTCTTGCCGCCAGCAGAATATCCGTTTTCTTATCATTCATAAGCCCAGATTCCTTCTTTCGTCACAATAGAAAACCCATTGGTTCACAGAAAACCAATGAGTATATGATGAAAATATTAACAAAAATTTTTGCGCAGTGTCAACGCTTTTGTTTGAGAAAAAGAAAAAACCTGCCGGAGCGTTTCCGGCAGGCTGATGCGCTTATTTATCCGTTTTAAACCCTTGTTTTTCAAGCATTTCACGAATGTGCGGATAATAAAGCTGCTTATAGTAGGAGGTGATGCCTTGTGACCAGTTTCTTGTTTCCTGTCCGCCTGTGCGGTTTTTCATGTATTCGGACATCTGCTTGTCATAGGCTTCGATATGTGTTCTTAAATCTTCCTCTTGATACGTTTCATGATGCAGAACGGCTGCTTGCGGCAGACGCGGTTTTTTCGCGGAGCGGTCTGCCGGATGGCCGATGACGAGACCGGAAACCGGGAAAACGTATTTCGGGAGTTTCAGCATTTCAATGAGCTCATCCGGCTTGCCGCGCACGGCTCCGATCGGCACAGTGCCGAGTCCCATTGATTCAGCCGCGGCTGTTGCCGTACCGAGCGCAATCCCGACGTCTACGGCGCCGACAAGAACGGACTCTAAACCGTTCGTGATCTCAAGCGGCGTATCATTGTATTCTTCAAGCGCAATTTTGGCGCGGTTAAAATCAGCGCAGAATAAAAGGAAAACCGGCGCTTGGTCAATCCACGGCTGGCCGCCCGCCAATTCGGATATTTTTTTCTTCCGTTCCTTATCTTTCACCGCAATAACGGTAAATTGCTGGCCGTTAATGGAAGTCGGCGCTGCCTGAGCGGCTTGAATGATAAGGTCCAGCTGTTCATCTGATACGGGCTCATCTGTGTAGCTGCGGATAGAACGGTGGTCTGTTAATGATTGAAGGACTTCGTTCATGTTATTCATCCTTTCGTTACTCTGACAGCTCTGTGCGGACGACGTCAAGCGGCGCACTCAGCACTTCTTTTGCTTTTGCCACGAATCCTTGGAAATGGTCAGTGGCGTTGTGGAATTTCATCGCTTCTTCATCTTTCCATTGTTCAAGCATGACGAACGTATTTTCTTCACCGATTTTTTCGAAAAGATCGTATTGCACATTTCCTTCTTCCGCACGTGAATGCTGAACAAGTGATTGCGCTTCTCCTAAAAATTCCTCGCGTTTATCCGCTTTTACTTTCATGTAAGCCTGTAAGACGATCATTGTTATTCCTCCTGATTGGGTTTATTTGTTATAGTTCGAATATTATCGAACTAACTGTAACATGTTTCGCAGTGAATGGTAAAGAAAAAACCCACACCGCCTAAATTGTCACCCGCCGCTTTTATGTGTTACATTTGACTCATGAACATTCCAAATCATCCTGAAACCGACCGCTTACAGCTGACAAAGGTTCTTCATGCTCTGAGTGATCCGCTCCGCTTAGAGCTGGTCAAACAATTGGCGGAAACAACTGAAAAAACGTGCGGCACATGTGCGGATGTCCGGGTCGCCAAATCAACGCTGTCCCATCACTTTAAAGTGCTCCGGGAAGCGGGGATCGCCCAAGTGCGCATAGACGGGAAGCACCGTTATTATTCCCTGCGCAAAGATGATTTACAAGCGGCGTTTCCCGGCCTGCTGGAGGCGATTTTGCAGACAGAGCCGGACCGCTGGTAAATAGTCCCCGAATTCCGGGGTTTTTTTATGCGCCGAAAACCGTCCGGTAAAGCCTTGTGACGCCTTCCTGAATATCGCTCTCCTTCAGGCGGGCGAAGCCGAGAATGAGCTGCGGCTTATATGAATCGCCTCCCATTTTCAGACGGAACCGGCTCATCGCAAACAGATCGAGCTGTTCTGCATCCGCCCGCGCCAACATTTCTTTTTCTGAACGGGCGCAGTCAAACTCCGTGACAAAATGAAGCCCGGCATTGGCGCCCTTTACATGGATTCTTTCCCCGAAGGTTTCGTCCAAAGCCGAAATAAGGCGTTCCCGCATGTTCTTATAATGCTGCTTCATCTTTTTTATATGTTTCTGATATTCACCTGAATCGATAAATTCTTTAAGCGCCAGCTGGGCAAGCGTGCTGCACGTATTAAGGTCATACGTTCTCTCTTTAAACGTCCGCAAAAGCCCGGGCGGCAGAACCATGTAGCTGATGCGCAGGCCGGGGAAAAGGGATTTTGAAAAGGTCCCCATGTAGATGACATTTTGAAACCGGTCAAGGCTTTGAAGCGCAGGGATCGTATCGGCGTCATATTTAAATTCACTGTCATAATCATCTTCAATGATGAAGCGGCCGCTCTGTTCGGCGGCCCAGTTTAAAAGCTGAATCCGCCGGGAAGCCGGCATGATTACCCCTGAGGGAAATTGATGGGACGGCGTGGTGATCAATACACTGGGCCGGCGCTTTTCGATTTCGGCTATGGACATGCCTTTTTCATCGAGGCTGATCGTGGCCGTCTTTTTCCCGAGGTTTTGCAGCAGCCGGTACATCCTCATATATCCCGGGTTCTCCATCGCGTACAGCGCGTCTTTTGGCAGCAGTTCCGTCAGCAGCTGCATCAGCATTTGCGTGCCCGCCCCGAGCACGATTTGTTCCGGTCGGCATGTAACGCCCCTTGTCAGGGAAATAAGCCTCGAAATTGTTTCACGGACTTCGTATAAGCCTTGCGGATGGACGAGTTCTCCGAGTGTATGAAACGAACGGGCGGCTGCTTTATGCTCACAGCGGAACCAGCTTTTCAGGGGGAAATGCGCCGTATCCACGCTCATATGCGAAAATGAAATCCAGCCGCTTTTATCCGTCTCCCGCTTTTTTAAATCTTCAGGCAATAAGAGCGAAGGCGTTTTTTCATGATAAACCGTATCAATTTCCTCAACGAAAAAACCTTTTCTTTCGACTGCATATAAATAACCTTCCGAAAGCAGCTGCTGATAAGCCGAATTCACTGAATTCACGCTGACCTTCAGCGTCTCGGCAAGCTCCCGTTTAGACGGCACCTTTGTGTGAGGCATCAGGCTTCGCTTCAAAACGGCCGCTTTTATGTGCTGATAGATCTGCTGGTATATATAATCCGCCGTTTCCGAATGATCAATGGAAATTGTCAGCATAAAGACCATGACCCCCTTTCTGGTACCATAGATAAATTGATTTTGGTACTTTTCATCATACCAAAAAGAAGTCAGAATGATAAGAAAAATAACGCAAGGGGATGAAATCTATGAGTCAAACAGCATCAACGGAAGTGACAACTGCCCAGTGGCAGCAAAAACGGGATCAATTCGTTTCCAAAGGGGTCGGCAACGGAAACCGCGGCATGGCGGTAAAAGGGGAAGGGGCGCTTTTATACGATTTGGACGGCAGACGATTCATTGATTTTGCCGGAGCGATCGGAACGCTGAATGTCGGCCATTCCCATCCGAAAGTGGTGGAGGCGGTGAAGAAACAGGCGGAGGATCTGATTCACCCGGGATTTAACGTCATGATGTATCCGTCTTATATTGAACTTGCCGAAAAACTTTGCGCCCTTGCGCCGGGAGATCATGCGAAAAAAGCGATTCTTCTCAACTCCGGAGCGGAAGCGGTGGAAAACGCCGTGAAAATCGCCAGAAAATATACGAACCGCCAGGCTGTCGTGTCATTTACAAGAGGGTTCCACGGCCGCACGAACATGACGATGAGCATGACGAGCAAGGTGAAACCTTATAAATACGGATTCGGCCCGTTTGCCCCGGAAGTGTATCAGGCGCCGTTTCCTTACTATTATCAAAAGCCGGCCGGCATGACTGACGAGCAGTATGACGACTTTATCATCAGTGCTTTTGATGATTTCTTTATCGCTGCAGTTGCGCCGGAAACGGTCGCTTGTGTCGTTATGGAACCGGTTCAGGGAGAAGGCGGTTTCATCATTCCTTCAAAACGTTTCGTGCAGCATGTCGCCGCTTTTTGTAAAAAGCACGGCATCGTTTTCGTGGCAGATGAGATTCAGACCGGATTTGCGAGAACGGGAACGTATTTTGCAATCGAGCATTTCGGGGCCGTCCCTGATTTGATCACCGTGTCCAAATCACTTGCGGCCGGATTGCCGCTGAGCGGCGTCATCGGCCGGGCGGAAATGCTTGATG
This sequence comes from Bacillus sp. BACIII, assembly GCF_057836745.1. Lineage (NCBI taxonomy): Bacteria > Bacillati > Bacillota > Bacilli > Caryophanales > Bacillaceae > Bacillus > Bacillus sp. BACIII. The sequence goes on along the minus strand of NZ_CM174437.1, from coordinate 2,577,863 downwards.
CCGCTGCGCCGGGGGAACTTGGAGGCACATATGCGGGAAGCCCTCTCGGCTGTGCGGCTGCGCTTGCCGTCCTGGATATTATTGAAGAAGAAGGACTTAATCAGCGTTCTGAAGAGATCGGCCGCATCATTGAGCATCAAGCGCTTGAATGGAAAAAAGAGCATGCGTGTATCGGAGAAGTGCGCAGACTCGGCGCGATGGCGGCCATCGAAATTGTCAAAGATCCGGACACGCGGGAACCGGACAAAGCAAAAGCCGCGGCGATCGCTAAAACGGCGAATGAGAACGGACTGCTGCTGCTGACGGCGGGGATTAACGGCAACATTATCCGATTTCTGACGCCGCTTGTCGTGACGGATGAACAGCTCAAAAAAGGCCTTTCCATTATCGAAGCAGCTCTGTGAGTTCAATTATTGGTATGCCGGCGGATGGGTCTGCTATCATGAAAGTGTGAGATATATCAACAAGCATTCAATGGCTTTACTATAGGAGAGAAAGGAATGTTCAATATGCCAGAACAATTAACAGTGTACAACCCGGCAACGGGAGAGGCGATCGAAAGCATCGCCCAGCAGACGGCCGAAGAAGTTGAAAAAGCGATTGAACGTTCACATCAAGCGTTTCAATCATGGTCCAAAACATCAGCGGGAGAACGTGCCTCACTTTTGAGAAAATGGTATGAGCTGATTGTTGAAAATAAAGAAGAACTTGCGGAATTAATTACGAAGGAAAATGGTAAACCGTACGAAGAAGCGGTCGGAGAAGTTTTATACGGCGCCGGCTATATTGAATGGTTTGCCGAGGAAGCAAAACGGATTTACGGCAGAACCGTCCCTGCGCCGACAACGGGCAAACGGATCGTCGTCACCCGCCAGGCGGTCGGCCCGGTAGCCGCGATCACGCCGTGGAATTTCCCGAATGCGATGATTACAAGAAAAGCCGCGCCCGCTTTGGCCGCAGGCTGTACGTTCATCATCAAACCCGCGGAGGATACGCCGCTTTCCGCTTACGCCCTTGCGCGTCTCGCGTATAAAGCGGGAATTCCGAAGGACGTGCTGCAAGTGGTGATCGGTGACGGAGCCGAAATCGGAAACGTTTTTACCAGCAGCCCGAAAATCCGCAAAATTACCTTTACCGGCTCAACGCCTGTCGGCAAAATCCTGATGAAAAACAGCGCCGACACCGTAAAACATATGTCAATGGAGCTTGGCGGACATGCGCCGCTGATCGTAGATGAAGACGCTGATCTTGATCTGGCGGTAGCCCAAACAATGGCCTCTAAATTCAGAAATGCCGGCCAAACCTGCGTCTGTGCGAACCGGCTGATCGTACACGAATCCGTGAAAGACGAGTTTGCGAAAAAGCTGAGTGAAGAAGCTGCGAAACTCAAAGTCGGAAACGGTCTTGAAAAAGGCGTAAACGTCGGTCCTGTCATCAACAAAAAAGGGTTCGATAAAATCGTCGCTCAAATTAATGACGCCGTGGAAAAAGGCGCAGAAGTGCTGACAGGCGGAACATATGACCAAAACGATGAAAAAGGATGCTATTTCGTGACGCCGACCGTGCTGTCAAACGTAGATACATCCATGAACATCATGCATGAAGAAACATTCGGCCCGGTTGCGCCGATCATTACGTTCTCAGATATCGATGAAGCGATCAAGCTTGCGAACGATACGCCGTTCGGGCTTGCGGCTTATTTCTTTACAGAAAACTACCGCCGCGGCATCTATATTTCAGAACAGCTTGAATACGGCATCATCGGCTGGAATGACGGCGGTCCGTCCGCGGTTCAAGCGCCGTTCGGCGGAATGAAAGAAAGCGGCATCGGCCGTGAAGGCGGTACGGAAGGCATTGAGCCGTATCTGGAAACCAAATACATGTCAATCGGACTTTAATAGCCAAAAAAAGAGCCCCTGCTTCTGAGCGGGGCTTTTTTTAATGGGCAGCCTGCCGGTAAAATCGCCGGCAGGCTTTTTTGTTGTGATTTGAGAATAATCGGTTCAATTCCAGACAAAATAACAGCAAATACGATTGAAAGAAGGTCGCCATCATGGATATATTACTGGCTCTTCTCCCGGCTTTGTTTTGGGGGAGCATCGTGTTATTTAACGTCAAATTAGGCGGCGGGCCTTACAGCCAGACGCTGGGTACCACAATCGGGGCGCTCATCGTTTCGTTTGTGCTGTATCTGTTTGTCCATCCGGTGCTGTCAGGGCGCATTTTTATTGTCGGCATCATATCGGGGCTGTTTTGGTCGCTCGGCCAAAGCAATCAGCTAAAAAGCATCCAGCTGATGGGCGTTTCAAAAACGATGCCGATATCAACGGGAATGCAGCTCGTCTCGACTTCTTTGTTCGGGGTGATCGTATTCAAAGAATGGTCAACCCCCATCGCGATTACGCTGGGTATTCTCGCCCTTATTTTAATCATCGTCGGTATAGTGCTCACATCTTTAGAAGATAAAAAAGGGCGGGCGGACGGAGAACCGGGAAATTTAAAAAAAGGCATTGTCATCCTGCTGATCTCTACGCTCGGTTATTTGGTCTATGTCGTCGTGGCCCGGCTGTTCGGCGTATCCGGCTGGTCAGCGCTTCTGCCGCAGGCGATCGGGATGGTTATCGGCGGGCTGCTCCTGACGTACAAGCATAAACCGTTTAATAAGTACGCCCTCAAGAACATTCTGCCGGGAATCATCTGGGCGCTCGGGAATATGTTTCTGTTCATCTCACAGCCGCGCGTTGGTGTTGCGACAAGTTTTTCCCTGTCTCAAATGGGGATCGTCATCAGCACGCTCGGCGGAATCTTCATCCTTCGTGAGAGCAAAACGAAGCGCCAGCTGGTCGCCATTGCCATCGGGATTATCCTGATCATCGTAGCCGCAATATTCTTAGGCATTGCAAAATCAAATTCATAACAACATGCAGGAGGTTTGAACATGTACACGGATTTAAAAGGAAAAGTCGTAGCCATTACGGGAGCATCATCAGGATTAGGAAAAGCGATGGCGCTCCGCTTCGGACAGGAGCAGGCGAAAGTCGTCATAAACTACTACAGTAATGAAAAAGAGGCCCAAACCGTAAAAGAAGGGGTTCAAAAAGCGGGCGGTGAAGCAGTCATCATTCAAGGTGACGTCACAAAAGAAGAAGATGTGAAAAACATCGTCCAGACCGCGGTGAAAGAATTCGGCACATTGGATATCATGATCAATAACGCCGGCATGGAAAATCCGGTTCAGTCGCATGAAATGCCGTTAAAAGACTGGAACAAAGTCATCAATACCAATCTGACCGGCGCTTTTCTGGGGAGCCGCGAAGCCATTAAATATTACGTGGAAAATGATATTCAAGGAAACGTCATTAACATGTCGAGCGTACACGAAATGATTCCGTGGCCGCTGTTTGTCCACTACGCGGCAAGTAAAGGCGGCATTAAATTGATGACGGAAACGCTGGCGCTTGAGTACGCGCCGAAGCGCATCCGTGTTAACAATATCGGACCGGGCGCGATCAATACGCCGATCAATGCGGAAAAATTCGCGGATCCCGTCCAGAAAAAAGATGTCGAAAGCATGATTCCGATGGGATATATCGGTGAGCCGGAAGAAATCGCGGCCGTCGCCGTCTGGCTCGCTTCAAAGGAATCAAGCTACGTGACCGGCATTACACTGTTTGCTGACGGCGGAATGACCAAATATCCGTCATTCCAGGCAGGCCGCGGATAAGAAAAAAAGCGATCTCAGGCTCTTTAGAGCCGGATCGCTTTTTGCTTACGCGCGTTTTTTCTTTACAAGCGCCGCGATCGAAAGGATAATCGCCGCAGCTGACAGGACGATGGCCGCAATATCAAGCGCAGATACGCCGGATTTGCTTTCTTCATTTGACTGTTCAGCTCCGTGAGCATCCGTCACGTTCGCCGCTTTTGTGATTTTCGTAATCGAGTGAGGCGTGTCGGCGTTCTCATCACCCGTCCATTCTACAATGCTGCCGTCTTTGTAATATTGGTAGGCGTCCCAAGCGGCATCCGCGGTCTTTTCAGGGTTTTTCGCAACGAATGTGAACTGCTGGAATTGGCCGGGCTGAATGCCGCCGTCCTTTGCTTCCCAAGTGACGGAGACCGCCTTGTCATCATGCTTTGCTACGGACGTTTTCCAGCCCGGAATCGGCTGATACTGCTGGAATTCAACGCCCGCGGGCATTTTCAGCACGACTTTCGTTGTCGGCTCATTTTTTTCCACAGGCACTTTCATTGTGTACGTTTCCCAAGAACCCGCCGCGGATTCCGCGGGTTTGACGGAGACGTGGGCGCTTGCTGCAGCCGTAAAACCGGTGAGTGACAGGGTCACGGCAAATATGAATACGAAAGCCTTTTTTTTCAACATGAGATACACTCCTTAGTTTGTCGTTGAGAATACTTGGTTGATTTCATTGAAATCGCTTGTCAGTCCGTGGACTTTGATCTTCCAGTTTCCCTTTTCGGTGATGGACAGGTTGGCGGCTTCGAATGTGCCTTCCTTCGTCTTTTTCAAATCAAAGGTGCTTTCATGCTGTTTGCCGCTGAAGCCCGTCTGATAAACAGTCACCGTAAATTGCTGAATGTCTTTCACCAAGCCGCCGTTATGATCAGTGACAATGACTTGAAATTCATTTTTACCCGGCTGGTTCGGCGTAATATGCAAGGACAGGGTTTCCCCGTTTCCGATCATTTCTGAGCCGTTAAAAGGCAATGGCGCGGGCGGCGGCGGGCTGGGCAGGCTTGTGAAGACAGCGGTTGTAAATAACACCGCAATGCCGATTGCCCATTCGGCCTTTATCGTTGCGCTGATGCTCCTTTTTCTGCGGAACTTCGTCATCCATACGTGAATGGCGCCGAGCGCAAGCATGATGACAAACAGCCCGATTTTCAAAAGGAGCGTCTTGCCGTAAGCGGTGTGAAAGAGTGAATCAAACGAACGGATAATGAAAAATCCGTTCAGCACACCTGAAAATAAAAGCACGCCGACAGAGGCGAACGCCCAAGGAGAAAAGCGTCTGACCGTTTCCCAGGCGGCGGTTTTATCTGTGTTTCTCCACTCTGATGAAAGAAGGAGCACAAGCACGGCTATACCGCCGGTCCATACAGACGCGGCTGATAAATGGAGAAAATCCATCGCGATGCCGACCGCTTTTTCGTCAATAACCGCCGCATGTCCGGCGAATGCTTTTGCCAAAAGCGAAGCGAAAAAGAACAGCAGCGGCGCCGTCCAGTACGCAAATGACCGGAAAGCTTTCTTCTTCAGCAGCGGGATCATGGACAGGGCAAGCAGGATAAATAAGCTGATCTGGATCATCCAGACGCACCCGCCTGCCGTTTTCAGAAGCGTTTCTTTTACATAGTCCGGCTGAAACGCGGCGCTCCAAGCGCCGCCCGCGTTTTCTTTCGTCTGGATCGGGAGCTGGCAGACAAGCGCAAGCCCCGTTAAACATAAGGAAATCACGAGCAGCTTTACAGTTCGTTTTGCTTTTGATGAATCATTTTTTCTGTACCAAAACAGATGAAAAAACGCCGTGCCGATAAACAGGGAGAGAGCGGTATACAAAATACCGCGGTCGATGGCCGCTTCGGGATGAAGCGCCGCTTGCGATGATGTTTGCTCCTGAAGTTCACCGCCGGCTTTCCCGATACTGAAAGGGATGACGCCGGATACCGGGTGACCGTCGGCCGACACCGCGTTCCATTCCGCTCTGTAAATATCATGCGGCAGATTTTTTTTCAATGCCGCGGTCATGATGCGGGCATCACTTTTTTGAATCACCGTTTTGCCGGCATCGACCCGTTCGCCGGATGAATTATAGACCTTAATGGAGTGGAAGCCTTCTTCAATCTGTTCATTAAACTCAATTTCAATCTGCTTCGGCGCTTGTTTTAATTCGCTGTTCTCACCCGGGTTTGAGTTTGTGATGTAGGCGTGGGCGAAACTTGTTTTCGGAATCAAAACAAGGAACAGCAAAAAGATGAGCCAGCGTTTGTTCTGTCTCATGGCTTGTGACACCGCCTTCCGGTTGGTTGTTGTTATGTCTTGCTGCAGGTGCATCCCTTCTGCCTGTCGTGTAAGATGATGTCCGCCGCCTCGTCAAAGGTGCAAATGACCCCGCCGAATCCTTTTTGAAACCGTTCTGCGTAATCACGCGTTGAGAAGGGAATCGCCTGAGGCCGGCAGCAGTGAAGGTCAATATCGGCATGGACTAAAAAGTAAGCAGAAGCGGCCGTCAGCGTTGTCTGGAGAAGAAAATCCTTACAAATGACATGAGACACTTCTTCCTTTTTATCCTCATACCGCAAAATCGCGCAATGAATGCAGCACATCTGCTCAACGGCTTGTGAAACAGTAATGAGCTGGACAGAATATGAATGCTGAATCGGCCGCAGGCAATAGCCGCATTGATTGGCGCTTTTTTCTGAAGCGGGCGGGAGCGTAATGCCGCCGGGTGTCCGGATAATCCGGTTTGCATCCGCCAGCTGATTGACGTCTCTGTACACGGTCATCTCGGAGACGCCGAATCTCTCGCTTATGTCAGAGATTTTCAGCGCGCCCTCCTCTTTCAGCCATTCAAGCAAGGTTTGCTGTCTGTTAATCGGAAGCAATTCTGCATCCTCCTTTTTATGCGAATGAGTGATGAACCTCCCTTTAAGAGTAGATGTTTTCACAAATATGCACAAGAGCCTGATGATAAAATGTGTGAAAATATGTTGAACAATCACAAATGTAAAACGCGGAGACAGACTCTGTTATAATAGAAGAGTTGAATGGAGGAATAAACATGAAAGAAACGACCTGCCCGAACTGCGGCAAGCCGGTTACAGGCGACATGGTCAGATCATCCATGATCCCGTGCCAGTTTCAGTGCGGACATTGCCATGTGAAATTGCGTGAATATAAAGTATCAGCTCCGATTATGGCTGTCGCCATTGCGATAACCGTGCTTTTGATTTATCTTGTGCAGATGGCCAGAACCGCCGTCATGCCGATGTTTCCGGCCGCGCGGTATGTGCCGGCCGCCATTTTTGCGCTCGTATGTGCGTATCCGGTGTTTATTGTCAGTGAGCGGATCATTGCCAAACTCGTCGTTACAAAAGGACACATTATATACAGGAAGCGGTAAGACACCTTTGATGAGGTGTCTTTTTTTAGTTAAGGATTTGTCACAGTCTCTGTGCCAAACTCCTCTTTACTTTTCATTGAATGAGGATTGTAAGCGTTTTATGATGAAGGCACAGGGGCGAAAGAAAACCCCGTGTCTTATTTATTTTCATCTTAAGGCAGGCAAACAGGGAGGGAAATGATATGCAGCAAGAACAGCAAGCTGGCATGAAAGTAAAGATACAGCGGTTCGGCAGTTATTTAAGCGGTATGATCATGCCGAATATCGGTGCATTTATCGCATGGGGAATTATCACCGCGCTGTTTATTCCTGCGGGATGGTTTCCGAATCCGCAGCTGAATACATTGGTAAGCCCGATGATTACGTATCTTCTGCCGCTTTTAATCGCATATACGGGCGGAAAAATGATTTACGATCACCGCGGGGGAGTCGTCGGAGCGACCGCCGCCATCGGAGTCATTGTCGGAGCGGACATTCCGATGTTCTTAGGGGCAATGATTATGGGCCCTTTGGGCGGTTATCTCATTAAACAATTAGACCGTGTATTTAAAGATAAAGTCAGACAGGGTTTTGAAATGCTGATCAACAACTTCACGGCGGGAATTATCGGCGCGGTGCTGACGATTATCGCGTTTTATGCGATCGGCCCGGTCGTCCTGTCTCTTAACAAATTGCTGGCGGAGGGTGTGGAAGTCATTGTCCACGCGAATTTGCTGCCGATTGCAAGCGTTTTCGTGGAACCGGCGAAAGTCCTGTTCCTGAATAACGCGATCAACCACGGCATTTTAAGTCCGATCGGAATCGAGCAGGCCGCCAAAGCGGGCAAATCCATTCTGTTCTTAGTGGAAGCGAACCCCGGGCCTGGACTCGGTATTTTACTCGCATACATGTTCTTTGGGAAAGGTTCTTCAAGATCGACGGCTCCGGGAGCGGCGATCATTCATTTCTTCGGGGGGATTCATGAAATCTATTTCCCTTACATTTTAATGAAACCGATGCTGATCCTCGCGGCGATCGCCGGGGGAGCGAGCGGGCTGCTTACATTCTCAATTTTTAACGCGGGTCTTGTCGCGGCATCATCTCCGGGCAGCATCATCGCCATTTTGGCACTGACACCGAAGGGAAGCTATCTCGGCGTGCTGGCGGGCGTCATCGTTGCCGCAGCCGTATCGTTTATCGTCTCGGCGCTTATTCTGAAATCGTCTAAAGCGGGCGAAGAAGATCTGACAGCCGCTGCGGAAAAAATGCAGGAAATGAAAGGCAGGAAAAGCGAAGCGGCGGCCGCATTGGCGGACAAAGAGGAAGAGCCGGAAAACAGCGCCGCCGATATTTCCGCTGACCAAGTCAGCCGCATTATCTTCGCGTGTGATGCAGGTATGGGATCGAGCGCAATGGGCGCCTCCATTTTAAGAAACAAAGTGAAAAAAGCAGACCTGGATATTGATGTGACAAATACGTCGATCAATAATCTTCCGAATGACGCGGATATCGTCATTACGCATAAGGACCTGACTGACCGCGCGAAAACGAAGCTGCCGCAGGCGGTGCACATTTCGGTTGATAATTTCTTGAACAGCCCGAAATACGATGAACTGATTGAAAAGCTTAAAAACTAATCAAACAGAAAGAGGGATCTTCATCATGGAAGTATTGGCTAAAGCGAACATCAAACTGAACCAGACGGTGAACTCAAAAGAGGATGCCATCCGCCTCGCGGGACAGACATTGATTGATAACGGCTACGTGAAGAACGGCTACGTGGAAAAAATGTTCGAACGTGAAGAAACATCATCGACTTTCATGGGGAATTTCATCGCGATCCCGCACGGCACGGAAGATGCGAAGGATGAGGTGCTTCATTCAGGCATTTCCGTCATCCAGATTCCGGACGGGGTGGAATACGGTGAAGGCAATACGGCAAAGGTCGTTTTCGGTATCGCCGGAAAAAACAATGAACACTTAGACATTCTGTCAAACATCGCCATCATCTGCTCAGAGGAAGAAAACATCGAGCGGCTGATCAGTGCAAAGACGGAAGAAGAACTGGCAGCGATTTTCAGCGAGGTGAACTGACATGATTGCCCTTCATTTCGGAGCGGGAAACATCGGGCGGGGCTTTATCGGCGCTTTGCTCCATCATTCCGGCTATGAGGTTGTTTTTGCAGACGTGAATGAAACGATGGTCGGCCTTCTCAATGATAAGAAGGAATATACCGTGGAGCTTGCCGACGGCGGCCGGCAGACAGAAATCATCGGCCCCGTTTCAGCCATCAACAGCGCGGCGCAAGAACAAGAGCTGTACAGGCTGATCAATGACGCGGCGATCATTACGACGGCGGTGGGCCCGAACGTTCTCAGGCTCATCGCCCCGTCGATCGCGGAAGGGCTGAAGCGCAGAACGTCCTCTGAGCCTCTCAATATCATTGCCTGTGAAAATATGATCGGCGGCAGCCGTTTTCTGAAAAAAGAAGTTTTCGGACATTTGACGGAAGCGGAGCGGGAACTCGTGAACCGGACGGTCGGCTTCCCTGATTCTGCGGTGGACCGGATCGTGCCGATTCAGCACCATGAAGACCCGCTGAAAGTATCCGTAGAGCCGTTTTTTGAATGGGTCATAGACAGAACCGGCTTTGCCGGCGGTCAGCCGGCACTTAAAGGTGCGATATTTACGGATGATCTTACGCCTTTCATCGAGAGAAAGCTGTTTACCGTCAATACCGGGCATGCCGTGACGGCGTACGTCGGCTATCAGCGCGGATTAAAAACCGTCAAAGAGGCCATCGGCCATCCTGAAATCCGGCGTGTCGTGTACGATGCACTTTCAGAAACGGGCGAGTACTTGGTGAAAGCGTACGGCTTTAAGCAAGCTGAACACGAGCAGTACATGAAGAAAATCATCGGCCGTTTTGAAAATGAATACATCACGGATGATGTGACAAGAGTCGCCAGATCACCGCTCAGAAAACTCGGAGCGAATGATAGATTAGTAGGACCGGCCAAAAAAATAAAAGAACCGAACGCGCTGGCGGAAGGCATCGCCGCCGCCCTGCGCTTTGACTATCAGGATGATCCGGAAGCGGTTGAGCTGCAGAAGCTTATCGCGGAAAAAGGAACGAGCGGTGTTCTGCAAGACATTTGCGGTATTCAGCCGCATGAGCCGCTGCACGGCATCGTGCTCAAAAAACTCAATCAATAAGAATGGATCCGCGTCGGAGGACGCGGCTTTTTTTTCTTCTGTTATAATGTGGGGGAAGGGAGGCTGTATGATGACTCAAAAGCTCTTACCCCACCGTTTTCCGTTTCTTTTGATTGACGGCACGACAAACAGCGAAGCCGGAAAATGGGCGGCTGCTTACAAAAACATCAGTGAAAATGACTGGTTTATAACCGAATCACAAAGAGAGATGCCGTTTTCACTCGTCATTGAAGCGATGGCCCAAACAGCGGCTTGTGCGGGAATTACCGGCGGTGACAGCCTCGGTCTTTTATCCGCGGTGAAGAAAGCGGAAAGATTAGGTGCCGCTTTGCCGGGAGACCGTCTGGATCTGCTGTTTGAAGTCACGCGAACGAGGCGCGGGTTTGTGTTCGGCCGAGCGAAAGCGTCCGTTGCCGGGAATCCGGTAGCGGAAGCTGAGATCAGCATATTTATCGCACCATCGTAAAAAAAGCCGCCTCCAGCGGCGGCTTTCGGACAAGCCTGTTATTTTGTATCATAATCTCTTTCACTCTGTGAATTGTCTCTTTGGTCGTGTTTGTGTTTTTCATCATTGGCGTTTTCCTTCAGCTCTTCCAGCGGAATCGGATCGGTTAAATCATGATGTTCAGGATTTTCATTCGGTTTGTTTTTCTGTTTTCTTTCTTTCATCCTCCATCACCTCAATATTTCTTTTCCTCAACGTGCTCCCCGCGAAACGTCAGGAGCGGTTTTTTGTTCCTGTGGGTCATATGTATTAAAATAGAGACGACTACAATATAAAAAGTGAGGTACATATATGCCGATACAAAGAGAAGACGCAGATATTAAACTGATCGCGATTGATATGGACGGAACCCTGCTCAATGACGAGCAGCTCATCCCGGAGGAAAACCGGCGGGCGATCAAGGAAGCGGAGGCGAAAGGAATTCACGTCGTCATCAGCACCGGACGCACGCTGATGACATGCCGCGAACTGGCTGAGTCTCTCGAGCTGTCATCCTTTTTAATTACGGCAAACGGCAGCGAAATCTGGGATTCCAACTTTGAGCTGGTTGAGCGCAAGCTTCTTCATACCGATCATATTCAAAAATTATGGGATCTGAGAAATAAGCACAATACGAATTTCTGGGCCTCTACCGTCGATAAAGTGTGGAGAGGGGAATTCCCGGAAACCATTACGGATCATCAGTGGCTCAAGTTCGGATTTGAAATCGAGGATGACGATGTGCGGAATGAGGTGCTGAAAGAGCTGAAAGAAAACAAGGAGCTCGAAGTCACAAACTCAAGCCCGATCAATATCGAAGTCAATGCCCTCGGCATCAATAAAGCAGCGGCGCTGGCGAAGGTATCGGAAAAACTCGGCTTTACGATGGAAAATGTGATGGCTATGGGTGACAGTCTGAATGACATTGCGATGATTGAAAAAGCGGGTGTCGGCGTCGCCATGGGAAATGCGCAGGATATCGTAAAAGAAACCGCTGACTGGGTGACTGATGTCAACACAGAAAACGGAGTCGCCAAAGCGATCCGCCACTGGGCATTATAATAGAAAAAAGAGAGTCTCTGGATGAGGCTCTCTTTTTTGTTTGTCACATTTGTGACTAGGTCCATGGTAGGTTTTCTGACAAAGGGATGTTCAAACGTGTCAGAATTGATATAATTGAGTGAAATCCAACAATTCGGAATAGTCATTCCGAATAGCGGAATGATATTAAAATAAAACGTTTACAATACAGGAGGGAGCTTATGTTTCAGATTGACATCAATTGTGATTTAGGAGAAAGCTTCGGTGCATATAAGATCGGGATGGATGAAGAGATTTTGGATTATGTGACATCTGCAAACATCGCCTGCGGCTTTCATGCGGGTGATCCCAGCGTGATGCGCAAAACGGTTGCGCTTGCGGCGGAAAAGGGCGTGAAAATCGGCGCTCATCCCGGGCTGTTCGATCTTCAGGGATTCGGGCGGCGGCAGATCGCGATTACGCCCGCGGAAGCCTATGATCTGACACTGTACCAAATCGGCGCACTGTCAGGTTTTTTAAAAGCAGAAGGTGTCGCGATGCAGCATGTAAAGCCGCATGGCGCTTTATATAATATGGCCGCCGTCAACCGCGGCCTGTCAGAGGCCATCGCTCAGGCGGTCTTTCATTTTGATCCCGGACTCATTCTTTTCGGGCTATCCGGAAGCGAGCTGATTAAAGCGGGAGATCGAATCGGACTGCAGACGGCAAGCGAAGTGTTTGCAGACCGCACTTATCAGGAAGACGGCACGCTGACGCCGCGTTCACAGCCGGATGCGCTGATTCAGGATGACAAAAAAGCGGTCGGGCAAGTGATTCAAATGGTGAAAGACAACACGGTGACATCACGTAAGGGACAAGCTGTAAGCCTGAAAGCGGACACCGTCTGCATTCACGGAGACGGCGCCCACGCGCTGACATTCGCCAAAACAATCAAAAACGAATTAAAAGCGGCTGACATTCAAATCAGTGCGCTTTCAAAAGACTGAGCAGCAGAGGGAGGAAGACAGCATGGAGCAAAAGAAAAAAACAGCCGGAAAGGCTTCCGGCAAATGGTCGCTGCTTTTAGGCGCGACATTTCTGATGGCGACATCATCAATCGGGCCCGGCTTTCTGACGCAAACGGCCACGTTTACCAATACATTGGCCGCAAGCTTCGGCTTTATCATTTTAATCTCTATTATTTTGGACATTTTCGCGCAAACCAATGTATGGCGGATTATCGCAGTTTCCGGAAAGCGCGGCCAAGAGATTGCAAATATGGTGCTTCCGGGCGCCGGTTATGCCATTGCTTTTCTGGTGGTGCTCGGCGGACTTGCATTTAATATCGGAAACATCGGCGGCGCGGGTCTCGGCCTTCAAGTATTATTCGGAATCAAACCGGAGATCGGCGCTTTAATCAGCGCTGCAATTGCGGTTCTGATTTTCGTCATAAAGGAAGCCGGAAAAGTCATGGACCGTTTTATGCAGATCGCCGGAATTGTCATGATCGTATTGACGGTGTATGTTGCCGTAACGACGGCTCCGCCGGTCGGACACGCCGTTGTGAAAACTTTTATGCCTGATCATATCAGTGTGCTGGCGATCGTGACGCTTGTCGGCGGCACGGTCGGCGGATACATTACATTTGCCGGCGGCCACCGTTTGCTTGATTCAGGCATTCAAGGGAAGGAAGTCATTCCTCAGGTCACGAAAAGCTCCGTCACAGGCGTATTGATTACATCTGTTATGCGGATTGCCCTCTTTCTCGCCGTGCTCGGCGTCGTCTCAAAGGGCCTGCGCATTGATCCTGATAATCCCGCGGCTTCTGTGTTCAAGCTTGCGGCGGGAAATGTCGGCTATAAAATTTTCGGTGTCATCATGTGGTCTGCGGCTATTACGTCTGTCATCGGCGCCGCATATACGTCAGTGTCTTTCTTCAAATCGTTCTCGGCAAAAATCGAAAAGCATTCGAACGGCGTCATTATCGCTTTTATCATCGTATCCACTCTCATTTTTGTCACGATCGGCCAGCCTGCCAAAATTCTGGTCGCGGTCGGTTCGCTTAACGGCTTAATTCTGCCGCTTGCATTAGCGATGATTTTGTTGGGTGCTTATAAGAAAAAAGTCGTCGGCGACTACAAGCATCCGATCTGGCTGACGATCGCGGGGGCAATCGTAGTCGTTGTCATGGCGGTTATGGGCATCTATACATTATTTTCGCAAATGCCGCAGCTATGGGGCTGATGGCATGAAAAAACATATGAGTGACATGAGCCCCGAAGAAGTCAGGCAGCTTATCAGAAAAGGGCGGATGACCGGACCGACGGCGGGGTTGGCCGCTTCTTACGCACAAGCCAATCTCGTCGTTTTGCAAAAGGATCTTGCCTTTGATTTTCTCTTATTCTGCCAGCGCAATCAAAAGCCTTGTCCGGTGCTTGACGTGACGGATGCGGGTTCACCCGTTCCGGCAATAGCTGCGCCGGGAGCTGATATCCGGACGGACTTTCCGAAATACAGAATCTATCGGCATGGCGTGCTTACTGAAGAGGTAACGGATCTCACGCCATATTGGAAGGATGATTTTGTCGGCTTTTTGATAGGCTGCAGTTTTTCATTCGAGCAAGCCCTTATCAATCAGCACATTCCAATCAGGCATATTGATGAAGGCGTGAACGTTCCCATGTATAAAACAAATATTGACTGTGTTCCGGCGGGCCCGTTTTCAGGAAAGATGGTCGTCAGCATGAGGCCGATTCCGGAAAGACTGGCAGTCCGCGCGGCACAAGTCACGTCGCGTTTTCCTGCTGTGCACGGCGCCCCCGTCCGCATCGGGAATCCGAAAAGCATCGGCATCAGCGATCTGAATCAGCCGGACTTCGGAGATGCCGTAACGGTGCAAGAAGGCGAAGTTCCCGTATTCTGGGCGTGCGGCGTTACACCGCAGGCGGTGATCATGGAAACAAAGCCCGATATCGTGATAACCCATTCACCGGGGCACATGCTGATCACTGATATACGGAACGAATCGCTTGCTGTTCTGTAAGTGAGAAAGAAAACAACGAGGTGATGACAATGAAGCAGTATAGCGGCAATACAGCGCTTGATATACAGCCGCACGGTGATTCCGCCGTTATCATCCGCTTTGGCGGGCACATCAGCGAAGAAGTCAACAGCCGGGTGCATGCGGCGGCCGCCTGTATTGAAGAACGGCCGTTTCCGGGCTTCGTTGAATGTATTCCGGCATTCACAAGCTTGACGATCTTTTATGATGTGTATGCCGTCTCACAAATAAAAAAAGGCGTCTCTCCTTTTGCTTTGGTCAAGAAAGAAGTGACAGAACGCCTCAGCCATATAAAGGCCGCCCGGCAGGAAGAGCGCCGGGTGATGGAAATCCCCGTTTGCTACGGCGGTGATTTCGGTCCTGATTTAGAAGACGTTGCTGAGATGAACGATCTGACGCCGGAAGACGTCATCCGCATTCATACCGAAGGCGAGTATCTCGTTTATATGCTCGGGTTTGCGCCGGGATTTCCGTTTTTAGGAGGAATGTCTGAGCGGATCAGAGCGCCGAGAAAGGCGTCGCCAAGGCCGTCGATCCCGGCTGGTTCAGTAGGAATCGCAGGGATGCAGACCGGTGTGTATCCGATATCCACCCCCGGCGGCTGGCAGCTGATCGGCAGCACTCCGCTTCGGCTTTTCAGGCCTGAAGAACAACCGCCAAGCCTGTTGAGAGCGGGCGATACTGTGAAATTCGTCCGGATCTCAGCGGAAGAATACAGCCGCATCAAGGAGGGAGCCGAATGAGCATGAAAGTGGTGAAGCCCGGTCTTCTGACGACGATTCAGGATACGGGCCGAACAGGGTATCAGAAATACGGCGTACTGGGCAGCGGCGCAATGGATACAATTTCTCTGCGCATCGCCAATCTTCTTGCCGGAAATAAAGAAACAGAGGCGGGTCTGGAAATTACGCTCATGGGGCCCGGGCCTTCCTTTGAGTTTTCAGAACCGGCGGTCATTGCCGTCACGGGGGCCGATTTCGCCTTTCATATTAATGGAGAGCCGGCTCCTCTGTGGAAACCGATTTTGATAAAGGAAACAAGCGTCGTCTCATTTGGGCCGTGCAAAATGGGGAGCCGCGCTTATCTCGCCGTCGCGGGGGGATTTGACGTGCCCGCCGTCATGGAAAGCAAAAGCACGTATGTCAGAGCGGGGATCGGCGGCTTTTGCGGAAGAGCGCTGCAAAAAGATGATGAACTGCCGCTCGGCGGTATGACGCAGTGCTCGGAACTGATCGCCGCCCGTCTGAGCGAATCGCCCGGGCAGCATGGTTTCTCAGCGCCGGATTGGTCAGTCAGCAGCAGAGGATTTTTGCCGCTGAAAAGAAATCCGGTCATTCGCGTGCTTGAAGGCGCTCAATTTCATGCGTTTACAGAAGAAGCAAAATGGCGTTTTTACCAAGAATCGTATACGGTTACGCCGCAATCCGACCGAATGGGCTACCGCCTGAAGGGCGCCCCGCTTGAATTGCGGGAGCCGCTTGAAATGGTATCTGAGGCTGTGACATTTGGGACGGTGCAGGTGCCGCCGGACGGCAATCCGATTATACTGCTGGCTGACAGACAGACGACGGGGGGCTACCCGCGAATGGCGCATATCATATCCGCCGATCTTCCTCTTGCCGCCCAAACGATGCCGGGGGAACATATCACGTTCGCTGCTGTTTCGCTGGAGGAGGCGGAAATGCTGCTGTTGGAGAAGGAACAGCAGCTGAAGGAGCTGAAAGCAAGACTCAAAATGGAATGGCTGATCTGACAAAGGGGATGAAAGGTCATGGAAAACAAAAACAAAACCGTCATCAAATCAATGGAGCTGCTTCATTTATTCCTGACCGAACCGAGCCTGAGCTTAAATGAGCTGGTTTCTCTATCGGAAATGCCGAAGACCTCAGTTCACCGGATGGCAAGTTCACTGGAGGAAATGGGATTTCTCACCCGGACAGCGGACGGCCGTTATCAGCTTGGTCTGATCTTTTTACAATTCGGCCAGCTCGTCTCTGACCGTCTGGACATCAGGAAAATAGCCAAGCCGGTGATGGAAAAGCTGTGCGGTGAAGTGGATGAGGCCGTTCAGCTGATTATGAGGGACGGCGATGAAGCCATTTACGTCGAAAAAATTGAGGGAACGCAAACCGTACGGCTGTATACTGCAATCGGCCGCCGGTCGCCGCTGTATGCGGGAGCGTGCGCCAGAAGCATTTTATCGTTTCTGCCGCGAGAGGAGATTGACACATACATTCAGAAAACAAAGCTTGCCGCAATCGCTTCAGGCACGATGACGAATCCGGCTGAACTGCTTCAATCCATTGAAACGTCATTACAATCAGGATATACGATCAGCTATTCGGAATTAGAGGATTACACGGCGGCGATCGGGGCGCCGATTTTCAATCACGAAGGTAAGGTGGCTGCGGGAATCAGCATCGCCGGCTTTGAAGCCAGGTTTTCAGAGGACAGACTGCCGTACTTAACCGAAAAAGTCAAAAACGCCGCTCAGCATATTTCTGAGAAATTGGGTTATTGACCGAGCCAATTTTTCTTCACTCGCGTACATTACAATATCGATAGTAACGAGTGGAGGAAAGAAAATGGGACTTGTTTATACGGCGCTTGGGGATTCTTTGACGACGGGAAGGGGATCCGGCCCGTTTTCCGCCGGTTTTGTTCAGCGGTTCGGACGTATGATGGCAGAAGATTTACAGACAAGAACCGACGTATCCATCTTTGCCAAATCAGGCCTTGAGACGGGAGAAATTCTCGGGCTTATGTCCTGGCCGTACATTCAGAGGCGGATTCAGGCTGCTGATATGATTACCATTACAGGCTGCGGCAACGATTTGATCGATTCGGTTCGGGAATATCAGCAAACATCTGACGCTTCGGTGTTCACCAGTGTGTCCAGTCACTGTCACGAGAACTTTGAAAAGATGATAGCCAAGATCACAGCCTTAAAAGGGCTGCACCCGTCTCCTTATGAGATCCGCGTCTTCAATTTATACAACCCTTTCCCGGGTATTTCCATTGCAGAGAAATGGATATCTTCTTATAATGCGCACCTCAGCACACTCGCATCGGCGCCGCACGTCAAAATTGCCGATGTCCACAGCGCTTTCAAAGGAAAGCTGAACGAATATCTCTCTCATGACCGCGTACACCCCAACGGCAGAGGATATGAAGTCATGGCATGCGTTCTCAGGGGGCTCGGATACGGAAGCCTCGCCCGCTCATAAACCGCGCGCTCCTTTTCATCGGGAGCGCGCTTTTCGTTCTCCTTAAAACAAACTTAAAATTGTCCGACTTTCGTTCTATCCGCGCAAAAAGTACGCTAGAATAATGGGGGATAAAGACAGAAATAGAATTGTGTTCAAAAAATGATAACAGAAAGGATGGATTTTTTTGCTGCGCGTTTTAAAACTGTCACTCGCGATGCTGATTATTATACTTGCTGCTGCCGCATTTACGTATGCAGAACATACATCTGTCATACAGCCGATTATGCTCGTGTTTCTCGGTGCGGTCATGTTCATTCAGGGGCTGGAAGAAAAACGGAAAGAAAACGACGGCTCCGGGAAATTCAATATATATACCGCCGTTTTTGTATGGTCGATCTCTTTAATCGGTTTTACGCTTCACGTAATCTGAGTTTGATAGATCCTGAAAATGCTCCACAACGGGAAAAGGTGAATAAAAACGGTGCAGTAAGGCTTTCCATTCCTGATATTTCGGCGATCCGCGAAAGCCTATTGTATGATCCTCTAATGTTTCCCATTCCACCAGCAGCAAATATTTATGCGTTTCCTCCATACATTTGGACAAGGAATGGGACAGATAACCTTTCATACCCGCTATAATCGGCTCCGCCCGGCGAAATGCCGCTTCGAATTCTCCTTCAAGACCTTCTTTTACATGCAGCATGGCTGCTTCTCTGATCATTCGGAACTCCCCCTTTTATTAATAGATACATTGTATAAAAATATGGACAAAAATAGCTGAAAAACATAAAAATTTAAAACACTATAAGTAAAAAATCCTTGCAAGCCTCATTTGGTTTAGGAGAAAATAACAATTGGAAGGCAGGGGAATAGACAGTGAAAAAAGGATTATACCTATTACTTTTACTCGCAGGAATCATAGGTTTAATCGGCTGCTCGAAATCGGAGTCAGCTGAAGACAGAATGAAAGATTTCGTAAAAGACTGGAATGGCGGTCATTACGATAAAATGTACCAAAGCCTCACCCAGGATGAAAAGAAAAAACTATCCAAAAAGGATTTTGTAAAACGATATGAAACCATTTATGAACAAGCAGGGGTCAAAAATCTGAAAGTCACTGCCGAAAAACAGGACGAAGACGATAAGAAAAAAGATGACCTTCAGCACATCGATTATAAAGTCAGCATGGATACAAAAGCAGGAAAGGTCGCCTTTGACAACACGGCCGTCCTGAAAAAAGAAAAAACAGACGATGGAGAATCATGGAACATCGACTGGAATCCTTCTTTTATTTTCAAACAGCTTTCCGATGACAAAACCGTGCAGATCGCAAATGAAGAACCGAAGCGCGGGCAAATCTACGACAAAGACGGCAAAGGCCTCGCCGTGAATACGGAGGTGCCGGAAATCGGCATTATCCCTGGAAAACTCGGCAAGGATAAAGACAGCGTGATCAAAAAACTGTCTGAAAAACTGGACCTTTCTGAAGACGATATCAAAAGCAAACTGAATCAGGGCTGGGTAAAAGACGACTCCTATGTTCCGATTCAAAAAATCAGACCGGATGATGAAAGCAAGGTCAAAAGCCTGCTCGCATTAGACGGCGTGACGAAAACGAAAGTCAGCTCCCGCTACTATCCGTACGGGGAAAAAGCGGCCCATCTGACCGGATATATTAAAACAATCACTGCGGAGCAGCTGAAAAAAGCGAAAGAAGGCCAATACAGCGACACCTCCAAAATCGGAACCGCCGGCCTTGAAAATGTATACGAAGACAAGCTTCGCGGCACGACCGGCTGGAAAATTTACGTCCCGCAAACGGGAGAGGTCATTGCTGAAAAGAAAGCCGAAAACGGGCAGGATATTCATGTAACGATTGATATGAAAACGCAGACGAAGCTGTATGATTCCATGAAAGATGACAGCGGAGCGGCAGTCGCTCTTGAACCGCAAACGGGAGAGACCCTCGCGCTTGTCAGCGCACCGTCTTATGATCCGAACGGCTTTATTTTCGGCTGGAGCGGCAAAGAATGGAAAAAGCTGAATGAAAATAAAGACAATCCGTTTTCAGCGAAATTCAACAAGCTGTATGCACCGGGATCAACGATTAAACCGATTGCCGCGGCAGTCGGCCTGACAAACGGCACATTGAAAGCGTCAGAAAAGAAAAAAATCACCGGAAAAGAGTGGCAGAAAGATTCAAGCTGGGGCGGTTACCATGTCACACGCGTATCAGAGCGCCTGAATGAAGTGGATCTCGAAAACGCGCTGATTACATCGGACAACATCTACTTTGCGCAAAATGCCATAGACGCCGGAGCGGACGCGTTTACAAAAGGATTAAAAACATTTGGCTTTGACGAAGACATTCCGTACCAATTCCCGATTGAAAAGTCGTCAATCGCAAATGGCAAGCTTGATTCCGAGATTCTTCTCGGAGATACGGGCTACGGCCAAGGACAGATGCTGATGTCTCCGCTGCACTTAGCGGCTGATTATACCGCATTTGTAACAGACGGAAATCTCGTCAAACCGACATTAATCAAAGACGGAGAAAAAACACCGCAAATCTGGCATAAGCAAGTAGTGTCCAAAGCCAATGCCGAAGAAATCACAAAAGGGCTGAGAGGCGTCGTGGAAGATCCGCGCGGCTCTGCATATCAGCCGGCCGTAAGCGGCATTACCGTAGCCGGAAAAACCGGCACAGCCGAGCTGAAAACGTCAAAAGAAGATAAAGACGGCAAAGAAAACGGCTGGTTTGTCGGCTACGATTATAAAAAGAAAGACCTCTTGATCGCGATGATGATTCAAGACGTCAAAAAACGCGGCGGAAGCCATTACGTCGTTGAAAAAGCGAAAAAGCAGTTTCAGAATCATTAAATGACGATTTTTGCGGGCTGAAAGGAAAATCAGCCGCCGAAGCAGAATGAAACAGCATGGGCAATTCCTGAAAACAGCGATACAAGGGCTCACTAAGAAAAAGGGGGATTTCACATGCAGCGTATTCAATTGGCTGAAGACCTGGAATTTTCAAGAGTGATACACGGGCTTTGGCGTCTGAACGAATGGAATTATTCGGACACAGAGCTGCTGGATCTGATTGAATGGTGTATCAGCCAAGGCATTACCACCTTCGACCATGCCGATATATACGGCAGTTATACATGTGAAAAGCTGTTCGGCGGTGCTTTGTCCCTTTCACCTTCAATAAGGGAGCAAATCGAAATCGTCACAAAATGCGGGATCGTCATTGAGTCACCGGAACGGCCCGGCAACAAGATGCACCATTATAATACGTCGAAATCTCACATCTTAGCGTCGGCTGAGCAGTCGCTCTTGAATCTGAATACGGATTATCTCGATGTGCTGCTCATTCACAGACCGGACCCGCTTATGGACCCGGAAGCTGTGGCTGAAGCGTTTCATGCGCTGAAAAGCTCGGGCAAGGTCAGATATTTTGGAGTGTCAAACTTTAAAGCGCACCAGTACAGAATGCTCGAATCCTATTTGGATGATCCGCTCATCACGAACCAAATTGAAATTTCTGCTTACGAGCTGGAAAATATTCACGACAGCACGCTGGATTTCTGTCAGGAAAAACGCATCCCGCCGATGGCGTGGTCACCGCTTGCGGGCGGAAGCGTTTTTACAGGCCAATCAGATAAGGACGTCCGGATCCGCGCCGCGCTTCGTTCCGTACAGGAAGAAATCGGCGCCGCGTCCATGGGCGAAGTCATGTACGCATGGCTGTTCACCCATCCGGCCGACATCATGCCGATTGTCGGCAGCGGAAAACAGAGCCGCATTTCCGCCGCGGTGCGTGCATCAGCTTACACACTCAGCCATGATCAATGGTTTCGGGTTTATACAAGTGTCCAAGGTTATGATATTCCATAAACAAAACAAACGCCCGGGAAGGTATCTTCCCGGGCATTTGTTTATGTGGTGTGCAATGTCTAAAAACAAGTAAGGTCACTTTGAAGTATAGCCGTTCAGATGAAAGGAACCAAGCATCATGGCATATTATCTGACACATTTTTCTTATTCAATACTGTCACACGGACCAGTGCCAAATTGCCATTAGAAAATGGTTGAATAATCATTGAAAGCGTTTTATATTTTTAGTTACAACACTTTCCCCGGAAGCACCCCCCATGTGCCGCATCCCTCACAACTAGAAAATCTGGAGGCGCGTTTCATGTATATGACAGCGAGAGAACAAAAATTAATGAAACATCTTTTACTGCAGAACCGGTACGAAACAGTGCATGAACTGGCGGAAGCTTTACAAGTCAGCACGAGAACCGTTCACCGCGAGTTAAAAACAATCAAACCGCTGATGGAATCATTCGGTCTGGCACTTGATAAACAGCCCGGCAAAGGACTGAAAGCGGTGGGAAACCCGGAGGATAAACAGAAGCTCCTGTCAGACCTGTCCTTTGAACAGCATGAGTACAGCGCTGAGGAGCGGAAACTTTTAATCCTATGTTCACTATTAGAGTCTCAAGATCCGATCAAGCTCTACAGTCTGGCGAACGAACTCCAAGTGACAAACGCGACGATCAGTTATGATCTTGATGAACTGGAGACTTGGATTGCGCCCTTCGGCTTGACGCTGATCCGAAAAAGAGGCTTCGGCATTCAGCTGACGGGACCGGAAAATGCGAAACGGAAAATCGTCGGCAACCTCATGGTCAACCGCCTTGATATTCAAAGCTTTTTGGAAGCGGTTGAATTGAATATTAAAGGAAAACCCGACGCTGATGATAAAATGTTCGGCGTCGTAAATAAAGCGGAACTTTTGAAAATGGACCGGCTCTTGATCCAGCTCAAGGAAAAAATTTCGATCGCCTTATCTGACAGCTCCTATATGGCGCTGGCGGTTCATTTAACCTTTGCGATGGAGCGGATCAGACTCGGAGAAACCATCACGATGGAGGCTTCTGAACGAAAAGCGCTGCAGCAGACGAAGGAATACGGCTCCGCGCTCGAAATGGCAAAAGAGCTTGAAAAAGCCTTCGGCGTTTCGATACCGGAGGCTGAGATCGGCTACATCACCATCCATTTACGGAGCGCCAACCGCCAATACAAAACCGAATTCAAGCCCGAGAACATTGAAGTTGAAACGGCTTTGCAAACAAAGCAGCTGATCGGCTTCATTTCAGAAAAAATTAAAATGGATCTGACGGAAAACGGCTCTTTATACGACGGTTTAATCGCCCATCTCGAACCTGCGATCAACCGGGTAAAAGAGAGTATCGACATGTACAACCCGATGACTCAGCAAATTAAACGCGACTACTTCCTGCTGTATATGGCCGTAGAAGAAGGAATGGAAAAATTCTTTCCGGGGCTTCATTTTCCTGATGATGAGATCGCTTTCATCGTTCTGCACTTCGGCTCCGCCCTGGAAATCAAACGGGAAGAAGCGAAAATCAAGGCGCTGATCGTCTGTTCAAGCGGCATTGGGTCGTCCAAAATGCTCGCATCCAGACTGAAAAAAGAGCTCCCGGAAATCCGTTCCTTTGATATGTCTTCCCTTATTGAACTGAAGGACCGTGATACCGCCGCGTACGACATGATCGTATCCACCGTGCCGATCCCGTATGAAAACATTGATTATGTCATGGTCAGTCCGCTTTTAAATGAAGAAGACGCCGATCAGGTCAAGCAGTACATCAAAAGAAAGATTCCGCTGATTCTTGACAAGAAAAGAAACGGCAGAAGAGAGGAGAACCAGCCGGAGACGCCTGATATGCTGGAAGCGGCCGGGCGTCTGGCGCATTATGCGGCGGTTATCCAAAGCGTGCTGGGGAACTTTTCGATCAAATCCATTGATTCAAACACGGCGTATGAGCTGTTTTTGAACCGTATGTTTGCCATGCTGGAGGAAGAAGGATTGGTTCATAATGCCCAAAAAACCGCACAGCGCCTTGCAGAGCGTGAAGAACAGGGCGGGCTCGGCATTCCGGGAACGGCAATGGCGTTGTACCATCTCAAAAATGAAGAAATTGTCACGCCTTTTTTCAAAATTTATGATTTGACAGTTCCATGCAGTGTCAAAGGCATGGACGGAAATTCCCTGACCGTCGGCCGCGCTTTAGTGATGATGGCGCCGGCTGATATGCCCGCTGAAGGATCGGAAATATTAAGTGCGGTCAGCTCGGCCATCATTGAATCCGAAGCCAGTATAAAAGCCTTCCAGACTGAGGATCAGGCCGATTTATACAAACGTTTAAACAGGCTGTTTTATCATTTCATTCAGGAAAAAGGACAGCGCTGAACAGATGGTGCACCCCTCATATGGGGTGTGTTTTTTTCTGCATGTATGAGGGTAATGGGAAGGGAAGAAACTAAAACAAGGGACTATTGTATCATTCACGAATGGAATAGTTCTAAAACAAAATTGTTTTACAAGTTATATTTTTTGGTTTAAAATGGGTTGCGTGAGGAAGAAAATCTGACAGAGTTTTTTGTGATTTATGATTATGGGAGATGAAAATATGGAGACATTACAGCATCTGATTCTGCACGACATTTCAAATAGCGAAGAGATCGAAGCTGTAAAAAGCGGTGCGCATACCCTGACTTACGCGGAATATCGAAAACGAATCAACCAGCTTGCGCAATCGCTTCTTGATAAAGGAATAAAAAAAGACGACAGAGTGGCGATGCTTTGTAAAAACGGCCACGCGTCATCTATCGTCATGTTTGCGGCACTTGAAATCGGAGCGGTGGTTGTGCCGGTCAGCTGGCAATTAACACCTTATGAAATGACAGGCATTTTAGCTGCCTGTGAACCGAAAGCTGTTTTTTACGGCACTGAATTTAAAGAGATTATGGAAGAAGTGCTTCCTGCGCTTGCATCTTCCCTTAAACTGAAGGTCGTGACCGGAACAGCTGCGGAGACAACGCCTGAGTTTGACGCTTTATTGACAGGCTCCGGCGATACACCGGACGTCGAAACAGTGTCCGAAAACGATACGGCATTGCTGATGTTTACCTCGGGTACTACAGGCAATCCGAAACGCTGCATGATCACTCACGGCGGCATATACAACTACGTAAAAGCGACATTGGCATACACGGGGAGAATGCAGAATGTCCGCTTCTTAGCATGCCATCCGAATTACCATACGAGCGCGATTATCTGCCAGATGGTCGGCACGATGAGCGGAACGACATTCATTATGACAGACAATCAGGACCCTGTAGAAAACTTGAAGCTCATCGAAAAAGAGAAAATTCAAACCATCATGGCGCTGCCAGTCTATTTCACATATCTGCTGAAAGCATGGGAAACGCACCAGACTGACATGTCTTCTATCGTTTATTTGATGACTGGAGGAACAAAGGTGCCAAGCAGCCTGATCCAGCAGTATCGCGACATCGGCATTCCGCTCATGCACGGATACGGAAGCACTGAAGCGTGGGGCATCAGCTCTTGGAATCCGCAAATGGGAATGGATAAAGCTGCTTCTGCGGGTAAACCGATGGAAGAAGTGGACGTCCGCATTGTAGATCCGGAAACAGGCGAAGTCCTTCCGCAAGGCTCAATCGGAGAAGTCGTTGTGACAAATCCGTTTTTATTCAAAGGGTACGAAGGTAACGAAGAAGCGACACGAAAAGTGCTGAAAGACGGCTGGTTCCATACGGGCGATTCCGGATATGTGGATGAAGACGGATTTATCTTTATCACCGGACGTTATAAAGATGTCATCATCTACGGAGGCGACAATATTTATCCTGACCAGATTGAAGAGGTCATTCAGCAAGTGCCGGGAATTCTCGAAACGGCGGTTGTCGGTATCCCTGATCCGCTTTATGGTGAAAAACCGAAAGCGTTCATCGTGACAAACGGCAGAGAAGACCTGACAGAAGATGAAGTGACCCGATTCCTTCAAGAACGTCTTGCTGCCTTTAAAATTCCGGAAATTGAGTTCGTCAGCGAACTTCCGAAAAACAACCTTGGAAAAGTGAGAAAAGACGTTCTCCGCAAACAAGCGGTACGTTCATAATTGAAATCAAAAACCCGGCTGCCAGCCGGGTTTTTTTCTTGCGTTTCATGTGAAACATTTTTCTCCGAAAACGTTTTGAACTGTCTCATTCATGTTTATCCAAAAGACAGCAGAGGTAGACAAGAAGTATGACAACGAACAATAAGGAGGAACTTGACATGGAAAACTATCCGAAGGAATTCCCTGCAAAATCTCAAAACCGCCAGCCGGGCATTGAGAACGAAATGAATCCGGCGCCTGTTTACGAATACAAAGAATATAAAGGCGCTGACAAACTAAAAGGGAAAACCGCACTTATCACAGGGGGCGACAGCGGTATCGGACGCGCCGTAGCAGTCGCTTACGCAAAAGAAGGCGCAAATGTCGCGATCGTCTATTTTGATGAAAGCGGAGATGCGGAGGATACAAAAAAACGAGTGGAAGAAGAAGGCGTAAAATGTCTGTTAATCTCCGGCGATGTCGGTGAGGAAGACTTTTGCAATGAAGCCGTTGAAAAAACGGTTGAAGAATTCGGACGTCTTGATATTCTCGTGAATAATGCCGGGGAACAGCATCCGAAAGAAAGCATTAAGGACATTACAAGCGAGCAGCTTCACAGAACCTTTAAGACAAACTTTTACTCACAATTTTATTTGACTAAAAAAGCAATTGATTACATGAAGCCGGGCAGCGCGATCATCAATACGACATCCATTAATCCTTACACAGGCAATCCGCAGCTGATCGACTACACGGCTACGAAAGGCGCGATTAACGGTTTTACGAGATCCATGGCGCAAGCGCTCGTCAACGACGGTATCCGTGTCAACGCCGTGGCGCCGGGACCGATCTGGACACCGCTTATTCCGGCGACCTTCTCGGAAGAAACCGTTGCTTCCTTCGGTCAGGATACGCCGATGGGCCGGGCAGGCCAGCCTGTTGAGCATGTCGGCTGCTATGTGCTATTGGCCTCAGATGAATCATCTTATATGACCGGACAGACGCTGCATGTCAACGGCGGCAGATTTGTGACCACATAAGGAGGCTGAAGCATGACGATATCGAAGCAAGACGTAAATGCATACTATCAAAAAGCGGGAATCGTTCTGACAGATGATGAAGTCGAAGATATTCAAATCATGGATTACGGCTTAGGCAAGCTTGAGGAAACCGGGCTTCAGCTGTTTATTTACGTGAATACCGACCGCTACTGTTCAAAAGAATTGGTGCTCTTCCCGCGCCAGACGTGTCCGGAACACCGTCATCCGCCGGTCGGCGGCGAAAAGGGAAAACAAGAGACATTCCGCTGCCGCTGGGGGAAGGTGTATCTCTACGTAGAAGGCGAAAAGGCAGAGAACCCAAGCGTCCTCCCGCCGGAAGAAGATAAGGAATACTACACTGTCTGGAATGAAATTGTGCTGGAACCGGGCGAACAATACACCATTCCGCCGGATACGAAACATTGGTTCCAAGCGGGAGAAGAAGGGGCGGTCGTTACGGAAATGTCATCGCCAAGCACGGATGATCACGACGTTTTTACCGACCCGCGTATTTAAAGATGAGGCTGCACGCCTCATCTTTTTTTGTATGGAAAAAAATGAATTTACCTGTATAATGGCTAATAAAGGAAAGAAGGTGTGATCGTGTTTTCCTGTCAAATCCGGGAACATCTGACGATCAGATTGCTTGCCAAAGAAGATACGGACGAATTGTATTCTGTTATGAAGCGAAATCAAAACCATCTCAGCGAATGGCTCAGCTGGGCGGAAGAACTGGCTGATATCGATACGTACCGCGATGTGATCATTCCGGAATGGCGCTATAAATATGCGGAAGAGAATGGTTTCGACGCCGGAATTTTTGTAAAGGGCCGGTTTTGCGGCATGATCAGCATCCATAATTTTGACACAGTCAATCATCAAGCGGAAATCGGCTACTGGCTGGATCAAGAGCATGAAGGATTCGGCATCATCACCGCAAGCTGCCGGGCGGTTATCACACATGCATTTCAGGACCTCGGGCTGAACCGTATCATGATCAGCGCCGCTGAAAAAAACACGAAAAGCAGGGCGGTGGCGGAACGGCTCGGATTTCAGAAAGAAGGACTGACGAGAGAAGGCATTTTCGTGCAGGGCGCCTATCATGACGCGGTGAAATACAGCATGCTGAAGCGGGAATGGAGCGAAGAACGGCAGAAGAGCACATTTCTTGGTTTAAATGTCTCCCCAATGTGGAAAAGTAACAGCGGAGACGTTAAAAAGGAGTGATTCTGCATGAATCAAAATGAAATCAAAGAAAAAGTGCTTGAAGTACTGGATCATCATAAAGTCGGTTCGCTTGCGACGGTAGAGCAAGGCAAGCCGCATTCACGCTACATGACATTTTTCCATGACGGCTTAACAATTTACACGCCGACGAGCAAAGACACTCATAAAGCGGAAGAAGTTGAAAACAATCCGAATGTTCATATCTTGTTAGGGTATGACGGTGACGGATTCGGTGACGCTTATGTGGAAGTGGCCGGAACCGCCAAATTGAACAACTCAGCAGATTTAAAAGAAAAGCTGTGGGATTCGAAACTGGAACGCTGGTTCGACGGAAAAGACGATCCGAACCTAGTGATTCTTGAAATTGAACCGAAGCAGATCAAGCTCATGAACGCGGGTGAAAAAACGCCGGCCGAGCTGGAACTTTAATAAATCATTTGATCATTCGGGGGCAATCTGTTATAATTAACTGCTAAGTGACAACATGCAAATAAAAAAGAAAGTAAACTTCTTTTTTCTGTTTTGATATAGAAGCTTCAGGCTTCAACAGACAGCTTGAAAAAAAGCTGAGCTTATTCTTTTCCTTCTGATATTCGCCCCTAACGAAGAGATGGAAAAAAGACTTTTTGTTTTACAATTCACACCGGCGCGGCTTCGGAGCCGCAGTGACGATTGAGAGGTAGGGCTTTCGTTGTCTTGTGTTCAAGAACTTCCATGGTGTTTACTTTCGAAGAATGATTCTGTCGGAACTGTAATTTACGAATCACCCGCGGGCTAAGGCGGGAAACCATATATTATTTATTTGCGTAAGAAAAGAATAAGACAAAACCGCACCGGACATCCGGGCGGTTTTTTTATTTGATCGGCCGAAACTTCGCCGCTTTCTGCAGAGTCTAATCAGTATGAAAAGATTTGGGGGAATCATACATTGCACGTTATTACTTCACAAGTACTGTTTATCTTCTGTTTTCTGCTGCTGATACATTCGGTTGAAACGCTTGCTTATGCAACACGGCTTTCCGGCGCGAGAGTCGGATTTATCGCGTCCGCGCTGTCATTATTTAATGTCATGGTCATCGTGTCGCGCATGTCAAACATGGTCCAGCAGCCGTTTACCGGACATCTGATTGATGCCGCCGGATCAAACGCCCTATCTGTTGTGGGCGCTCAGTTTCGGTTTTTAATATTCGGCTCCACGGTCGGAACGATACTCGGCATCTGTCTTTTGCCGACATTCGTCGCGTTATTCACCAGGGCGATTATACACTTGGCGGACGGAGGAGGCTCCGTCATGCAGGTGTTTAAAAAAGGATTTTCACTGAACGGTCTGAAGCATGCGCGTTCTTATATCAGACTGCCGTCCGTCTCCTATTTAAAAGGGCTTCAATTCCGAATGATCCCGAAACGCTTGTTTGTCATTAATATGGTCATCACGTCGATTTACACGATCGGCGTCCTGTCCGCACTGTACGCCGGCCTTCTGGCGCCTGAGCACAGCACGACGGCGGTGATGGCATCAGGTTTAATCAACGGGGTTGCGACCATGCTGTTGGCCGTATTTGTTGATCCGAAAGTATCCGTACTGGCAGACGATGTGGCGAAGGGCAAGCGCAGCTATGTCTCCTTAAAATGGACATCATTGACGATGGTGACCTCAAGGGTCGCGGGCACGCTTCTCGCCCAGCTCGTATTCCTCCCCGGCGCTTATTATATCGCCTGGGTGACGAAATGGATGTAACACATAAAAAAAGCTCCTCTGCAAAAAAGAGGAGCTTTTCATTTATAATTTCTCAGGCCGCGATCATAAATAAAATTGCCGAATGGGATAAAGGCCGCGATAAAACCGGCGGCTGACCATTTCACGTGCCATTTGACGGTAAACGCCGCATACGCCAGCACTGCCAAATAAATGATAAACAAACCGCCGTGAATGGAGCCGGCAATGGTGACGGCGAGCGGATGATGAGCCCAATACTTCAGCGGCATCGCGATAAACAGCAGCACCAAAAGCGACATGCCTTCAATAAAACCCATCGTGCGAAGCCTGCCGATCGGCGTGTGTAACATACAATTCCCTCCTGTCAGACATCTTTTTTCCTCTATACTATGAGCAATGGGCAGTCCTAATATGACCATTTCGCGTCTGTTCCTGAAAAAACCTTCCTCATTTCAGATTGTTGTTCTTGTCATTTTTCGGATTTCTCTTGATAATATAGCCAAAAAGGTAAGGAAGGACTACAGTCATGAAACTAGATAATGTTGATCTGAGCATCATAAAAGAGCTGCAGCGGGACAGCCGCCTGTCCATGCGGGAGCTGGGCAGAAAAATCAAATTGTCAGCCCCGTCGGTCACAGAGCGTGTCAGGCAGCTTGAATCCTTCGGCGTCATTAAGGGCTATACGTTGGACATTGATCAAAAAAAGATCGGGCTTCCCGTTTCCTGCATTGTCGAGGCGACAGTGAAAAATGGAAAATACGATCAATTTAAAACCTACATTCAATCCATTCCCAACATTGAATTTTGTTTTCGGATTGCCGGCGCGGCGTGTTATATGCTGAAGATGAACGCGGACAGCCTGGAAACGATCGAACACTTCATCGACCGCACCTCTCCGTATGCCCAAACCGTGACCCACGTCATTTTCTCAGAAATTGACACAAAAAACGTCCTCGATTAGAGAGAGCGTGAGGAAGTCTGTTATAATAACAGGATGAGTGTGAAAGAAAGAGAAGTGAAAAAGTATGTCAAAAACAGTTGTATTAGCTGAAAAACCTTCAGTCGGCCGGGACTTGGCCCGCGTTCTGAAGTGTCATAAAAAAGGAAACGGATATCTTGAAGGCGACCGCTACATCGTCACATGGGCGCTCGGGCATTTGGTAACGCTCGCTGATCCTGAAGGGTACGGCAAAGAATATCAATCATGGCGGCTTGAGGATCTGCCGATTATTCCGGAGCCTTTGAAGCTCGTCGTCATCAAAAAAACAGGAAAGCAGTTCAATGCGGTCAAAGCCCAGCTTGTCCGGAAAGACGTCAGCCAGATCGTAATCGCAACAGACGCAGGGCGGGAAGGGGAGCTTGTGGCCCGCTGGATTATCGAAAAGGCAAACGTCCGCAAACCGATTCAGCGGCTGTGGATTTCCTCTGTAACAGACAAGGCGATTAAAGAAGGATTCCAAAAGCTTCGCAGCGGCAAAGAGTACGAAAATCTGTATCATTCCGCCGTCGCCAGAGCGGAAGCGGATTGGATCGTCGGCATCAACGCGACCCGCGCCCTGACGACAAAATTTAACGCGCAGCTGTCATGCGGACGCGTCCAGACTCCGACACTGGCGATGATCGCCAAGCGTGAAGCGGACATTCAGGCGTTCACACCCGTCCCATATTATGGTCTCCGCGCGGCTGCTGATCAGTTGACGCTGACATGGCAGGATAAAAAAACAAAGCAGACAAGAACGTTCGACCAGACGGTGATCGGCCGTTTGGCAAAAGATCTCCAAGGAAAGCCGGCAGTCATTTCAGAATTGAAAAAAACGGCGAAGAAAAGCTTCGCTCCCGGTCTTTACGACTTGACGGAATTGCAGCGGGATGCTCATAAGCGCTTCGGTTTTTCCGCAAAAGAGACGCTGTCCGTGCTTCAAAAACTGTATGAACAGCACAAGCTTGTCACGTACCCGCGGACGGATTCCAGATTCCTTTCCGCCGACATCGTGCCGACTTTAAAAGACCGTTTAAACGGCATGGAAGTCAAGCCGTACGCACAATACGTCAATCAAATACTGAAGCGCGGCGTCAAAGCGCATAAAGGATTCGTCAATGATGCGAAAGTATCGGATCACCATGCCATCATTCCGACAGAGGAGCCGCTGATCCTTTCAAGCCTCAGCGACAAAGAACGCAAGCTTTACGATCTGATCGCCAAACGTTTTCTCGCTGTGTTAATGCCGGCGTTCGAATACGAAGAAACAAAGGTCACAGCCGATATCGGCGGCGAAACATTTACCGCAAAAGGGAAAACCGTTCAATCGCCGGGCTGGAAAGCCGTGTACGATATGTACGAGGATGACGACGATCATGAGGAAGACAAAGATCAGACGCTCCCGGCCCTTCAGCAAGGTCAGCGCCTGTCCGTCTCGTCGCTGAAAGAAACGAGCGGACAGACGAAACCGCCTGCGCGTTTTAATGAAGGCACGCTGTTGTCCGCGATGGAGAACCCAAGCGCCTTTATGCAGGGAGAAGAGAAGAACCTTGTGAAAACATTGGGTGAAACCGGAGGACTCGGAACAGTCGCCACCCGCGCTGATATTATTGAAAAACTGTTCAACAGTTTCTTAATCGAGAAAAAAGAAAAAGATATTTTCATCACGTCAAAAGGGAAGCAGCTCTTACAGCTCGTCCCGGAAGATTTAAAATCGCCGGCGTTAACCGCCGAGTGGGAGCAAAAGCTCTCCGCTATCGCAGCGGGCAAACTGAAATCCGCCGTGTTTATTAAAGACATGAAAACATATGCGGACAAAACGGTGAAGGAAATCAAAAACAGCAGCCAAACCTTCAGACATGACAACATTTCAGGCACCGCCTGCCCTGATTGCGGCAAGATGATGCTTAAAGTCAACGGCAAACGCGGCACGATGCTCGTGTGTCAGGATCGGGAATGCGGCAGCCGAAAAACGGTGGCGAGAAAAACCAACGCCCGCTGTCCGAACTGCCATAAGAAAATGGAGCTTCGCGGCCAGGGTGAAGGCCAAACCTTCGCATGTGTATGCGGCCACCGGGAGAAACTGTCCGTCTTTGAAAAGCGCAAGGCGAAAGATAAATCCGGACGCGCATCCAAGCGGGACATCAACTCTTATATGAAAACCCAAAATAAAGAGGAGCCGATGAACAACGCGCTGGCAGAACAGCTGAAAAAACTCGGCCTGGATAAATAAATCAGAGAAAGGCAGCATTTGTAAAGAAATGCTGCCTTTTGTCGTGTTTTCACTGTATTGGGAATGAAATCCAAACAAAGAGGGAAAAGGTGAATCGGCGGCACCCCTATTTTAAAATTTCCCAATGTGAAAATATGCTAGTATTCTTTTATCGTTTCTTATATAGTAAAAATTGCTTTGTGAAAAATAAGATATAGGTATAAAAAAGGAATTACAAAATAGGAGGATGGTATGTGAAGCGATTCGGTTTTAGTCTGATGATCCTTTTGATTTCAATCGTGCTGACGGCGGGATGCGCGGAGGCCGGCACCGAAAAACAGACGGCTGCTGAACCGTCCGGACCGCTTCAGCCCGCAGAGCATTTTATTTATCATAAATTGATGAACGGGCGGGGGATGATCCGGACGAACATATCCGGTGAGCCGGAATATTTATCTGAGTCTCTCGGACTATGGATGGAATTTTTGCTCGGCAGGAAAGATGAACGGCAATTTCAAGCCCAATATCAGCTTCTTACCGATTCATTTTTGACGGACAACGGGCTCGTGTCGTGGAAAATTGCCGGGAATAAAGCGAGCGGCACCAATGCCTTGATTGACGATTTCAGAATCATGAACTGTCTGAATGAGGCCGGAACCCTGTGGGGAAACAGTGAATACGGGAAAACAGCGGTGCAGATCGGGAAGGCGCTGGAAAAATACAATATGAATGAAGGGTATTTTACGGATTATTACGATGCCGCTTCAAATGCCGCATCAAAGACCGTGACGTTGTCCTATGTCAGCCCCGGCGCCTTACAGATGCTCAGAGAACAGGGGATTATCGATGAGAAAACGGAAAAACGGAACCTTGATGTTCTTAATCTTGCGCCCCTGAAAAATGGTTTTCTGCCGAAATCGTTCAATACCGAAACTAAGGAATACAAATATGACAGCGAGGTCAATGTCATCGATCAGCTGTATGCCGCCGTGAATCTGAAGCGGGGCGATGACAAAGCCGCGCTGTCAAAGTGGATCATAGAAGAATGGAAGTCGCGCGGACAGCTGTACGGACGATACAGCGCAGACACGAAGGAGCCGGCGGTTCAATACGAATCACCGTCCGTTTACGCCCTGGCCGTTCTTTTTTTAGCAGAACAAAAAGCTGATCCGGCTGTCATCAAGCCGCTTTATGAAAGAATGACTTCATTTGAAACACTGGACACACTGAACCCTGATTACGGCGGCTATATGAGCGGGAGCGATACACATTCTTTCGATAACCTGCTGCCGCTTTTGGCTGAAAGGAAATTGTTTAATGAACATATCATTCAATGAATCACAAAAACTGTGCAGCTACACAGCAGTTATGTTAGCGCTGCTGTCTTTTTTTATTTACTATGTGTCACAGCAATCCGCAGGGCTTCTGATAACCTGCATCACATTGCTTGTCGCGGGAGCCGGCTTATGGTTCGGGGCGATCTACGCGCTCGTCATCACCTTACTCGTCTTATTTGTTCTCGGCAGCCTGCTCCTGTGGTTTCAGACCGGGAGCTTTATGGCGTCTGCCGGTGCCGAAGGTCTGCAGATGCTGGCCGTTTGGGGGATTGCGCTGCTCGTTTTTTCCTACATATCAGGAAGAATACA
This sequence comes from Bacillus sp. BACIII, assembly GCF_057836745.1. Lineage (NCBI taxonomy): Bacteria > Bacillati > Bacillota > Bacilli > Caryophanales > Bacillaceae > Bacillus > Bacillus sp. BACIII. The sequence goes on along the minus strand of NZ_CM174437.1, from coordinate 2,542,933 downwards.
CGATTTGGCCAAGGAGCTTGAGCGCTCAGTGAAGCAGCTGCGGGAAGAGATCACGAGCTTTGTCGCCGTCGACAGGGTGACGGGCTTTGACAACCATCTCCGGATGAAGCTGGAACTGTCTGAGGAAATCAAGCGGGCGGAACGCTACGGCAATTCCTTTGTTTTTTTGCTGCTGCACATGCATTATTTCAAGGAGTTCAAATCCCTCTACGGAGAAAAAGAGACCGACCGCCTGCTGGCATTTATCAGCCGTCAAATCCGGTCAAGCGTGCGGGAAACAGATAAAAAATTCAGGCCGTCCGCCGAACGGTTCGGCATCGTGCTGACCCATACGCCTGAAGAAAACATGCCGGCCGTTCTGGCGAAGCTGAAAAAGGAATTGAATACATACCGGCTGCAAAACGGTAAATACGTCTCCATCACCTTCCGTGTATGTTACTTGGCGTACCGAAAGGATTTACAGACGGCCGAGCAATTTTTAAATGAACTGGAAAACGAGATGATGATGAATGAACTCTAAATGGATACGTCTCTTACTCTCGGCGCTCTTCATGATTTCGGCGGTCTATATTCCCTGTACGGCGGGAGCAATAGACAAAAAGGACGGCATTCTCATTATTTATACAAGCGCGGACGGCGAAGAAACCGCTGAAGTCAAAATGCTTGATTTGATCGCGGGCCATTTCTCATCCGCCGTGACCGTGAAAAGCGACGGAGATATCACAGCCGCCGACCTCAAAAAGAATCGGCGCGTCATCTATTACGGCGTCACGAAGAAAAAGCTCAGCAAACCATTTGTGTCGCTGATCGGCAGCATGCCGCAGCAGCTTATCAGCATCGGCTATAACGCCGGCCAGTTCAACCGATTTGCGGGGTTGTCCCTCACAGAAAAAGAAACGGTATACCGCATTTACAGTAAGAAAGAAAAAACAGACATGCCGCTTGAAAAAGGAATGTCCGTGCTCGGTGCAGCGGGAGTAAAAGGGGAGCCCCTTTATACATACCGGTCCGGTGACGGCAGCACCCGCCCTTTTATGTGGAAAACGGCGCGCTCTGACTATTATTTCGGTGTGACCAGTCTGTTAAATGATTCGTTTCTGACGGCGAAAGAACTGCGCAAGGCGTTTGGAGAATCAGAGGGCGGCACCCTCCTTTATTTGCGGCTTGAAGACATCAGCCCGATGTCCGATGAAACATTGCTTTACGAAGCGGGCGCTTACCTGCATAAACGACACATACCGTTTATTCTGGCGGTCATTCCCGTCTATCTCAATCCGGAAAACGGAGAAAAAGTATATCTGGCGGACAAGCCGAAAATGGTCAGCGTCCTGAAAAAACTTCAGCAAATGGGCGGCAGCATCATTATCCACGGCTATACGCACGCATACCGGTACAGCGAAACGGGAGAAGGCTTTGAATTTTGGGATGCCAAAACGGATCAGCCGATTACGTCAGAAAATGCGGACGATGCTCCGGTCAAACTTGAAAAGGAACAGGATTTTCCGAATGAAAAAGCGTACCGGGCGTATGTGAAGCCTTTCCGTGAAAAAGAAAAAATCTACACGAGAACGAAGCTGGAGCAGGCGATTGATGACCTGACAGAGCTCGGCCTTTATCCGCTGTCATTCGAAGCGCCGCACTATACGATGTCTGAAGAAGGGTACAAAATCGCATCTTCTTATTTCTCCAGCATTTTCGGGCAAGTGCAGCTCAGCGGCACGACGTGGAAAACCTCAGGCGCCCCTCCGTTCGTCTCAAAGCCGGCTATGCTGGACGGGATGACGCTGTACCCTGAAACCATCGGTTATGCCGATAACTCAAAAGAAAATCCGCTCGGGGATATGGAGGATCATATCTCGCAGATGATTGACTTCGGCGGCGGAGTGGCGGGAGGTTTCTACCATCCGTATCTCGGCATGAAATACCTCCCCGAGCTCGTCAATCAGATGGAAAGAATCCCCGGCGGAGAGTGGCTCGATCTGAAGAAAACGAAGCAGACGGTAACGTCGGACAGCGTCAGAATCAAAACGGACGGAGACGGAACCATTCATGTGGAAAACAAGATTCATCCGATAACATCCTTTTTCAATCACCACCAACAGACGCCTCTGGAAAAAGCGCTTTGGATTCTCTCCGGCGTGGTGTTATTGTTTATCATCATGTTCGCATGCTACGTCCTTTATTTGCGCGCCACATTAAAAAAACGAATCTTTAAGGAGAGAAGAACCCTTGAGTAACATTCTGTTTTTTATCTCATTAAGTTTAATATGGGTGATGCTTCTCTATCACATGTTTCTGATGCAGGGCGGATTCAGGCATTATATGACCTTCGAACAAAACATTCCGAAATGGCGCGCAAAGGCGGGGGAGCTCCCGAAGGTCAGCGTCCTGATTCCCGCGCATAATGAGGAAGTCGTCATCAGACAGACGCTGAAGGCGATGGTGAATCTGTATTATCCGAAAGACAGGCTTGAGATCATCGTCGTTAACGATAATTCCTCCGATCGGACGGGGGACATCGTCAATGAATTTTCCCGTCAGTATGATTTCATTAAAATGGTTGTCACAAAGCCCCCGAACGCCGGAAAAGGAAAATCCTCAGCGCTGAACTCAGGGTTTGCCGAATCGAACGGAGACGTGATCTGCGTATATGATGCGGACAATACGCCGGAAAAAATGGCGGTGTACTACCTGGTTCTCGGTCTGATGAATGATGAGAAAGCAGGAGCTGTTGTCGGGAAATTCCGTGTCATCAACGCGGCCAAAACGCTCCTGACGAAGTTTATTAATATAGAAACCATCTGCTTTCAATGGATGGCGCAAGGCGGCAGATGGAAATGGTTCAAAATCGCCACCATCCCGGGAACGAATTTCGCCATCAGGCGGAGCATTATCGAACGGCTCGGCGGCTGGGATGATAAGGCGCTGGCGGAGGATACAGAGCTGACGATCCGCGTCTATAATCTCGGGTACCATATCCGCTTTTTCCCGGCGGCTGTGACATGGGAGCAGGAGCCTGAGACTTGGAAGGTCTGGTGGCGCCAGCGGACAAGATGGGCGCGCGGCAATCAATACGTCGTTCTCAAGTTTTTATCCCAATTTTTTAAGCTGAAACGCAAGCGGATCATCTTCGATCTGTTTTATTTCTTTTTTACGTATTTTTTGTTTTTCTTCGGTGTGATCATGTCAAACACGATTTTTATTATCAATCTTTTTTACGACCTGCATCTGGCAGTCGGATTTTTGGCGATGATTTTATGGATACTGGCCTTTTTCCTGTTTATGACCGAGGTCATGATTACCTTAAGCATTGAAAAAACAGAAATGAACAAACAAAACTTCTTTATCGTATTTCTCATGTACTTCACATACTCCCAGGCTTGGATCGTGCTCGTCATCTGGTCATTATTCACAGAGATCAAGCACCGCTTGTTCAAGCAGGAAGTCAAGTGGTACAAAACGGAGCGATACAATCAAAATAAAAGCGGGTGACCTTTTTGAAAAAAGCGATCATATTGATAACCGGCCTATTGCTGCTGATATATAACGGGCAGACGGCCGCGGCCCAGGAACTGAAAACGGACGGTTCCGCCCTCAGAACAAGCGCCGACGCAAAAGAGCAGCAGGCGCTGACGGGCGATCTGATTACTCTTTACGGGGCGAAAGACAGCTCGGAATTGACTTATCAGATTCCTGCGGGAGCTTCGAATGCCAATCAGTCGCTTCTGATTGATTACGAGGCGTCAAACTTATTAATAGCTCCGTCTTCTTTAACGATTGTCATTGATAATGAACCCGTCAAATCCATAAAGCTTGACGGCAGCTCCAAGCGGAGAACAGTAAAGCTCAATCTCAGCAAAAGCCAAGCCGCCCAAGGCTATCACAACGTATCATTGCAATTTTACGGCGTATTAAAAGAGGGCGTCTGCGTCAGGCAGGATACGTCAGGGAACTGGATAAAGATTTATCCCGACAGCCGCCTTGTGCTTTCAGAAGCAAGCAAGTCAAAGGGAGCGGATCTGAGCCATTTCCCGTATCCGTTTGCCCAATCAGGCAATACGGGTGAAGAAACCGATATTATCCTTCCTGACAAACCGACCTCTGCGGAAGCTGAAGCCGCAGTCAAAACAGAAGGATTTCTGAAAACGGCTGACAGCAGGCTGAAAGTGTCGTACGTAAAAGAATCCGCCGCCGGCAAAATCAGCAATCCGTCAATTGTCATCGGCGCCGGGCAGCATTGGAACGGCAAAATAAAAGAGCTTTTCGATCGCGGGAATATCAAAGCAGAACACAACAAACTCCTTCTCGCTGAACGGGTGCTGACCGCCGGAGATAAACGGCAGCCCGTCCTGTTTGTCACGGCACAATCAGACAAAACACTGGCAGAAAAAATCTGCGTCATGACAGACAGCGCTTATTCAGGCCAGCTGAGCGGCGACTCACTGATGATCGGCCGTCTTCAGCCCGCTGCTGAAAAGACAGGCAATAAACTGACTTTAGACGATTTCGGCGCGGGAAATGTAACGGTCGGATCAAACAAAACGGCGTCAGAGCACTTCTTTTACCCTGCGGCGGCCGCTGTTGATAAAGACGGGAAGGTCAAGTTTTCGCTTACATTAAAGACGTCGGAATCGGTCCGGACGAAGGCGGATTCTGGTGATGACGCCGAGAGAGCGGAACTGAACGTCATGGTCAACGGACAGCCGAATGCGGTGCGTCTTGATGATCTCGGCAATAAGGATAAAGACGGCTTTTACCACGTCTCCATCCCGATCGATCCGAAGCTTTTGCGCAGCAGCAGATACATTGATCTGCAATTTGTCACCTCAGGCTTGAAACATAACAATCCGTGTATCGACCGTGACGAAAACAAATGGGTCTATATTGATAAAAGCAGCACGCTGACGTATCCGGTAAGCGTTGCGGCGCAAAAAGCGGATTTCGGGCAATGGCCGCTTCCGTTTGCGGGGAGCGTGAATAAGAAAACTGTGATCGTCATCCCGGATGACGTGACCATGCAGACACTTAAAGAGCTTTCTTTAGTGGCCGATTCATTCGGAAACGGCGCCCGGCAGTCATTTACCGTGAAGACGGCATCAGACATGGAGGAAGCGGACGCCAAAGGCCGGAATGTTGTGTTTATCGGAAGTCTGCCGCAAATTCCGCTTTTAAAGTCAAACGCATCTAAGCTTCTCGTGCCGTCAGACCGCAGCGGCGCTTACGATGTTTCGTCGTTTCAGATGCTGAATGAGACAACGAAACAAGTCGCGTTTACACAGAAATCACCTTGGGACTCAGACAGCAGTATTGCTGTTTTTGCTCCGTTATCAGGAAGCGGCGCGGCCGTCACAAAAGAGCTGATCAGCTTTTTAGACAGCACAAGCGATGCCGCAACCGTCGTCAACGAAACAGCCGGCCGGCAGCTGTTTTCAAACCATCAGCAAATCAAATCCGACGACAGCAGTCCATCGGCTGATCCGAAAAGCCGTTCCGCAGCACTGAACGTTACGTATATCGCTGTTTTCGCAGCGCTTATGATCATTGCGGCCGGCCTGATCTGGCTGACGGCAAGAAGGAAAAAAAGAAAAGCGGATAATGAAAAAAGTGAAGAGTAATGAAAGAAAAAGAGGCCGTTAACGGCCTCTTTTTTTGTATTTTTATTTCCATTTTTGGCGGTGATTTTTTTATTTTTGAAACAGCATAAAAGCCCCTTTACAACCGGACGGGACGGGAGTATGATCTCTTTTATAATCTATATCGCTTAATCTGTATCCAGAGCGGGGGAACCAATTTGCGGCGCGTCATGCCGCTTGGGGTGAATCCTTTTTCAGGTAGGGCCAACTCTCATAAGCCCGAATCCGACAGCTAACCTCGTAAGCGTTCATGAGAGGAGATGAATGAAACCTGTGCACGATTATGGCGCAGGGGCATCCGTTTGCCTCTGTGTCTTTTTGCTGTCCTGAAATAAGGCATGCAATCAGCATTCGGAGACATCATAGCAGTAAGGGCTTGTAAATCAAACGGAAAATGAAAAAAAGGGGAAGACAACAAATGTATCATTCAATCAAAAGATTTTTGATTGGGAAACCGCTGAAATCACAGGCTGCCGGAGAGCAGAAACTGACGAAACTCAAGGCGCTTGCCATGCTTTCTTCAGACGCGCTTTCATCAGTTGCTTACGGAACGGAACAGATTCTGATCATTTTGGCTGCGGTAAGCGCGGCCGCGTTTTGGTATTCCATTCCGATCGCAGCTGGCGTTCTTATTTTGCTGCTAGCTTTGATTCTGTCCTACAGACAGATTATTTACGCTTATCCGCAAGGCGGAGGCGCTTATATGGTTTCTAAAGAAAATCTTGGTGAGAAGCCCGGACTGATTGCGGGCGGCTCATTGCTTGTTGATTATATTCTGACGGTGGCGGTAAGCATTTCTGCCGGAACTGACGCCATTACATCGGCATTTCCGGCTTTGCACCCGCATCATTTGCTCATTGCTGTTTTGCTTGTGATTCTGATTATGATTTTAAATTTGAGAGGGCTGTCAGAGTCGGCGTCCATTTTGGCGTATCCCGTCTATCTGTTTGTGGCGGCGCTTGTCCTTTTGATCGTCGTCGGGCTGTTTAAGCTCATGACGGGCCAGGTTCATCCGGCCGAGCATACACCGATCGGCACGCCCGTAGCGGGCATCACGCTGTTTTTGCTGCTGAAGGCCTTTTCTTCAGGGTGTTCGGCGCTGACCGGTGTTGAAGCCATTTCAAACGCGATCCCGGCCTTTAAAAATCCTCCGGCGAAAAATGCGGCCCGCACTCTGGCCATGATGGGGATTCTGCTGGCGATCTTATTTACGGGGATTACGGTGCTGGCGTACGGCTACGGCACGGGTCCGAAGCCTAACGAGACCGTTATTTCGCAAATCGCCGCGGAAACCTTCGGACGCCATACGGTGTATTATTTCATTCAAGGCGTTACATCACTGATTCTCGTGCTTGCGGCGAATACGGGCTTTTCCGCATTTCCGCAGCTGGCGTTCAATTTAGCGCGCGATCAGTATATGCCGAGAATGTTTACGGTTCGCGGCGACCGATTAGGTTTTTCAAACGGAATTATTTTTCTCGGTATCGCGTCCATCATGCTTATTCTTTTATTCGGCGGCCGCACGGAACATCTCATTCCGCTTTATGCCGTCGGCGTGTTCATTCCATTTACGCTGTCCCAGACGGGAATGTGCATCAAGTGGATCAGGCAGAAGCCGAAGGGCTGGGCTGTAAAAATGCTGATCAACTCATGCGGCGCCGCCATTTCATTTATGGTGCTGTGCATTTTATTCGCGACAAAATTCAACCTTGTCTGGCCCGTGCTGTTATTCATGCCGGCTGTCGTCTTTTTGTTTTTCGTTATTAAAAATCACTACACCGCGGTCGGCGAACAGCTGCGGGTCGTTGATCAGCAGCCTGAGGAAATCAAGGGAACCGTCGTCATCGTGCCTGTCGCAGGTGTCACTACGGTCGTCCAAAAATCGATTCAGTATGCGAAATCATTATCGGATCAGGTCATTGCGGTTCATGTTTCCTTTGACAGGGAAAACGAAAAGAAGGTGGAAAAGTGCTGGGAAGAGCTTCATAACGGCGTCCGCCTCGTCACCCTGCATTCCTCATACCGCAGTCTGGTTCACCCGTTTGATAAGTTTTTAGAAACGGTCGAACAAAAAGCGAAAAAAGAACAGTTCTCCGTGATGGTGCTGTTTCCGCAATTCATCACAAAAAAACGCTGGCAGACCATCCTTCACAACCAATCAGCCTTCTTGCTCCGCGTCCGGCTGTTTTGGAAGAAGGACATAATCGTCGCCACACTGCCGTATCATTTTAAAAAGTAACGGTAAAGACCGCAGGCCATAGTGCCGCGGTCTTTTTTGTAAAGGAGGACGACATGGCTCAAGGCGCTTTTGTCATCATTCAAAATGACGGGCGGGACATATTGCTCGTAAAACGAAAAGACGTTCCCTTATGGGATTTGCCCGGCGGCGGGATCGCAGAAGGTGAAACACCTGAAGCCGCAGCCATCAGAGAGGCCTTCGAAGAAACCGGTTATAACGTGACCATCCTGCAAAAATCCGGTGAATATGAAAGACCTGCATTTGAAGATACACAGCACGTGTTCATCGGAGCCGTTACTGGTGGAACCCCGCTGATGAACGGGCCGGAAACCGCCGCATTACGCTGGTTTTCCCCAAACCGGCTGCCGCTGTTCATGGTGCCGAACAGGAAACGCCAAGTGAAAGACGGAATCAATGGTGCGGCAAATATGAAGGTAACGCTGAAAGACCGGCATCTGTTATCCATCCTTGATCTGCTGAGAAAAAAGTCAGGCAGATAGCCCCGTGTTTCAACCCGTTTTAAAAAGGGGATGAATACAGGTAAAAGGAGGATGCAGTATGCCAAGTAAAACAGCAGGACACGTAATGACAGAGCTGCTTGAACAATGGGGAGTCGGACATATATACGGCATTCCCGGAGACAGCATTAATGAATTTATCGAAGAACTGAGACATGAACGAAACAACCTGACATTCATCCAAACCAGGCACGAGGAAGTCGCAGCCCTGGCCGCCGCGGCTGAGGCAAAACTGACCGGGCAGATCGGTGTCTGCCTTTCAATCGCAGGGCCGGGAGCCGTTCATCTGCTGAACGGTTTGTACGACGCCAAAGCGGACGGTGTTCCGGTTTTGGCGATTGCGGGACAGGTTGCCTCAGATGAAATCGGCCGTGACAGCTTTCAGGAAATCAAATTAGAGCAAATGTTTGAGGACGTGGCGGTATTCAACCAGCAGGTACATACAGCAGAAGCGCTGCCCGATCTTCTGAACCAGGCGATCCGTACGGCTTACAGCAAAAAAGGCGTTGCCGTCTTAACCGTATCTGATGATTTATTCGCGCAAAAAATCAAACGGGAGCCGGTCTACACGTCGCCGATATATTTAAAAGCCGATATCGAGCCGAAAAAAGAACATCTCGTGACATGCGCGCAATATATTAACAACGCAAAAAAACCGGTCATTCTCGCCGGCCAAGGGTTAAAGTCAGCAAAAGAGGAACTGCTCGCATTCGCCGATAAAGCGGCCGCTCCGATTGTCATTACTCTGCCGGCAAAAGGCGTCATACCTGACAGCCATCCCTATTTTCTCGGAAATCTCGGGCAAATCGGCACAAAGCCCGCCTACGAAGCGATGGAGGAATGCGATCTGCTGATCATGCTCGGCACATCGTTCCCATACAGGGATTATCTCCCGGAGGATACGCCTGCCATCCAGCTTGATTCGGATCCGGCCAAAATCGGCAAGCGCTATCCCGTCAATGCGGGAATCGTCAGTGATGCGGCTCTGGGACTGAAAGAGCTGACGGATTACATTGAATATAAAGAAGACAGAAGATTTTTAGACGCCTGCACCGAGCACATGAAGCATTGGTGGAAGGAAATCGAAAAAGATGAAACCGAAGCGACTCATCCGCTCAAGCCCCAGCAGGTCATCGCCCGGCTCCAGGATGCGGCCGCAGAGGATGCCGTCCTGTCAGTGGATGTCGGAACGGTTACGGTATGGATGGCCCGCCATTTTAAAATGAAAAAGCAGGACTTTATCGTCTCAAGCTGGCTCGCCACGATGGGATGCGGGCTTCCGGGAGCGATTGCCGCGAGCCTTGCCGAACCTGAGCGGCAGTCCATCGCCATTTGCGGAGACGGCGGATTTTCAATGGTCATGCAGGATCTGCCGACGGCTGTTAAATATAAACTGCCGATTACAGTTGTCATTTTAAACAACGAAAATTTAGGCATGATTGAATATGAACAGCGAGTCAAAGGCAACATTGACTACGTCACCCAGCTGCAAAATGTGGATTATGCCGCTTTTGCAAAAAGCTGCGGGGCAAAAGGGATCAAAGTGACGAAACACGAAGAATTGGCTCCCGCTTTTCATGAAGCGCTCAACTCAAATGAACCGGTCGTCATTGACGCCGTCATCGGCGACGAGCCGCCGCTTCCGGGAAAAATCACTTACGGCCAAGCGAAAGGCTTCAGCAAATACATGCTGAAAAACTTCTTTGAAAACCAAAAAATCGAAATGCCGTCGCTCAAGAAAAGCTTGAAACGGCTGTTTTAAAAAGCGGCGCTTATAAAAAAATAAACAGGCAGCATGCCTGTTTATCAGGCTGTCGAGAAAATCTCGACAGCCTTTATTTTTCCTTAAAATATCCATTCTCCTGTATTAAAATAAAAGAAAGACTAAAAAGGACGGTGTCTTTCTCATGTTCCACACAAGAAACTCTTCTCAAAACACAGCCGAATTTGTTTTGCTTGACCAACTCGTCGAAGAAGATCATCTGCTTCGAAAAATTGATAAACACATAGACTTCTCTTTTATCATTGAAAAGGTTAAGCCTTACTACAGCGAAAACAAAGGCCGCCCTTCACTCGATCCGCTGATTTTATTCAAAATGATGTTTATCGGCTACCTCTACGGTATCCGTTCAGAAAGACAGCTCGAAAAAGAAATTTACTACAATATGGCATACAGATGGTTTCTCGGATTGAACATAAATGATCCAGTTCCGCATCACTCCACCATCAGCTGGAACAGACGCACACGCTTTAAAGATACAACCATCTTCCAAGACATCTTTGATGAGATCGTTCTTCAGGCCATCAATCATGACATGGTGGGCGGACGTGTCCTATTCACTGATTCAACTCATCTGAAAGCCAATGCCAACAAGCATAAATACACAAGAAAAACAATTGCGCAGGATACCCAAAACTATATCAAGGATTTAAATGAAGCCATACAAGAGGATCGGGAGGAACACGGAAAAAAGCCGTTAAAAGTCAAAGAGGAGGTGAAAGCTGAAAAAGAGATCCGCCACAGTACAACTGATCCGGAAAGTGGATATATGTATCGTGAAAATAAACCGGAGGGTTTCTTTTATTTAGATCACCGAACAACGGATATGAAACATAACATTATCACCGACGCCTATGTCACGCCCGGAAATGTCCATGATTCTGTACCTTATCTTGACCGATTGGATCACCAAATCGCACGATTTGATTTTGATGTAGAAGCCGTCGCTCTTGATTCTGGTTATTTAACGACCCCGATCTGTAAAGGATTAGCTGACCGCCATATTTTTGGCGTTATTGCCTATAGACGATATCACCCTGCCAGAGGCTTGTTTCCAAAATGGAAATTTCATTATGACAGTGAACAAGATAGATACATTTGTCCAAATCACCAAACACTTACATACTCAACAACTGACCGAAAAGGCTACCGGTCATATAAATCAAATCCTGAAATCTGTTCCGCATGCCCATTGCTTGCACAATGCACAAAATCAAAGAACCGCCAAAAGGTCATCACCCGGCATGTATGGGAGGACCATAAAGAAAGGGTCAGACAAAATCGCTTGTCTGTTTCAGGAAAAAACCTCTACAAAAAAAGAAAAGAAAAAATAGAGCGAAGCTTTGCAGATTCAAAACAGCTGCATGGGCTTCGCTATTGCAGGTTGAGGGGAAAGCGGAATGTGAGCGAGCAAGTCCTCCTCACAGCCGCATGCCAGAATATGAAGAAGATTGCCACATACCTAGCCAAACAAGGCTAGGCATGTGGGAGCTCTTTTTCTGCATCTGAAACCTGATGAATATCTAAAGAAACTGTATAAAACAAAAAAGCTTGTAGAAAAAACATCGTTTTCTCTACAAGCTGATAAACAGGCAGCATGCCTGTTTATTTTTATTTGCCGTGCAGCTTGTTTGCATATAGGCTCTCCTATTTATTCAGATGAGCCGTATGATCATTTTTCTTCAAAAAGATTATCCCGGGTTAAATGGAATAGGTCAGCCAATTTCCAAGGGAGCCGCCCATCTTGTCATAGAACTTTTGTGCACGGTAATTATCAGTTGCTGTTATCCATGACATATGCGCATACCCGTTTTCTTTTGTAAATGCCTCACAACTTTTAAACAGTTCTTGGGCTGCTCCTGTGCCTCTTGCTTTTTCTGCCACGAATAAATCATTCATTATTGTTATTTTATCTGCTTTCGTCGTACTAAAACTAAAATATAATGTTGCAAAGCCAATAAGTTCCCCATCTTGTTCAGCGACGAATTGAATACCTCTGCCCTTTTCAAATAGCATTTCAATCAAACGATGTATATCTTCAATGGGTGGTTTAGGCCTTTGATAAAAATCCACGATATACAGGTACATTAAGCTGGTCAATTGGTTTACATCATAAGGTTCCGCGCTCCTGATGATCATATGTTTCCCCCCCCCTCACTCTTTTTTAATTTTTGTTATACAAAACTTACACAAATATTCCAAATAATGCAATGTTTTAAATTGGTTTTGAGCCGGTTTGTTTTTTAAGAAAAATCAAAAAGGCGGAATCATTCTCATGAAGCGCTTAACTCAAATGAGCCGGCCGTCTATCGGCGACGAGCCGCCGCTTCCGGCATTCAGCATGAGGCTATGTATTTGATGCCCGCTCTATTACTTTAAGGAGGGAACAGAATGCAAGCAGTCAAACAATTGTCATTCAATCCAGAAGTATCGGGCTGTTTTTTAATCCGTTAAATTAAATTCAACTTTTAGAGTCTCAGCTGTGCGAGAAGGCTTTATAGTCAAGGCTTTTTTCACTGGTGTACTTATTTGTCGCACGATAAAATTGCAATAACTGAAAGGAGGGGTGCAAGTGATAAAGAGAAAAAGGACTCAGAGGAGTTTAGATAATGGATGAAAAAAAGAAAGAAGTTCAAAGAAAATACAGAGAAGAGATTAAGAGAAAGAAACAGCAAAAAGAAGATGATAAAAACTTCACAAGAGAGGCCTTTATTGTTGTGACGATAATCGTGCTGTTTATTTTTTTGAATTTCATGTTCAAAAGTTTTTAACAAAAAATCCCTGCCCCCCCTGCTTCAGTTCATTTTGATGAAGCATCCCTTCTTAAAGATAGGAAGTACATCATGAATAAGCAATTAGTCTCTGGGAAATTCATTCCTGAGTTCCGAACACTGACGGTGGCTTCTCAACAGCATCTTATATGGGTTGCTTAAAACAAAAAATTATTGACTTTATTTCCGGAGGTCTGCAAAAATTACTTGAAAAAAATGTGGAAAGAAGCAGCTATTCCAATCTTAAAAATCGTCGGGAAAAATGCAGTTAGAGGTGGAGTTGTTAGTTTAGCCACGACAGCATATTAAGCCAAGTGTTTGTTACAAAAGATAATTAATGTTTTGTCCCTCCGTAAATGCGGCGGATTTGCATTTACATTCGATAAAAGTATCGGCCGTATGATGAATGTTGCTCTTTTCATGACGAAGAGGGTTTTTTGTTTTTTAAGTCAATGTATGGTCTGGCTGCTGGCGGAATTTACAGACCGAAAATGAAAGCGAAGCTTGAAGGAATGTTAAAATAAAAAAACAGTCCCTATTTTGCCCGCTTTTCTTTAAAAATGTGATCCAAGATGAACATAAAGAGAGTGAATAAAAAGGACATTGTCATCATATCTATTAGAGATATATTAGAGGTTTCTTTTATTAGCAGCAGCCATACCACCTGCAAAACGAAAGAAATAGAAAAATAAGATATATATTTAATGCTCTTCATACCCATTTCCCCCTTTATTAGCCTAATTTCTCTTTTGCGATCTTATCCAAATGAGTAAAAAGGATATCCAAGCCCGAAAATAAGAAAGTTATGAACAATGAAAGAAGAATTTCTCCACCTTGAAATATAGCTATGTTCTCAATGATATGATTGGAAATGTATTTAATTGAGAAGTAAACAGCTGCCCATGCAAAAATGAATTCAAGGATATAGGCTAACCAAGCAGGTAGTTTAAAAACATGAGTCATTCCTTTTACAATTACCATTAGGATTAGCATATAAATGAAAGCTAAAATACTGACGACGACAGAAAATATGTATAAGTCTGAAAGTGAACCATATAGGATATATTCTCCGGAAAAATGATTTACAGTTATAGCTGCAAAATAAATAACTAGGCTGGGAACAGTTACAGCGAAGCACAGGGAGAATCCAACAAGCCCTATGAATGCTGCATGCGCTAAGTGATTGGGTGGTGTATCCACAATCTCCTTTTTTAATAGAATCATAAAAACAAGAGATGAAATAACAAGGCAGCATAAGAGAGTGAGCAAAACAGTAAAAAAGACAGTCATGTGAAATCTCCAATGAAAAAGTGCTATTAGAGTGAATCTAACAGCACTTTGCATGATCATTTATGAATCAGTTTAAAATGTTTTCATTGCTAAAGTTGTCAAATGAGCGAGGTTTTTAGCCTGGCTGTCAGAAAGTCCGGACTTTTTAAGTGAAAGATAAAGATTCTTTTCCACGTCAGTCCAGCTTAAGGCGACATACTCGTTCAGCATTTTCTTTAAAACCGGTTCTATGTGTTCATTGAAAACAGATTCAAGTTCATTTCTTATTTTCTTTCCTGCTAATTTTTCAACAAGATTAAATAATTTTGTTTTATTTTTCAGCACCTCTCTGATTGCATCTTTAACTGGTTTTGACACAGATGCATCGCTTTGTGCTTTTAGTCCGTAGGAAAATTGCGTATCAGTCTGATAAAAAAATGATTTGGTCGTTCCAGTGGCATTGGCAGTATTATTATGATTTTCTTTAGCTAAGGATGCGGGGACAAAAGAAGTAGTTACAAGGGCTAAAGATGCGGCAAACAGAATGCCTTTAGCTGTGTGTTTAATGGGAAATCCTCCTTTAGAAATGTAGTGTAGAGAGAAATGAAAGACTATGTATTTAGGCGGGACCTATATGATCCGCTTTGAACATTTTTCCCTCTCAGATACCATTCTATCAATAGGTATTTTTTGGGTAAATAGGATTTTTATACAGTATTTTTCTCATCATCCAAAATCTTCTTTAGCAGAATTCATTTTAGCTGCAGTTTCGTGAAATAGAACATGGGCTGGAGCCTATATAACACATGTACAGGCTGATTGATGCGGAACGACATGATCGGAGCGGTTTTATCATTTAGGGTTAATTTAAAAAAATAAACAGGCAGCATGCCTGGTTATTTTTTTTTGCGTGAAAGAGCGAAGAAAAACGGGAAGGCGGAACCGGCCAATAACGTACCGAATAAAAACATGCCCCCGATGAACACATGATAGTTCACTCCGCCGATCCAAAGCCCCGTGATTAAGGAAACGATACTCAATGCGACCATCACAAAGCCGGGAATCAGGCGTTTCTTGCCCGTTGTCCGATAAGCAATAAGAGAACAGAAGATGCCGATGACAATCGGCACGATCCACAGATAAAAAAGGATAAATACTGACATAAGCAAAACTCCGATTTTTTCTTCTATCATACCAAAAACCCCCGGAAAAAGATACGAACGAGAGCCCGGGCCAAAAGAAAAACACCGGCCCATAGCGGCCGGTTTTTCTAACGGAAAGAATCGTAAATCACAAACAGATTAAGCGCGATCACTAAAACCGCAATCAGCCAGGCGAGAGCCGTCACCCATTTACGGTTCGTCAGGGCGCCCATCAGGCGTCTGTTGCTCGTAAACATAATCAGCGGCACGAGCGCAAAGGAGATGCCGAATGAAAGAACGACCTGGCTCCATACAAGCGCTTCTGTGGCGTTGACCCCTGAGATAATGATGACCATCGGCGGAATAATGGTAATGAAACGCCGCAAATAAAGCGGGATACGGTAACGGATGAAGCCCTGCATGATAATGTCGCCTGACAATGTGCCGACAGAAGAGCTCGAAAGCCCCGCGGCCAGCAGCCCGATTCCGAAGAGAGCGGCTGATGCCGGCCCGATATAGTGGCCGAATTGCTGATAAGCCACGTCTAAATCTTCTACATACAGCCCGTTCTTGAAGAAAAGCGCAGCCGCTACAATCAGCATGCTTGCGTTAATCGCCCCTGCGATCACCATCGCGATGAGAATGTCAATCGTCTCGAATTTAAAAATCTTTTTCCGCTCGTTATCCGTTTTTCCGACGACACGGCGCTGTGTCAGTGCGGAATGTAAGTAAATGGCGTGCGGCATCACGGTTGCGCCGAGTATCCCGGTTGCAAGAAGCACACTGTCCATTCCGTCAATTTTCGGGATAAACAGCCCTTCGAGAACGGAAGCGGCGTCAGGCTTGGCGAAGAAGGTTTGCAGGGCGAAGGCAATTACCACCACAAACAGAAGTCCGGCAATGCCCGCTTCCAGCGCCCGGTAACCGCGGCGCTGCAGCTCTAAAATCGCGAATGAGCCGATCGCCGCGATAATGGCCGCTTCCATCATCGGTATGCCGAACAGCAGATTGAGCCCGAGGGCCGCTCCGATAAACTCAGCCAGATCAGTCGCCATAATCACCAATTCACCCTGTATCCACAACCCGGCGGATACCCATTTCGGATACCGGTCTCTGGCGATTTCCGGCAGGTTTTTACCCGTGGCGATGCCGAGCTTCGCGGAAAGGACTTGAATTAAAAAAGCCATCAAGTTTGAAAAGAGGATGACCCACAACAGCATATACCCGAATTTCGAACCAGCTGAGATATTCGTAGCGAAGTTTCCCGGATCAATGTAGGCAATCGCCGCGATAAATGCGGGACCTAAAAAAGGCAGAAGCCGCTTGAATCCCTTGCTTTTGCCGTCAAGTGCATCCTGAATGGCTTTTGCTTGCAATGATTGTGCTGAGATGTCTTTGCTCATTATGTC
Source organism: Bacillus sp. BACIII (assembly GCF_057836745.1). Taxonomy (NCBI): domain Bacteria; kingdom Bacillati; phylum Bacillota; class Bacilli; order Caryophanales; family Bacillaceae; genus Bacillus; species Bacillus sp. BACIII. The sequence continues at coordinate 2,526,172 of NZ_CM174437.1, read as the reverse complement.
TCACCTAAATTCCGATAGATTTTTAGCTAAATAACAAAAAAGTTTCCTAGATGCAAATTATTTTATCTACATCATAAATCCGCTATTATGAGATGTCAAGCTCTTTATGTTCAATAAACCAGTACATTTATGCCCTGTTTTATCTATGATATGTATCCCGCCTGAGAAAGGTCCGAAAATGAAAAAGACATCGTATTCGGAAAGAAACGATGCCGTTCTCAACGATGTTTCCGCACGGGTTCTCCATTTTAAAAAGGGGAAAGAGTACACTGTCCCATAAATCGTCAGAACTTTCCGTCCGCCAGCACAGATTTGAAAAAAAGACGGCACATTTCCTCCATTTTGCCGGGTAAATAGAATAATAATGTTTCTTTCCATTGGAGATAAAACCTTCCTGTACCATTCAAATGACCTCCGGAAAAACCCCGGACGCTCTGAATAAATGTTTGAATCAACGATATATCAGTGATTCCAGTCCAATAAACCGCTGTTATTTATCGAAAACAAAGAAAGCGCTTTATCATTCAGGCAGAAAAGAAGTTGGAGCATTAGACTTATTTCAGTCTTCCGGGCGAAAACGTATAATAACCTCAGGAAAGCTTTCCAGACATATGATAAAAGAGGGGGAATTTTCTTGGTGCGTCGTTTGTCGGTCTTTTCTTTAGCCATGATGTTTGCTGTTTCTTTATTCGCTTTTGGCGGCTCTGCATCAGCTGCAACTTTTACACCTAAAGCTGAACCGGACGTTTCCATTTTAGCCAGCGGGGGAACAGTCGTATTTACGGTGCTAATATGCGCTCATGCTCTAAGGTCAGCTGTTCAACAATTACAACATTCTCAAGCGGTAAAAAAATTACAGGTACTTGGGTGACTGGAGAATATGTTCAGGGCCACTACACCAACTCAAATAAATGGCTGAAAGTCACGTATGCAGGAGCGACAGGCTACGTGTCAGTCACCACTCTTTCTTATTATTACGGTTTATAATCAGAAAAACCCCGTTCTTTTTCGAGCGGGGTTTTTCCATATATTCCGGATCAATTTCCTCGCTTCGTTTCATCGTCGTGTTTCAACAGCTGATCGATTTCTTCTTTAGAAGCGTTTTTTTTCCACTCTTTCGCCTGACTTGTCGCAATGGGAATGGCCCGTCCTTCTTCATAACCCTCATCCACCATCGCATTCGCGATTTCGATCGCTTTTTTCTTCACGGGTTCCTCGAGATTCTTCAATGATTGCGGATAATCCTTCATTGACCAAGGCATGTCTATCACTCCTTTATAAAAAGTGTTTCCCGCCTGAAGAAAAAGAAAACCGCCTCATCAAAAAGAATGAAAGCCCTTTTTACGAGAGAACAGCAATTTCCGAATAAAATATAAAGGATAAAGAAGCAAGTATAGATTGAATGCCAACCACATAAGATCAAAATCACCGATAAATACCCAAAAGGCAATCGCCTGCAGGCCTGAACAAAAGGTCAGCACAAGTGATATTAATGCGAAAGGGCGCCATAACGCATGTTTCCGTCTATAAAGAAACAAGCTGTACAGCCCGGTTATCGAAATGAAAATATCTAAGGGAAAGAATGACCAGTTCCAAGCCATGATCATGGCGTTATCATAATCTTTAAACACCATGTTTTTTGGAATCCACTCAAAAAAAGTAACAATCCAATAAATGATAAATCCAATATCTGTTATGAGGAAGAGAACCTTTAAGCCTTTCATCATCTGTTTCTATCCGTATGAACGCTGATGCCGTTTGAAGACGTTTCACTTTCAGAAATAAAGTTTAAGGAAACGACACCGATGATGATCAGAAGAACAGAGACAGCTTTTTCATGGAAGCAAAAAATTCCGATCAAGGAAATCAGTACGATCCCCATTCCCGACCAGACCGCATACGCGATGGAGACACTTATATATTTCAAAGTCAAAGTAAGAAAACATAGGCTGCCGATATAAAACAATAATAATAAAATACTGGGGACAAGTTTTGTAAAACCATTTGATCATTTCATGCTGACCGTGCCCAATACTTCAAAAATGATCGCTAAACTCAAATAAATCCAATGCATTCAACATTCTCCTTCATTCGTATTATTCAAAATTGTACAATATATAGAATTTAAAGAAAATTAAACAACGGAATGTTTTCCGGATAAAAAACCCGGTCGGGTAAGAAAACACCATAAAGGTATACTATGAAGAAAGAATTCAGAAAGGACGTGCAGGACGGGTGACAGAAGAGCGGACAGACCTGGAAAGACAATTGAGAGACATTCAAAAATGGGAAAAGGCGCAGCAGAAGGTGATGTTCTGGCAAACATTCACACGACTGCCGTTTCAGCTTTTGGACAAGCTGACACCGCAATTTATTCAGCGGAAAATCGGACGCATACTCGATGAAACGGGAACGTTTATTCAGTCAGGCGGACAGTATCTCACATCAGAAAAGCGCATCATGAAAAAGTTTCAGACACGGCTGCCGCACGGTACATGTCAAACGCTTCACGACATCCGCAATGCGCCGCTTGCCGTCATGGACGAAATCGCAGAAGCCATGGCGCGCACAAGTGTAAAGGCCGCGACGGTACAGGGAGCCGCAACGGGAGTCGGCGGCGTGTTTACGCTTGCGGCAGACATCCCGGCGATGCTCGGTCTGTCTTTAAAGACACTGCAGGATATCGCGATTGCTTACGGCTTTGACCCGAAAGACAAAAAAGAACGCGTGTTTATCGTCAAATTGCTTCAGCTGGTATCGAGTGACGTCATCGGAAAAAAAGCGATCCTGCAGGATTTACGGCAATATGATCAAAACGACCGCACCTATCAGCGCGTTGCTTCGCAGATTCAGGGCTGGCGGGAAGTCGTTTACAGCTATCGCGATACGTTCGCCGCGAAAAAACTGCTGCAAATGGTTCCGGCCGCAGGCATCATCTTCGGCGCATCCGCCAACCGTTCAGCTTTAGAAAGCATCGCGGAAACAGGCATCATGCTTTATAAAAAGCGCCGGATTCTAAGCCGGCTGAAGGATGCAGAATGATAAAACCACCCGAAAACACATTCAATGTGTTCTCTTTGTTTAGCAGTTCTGAAATCGGGAAACCAACAACCAACACCAATTAAAGGAGGAATTCAAAAATGGCACAAGATAATAACAAAATGAGCAGAGAAGAAGCAGGTAAAAAAGGCGGAGAAGCTACAAGCAATAACCATGACAAAGAATTCTATCAGGAAATTGGTCAAAAAGGCGGAGAAGCCACAAGCAAAAATCACGACAAAGAGTTTTATAAAGAAATCGGCCAAAAAGGCGGAAACAGACGAAGCAGTTAATAAAAGCATAAAAGGCAGACAACCTGCAGATCAAAGCGATCCGGCGCATCAGCTGGATCGCTTTTTGTTTTGGGAAAATCTTGATCTGGGCCGGCGTTGCGGTACAATAAATGAAAAAAGGAGTTTTCACTCGTGTCTGAAATGCAACATTTACTCTCCATCGCCAATAAAGTCAAAGAAAAACACGACAATTTTTCAATCGCGGAGATCAATGACCGCTGTGTGCGCCTCGCAGTGTTTACGGGAGAATACGACTGGCACCATCACCCTGACTCAGATGAATGGTTCATTGTTCTTGAAGGTGAGCTGCTGATCGATTTTAAGGACAAAGAAACTGCAGTGCTCAAAGCAAATGACAGCCTGCTCATCCCGAAAGGCACGATTCACCGTACACGCTCATACGTCAGAACCGTGAATCTTTGTGTCGAGCATACGCATGCGAAAACAGTCATCACAGAGGAACTGCCGTGCTGATCAAAAAGATTGTATGTGAAACAGACGCTGCAAACGCTGAAGCATTTTCGCAAGCACAGTCACGGTGGGGAGCATTATCACGTGTAAATGGCTTCGTCAAACAGGCCGGCGGCTGGCGGAAAAACGCAGACGGCCTGTTCATCGCAGAGATCATCAGCGTTTGGGAGAACAGACAGGCCTATGATCATTTTATGGAGAACGAACATGACCGCATATACGAAGAAAACGAGCAGAAGGCTGCGATTCTATCAATAGAAGTGATGCTGTACGAAGAGGATGAACCTTTCATTCACGAGCTGTTACATCACCCGGACATCCGATACGAACCGGATTGGATAGTTGTGCGCACATAAAAAAGCCCCTTTAGAAAGCCCCTTTAGAGGGCTTTTTTATTTTCGTCCGGGAAGCGTGTTGTGGACATAAGGCGGGACGGGATCCAGCTTCGCTATTTCGCCGTGCGCTTTCGGTTCCTTTTCGTATTCAAAAGGTTCGCCGTCCGGCGCTTTGTCTTTCAGCCAATTTTGTTCAGCGCTTTCTGCTCCATCTGAGAAATGGATAAGTTTATGCGAGAATGACTGCTTTTCCAGCGCCTTCGGGAAAGTGGAAGGAACGATCGGGCCTTCCTGTGCTTCTAATTCTTTAATTGCCGCAAGCCATTGGTTTTGATGCATGGTGTCGCGGGCCAATAAAAAGCTGAGCATATCTTTCACGCCTTTATCATCGGTCATTTCATACAGGCGTGCGACTTGAAGCCTTCCTTGTGATTCGGCGTTCAAATTGGCGCGGAAGTCTGCCAGCAGGTTTCCGCTTGCGACGATATAGCCTGCGCTCCACGGAACGCCCGTGCTGCTCTCCGGCATGGCGCCCAGTCCTGAGACGATCGCATGATGCGGATTCATGCCGCCTAAAATGGACCCGATGACCGGATCATCGGCCGCTTTTTCCTGCTCCGCCAGCGGGGCATCTTCTAACAGTCTCGCAATCATTGTCGCGATCATTTCGACATGGCCGATTTCTTCCGTCGCGGTATCCATCAGGAGATCCTTATATTTTTCATTGCCCCGTGTATTCCAGCCTTGGAACAAATACTGCATGGCGACGGATATTTCCCCGTATTGTCCGCCCAAGATTTCCTGCATCTTTTTTGCGAACAGCGGGTCAGGACGATCCGGTTTAGCCGGATGCTGCAGTTTTTTCGTATGTGTAAACATGTCTCCATCTCCTTTTTTATTTGTCCCTATTTACTTCCCCATCAGGAAAAGGGATGAAACGGAGATGGGCGTATTGGTCCTGCTAAGGATCGCGCCGCAAAGATAACAAATCTTGCACAAGCCCGCGGCCGATCACCTGCTCATATTGTCCGTAAACCGGATCGAGGCGCTTCATCCATTTTTTCTTTTCCGCTTTCGTCAGCACGTGAATATTGATGGATGAATTCTTCTTGATTTCTTCAAGCTGGTCTTTATTCATTTTCTCAGCGGAGGCTTCGTTCCATTCCGTTGTTTCTTTCATCGCCTCCGTTAAGATGGTGCGCGTTTTTTCCGTCTGTGAATTCCAGAAATGTTCGTCGGTCATCACGGCATAACCGAGGTATCCGTGATTGCTGATTGTCAAATAATCTTGAACATTATAAAATTTTTTAGAATAGATATTTGAAATCGTATTTTCCTCTCCGTCTACGAGATGGCTTTCCAAGAGCTGAAACGTGGAATTAAAGGAATCCTGGCGCGGGTGCGCGCCGAGCAGGCGGAATTGGTCTTCAATCACGCTGCTCGGCATGATCCTGAGCGCCTGTCCTTTCAAGTCATCCGGAGTGAAGATCGGCCCTTTATTTGACGTGAGCTGCTTAAATCCGTTCGTCCAGTACGCCAGGCCTTTCAAATGATGCTTTTCTAAAGAAGCGAACAGGCGAGTCCCGATTTTGCCGTTTAGGCCTTCCTGTACGGCTTTATAGTTTGAAAACGCGTACGGCAGATCCAAAACACCCCATTCGGGCGACAGTGATCCGAGCTTTGAGGTGGAGGGAGCGATGAATTGCACGTCCCCGTTTTGGAGGGCGTTTATTTCTTCATTATCTGAATAGAGGCTTCCGTTTGGAAACACCTCTACTTTAATGGTCCCGCCTGACTTTTGATAGACCAGATCGGCGAATTTATTCGCCGCCCGCCCTTTAGGCGTGTTTTCAGCAACGACATGGCTGAATTTGAACACCATTTGATCTTTCAGGCCTTCCTGTTCGTCATCATAATACGGTTCATCCGTTGGGAAACGATCATGAAAGCCGATGAATAAAGCGGTTCCGATACCGAGTACCATCAGGCTGAGACACGTCAGCAAGCTTTTCATCGAAAACCCCCTCCGCCATTTTCTATAACAAGCATAATCGGGCGGGCCGTTTTCGTAAAGAGACGGAAAGGAAGAGGCCAATGACGAAAAAAAAGCTCACCATCCGCTGGAAAATCACCATACTTTCTTATATCGTCGTGCTTTTTACCTTTTTGATCGTCGGCATCGTGCTGATCGGAAATATTCAGCATACAGAGGAGCGCGAGCTGAAAAAACGGCTGATGAATACGGCGCGTACGGTATCTGAGATGACCGATGTCAAACGCGCCCTGGAGCAGAAAAAGCAGAGGGAAGACGTGCGCCATGCGGTCGAAGAAATAAGGATCATCAATGAAGCGGACTACATCGTCGTCATGGATATGGACCATATCCGTTATTCACATCCCGTCAGCACGATGATCGGAAAGCGTTCAAGGGGTGAAGACGAAGCCGCGGCGTTTGCCGAGCACATTTATTTTTCCGAAGCAAAGGGAGAAATCGGCACTGCCGTCCGCGCTTTTTATCCGATAAAAGACCGGGATCTGAATCAGATCGGTGTCGTCCTTGCCGGTCAAACGCTGCCCGGTTTTGGTGAAATCCTTCTTCAGCTGAAACATGACATTCTCTTTATCGTTCTGCTGGCGCTCGGTTTCGGACTGGCCGGTTCTTTTTTGCTGGCACGCCACATCAAAAAACAGATGTTTTGGCTGGAGCCTCATGAGATCGTAAGAATGTATGAAGAACGGACCGCTACGTTTCACTCAATGAATGAAGGTGTCATCGCCATTGATAACCAGCATCACATCACCATTTTTAATGAAAAAGCGAAGCAGATATTCAATGTCAGACAAGAGACAGATGGCAGGCTGATCTGGGACGTGTTAAAAGATTCGCGGCTCCCGGAAATCGTCGAGCGGAACCGGGCTGTATATAACGAAGAAATTCAAGTCAGCGGAAAGGTGATCATGAGCAGCAGAATTCCGATCGTCATGAAAAAGAAGGTCATCGGCGCCGTCGCCATATTCCAGGACAGGACAGAAGCGGCGAAAATGGCTGAAGAACTGACAGGCGTGAAAAATTTTGTCGATGCGCTCAGAGTCCAAAACCATGAACACATGAACAAGCTTCACACCATCGCGGGACTGATTCAGCTCGGAAAATCAGAAAAAGCGCTCCAGCTTGCTTTCAAGGCATCATCAGAACAAGAAAGCGTCACGGAATTCCTTCATCAGGCTATTCAGAATGACGCCGCGGCGGGGCTTCTGTTAAGCAAAATCAAAAGAGGCAAAGAGCTCGGCATTTCTGTGAAAATTGATGAAAACAGCAGCTTTTCACAATTTCCGGTGCATGTGGACCAGCATGACATCGTCGTCCTGCTCGGCAATTTAATCGAAAACGCGTTCGGCGCATTCGAAACAGCCGACAAGGAGGACAAACACATTGACATCAGTATCGAGCAAAATGAAGAGGTGCTTGCGATATTAATAGAAGACAATGGAAGCGGGATTTCCGATCAGCATATCCCCCACATTTATGAAAAAGGGTTTACCGTCAATAAAACGGGCGGCACGGGATACGGCTTGTACCTCGTCAAACAGATCGTCGACAAAGGGATGGGCATCATAGAAGTCGACACACGGCAGGGACAGGGAACGGCATTTTCTATTTTATTTCCAATGAAGGGGGAGGAATCGATAGATGGACATCAAGGTGCTGCTTATTGAAGATGATCCGATGGTGCAGGAGGTGAATAAAGAATTTATCACCGGCGTTTCAGGTTTCAGCGTCATCGCCACGGCTGCTGACGGAGACGAGGGAATCAGGCTTATAAAAGATCTTCGGCCCGAACTCGTGGTATTAGACGTGTACATGCCGAAAAAAGACGGAATTAAAACGCTTCAGGAAATCAGAAAACAAAAGCTCGAAGTGGACGTCATCATCGTCTCGGCTGCAAAAGACAAAGAAACGATCCAGCTTATGCTGCAAAACGGCGCGGCCGACTATATTTTGAAGCCGTTTAAGCTGGAGCGGATGAGACAGGCGCTCGAAAACTTTAAACAATATAAACGGAAAATGGAACAGCATGACACCATGTCGCAAGACCAGCTTGACGCGCTGCTTAAAATTCCGCAAAATCCGTCCCGGGATCTGCCGAAGGGGTTAAATCATTTTACGATGAATGAAATTATAACCTATATGAAACGGCAGACGGAGCCGCTTTCAGCTGAAGAAGCCGCCAAAGCGCTCGGAATCGCCAGAGTGACGGCACGGCGCTATCTTGATTTTCTTGAGAAAGACGGTCAGATTAAGCTCGACATTCAGTACGGGGGAGTGGGCCGGCCGGTTAACCGCTATAAATTCGTCCGTTAGCCGAGACCAAAAAGACCAAAATGTCCGTTATGATCATAAGCTTCCCCTCTTTGTTTGAAAACGCTATCATTTCAGCATAGACACAGCAAGAGGCAAGGGGGGAGCAGGGATGAAAATATTCAAAAATCTCACGGTGCAAGTCATCACAGCGGTCATCATCGGCGTCATCGTCGGACTTGTATGGCCTGAGGCCGGGAAACAGATGAAACCACTCGGCGATACATTTATCAATGCGGTAAAAATGATAATCGCACCGATCATATTCCTGACGATCGTGCTTGGCATCGCCAAGATGGGAGATATGAAAAAAGTCGGCAAAGTCGGGGGAAAAGCATTTATTTATTTTGAAGTCGTGACCACCATCGCCCTTATTATCGGACTTCTGGTCGTCAATATCATGAAACCCGGTGAGGGGCTTGATTACAGCAAGCTTGAAAAAGGAGATGTCTCTCAGTACACGCAAAACGGGGGACAGGGAATTGATTGGATTGAATTTATCACTCACATCGTTCCGTCAAACATGGTTGACGCTTTTGCGAAAGGTGACATTCTTCAGGTCTTATTCTTTTCTGTTTTATTCGGAGTCGGCTTGGCAGCGCTCGGTGAAAGAGGCAAAAGCATTATTGATTTCTTCGATAAACTGTCGCACGTCTTTTTCAAGATCATCGGCTACATCATGCGTGCGGCGCCGATCGGCGCATTTGGGGCCATGGCCTATACGATCGGGCACTTCGGACTTGATTCCATCAAGCCGCTGGCGAGTCTGATGCTGTCTGTATACGTTACAATGTTCCTGTTTGTATTTGTCGCTTTGAATATCATTTGCAAGCTTTTCGGTTTCAGTTTGTGGAACTATCTCCGGTTTATTAAAGATGAACTGCTCATCGTTCTCGGCACAAGCTCTTCTGAGTCCGTCCTGCCGCGGATGATGGATAAAATGGAGCGCTACGGCTGCTCCAAATCGGTTGTCGGTCTTGTCATTCCGACGGGATATTCCTTTAATCTGGACGGCACCTCGATTTATCTTTCCATGGCGACGGTTTTTCTGGCGCAGGTGTTCGGCGTTGACCTTACCATCGGTCAGCAGGTTACGATCATTCTCGTGTTAATGCTGACATCAAAAGGCGCGGCGGGCGTAACCGGAAGCGGATTTATCGTGCTCGCCTCCACTTTGTCGGCGCTCCAGGTGATCCCGCTGGAGGGGCTTGCGCTGCTCCTCGGTGTTGACCGCTTTATGAGTGAAGGAAGGGCGATCGTCAATCTGATCGGAAACGGAATCGCCACGATCATCGTAGCCAAGAGCGAAAATGAGTTTGACGAAGCAAAAAGCACACAGGCCGTAAAAGAAATGAAAACGGCGGTATAAAATGGGAGAACGGCATGCATCCGGCATGCCGTTCTTTTTTTTCGTCTGCTATGAGTAAAAAAGATAAATTTGTTTAATTTTATTAGGAGGTGGACAAAGACCTTAGCGTCATTTTGTTATATAATTTACAATTAGAGAGTGAAAGATGAAATCTAAGGGCTTTTTGTCCTAGCAGGAGTGTATAAATGGCGGCTATTTTTAAATTTTTTCAGCATCCGGGTGTCAGACGTTTTTCCGTTTTTCTTGTTTTGACTGGGGTGTTAGTTGTATTCCGAAGTATGATTAATTTGATTTTGCTTACGTTTATTTTTACTTTTCTGATGGATCGGCTGGAGACTGTCATCCGGCACGTGTTGAACCATTTTTTCCGTATCAGTCAGAGGGTGGTCATCACCATTTTATATATTGCGCTGGCTGTCGGAGCGACTGTGGGGGGCTTTGTCTTTTACCCGATTGTTGCCAAGCAGATTGAACAGCTGATTAAGCAGATCAAGCATATCGCGTATCATCCCGATGTCATCCCGTTTTATGATGAAATATCGAGCGTGTTCGGTGACATTAATATCGGTTCTTATGTAAAAGAAGGATTTAATGTACTGTATACATACTTGGCCGATATCAGCACTTTCGGTTTGCAGGTCGTGATGTCACTGATTCTCAGCATGTTTTTCCTGTTCGAGAAAAAGCGGCTCACGGAATTCATGAAAAAATTTCAGCACAGCAAGCTGTCTGTCTTTTACTATGAACTTGCTTTTTTCGGCAGCAAGTTTGCGAGAACATTCGGCAAAGTGATTGAAGCACAATTTATTATCGCGCTGGTGAACTGTATTCTCACCTTCATCGCATTGGCCATTCTGCATTTTCCGCAGCTGTTCGGCCTGTCCATCATGGTCTTTTTCCTCGGGCTCATTCCCGTGGCGGGTGTGGTGATTTCGCTCATCCCGCTCAGTATCATCGCGTATACGACAGGCGGCGCTGCGTACGTCATCTACATCGTATTGGTCATTTTCGTCATTCATGCGATTGAGACGTACTTCCTCAATCCGAAACTGATGTCAGCGAAAACGGAACTTCCGATCTTTTTTACCTTTACGGTTTTGATTTTCTCGGAACATTTCTTCGGCATTTGGGGCCTGATTATCGGGATTCCGATTTTTGTGTTCCTGCTGGATATTCTGGATGTCGTCAATAATGAAGAGAAAGAAAAATCCGGACCGGGGCCGGAAAAGACGTAACAGCCCCGGCGCTTCACGAATAAATGACAAATGTTATAATGCAGACAGTGCCTTATGTACGGGCACTGTTTATTTTTTTTGAAAAAGGAGGAAGGCTGTATGACTGAGCCGATTTTACATATTGAAGGCCTTGACAAAACAATAGGCAAAAAGCACATTTTGAAAAACATCAGCATGGATGTCAGGCAGGGCGAGATCATCGGTTTGCTCGGTCCGAACGGGTCGGGAAAAACCACACTGATCCGAATCATCGTCGGTCTTTTAAAGGAAAACAGCGGCACGATTACAATTAACGGCTTTCAGCACGATACTGAGTTCGAAAAAGCGTTGGAATCCGTCGGCGCGATCGTGGAAAACCCTGAATTTTATCCGTATCTGACGGGATGGGAAAACCTGAAGCACTTTGCCAACATGCACAAAAACATCAAAGAGGACAGGCTTCAGGAAGTCATCGAGCGGGTCGGGCTCGCAAATGCCGTTCACGACAAAGTTAAAACGTATTCCCTCGGCATGCGTCAGCGTCTCGGGATTGCACAGGCCATTCTTCACCGTCCGAATCTGCTCATTTTAGATGAACCGACAAACGGGCTTGATCCCGGCGGAATGAAAGATTTTCGCGATCACTTAAAAGAGCTCGCGGAGCTTGAAGGGACGAGCATCCTTTTTGCGACGCATTTATTGCGTGAAGTAGAGGACCTTTGCGACCGTGTCATCATCATTCAAAAAGGTGAAATTAAAACAGAGGTCGTTCTGCGAGGCGCTGCGGAAAAAGAAGAAAAAGCCGTCCTCGACATACAGCCTGCTGACGAAGCATTCGAATGGCTGTCCCAACAGCAGTTTGCTCCGGAGAAAAAAGGCGGGGACATTACCGTCACCGTAGCGAAGAAGGACATCCCGGCATTAAACCGGGCGCTCGTCGGACAAGACTTTCTCGTGTATTCCATCATGCCGTATGCGGAATCGCTTGAGGATGAATTCATGAAAGTGACGGCGGCGCTTCAAGAGGAGGGGGAGACGAATGTTTAAATTGACAGCGAATGAGCATATGAAACTTTTTAATCGTAAAGTCTCATTAGTGGCGCTGATTTTAATGGCCGTTCTTCAGTTTATGATGGCGCTCGTCATTAAACGGCTTGTCATCAGCTCCGGAACGGACGAGAACTTCATCGGCTATATGGCGTACGCACCCGGGCTCAATATTCTGCTTGAAGCATTAACGATCGTCATTGCGGCGACGATCATTTCAGCTGAATTTGATAAGAAAACGATTAAATTTTTGTTAATCCGTCCGGTAAAGCGGGAGCGGATTTTTATATCTAAACTCATTACCGTATTTTTGGTCAGCTTGTACCTGTATGCGGCGTACTATATTCTGTCTCTGCTGTTTGGCATGGCTTTCTTCGGAGTGTCGGTGACATCTGAATCAGGGACGCTTCTTGTGAACACACTGAAAGTAATCGGCACGAACTGGGTCGAGGCATTCGCGATGGCATGCTTCGGATTGCTGTGTTCTTCCTTATTCCGTAACAGCGCCACGGCCGTCATTCTGTCATTTATCGTCCTGTACGGCGCAAAATCACTCGTGACGATTATGTCGCTCTTTCAAAACAAATGGGGAAGCTTCCTGCTGTTCGCGAATACGGACCTGACGCAATACATGAGCGGGGCGAAACCGCTGTTTGCGGGAATGACGCCGTTATTTTCGACAGGCATTATCATTATCCATATCGTCTTCTTCTTAGCCGTCGCTTGGTGGAGCTTTTGCAAACGCGATGTTCGGGTATAAAGTAAAGGAATGACATTTTTGTGAAAAAGATCACGATAAATCAATAATTTATGCTATTTTGATTTATAATAAAGGTAATGACGGAGGTGCTCACTTGAGAAATTTTATTACCGCATTACCGATTGTGTTATTGCTTGGTTTTTCCTTTGTGTCATTCATGTTCCAATTCGAACATCTTGTTTATTTCAGGCTTGCGCTGGGATTGTTTTCTACAGTGGGTCTGTTTCTCTTATATAAAATGAAGACGGGATTCCGTTATTTCATCATCTACCTGTATGCAAGCTGGATCGTGCTTGCGACGGTTACCGCGTTTGAAGAGCCGATTTTCTCAAGCTTTTTCTTTGGCGGACTTGTGATGACGATGGGTTACCTCACATATATGCTGATTTATCTCGGGCTCAAGCAGGACCGCGGCCCGGAAGCAGTCTGAGCACGCTATTCTATGGAATAGCGTGTTTTTTCGTACAGCCTTACAGTTGCGAAACGGGACTTGAATCTCTATAATATTAACTTTATCGGAATTATAATGGGGGGATTCCAGTGTCTTTATGGATACAGAACGAACGGCAGAGAGAATGGATGGAAAAAATCGGCCTGCTTGCAGACGAATTTCAAAAAACAGCCGCGCTCGATGACGAAGAGGGCCGTTTTCCCGCGGAGAAAATTGAAAGACTGCGGGATGCGGGATATACAGCGCTAACGGTACCTGAGGCCTTCGGCGGTGCAGGCATTTCTGTTTATGATATGGTGCTGTTTCAGGAACGGCTGGCGCGGGGAGACGCGGCCGTTGCTCTCGGAATCGGCTGGCATTTATCTGTCATGGGAGAGCTCGGAGAAGAAAACAGCTGGAATGAAGATGTCTTTTCATTTATCACTGAAGAGGTGAAAAAGGGAGCCGTCCTGAACAGGGCAGCGACTGAACGGCAGACCGGCAGTCCGACGAGAGGGGGAAGACCCGGCACCTCTGCTGTCAAAAAGAACGGACAATGGGTGCTGAGCGGCCGAAAAACTTTTACAACCCTTTCGCTGACTTTGGATTATATGCTTGTGACGGCATGGATTGAAGAAAAACAAACGACCGGTGTTTTTCTCATTCATAAAGACCAGGAGGGCGTTTCAGTCGAAGAAACATGGGATATGATTGCCATGAAGGCGACCGGAAGCCATGATCTCCTTTTAGATCATGTCACGGTCAGTGACGAGCGGCTTGTGGAGCTTATCAGCGGACCGAGAGCGGCGAAAGTGAATGGCTGGCTGCTTCACATTCCCGCTGCTTATCTGGGCATCGCTCAAGCGGCAAGGGACTATGCCGTCCGGTTTGCATCCGAATATTCACCGAACAGCCTGAACGGACCGATTAAAGACGTGCCGGCCGTTTTGCAGCGGGTCGGAGAAATGGAGCTTGAATTGTTAAAAGCGAGACAGTTTCTTTTCACGGCGGCGCAAATGTATGATGACCCGAAACGCCGCCCTTTCATCAAAAGCGAGCTTGGCGCGGCAAAACATATTGTGACAAATGCCGTCCTTTCCGTTGTTGATAAAGCCATGAGAATCACCGGCGCGAAAAGCCTGGAGCGAAACAACCCGCTTCAGCGGTATTACCGGGACGCCCGCGCCGGCCTTCACAACCCGCCGATGGACGATGCGGTTATCAGCAAATTAGCGGCGGAAGCCTTTGAGTAATAAAAAAAAGAGCCTGAAATAGGCTCTTTTTATGTATGGCTGTTGTGCCGGAGCAATTTTTGATGCTTGCGGTCGATTCTGTCATAAATTACATTCATCAGCTTTTGATTATTCATAATGGCCGCCTTGTTTTCTTTTATCAGCTGTTCGTATGTTTTTATTTTCCGTTTCGCCATGAGCCCGCACCTTCCTTACATATTTGATATTCGCTTTCTAACTCTCCAAGCGATAATTCATATAAGTGCCGTTCCGACTTTTTGTATATTCCGTTACTGATCAGCAAATGGATCAGATGTTTTTTACGTCCTTCGACTGATGATCTGAGTTGAGGAGAAGATCTCATGATTACCCTCCTAATCAAATGATATTGAGAATCATTATCAGTTAATGAAAGTATACAATGAGCCTATTCATATGTAAAGAGAAAATACCGCCAATTTTTCGACAAAAAGTTTCCCGGGGAATAATGCTGTCGAATTGATTGCATTTCCGCCATTCAAAACTGCTATTTTTCTGCTTTTCCATCCATACTATGAATGAGAATGGAGGAGTCCTTACATGAATGATCAAACGGCAAACTTAAAACGGGGCGAAAAAGGCGCGATTCTTAATATCGCCGCGTACCTCATCCTTGCCGCAGTCAAATTGGCGATCGGTCTTATTTATCATTCCGAAGCGCTCAGAGCGGACGGGTTAAATAATGCCACGGATATTGTCGCATCTCTTGCTGTGCTGATCGGGCTCCGGATTTCCCAGCGCCCCGCGGACAGCGATCATGCCTACGGACATTATCGGGCTGAAACAATTTCTTCACTAATTGCGTCTTTTATTATGATGGCGGTCGGGATTGAAGTGCTGATCGGGGGAGCGAAGGCGGTTGTCAGCGGAACGGAGGCCGAGCCGAGCTACATTGCGGCATGGACGGCGCTCGGAAGCGCGATCGTGATGTACGGCATGTATGTATATAACAGCCGTCTTGCAAATCGGATCAAAAGTTCGGCGCTTCATGCGGCGGCGAAAGACAGCCGATCTGACGCATATGTCAGTATTGGGGCGTTTATAGGTGTCATAACTGCCCGCTTTCATCTGCCATGGTTTGATCCGGTCATTGCTTTTCTGATCGGGATCATCATCTGTAAGACGGCATGGGACATCTTCAAAGATGCTTCCCACTCATTGACGGACGGATTTGACTTGAAAGATTTGGAACCGTACAAACATACGGTGAAAGAAGTAAAAGAAGTCAGCAGGCTGAAGGATGTGAAGGCAAGGTACTTGGGAAGCACGGTTCATGTGGAAATGGTCATTACGGTAGATCCGGGACTGTCTGTGAAGGAAGGCCATGAAGTAGCCGATGAAGTCGAATATGCAATAAAACATGAACATGATGTGACTCATGTCCATGTTCATGTAGAGCCAGAAGTCATAAACAAAGATCACGAAACGAATTAAATATGCTGTGATAAAAACTCTGTGACTTCTTCCGGAGTTTTCGCGTTTGCGCTGTGCAGATGCGCTTTCTTTTCACCGTCTTTAAAGACCAGAAGGCTCGGGATGCCCATCACCTGATATTTGTCGGCAAGCTCAGGGAGTTCGTCTCTGTTCAGCTCATACCAATCATTTTGATTATATTCTTCCAAAATATCGCCGATGAACATATTCATGCGCGTGCAGTCAGGGCACCAGTCAGCGAAAAATTTCACGATGATTTCCTTGTCGGATTGAATAAGTTCATTAAATTGTTCTGTTGTACTGATTTTTTTCATATGACACATCTCCTTTTCCATGCCATTTTAATATAAAATAAAAAGGAATTACATACAAATGCTTTCATATTCAGAATGCCCAAAAATAATTAGATCATTTTCTGATGAAAATGATAAGATAGTAAAGATGAATTGCTGTGGGGGGAATATCCATTGAAAACAAGTCTAGGATTGGTGTACGGCGGAAAGTCAGCCGAACACAATGTATCGCTGCAGACAGCACTGGCTGTAACAAAAGCGCTTAATACTGATAAGTTTGATATACATCCGATTTACATCACTGAAAAAGGAGAGTGGCAAAGAGGCCCGCTTCTGACTGAACCGGTTTCCAACGTGAAAATGCTTCAGCTGGAACAAAACGGTGAAAGTTTTGCTCTTTCAGCATTGAACCGGGAAATGTTTCCTGAAGCGTCGGCTGACGAGAAGGCGCCGATTGACGTCGTATTTCCGCTTCTCCACGGACCGAACGGTGAAGACGGCACGATTCAAGGGCTGCTGGAGCTGTTGAATGTTCCTTATGTCGGCAACGGAGTGCTTGCATCATCAGCCGGCATGGATAAAGTCATCATGAAGCATTTGTTTGCTCAAGCAGGGCTTCCGCAGGCGAAGTATGCGGCTTTCTTAAAAAAGGATTGGAAACAGACGCCGGACAGCTGCTTACAGCAAGTTGAAGAGGAGCTGGGGTATCCGTGCTTTGTCAAACCGGCGAACCTCGGATCAAGTGTCGGAATCAGTAAATGCCGAAACCGTGAAGAGCTTGAAAAAGCTTTCGAACTGGCTTTTGAGTATGACCGGAAAATTGTTGTGGAAGAAGGAATCGCCGGCAGAGAAATCGAAATCGGCGTGCTCGGAAATGACGAACCGAAATGTTCCGCCGTCGGTGAAATCGCTCCGAAAACCGACTTTTACGACTATAAAGCGAAATACGAAGATGGCGATACGGATTTAATGATTCCCGCGCAAGTGACGGATGAACAGTACGCGGAAATCAGCGAGATGGCGATTAAAGCCTTCAAGGCGATTGACGGCTCAGGCCTTGTCCGCGCCGATTTCTTCCTGACCAATGACGGTCAAGTACTCATTAACGAAGTGAACACAATGCCGGGCTTTACGCCATTCAGCATGTTCCCGCTGCTGTGGAAAGAAGCCGGTGTAGATTACAGCGATCTGATCGAGCAGCTGGTTGAGCTGGCAAAAGAACGCCATGCCGAAAAACAGCTGATTAAACATACATTTTAATGAAGACGGACACTGCCTGAAGGGGGCAGTGTCTTTTCCCGTAACAGACAACATTTTCAGAAAGCGAGGTGCCACCTTTGATAAAGCGAACTGTAAAACGAATCGCCGACATGGTCAAAGGCACACTGACAAATCCTGTATTTGAACAAACGATGATTGAGGGCGCCGCAACCGATACGCGGACTTTGGAAAAAAATCAGCTGTTCATTCCTTTAAAAGGAGAGCATTTTAACGGACATACCTTTGTGCCGCAAGCATTCGAAAAAGGCGTCTCCGCGGTATTGTGGGACCGCTCTGAGCCGAATCCGCCCGAAGAGCGTGCCGTGATCCTTGTCGATGACACGCTGGAGGCGCTGCAAATATTGGCAAAAGCTTACTTAAAAGAGCTCGGCACACGGGTCATCGGGGTGACCGGAAGCAACGGAAAAACGACAACAAAAGATATGCTTCACGCCGTCCTCGGCACTCAATACCGCGTTCACAAAACCGCAGGCAATTTCAACAACCATATTGGCCTGCCGCTGACCGTGCTTGCCATGCCTGAAGATACAGAAATCGCCGTTTTAGAAATGGGGATGAGCGCGAGAGGCGAAATTGATTTTCTGAGCCGTCTCGCCGAACCGGAAGCTGCCGTCATTACCAATATCGGCGAATCCCATATGCAGGATTTAGGCTCAAGAGAAGGAATTGCGGAGGCGAAACTAGAAATTATAAACGGACTTCGGGAAGACGGCGTTCTGTTTTATTTCGGGGATGAGCCGCTGCTTCGCGAAAGGGCGTACACTTGCCGGACAACGACATACGGCGCAGGCGCGGACAATGATTTCCGCCTGAAAGAAATGAAACAGGCGGAAGAAGGCACTTATTTCAGTATCGACGGTATTGATCGTTCTTTCTTTGTTCCCGTTCTCGGCAGACATAATGTCATGAATGCCATGGCCGCATACGCCGCGGGCATCTATTTCGGCATTACGCCGGAAAATGCCGCTCTTGGACTGAGCCGCCTGAAAGTGACGGGAATGAGATTGGAATTGGTCAAAACGGAAAACGGCATTTCAATCGTTAACGACGCGTATAATGCGAGTCCGACGTCAATGAAAGCGGCGGTCGAATTAATCGAAACGATGAAAGGCTACCGGAAGAAAATGCTCGTGCTCGGTGATATGCTTGAACTCGGTGATCATGAAAAAGCATTCCACGAAGAATGCGGAGCCGCGATTAATCCGGAGGAGATCGACCATGTATTTACTTACGGCACTCTTGGCGCGTTCATCGCTGACGGGGCACGCCGGCATTTTGAAGAAGGCCGCGTCAGCCATTATTTCGACAAAAAAGAACTGCTTCACGCCATACAGGAAAAGGCCGCTTCCGGCGATCTCCTTCTGTTTAAAGCATCAAGAGGTATGAAGCTTGAAGAAATCGTTAAAGATTTATTAGAGAAGAACTGAAGAAATACTGATCAGCGTCATAAAAATTTATAAAAATGAAGAAACTAAATCCGGGTGAAATAATTCTGTCCGTATGAAAAAGAAATACCGCCGGCTGGAAAATCCCGCCCGGCGCGGGGGCCGGCGTCATTTGCGGGAAGAATCCGGTCAGGCCGCTTCCGGCAGCTTGACCATCTCGCCTTATTGAAAAACACATAGTGTAATGGTAAGATTAAACGTAAAGTAATTCGGGCTTTGTATACGTATGATCCTGTCCTTTGTATGAGAGGGCAGTTTTTAGTGGTAAATCACGACATTACTGAAACAGCAATCAGAAGGAGTTTGAATAATTTGACTATAACGTTTCAAGATTTCCAATTAAGTTCTGATCTCATGAAGTCAATCAATCGTATGGGATTTGAAGAAGCAACACCAATTCAGGCACAAACGATTCCGCTCGGACTTTTAAATAAAGATGTCATCGGACAAGCGCAAACAGGTACAGGTAAAACAGCTGCGTTCGGTATACCCCTTGTTGAAAAAATGAACCCCGAGTCTCCTAATATTCAAGCAATCGTAATCGCGCCAACCCGTGAATTAGCCATTCAAGTATCTGAAGAGTTATATAAAATCGGACAAGATAAGCGTGCGAAAGTGCTGCCTATTTACGGCGGCCAGGATATCGGGCGTCAAATCCGCGCATTGAAGAAAAACCCGCATATCATCGTAGGTACGCCGGGACGTCTTCTTGACCATATCAACCGCCGCACGATCCGTCTTAACAACGTGAATACGGTTGTCATGGATGAGGCCGACGAAATGCTGAACATGGGATTCATTGATGATATCGAATCAATTCTCTCAAACGTGCCGAGCGAGCACCAAACGCTTCTATTCTCAGCAACAATGCCTGCGCCGATCAAACGGATCGCAGAGCGTTTCATGACTGAGCCGGAGCATGTAAAAGTAAAAGCGAAAGAAATGACTGTTTCCAACATTCAGCAGTTCTACTTGGAAGTGCAAGAGCGTAAAAAGTTCGACACGCTGACTCGTCTTCTTGACATTCAGTCTCCGGAACTTGCGATCGTATTCGGACGTACAAAACGCCGTGTCGATGAGCTGGCTGAAGCCCTGAACCTGCGCGGATATGCAGCTGAAGGAATTCACGGCGACTTAACGCAGGCGAAACGTATGGTTGCGCTTCGTAAATTTAAAGAAGGTGCAATCGAAGTGCTTGTAGCGACTGACGTTGCAGCCCGCGGACTTGATATCTCAGGCGTAACACACGTGTACAACTTTGACGTGCCTCAAGATCCTGAAAGCTACGTTCACCGTATCGGAAGAACGGGCCGTGCAGGAAAAACGGGTATGGCGATGACGTTTATCACACCGCGTGAGAAAAGCATGCTTCGCGCAATTGAACAAACGACAAAACGCAAAATGGACCGCATGAAAGAGCCGACGCTTGACGAAGCATTAGAAGGTCAGCAGCAGGTGACGGTTGACCGTCTGCGCACGGCGATCAGCGAAAACAACCTGAACTTCTACATGACGGCAGCTGCGGAATTGTTAGAAGATCATGATGCAGTGACAGTTGTGGCTGCAGCCATCAAAATGGCGACAAAAGAGCCGGACAGCACGCCTGTACGCCTCACTGATGAAGCGCCGATGGTCAGCAAACGCTATAAAAACCAGCGTACTTCTAAGCGCAGAGACGGCCAAGGCGGCGGCTACCGCGGCGGCAAAGGGAAAAACAACAGCCGTTCTTCCTACGATAAAAAACGTTCAACTGACCGCCGTTCATCTTCAAGTGACAGACGCCAGAAAAAATCATACTAAAACACAGGAAGCGGACCCTTTTACAGGGTCCGCTTTTTTTCGATATGCCGGAAAGTGAATCTTTTTTGCAAATCAGCCGTATTTGTATGTATGATAAAAAATGGGAGGTAGGTATGTTGAGAGCACAGCCAAAAAATCGAATCAGTCCAAGCGGCTTAAAAGTCTGGCGTCTTCAGGAAATCATCCTGTCCGCCGTTTGTCTTCTGGCCGTTATAGCAGCAGCTGTTTTAAGCCATTTTTTCCATTGGCCGTATTGGATCACCGGAGTCCTCGGCATCATTTGGATCATCGGCTCAGTGATATCCATCTATGCCATACCGAAAATCAGGCACAGGATCTGGCGCTATGAAGTCCATGAAAATGAAATAGATATTCAATCCGGCATTTTTATTGTCAAACGGGTCATTGTGCCGATGGTGAGGGTGCAGCACGTAGATACTTCACAAGGCCCGCTTCTCAGAAGATACCGCCTGGCCTCAGTCAAAATCTCCACGGCGGCGACCATTCATTCCATTCCGGCGCTTGATATGGAGGAAGCTGACCGGCTGAGGGATTCCATTTCCCGTCTGGCAAGGGTGACGGAAGATGATGTCTGAACCGAAACGTCTGCACCCGGCGGCCGTGATTTTGAACTTATTCCATATTATTATCGAAACCATTAAAAATATCATTCTTCCGTTTTTTCTCGTCTATATCGTCAATTCCAACCACTTCATCCGCTTTTATGGCGGCATTGCGCTCGCCGTTTTGCTTATCTGGCTGATTGCAGCAAGCGTGATCGAATGGAGAAAGTTTACATATCGCATTGAAGACGGGGAATTCAGAATAGAAGAAGGCTTATTTTTTACGAAAAAAAGATACATCTCCATTGACCGGATTCAATCAATGAATACGAGTGCAGGCGTCATTCAGCAGCTTTTTAAGCTGGTTAAGCTGCAAATCGAAACGGCCGGCGACGGAAAAAATGCCGAGGCCGTCTTATCCGCCATTACTGTGGAAGAGGCGGAACGGATCAGAGCAGCGGTTTTTCAGCAAAAAGCTGAGCTGGAAGAACACCGGGAGACAGCGGCGGAGCAGGAGCCGATGCCTAGGGGTGATGTGCAATCCGTCTACAGGCTGTCTTTAGGCGAGCTGCTCATGGCGGCTTCAACATCCGGGGGAATCGGTGTCATCATCTCAGCGGTATTCGCCCTCTTTTCTCAGATTGATGAAGTATTTCCGATGGACTGGCTCTATGACAGGTTCTCTTTTCTCAAGCATGCGAGCATCGGCATTTACGCCGTGATCATTTTCATAGGATTGTTCATCGCCTGGCTGTTAAGCATCGCCGGTATGATGATCAAGCATGCCAACTTCAAAATAGAGAAAAAGGAACATGAATTAGTCATTACACGAGGAATTATTGAAAAGCATCAAGTGACGATCCCGCTCCGTAAAATTCAGGCCATTAAAATTAAAGAAAATGTCATCAGACAGCTATTCGGATACGCGACGGTTGCGATTGTCAGTGCAGGCAGGGCGGGGAATGAGAAAGAAGGCGCTCAGACGATTCTGTTTCCGATCATCCGCAGATCAAAGCTCGGTGTGATGCTGAACGATTTCACACCGGACTACGTGCTGGAAGAAAACCGGAATCATTTGCCGAAAAGGGCGCTGCGCCGGTATTTATTCCGATCCGTTATCTTTTCGGTTTTCGTAATCATCCCGCTTTGTATTCTGTTTAAACCGTGGGGATATGCCTCGCTGCTTGTGCTTCCTGCCGAACTGGTGCTTGGATATGCCTCGTTTAGGACAGCGTCATGGTGCATAAACGGCGGCAGGCTTCAGATCACCACGAGGCTGATCGGGAAGACGACCACGATTATGCTGAGAAGAAGAATGCAGATGTTTGAAGTCAGCCGGTCTATTCTGCAAAAAAGAAGACGGCTCGCATCCGTGGCTACCGCAGTGAAATCAGCTCACCACATGGAGCATGTCATGCTGAAGGATGTCAGTGAGGAAGATGCCGAACGCATCGGGCGCTGGTATTCATATGAAAAAGCGGACGGTTAATACCGCCGCTTTTTTTGCTGCACGCATAAAAAAGAAAGCAAAAATCCGCCTGCCAGTCCGAATAAATGCGCCATAATGTTAATATTAGAATTGATAAAGGTCGACAGCACCGCGATGACAAGCAGCGTCATAATCATTTTTGACTGGTCCCGGCCGATCAGCTCTTTCCGGAAAACAGTCAGAAACACATACACGCCGAAAAGTCCGAAGATCGCCCCTGATGCGCCGACATGCACATAATCAAGCGGCTCGACAAGATACGTGCCGATATTGCCGATGATGCCTGATGCGATGTACACAATCAGAAAACGGACTTTTCCGAGCATCTGCTCAAGCGGGGGCGCGAATAAAAACAGAGACATGGAGTTAAACAGGAGATGGGTGAAATTCGCGTGTAAAAACATTGGTGTCACCAGCCGCCACCATTCTCCCTCGAAAACGCCGTAATTATAGCCGGTCACTGCATCTGACCACATCATGACGGAATGAAGCGGCAGGCTGAAAAACAGCCATAAAAACGCCTGAAGCGCCAGAATACAGCTGACGGCGGGATAACGTCTGATAAAAGTCTGGAAATTTTCCGTTCGTATAAACATCGCAAGCCCCTTTGCACTTGATTTGTTACATATATAGTAACACGTTTATGACACAAACCGTTTTTTAGTACGGACTTTTAGGAGGAATTCACATGATTTTCGGAATCGGAATCGACATCGTTGAACTGCACAGAATTGAAAACATGCTCAGCCGGCAGACGAGATTTCCGCAAAGAATATTGACGGACGGTGAATACGTCCGTTTTACACAGCTGTCGGACAAAAGGAAAATTGAATTTCTCGCGGGAAGATTCGCGGCAAAAGAAGCCTTTTCGAAAGCGTACGGCACGGGGATCGGCAAAGAGCTCAGCTTTCAGGATATTGAAACCGGAAAGGACCCGGCCGGAAAGCCAGTGCTGACGTGCGCCAAGCTTGACGGCGCGGCAATTCACGTCTCCATTACCCACACAAAAGAATACGCCGCGGCGCAGGTCGTGATTGAAAGGTTGTCACGCTAGTCTGCATATTAGCCGAAACCCCTTCATATATTTGATAGTGCATTAAGGGAGACAAGTTGTTTGAGGCTTTTATGGTACGCGTCCGGCCGTTCAGGGCGTACCGTTAAAGTCAAACAAGCGATTTCTTCCCTTTACATCAATTGAGAAGAAGGGGTTGGAAAAAGGTGAGAAAAAGCTTTGTTTTGCTTTTAACGGGACTGCTTGCCGTCCTTATTCTTTCGGCCTGCGGCCAAAAATCACAGGAAGATATCGTGACCGGTTTAGATAAGAAGGCGAAAGAATACACCTCGTACAAAGCAAAAGCCAAAATGACCATTGAAACGGGGAGTGATCCGCAAGTATACAATGTGGAAATCTGGCATAAAAAACCTTCCCTATACCGGGTCTATCTGGAAAATCCGAAAAAAGACCAAAATCAAGTCATTTTACGGAACGCCAACGGAGTCTTTGTCCTCACGCCGTCTTTAAATAAGAGCTTCCGCTTCCAAAGCGACTGGCCGAATAACAGCAGCCAAGTATATTTGTTTGAGTCACTTGTAAAAGACGTGCAAAATGACAAAGACGCCGTCTATTCCGCCAAAGATAAAAAGTACACGTTTGAAACAAAAACAAACTATCAGCATAACAAAATGCTGCCGACGCAAGAAATCACTTTCAACAAAAAGGACATGAGCCCATCGCTCGTCAAAGTCATGGATACAGACCGGAAAGTGATGGTAAAAGTCGAATTCAAAAGCTTTGAATTCAACAAACCGTTTGACAAAGACTCTTTTGACGAGAAGAAAAATATGACGCTTTCCCAGATGGACGTCGCCACAAGCGCCAAGCCGTCTGATTCATTTGCCGTCAAAACACCGCTTCAAGTGCCGGCCGGCGTCAAAAAGCTTGAAGAGAAAGATATTTCAACCGCGGACGGCAAACGGGTCGTCATGACATACGGCGGGGAAAAATCATTCACGCTCATTCAAGAAAAAGCCCAAATCGCAAAAGCAGCTTCTGCCGTCACGCTGAAAGGCGAACCGGTTAATCTCGGCTTCACGGTCGCCGCACTATCCGATACGTCTTTAACGTGGACATATGACGGAGTGGATTATCTCCTGTCATCGAAGGATCTTACCAAAGACGAAATGGTGGCCGCCGCCAAAAGCATGCAGGGACAGTCGTCAAAATAACGTCAAAAAGAGGCCGCCGCTGCCGGCCTCTTTTTTGATTCCATTTCACTTTGCAGCATAATTTTAGTATGATAATAACAATATGGTTTGAAAATAATGCTAGGAAGTGTATCGAGTGAACACAGCATCCTTTTACAGAGAAACGTGGGCGGAAATCAACCTGTCTGCGATTAAAGAAAATGTCACACATATGAAAAAACACATCGGCGAAAACGTCCATCTCATGGCGGTTGTAAAGGCGAACGCTTACGGCCACGGAGATTTGGAAGTCGGGAAAGCCGCGCTTGAAGCGGGTGCCTCGTGTCTTGCCGTAGCGATACTGGATGAGGCAATCTCCTTGAGAAAACGGGGCATTACAGCGCCGATTCTCGTGCTTGGCGCCGTGCCCCCTGAATATGTACAAGCCGCTGCCGAATATGACGTCACACTGACGGGATATTCTGTTGAATGGCTTCAGGAAGCTGCGCGCCACCTCGGAAGTGAAACAGTGCCGTTTCACCTGAAAGTCGATACCGGCATGAACAGACTCGGAGTCAAAACGGAGGAAGAAATCCAAAGCGTGTTAAAAATCCTCGGCCAAAATCCCGGTTTAGTCTGTAAAGGCGTATTCACCCATTTTGCAACCGCGGATGAAAAAAACAGAGATTATTTCCTCTTCCAATTTGAACGCTTTAAAAAATTGATCGCTCCGCTTCCTTTAAAAGAATTGATGGTTCACTGCGCGAACAGCGCTGCCGGACTTCGTCTTAAAAAAGGCTTCTTTAACGCGGTTCGTTTCGGCATCAGTATGTACGGGCTCCGTCCTTCCGCTGACATCCAAAACGAAATTCCGTTTCAATTAAAGCCGGCTTTTGCACTGCACTCTGTTTTATCCCATGTGAAAAAGATCCGCAAAGGGGAAAGCGTCAGCTACGGTGCAACATATACGGCAGAGAAGGATCAATGGATCGGAACTGTTCCCATCGGCTATGCAGACGGATGGCTCCGCAAGCTGAGCGGTACGGCTGTGCTGATCGGCGGCAGACGGATGAACATTGCCGGAAGGATCTGCATGGACCAATTGATGGTCGAATTAGACCAATCTTATCCGCCGGGCACCAAAGTCACCCTGATCGGCAGCCAGAAAGAAGAAACGATCACGATGGACGAAATCGCCGGGCGGCTTGAGACGATTAATTACGAGGTCCCTTGTACCATTAGTTCCCGCGTTCCCCGTATGTTTTTGGAAAATGAGAGTATAATGGAAGTAAGAAATCCTTTACTGCAAGAAAATACAAGCAAGTAGCCGTCATCCGGAAAAAGAGAATTTATAAAACAGCTTTGCTTGACGTTTGAATAATGGTATCATTATGTCTGGATGGATGAATTGGTCGTATCCGTAAGTTTGGTGGAGGTGTATGTTTTTTGTCTGAATCCAGCGCAAGAACCGAAATGAAAATCAGCTTGCCTGAAAACTTAGTAGCTGAATTGGATGGTGTAGCGATGCGGGAGAAACGAAGCAGAAACGAACTGATATCACAAGCAGTGAGAGCGTATGTCAGCGAACGGACAACTCGCCACAACCGTGATTTGATGAGACGCGGGTATATGGAAATGGCGAAAATCAACTTGAACATTTCTTCTGAGGCTCACTATGCTGAGTGCGAAGCAGAAACGACCGTTGAGCGCTTAGTCAGCGGAGGATAATCATTTTGATTGTAAAGCGCGGCGATGTTTATTTTGCTGATTTATCTCCTGTTGTTGGCTCAGAGCAAGGCGGCGTACGCCCGGTTTTAGTGATCCAGAATGATATCGGAAATCGCTTTAGCCCGACTGCTATTGTTGCAGCCATAACAGCCCAAATACAGAAAGCGAAATTACCAACCCACGTCGAAATTGATGCGAAACGCTACGGTTTTGAAAGAGATTCCGTTATTTTGCTGGAGCAAATTCGGACGATTGACAAGCAAAGATTAACGGATAAAATAACTCATCTGGATGATGAAATGATGGATAAGGTTGATGAAGCCCTGCAAATCAGTTTGGCACTCATTGATTTTTAGTCATATTTTTCTGGTTGCTCATATGGAGCAACTTTTTTTGTTTTCGAAAAACACAAGCGCTATAATAAAGAGATAATCAAACAAAATTTGTTGTTTTGTGTCGGGAGGTCAGTGAAACCCATGTCGAATCAGAAAGTGTATCAGTTCATTATTGATCAGCATGATGAACTGCTTGATACTTGGACAGCCAAACTAAAAGAAGTAGGCAATCAGGAAGACTATCAGCTTACGAATCACATATGTGAAAATATTTGTAAAGATTATATAGACATTCTTTTATTATCGACTAAAAATGATGAGGTCACCGAAGAGCAGATCAGTGAACTCGCACTGCGCGCCGTTCAGCTTGGCCTGTCACTGAAACTTCTTTCAGCCACCCTGTCAGAGTTTTGGAAACTGCTTTACGAAACGATGGTCGACCTTAATATGGCCGATCAGGACAGAGCGGATTTGATTTTGGAAATAGACAGCTTTTTCAATCCGATCAACACGGAAATCTTAAATCAGTATTCTATCTCCTGGGAAAAAACGGTTACTTTGCAAAAAATCGCGCTTCAGGAATTGTCAGCTCCGCTGATCCCGGTATTTGAGCATGTAACGGTTATGCCGCTTGTCGGGACGATTGATACGGAGCGTGCAAAGCATATTATGGAAAATCTGTTAAACGGCGTCGTAAAGCACCGTTCACAGGTTGTATTGATTGATATTACGGGCGTGCCGGTCGTTGATACGATGGTGGCGCACCATATTATTCAGGCATCGGAAGCGGTGCGGCTTGTCGGCGCGAAATGCCTGCTCGTCGGAATCCGTCCGGAAATCGCGCAGACCATCGTTAATCTGGGAATTGATTTGTCACAGGTTATTACGAAGAATACCCTTCAAAAAGGAATTCAAACAGCGCTTGAGATGACAAATCGAAAAATCGTTTCATTGGGGGAATAACATTGTGAGACATCCGAAAATCCCGATCTTGAAACTGTATAACTGCTTATTGGTATCCATTCAATGGGAACTTGACGACCAGACTGCTTTGCATTTTCAGGAAGACCTGCTGAACAAAATCTATGAAACCGGCGCAAACGGGGTCGTCATCGACCTGACATCCGTTGATATGATCGATTCATTTATCGCGAAAGTGCTCGGCGATGTTATTACCATGTCAAAATTAATGGGCGCAAAAGTCGTGTTGACGGGAATTCAGCCGGCTGTAGCGGTCACATTGATTGAACTCGGAATCTCACTTGAGGAAATCGAAACAGCGCTCGACTTAGAGCAAGGGCTTGAGACATTGAAGCGGGAATTGGGGGAATAGCGATGAACGACCAATCCTGTGTGAAAATCATGACAGAATGGGATATCGTAGCCGCCAGACAGCTTGGCCGCAACGTTGCGAAGGAATTAGGCTTCGGCACGGTGGACCAGGCCAGAATCACGACGGCTATCTCAGAATTGGCCAGAAATATCTACTTATATGCCGGCAAGGGCCAGGTCAGCATAGAACAAGTAAACGACAGAGGAAAAAAAGGCCTTAAAATCATAGCAGAAGACAAAGGACCCGGAATCCCCGACATCCGTAAAGTGATGGAAGACGGCTTTTCAACGTCAGGCGGACTGGGAGCGGGCCTTCCGGGCGTCAAAAGGCTGATGGATGAATTCAGCCTGCAATCTGTTGCAGAGGAAGGAACAGAGATTCAAGCCGTGAAATGGCTTCGGTAGGAGGTTAGAACGTGGATTTCAGGGAGGTTATAGAGCAGCGGTACCATCAGCTGCTTAGCCGATATATAGCCGAATTAACAGAAACATCTTTATATCAAGCCCAAAAATTCAGCCGAAAAACGATTGAACATCAGGTTCCTCCGGAGGAAATTATCAGCATCCACCGAAAAGTAATAAAGGAACTGTATCCGGATCTGCCGGAAGATGTTTTTCATTCGCTGGATTTTTTAATAGAAGTCATGATTGGCTACGGGATGGCTTATCAGGAACATCAAAGTCTGAGAGATATCCAGCAGGAGCTTCGTTCAGAAATTGAAATTGCCGCAAATGTCCAGCAGACGCTGCTGGGCACAAAAATTCCTGAAGAAGAAGAGCTGGATATCGGGGCGATCAGCGTTCCCGCCAAGCAGATGAGCGGGGACTATTATCACTTTGTCAAAGACAAGGAATCGATTAACATCGCGATAGCCGATGTCATCGGAAAAGGAATACCCGCCGCATTGTGCATGTCGATGATCAAGTATGCCATGGACTCTCTTCCAGAGATCGGCATTCACCCCTCCCAAGTGTTGAAAAACCTTAACCGCGTTGTAGAACAGAATGTGGACTCAAGCATGTTTATCACCATGTTTTACGCAAACTACAATACGAAAAATCACCAATTTACCTATGCTTCTGCGGGGCATGAACCGGGCTTCTACTACTCTGAAAAAGAAAAGAAGTTTTATGATCTGGAGGCAAAAGGATTGGTGCTGGGAATTTCTCAGGATTTTGATTACAGCCAATACGAACAGCACATGGACGAAGGAGACATGATCGTTCTTTTTTCTGACGGCGTCACCGAATGCCGTACCGAAAACGGTTTCTTGGAGCGCAGCGACATTCAGCGCATGCTGGAAGAACATATGGAATGCTCGGCGCAGGATATGGTCAAAAATATTTACGACAGCCTGCTGAGACTCCAGGACTTTCAGCTTCATGACGATTTTACGTTAATAGTTTTGAAAAGAAAGGTTTAACAAAACGGCAGCACGGGTAAAAAGCCATTAGCACGAGTAAGGATAACTTTCAGAGGTGATACGATGAATTTAACGGTAGATATGAAGGAGAATCTTTCAGATATACAAATCAATATCGCTGGGGAAATCGATGTATACTCAGCTCCGGTGGTTCGTGAAAAGCTGATGCCCTTGGCAAACGAGGGGAAAAACATGAGAATCTGCTTAAAAGATGTAAACTATATGGACAGTACGGGTTTAGGCGTTTTTGTAGGCGTGTTTAAAACGGTGAGCAAGGAAGGCGGTTCTTTGAAGCTTGAGAATCTTTCCGATCGGCTCGTCCGTCTGTTTGAAATTACGGGGCTTAAGGACATCATCGACATTTCGGCAAAGTCAGAAGGTGGCGTGCAATGAGTACATCAGTTGATTATATTGAGATGAAAATTCCGGCTGAACCGGAATACGTAGGGATCGTCAGGCTTACATTATCAGGTGTCGCCAGCAGAATGGGCTATACCTACGATGACATTGAAGATTTGAAAATCGCTGTCAGCGAAGCTTGTACAAACGCTGTCCAGCATGCATACAAAGATGAAAACAAGGGAGAAGTATCCGTGCGGTTCGGTGTGTTTGAGGACCGGCTGGAGGTCATTGTCGCCGATCAGGGAGACAGCTTTGATTTTGATCAGAAGCAGCAGGATCTCGGGCCGTACACACCTTCGCACACAGTCGATCAATTGTCAGAAGGAGGACTCGGTCTATATTTAATGGAAACGCTCATGGATGAAGTCAAAGTTCAAAGCAACTCTGGCGTAACCGTGGCGATGACAAAGTATTTAAATGGGGAGCGAGTTGATCATGGCACAACCATCAAAAACTACGAAACTAACTAAAGATGAAGTTGATCGGCTCATACGCGACTTTCAAATAAATGATAATAAAAAAGCCCAGGAGACACTCGTCGAGGTGTATACCAATCTCGTCGAAATGCTGGCAAAGAAATATTCAAAAGGAAAAAGCTTTCACGAGGATCTCCGCCAGGTCGGGATGATCGGGCTTCTCGGCGCCATTAAACGCTATGATCCGGAGGTCGGCAAATCCTTTGAGGCATTTGCGATTCCGACCATTATCGGCGAGATCAAACGCTTTCTCCGAGATAAAACATGGAGTGTACACGTCCCGAGACGAATTAAGGAACTCGGGCCGCGCATTAAAATGGCGGTGGATCAGCTGACGACAGAGACACAGCGGTCGCCGAAAGTCGAAGAAATCGCAGCCTTTCTCGATGTGTCAGAAGAGGAAGTGCTTGAAACGATGGAGATGGGAAAAAGCTATCAGGCGCTGTCTGTCGATCACAGCATCGAAGCGGATGCAGACGGAAGCACCGTCACGATCCTTGATATCGTCGGTTCGCACGAGGAAGGATACGAACGCGTCAACCAGCAGATGATGATCCAAAGCGTGCTTCATGTGCTGTCTGAACGCGAAAAACAAATTATCGATCTAACATTTGTGCAAAATAAAAGCCAAAAAGAAACAGGGGACATTCTCGGAATATCTCAAATGCACGTCTCGCGCCTTCAGCGGAAAGCGGTGAAAAAACTGAGAGAGGCCTTGATTGGAGATCCCTCCATGGAGCTAATGTAATGATTCAGGTTGAAGAAAACGAACATGTTCAAACTCTTGTATACCAATTAAATAAAGAAGGCAAGTCCATATGCGGGGACAGCTTTTTCATGAAGGCGGATGAAGAGGAATTGGTTTGCGCGGTAGCCGACGGTCTCGGCAGCGGATCCCTTGCCAACGAATCCTCCTCAGCTATTAAAGACATCGTGGAAGCATATGCGGATGAGGATGTGGAAAGCATCATTGAGCGCTGTAACCAAGCGATGAAAAACAAAAGAGGGGCGACTGCCTCCATCTTAAAAATCAATTTCACCAAAAGAGAACTGACATACTGTTCGATCGGGAATGTCCGTTTCTTTCTGCACTCCCCATCAGGCGAAGTCTTTCATCCGCTCCCGATTTCGGGTTACCTCTCAGGCAAACCGCAAAAATACAAAACGTATACGTCATCATACGAAAAAGGGGCGACATTCATCATCTACACGGATGGGCTGGAGGTTCCGCATATCCGCACCTGCTTAAAGCAGGGACACTCAATAGAAGATATATCAAAATCAATTCATCCGTACACAACATCCAGACGTGATGATTTGACCTATATTCTCGGGCAGCTTTTATCGTAAGGCTGCTTTTTTTATGTTCCGCCGTTTTTTGATACACTAGAGAAAGAATGAAGAGATGGAGGCTTTGGTGAGATGGAAACATTAGCCCTTTTGAAAAAACAAATTGCTGAAGAAACAGCGTTATCCCAAAAACATGTCGAAAGTGTCATCCGCCTGCTTGAAGACGGCAATACCGTTCCGTTTATTGCGCGGTACCGAAAAGAGCAGACCGGTTCAATGGATGAGGTGCAGATTCAGGCAATCTCCGAGCGGTGGCAGTACATACAAAACCTGACGCAGCGGAAAGAAGAAGTCATCAGATTGATCGCCGAACAGGACAAGCTGACGGACGGACTGAAGCAAAAAATCGAACATGCGGCCAAGCTTCAGGAAGTCGAGGATTTATACCGTCCCTTTAAACAAAAACGGAAAACAAAAGCGACCGTCGCCAAAAGCAAAGGGCTTGAACCGCTTGCGGACTATATTCTTTCACTCCCGAAAGACAACCGTCTTCACGAAACCGCTGATCAATATATCAATGCAGAAAAGGAAGTCGCCACAAGGGAAGAAGTTATTGAAGGCGCGAAGCACATCATAGCCGAACAAATCTCGGATGATCCTCATTTCAGAAAGTGGATCCGCCAGGAAACGTATAAAAAAGGAATTCTCACATCCGCGGCAGGCAAGTCAGCCGCAGACGACGAGAAAAACGTCTATGAAATGTACTATGAGTACGAAGAGCCGATTCAAAAGGTCGTTCCTCACAGAGTGCTCGCGATGAACCGCGGTGAAAAAGAAGGCATTTTAAAGATTGCGATCGAACCGCCCGCCGATCAGATAAAAGCTTATTTAGAAAAGCAAATCATCAAACACCGTGAAACGCCTGTGAAAGAAACGCTGAAAGAAGCCATTGAGGACAGTTACAAACGCCTGATCCAGCCGGCTATTGAGCGTGACATCCGCAAAGAGTTGTCAGAAAAAGCAGACGCGCAGGCGATCCATATTTTCGCTGAAAACCTGCGTAAGCTCCTGCTGCAGCCGCCGATGAAGGGAAAAGTCGTGCTCGGCGTCGATCCGGCCTTCCGTACGGGGTGCAAACTGGCAGTCGTTGACGAGACGGGAAAAGTGCTGAAAATCGACGTCATTTATCCGCACGCTCCCGTCAAAAAGACAGCGGAAGCCCGGAAAAAAATCAAAGAATTGCTGGACCGGTACGAAGTCGAGGTTGTGGCGATCGGAAACGGAACGGCATCAAGGGAGACAGAGCAATTCGTCGTTGATGTGTTAAAAGAAACAGAGCGGGACATTTATTACGTCATCGTCAATGAGGCTGGAGCAAGCGTGTATTCCGCGTCAGAAATCGCCCGTGAGGAATTTCCGGATTTTCAAGTCGAAGAGCGCAGCGCCGTCTCCATCGCGCGGAGATTGCAGGACCCGCTGGCCGAGCTTGTAAAAATTGATCCTAAATCCGTCGGTGTCGGGCAATACCAGCATGATGTCAGCCAAAAGCAATTAAACGAATCTCTCCGTTTTGTCGTAGAAACCGTCGTCAACCAAGTCGGGGTAAATGTCAACACAGCATCCGCCGCGCTGCTTCAATATGTAGCCGGATTATCCAAAACCGTCGCCGGCAATATCGTCAAAAAAAGGGAAGAACTCGGCAAATTTACAAATCGTAAAGAGCTGAAAGAAATCCCGCGCCTCGGCGCAAAAACATATGAACAATGCATCGGCTTCTTGAGAGTGCCCGGAGGCCAGGAGCCGCTTGACCGCACCGGGATACACCCGGAAAGCTATAAAGAGACAAAGGCGCTGCTCAAAAAACTGCAGCTCACTGCAGATCAGATCGGAAGCGCGGACGTAAAAGAGAAAATCAGCGCACTGCCGCTGTCTGAGACGGCTGAGGAGCTCGGTATAGGGGAAATTACACTTGCAGATATTTGCGAACAGCTGACAAGGCCGGAACGCGATCCCCGTGACGAAGTGCCGAAGCCTTTGCTGAAAAAAGACGTTCTGCAGCTTGAGGATTTAAAGGAAGGAATGGAATTGCAGGGCACCGTCCGCAACGTTGTAGATTTCGGCGCTTTCGTCGATATCGGCGTCAAGCAAGACGGGCTTGTGCACATCTCAAAACTGAGCAATCAGTTCGTCAAACATCCTCTCGACATCGTATCGGTCGGAGACATTGTCACCGTATGGGTCGAAGGGGTGGACGTGCAAAAAGGCAGGGTGTCGCTGTCTATGGTAAAATAAAAGCACTGCTTACGAGCAGTGTTTTTTTCTGTAGAAATACCAGCACTGGTTCAGCAGTTTGATTTGATAATTGTCCTTTTCTAAAAACGCTTTTTGCATTTGTTTCATCAGCCAATTCGGCATGGCTCATTCCTCCTCAGCTTTTAGTTAGAGGGCGGTTTTAACATATTGTATGCGAACGGTAAATTGTCCCGTTCGATGTTTTTAAGCGGGGTGCACATATGGATAACGAACAACTTCAAAAGCTGACGGAAGACATCTCTGCACAGGATTTCGGGAAGCCGTTCCGTCACCGGGCCTTTTTCAATGACCGGCTGAAAACGACAGGCGGCCGGTACATGCTGTCTTCCCATAACATCGAATTAAACCGCAAATATCTGCTCGAACACGGCCAGAGCGAGCTGGTAGGCATCATCAAACACGAGCTTTGCCATTATCACCTTCACCTTGAAGGAAAAGGGTACAAGCACAGAGACAAAGACTTCAGAGACCTGCTTCAGAAAGTCGGAGCGCCGAGATTCTGCACGCCGCTCCAAACAAAAAAGACACAAAAGAAAACATATATGTATAGATGCACGGCCTGCGGCCAACAGTATATAAAGAAGCGGGCAATGAATCCGGAAAGATATGCCTGCGGAAAATGCAGAGGAAAAATCAAAAGATTTTTTTAAAAAGGCTTGACTCATTTTAATGTTCTATGTTAAATTATAAAAGTCGTTGAGAGACAACGACACTTTCTCAAAAAATAAATGTTGCTTATTGACACAATATGTCGCATCATTTATAATGAAGGAAGTCTGATTATTCCACAGTAGCTCAGTGGTAGAGCTATCGGCTGTTAACCGATCGGTCGCAGGTTCGAATCCTGCCTGTGGAGCCATATGGAGAAGTACTCAAGTGGCTGAAGAGGCGCCCCTGCTAAGGGTGTAGGTCGCGTAAGCGGCGCGAGGGTTCAAATCCCTCCTTCTCCGCCAGATAAGTTCTCAACCAGACGGCCCGTTGGTCAAGCGGTTAAGACACCGCCCTTTCACGGCGGTAACACGGGTTCGAATCCCGTACGGGTCACCATTTACCTTCGTTGGGCTATAGCCAAGCGGTAAGGCAACGGACTTTGACTCCGTCATGCGTTGGTTCGAATCCAGCTAGCCCAGCCATTTTATTTTAAAATTTTGAATCACTTTTATAGAGCGAGCCATTAGCTCAGTTGGTAGAGCATCTGACTTTTAATCAGAGGGTCGAAGGTTCGAGTCCTTCATGGCTCACCACTTGTCACGCGGGTGTGGCGGAATTGGCAGACGCGCTAGACTTAGGATCTAGTGTCTTACGACGTGGGGGTTCGAGTCCCTTCACCCGCACTTTCTTTTCAAAATGCTGAACACTAGCTTACATGCTTAGTGGAAAAACAGCTTCATAGCACGCGGTCGTGGCGGAATGGCAGACGCGCTAGGTTGAGGGCCTAGTGGGTGAATAACCCGTGGAGGTTCAAGTCCTCTCGGCCGCATCCCAATGATACCAAGGGTTTAGATACCCTTGGTATTTTTTGTTTATAGACATTTATCTGTTACTGTCCACTTATTTATAGTAGGTCGTATGATTTGTCAGCTATCTCTTTTTGAAGAACCTTTTTATTTTCCTTAATATATTCGCTTTGCTTCTGCTGACTGCGTGCGGCGGTAGTAAATATGATAATGCAATTAATGAAGTAATTAAGCAGAAGAAGAAAGCCAGAAAAGAAATGAGAGCTGCTTCTGATGAGTACAAGAGAGATAACGCCATAATTCGTGTATATGATGACGGGAAGTATATTCAACTTGCGTTTTATCAGCCAGAAGAAAGTTCTCGCAAGCTTACTACCTATTCTTATTATGAGAAGCTTGGAGATTCTTTTGAGGAAATGGCACATATGCCGGGTGATGGGGATGGCGACCGACTTGATCTGTATAAGAAAACACCTGATTATGAAGAAGTTAAAGGAAAAGAAACAAAGTTGGAAGAGTAGATTTATATGTCTGCTCGAGGCTTTTTTTGTATGATAAATAAGAAGGGAGAAATGGAGATGATCATTTGGATAAACGGGGCTTTCGGTTCTGGAAAAACACAAACCGCCTTCGAACTGCACAGAAGGCTGAAAGCATCTTATGTGTATGATCCTGAGAAGATGGGTTTTGCGCTGCGCTCCATGATACCGCCGGAGATCGCGGAAGACGATTTTCAAAGCTATCCCTTATGGCGGACGTTCAATAACCGCCTGTTAGCCTCTCTGACCGATACATACCGTGGCATCATCATTGTGCCTATGACGATTGTACATCCTGAATACTTTTATGAGATCATCGGCAGACTTAGACATGACGGTCAGACGGTTCACCACTTTACACTAATGGCTTCAAAGGAAGCCTTGTTAAAACGGCTGCGCACAAGAGCAGAAGGAAAAAATTCATGGGCCGCCAAACAAATCGGCCGTTGCATTGAAGGATTGTCATCACCAGTTTTTGCGGATCACCTCCAAACAGACAACATGTCGATTCAGGAGGTGGCAGAAACCATAGCCGCAAGAGCCAATCTTCCATTAGACCCTGATACGAGGGGCAGCCTCCGAAGGTTCACCGACAGATTGATGGTAAAGCTAAATCATATCCGCATTAAATAAAGATTCCGCACAGAAAGCCCGAGTAGACTTTAGTCTGCTCCTTTTTTATGCTTCAATATTTCTTTCCCTATTTTTTGGAGGTTTGAGGGCTATTTGTCTGACTCTAGTGAAAATGATTTAGCCTCTATAGTTTTTTTCATCAGTAAAGCATCTATACTATAGGGTATTTTTTAAATTAATTAATATGAATGCACCTGCAGATGCAGACAGAATAGTCAAGAGGAAGTCTTAAAACCTGTTCCTACTGTTAAACCTAGAGCGAAAATAATCAACATAGCACCACTCATACAGCAGTTATTCTTGTTTTGAAACCAATGATCAAAAGTATTCCTAAGATGGTTTCAAAAATAGTTGCTATCCATCCTGCTATCGGTACAAGAGCATCTGGTATAAAAGGAGTTAAGGCAGCAACATCATCCGTGTAATTTTCAATATTTCCCTATACGACATTAGGCTTGCCAGGTGTCCCCCCATATTCCGAATCGATCGGCAGCAGAAGTTAAAAAGCTAATTCCTCAAGCGAGCCTAAGATACAGTGTCATTCATGCTTTCATTTTACATTTCTCCTTCCTTTTTTGAAATTAGTCCGTTAAATAAGAAGATTGTTATTCTTGTTTAAAGGCATCTTTAAGCACAAAAAAGCTCTGACTCATTAATTTAGTCAGAGCTTTTTTTTATGAAGTATTCCCGAGTATCTATCCTAGTTTTTTTAGGCAATACTACGTCCAATTCTTTATTTAACCATGCGAGCGTTTTATTACGAAGATACTTACGCATGTGTTCTTCTGCTTCAAGCATTACCAAGTTAATTGTACAAGAGGAATTGCTGGATTCACAGGAGTTGCATTTGTCTCGATAAAGCAGACCATTGCTTACAATATTTTTACATTGAAAAATGGGTTTTGGCCCTTCAACAGCCTCTATTACATCCCAAAAGGAAATATCTTCTGGGGTTTTTGCTAACCTATATC
Source organism: Bacillus sp. BACIII (assembly GCF_057836745.1). Lineage (NCBI taxonomy): Bacteria > Bacillati > Bacillota > Bacilli > Caryophanales > Bacillaceae > Bacillus > Bacillus sp. BACIII. The sequence continues at coordinate 2,488,194 of NZ_CM174437.1, read as the reverse complement.
CTCCCTTTACACCAGGGACAGAATTTACAATACCAGCTTTAGATAATTTACCGAAAACTTTTGAAAGAAATGTTTCTGAAAGTCCTTGGAACTCTGCAAGGTCCCGAATCCCGACACTTTCCTTGGAGGGAACATCTATTAAATAAACCAGGCAATGTAAAGCATATTCAACCCCAACACTATACTGCATATAAACTCACCTGCTTTTGATTTTAAGGGTTATCACATTGTATCTTAGGAGTATTTTTGGTGATAGTCAATCATAAAACCCTTCTTTAGGTATATTATTTGTTCCGTTTGACAAAAAAAAATACAGGGTTTATATTAGAGATCGGATTAATCGTCGATTAACTTAGTCTTTAATATAAATTAAAAGGAGAGTTTCAAATGAGCAAAACACTTATCATTAACGCACATCCAAAAGTAGATGATACATCGTCATACAGTTTAGGGGTAATGAACCACTTTTTAGAGGCTTACAAAGAATTAATTCCAGAGAGTGAAGAGCTTGAGCAAATTAACTTATATAGTGATGAAGTGCCTATGATTGATAAAACAGTTTTAAGCGCATGGGAAAAGGCAGGCAAGGGCGAAGAACTGACAAGCGAGGAACAAAAAGTAACAGAACGCATGACAGAAGTATTGGAACAATTCAAAAGCGCAAAAACATATGTCATCGTTTTACCTTTGCATAATTTCAATATTCCATCAAAATTAAAAGACTATATGGACAATATCATGATCGCACGTGAAACATTTAAATATACGGACACTGGCTCAGTGGGTCTGCTTAAAGACGGACGAAGAATGCTTGTCATCCAAGCAAGTGGAGGAATCTATACAAATAATGATTGGTATACAGAAGTTGAATACTCTCATAAATACCTGAAATCAATGTTCAATTTCTTAGGTATTGAGGATTATCAAACTATCCGAGTGCAAGGAACAGATGTACTAAATCCGGAGGGTGTATTACAAAAAGCAAATAAAGAAGTTGAAGAAGCTGCTTCAAGATTAGCAGGTAAATAAGAAATAGTATGAAGATCATTGTTGCTGGGGGACTGGAGTAATTGGTCGAGCCCTCCTTCCTAAATTAATACAAAAAGGAAATTTAATGCTCTCTAATGAATATTATCGTATGAGTATTGAAGCAAGACGAAAAATTAAACAAGGGGAGATTATTAATGAAAATCAGGCGGATTCTTTTGACAGCGGAGATTTTAAGTAGTGTATTTTCAATAACTTATTTGCAAGATGATCAATGTACAGAAGTCAAAGTGGCTGCTGATAGGGTAGGCGCACGAGGGTACTAAAAAGGCTTAATCTTTTTAAAAGGGTAGGCCTTTTTTTGACTATAATTGCTGCCCAATTAGTTGCCCTGAATTTATGAAAAGGGATAAAATAGGTGTAATAAAGTTGCTATTTTAAAATTAGAATCAATTCATTATCGCAAAAGCAATAATAACTAATCGGCGAAGAAAGGATAATCAGTCAAATGAAAACATTGGTTATCGTTATACACCCTAATTTGGAAACGTCCGCTGTCAACAAAACCTGGATGAATCGTTTAAAGCAAGAGAATGACATTACGGTTCATGACCTGTACGGTGAATACCCTAATTTTATCATTGATGTAGAAAAAGAGCAGCAGCTCCTGTTAGATCATGAGCGTATCGTTTTTCAGTTCCCAATGTATTGGTACAGCAGTCCCGCGTTACTCAAACAATGGGAAGATGATGTGTTAACACATGGCTGGGCTTATGGAACTGGAGGTACTAAATTGCATGGAAAAGAACTGCTCTTAGCTATCTCCTTAGGCGCACCGGAATCTGATTATCAAGCAGGCGGAGAATATAATATCACGATCAGCGAGCTTATCAGACCGTTTCAAGTCACTGCTAACTATATAGGAATGCGTTTTCTTCCTGCCTTTACACAATATGGGACACTTCACCTTTCAAAAGAAGATGTTAAGAACAGTGCGGAGAAATTGGTTGACTATCTTAAAGCTGAGCATTGATCCGGTATTCGCAAGGGAGGCTGAAACAAATTATGTGTTGTGAAAATAAGGGTTTGTGATAGATTTTAATAAACTTAATTTCAAAGTTACATCGAATACTGAATGCAGGGGGCATAGAGCGAGGGCTTAAAACTAATTACAACAGGGCAATGAGTACATATTTCTTGATGAAATGTAGAGTTCCTTGGTCTCTAATCGGTGCCCAATTTGTGCTCAGAATTCATGAAAAATGATGAAAATAAGTATAAATAAAATAAACAGATGCTTTGAATAAAAGTTTTTGTAACTCATGATAGGTTTTTACTAGGTTGAGGGCCCAGCGGGTGAATAACCCGTGAAGGTTCAAGTCCTCTCGGCCGCATCAATGATACCTAGGGTAATAGAGAGATCCTTGGTATTTTTTTGTGCTTATTTTTAAATGATCTACTGCTCACAAACTGCCCACTTAATTAAAGTTCAAAGTGATCAAAATATTCAACGTATCTGGCCAATACTTTGCTTGGTTCTTATTTGTCGATAGTCGCCGTAACGAAAGCGCTAAACAACACATTACAGATTCTTTTGATATGACGGACACATATGACAGTTTGCGATTGTCAAAATTCAATGTTTAATCCTTGTTCAACTTACCAAGTTCAGTTAAAAGTTTGTTAAAATTGTGATAAATATATGAAAAGATTAAATGTTCATAACGAAACATTAGGATTACAGGGAAGGGGAAACAAATACATGTCGATTTACCATAAAGTAATTGGAGAGGGATATCCGATCGTTATGTTGCATGGTTGGACACTTGACCATCAGGTGATGTTACATGCAATGGAACCGTTATTCGAGAAACGAAGCGGTTGGAAGAGAATATACATAGACTTACCGGGTATGGGACATTCTAAGCCACAACCGTCTATTCGGAACTCTGATGATATTTTAGAAGCGATATTGCGTCTTTTGGACGAAATTATTCCTGATCAACAGTTTATTGTTTGTGGTAATTCATATGGAGGGTACATTGCCAGAGGTATCGTTCGTTCACGTCAGGAAACAGTTCGTGGATTACTGCTGATGGCACCATTAACTATACCCGAATTCGATGAAAGGGTAGTACCGCAGAAGACTGTTTTAAAAAGAGACAGCGACTTGATATCACATTTGTCTTCAGAGGAGGCGGATGAATTTTGCTCTATGGGGATTGTGCAAGGTAAAACTGAATGGGAGAGGTTTCGAAATGAAATTTTACTTCCTTCTAAACAAACAAATTATGAATTCATAAACAACATTCGTCAAAATGGATATGGGTTTACCTTCGATATTTCATCTAAACTTGAGTATCCCACGCTAATTATCACAGGGCGTCAGGACAATGTAGTCGGATACCACGATGCATGGCGACTACTCGAAGATTACCCAAGGGCAACTTTTGCAGTACTTGATATGGCTGGTCACAACCTGCAAATCGAACAAACCGATGTATTTAATTCATTGGTTCATAACTGGTTAAACAGACTTGAATTGGAAAATTTTCGGGTGTTATAACTTTTCATAAACATGAGTTTACTGTTACAATTACCAGTTAGTTAAACAATAATTGAGATAATGAATATTGGGGTTTGCTAAAATTTTAGTAATTATTAGTCTTTATTGTCATTGGGGATAATTTAATCATTGAATTTCATGATGGAGAAGTAAAATTAAATGAAGGTGAAATGTTTGTCATACCGAAAAATGTTGAACATAAACCTTATGCAGAATCAGAGTGTGAAATTTTGCTTGCAGAACCTAAAGGTGTTGTGAATACCGGGCAAGAAATAACTGATCAAACAGCTGAAAATGATATCTGGATTTAGCTGTAAGAAATAGCCGATCAAAAATAAAATCATTACCTAAGAAATGTTTCTTTATTTCCAGCTGGATTTAAAAAATAATTTTGTTAGGTGTCATGCAATAAATTCAATTGTCGGTGATTGGCCTGTTTAAATGCATCCATTATTTCATACCCGGTGCTACTTATTTCTGTTGTAGTCTGCATACTGATTAATAGGTAAAGAAAGTCGAAAAGGTATACGAAATTCTTCATACAAATTAAAGTTTTGAATGAAAGAGCAGGATTACTCCTGCTCTTTTTCTTTCTAATTGGGCAAGATTAAACACAGACGGTTATTCCTTGGGAAAAACAAAAAAATTTCTTCTATCCAATGACTAGCTGGGCTTTAGCCGGGTTTCTATCACCCTGTTGGGCTTGTCAGATTTTAAAAAGGTATGCTACGTTTATAGTGTTTTGTTTCACCTGATTGTGGGGTAATAAAGATAGAATCAGTAAATAATTCTTAGGAACGACCTCAATCTTATAATAAACATATTGGAAGCCGTAATGGAAGAACTAATATTAAAGGTTTAGGATACTTTGGAGAAATAAAAGTTTGTTTTCGAATGTGATAATATTCACAATAGAGCTGTATGAAGGGGAATCATTTCTCCAAATAGTCTGCAGAAAATACCAACCACAGCCCAAGGATATATCACTAACCGCTTTGGCTGGTATGATCTGTTGGATGTTTCTCTTTTTGATTAAAAAGCTCATCAAAAGTTCCATTATTCCAACGTGAATATATTTGCGATAAGTGATTAAATCAATATACGATCCACTCAATTATTTGAGTGGATCTGTTTGTTTTTTATTTTTTTGCAGCGGCCTCTATGTGACGAAACAATGTGAATTAAAACCCTTTACGCAACCAGGCTGTGGCAAGATCAATTGCTCCGCGCGCAGCTTCAGTTTTAGCTAAGGCGTTGAGCATCACGAAATCGTGAATGATACCTTGGAAACGTACGGCAGTGACCGGAACACCAGCTTCACGAAGTTTATTGGCATATGCTTCTCCCTCGTCACGAAGTACATCAGCTTCAGCTGTGATAATCAATGCAGGCGGGAGCCCTTGAAGCTGCTCAGAAGTTGCACGTAGAGGTGATGCTGTAATTTCAGCACGCTCATTCGAATTGGTTGTGTACTGATCCCAAAACCACATCATCGCGTCCTTGCGTAAAAAGTATCCTGTAGCAAACTGGTGATAGGATTCCGTATCGAAAGAAGCGTCTGTTACCGGATAGAAAAGTAATTGTTGTCGGATATTCAAGTCACCTCGTGCTTTGGCCATTAGCGTGACAGCAGCAGTCATATTGCCTCCAACACTATCACCTGCAATTGTTAGACTCTCGGGAATCATGCCGTTCTCACGGCCATTTTCAGCTGCCCACTTCACTACTGCATAGATTTCTTCAATGGCTGTCGGATATTTTGCTTCTGGAGATAAGGTGTAATTTGGAAAGACAATAGCAGCTTGTGCTCCAACTGCTAGCTCACGGATGAGCCGATCATGTGTATGCTCATTACCAAATACCCAGCCGGCCCCATGAATGTACACGATGACAGGAAGGTGCGCAGGCGCATTCTGTGGGCGCATTATTCTTACTGATACCTGTCCGCTCGGTCCTCCTGAAATCATAATATCTTCAATATCAACTGGCAGTTTATCAATTGGGTCAGATTGGACCTCATCTACAGCTTCTCGTCCTTTCTCAGGTCCAAGGTCGAATAGATAGGGTGGGTTCGCGGTTGCTTCTGCAAATTCTTGAGCTGCTTTTTCTAATTGTACTTTCTTTAACATAAATCTCACTCCTTATTTGAAGGTTGGTCACCTATATGTTTTAATCATTATTTTTTATTCCATCTTGGCATCTTTTGTCTTACATTGCTGTTGTAATGATTTGTACATCAATATTTCCGCGAGTAGCTTTAGAATATGGACATACTTGATGAGCTGCATGTGTTAATTCTTCTGCTTGCTCTTGAGATACCCCTTGAATTTCCACCTCCAAAACAACTCCGAGTTTATAACCATTATCACTTTCATCTTTTAATAAACTTACTTTACCAGTAACTGCTGATTCGATTTTTAATCGTTTTCTTTGGGCTGCTAAATGAAGAGCACTGTCATAACAAGCTGAATAGCCTGCCGCAAATAATTGTTCTGGATTTGTCGCCGTGGATACTTGATTTGGTTTTGGCATAGCTAAATCCAAATCAATCATAAGATCATTAGATTTTACATGACCTTCTCTTCCGCCTTTCGTTGTAGCTTCTGCTGTAAAATATACTGTCATCATCAAACACTCCTATAAATTAAATTTAACACAATTGAATTTTAATCAATATAACTAGCGTTGTCAATTAAATTTTTAAAAATTCAATTGTTCTCAATTTAAATTCGTAATTAAATGGCAGTTTAAAGTTAGTGTACATAATAACCATATTGAGAAAATAGGAGATCATAGTATAAGTTATGATTAATTAAATTGTTAGTCATTCAATTTTACTTAATGTAATTCTTGTGCTATTATGTGTAATAATGAATATAAATATTGTGAGGGATTTAACATGAAGAAGGATGATAAATTACTGTTAAGTAATCATCTATGTTTTGCGATTTATGCAGCTTCCCGTGAAATGATAAAGTTATACCATCCTCTCTTAAAAGAATTAGGAATTACTTATCCGCAGTATTTGGTTCTTCTTGTTTTGTGGGAGAAGGAAAAAATATCTGTTAAAGGTTTAGGCGAAGAATTATATCTAGACTCCGGAACATTAACTCCAGTTTTAAAACGACTTGAGGAGCGAGGTCTTATTATAAGAGAGCGTTCAAAAGAGGATGAACGAAGTGTAATTATTACGTTAACAACTGAAGGGAATGAGTTTAAAGAAAAAGTCACATTGATTCCTAATGCAGTATTTGATAAAACCGGTTGTAATGAAGAAGAAATTAAAAGTTATAACAAGGAAATTCGTAATTTACTTAACATGCTGACAACTGAGCAATAGTTTTATGAATATAGATGGTGGGCCTAGCGGGTGAATAACCCGCGGAGATTCAAGTCCTCTCGGCCGCATCAATGATACCAAGGGTTTTGATACCCTTGGTATTTTTTGTTTATAAAAATTTATCTGTTACTGTCCACTTACTTATAGTAGGTCGTATGATTTGTCAGTCACCTTCATCCTTCTGCTGACTGCGTGCGGCGGTAGTAAATATGATAATGATTAATGAAGTGATGAAGCAGGAGAAGAAAGTCAGAAAAGAAATGCGAGCAGATTCAGATGAGCACAAAAGAGATAACGCCATAATTCGTGTATATGATGACGGGAAATATATTCAACTTGCGTTTTATCAGCCAGAAGAAAGTTCTCGTAGGCTGACTGCTTATTCTTATTATGAGAAGCTTGGAGATTCTTATGAGGAAATGGCACATATGCTGGGTGATGGTGATGGCGACCGCCTTGGTCTTTATAAGAAAACACCTGATTATAAAGAGGTTAAAGGCAAGGAAACAAAAACAATGTGCTTGTTCATTCCTGATAGGGGAACAATTGTTTTACCGTTAAGTTGTTGTGTGAGAGCCAGTATGTTAAAATGCTACGTAGATTTAATAATAAAGTTTAGATTCTAGGAGATTTATTTATGAAGTTGGATGAATTCACCATCGGGCAGGTTTTTCAAACTAAATCTTTTGAATTAACAAAAGAGAATATAATGAATTTTGCAGAAGTGTATGACCCACAATACATGCATTTAAATGAAGAAAAAGCAAAAATGGGCAGATTTAATGGAATTATTGCTTCTGGAATACAAACGTTATCTATTACTTTTAAGCTTTGGATTGAAGAAGGGTGTCATGAAGACGATATTATTGCTGGGACAGGAATGAATAATATAAAATTCCTAGTACCCGTTTACCCTAATGATAAACTGAACACTATTGTTAAGGTTATTGATAAAAAACCAAATAAAAGCCAGACGGGGATACTTACTGTATTGTTATCTACCTATAATCAGAAAGAGGAAAAAGTGTTTGAAGGTGAGTTATCAGTATTAATTAAACGCTAAATGACCTTTGTGGTGGCATATCATCGTCACCTTTCATTTTTTATAGGTGTCTGGATGAATTGAGCAATCATCTTAATTAATTGAGTGGACTCTGAGTCTGCTCTTTTTTTGTTCATGAAAAGCCATTTTTTAATCAAAAAATTAATATCAATACGGGGCTGGATTCAATATGATCCAGTCCCTTTTTGTTTTATTGATTTTCTTATCCCCAGTCTGATAAAAGATTTTCCAGGAGTTATTTAACAATTATTGGTCAATTTCTCCTTTTCAATAATATCCTTTACCACATCCTCAATTGTTATATGTCCAAGAGCTTTTTCCAAGGCAGATTGGGCGATTTCAAATATTGGACCAATTGTACTTTGAATGTTCCGGCCTACAGGACATTGAGGATTGGGATTTTCATGTATACTAAACAATTCTTTATCTTGAACAACGTTAACTGCTCTATAAACATCAAGTAAGGTGATTTCAGTTAAATCCTTCGCTAATTCGGCTCCTGCAATACCTGGCCGTACATTTACTAAACCTGCTTTTTTCAGCATTCCCATAATTTTTCTTATTAAGGCGGGATTTGTATTTACACTTCCAGCTAAAAATTCAGAAGTGCTAATTCCGTCTGCATTTATTTCAATAAGAGCCAATATATGAATTCCTACAGCAAAACGGCTGCTAATAGACATGATTTCTTCACCATCCTCATTACTTTACACTCTTTATAGTACACTTGTAACCGAATGTATTACAAGTTTATTTTACTCTAATATGCTTCAAGATGATAAAAGTATTGACAAATAAATAAGTTGTAACTAAAATTATTACATGTAATCAATATGGTTACATTTTAAATTTCGAATTATTAGGAGGACTGGAAATTGAAAATTGGAATCATTGGTGCAACCGGAAAAGCTGGAAGTCTTATCTTGAAAGAAGCGGTAAGCAGGGGACATGAAGTAACTGCAATTGTAAGAGATGCTACAAAACTTAAAGAGGAAAAGATCGCAATCATTGAAAAAAATATAATTGATCTTACATCGGATGATCTAAAAAAGTTAGATGTAGCAGTTAATGCCTTCGGTGCTCCATTAGGAGAAGAACAGGCACATGTAGATGCTGGCCGGGCATTAATTAGGGCATTAAAAGGAATGGATACAAGAGCCGTAATTGTAGGCGGAGCAGGGAGTCTTTATGTAGACGAAAATAAAACTGTCAGTGTAATGGATACACCTGATTTCCCGGAGATTTTTATTCCAACAGCTAAAGGGCAAGGTCGTAACTTGCAAGAGCTAAAGGAAACTTCTGATATTAACTGGACATTTATCAGTCCTTCAGCGGTATTTGACCCAGACGGGAAAAGAACTGGATTTTATCAGTCAGGAAAAGATCATCTTCTTGTGAATTCGAAAGGCGAAAGTTATATCAGCTATGCAGACTATGCAATTGCAGTATTGGATGAAATCGAAAATCCAAAACATATAAATGAACGCTTTACAGTTGTTGGAGAAGCTGAATAAGTTATTGAGCAGAAACAAAGGCTCTCAGCCGCATCTCAATGATACCAAGGGTTTTGACACCCTTGGTATTTTTTGTTGTAAGTGCATTGGGCATTAAAAAAGTGCTGATCTCTGCACAAAATCTTTGCGCGAGTCTGCACTTTTATTCTGCAAGATACACTGCCCATTATCAGCGATTATGGGAGTGTTTTTAATCCGTTCCCAGCCGAGCTGATACATGGCTTTTAGACGTTTTTTTAAAGTGGTTAAAACCAACAAATTTTTTGCCTTCTTCATCCCATAGGCGGAACTTTAACGACTTAAGACTTGTTGCCAGTGTGATGGTCGGAACGTTTTGCAATGGTTCAGTGTTGTTATGTACGATTTCAAGCTTATAGTTTGGGACTCTTGGGCTTAAATGATGAACATGATGGAAACCGATATTGCCTGTTAACCATTGCATGACTTTTGGAAGCTTATAAAAAGAGCTTCCTTCAACTGCTGCTTTTACATATTCCCACTGCTCATCTTCTTCGAAATATGAATCCTCAAACGTATGCTGAATATAAAACATCCAAATTCCGAGGGATCCCGATATCATAAAAATTGGCGTCTGGACCAGCAGAAAGTTTTGCCAGCCGATAGCCCAACATAAAAGTGCTGCCAAAGCGACGATCCCCAGGTTCGTTACATATGTATTCATCCGTTCTTTGCGTTTTGCCTCTTTACGATTAAAACGATTGGTTATCCCGAAGACGTAAATCGGTCCGATAATAAACATAACAAACGGATTTCTGTACAAACGGTACATTATTTTTGTCTTAGTTGAGACTTCCTTATATTCATCAACGGTCAGTACCCAAATATCGCCTGTACCGCGTTTGTCCAGGTTGCTGCTTGTCGCATGATGGACAGAATGATCGTGTGCCCAATGATCAAACGGATGCAGCGTTAGAATTCCTGTAATTGTTCCAAGGATTCGATTCGCCTTTCGGTTCTTAAAAAAGGAATAGTGGCAGCAATCATGAAAGATAATGAAGGTTCTCACTAAAAAACCTGCTGCAACGACAGAAATCGCTAATGTAAGAATATAAGAAATCGATAAGCTCTTATAGGCCAAACACCATAACAGGAAAAATGGCACCAATGTGTTAATGATTTGATAAATACTTTTTTGTAAATCGGACTTTTCATAAGGGGTAACCAGTTTTCTCAAAGTCCTTAGGTTTTGTTCATTCATTTTTAAAAGCTTCACCTTCCCTGCTGTTCTTAATCTAAGTATAGAACCCGTTTTGTTGTCTTTGAAGTTCCAGCTGTCATACTCCATGTATGATAAGTATCTTTCCTCATCCTATGTAAAATGATTGAAGGTCAGAAAATGATCTCCATCTCGATTAAATCTTTATTAGCAATGGCCAGCCGGGATACAAAAAGCGTATGAAGATTATACCCGGCTCTTTATCGGGCCAAACTCTCTCCATGCTCCCCTATGGTAATCGGTTTATTTAGACCGTAAACATTGATTGTTTGAGCAACAAACATTACAAGTGAAGGAAATAATACCGTTAAAAATAGAGGGATACCTGAGTCATCGTTTGGAAACATGTGCAGAAACAAAGCTATACCAGTGAACAGCCCTTCTTTTAAAAAAATATCTTGTACTTGAACAAGAAACAGCTGAGCTTTTTTGAAGACACTCGTGATCCATTTTCACGGTGTTTTCAAACCATCGTTATTAATAGGCATCTTATTTTGCACTCGTATCGACACGTTTAACAAAATGAAACATGAGATTAATTTGCAGTTATTTCCGTTTCGTGTTATGATAAAGGAGAATTATTTTTGTTCGTGTAAAGGATAGTATGAATATCGACTTTTCGTCTTGATGATACTTTGGGCAAGGATAGTAATACAATGTGTAACACACTAGGAGGCAACAAAAATGGAACAAGGTACAGTTAAATGGTTTAATGCAGAAAAAGGTTTTGGATTTATCGAACGTGAAAATGGAGATGACGTATTCGTACACTTTTCTGCAATCCAAAGTGACGGATTCAAATCTTTAGACGAAGGTCAAAAAGTATCGTTTGACGTTGAGCAAGGTGCTCGTGGAGCTCAAGCTGCTAATGTTCAAAAAACTGCTTAATCTTTAATCGTTTATACAAACAGGCTCTTTATATAGGGCCTGTTTTTTTATGTTCTCTGTATCATACTGAATAAAAAAACCCTACTCAACGTTCGAGTAGGGACAGATGCTACAAGGTAAGAAAAAGGTTTAAAACCTCAAAGGATTGTTTACAGTATAACATACCGGATTGACGATATGTGGAATATATATAAATGATTTGTTTTTATGTTCTTAAGATAATTCTTTGTTACAATTCGCACATCTCTTTTATGAAAAGAAGATAAACAACTGCTATTCACTGTCGCAAGAGATGTAAGAAATTCTTAAAGATAAAGAGGGGAGTGGTTGTTTTTTCTTCTGGAAATAATCACTTAGACCTAAAACAATGAAAGCCCTGCCTCTCTCCCATCCTTACGGCTCCTTGTCCGTGCCAGTGTGAATCAGGATTACAAAAATCAAGTGACTATTCCATCGAGTTTTTGATAAAAATTCAAATGTTCGTTGAAGAAATTTAAAAATAAAACAGATTAGATTGCAGGAGTAATAAAAGAGGTTAATGTTCTAAAAGTAAGTTGAAGAAGTTAAACGTTTAATCGTAATTTTCTGAAAACTTAAGGGTGTTTTGGAATGCAAAACACATTAGCCTTAACAGAAACTTTTTATTTGATTTTCAGTGATTCCTTTAATGACTTCCAGTTCACTAATCAAAAATTCATATGCATTATCCAACATTTTTTTTTCGCTTGCATTAAGTGCTTTTTCTTTCTTCATACGCATTAAATCACGTACAACTTCAGCACCTTCTTGTATTTTACCCGTTTTTATTTTGTCTGTGTTTACTTTATATCTTTGTTTCCACGGCAGTAACTTATCTGATTCTCCATGCTGAAAAATGTGCATAATGTGTTTTAATGCAAGTATATCAGTAACTGGTCGTATATTTAAACTCAATATTTTACGCGTTGGAATCATAACTGTCATATGACTGATTGACATTTTTATGACATAATAATGTTCTTTTTCCTCTAAGAATTCTTTTTCTTCTATGGCTTCAATTATACCTGCTCCGTGCATTGGATAAACGATGTTATCGCCAATTTGAAACATATCATCCACCTCCATATATGGTAACTCAACTTAAGGTTACCATATATGGAGTGAGATATCAAATTTATAATAATAACATGATATTTTTTTTGTGTCAATAACTTTTTGAAAAAAACAACATCAAAACAAGAGGGAACCATTGGGTTTCCAAAAAAAGGGAAGGTCGATTGGTCCGTGTATATCTTAGAATCTCGACTAATTATCAGAGTTCAGTTTTTCATTGAAAATGAGTTATTAAATATCCATTAGGAGTTCATGACTTGACATTAATGACATGTTTGCAATCTACATGGGCACAATAGAGAGTGTAATGAAAACAAGCTTTCATAACCAGTGATATGGATTTACTATGTTGAGGGCCTAGTGGGTGAATAACCCGCGGAGGTTCATGTCCTCTCGGCCGCATCTCAATGATACCAAGGGTTGTAGACCCCAGGTATTTTTTTATGCTAATCACTTTCATTAGCGAAAAGAGTACGAGCTGTTTGGATAAAGACATCTGTTGCTTTAGAGATATCTTTCATATCTGGAACAGCTATACCGATTTCTCTAAACGTGTTTGGCTTTAATTCACGAAAAACGACATTTTCCGGTAGTGATAGAATATTTTTTTTCGTTGTGATTGTAATTCCTAATCCTTCTTGTACCATACATAATGCTGTGTCTATATAATCAATGACAAACCGTACATTAGGTTTCAATTTAAAATCTTTGAATAAAGAGTGAATTTGTACCTCATAACCGCCTCTTCCAAGTAATATATCCTCATCTTGTAAGTCGGGAATACCTATTGTTTCTTTCTGATATAAAGGATGACTCGAGTGCATAATGACAATCAATTGATCTTTCATTAAGGGCACGATATCGAAATCTTCTACAGGAGGAATAATCATTCCTACATCAACACATTTAGAACGTAACCATTCTTTGACTTGATCTACACTTCCTTCCGAAATCTTAACTTCAAGACCAGGATACTTATCTTCCATTGTCCGTATAATTTTTGGGATAAACCTTTTGCACGCAGTTGGGTAAGCTCCAATATGAACCTTGCCTATTTCTAATCCTTGTTCAGCTGCAATTAATTCATCTACTTTCTGTAATTCACCCAGGATATTTCTAAATTTAATTAAGACACGCTCTCCTACATCCGTAAAAAACAATCCGTTCTTCTTATTTCTCTTAATTAACTTCGTCCCTAATTCCGATTCAATCGTTGCTACGGCACGACTTACCGCAGGTTGTGTCATGTGTAGTTCTTCACCAGCTTTTGTAAAACTTCCTGTTTCCGATATCTTAACAATCAGTTGAATTTGTGATCTATTCATATCGTTCTTGTTATCTCCCATATGATTAATATGCATTTTATTTATGATGAAATCTAATGTACCATAAAAGAGAATGAAACTTCAAGATAATAACAATAACCGTAGACAAGCGGAAGACATTCAACAAGAGCTGGATAAGAATCACAAGGAATTCTAGAATATGTGATCCTTATTTGAGATGTTCGACCGAAAAGGTTCCTAGTTTTTTGTTATCACTAATCAACTCAACCTTAAAAAGGAGAGAAGTATGATGAATACTAGTGAAAAAAGAAGATCGGGGTTTTGTTCGCAATGCGTTTCAAAATGCGGGGTTATTTCCATTACGGAAAATGATCGGTTAAAAAAGGTGATTCCCGATAAAAGTCATCCGAATGGGGGAATCTGTCCAAAAGGAGCGTCAGCCCCTCAGATAATCAATCATCCTGATCGTATTCTTTTCCCTTTAAAAAGAACGAATCCAAAAGGGGAAGAACCGAAATGGAAAAGAATAAAATGGGAAGAAGCCATACAAACCATTACTGATAAGTTGAAACAGATCAGTTCTGAAACAGGGGCAGAATCGGTATCATACACTTTTCCAACTGTTGGTGCGAGCGGAAGTTTTAACTGGGGGCCATACCTGCATCGCTTGATGAATCTTTACGGCACTCCCAACTATATTTCCCATACAAATGTCTGCCAATGGGCGAGGGATGAGGGATCAAAATACACGTACGGTGTTGGATTGCCTCAACCCGACTTTGAACATGCTGATTTAATATTGATATGGGGACACAATCCAGCTGATACGAATCTTCAGACATGGAAAAGGCTCATGGGAGCGAAAAAAAGAGGGAGCAAACTAGTAGTAATTGACCCGCGTCGAACAACGACAGCTGCAGCGGCAGATTTATGGATTGCTCCGAATCATGGAACTGATAGTGCCTTAATATTAGGCTGTATTCGCTTTTTAATTGAGAATCATTCATTTGATCATAAATTTCTGCTTAATTGGACCAATGCCCCCTTCTTAGTGGATAAGCAAACGGGGAAATTCCTTCGGCCGGAAAATCATCATCCATATGAATTTTTAGCTCTTGATAAGAATGAGAAGCCATATAAAATTGATACCCGGGAAGATCCTCAAACATGGTCAGAAAATATTTTGCTTACAGGTGAATATACAAATGAAAGCGTTTCTTCAGAAACTGTTTTTTCTCAATTAATGAAAAGAGTCTCTTCTTTCACGATAGAAAAGGTGGAAAAAATAACGGGTGTTCCATATGAAAAATTAGTGGAACTTGGGGAATTATTAAGCGATGGAGATCCGATATCTTATTATTCATGGAATGGCTTAGAACAGCATGTAAATAGTTCATCAACCAATCGAGCATTATGTATCCTTTATAGCCTGACCGGTTATTTTGATAAGCAGGGGGGAAATATTATCCTCCCGTCTTTACCAGTTAATCCAATTAAAGATCAAAATTTGATTCCGCGTTCACAACAACAGAAGCGTTTAGGAAGAGAGAAGAGGCCCCTAGGTGCTCCGAAACTTTCCGCTACCGGGTATGATTTTGCCGATGCTGTATTGAACGAAACGCCTTATCCTATGAGAGCGTTATTAAGTTTTGGGAGTAATATGGTCACACAAAACCCGGAAAGCGGAAACATGATGGAGGCCTTAAAAAAACTAGAATTTCATGTCCATGTCGATATGTTTCATAACCCTATGACAAGGTTTGCAGATATTGTATTACCTGCGGCGCATGCCTGGGAGTCGCCAAGTCTGTTGGCTGGTTTTGATGGGAGTTTACAAACGGCTCAACATATTCAATATAACCCTGCAATGTCAAAGGCTTCTGGGGAAACTCGTCCTGACCTGCAAATTATAATGGATCTGGCATTGGAAATGGGCTATGAAGAAGAGTTTTGGAATGGGGATATTGAAGCGGCGTTTAATTACTATCTGGAACCGTTGAATTTAACATTAGATCAACTTCGTTCTCAGCCTGCAGGGATATCAATCCCCTTACAAGTAAACTATTGTAAATATAGTGAAAAAAAGAATGGAGGAGTCAGTGGCTTTTCCACCCCAACGCGGAAGTTGGAGATTTATTCCGAGTTTTTGTTACAGCATGGATATGATCCGTTGCCCCAATTTGAAAAACCATTAACTGTTCCGTATTATCAGGATAAATCATATAATTTTCCGTTAGTTCTTTCTTCAAATAAATTAAAATCTTTTTGTCATAGTCAGCATCGAAATATTGCTAAACTAAGGAAAATGCATCCTGATCCTTTTATTGAGATTCACCCACAAACAGCTCATATGTATAAATTAAATGATGGTGATTGGATTCAATTGGTATCTCCTCATGGCAGAATGAAGGCAGTCACTCGAATGACACAAAGTATACCCGTGGGTACGGTATATACTCAAGCGGGATGGTGGGATAAGTGTGATGAACTAGAGTTATTAGGATTTGATCCATTTTCAGCTGAAGGTGCAAACGTGAATCAATTGATAGGTATAGAGCAGCTGGACCCCATGTCAGGTTCCGAACCCTTAAAATCATATCGTTGCCAGATTTATAAGATGTCATAGATTCATTCTTTGCAAATTAAGTATTAATGATAAGGGATAGAATACATGTAAAGACATAACAATGAAGCTGATGGCTCCTTAGCGTTGGAGAAATCAGCTTTTGTTTTTTCAATAAACGTATTACCTCAGACTTGTGACTTTTTTAAAATCAGCCGTCACTAAGTTGAATTTGCGGTTTTTCATACCATTTTTGTTATCTCCCACATAATTAATATGCATTTTATTCATGTGAAAACTTCATGTACCATTAGAGAGAATTAAACTTTAAGAAATTAATCGGAGGTAACAACTATGATCAATCGTAATAGATTATTTCTATTTGCGCTTATATTAGCTGCATTCAATCTTAGGCCGGGTATCACTTCAGTCAGCCCGGTATTACACGGAATAACGAAGGAACTAGGCATGAGTTCTGCGTCAGCAAGTTTACTCACTTCTATTCCTTTATTATGTTTTGGTTTTTGTTCGTTATTTGCTGGTCGTTTAGCCAATCGCTATCAATCAGAGAAAATTATCACATTCTTTATAGCCTGTATAGGTATTGCAACGTTTCTGCGTTTCTTTTCAAATTCCTCAATATACCTATTAATAACGGCTTTGTTTATTGGTGCAGGAATTGGGATTGTCAGCCCTCTGCTCTCTGGCTTCATTAAAAGTTACTTTCCGGAGAAGGCAGCATCTATGATAGGCATATATTCTACTTCAATGGTCGTTGGTGCATCTATTTCTATTGGGCTGACGACACCGCTTCAACGCTTGCTCAATGATTCATGGAAAAACGGATTAGCATTCTGGAGTATTTTTGCGCTATTCGCTCTTCCACTTTGGTTTATAGTGACAAAATACGCTCATCATCACACAAATAAAGCGTCACAAAAGAGGCGTGCGTCCTTACCTTTAAAAAATAAAGAGGCCTGGTTATTAACTTCTTTTGTAGGTTTGGTAACTCTTTTATTTTATTGTTTTGCAGCTTGGCTGCCGGCAATTGTAGAGGAAAAAGGAGGAACTTCAGCATTTGGAGGTCTTATCGGTACAATATCTATGCTTGCGCAGCTGCCGGCTACGCTTTTATTGCCTAGTCTCTTGAGGGTAATACCAAGCAGAAGATTTTGGATTACATTCTTTACCCTGAGTGTGATGATTGGTTTATCCCTTTTATGTTTTACGAACTTAACACCTGTTGTTTCAAGTATATGTTTAGGGATTGGCGGCGGTGGTCTTGTCTCGCTAACCTTATTATTACCAATAGATAAAACAGCTTCATCTATAGAAGCAAGTACTTGGTCAGCGATGACTCAAGCGATTGGATATATGATTGGTGCAGTGGGTCCGTTTATCATCGGTTTTCTTCATGATTATTTAGGAAGTTTTGTTCCTGCATTATATCTTCTTATCACCTTAGGTTTGATTATTATCTTACTAGGTTGGAAACTCACTAAACCAGCTAATGTTTTAGAAGAGGTGATATCTGTAAAATAAAAACCAGTGAAGCCGTGTATACGATAGGGAAATGAAACGGAAGAAACAAGGCAATGGGTTCTTCTTGGATCGAAGGCGTTTCTGCACTGTCCCTGACGAAAAAAGTATTGCTCCTTGAAGGTAATCAGCGAACAAGCTATTTTCGATATAAGAGGTGAAAAGTCATGACAACAAATGAAAAAATGAGTACACAAAGCAAAGTCATTCTCTTCATTTTAATTTTAGGGAATTTCCTATGCCTAATCAGTGAAACTGTAATGAATGTGGCATTGCCCAGCATCATTTCAACTTTGCACGTTACAACAAGCACCGCACAATGGCTGTCAACCGGCTATATGCTTATCATCGGGATATCCGTACCGGTCTCAGCCTTTTTAATTCAACGGTTTACACTAAGGCAGCTGTTTATCACAGCGATGTGTTTATATGTGATCGGTTCATTGATTGGATTTATTACGCCATTTTTCTCTTTACTCTTTATTGGCCGTATGATTCAAGCATTGGGAACAGGTGTTGTTTTACCATTAGTCATGAGTACAATGTTAACACTTGTACCGGTAAGTATACGCGGAACTGTGATGGGAATTTTCAACGTAGCGATTTTATTTGCTCCAGCGATCGGACCTGTCATTTCTGGTTTAATTATTCAATATTATTCATGGCGAATCGTTTTCTTGGGGCTTTTGATTGCAGCGGTGCTCATTTTGATAATAGCTGTCTTTAAGCTTCGAAATGTGTCTGAAACATCTAAACCGACGATTCACATTCCATCCGTGATTCTTTCGACAGTTGGGTTTGGCGGAGTTGTTTATGGATTTAGTACAGCTGGCGAAGCATCTGGATGGGGAAACCCAATCGTATGGATTACGCTTGTCGTTGGGGTGCTGGCTCTTGCATTCTTCGTCAGACAGCAAACGAAGCTTTCGTCACCTATGATCAGCATGAAACCATTTACGTCATCCGTTTTTTCAAGAGCGATGTTTCTGATGTTTCTCATTATGATGATTCAGTTCTCGATGATGCTTATACTACCTCTTTACTTTCAAACAGCTGCCGGCTTGACACCAGTAGAAACGGGATTTCTTATGCTGCCTGGCGGAATCACGCTGGCACTTACAGCGATGATTGGCGGGAGATTGTTTGATAAGGTTGGTTTTAAACCGCTGATCATCATTGGTTTAATTTTTTTAATGATCGTTTTAAGTTTATTCACTCAGATTTCAAACGAAACGACTACGACAACAGCTGCCATTCTTTATGCAGCATTTACAATTGGAGTAGGGTTGAGTATAGGGCCTGTGATGACTCTTGGGATGAATCAAGTTCCTAAACAGCTGCATGCCCATGGATCAGCAATCTCTAATACCATTAACCAAGTATCTGGTGCAATCGGTCCGGCTCTTTATACAAGTATTATGGCTGCGGCTTCGCAGCATTATATTCAACATACAAACGAAGTCAACAAAACGGTGTTGAACATACAAAGTATGACCCAAGGTGTTCATACAGTTTATCGTGCAGCGATTGTCTTTGCAATTGTCTCTTTCATTTTAGCCCTTACTTTAAAGAAAAAAGACCAGCACCTTGAAACAGATAATGATGATTTATCTTAAGATTAAAACAAAAAAGAAAGGTCGTTTTCTTCTAAAATATGCATCGGATAAGCTGGCATGTTCCAGCACATCGGAGATGCTAATAAGGAAAACGATCTTCATATCAATGAAATCAATCCATTGATCGGCGACATAACTAAATATTTTGTGGGCTTCCAAAAAAATTGGTGAAGGATAGGTAATAAATTGAACGTAATGGGAATAGAAGTTGGAAAGTAAGGGTGGTTTTTGTTAACCAATTGTTATTAACCCAACTTATCCAAACATATAGAAATGATGAATGTGGAGTTAGAAAGTGCAACAAACCTTCATTACAAGTGATATGAATTGAGTGCCTTTTTGAAACACACCTGAATTTTGGGTGTGTTTTTGAACGAATCCATACGTGTCACCTAAAGGAAATGGATAAGATGTGGAATTTTATAAAAAATTTTTATATACTGGAATTAAATCATCAGGGGATTGAAATAAAAAAGATTTAATCATTTATAATATGAAGCGAGTTCAAGAAATGGGGGGCAACTTATATGGTGATTGGCTCCTCTTTAAAAGCTCCTCATCATATGAAAAACTTGTTTTGAGGACGCTGTACTCCTTCTGCAGTCAAACGCCTCAAAAACTTACAGAAAGAATCCTAACTAGTTATTTTTAAAAAAACTCTAGAGGGAATTCCCAGCATATAATTAAAATACAGATAAAGGTCGAATTTTGCAGCTGATAAGTAAAATACTTTTAGTTAAATTCTGAATATTAACATAGTTATTTACCATTATGGGGAGGATTTTGTAAGTGGAGGATATTAATTTTTATACGCTATTAATAGTAGTATGTTTCGGATTTCTTGCTTCTTTTATTGATTCAGTAGTGGGAGGAGGAGGACTAATCTCTATACCAGCTTTGTTATTTTCAGGTCTCCCGCCTTCAGTTGCTATCGCTACAAATAAGTTAGCCAGTACAATGGGTACATTAACGAGTACGATTTCCTTTATAAGATCAGGAAAAGTTAATTTTCAGTTAGTATCTAAATTGTTTCCGATTGTTTTTATAGGGTCCTTATTGGGTGCTTTAGTTGTCAATTTTATTTCATCTGAATTATTAAAACCATTAATATTAATTCTTTTAGTAGGTGTAGCTATTTACACTATTTTGAAGAAAAACTGGGGTAATGAATCTACTTATAAAAAATTGACTTGGAAAAAAGCCATTCTTTTTTCTTTTGTAATATTCGCTATTGGTTTTTATGATGGATTTTTAGGTGCAGGAACGGGTTCATTTATTTTATTTGCCTTTTTGATAATAGGCTTCGATTTTTTACAATCTGCAGGAAATGCAAAATTTCTTAATTTCGGCAGTAACATTGCAGCTCTAATTATGTTTCTTTTTCTTCATAAAATTAATTTTTTATATGGTGTACCAATGGGTATATCAATGATATTGGGAGCACTTGTGGGATCGAACTTCGCAATTAAAAAAGGTGTTACCTATGTGAGAATGTTATTTATTTTAGTTACTGTTATCTTAATAGGAAAAAATATCTTTGATTTTATAATGCATTATTGATGATGGCGGTATGAAAAAAGAAAAAAGTTAATGTATCGAGGTACACGAAATTCATCATACATATTAAAGTTTTGAATGAAAGAGCAGGATGACTCCTGCTCTTTTTCTTTCTAATGGGCTAGATTAAACGCAGACGGTTATTCCTTGGGAAAAACAAAAAAAAATTCTTCTATCCATTGATTAGCTTGGCTTTAGCCGGGTTTTTATCACCCTGTTGGGCTTGTCAGGTTTTAAAAAGGTATGCTACGTTTATAATGTTTTGTTTCACCTGATTGCGGGGTAATAAAGATAGGATCAGTAAATAATACTTAGGAATCACCTCAATCTATCTGCAACACATAATAAACATATTGGAAGACGTAATGGAAGAACTAAAATAAAGGTTTAGGATACTTTGAAGAAATAAAAGTTTTTTTTCGATTGTGATAATATTCACAATAGAGCTGTATGAAGGGGAATCATTTCTCCAAATAGTCTGCAGAAAATACCAACCACAGCCCAAGGATATATCACTAACCACTTTGGCTTGTATGATCTGTTGGTTGTTTCTCTTTTTGTTGCTTTTTGTATTATTTTTAGTCCAATCGGCAAAAATAAGTGAAGGAAACCAGCGAAAAAACTGAATTTCATCCTTCTTTCTTGGTTTACAATGATATTTGGCGCTGATATGGATATTGGTCCAGTCTTTTAAGGTCCAGTTGAACCAATCAGCCACTATGCCATTAGCTCTCCATCAGGTGAAACAGAAACCCCCAGACTTTTAGAGAAGCATTACGCTATACATTCTGGGACTGCACGCTTGGACCGTTTATCCGCTTGTATCATGTGGATTTGATCATTAAGGAGTTGATATTATTAAATGAAGTTCAACAAGAAAAAAATTAACGTTGTAGACATTCAAAAAGCGAAGAAAAGCGTGTTTGCTACAGGGATAGGAAACGCGATGGAATGGTTTGATTTTGCTTTATATTCTTATTTGGCAGTTATTATTAGTAAAAACTTTTTCAGTCCGGTTCAAAACGATGAATTAAAGTTAATATTTACTTTTGCTACATTTGCAATTGCCTTTTTACTTAGACCGGTAGGCGGAATTATTTTTGGTAAAATGGGTGATAAATTTGGCCGGAAAATGGTATTAACAATTACTATTTTAATGATGGCTTTATCTACTTTAATAATTGGTGTACTTCCTACCTATGATCAGATTGGTGTATGGGCCCCTATATTATTACTCTTAGCTCGTATTCTGCAAGGTTTTTCTGTGGGTGGAGAGTACGCTGGTGCAATGGTATATATCGCTGAATCTTCTCCAGATAATAAACGTATAAGGTTAGGCAGTGGTTTAGAAATCGGCACATTATCTGGTTATATCGTAGCTTCTGTTTTAGTTACAGTACTTTTCTGGGCTTTATCTGATGTTCAAATGAATAGTTGGGGATGGAGGATTCCTTTCTTCTTAAGTATTCCAATCGGATTATTTGGTTTGTATTTGAGAAGTCATTTAGATGAATCACCAATCTTTGAAAATGACATTTCTGAAAACCATGAACAACAACCAGGTTTATTAGAAGTAATTAAAACATATAAAAAAGATATCTTTTTATGTATCGTATTTGTGGCGTTTTTCAATATAACCAATTACCTATTGTTAGGTTATATGCCTTCTTATTTAGATGAGAACCTTGGTATAAGTGATAATATAAGTACACCGGTTACAGCAATTGTATTGATTATTATGGTACCGTTCGCTTTAACTTTTGGTAAACTGGGAGATAAAATAGGAAATAAAAAAGTTATAACAATTGGATTAGTATTAGGAATTGTATTTTCGATTATCTCTTTCCAATTTCTTAATATGGGGAGTATAACATTCTTATTTATAGGACTTTTAATGTTGGGTATTGTATTATCTGTATACGAAGGTACTATGCCAGGATCTTTACCTACGTTGTTCCATACTGACATCAGATATCGTACTTTATCCTGGACATTCAACTTATCGGTTTCTATTTTTGGCGGAACAACTCCTTTAGTTGCTTCTTGGTTAACCCATGTGACAAGAAACAATTTGGCGCCAGGTTTCTATTTATTAGCAGTTAGTTTAATTGGCTTAATCGTTGTGTTAACCTTATTTAAAGATACTTCAGGTAAATCTTTAAAAGGTTCTTACCCAACAGTTGCTTCTAAAGCTGAGTTTCAAGAAGCTGTTGAAAATCCAAAAGATTCACTGTGGTGGAAAATGGAGCAAACAGAAAAGGAATGAAAAAAGCATCCATTTAATTGACCGACTACTCGACATACAGACTCAGAATAATCCGGGATTATCTGAGCAGCAATGACTGCAGCTTCTCGATCGTCATTATTTTATTGGTTGTGTCCTAATAATAAAACATTGACGCAAGAACGAAGAGAAATTAAAAGGTCCGAGCAATACAGCAAAATAAGAAGCAAGAAGCTTTGTTATGCCAGTTCTTCTCCCGAAGGAGAGCTGGCTTTTTATTTTCTATATGGGGAACTTGTACGCTAATCAATTAAAGGTTTTTTGGATATGAAGAGGGTGAAGTGGTGAAAAAATGGAGTTTGTTGTGGAGTCAGCTTTTCAATTAGGGACATCTCAACAACAAAATAATAACCAGCCCGATTAAAAAGCTGGTATTATACACTTTTACGACTCACAAATACATCATCACTTTATTGAGGGCCCAGCGGGTGAATAAGCGGTGGAGGTTCAAAAGATGTAATATGTGTCCGTTGTAAAGGCAACTGAACCGTGTCCAAGACGTTCCATTATCAATAGGTAACATATTCATAATAAGCCTCGTCACATACTACAAGAACATTTTGGTTAACTGAATTTAGTAAATGTATAAGTTCTTGCTCGCGTACATACTCCCCTGTCGGATTGTTAGGATTACAGATCCAAATAACCCGTGTATTGTCATCAACCGCATCAATCATTTTTTCTATATGATGCCGTCCATTTACATGTGGAACTTCATGAATATCGGCACCTTCCATAACTGCATACCTTTTATATTGAGGAAAAGAAAGGCTTGATAAAACAGCATTTGTCCCTGTCCCTAGAAAGGCCCTGCATATGATACGAATTAATTCATCTGTTCCATTACTAAATACTAGGTTCTCTCGTTGAGAAGTGTAAGAATCTAAAATGGTTTACAGATCTTCATACCTCTTCCTTGGAGCAGCTTACACTTGCAAACTTTATTGAGGATCGTTATCTAGAACACCATATTAGTAAAATGAAAAAAGTGTATAAGAAACGTCGTGAGGCTTTAAAACAAAGTCTGAATCGTGAATTTGGAGATGAGGTCAAGATATTTGGGGATTCGACAGGTCTCCATTTAATAGCCAGTTTTGAAAATGTCATTTTTTCTGAACAGGTGCTGAAAAAGTTAGATCAGCATAAAATTAAAATTTACCCGGTTGAACGCCATACAATCCAGAAAGGGGTTCATAAAAACAAAATTATTTTAGGTTACGGAAATTTAGCTGAGAAAGAAATAGAAGAAGGGATACGAAGATTGAAAGCTGCTTTGTCTGCAAAAGCATTAACATTATAGGCGCTGTACTTGAATGGATATTTTTCTGAAAATTTAAATTGTATCCAGTCTAACATGCAACATTCTATGATATATTTCCAAAAGCCTCGAATGAAAAAAATCCCCGCTAAACAGGGGAGGATCATTTCGGGATGAAACGAATAGAAGAGCTGGTTGCAAGAATGTTTTGCTTCATCTGTTTTAAAAACGTCACTATCTCTGTGAAGGTTTAAGCCGTCTCAGCCGCACCCCAATGATACCAAGGGTTTTAACGCCCTTGGTATTTTTTGTTTTAAATAAGCCGTCTGATCTGTCAGTGAATTCAGGGCGTTAAAGCGCCCGACTGTGGCAGGTACATGATCCTTCATTACTTTTTTGAATGTAACTTCCCCGTATTATTCTTCTTTTAACATTGAATACTTTCGATACGCTTTATAGAAACTGATGCCGAAGGTAACAGCCATAAGGGCGGGAAGCGACCTCAAAAGGGCAAATGGAGTTTCAAATAAAAATGCTTTCCAAAACATTGAGCCTTCCATACTCCACAGACCTTCGGCTAAATATAAACCTGAATCCTTGTAAAACATATAAGAAATAAACAAACACAGGAAACCAAAACTTGATGAATAACTCATTAATCTTTTATAATAATTACTCTTTGATTGGCGATCCGAGAAGATTTCATTTTGACCATCATCTTCTTTTTGCCAATATCGAGTTCCAAGCCCCCACGGGCCATTTATATAACTCCAGCCGAAGTCTTCATAAATTCCTTTGTAATCTTTGAACTTTTTCATTGATAAATAATCTTGATAATCCACTCGCATTACATATCTCTTATCTGTTTTTTCGAAGGTGTATATTCCTAATCCGCTAATATTTGTACAACGATAGCCTTTTTGTAATTGCTCGTTCAGCCATTGCTCCTCTTTTTCAATATCAAAAAACATCTTAAATTTCTTCATTCGATTCACTTCCTTCGTACAGGGATAAAATATGCAATAACCTGTTTTGTTCCATTTTTAAAATGGCGCTTCCTTCCGCAGTGATCATATAGACTTTTCTCCGGCCCGACTCTCCGACAGGCTCAATCCAGCCATGCTTATTCAAGTTTTCAATCGCGCCGTATAATGTGCCGGCCGCTAAAATAACAGTACCGTTACTCATCTTTTCTATCTTCTGCATAGCGGCATAGCCATGAAGCGGCTCACGCAGAGCTAATAAAATGTAATGCATGGTTTCAGACAGCGGTAATAATTTATGTTTCATATCCTCACCCTCTATTCAGTTCGACTATATAGTTCAACTTTATAATAATGTAATACAGTTCAACTGAATAGTCAATGAGTTTTTCAAAATTTGTAAAAGGAACTTGAAGTAAAAAAGAATTTATGGCGGTGCGTAACGGTTCTCCGATGAAACAGTGCCGTTGATTTTTGTTTTTTAGAAATCAAAAGTGCTCATTACAAAAAAGGTAGAAGGAATGAAAAATATAGTTGACTTAAGCAACTGATTCGATTACGATGGAAAAAGTTGCTTAAGTCAATCTTTTGGAGGAGGTACATCAATTTGGAAACAAAACGTGTTTTGGCATTCAGACAATTTAATAGATTTTATACAGATATTTTGGGTTTTCTGAATGAACATATTTATGACAGTCCATTCTCTTTAACAGAAACCAGGATTTTATACGAAATTTATAATACGCCCGATTGTACAGCAAAAATCATTCAAGAAAGATTAGACCTGGACAGAGGATATGTAAGCAGAATTATCAGAAAATTCGAAGAGGAAGGATTCATATATAAGCAAAAATGCAAAGAAGACGGACGTAATCATTTCCTTTATGTCACCGAGTCAGGGAAAAGTCTTTATAAAAGTCTGGAGAAAAAAGCCAATCAGCAAGTTGAATATATCCTTGAATGCATAGACAAAGAGGAACAAGAAAAACTTGTAGATTCAATGGAAACCATTCGACACATTTTGCAGCATTCTTTTTATGATAAAGAATCTCCGATTTCAATAAGAGACTATTATACTTCAGAGGATGTCAAAAACATAATTGAAAAACAGCGATTATTTTATGCCAAATCCCATGGGTGGGATGACACATTCTTATCTTATCTTCGCGATACGTTTAAAGCTGATATTGAAAAAATATGGGTGGCGGAAAGCGGGAATACATTTGCGGGTTGTATCGGCTTAGTGAATGACGGTGAAAAAACAGGACAGTTAAGATGGTTTTTAGTCGATCCGTCTTTTCAAAGAAAAGGTGTCGGCAGCCGTCTGATGAAGGCACTTGTTCAATATTGTAAAGAAAATGGATACGAGCGCATATTTCTTTGGACGGTAAAAGACATGTCAACAGCCCGGCCATTGTATAAAAAAAACGGATTCGAAATAACAGAAATTCATGAAGAGAAACCTTTATGGGGATCAAATTTAATAGAAGAGCGCTGGGATTTGGAATTATAAATAAAAGTGAGGGGGGATAGGATGCGAATAAAATATCACTACGCATGGATCATTGTTTTTGTCAGTTTTTTAACCTTATTAGCGGTTCAAGGGGCACGTCTTTCATTTGGAGCTTTTGTTGAACCGTGGGAAAAAGATTTTTCTATGAACAGAGGAACAATCTCACTTATTTCTACTCTGAGTTTTATCATATATGGCCTATCTCAGCCCATAATAGGGAGGCTGGTTGATAAACTAGGCCCCAAAATGATTTTGTCAGTCAGCACTTTCTTGGTCGGGCTTAGCTTTATTTTAACTTCTTTTGTGAGTCATCCATGGCAATTATTTATCCTTTACGGAGTTGTTATCTCCGTCGGTGTTGGAGGGGCATCTAATGTAGCCGCAACAGTTGTGGTTACAAATTGGTTTAATGAAAAACGCGGGCTTGCTTTTGGAATTATGGAGGCGGGGTTTGGCGCTGGTCAGATGCTTCTTGTTCCCGGCTCTCTCATTTTGATTCAATGGTTTGACTGGAAGTTAACTGTAGTGATTTTGGGTCTGCTTTTAATGGTTATTGTGTTTCCTGTCATCCTGTTATTTTTACGGAATCATCCCGGCGAGATGGGGTTATCTCCTATGGGCGGCTTTATGAAAGAAGAAGCTGGAAGTGGGCAGCATACGACCGGCATTTCTGTTTGGGAAGTATTTTGCAAGAAACAATTCTGGTTTTTAATATTACCCTTTGCGATATGCGGTTTTACAACTACAGGCCTGATGGATACTCACCTTATTCCTTTTTCTCATGACCATGGGTTTTCAACAAGTGTAACCAGTGCTGCAGTTAGTGTGTTGGCGGGATTTAATATTTTGGGGATAATCATTTCAGGAATTGCGGCAGACCGCTGGAGCAGTAAAAAGATGCTTATTCTTTTATATGTCATCCGCGCATTATCGATTTGCATCCTGTTATACAGTCATCATCCGGTTATATTACTTATTTTTGCAATTCTGTTTGGGCTGGTTGATTTTGCAACTGTAGCTCCTGCCCAAATGTTAGCCACGCAATATTTTAAGCAATATTCAGTTGGTTTTATTTTAGGCTGGTTATTCCTGAGCCATCAGATAGGATCGGCGCTGGGCGCTTATGTACCGGGTTTTCTTTATAGTGAAATGGGTAACTATGATCTTTCGTTTTATTTCTCAATGATTATTTTGTTGGGAGCGGCAATATTGAATTTCTTACTGCCTGAAACGGTGAAAATAAAAAAAGAGCAAAAGCCGGAGACCGATTCAGCTTCATATTAATCAGTCCTCGGGCCGTATCTAAAAAACCAAGGGTTTTTCCACCCTTGGTATTTTGTCTGTTCTTATTTGTTGTTCCAGTTTTTCTCTATGAATTCAATCGCAGGCTGTAAGTTGGTTTTGTTCGCAATTTCAATGACAGCGGGAACGACGGCAGGGTCCGTTTTGGAGAAGTTCGGAATCCTCGGATCTAATCGGAAAAACCGATCTCCCAGAAGATTCGCACTGACCATGGATTCATAGTAACCATTTCCGCCAGCAATTATCTGAAGAAATGGCAGTAAAGGTTCATTAGGCGACCTGTCCAAAAGGACTCCCCAATTTGGCGGAAGGTTCTTCAGATTTTCGGGACGTATGTTATCTGCACTTACCATTCCCCATCCCCTCGTATCTCTTCTTAAACGGGTCGGGGCTTCACCTGTTCCGATGGACAATACCGCAATTTGATCCAATGGCACGTTGGCTTTACCAACTGCAAACGCGATACTGGCTGTACTGGGGTTCGTTGCTACAACATATCCGTCCACATAGTTTTGATAGGCGCGTTGCGTCGCAGGGGCACCGCTGCTCCGCAGTATGACATCACTCACTTTCTCATTTAAATAGGGAGAGCCGGGGAAGTTGTGAAATAATACAGGAGTCCAACGATCCAGTTTTGGAGAGTATAATTTGAATGAAGGGACAACAATTCGCTTTCTTAAATCTTTGAGGCGAAGATCTGCCGGGAAAAAATTCCGTACCGCTTTAATAAAACCGGAATATGGTAATTGTTGATTGAAAACGGGTCCGCCCGGCCGGGAAACGCTGAATGCGGGCAGGATTTTTTCCTTAAAATAGCGGAATGTCTCATGCGGCGATCTTCCGCTGGCTAATGCAAGGGCAGTGAATGAACCGATTGAATTTCCTGAAAACACATGGGTCCGGCTTATTAAAGTGGGATTTTGTTTAACCAATCTGTTCAATAGCTGTAAACTTAAAGCACCTAACGTACCTCCCCCATCAAAGGTCATGATCCGATATTTTGCCAAAGCTGATGTCTCCTTTCTAATGAAAACTATCATTCAGTATATGTTCAGCCAGAGTCTATTGTATGGATGAATGGATATCTCTTGATCTTAAAAATTGTTTGATTTATCAATCCAGCGGGATGGGAAAAAATATCTTCTTTAATTGAAGAGGTTTTTCCGGGAAGAAGGAGAATGGTTTAAAAATAAGTGAGACGGCGAAGCATCAAGTTTGTGGACAGCTATCCCTAAGGAAAGAATGGACTGGCGCCCGGATTCCGAAGCCATGTCGTGTAAGGAAATGATAAGACATGTTTTAGAAGCAGAATTTCTTTATCGTCAAATGTTACTAAAACATATTTGCAAAACCGTTTTGGACCGAGTTTTTGACATTCATCGAATTTTAAAACGAACCAGATTTAACAAATATAAAGATTAATAGGTCTGATGTTGGATATGTCTGCGAACTGGGGGACATTGATTATCATGAGTCAGTACATACCGGTCAACTTTTAGACTATCTCAGAACTGCTGAAGCGGAGCGGCCTTTCATTTGGGACTAGTTAAAATCAGGAGAAGAACAAAGGCGGAAATATGATGTCTTTAGTTTTACAGGGGAAGGTGAAAGAATGAAATATAATCCGATTAATTTTCAAGAGAAATTAGCTGCATTCCAAGATCAATGGTCTCCAAAAGTAATTGCTGAAATGAATGATTATCAATTTAAACTTGTTAAAGTACAAGGGGACTTTGTTTGGCATAAGCATGAGGAAACAGATGAAGTCTTTATTGTTATTGAGGGGAATTTAATCATTGAATTTCGTGATGGAGAAGTAAAATTAAATGAAGGTGAAATGTTTGTCATTCCGAAAAATGCTGAACATAAACCTTATGCAGAATCAGAGTGTAAAATTTTGCTTGTAGAACCTAAGGGTGTTGTGAATACCGGGCAAGAAATAACTGATCAAACAGCTGAAAATGATGTCTGGGTCTAGCCTGTAATGATAAACCGAAATTAAGAAAGGTTTAAGGTTAAATATTGAAAAATTTTGTTAATATTATAATACATTGTTTGGAAATTTTATCATTTGATAAGGAGTTTTCTAATTGCGTTGGAGTAAATGGTTCAATATTTTTTGTATAGTTGCATTGGGATCAATATATGGTTATAAATTATTGACCAACCAAGAAGTTAACACTGCTCGTTTAATAATAGCTTCAGTAGTTGTCTTGTGGAACATTGTTGGACTTTTTAGCAAAGAACCGGTAAAACAAACACAGCAAGCAAATTAAAAGTCAAAAATGTCGGTACAGAAGAAGGCTGCAGCGTGCAGCATCTCTCAGCCTCACAAAAAACCAAGGGTTCAGCCCCTTGGTTTTTTGTGGTTTTCGCCGCTTATTATTTTTCAAGTTTATTGCAGGCATCCAGAGTTTGTTGTATGGATAAATGAAAATAGCGGCTGAAATGTGTTGGTTAACCAAATGAATAATCCAAGCTGGAGTCTTTTATCTACATAGTATGAAGAGATTAAAAAATATGAGAAGGAGTGGTAGTTCATGTATTATAACCCAGGTGATAAACACGTTCAGAAAAAACCATACGACGAAGCCTGTGACCTTGGCCATGATTTTGATATGGCGGAAGACGAAGCAAGAGCAGAAGCTGCTAGAGAAGAAGAAGCGAGAGCAAGAGCGGAAGAGGCAATAGCAAGAGCGGAAGAAGCAAGAGCCAGAGCAGCAGAAGCAGAAAGAGCAGCAGCAGAAGCAAAGGTAAAAGCGGCAAAAGCAGCAGCAAAAGCGAAATGTAAAAAACATCATAAGAAAGAGAAAAAACATGATTGCAAACGTAAACACAAGAAGAAAAAATAAGAGAAATTCCGGCCCAAGGCTGCAAAAACGATAAAGAAAAAGATTCTTGTTGGAGGATCAAACAGGAAGATTACTCAGCTGGTGCGGCAAAAAGGACGCATAGCAGGGCAAACAAAAACTTTCCTATGAGCTTCCATAGCCAAGGCAGTATATCACGCCAATCATATTAAAAAGATAGGAGAGACAAGAGTTTTGGCAGCCTGCCGCTCTTGTCTTTTTTGTGTTTTTATATCATCTTCGCGTATTTCTGTTTATTTTTAAGTCAGCAGATCATCCGTCTAAGAATTTGTCCACATCCTGCATATACTGGAATCGGAATCAAATGTTTATGGGGAGTGAAACAGATGGGATCAGCACAGTTAACAGGGCGCGTCATCTTCAAAGGGGACCCCGGCTATGCGCAGGCGGTTAAGAATTGGAACCCTTATGTTGATGTCTGTCCGCTCGTCTTTGTTTTTGCACAAAATTCATACGATGTAAGTAATGCGATTAAATGGGCGCGTGAGAATAATGTGCCTTTGCGTGTCAGAAGCGGCCGCCATGCTCTGGATAGAAACCTTTCAGTCGTAAGTGATGGAATAGTTATTGATGTGAGTGACATGAATAAAGTTTTATTAGACGAAAAAAACGCGATTGCAACCGTTCAAACCGGCATTCACGTTGGCCCGCTTGTGAAAGGATTGGCCCGGGATGGTTTTATGGCTCCGTTTGGAGACAGTCCGACAGTGGGGATCGGAGGAATTACGATGGGCGGCGGATTTGGAGTGCTTTCACGATCAATCGGCCTGATAAGTGATAACCTTCTCGCACTGAAAATGGTAGATGCAAAAGGCAGGATCATTCAAGCAAATCAATCTCACAATGAAGATTTACTATGGGCTTCCAGAGGCGGCGGGGGAGGCAACTTCGGATATAATACCCAATACACGTTCAAAGTTCACCGTGCTCCTAAAACCGCAACCGTCTTTAATATTATTTGGCCATGGGAGCAGTTGGAGACGGTCTTTAAAGCTTGGCAAAAGTGGGCGCCGTTTACAGACGAACGATTGGGGTGCTACCTTGAGATTTACAGCAAAGTAAATGGCTTGTGCCATGCGGAAGGATTGTTCCTCGGTTCAAAACCTGAGCTGATTCAATTATTAAATCCTTTATTAAATGCCGGAACCCCGACACGGACAATTATCAAAACATTATACTATCCGGATTGCATAGATTTCCTGGACCCTGATGAACCGATCCCGGGAAGATCTGATCAGAGTGTTAAATTCTCCTCGGCGTGGGCGCTAAATCTTTGGCCGGAAAAACCTATTTCAGTGATGAGACAATTTTTAGAAAAAGCCACCGGAACAGAAACAAATTTCTTTTTTATCAATTGGGGCGGTGCGATAAGCAGAGTTCCCAGCAGCGAAACAGCCTTCTTTTGGCGCCGTCCATTGTTTTATACGGAATGGACGGCCAGTTGGAAAAATAAATCACAAGAAGCCTCGAACCTTGCATCAGTTGAAAGAGTGCGTCAGCTGTTGAAACCATATGTAACTGGTTCATACGTTAATGTTCCGGATCAGAATATTGAAAATTTCGGAAAAGCATATTATGGCTCAAACTTTGCAAGGCTTCGAAAAATAAAGGCGAAATACGATCCCGAAAATGTATTTCGTTTTCCGCAAAGCATACCGCCATCCAATCAATAGTTTATTCGTTTTGTTACACAAAATAAAAACGCTTAGTGCTGAACATCATCCAGTTGGAACACACCAGAACATTCAGGTGTGTTTTTATTTTTAGCCCTGCCGTCAGTGATGTGTCAAGAACGGTCTTGCAGGAAAAACACTGCTCTGGCCTATCTGTTTTTCACTGATGAACATTCCGTTATTCAGTTATATCCCAATGCGGATTCCAAACGATTTCCCATAGGTGCCCGTCGGGGTCTTGGAAGTGACCGGAGTATCCGCCCCAAAAAGTATCATGAGCGGGATCAGTTATCGTCGCTCCTGCCTGTTTTGCCTGTTCCATGACTTTATCGACTTCAGCTTTACTCGTAACATTATGTCCTAATGTAAATTCTGCCGGGCTTGGTGCAGTTAAAGCAATGTTTGTCTCATGTGCGATGTCTTTACGATTCCAAAGGGCGAGTTTCAGTCCTGTTTGTAAGTCAAAAAAGGCAACGGCGCCATGTTCAAACTCTTTTCCGACTATTCCCCCAGTAGGCAGTCCGAGGCCGTCCCGATAGAAGCGAGGTGATCGTTCCAGATGATCTACGCCTAAAGTGATGACTGTAACCCGCGGTTTCATAAAAATATAACCTCCCAAGCTGATGATAAGACAATGATATCAAGTTTCATTATTGCGCTGCAGCATCATATAGAAAAAGATTTTGACATTTCAGTAAAGAACCTATATATTCATATATGAGCACATAATCATATATGATTATTTTTGTGTCCATGTTAGAATGCTTCATAACAGAAAAGAAATAATAAATGCAGTGTATGAGATAAGGAGGAGATTTTTTATGGGTCACAATCACAATCACGCCGGCGGGTCCAATAAGAAGGTTTTATTGATCTCTTTTATCGTAATTACAGGTTATATGATAATAGAAGCGATAGGTGGATTTGTAACCAATAGTTTAGCGCTTTTGTCAGATGCCGGTCATATGCTGAGTGACTCAATCTCATTAATGGTTGCTCTGATTGCTTTTAAATTGGCCGAAAAAAAGGCAAGTCATCATAAGACATTCGGCTATAAACGATTTGAGATTCTCGCAGCTGTGATAAACGGTGTTGCCTTAATATTGATTTCCCTTTATATCATTTATGAAGCAATCAAACGTTTCTCTCATCCGCCAGAAGTGGCAACAACGGGCATGCTTATCATTAGTATCATCGGGTTAGCTGTGAATATATTGGTCGCTTGGATTATGCTGAGCGGCGGAGATACAAAGAATAACCTGAACATAAGGGGAGCTTATTTACATGTAATCAGTGATATGCTCGGCTCTGTAGGTGCCATTCTGGCTGCGGTGCTTATCATCTTCTTCGGGTGGGGCTGGGCAGACCCGTTGGCCAGTGTCATTGTAGCTGTTCTTGTTTTAAGAAGCGGTTACCATGTGACGAAAGATTCCATTCACGTATTAATGGAAGGAACTCCGGAAAATATTGACGTGACTGACATCATCCATACGATTGAAGAGACAGAGGGCATTCAGCATATTCATGATTTACATATATGGTCTATCACAAGCGGGTTGAATGCTCTTTCCTGCCACGCTGTTGTTGACGATCAGCTGACCATTTCAGAAAGCGAACATATTTTACGCAAAATTGAACATGAGCTTGGAGATAAAGGCATTACGCATGTAACGATTCAAATGGAAACAGCAGCTCATAATCACGACAATGCAATCCTTTGTCAGGCAAAAATTGAGCAGACGGACGGCCGCCATCATCATTAAATTTTTATCTGATTTGAATGCAGAGATGGATGAAAGCCTCCTGATGCTCCAAAGCTTTCCGGGATGTATACGCTTGGTAAGTAAATTTACAGAGAATTGTTTAGCTCACGCACATAGAAAAGCTCCTTGTTAAGGGAGCTTTTCTATTGTTTACATATGGTTCATATAAAATGTTTGCTTTCACTTTTTGTTCAGCCTTTCTCCTTTAATCCTTTCGATTACAAGCCGAAATAGTTCAAACAACAAGAAGTTAAAAAACATCCAAACTCCGCCATATACATATCCGCCCACTATGTCGCTTGGAAGAACGCTTGTCCATTTCATATTTACAATCGCGAGACCTATTAATAACAATAATCCAAATAAAGGAGCCGCAATGGTCACATAATGTGTGTTTGAATGACGAACAAGCAAAAATATGCAAGTTCCATAAATGATCATCATCATAGCGGCATTCAGATCCGGAAAATCGGCAGAATGAAATTTCCCCTTAAAACCAATTGTTCGAAGGATAGAGAAGGCCTCCATAATAAATTCACGAAAAGGGGCTCCCCCGAGTATGGAAACCGACAATAATAGATACTCCAGCAGCCTGTTCTGATTCTTCAACCAAATGACTAATAGGGTTAAAATGATGAGGCCGGCAAGGGCAGCCGGTTGTTGAAAAATGAATAATTCTTTCATCCAGTCCATATAAAAGGCAGTATAAACGATATATTCCGCAATTTGATTAAACTGGGCAACGTCATTTGCAAGATAATCCTGAGCTAAGCCAAACATCAGGATCACAAATCCAATTAAAACTGACGTGAGGCAAGTAAGGAATATTTCAGTGGCTCTTATCGTTCTGAATCGATTTGTTAACCTCGTCAGCCATTGGATAAAAAAGTTTTTAATCTGGATTTTATAAAATCTAAAAAGAAGATATCCCGTTAACAAAACAGCCAGAACAAGAAGAAAAATGATTAAATATTTGCTTGCTGCCTGATGTAAGTTTTCCCATTTAGGTCCCAATAATTTCCCTAAAGTAATAAAACAGCTTCCCCACAAAATGGCCCCAATGTAAGCAGGAATAATAAATGTCTGGAATGACATTCTGGAACTTCCTGATACATAACCGGCAAAATGCCTGACCCCGGGAATGAAATAAGCAAACACAAGTAATTTACTTCCTGACCGTTGAAACCAAGCCGCTGTTTTTTGATACCTTTCGGGCCCTAAATGAACATACTTTCCATATCTCTCGATTAATCTATATCCTCCGAGTCGGCCAATCCAGTACGTAATTGTTATTCCTGCGCCCGTGGAAATAAAAGCAGTTAACAGTGCTAAAACATAATTCATTTTCCCTTGATAAACGAAATACCCTGCATAACTCATGATCAATTCAGCTGAAATCGGAATAGCTAAAAGCTCTAAAATAATACCTAAAAATAAAATCAAATAACTATGTTGTTCAAATAATGTGATTAAATGTGACATAAACGCCTCCGGATTCGTCTAACACCGTTACTTGATCCGCAATGTATCATTATTTTTTTAGTGAGTTTAGCATTTTCAGAAACTGTAAGTTTTTAATAGCAACAAGTTTATTGTATAGAGTAAGGATGCCCGATTCCGAAAAAAATATAACATCAGTCCAAGCAATTGCGATGCTTACTAAAAGCGATTTTTTAAGCTTTAACTTTTAATGCAAAGCTGACGGGTTTATCAATTGCTGTCGCTCTCTTCTCATTACGTATCAACATATAGCCGGTTTTTGGAACAGAGAACAGTATCATTGAGGGACAATGGGTGAGTGACCTGCGGAAGTTCAAGTTTTCTCAGTCGTACTCATGATAAGGGGAAAATTCCTTAGCGTGGCACATTCTCACTGTAAAAGCATAGGATAACATCGTAAAAATTTGAAATTGCGGGGATGAAAAATGTATTATATACCTTTTTCGCATCAATGTTATTATTATGTGAATGTACCGATGTATAACGACGGAAGATCTGTTTATTGGGCTTATCCAAATGACATGGGGTTGCGATCTTCACCCGAAGATAGAAATCTTCTCCTAAAAGATTACGGATCAAAACCATTAGTTGTGAATATCAATAAAGCCGCAAAACAAAATCATACGTTCCGTACTGCCTTATGGACAGGAAAACATTTTCAAATTACTTTGATGAGTATTGGCATTGGGGAAGATATCGGTTTGGAAATCCACCCCCACGTAGATCAATTCTTACGGATTGAGCAAGGCCGGGGAATCGTTAAAATGGGCAGGAGCAAGGAAAATTTAACTTTCCAAAGAAATGTCTATGATGACTTTGCCATTGTTGTACCTGCTGGCACTTGGCACAATGTAATTAATACGGGTAATACGCCGTTAAAGCTATATTCAATTTATGCGCCTCCCAACCATCCATTTGGTACGGTTCATGTGACTAAGGCAGATGCAGAGGCTGCGGAAGGTTAGCATAAAGTATGCTGCGGAGGTTTGACAAACTGGGATTATGCCATTCTGGCTGCCCAAGAGTACGGTAAATAAGGCCGATTTAATATGAATCGGCCTTATTTTTTGTTGGATTTATTTTAACGGTCTTTGATCGCTGCGGGCAATGAATCGGTTTTAACGGCCTCAAATTCTCCGAAATACCACGGCACGATTCCAAATATGGCCTTCTTGATTAGGCTTTTCGGCAAAGAAAGAGACCATCTTTTTTAGCTTCTACGTTCATTTTGCACACGTTATTGATTTATTTGCGAAGTAACATATAATGGAAATGATGAAATGTAATCTCGTTGAGAAGGAGATTGAGATGATCATTAAAATGACTTCGTTTCATATGAAAGACTTCAATAAATCAAATGAACCTCTGGTTGTTTTCGGGAGAATTATACCCGCACTTGAAAACAATGTTTGGACATATACTGAGGAACGATTTTCTAAGCCTTATGTTAAGAAATATGAAGATGACGAAATTGACGTCAGTTATGTTGAGGAAGAGGGGAAAGCAGTTTTTTTTTATTATGATGAAAATAACTGCATCGGCCGGATTAAGATACGTTCTAATTGGAATGGATATGCGCTGATAGAGGACATTGCGGTTGCAAAGGACTATCGAAACAATGGGATTGGAACGGCATTATTAAATAAAGGGATTGAATGGGCAAAGGAGAATGATTTTTGCGGTCTCATGCTTGAAACACAAGATATTAATGTATCAGCTTGTCATTTTTATGCTAAACACGGCTTTGTAATAGGCGCAGTTGATACTATGCTTTATTCCAACTTTTCAACGGCGAATGAGATCGCGATTTTTTGGTATTATCAATTTTAACTGCCGCTCAAGGGTGATGAGAGGTTAATTGTTGGGCTTGATTCTAAATTTATAATCTAAAGGGAATTTGAAATAAATTTAGCTGCAGTTGGAGCAGCCCCTTGCTCAATCTCGCTTTAACTGCCAAGTTTCTGTTTTTCTTCTTCAAACCATTTGTGAAGTTGATTGATATGAGCTTGATGGTACCTATTATGATCTGCTACATGCCATATCCCCCACTGAATGGTTGCTTGTTTTCCAGCTTCATAATCTACTGTATGATTCAGTTGATCGTCAGTTAACTGATAACAAACAGACTTAAACATGCTGAATATCTCATCATAATCAGAGAGAATTTGTTTTAATGACACACCGGAAATGAAAGGAATCTCATTGTTTTGATCTAACATTGGTCCATACTTTTCTTCCAGTTCCTTTGGTACAGGCTCACCCTTAATTCTAAATATCCAACAGAGATCAACATATGCTAAATGTCTTATTAGCTGAGCTGTACTATTGTATTTTTGATTTGGCCCTTTATAATCGATTTCCTCCTGTGACATGTCAGATACTATGGTTTTTAAGCGACTGTAATTTTCATTAACGGCAGAATACAGCATCCCCACAACATGATCCATGTGTGTTTCACCTTTTAAATCTAAAATCATTAACCCCACCTCATTAGTACAATTTTTATATTAAGTTTGCCTCATTACTCTTATTTGTCAAGTCATCCGGGGAATGACACGCTTTATTATGATTCCTTCATCAATTGACTTCATATTATTTCATTTGATAACATAAAATGGTTATTGTGATTAAAAAAAAGATACCCGTTTTTATAAAAAAGGAGTCATAACGTTGCTGAGAAGGTTTTTTCTTGTTTTTCTTACGCTGATAATGTCTGTATTTGCTGTATTCGCGGCTGCTGAAGAGTCTCCCGGCGATCGTGTCATTTCTTTTGACGAGCCTATGATTTTATTGATCTCACTCGGAATCATCTTATGTTTGTTCATTCCTCCATTCGTCATGTCCTTTTTTGGCAGTTTGGTTGTGAGAATCATATCCGGAGTCTATCAATGTTTTATCGTCCTCACGTTTGCGGGGCTCATTCCGATTGGATTTCTGATTCCCAATGGCTTTTTGACAATTCTTGCTGCTGTCCTGGGAACTTTGGTCAGTTCAGCCAGTGTTGCGGTCACCTTATTCGTTGGCAGGACAGAGAACACAAGTAAACTTTCATAAGCGGTTTTGACAAAAATAACTCGCGTTCCAAAAACACCAAGTGTCACAGACCCTTGGTGTTTTTTAATTCCGGCAGAACCATAATGCAAGAGCGGCAGAAAAGAAGGTATAATGGGCGGAGAAGAGGTGTCAGCCAATGAAAATAACCAGAGAGACATTAGAAAATCAGCAAATTTGGATATATGGTGTGTTTCTTGTGATCGGCGGAATAGCGGGGGTCGCCGGGAAAGATTCAGGACTTCGCTGGGGATGGACGATATCACCGCTAATCGCTGTTCTCATGTATGCCATGTTTGCTCAGATCCCATTCTTGAAGCTGAGGGAAGCCATCTCAAACCTCAAGTTTATGGCGGCTTTACTGATCGGTAATTTCTTAGCTGTGCCTGTTGTTGTATGGGGTTTGACCGCCATTTTTCCTCAATCTCCTCCTGTATTATTAGGCGTTTGTTTAGTATTGCTTACACCTTGCATTGATTACGTCATCGTCTTTACTCAGCTCGGGAAAGGTAATGAGAAATTAATATTGGCTTCCACGCCGGTTTTGTTCGTCGTTCAGATGGTATTGCTTCCGTTATACTTGTGGCTGTTTATCGGGAAAGAAGTCATAGGGGCTGTTCATGCCGGGCCGTTTCTGGAAGCATTCTTATGTTTAATAGCGGGACCGCTCTTGGCGGCAGTGATGACACAATTGTGGGCTGATAAGAAGCCGGCTGGAGAAAAGATGTTAGAGTGGACGGCGTGGCTGCCTGTTCCTTTTATGGCTCTCGTATTGCTGGCGGTCGTTGCCACACAAATCGGCAAGGTATACAGTGATTTTGCGGTCATTATACGTGTAATTCCGATTTATCTGTTATTCCTGCTCATTATGCCGTTTGTTTCCCGGTTTATCGCATATGCGTTCCGTCTGAATACAGGCGAAGGAAGAGCATTGATCTTCAGCACGGGCACAAGAAATTCTCTCGCAGTCCTTCCGTTAGCGCTGGCCTTGCCGGATGCTTGGGCCTCATTAGCCGCCGCTGTAATCGTCACACAGACGATTGTTGAACTGATAGGCGAATTGATTTATATAAAAGCGGTGCCCAAATGGCTGCTGAAATAAAAAAAATCTGAACTGAAAAAACATACCAAGGGATATTGGTATGTTTTTTTATGATTATAAAGTTGAAATATCAATGACGAAACGGTAGCGGACATCGCTTCGGAGAACCCGTTCGTACGCTTCGTCGACTTGATTGGCCGGAATCACTTCAATTTTAGGAGCAATGCCGTGCTCGGCGGCGAAATCAAGCATTTCCTGAGTCTGCGGAATACCGCCGACGAGTGAACCCGCAATGCTGCGGCGGCCCGTGATTAAGGAGAACACACTGTATGAGTCCGGATTAGCAGGCGCACCTACATTTACTAATGTACCGTCAATGCGAAGCAGGGATAAGTAGGCATCTACATCAAGGTTCGCGGATACCGTATTTAAAATGATATCAAAATGTCCGGCCAGCTCAGTGAATGTATCCGGATCGCTTGTCGCGAAGTAATGATCGGCTCCAAATTCAAGGGCTTCGTCTTTTTTGTTCATTGAGCGGCTGAGGACGGTGACCTCTGCGCCTAAAGCGTGCGCGAATTGAACGGCTAAGTGTCCGAGCCCTCCCATTCCGACAATCGCCACTTTTTTGCCGGGACCGGCATTCCAGTGTTTCAGCGGAGAATACGTGGTAATGCCCGCGCACAATAGCGGGCTGGCAGCATCCAAATCCAGCTGATCCGGAATCCGGACAACGAATCTGTCAGTGACAACTATTTTCTGGCTGTAGCCGCCGTACGTAGGATTTCCGTCGTAGTCCAGATTATTATAGGTCTGAACAACGCCTTTTGTACAATATTGTTCGTCTCCGTTAAGGCAGTATTCACATTCCCCGCAGGAGTCTACAAAACAGCCGACACCCACACGGTCGCCGACGGCAAATGTGGTGACTTCTTCACCCACGGCTTCCACAACTCCGGCAATTTCATGCCCGGGAACCATCGGAAAGATTCCGCCGCCCCATTCATCGAATGCGCTGTGGATGTCTGAGTGACAAATTCCGCTGTACTTAATATCAATCAGAATATCATGCGGCCGTAATGCTCTTCTCTCAATCGTTGTCCGCTCAAATTTAGCTTTTGCATGCGGAGCGCTTAATACACGAGTCGGATGATTATTGCACATGGTTATCTTCCTTTCCAAGATAAAGTGATGAATCCTCTGTTCGGTTTTACTTTAAATGTTAAAGCGGACTTTAAGTCAAGGGGTTTGGTTTATTTTTTTATGAAATGATATTCTATAATGGCACGCTTATGAAAGGGATGAAGGATGGGTGGTAAGAATATGAAGATTGCGCAGGCTGCAAAGCAGGTTGAGTTATCAGCCGCGACGCTTAGGTATTATGAAAGTATAGGACTGATTCCTCCGGTAAAACGGGATGAAAGCGGCATCCGCGATTATGACGAAGATGATGTGAATTGGATTCAATTTATAAAATGCATGAGAAGTGCCGGGCTGTCGATTGAGGCGCTGATTGAATATACCGCTTTATTTATTGAAGGAGCCGATCATACGATTGAACCCCGAAAAAACATCCTTATAAATGAAAGGAAAAGGCTGACGGAGAAACAGAGGGAAATTGATGAAACTATAAAACGATTAAACAGGAAGATTGAGGATTACGAAGACATCCTTGAAAATGAAGCGAAACTTAAAAATAGATTGAAAGCTGAATATATTTCTGAATGAAGAGAAGCTGTCCCGGGCGCCGGGCCGCATGAAATGTACCAAGGGAAACGAACCTTGGTTTTTTTATTTTCTAAAGAGTGGAAACAAAACAGTTTTTCCTATCTTATCAATCTTTACTTATCCTTTTTTCAGCTTGACTTTTTTACTGCAGACTTTTAAAGTGTGAAATGTTGCTTAGACTGTGATTAGCGACTTTAATGCTGAAAAGAGGTGGTTTACCCAGATGAACAATAAAAAGAACCCTTGGGCGTTATTGCCTTTAGTCTTATTCGTAGGGCTTTTTGTCGGCTCTGGTCTGGTGACCGGAGATTTTTATAAATTGCCGATTCTGATTGCCGCGATTATTGCATCAGCTTTTGCGCTGTTATTTAACCGGAAGAAATCGCTCAATCAAAAAATAGAATGGTTTGCTTCCGGCGCGGGACATCCTGATATTATCATTATGGTTATGATTTTTATATTGGCAGGTGCCTTTGCTTCAGCGGCTGAAGCGATGGGAGCGGTGCATTCAACTGTCAATCTTGCTTTGAGCATTATTCCGCAGCAGTTTTTGCTGCCGGGGCTGTTTATCATTGCTTGTTTCATTTCTATATCGATGGGAACATCAATGGGTACGATTGCGGCGGTTGCGCCGATCAGCGCCGGTTTGAGCGGTGAGCTTGGCATCTCCAGCGCGATACCGATTGCGGCTGTGGTCGGCGGAGCTATGTTCGGAGATAATCTTTCTTTTATTTCAGATACGACCATTGCGGCAGTCCGGACGCAAAAAACGCAAATGAGGGATAAATTCAAAACGAACTTTCTGATTGTTTTGCCCGCTGCTATTTTAACCGTTATTATCTTATTTTTTATTCCGGCAGGCCACGCCGGCCATGCGGGTGCTGCATCTTACAGCTGGATAAACGTGCTTCCTTATGTCGCCGTGTTGGTCTTCGCGTTAATCGGTTTTAATGTGATGGCTGTCATATTCGGCGGATTGATTTTGACGGGAATCATAGGGTTAGCGAGCGGCAGCCTGACGTTTGATTCTTATTTTAAGGCGATTACGGATGGAGTTGCCGGAATGAGCGATCTGATCATCCTGTCCATGCTGATCGGCGGAATGGTCGGCGTGATGAAACAAAATGGCGGGATCGACTTTTTACTGGAGTTCATCACGAAACGAATCCGTTCGAAAAAAGG
Source organism: Bacillus sp. BACIII (assembly GCF_057836745.1). Classification (NCBI taxonomy): domain Bacteria; kingdom Bacillati; phylum Bacillota; class Bacilli; order Caryophanales; family Bacillaceae; genus Bacillus; species Bacillus sp. BACIII. Next base: position 2,444,797 of record NZ_CM174437.1, on the reverse strand, counting down.
CGCCGAAGCCGGCATTGCCGGACTGGTCAGCGTGACAAATCTGGCTGCTGCCAATAATACGATCTCCATTATCGCAGCCGGTCCGATTGCGAAGAATATCGCTGATCAATTTAAGATCGACAACAGAAAATCGGCAAGTATTCTGGATATCTTTTCGTGCATGGTGCAAGGTTTGATTCCTTACGGCGCGCAGCTGTTATCGGCCGGGAAATTCGGGAATATTTCCCCCGTCAGCATCCTGCCATACTCTTTCTATCCCGTTTTAATCGGAATCTGCGGCATTATCGCCATTATGTTTGGCCTGCCGAAATTCACAAGGAATACAAAATAAAAAAAGGCGCCGTTCGGCGCCTTTTCAGGCTGTCGAGAAAATCTCGACAGCCTTTATTTTTCCTTAAAATATCCATTCTCCTGTATTAAAATAAAAGAAAGACTAAAAAGGACGGTGTCTTTCTCATGTTCCACACAAGAAACTCTTCTCAAAACACAGCCGAATTTGTTTTGCTTGACCAACTCGTCGAAGAAGATCATCTGCTTCGAAAAATTGATAAACACATAGACTTCTCTTTTATCATTGAAAAGGTTAAGCCTTACTACAGCGAAAACAAAGGCCGCCCTTCACTCGATCCGCTGATTTTATTCAAAATGATGTTTATCGGCTACCTCTACGGTATCCGTTCAGAAAGACAGCTCGAAAAAGAAATTTACTACAATATGGCATACAGATGGTTTCTCGGATTGAACATAAATGATCCAGTTCCGCATCACTCCACCATCAGCTGGAACAGACGCACACGCTTTAAAGATACAACCATCTTCCAAGACATCTTTGATGAGATCGTTCTTCAGGCCATCAATCATGACATGGTGGGCGGACGTGTCCTATTCACTGATTCAACTCATCTGAAAGCCAATGCCAACAAGCATAAATACACAAGAAAAACAATTGCGCAGGATACCCAAAACTATATCAAGGATTTAAATGAAGCCATACAAGAGGATCGGGAGGAACACGGAAAAAAGCCGTTAAAAGTCAAAGAGGAGGTGAAAGCTGAAAAAGAGATCCGCCACAGTACAACTGATCCGGAAAGTGGATATATGTATCGTGAAAATAAACCGGAGGGTTTCTTTTATTTAGATCACCGAACAACGGATATGAAACATAACATTATCACCGACGCCTATGTCACGCCCGGAAATGTCCATGATTCTGTACCTTATCTTGACCGATTGGATCACCAAATCGCACGATTTGATTTTGATGTAGAAGCCGTCGCTCTTGATTCTGGTTATTTAACGACCCCGATCTGTAAAGGATTAGCTGACCGCCATATTTTTGGCGTTATTGCCTATAGACGATATCACCCTGCCAGAGGCTTGTTTCCAAAATGGAAATTTCATTATGACAGTGAACAAGATAGATACATTTGTCCAAATCACCAAACACTTACATACTCAACAACTGACCGAAAAGGCTACCGGTCATATAAATCAAATCCTGAAATCTGTTCCGCATGCCCATTGCTTGCACAATGCACAAAATCAAAGAACCGCCAAAAGGTCATCACCCGGCATGTATGGGAGGACCATAAAGAAAGGGTCAGACAAAATCGCTTGTCTGTTTCAGGAAAAAACCTCTACAAAAAAAGAAAAGAAAAAATAGAGCGAAGCTTTGCAGATTCAAAACAGCTGCATGGGCTTCGCTATTGCAGGTTGAGGGGAAAGCGGAATGTGAGCGAGCAAGTCCTCCTCACAGCCGCATGCCAGAATATGAAGAAGATTGCCACATACCTAGCCAAACAAGGCTAGGCATGTGGGAGCTCTTTTTCTGCATCTGAAACCTGATGAATATCTAAAGAAACTGTATAAAACAAAAAAGCTTGTAGAAAAAACATCGTTTTCTCTACAAGCTGAAAAGGCGCCGTTCGGCGCCTTTTTTCTTTCATCTCAGCCAAGCATGTTTCAAAAGCTGTACGCCCTGTGCAATCTGATCCGTATCAAGGTGGGCGAAACCTAATTTTATGATCGGCGGTTCAGGCTTTCCGGAAACGAAATAAACGGAGGTAAGGTATACTTTCACTCCGTACTGAAGAGCGCGCTCAATTAACGTTTCTTCTGTACAGTTCAAGTGAACTCTTACCAATATATATAATCCGGATTGCTCGCCGATGATCGTCAACTGTTCGCCGAACTGCTGCTTGATATGTGAAGTCAAGTGCTGCATCTTACGCTTGTAGACAGTGCGCATGCGCTTAATATGGCGGGTCCATTCACCGGTCTTCATCAATTCAGCCATGGTCAGCTGGTTAAGCGAAGAAGCGGTGCTTTCGAAATGAATGAAACGTTTTTTATACCGGTGCAGAATGCGCTGCGGCAAAACCAAATAGCTTATGCGGATGCCCGGAAGAAAGGATTTTGAGAAATTCCCTAAATAAATCACCCGGTCTGACTGAATGGAAGCAAGGGCGGGAAACGGCTGCTGCGTATAACGAAATTCACTGTCATAATCATCTTCAAGAATATATCCCTCTCTTTTATTCACCCAATTGATCAGAGTTTGGCGCTGCTGAATGGACATGCTTACGCCGTAAGGGCTGTGGTGGGAAGGAGTCACGTAGATTAATTTTTCTTTCATTGCATGCAATTGAGAAAAATCAGCTCCGTTTTCATAGACGGGCATCGTTTCCAGTGATAGCCCGTGAAATTGAAATGCCTCTCTGGCACCGTCAAATCCCGGGTTTTCTACTATAACTCCGGAAAAATCTTCTTTCAGAATCCGGCTGAGATAAATCAGCATCTGCTGTGTGCTGCTGCCGATGATAACCGAATCCGCATCTGTTTTCACCCCGCGTGATTCCAAGAGATAAACGGCAATTTGTTCACGCAAATTTCTCTCGCCGAACGGTTCACCGTACAGAAAGCTTTTCTCTGATGTCAAAACTTGATTGTGTAATTTTCTCCATGTTTTCAGAGGAAAATGCTTTTGATCGACGGCTCCTGCGCGAAAATCAATCAGGGCCGGCTGAGTTGATTCGGTTTTCTCTGCGTGAACAACATCGTTTTCTTGTTGAAATAAAGAGAGCTCTATTTCATTTGCAAAATATCCTTTGCGCGTTTCACCGCGAATGTATCCCTCCGCGAAAAGCAGATCATAGGCCATCAGTGTCGTATTGCGGCTTACCCGCAGGGAATCTGCCAGCTCCCGAATGGATGGCAGCCGCTCATTTGCCTGAATCGTTCCCTGCTCAATCAATGTCTTAAATTGCTCGTAAATTTGTTTGTATTTCGGGGTGTCGCTTTTGAAAGCAAAAATCATATTTTTCATCAGACGTTCTCCTCTGACATGCGTATTTATCCAAAACTGTACCTTTTTAAATGTCAGTTGATCTTTTATTATAGCGGAAAGCGCTTTATCAATCCAGGTTCAGAGAGGAGAGTTTTTATGTATATTCCCGCTCCATTTCAGCTGAGTGAAGCTGAAGCGTACGATGTTATTAAAGAGTATGGTTTCGCAGCCCTGTTTTCAACGGCAGGAGGCATGCCGTATGCAACCCACCTGCCATTGATGATGAGCAAGGACAACCAATGCTTATACGGTCATTTTGCCTTGCCGAACCCCCAATGGAAAGAGATTGAAGGCCAAAGTGTATTAGCCGTTTTTCAAGGGCCTCATTGTTATATCTCGCCCAAATGGTATGAGACGAATCAGGCTGTTCCTACATGGAATTATGTGGCGGTTCATGTATACGGGGAGGCGGAGCTTTTGGATGAGGAAGAAACCGTGCATTCGATGGGCGATCTCGTATTGAAATACGAAAGCCCCGACAGCCCGTACAAATTAGAAGATGTCGATGCGAAATTCCTGTCAGGCATGAACAAAGGGGTAAAAGGCTTTAAAATCAAAATCAGCAAAATAGAGGGGCAGGCGAAGCTGAGTCAAAATCATTCAGCCGCTAGACAGGAAATGGTCGTACAACAGCTCAAACAGATCCCGCACACAAACGAACAGCTCATTTCCGGCCTGATGGAAGAAAACATCAAGCGGATCACTGCAAAAAACTGATACGCATCTTAAAAACATACCGGCAGCATGGGTATGTTTTTTTCTGATTATGAAGGTTTTCTCGGGATGAAAAACGACTCAAACAGCAAATAAATCAACGGCGCCGATAAAACGAAGAAAGAACGGGAAATAGCATATGTTATGAGTAAGTAAACGATAAGTTTCAATAGAATGGAAGACGTTTTATTCAATGTCCAGCGGTTCCCCAAAACATCAGTCATACATGCTGACAAAAGGCCGACCGTCAAATAACCGGCTGCGATGTACATATAAATAGAAAGGTAAAACAGATCAGACAACGGCGGTGTGTCTTCCTGTGTCATTCTTAAAGCAAAATAAAAGACCAATAAAAAGCAAACGGACGAAATCAGAGCCAGCAAAAGGTGTTTATATAAATACTTCTTCATGTGTTCACCTGCCTATGGCGCAATTATTTCTTAACATATTATGACATGGTTTTACCGCTGCTGAAAGAATCGGCAGCTGAAAAAGACGGCAAATCCCGCCGTCTTTTTTTATATCTTAAGATTTCTTAAGAACTTTTACCGCTTTTTCTTCAGGTTTTGAATGTAAAATTTGATTTATAAATTCGAGACAAATGGAAAAATTAAATTATACCCGTAAATTTAAGGGTGGATGGAGAGATTAAAGATGAAACGCCTGTTATTCTTATTTCAATATATCATCAAACCAAGAACTGTCGGCGCCGTTCTGCCCAGCTCACATTTTCTTGCTGAGAAAATGACCGGAAAAATTGATTTTCATAAAGCTGAATACATTGTTGAATACGGGCCGGGCACGGGAGTATTTACAAAAAAGCTGCTTGAAAAACGTCAGCCTGGGACGATGATCTTATTGATAGAACAAAATGAGGAATTTTATGCTTTACTGAAAGAAAAATATAAAGAGGAACAAAACCTATTTATTGTACATGGATCGGCTGAACATATTGAGAGTCATATGAAGGAGCATGGAATTCCTTATGCCGACTATGTCGTCTCCGGACTTCCTTTTGCAAGCCTTCCAAAAAAAGTGTCTGCTGATATTTTGACGAATACGGCTAAAATCTTAAAAGATAACGGAGAATTCATTACGTTCCAATATACTCAATATAAGAAGGCATTGATTGAGCAATTCTTTCCGCAAATAGAAGTAAGGAGAGAAATCAGGAATATACCGCCGGCTTATGTTTTCAGCTGTTCATTGCCGAAAAAAAAGAGGGAGGATTCATATGGGGACAACCATTCTAATCGTAGATGATGACAAAGATATCCGAAATCTGATCTCTGTCTATTTAGAAAATGAAGGTATAGACACACAGAAGGCGGAAGATGCTGCTGAAGCATTAAAATTATTGGAGCAAAAGGAGTTTGACCTGATCATTTTAGATATTATGATGCCCAATATGGATGGGATTGAAGCATGCATGAAGATCAGACAGGAACGAAATCTGCCCATCATCATGCTTTCCGCCAAATCGGAGGATATGGATAAAATTCAAGGACTGGCTTCCGGTGCCGATGATTATTTAACGAAACCGTTTAATCCATTGGAATTGATCGCCAGAGTGAAATCGCAGCTGAGAAGGTATAAAAAATACAATACAGATACAATCAGCACGAAGAACGTCATTGAAATCGGTGATTTGACCGTGAATACAGATACAAGGCAAGTGTGGGTGCGGGGGAAAGAAGTCAGGCTGACTCCGAAAGAGTTTGATATTCTGGAGCTGCTTTCGAGAAACAAAGGAATTGTCATGAGTGTTGAAAAAATATATGAGGCGGTATGGAAGGAAGACTTTTTTAAGTCGGACAATACGGTGATGGTCCACATCACAAAGATCAGAGACAAGATAGAAGAGGATTCTAAACATCCGATTTATATCAAAACGGTATGGGGAACAGGATACAAAATATGAAGAAGTTTGGAAATAAGCTGATTGTCAGGCTTCTGATCGCGATCGCAATTAGTTATCTTGTTGCATTTGGTGTGTTGATTCTTGTTATTTTATCTATCTCATATCTGTACAAAATAAATTATTTAACAGATGTGAGCCAGGGAAACGCTAATTTTAGGATACTGATTCAATTTACTGCAGCTATTTTGACCTTTATTGCGGTTTTTTTGTTATTGGTGCGGAAAAAAATATTATATTTGAAACACATTACTGAGAGTGTTCACCATATTGCCAATGGAAATCTAGGCTTGACCATCAGGACTGAAAGCAGGGATGAATTGACGCAGCTTGCACAACATATCAATTATATGTCCGAAGAATTAGAGAGTAAATTTGAACATGAAAGACAATTAGAACGAGCGAAAAGTGAGCTGATCTCAAGTGTATCCCACGATTTAAGGACCCCGTTAACATCAATTATCGGATATTTGGATCTGCTTAAAAAGGAACAATACAACAGTAAAGCCCAATTTCAGGAGTACCTTGAAACGATTTATTCAAAATCGCAAAGGCTGAAATATTTAATAGATGAACTGTTTGAATATACACATTTATCGAGTCCGGACGTTACTTTGAACCGCAGCAAAACAGACTTGTCTGCCCTATTGGAACAAATCACCGGAGAGTACATTCCCATTTTTGAAAAGGAACAATTAACTGTCCGAAAATCAATTACGGAAGAACATGTTCCCGTCTGTATTGATATAGAAAAGATGGTTCGCGTTTATGATAATCTTTTTATGAATGCGCTGAAGTACAGCATCAAACCATCTGAATTGTTCATAAACCTAGAAATAAAAGATGAAAAAGCAATTTTGCAAGTGTCAAACAAGGCCGAAAATCTCCCTGCTGACGATATCAATCAATTGTTTGAACGGTTTTTCAGAGGGGATAAGGCTAGGACGGGTCATCAAGGTACCGGGCTCGGACTTGCCATTTCAAAGAGAATTGTTGAGCTTCACAGCGGCCGTATACATGCGGATTACAGCGGCGGATGGCTTCGTTTTTCTGTTGAACACCCGATTGACTAGAGCTTGCGGGACAAACGTTCCGTAAGCTTTTTTCTTAGAATAACTTAAGAATACTTAAGAATTTTACCGGCTGTTTCTTCATTTTTTTTGCTTATGATGTGATGGAAAGCGAGGAGAGCGGAGAAATTGAAAAATAAAATGATTTTATTATGTATATGGTTTTTAGGCGTTTATTGTTTGAAGGAACTGGATGTGCTGTCATTTGATATGAATGATGTAACGGACTTTATATCAGGGCATGTGCAATACGCGATGCTGCTGTTTTTGGCTTTGTGGGTCGTCAGGCTTCTCTTTTTTATTCCCGGCATGACGCTTATGTTTGTAGGTGGAATATGCTTTGATCCGATGGTCAGCATTTTATTATCAATGGCGGGACTGTTTATAAGCGAAACGTTGGTTTATCTTTTTTCAAAGAAATTCGCCAGCGAAAAAACGACTCAATTGCTGGAAGATAAATATCCTGACTTGAAAGTGTTATTGGAGGCGTACAATTATAAGTTTTTGGCATTGGGGATGATTTGTCCGGTAGCTCCTACGGATGTGATTTGTTTTTTATCGGCAGCAATCGGGTTAAGGTATTCTGCCTACATGTTAACTGTATTGATTTCAAATATTCCTATGGTGCTATTGTCCAGCTTTGTCGTTATCAATTTCAGTGAGTCAATGACAGGTATTGTGTTAGTGATCGTTTCGTTTATATTGATTACGATCTTAACGGTGAGAATGTGGAACCGCATGAAGCAAAATTACTCATGAAACAGGGGTTTTTTGTTCGGAAGGATGTAAAGAAGAATACATCAAAAAAAGCTGTCAGCTCGGTCTCTGACGGCTTATTTTTGATGAAAGGCTTATTTCTCCGTTGTGAAATAAAGCAATGCTGTGACCGGAAAAGCGATTCCAATCCATAATGTGATACTCCACCCGCCTGAGGCGTATGCCCATCCTCCGATTGATGAACCTGCAGCGCCGCCCAGAAAGAAGATGGCCATGAATAATCCGTTTAATCGACTGCGAAATTCAGGCGCCAACGAAAAAATGGCACGTTGACTGAGTACGAGATTGGCAGATACACCCACATCTAACAGGATAGCTGCGGCCACCAGAACTGCTATTCCGACGGGGGAGCTGCTCTGAATCATGAGCGGGAGTAATAAAGAAACGATGACAGCACCGAGAGCGATTCCGGTGGCAAGCCGGGTCAGGCCGCGATCAGCCAGACGGCCGCCTATCGGTGCAGCGGCTGCACCCGCAATGCCCGCCAGTGCGTATAGCGCGATTGCCTTCTGAGAAAAATGAAAAGCAGGGCCGGACAATAATAAAGGTACAGTCGTCCAGAACAAGCTGAAAGCTCCAAATACAAACGCATGATAAATGGCACGGCGGCGTAAAACCGGAGTCGTGCGCAGCAGCTTCCACATTGAACCGAGTAAGACGGTATAGCTTGTGTTTGCTGTTGGTTTTCTGGCAGGAAGCACTTTTGATAAGACGATTGCCAGGACAACACTTAACGCGGCGGAGAAAGCAAATATGGCATTCCACCCCCATATATCAGCGACCAGACTGGATATCGGGCGGGAAAGCATAATACCGAGCAATAGGCCGCTCATCACATTGCCGACAACCCGGCCGCGTGCGGCGTCCGGTGCAAGGTAGGATGCGAACGGTACAAGCACTTGGGCGGCGATCGATCCCAATCCGATGAAAAACGCAGCGGCTAAAAACAGTGTTCCATGCTTCACACATGCTGTCAGTGTCAAAGCGGCTGCGCTTAGTAGGAGCGATACGACGACAAGTTTTTTGTTTTCGATTATATCTCCCAAAGGGACGAGAAACAGTAAGCCGGCAACGTATCCGATCTGGGTCAGCGTGACAATCAATCCGGCACTGCTTGGAGAAAGCCCAATGGCCGCACTGATGAATCCTGCCAAGGGCTGTGCATAATAAAGATTAGCGACAATGATACCGCATGCAGCTGCGAGAAGAAGGGTTAAACCAGTTGAGACCCCCTGATTTCCTTTTTGTTTGTTTAATGTAGCCATGTGAATGAACTCCTTTTTAATGATTTTATGAGGTTTGACAAATAATTTGCCTGATTCATCTCCTCTCCATAGATTTTTAGTGCTAAGGTTTTGCGGAGTGTTGAACATTTTCTAAACTGAACGTTCAGTTTTATTTATAAGTGAATGATATACTAAACGTTCAGTTTTGTAAATGGGTTTCTGTTTTATTTTTTTATCATGTTAAGTATACTGAACGTATCGTTTATATTTCGGGAAGGAATGATTTATGTGCAGAGTAAACGAGGGCGGCCGCGTGATGAGGGAACACATAAGGCGATTCTTTCTGCGGCCTATGACCTCTTGCTGGAAAAAGGCTTTGATGCGGTGACAGTCGATAAAATTGCAGAGCGCGCGAAAGTGAGTAAAGCAACGATTTATAAATGGTGGGCAAACAAAGCTGCCGTTATCATGGACAGCTTTCTTTCTACCGCTACGGAAAGACTGCCTGTGCCTGATACGGGATCAACAGTACATGATGTATCGATCCACGCCGCGAATTTAGCAAGGTTTTTGACAAGCCGTGAAGGAACCGTGATTAAGGAATTAATAGGTGCGGGGCAGCTGGATGCCAAATTGGCAGAAGAATATCGCACACGATTTTTCCGGCCCCGCCGCCTCCAAGCGAAAGGCCTTCTGGAAAAGGGAATTCAGAAAGGTGAATTGAGAGAGGATCTTGATATTGAAGTAAGTATTGATCTCATTTACGGACCGATTTTCTATCGCCTGCTTGTAACAGGGGACGAGGTCAATGATGCCTATGTGCATGATTTGGTGATGAATGCGTTTAAGGGAGTTCAAGCTACGTGAATAATCGCCCGAGCGGAAAATAATGAAAAGGCAGAACAAGGTCATTGTTCTGCCTTTTCTGCTTTATTAGCGAACCGCCGGGCGGCTGCCACGCACGCGATAACGCCGACATTCACCGCCGCAAGTCCCCATCCTACTCTTTCGTAAATCGCTTCTTTATATAAACAGACCTTCTCCTGCCACAGTCAGCTGCCACTTGCCCAATTTATCAAAAGCGGGGAGTGGCAGAAACATATCAACAGAATGAGAAAGCTGTACTATTATTAGAGGCCGTGCGATGCGAGCGGGGATAATACGTAAGGATTCGCGAGGGTATAAAAAAACTGAGAGCTGCCTGGGCGCTGTAAAGGCAGTTCTCAGTTTGGCATACTGAAGCTGGTTTATAGGACGGGCAGGCGGAGCGCCGTATCAATATTTTGTAAATTAAACCGGACTTGTTCATCTGTGTTCCACGGATGATACCAGCCTTTTTCCATCATATAGCGTGAGATTTGCTCATGCATGTCGATCGCTTCTTCTAAGTGACGGGTGAGGATCGCTTTCACTTCAGGCGTTCCGGCTTCCGTCGCCGCCATCGCATAGTTTCTGACTCCGCTTTTTGCCGAATTCAATAAATCCATAGCGACAATTTGGTCTGTCAGTGCATCCATCCCCGTCAGGTATTCCATAATCGGATTCATTCGTTATTCATCTCCTATTCATGCTTTGCATCAGATAAAATCGAGGCAAACTCCTGCAATTGCCTTGTTGATGTATCCGCATCCTGCTGCATGATTTCTTTCAGCTGCGGATCGGATACGAGCGCTTTCATGGTTTTGGACTTCGTCAGACAAAGTGACTTAAAAGAAGCCATCTCCTGAATTTCGAGTAATTCATGTAAGGCGCTGGCCATTTCTGTAGCCTCCGTTCTCTAAGGTTTGAGTACAACTTTTATGCAATCATCTGTTTTCGTGTCAAACATCTCATAGCCGTGCTTCGCTTCACTAAGCGGAATGACATGGCTTACAACATCGCCCGGATCAATTTTGCCGGTTGACACCAGTTCAAACATATACGGCATATAATGGATAACCGGAGCTTGTCCTGATCGGATATTGACGTTTCGCTGCATGATATCGCCAAGAGGAAACCCGTTATATCTGCCGCCGTACACACCCGTAATCTGGATCGTTCCGCCTTTGCGCACCGCTTGGGAGGCAATGACTAAAGCGCTCATCGCCCCGCCTTGAAGTTTTAATCCGCTGGCGAGGAACTCCAGGTCCGTCATTTTTCCGTCCATGCCGACGGCGTCAATGACCACATCAGCGCCGCCTTTGGTGATTTCCTTCAGGTAGCTGCCCGTATTTTTGTGGTCTTCGAAGTTCACGATTTCCACTTTATTCGTCCGTTTCGCATGCTGGAGACGGTAGTTGACATAGTCTACAGCTATTACGCGTTTCGCTCCCTTTAACCAGCAGAATTTCTGAGCGAACAGACCCACAGGCCCGCAGCCGAGAACGATGACCGTATCGCCTGCTTTTACGCCGGCATTGTCAACGCTCCAAAAGCCGGTTGTCATTGCATCGGCAATAACACTCAGTTTCTCATCCGGTTCTTCGCATGTTTCGGGGACTTTAAAATGAGTAAAGTTCGCAAAAGGGACGCGTAAATATTCGGCCTGGCCGCCCGGATAGCCGCCGGTACTCCCTGAATAGCCGAAATAAGCGCCCATATCGCCGTTATCATTTGATTGATCACATTGGCTTTCCAGGTGATTTTTACAATAAGTGCATTCTCCGCAGGCGATATTAAAAGGAATAATGACACGGTCCCCTTTTTTGACTTTCGTCACGCCGGGGCCGACTTCTTCCACGATGCCCATCGGTTCATGCCCGATGATGTAGTCTTCCTGCAAGTTCGGGATGAGTCCGTGGATTAAATGTAAATCTGACCCGCAAATTGCCGTACTTGTGACTTTTATAATCATGTCATCGTGTTTTTCAATCTTCGGATCAGGCACGTCTTTGACGACGACGTTTTTAACTCCTTGATACGTTACGGCCTTCATGCTGTAATACCTCCAGTGTTAGTGTTCATCAGGTGTGCGGTCAAACATCCCTTTTCTATTCGTTTCAACGGGAAACAGATTCATGTTTCCAACCATGAGGGTATTTTTCGCAGAGAGCTGATCCAGTTTATACTGTTCGCTCAGATCATGCGGGTGAAACCACTTTTTGCTGACCATCAAGTCTGTAATTTCCTGATGCATCGCGATTCCTTGCATGAGCTGTTTGCGCAGCAAAGCTCTTACATCAGGTGAAGCAGTTTCTGTTAAAGCGACGGCGGTATTTCTGACGCCTTCTTTTGCCCGTAAAAGAAAATCCATTGCGAATGTCATATCTGCGAGTTCAGGGACGTGTAATGAATTGATTGGATCTAAATAGTCATGATTCAATGATGCTTACCTTCCTTTCAATTGATGATCGAAGTCGGCCGGTTTTGAGGAACAGGAGCCTGAAAAGGTGCACGTTCATAAACCGCCTGTAAATCAGCCAGGTCTTGAGAGGCTTGCTGCACGTCTTTTTCCATTAACGTTTTCAGGTCCTGATCAAACACAAGCCCTTGCATGAGCTTGGATTTCGCTACACAAAGCGTCTTGAAGTTAATCATTTCATGTAAGTCAAGCGACTCGTGAGCCGCTAATTCACGCTTTTCCATAATTATCGTTAAACCTCCTCTTCTCGATTACGTAATTAATTTCCCCTGAGAAAAGGACTTTATTCTTGCACATTTTGTTTATAAAAAAAGCAGAGAAGAAGTCTGGGGGCACATCAAAAAAGAGGAAGCATAATCGCTTCCTCTTGTTCACATGGAATGGCTGTTGGTGTCATGAACGTTTTTCTGATGCGCGGGCTGTTTTGCCGCGCGGGAGACGAGACCGCTGAGCACGATGCCGATCAGAACGATCGTCAGTGCTTGAACAAGGCCGAATTCTTCACCGAGCAGTCCGAGAACGGGAGGGCCGACTAAGAAGGCGCAGTAGCCGACGAAGGAGATTGCTCCGACCCGTTTAACTGCTCCTTTTGGATCATCGCCGGCTGCGGAAAGGCCGACCGGGAAGCCGAGGGAGGCGCCGATCCCCCAAAGAAAGACACCGATTACGGCTGCTGTGAGGTTCCCGCTGAAAATCACAAGGGAAAGTCCGATGACACTGACGGCGGTGCAGAGATGAAGAACGGGCACGCGTCCGTATCGGTCTAAAAATGCCCCGCCAAAGATGCGGGCGATCAGCATAGCGGTGAGGAAGACGCCGTAAACCGCCGTGCCTTGCGCGTGCGTCACATGAAAACCATCCGTCATGGTGAGCGGAAGCCAGTCATTGGCCGATCCTTCTGCGAAAGCCATTCCGAGCACGATGAGCCCGATCAGCAGCGTGCGCGGCTCTGTCCAGACGTTTACCGGCTTTTCGCTTGAGACTTCCTGCCGCCTTGAGACGGCATCTTCTTTCCCGGTGTCCTCCGGCAGAAACCGGAAGAAAGTAAAAATCAGGATAAACTCAATTCCGGCAATGAGCAGCAGGTGAACGAGCACGGGAACCTTGAATAAAATAGCCGCGGAGGCGAGGCCCGCGCCGATCAGTGTGCCGGCGCTGAACGAAGCGTGCAATGCGGGCATCATGGTTTTCCCGGCGGCGCGTTCAAGGGCGGAACCATCTGCATTAAGGGCTACTTCCGCAAGTCCGTAACCGAGCCCGAAGATGATCAGTCCGGCAAATACGATGCTTTTGAAGGCGGAAAAAACACCTGCGCTGATGACGAATATCCCGATAATGACAATCAGAACACTGATCAGAGCTACGAATCTGGTTCCCTTCCGTGAGATGACCCGGCTGGCGCTTAACAGGCCGATTAATGAGCCGCATGCAAGGCCGAAAATAATCAACCCCATCACTGAAGTCGAGGCTTTCAGCGTTTCTTTGACCTCAGGCGTGCGGGAAATCCAGGACGAGAAAGCAAGTCCGGGCAGCGAAAAAATAATAAAAAGGGAAAGCTTCCATTTTTGAATGCCCTGTTTACTCATAAAATCAGTTCCCTCTCTGCCAAATGAAGCGGAAAACGCAGAGATGTTAATGTGATGGCAATCAATCCTTTTTGGTAATAGGGCTGAATGTCATCTATGAGAATCAGCTCGGGCATGTGTTCTTTCGGGACAAAAGCGGAGCATGCTTCATAAACCTGTTCCATATCCAATCCTTTTGATAATTCTCCGATAAACGCAATGGCCTGCGGGTTGATGATTGAAATGATGGCGCTTGTCATCTTTACAGCCAGTTCCGGAAAAGAATCCGGTGAATAGAGCTTTTCAAGCTGCTGCTGGCGTGTCGTTTCAAACGGAATATAAGAAATTTCTCCGGCGAATTGCGTATTGCCTTTGACTAAGCGCCCGTCTATGACGAAGCGCGCTCCCGGAGGATTGTCTTTGACAAATGAGGCCATGGCGATTGTTTTCGGGACGGAATACTGCTGGTCGCGATAAAAGCCGTATAAAGCATAATGCATCTCATTTTCTACATTGACTTTGACAGAATGTCTGGCTTCAAGTCTTTCCTGCATCGGGATATCACACAGCTCTTCAGTGTCACAAATGCCGATGACGCCGTGGCTGACCACACCCTGAACACCCATGCCGATCGCCTTTATATTGGGAAACCGGCTGATCCACTCGTCAGTAAGCCGTTCGATAACTTCATAATTGATGATCTCATAATAACAGCTGTCTTTTTCAACATAGTCACCGTGCCAATCTGCCAGTGCAATGTCAATCGAATGGATGCCGCCTTCTGTTTTAACGGATATGCCGAGAACCAAATGGCTGTCCGCATTTAACGTAAACTGCCTTGCTTTTCTTCCGCCGGTTGAGGCACTCGGCCCCGATTCCATTACTTCGCCGCGTTCTTTTAATTCATGTAAAATGTTTCCGCACGTGGCCGCACTGAGCCCTGTTTGTTTAGAGAGAAAGGAAATAGTAGCCGCATCTGTTTTTTGCAGCGCTGCAATGATGGTTTCTTCATTTGTTTTCTTTACGATGGAAGTATTATTGATGTTGTTCGCCATGCTCGGCACCCCTTTATTAAACACTTTTTATAAGACTTATTAAAAGTAGTTTAAAATATGATTCCAGTATCAGTCAAGTCGATGAAAGAGATGAATGGAAGGTTTTCAATCGCCGGGCAGATAGGGTATCCTTGCAATACGGTGATGAAAGAATGGAGGCGCGAAAAATGAGTTCTGATAACAAAATCTATTATGAACGCGGAACGGAAGAGTTGAGGAAGAAAAACATCCGGGCGCATAAGCTTGTCCGGGAATTAAACGATACCGATCCGGAAGCGTATGAAAAAAAAGAAGCGATTATCAAAGAATTGTTTGGGACAGCAGGGGAGAAACCGAGTATCGAGCATAACTTTCATTGTGATATCGGAACCAATATTCATGTCGGCGATCATTTTTATGCCGGCTATAATTGCACCATTTTAGATATGGCTGAAGTGCGGATAGGCGATAACTGCATGATAGGGCCGAATGTCGGGATCTACACAGCCGGACATTCTCTGCAGCCGGAAGGAAGAAATAAAAGCGGGTACGGCATACCGATTACGATCGGCAGTAATGTATGGATCGGGGGCAGCTGTGTCATCTTAGCAGGTGTCACCATCGGCGATCATTCCGTGATTGCGGCCGGAGCAGTTGTTACGAAAGACGTCCCGCCAAATTCCGTCATGGCCGGAAACCCGGGAAAGGTCATAAAAAAGATATGAACAAAAGCAGCTTGCGAACAATCCCGCAGGCTGTTTTTCTTTCACCCGTCATGCAGGACAGAAGGGGAAGGTGAGAAGCAGGCACTTATGGTATGATGACAAATAGAATAAATCCTAGTAAGGCCGGTCGGCTAAAAGGAAGTGGACAGAGATTGTTTGGTACAAAACATCAAGAAGACTATTTCTCCCGTGACAGACGCTCATTGCATATGCTCGCGTTTCGGGTGCCCGGTCTGGCGTTTATTTTTATGGTATATGCCGCATCAGTCTCTTTGCAGTACATTTATGAAAGCTGGACGTTTTTTTTGCTGCTGTTATTTACGATATTGATCGTCACTTTTGCCGTGCTGCACTGGCATTCCTATCGCTGGGTCAAGAGAAAAACATTTCTTTATTTCATCATACAGGGATTCATCATATATACAGCGGCTAACTTGATGGCCGGCGGCTATATCGCGGTGGTCGTCGGTCTCTATGCCTTTTTAATCGGGCAGATTATCGGAATGACGGATAAGGGCAAAACGCTGCTCATACTCTATCTTTTCATTTTAATGTCCATAACAGCCTTGCACGAGGAGCATCCGCATCATCTGCTTCGTTTCATCGTTATCGCCGCTCCCATTATGATTGTGATTATCACGTATGCGGCAACGTTTTTCGCGCAAGTTGATGAAAAAATAAAAACACAGATGACGCTTGAAAAATTAGAGCTCGCTCACCGGCAAGTGAAACAGCTGACGCTTCAAAACGAAAGGCAGCGGATGGCGAGAGACTTGCACGATACGCTTGCCCAAGGATTGGTCAGCTTGCATATGCAGCTTGAAGCGGTGCAAGTTCATCTTTCGAAAGATAACACTGACAGAGCGAAAGACATCATCAGCCAGTCAATGAAAAGAGTGAAGGGCACATTGGCTGATGCGCGCTCGGCCATTGATAACCTTCGCAGCAAATCAGAAGAGATCGGATTTTTAGAAGAAAGCATCACTGAACAAATCAACCATTTTACAGAAGCCTCCGGGCTGTCTTGTTTTCTAGAGTACAGCGTGCATCATGTGCTTGACGTTCATATGGCGGAGAACTGCCATTATATGATTGGAGAAGGCCTGACAAACGCCGCCAAGCATGCGGAAGCAGATAACGTTTGGGTATCCGTTCGGGAAGAAGAGGGACAGATCCGCATAACCGTCAAAGATGACGGGAAAGGCTTTGATGCCGGAACAGAAATAAGAAAAAGCGGACATTACGGGCTGCTTGGGATACAAGAACGTGTCAATATGATGAACGGCACCTGCCGTATAACAAGCGCCAGATCAGCGGGAACTCAAATTGAGATCATCATACCAATTCAAGGAGAGGCGGAACATGTATAAAGTGTTAATAGCAGATGACCATCTTGTCGTCAGAGAAGGTCTGAAGCTTTTGATAGAAACAAATGACCATTACACCATAACGGGAGAAGCGGAAAACGGGAAAACCGCCGTCCGCCTCGCAGAGGAACTAAAGCCCGATGTCATTCTCATGGATCTGTACATGCCGGAAATGAGCGGGCTGGAAGCCATTAAGCAGATAAAAGAGCATTCTGATGTGCCGATCATTATTTTGACGACTTATAATGAAGATCATCTGATGATAGAAGGCATCGAATCAGGCGCGAACGGTTATCTGCTGAAAGACACAAGCTCAGAAACCTTATTTCATACGATGGATGCGGCAGTCAGGGGAGAAGTGCTTCTGCAGCCGGACATCTTGCAGCGTTTCCGGAAAATGAAAATGGAACGGGCAAATGCCAATGAAACACAGCTGACGGAAAAGGAAATCACAGTTCTGGAAGCCGTTGCGAAAGGGCATAAAAGCAAAGCGATCGCCTTTGATTTAGGAATCTCTGAGCGGACGGTAAAAGCAAGATTAACATCGATTTATAACAAATTAGGAGCGGATTCGCGGACAGAAGCCGTCACCATTGCCATGCAAAAAGGCATTTTGAAACTGAACATATAATGAAAAACTGCCCAAACGTACATGCCCCTATGTACGTTTTTTTTATGTGAATGTGAACTACAATTAGGCAGAAAGTAATGATTGGAGAGGAGTATTCGATGTCTGGATTTTTATATAAATTAGGGGGATGGTCTGCCCGCAACCGATTAAAAATGATCAGTGCGTGGCTTGTGATACTGATCGCTTCGGCTGTGATCGCCATCTCGTTAAAGCCTGCTTTTTCTGAGGATATGTCAATACCCGACACACCTTCCGAAAAGGCAATGGATATCATTCAAAAAGAATTTTCAAAAGGTCCTGATAAAGGAAGCATACGGGTTATTTTCGGAGCTGAAGATGGGAAAAAACTGACTTCAAAATCGGAAAAACAAGCGATCGAAGATACTTTAAAGAAGATCAAAACAGATCATTCAGTCGCTTCAATTGCAAGTCCTTTTGAGACAGGAACCATTTCTAAAGACGGGTCAGTAGCATATGCCGATATTACGTACAAAAAAGCGGCGGATGACATTTCGGCCGCGTCTGTTTCACATATTAAACACAGTCTGTCTGCCGCAGGAGACAAGGGCCTGCAGACGGAGCTCAGCGGTGATGTGCCGGGGGCCGGTGTTGAAGTCGGCGGTGTATCAGAAATTATCGGCATTGTGCTGGCATTCGTCGTACTGGCTATTACGTTTGGTTCATTAGTCATAGCGGGACTGCCGATTGTCACGGCCCTGATTGGGTTAGGCGTAAGCGTCGTGCTGACGTTAATTGGGACACAGTTCTTTACGATAGCCTCAGTCAGTCTCTCATTATCCGGAATGATCGGACTGGCCGTCGGGATTGATTATGCGCTGTTTATCTTTACGAAGCATCGTCAGTTTTTGGGCGAAGGTGTACAAAAAAATGAATCGATCGCTAAAGCTGCGGGAACGGCTGGCAGCGCCGTCGTTTTTGCCGGACTGACTGTGATCGTGGCGCTTTGCGGATTAACTGTTGTCGGCATTCCGTTCATGTCTGCGATGGGGCTGACTGCGGCACTCAGTGTGCTGATGGCTGTATTGGCTTCTGTTACGCTGGTGCCCGCAGTGTTATCGGTCGCAGGAAAACGGATGATTCCGAAATCAAATAAGAAGAAAGAAAAGAAAAGCGCCGACACGAATGCCTGGGGGCGCTTCATGACAAAGAGGCCTATTCTGTTAAGCATTTTCAGTATTATTCTCTTAGCCGTCATCAGTCTGCCGGCCATGCATTTAGAGCTGGGGCTGCCTGATGCGGGAATGAAAGCGAAAGACAGTCCGGATCGCCGCGCCTATGATCTTTTGTCTAAAGGATTCGGCGAAGGCTTTAACGGCAAGCTGACAATTGTTGCCGATGCAAAAGATGTCAAGGGCAATAAAAATGAAGCATTCCAAGACGCCGTGAATGAAATGAAGGACTTGCATAATGTGGCGAGCGTCACCCCTGCCATGCCGAACGAAAAAGGGGACTATGCCATTATTACGGCAGTGCCTGAAACCGGGCCGAACGATAAGGCAACGAAAGAGTTAGTGCAGGATATACGGAAACTATCAGACAAACACGGTATCCGCCTGCTCGTCACCGGATCAACCGCGGTGAACATTGATATTTCAGACCGGTTAAACGATGCGATTCCGGAATTCGCCATTCTCATTGTGGGGTTTGCGTTTGTATTGCTGACCGTTGTTTTCCGTTCTCTTCTCGTGCCGCTGGTTGCCGTTCTTGGCTTTTTGCTGACGATGACCGCTACACTCGGATTATCGGTATTCGTCCTGCAGGATGGGAATTTCACCGGCTTGCTGAGCATTCCGGAAAAAGGCCCGATTCTCGCCTTCCTGCCTATTTTGGCGATCGGTATTCTTTTCGGGCTTGCGATGGATTATCAAGTATTCCTTGTCAGCAGAATGAGAGAAGAATATGTCAAAACAAAACATCCGGTACAAGCCATCCATGCCGGATTGAAGCATAGCGGGCCTGTCGTAACAGCGGCGGGACTGATTATGATTTTCGTCTTTGCGGGATTTATCTTCGCGGGGGACTCTATGATCAAATCCATGGGATTGGCAATGACATTCGGTGTTCTTTTCGATGCGTTCTTTGTAAGAATGACCATCATTCCGAGTGTCATGAAGCTGATGGGACATGCGGCCTGGTACTTGCCGAAGCGGCTGGATAAGATCATTCCGAACGTGGATATCGAAGGCCATAAGCTGACACAGGACACAACGCCGGAGAAACCGGAAGAATAAAATGAAAAAGCAGATCATGATGATCTGCTTTTTTTATGTGCTGACCGCATCCATGAAAAGAGAAAAAAGCTTTTTCATGTCTTCATGTTTTTTTGTCAGCATTTCAGGATGCCATTGCACACCGACGACAAATAATTCACCCGTCCGTTCAATCGCTTCAATGGCCCCATCTTTTGCATAAGCCGCGGCCTTAAACGATGGCGCTGTCTCTTTTATGATTTGGTGATGGAACGAGTTCACCCGCGTTGAATCGCCAAACAAGGAATGAAGCCGGGTTCCTTTTTCAAAAGAAACATGATGGGTTCTTAACGGGGGATCTTTTTCTTGATCATGCTTGATTTCAGCAAACGAAGCATGTGTCAGATCCTGATATAAAGTGCCCCCGAAAGTGACGTTTAACATATGCATCCCCCGGCAGATTGCCAGTATCGGCTTCTCTAAAGCAACCGCCGTTTGGATCACCTCCTTCTCGTAGGCGTCCCGGTCAGGAAAGGTCTTTCTTAAAGCCTGTAAAGGTTCCTCACCGTACATCAGCGGGTCTATATCCTGGCCGCCGGACAGAATGATCCCGTCAACATGAGAGACCTGTTCCTTTAAAAGCGCCGTCTCTTGAATCACCGGCAATATAAACGGCACACCGCCGGCCTCAGAAACAGACTGAATATAATCATTATTGACATATGCCCGATTATAACCCGGAAAAGGACCGGATTGATCAGCCATAATATTTCCCGTAATACCAATGCGTTTGGCCATTCTTCGTTCACCTGAACCTTTCTTTCTGTGCCTGTTCATAACAAATCTGAACGTAGGTTGTACAAATCAGATTGAAATTATTCTCTTTATACGTAAGCTTTCTAAAACAAAACCCGTGACAATCACGGGTTTTTACACTCATTTCAATTTTTTGATCTCTTCCGTCAGCTCTTTGAATGTTTGGTCAAGCTCACGATATTGTTTATCAGCTGGAGTCATGAAGCTGAGCTTTCCGAGGACTTCCTGCCGTTCGGTTTCAAGCTTTAACCGCAGCTCTTCAATATCATCTCTGGCGGCGGGGGATTCTTTCCATTGTTTTTGGATGCTGCCGTTCGTGATATCAAGCCGGATGTCTGTCGTCTTTTCGAGAAAGTAGCGATCATGCGATACGATGATGAGCGTACCGTCGTATTGAGCCAATGTGTCTTCAAGCTGCTCGCGTGACGGCAGGTCAAGGTGGTTTGTCGGTTCATCCAGAATCAGCACATCTTTCTCCTCCAGAATAAACGCCATCAGCTTGCATTTGACCCGCTCTCCCATGCTCATCTTGCCGATGGGTTCCGTCCATTGCGCTGCGGTAAATCCTAAATGCTTCATGAGAGATTGAACATTTCCCCTTGCTTCGAACGTTTCTTTGTAAAATAGCTGTTCGGGGGTTTTATCAAGCGGGAGGTCGAATACTTCCTGCGTTAAATATCCGAAGTTTGCAGACGGAGATATCCATATGCTTCCCTGCGCTTTTTCCTCACCGAGGATGACCTTCAATAATGTTGTTTTCCCGCTCCCGTTCGGGCCTGTAATGGCAATCTTTTCGCCGTGCATCACAGTGAAATTCACGTTTTTGAACAGCGTTCGGCCGTCATACGATTTTGTGATATCACTCACTTCTAAAAAACGCTTTCCAGCTTTTTTGCGGTGCTCAATGGAAAAACGGACTTCATACTCCGCTTCAACCGGTTCTGCTTTCGCTTTTTCAAGCTCTTTTTCAAGACGCTTCCGTTTTGATTTAATCTGGGCGTCCGTACGCTTTGCTTTTACGCGATGGTATTCTTTAAAGCCTTCTATTTTCGTTGACTGGGCATGGGCTTTTGCTGACCAGGCGCTCAGCTCGTTCATTTGAGCTTCAATCCGTCTGATCATATTCTGCTGATTTTCATATTCCCGCTGCTGTGTCAGTCTTCTCTGTTTGCGGACCTCCATATAGCTTGAATAATTCCCTTTATGTTCAATGAGTTTCTTTCCTTCGATCGACCAGATTTTTGTCGCCGCCGCATCCAAAAATGCACGGTCATGTGAGACGAAAATAATGGTGCCTTTATAGTTCTTGATCTGTTTTTGCAATAGGTCTAAACTTTGCTGATCGAGGTGGTTCGTCGGTTCATCTAATAACAAAAGACCGCTCGAAAAAGAGAATCCTTTGGCAAGCCGGGCTTTCAGTTTTTCTCCGCCGCTTAATTGTGAAAAGGCGCGGGCGGGCACGTTCCATTTTTCTAACAGGGCTGCTTCCGCAGGCTCCGGGTGGCCGGAATCATAAGCTTCCGTTTCTTGTTCCACCATATATATGTTCATATC
Organism: Bacillus sp. BACIII; assembly: GCF_057836745.1. Classification (NCBI taxonomy): domain Bacteria; kingdom Bacillati; phylum Bacillota; class Bacilli; order Caryophanales; family Bacillaceae; genus Bacillus; species Bacillus sp. BACIII. The sequence continues at coordinate 2,422,504 of NZ_CM174437.1, read as the reverse complement.
TTGCAGCATCTGAATCTGTCCTTGTGACGGCGCTGTTTTATTACAGATCAATTGCAGCAATAAAGATTTACCGGCGCCGTTTTTGCCGATAACGCCGATGATGTCGCCCTGCTGAACGCTTGCGCTGATCTGTTCAAAAAGGGGCACACTATTGATTTCATAACTGACGCCGCTTAATTTTAATATTTCTTTCATATGTCAATCCCTCGCTTTAAAGGGAGGACAAAAAAATCCTCCCAATTGATTTGGAAGGATTAGCCGTACCTGTACATGATCAAATAAGCTATTTTCACATAGCTTTCGTATCGTATAGAAAATGGGCAGACTAATCCTATTTTTTCTGATTTGAAATATTTGATTTCAAACGGTCAAAATAAGATTAGTTAATCATTGTCCACCCATCGTCCCTTCGTATTTGTTACAAACAGTGTAGCACACACTTACTTGTAAGAGCAAAGGGTATTCGCCTTTTTATTCCAGATTCGAGGCTTCCCGCTCTTCTTCTAACACGGCGTAATAATATTCATCCCACCAGTCATTTTCATGGGGGATGCATTTTTTAAAAAAGCCTTCCCGTCTCATTCCGATCTTTTCCATCACCCGGTGCGAAGCCGTATTTTCCGGCTGGCATGTCGCAATGATCCGATGCAATTTCATCTCGTTAAACCCGAATGCCAGCACGGCGCGTGCAGCCTCTGAAGCATATCCTTTGCCCTGATATTCCGGGTGAAACACCCATCCGATTTCATACGTATGGTCGCCAAAATACTGAAAAAAAGCAATGTGGCCAATGACCGTTTTTTCATCCTTCAATAAAACGGGATACTTTTCAGCACGTTCACCGCTGTTTTCAATAACGAATTTCTGGGCGTCTTCTTCGGAAAAGACGCCCTCCGGTATATACTTCATGACCTCCGGATTTGACGTGTACTCATAAACGTCTTGCCAATCTTCCCGTTCAAATGTCCGGATCACGAGCCTGTCGGTTTTGATCTTCATTTTACATTCTCCCATCAAAAAGGTTTCATCCTATACTTCGATCGAAAAGATGCAAAAACCTTTGAGCGGGGAAGGGCGATATAAAAAGCCTGCAGCTGTACACTGCAGGCGGTTATTTCTCATTCGCGGCGGCAGGCAGGTTAGTAAAGCCGAATTGCCCTCCGACAGCTTCTTTTACTTCATGAATAACGATAAATGATTTCGGATCAATTTTTTGAACATGTTTTTTGATTTTCAGCAATTCGTTCTTTTTAATGACGACATAGATAATACGCTTGTCTTTGCTTCCGTAATACCCGTATCCGTAAAAAATCGTCGCCGCGTTGCCGTATTCGGACGTGATGGCTTTGGCGATCTCTTCGTATTGGTCAGACATAATGGTGAGAGCTTTTTTATTATGGAAACCTTCAATGACAATATCGACGATTTTGGCACACAGATAAACGAATATAAACGTATACAGCATATGATTGATGCCGATCGCTAGAACGGACGCGAAAATAATGACGCAATCCATATAAAACATGCTTTTGGAGATATTAAAGCCCTTTGTGTAGTTCAATAAATACGCCAAAAGCGTGGTTCCGCCGGTAGATCCGTCAGCGATAAAGATCAATGCCAGCCCCGCTCCCATCAGCAGAGCGCCGAATACAATTCCGAGCACCATGTCGTGCACGCCGAATGGAATAAAGCTGACGATACTGAGAAAAGCAGAAGTCATTCCCGTGCCGAGTATCGTATATAAAATTGTCTTTTTCGTTAAAAATTTATAAGCCAGCCCGATAAAAATCAAATTTACAACCAGAGTTGTAATGCTTGCAGGTATATGGAAAAGATAATATAAAACGAGAGCGATTCCCACGGTGCTGCCGTCCCCCAGATGATTCGGGATGACGAAAAATTCCACGGATGCCGCGATAAGAAAGGCTCCGGCCATAATCATCAGTATATCCTTGCAAATATTCTTCATGTGCAAACCTCCTCCGCAGTCAAAATATATACAAAACAAAAACGCCTCAAAAATTATCCAGCAGAACTAAATAATTTTTAAGACGAATCATTCGCAATCTCGTTTGTTCATCCAATAAAGAATGATCAGCTTCAATATCGAAGATTATATAGACACCTTCACATCTTGTCAATGATGTAAAAATTGAATTTTCTATTGTATTTATGAGGTTTGAATGAAATAAAAACAAGGAATTATATCAGAAGAGCTTTTATTTCTAAACTATTGATTAGAGAAATAGAATAAAGCAACAAAGAAGGGATGAGAACATTGGAACGAATTTTTATCAGTCCGGCTAAATATGTGCAGGGAAAAAACGCAATTGAAACGATCGGCGGACACCTTGAGGGCGTTGGTGAAAAAGCCATCGTCATTGCGGACAAAACCGTATGGGATATCGCGGGTCACAAAGTGACGGCTGAATTAAAGAAAAGCAGTATTTCGGCTGAAGAGGCGGTTTTCAACGGGGAAGCCTCCCAGGAAGAAATGAAAAGAATTGCGGGCATCGCAGAGAAAGCGGGCGCGTCCATTGTAATCGGAGTCGGCGGCGGTAAAACGCTTGATACGGCCAAAGCGGTATCAGATGAAATAAACGGCTACACCGTTATCGTGCCGACGGCCGCTTCGACGGATGCCCCGACAAGCGGGCTGTCTGTCGTGTATTCTGAACAAGGCGCGTTTGAAAATTATCGTTTCTATCATAAAAATCCCGATCTGGTTCTGGTCGATACGAAAATCGTCGCAGAAGCTCCGCCGCGCTTTTTAGCATCAGGGATTGCCGATGCGATGGCGACGTGGATAGAGGCGCGCAGTGTCATCGCCAGCGGCGGAAAAACGATGGCAGGCGGAATTCCCACAATTGCCGGGGAAGCTATCGCGGAAAAATGTGAGGAAGTTCTGTTCAAATACGGCCGTCTCGCCTATGAGTCTGTGAAAGCGAAAGTCGTCACTCCTCCATTAGAAGCGGTAGTTGAAGCGAATACACTTCTGAGCGGACTGGGATTTGAAAGCGGCGGCTTGGCTGCGGCGCATGCCATTCACAACGGCTTCACGGCGCTTGAAGGAGAAATCCATCACTTAACCCATGGTGAAAAAGTGGCATTCGGCACGCTCGTTCAGTTGGCGCTGGAAAAACGTTCGCTTGAAGAAATTGAGCGGTATATCGCGTTTTATATCAGCTTGGGACTGCCTGTCACACTTGAAGACATCAAATTAAAAGACGCTTCGAAAGAGGATATTATGAAAGTGGCAGAAGCCGCGACGATTGAGGAAGAAACGATTCATGCCGCTTTTGATGTGACGGCTGACGACGTGGCGGATGCTATCATAGCGGCCGACCAATACGCAAAAGCGTTTAAAGAAAAGCATGCGTAAACATTTTCATCGCGCGATTTGAAACCAGGGGCTGTGACGGCTCTTGGTTTTTTTATGTCTTCTTGCCCCGCTTGAAAACTTTTAAAAATAAAGAAAAAATTATGATACAATATACAAATGTTTTGAGAGACTAACAAAGGAAAGGTGGGAACGATATGCTGCATAATCCGACCGGCAAGGAGCGGCTTGCGCTGGCTTTTCTTCTTGGCATGCTTGCGATACTGGGGCCGCTGAATATAGATATGTATCTGCCGAGTTTCCCTGAAATCGCTGAAGATTTAAGCGCCCGCGCATCGCTTGTCCAGCTGAGTTTAACCGCATGTCTGATCGGACTGACAATCGGACAGGTTGTTGTCGGCCCGTTAAGTGACGCGAAGGGAAGAAGAAAACCGTTATTACTATGTATTTTTTTATTTGCTTTGTTTTCTCTGTTTTGCGCGCTTGCACCGAACATTACTACATTAGTGATTGCCCGTTTTCTTCAAGGCTTCACCGCCTCGGCGGGGCTTGTTCTGTCCCGTGCGATCGTCAGAGATGTGTTTACGGGAAGAGAGCTTTCTAAATTTTTCTCGCTGCTGATGGTCATTACCGCCGTCGCGCCGATGGTGGCGCCGATGACGGGAGGCGCGATTTTACTGCTCCCGTTTGCATCATGGCATACGATTTTTCTCTTTTTAACCTTTATCGGGTTTTTGCTTGTTCTCATTATTGCGCTCAAGCTGACAGAAACCCTGCCGCCGGAAAAGCGGATTCCGAGTTCCGTCGGAAATTCCGTGCGGACAATGGGAAGCCTGCTGAAAGACCGGTCATTTATCGGCTATGCGCTGACGGTCGGCTTTATTCACGGCGGGAGCTTTGCGTATGTTTCCGGGACGCCTTTTGTGTATCAGGATATTTACGGAGTATCGCCACAGGTATTCAGTATTTTATTCGGCATTAACGGTCTGGCGATCATTTCCGGAAGTTTTATCATCGGGCGTTTCGGAGGAATCATTCATGAAAAAAGCCTGCTGAGAATCGGCGTGATTACAGCGATGACGGCGACTGCCGTTCTGCTCGTCATGACGATCATTCACGGGCCGCTGGCGGCACTGGTGATTTCAATTTTTATTTATATGATTACGATCGGCATGACGCTGACAAGCACCTTTACATTGGCGATGGAAAAGCAGGGACACCGCGCGGGAAGCGCAAGCGCACTGCTCGGCATGCTCCCGCTTCTTCTCGGTTCCATCGTGTCGCCGCTTGTGGGAATGAATGAAGCGACGGCCGTCCCGATGGGGGCGATTATGTTTACGACATCCGTTATCGGTTCCATCGCTTTTTTCACCTTAACAACTAAACCGGAGAAAGCAAAAAAGGAGTGAAATGATTCACTCCTTTTTTTGTTCCCGTTACTCATATGTCTTGAGCACGATCGCTGAATTATGCCCGCCAAAGCCGAATGAGTTGGAAAGACCGATCGTTAACGATTGATGTCGCGGACCGTCTGATACATAGTCCAAATCACACGCCGAATCAGGGTTTTGCAGATTGATCGTCGGCGGGATGATGCCGTGTCTCAAGCTTTCTGTCAAAGCGATGGCTTCAACTCCGCCTGCCGCGCCAAGCATGTGGCCGAGCATTGATTTGTTTGCCGTGACCGGAATGTCATAGGCAAGCTCCCCGAATAATGTCTTGATGGCCAGCGTTTCAGAGAGATCTCCGGCTTTTGTGCTTGTCGCATGAGCGCTTACGACATCAATGTCTTCCGCTGAAACGTTCGCTTTCTTCAAAGCGTTTTTCATCGCCAGGTAAGCGCCCGTTCCTTCCGGATGAGAGGCTACCATATGATAGGCATCCGAGCTCGCGCCGTAACCGAGCACCTCACAGAGGATCGGGGCGTTTCGGCTGATTGCGCTATCCAATGATTCTAATACTAAGATGCCTGCGCCTTCACTCATGACAAATCCATCACGATCCGCGTCAAACGGCCGGCTTGCCGCTTCGGGATCTTCGTTTCTTGCTGAAAGGGCGTGGGCATTGCCGAAGCTGGCCAGTGACAGATTGGTAATCGCCGCCTCCGCGCCCCCGGCAAACATGATATCCGCATCATCATTCCGAATGGCGTTGAATGCTTCCCCGATCGACGTATTGCCGATGGAACACGCGGTCACCGGAGAAAGTGAGGGGCCGAGCGCGCCTAATCTGATGCTGATTTGAGCGGCGGCCGCATTTGAGATCATCATGGGGACAAGGCTCGGGCTTACTTTTCGCGCTCCCCGTTCATTTAAAGTATGGACATTGTCAATCAAAGTCGTGATGCCGCCGATTCCGGAGCCGACGTACACGCCGAGGCGTTCACGGTCAATCTGATCGAGCTGAATTCCGGAGCTTTCCAGCGCCTGTTCCGCTGCCGCTAAAGCAAACTGGCTGAAACGGTCAAGCCGTCTCGCTTCTTTTCTGCCCCATCTTTCTTCTGCGTCAAAATCGCGGACGGTGCCGGCTATTTTTGTCTTCGAGCTGGAGACATCAAAAGAATCTATGAGAGAAATTCCCGATTTTCCTTCCGTCAGGTGTTTCCAAAATGTATTTACATCATTGCCGAGAGGTGAAATCACTCCCATTCCGGTGATGACAACTCTTTTCATGGTCATTCCTCCTTCGGTATGTATTTATTGTAACTCGCAATTATCCTATTACAAGTTGTTGTTTATCCTAGTATAATAAATACCAGGGTAGGAGAGGAGAGATTCGGTATGATACCAGAAGGAAGATTGCAGGCTCTTTCAGAGTTTTTAAAAATGCAGCGGGCCAAAATTTCTCCGCAGATGGCCGGCCTGCCGACGGGCACGCGGAGAAGAACGCCGGGACTCAGAAGAGAAGAGGTCGCGCAATTAGCCGGCGTAAGCACCACGTGGTATACGTGGCTGGAGCAGGGCAGAGACATTAAAGTGTCGGCAGGTGTATTGGACGCCGTTTCCGATGCGCTGCAGCTGAATAAAGATGAAAGAAATTATTTGTACGCACTTGCCATTGATGAGGGCGTGAAACAGCCGTTTACCGCGGAGGAAGAAGCGGTTATCAGCCCGTCCCTTTCAAAAATTCTGCAAGAGCTCCGTTATTGTCCCACCATCATCTCGGACAGGCGGTGTCATATCGTAGGGTGGAACCAGGCAGCGGCTCACGTGTTTTTAGATTTTGAACAAATTCCCCCCGAAAAACGGAATCTCATTGAGCTATTGTTTTCAAGAAAAGAATTAAGAAGTCTAGCCGTGAACTGGGAGCATTTTGTGAAAGGCTTCATTGCCATTTTCAGAACGTATTACGGCCAGTATGTAGCGGATACGTGGTATTCTCAGTTTATAGAGGAAATGGAGAAGACATATTCAGAGTTTCATACGCTGTGGAATGAGAGCGAAGTCAGCTCGGCTCCCGAAGTATTAATTGAGTTCCGCCACGCGAAGGCGGGAAAAATGGTCTTTAATCTGACTTCTTTTCAGGTTCAGGGCAATAGTGACCTGCGCTGCAGTGTGTATACACCGGTAGATCATACCGAAACGGAAGCAAAGCTGAAAAAGCTTTTCGAAAACAGGTGAAAACAGAAAAAAACGGGAGGCCGCCGCCTTCCGTTTCAGTTTAAAATAAAAGCATCAGCCCGGCGATGGCCGGTGTTAAAAAGATGGCTGATTTCAGAATGACTTTCGGCACGAGATTGGTGAATTTCGCTCCGACATATGCGCCGCACATCGTTCCGATCAGCACTTTGACCAACAGCATATAATCGACAAACCCTTCCGTCACATAACCGAGACCTCCGCCGACTGCAAGCGGGATTATGACTAGCATGGTGGTGCCGACCGACTGGCGGATGGATAAGCGCAAAAGAATCATTAAGCCGATTTGGATGAAAGGGGCAGAGCCGATGCCGAATGTTCCGGACAAGATTCCTGCGATAATACCGAGAACAACGGCTTTCACCCATATGTTCAGATGGCTTTGCGGTCCGGTGTCCTCTTGTGTTTCTTTTAAAATAAATAACCGGACTAAAATCAATAGAGCAGATAAAAACAGCATGCCCGCCGTCAAGTAATGCAGCAAATCTGCGGGGATAAGAGAAGTAAGTCTGGCCCCGAAAAATGAACCGAATGCCGCAAAAACGCCGACGATGAGACCGATTTTCATCTGAATATTGCCTTCACGGTAGTGGCTGAAAGCTCCAGACAAACTTGTGAAAGCCATTCCGGCAAGGGAAGTGCCCAAAGCCGTGTGAATCGGTACGTGAAAAAGTATAGTTAAAAGTGCAATGACAAAACCGGCTCCCCCCGCGCCGATAAACCCGAGAATAATCCCGAGCAGAAACATAACGAGTATAATAAGCACAATCTTCTCCTCCATTTAGATGCCTGATGACAATGTTTCGATCCGCTGTACCAGATGTTTAACGATCGACCGTTGTCCGTCGACCGTCGTTCAATAACTTTATGTTACCTCAAATTTAAAGTATTGGCAAGAAGCCGGAATGCTTTTATACAGCGCTCAGCAGCTCTTTGACCATCACTTTTTCCCCGTTTGAGTCCAGCTCTCCATTGAATCTAAAGCCGAATTTTTGATAAAGGCGCAGTGCGTGCACGTTATCTTCAAACAGGCTTAAATAAATCCGTCTGCAATCATATAATTGAGCGAGATGATGGATAAGGGCATCAAGCATCAGTCTGCCCAATCCCCGTCCCTGGTATCGTTCATCAATGAAAAAACGGTCAAGCCACACTCTGCCGTTTTTATTTTCTTCATCATATTCCGGAAACCAGCCGTACATGGCAAAGCCGACCAACTCCCCGTCAACATAAAGGCCGGCCGGCTGATAATGCCGGCAATCCTCAGCATCTTGTAAACACTCTTCCGCAGTTTCAATAAATGAAGCCTGTCTTTCACTTACATGAAGCGCCAGTATATCGGCACGGTTTTCTTCCGTGACTGCTCTGATTTCAATTGTCATCCTTCATACTCCTCTTCCCTTTTTCTGAAGATCATCCAATGATCATCATAAAGGATATGGTTGCCATATCGTCAAGGAGGTATTATGAGCGAAGACGTCAAAAAATACTTCATAACCGTTGAATTCATGTAAAAAAACAAATCCTGTTTCATCTGCTTTCTCCGCCAGGGGGAGAACCGGCCCCAGTCCCATTGGCGGAAAAACTGGGGTTTAATGAACCGGCAGCATTTTCTGTATTCATGAAAACATAAAGATCGGCGGGTGATTGAAAATGGAGCCAAAATGGCTTGAATGGGCAAAACAGCTTCAATCCGCGGCGCAAGCGGGGCTGGCTTATTCCAAAGACATATATGATATTGAGAGATTTGAAGAAATAAGAAAAATAAGCGTGGATATCATGGCGCATCATACCGGGGCCGGCAAAGAGATCATACAAGACGTCTTCGCAGGGGACAGCGGGTACCCCACTCCGAAAGTTGATGTCAGAGCGGCAGTTTTTAAAGATCAGAGCATATTAATGGTGCAAGAGAAAAGCGATGGCAGATGGGCGCTGCCGGGCGGGTGGGCCGATATCGGGATCTCTCCGGGCGAAGCAGCTGTCAAAGAAGTAAAAGAGGAATCGGGCATCGACGTAAAGCCGGTCAAACTGTTAGCTGTAATGGATAAGAAATGCCATTCCCATCCGCCGTCCGCCGCCCACGTTTACAAAGTGTTTATCAAATGTGAGATCATCGGCGGACAGCTCAGGGAGGGAACGGAAACAAGCGCGGCCGCTTTTTTTGCAGAAACGGAGCTGCCGCCGCTGTCAGAAGCCCGCAATACGGAAAGTCAGATTGAAAGGATGTTTGCATATCTCAAACATCCGGACGAACCCGTTTATTTTGATTAAGGCAGCAAGCAGGAAAAAGAGAGGAACTGATTCAGAACCATTTCACTTATGAATGATCCGGCCTGTGATAGAGATGGTAAATCATCAGGCCGGGTTTTAAGAGTCTGCCTGTTTCGGTGTGGTGCGCCCCTTAAAAAACCGTTTTTGAAAAATCGATAATTCTGCGGGCAGCTTCTGTCGGTTTTTCCTCGGGGACGTAATGGCCGCAGCCTTTTACCTCAAATCCGCTGACTTCACGAATTGATTCTCTCCATGTGTCAAGCACGGGAAGGCCGGCTAAGTTCCCTTTTTCTCCCCACAGCAAAAGCGTGGGAACATCCAGTTTTTTCTGTGATTCCTTTTCTGAACGATATCTCGGTAAATCAATGTGATAAGCGGCTCTGTAGTCATTAAGCGCAGCTTGGACAGCGCCGGGCTGCTTCCAGGCGGCTAAGTACCGGTCCCAGGCGCCGTCTGATGTCAGCAGGTCAAAAAGCCCGTCACCTCTGCTTAATAAAAATCTAAGATATTCCTCTTCTTTTCCTCTTATTAATTCTTCCGGCAGATGGGGAACGACTTGAAATGTCCAGTGCCAGTATTTTTTTGCCGCTTCCGCTGCCGTCAGAGAATCATAGACGTATTCAGTCGGCATAATGTCAATGAGCACAAGGCCTGCCGCCAGCTCCGGAGCATCTAAAGCGAGCCGCCTTGCGACCCTGGCGCCTCTGTCATGCCCGGCAATTAACGCTTTTTGTATATGCAGGCGGCGCATCAGACCTTGTATATCGCTTGCCATTGTTTTGTTATCATAGCCGTTTATGCCGCCCGGCTTTTCAGAATCGCCGTAGCCCCTCAGATCAATAGCGATGACTCTATGAGAAGCGGCAAGCGTCGGAATCACATAACGCCACGTCACCCAGCTTTGCGGAAAGCCGTGCAGGAGAATGACGGGGGGAGCATCCTCCTTTCCCGCAAAGACGTAATGAAGGCGGATGCCATTTACCTCAATTGAATCATGGGTCACATGCTTTTCAAATTGTTCACGAAAAGAATCCATTTTCTCTCTCCTTATAAAATGTTAATTTTTTATTTGAGAAATAATAGCGGAAGTGACGTCTTCCGTTGAATGTTTTCCGCCGACATCCGGGGTCAGGACGCCGCTGTTTGTGACCGTTTCAATTGATTGCAGGAGGAGATTGCCCAGCTCCTCTTCTCCGAATGAATCGAGCATTAATTTTGCCGTCCATATTTGGCCGATAGGGTTGGCAATCCCTTTTCCGACAATATCCGGAGCAGAGCCGTGAACAGGCTCAAACATGGAAGGGTATTTGCCGTTTACATTGATGTTGGCGGCGGGAGCGATTCCGATGCTTCCCATAATCGCCGCTCCGATATCTGTCAGCACATCTCCGAACAGGTTTGAAGCGACAATGACATCGAAGCGCTCCGGGTGAGTGACAAAAAAGGCCGCCAGTGCGTCAATATGCTGCGAGTCCGTTTCAATCCCGGCATACTCCCGGCTGACCTCTTTAAAGATGTCATCCCAAAACGGCATCGAGTGAACAATACCGTTGGATTTCGTCGCGCTTGTGACGTGTTTTTTTCGATTTGCCGCCAGTTCAAAGGCATACCGCATCACTCTTTCCGTTCCTCTGCGGGAAAAGACCGCGTTTTGAATGGCGATTTCGTCTTCGCCCTGATACATTCTGCCTCCGACAGAGCTGTACTCGCCCTCACTGTTTTCCCGGACGACCAGCAGATCAAAATCCTTCGGGTTAACGAGAGGGGAAGTGATCCCCGGCAGCAGCTTCGCCGGCCGCACATTGATCACCTGTTCAAATTCCCGGCGTATCTTGATGAGCAGCCCCCACAGCGAAACATGATCGGGGACGAGCTTTTGATTCCCCACCGCTCCTAAAAACAAAGCATCAAAGTGCTGTAACGTTTCTAATCCATCATCCGGCATCATGGTTCCGTGCTCCAAGTAATACTCGCAGCTCCACGGAAAAGAAGTAAAATCGAATGCCATGCCCCCATGTAATTCGGCGATTGCGTTCAACACCCGCTCCGCTTGCGGAACGACTTCTTTTCCCACGCCGTCCCCCGGTATGCTGGCAATCTTGTATGTTTTCATGTTCCATCCCCCCTGAATGAATTGTTTCGGTTTACGGCAGACCGTCGACCGTCGTTTGTTATAATTCCATATTACGCCATACTCGCTATGCTGACAAGCTCGGGAATGTTGCTTCCATAGATAAACTGTTATATGATCTTGGTAACAATAAGGCCTAAATTGTATGAAGAGGTAGGAAAGATGGATAACTTTAAATTAGATAAGCCAACCCCGTATTATCTGCAATTTTATTCCCAATTGAAAAAAATGATATTTGACGGGATTTTTAAACCGGGAGAACGGCTGAATGAAACACAGCTGGCCAAGGATTTCGGAGTCAGCCGGTCGCCGGTCAGAGAAGCGATGCGGCTCCTTGAAAAGGATGGGCTTCTGACGGCAGACGATCGAAACGGCTTTGTCATCTATTCTTTATCCGTAAAGGATGTTGAAGAGATTTATCAAATCAGAATGTCACTTGAATCACTGGCGGTCGAACTCGTCATTGATGAAGCGGCTGAGAGTGAAATTGAACTCATCGAAAAACAGCTGCGGGAGACGGAAGAAGCCATCCATAAAGGCGTCAAAGAGACGGAGATTATTTCCTTGAATGAAACGTTTCATCAGCTCCTTGTGGAGTTCAGCCATAACAGTCAGCTGGCCAAGCTGCTTGAGCATGTCAATGTGCTGATTCATTTTTGCAGAGTCCTTAATTTTAAAGGGGATGACCGTGCGGAAGTGATCTTACATGAGCACCGTAAAGTCTTTGAAGAAATAAAAAAAGGCGACAAAACAAAAGCCGTGCACTATATGACAGAGCATCTCAAGCACGATGCAGAACATCTGAAAGGCGTGCTGAAAGCACAAGAAACAGACGAATCATCACGATAGACAAGGCGAAAAGCCTTGTCTTTTTTTTGCCGGTGTCATCAAACCGCTATAAAGACCTGACGGATGTTTCTTGCATAATTTTTCCCGCATCATTTATGATGGATATGGAAAAGGCGCAAAAAAGGCAAAGGAGTTTGAAAAATGGCAAAACATATTCTCATGGTCAATTTTCCCGCAGAAGGACACGTAAACCCGACCCTCGGTATGACAAAGGCCTTCAGTGAACGGGGCGATCACGTTCATTATATCTCAACGGAAAAGTACAAAAGCAGGCTGGAAGGAGTAGGGGCGGAGGTTCACCTTCACCGCGATCTGCTCAGAATGACACCCATTGATCCTGACAGCCCGTCCGGCATACTGCCATTCTTAAAAATTCATATCAAAACGTCACTGGAGATTTTACATATTGTGCAGCGTCTGGCTGAGGACATTCAATTCGACGCCGTCTATTATGATAAATTCGGTGCGGGAGAGCTGGTGAGGGATTATCTCAACATTCCCGGCATCTCTTCTTCAGCATCCTTCCTGCTCAATGAAGACGGCCTGAAAACCCTCCCGCTCCATCCGGAATCGGGCGTGCCGTTTAAGCCGGACAGGGAATGTGAAGAGCTGTTGGCTGAGATGAAAGACAAATACGGCGTTGCTCCTGACAGCCTGATTCAATTTATGAACAACACGGGTGAACTGAACGTCGTCTATACAAGCAGATATTTTCAGCCCGAAAGCGAGACGTTCGGAGATGAGTATTTATTTATCAGTCCGAGTTTTCCGAAGAGAAAGGGGCACACCGACTTCCCGATTGATTCTTTAAAGGATGAAAAAGTCATTTATATTTCAATGGGGACGGTGCTCTGGGACACGGAAGCGTTTTTCAATCTGTGCATAGACGCGTTCTCAGATTTTGAAGGCAAGGTTGTCATCGCCGCCGGAGAAATAGCCGATCTGTCGAAAATCAAACAGGCGCCGGAAAACTTTATCATCGCTCCATACGTGCCGCAGCTTGAGGTGCTGGAGCAGGCTGACCTATTTGTTACACATGGCGGAATGAACAGTGTAAATGAAGGCATTCATTATCAAGTGCCGCTGGTCGTCATCCCGCATGATAAAGATCAGCCGATGATTGCACGCCGCCTGACTGAACTGAATGCCGGCTATACCGTGCAAAAAGATGAATTAAGCGCTGAAAAGTTAAAGCTTGCCGCAGAAGAAGTGCTGCATAACGGAAAATATAAACAAGGCATTCAAGCCATTAACGAAAGCTTTAAAGAATGCATGGACATGAAAGATGTCTTGGCCCGGATCGACCGGTTTATTGAACAAAAAAAATAATACACGAAAAAAGCCTGTTTCCGCTGTAAAAAGGGAAACAGGCTTTTTATAAAGACTCTTAGATGATGTGATGCTCTTCATTTGCGAGTTTGATAAGAGTCAGAAGAGATTCTGCCTCACGTGCGCCGAGTGTTTTTTCCAGACGGTCTTTTTCAAAGATCTGCTGGCCGAAAACATTCACGGACGCCTGATCTACTGTCGCGTGCCAGTCCTTTTGTGAATGATTCTCAGAAAAAGAGAAGACAAACACAGCAAAGACCGCTATAAGCATCGCCTTGATCCAAAATTTTTGCCGGTTTCCTGCTGTTGACATAGGCCGCCTCCTAAACGATCATTTTACAGTATTAGATCATATATGAGCTGTTTTTAATAGAGTAAAGAAGTAATATTTTCAGGTAGTTCAAATGGTATGGAGAACAGCCGGATGCACGCGGGTCAGGCAGATGCTCCAATTCATAGTTTGTTCATATTTTATTAAAAGTTTATCCAACCCTGTCCTTTACAGTAGGTATAACCACAAACACACTGCTGAAAGGGGCCTGAAAATGCATATTCATATGATGAACAAAAACCAGTTTGAGAGTGATTTGGAGGCGGCAGGATTCAGCCGTCAGGCAGATGATATTATCGGCAAAATGAAAGAGTACGTAACGGAATGCGCGGCTTCATCCGAACGGTTCCTGATTGAAATTCAAACCGTCATGAACGAATACAAAGCTGTCGTCTGCGCGATGTTTTCAACTATGGAAATTGCCGGGGCCAAAAAAGATGAGAAGCATGTTGAATTCGAAGCCTGTACTGTATTGTGTGAATAAAAGATCGTCATAAAAACTCCGCGGCTTCTGATTATCATCGTATATATACCGACTTGTTCCGGTTAAGGAAGAATATTGAAACTCATATGAAAGCCATTCGTATAAAAGAGAGATACAGTTTTTATATGGAGGGATCATAATGATGGATAAGAAAAAACAAGCTTTTGAACAGCTTTTCAGCACTTTAGACGGAAGGCATGAAATAAACGGAGCTGTTTTAGCGGCAGAAAACGGCCGCATTTTATATCAGGGTTCATTCGGCACTGCAGAACTGGAAACAAACAGGATGCTGAATGACCGCTCTGTCTTTGAATTGGCCTCAGTATCGAAGCCGTTTACTGCTCTCGGGATTATGAAGTTAGAGCAGCAGGGGGAGCTGCGGTATGACGATATGATAGAGCAGTGGCTTCCTGATTTTCCTTATCCGGGCATTACCATTCGGCATTTACTTCATCATACGTCAGGATTGCCGGATTATATGGAGCTGTTCTTAACACATTGGGACCGGGACAGAATTGCCGTTAATCAAGATGTGATCGATATGCTTAAGCAGCATAAACCAGATGCTTATTTCCCGCCGGGTAAGGGGTGGCTTTACAGTAATACGGGGTATGTTGTGTTAGCGGTTATGATTGAAATTGTATCAGGCATGAGTTTTGCTGAATTTATGCAGCAAGCTGTATTTCATCCGCTCCGTATGAACGATACGCGGGTTTATAACAGAAGGCTGAGTAAAGAAAACATCCCGAACTATGCATATGGCTATGTCTATGATGTGCATTCCGGAGAGTATGTCCTGCCTGATGAACTTGAGGAAACCAATTATGTCGTCTTCCTTGACGGCATTCAAGGTGACGGAACCGTTAACTCCACTATAGGAGATTTATATCTGTTTGATCAGGCTCTCTATACGGAAGAAATCATCAGCAAAGAGACGAAAGACCAAGCTTTTACACCTGGCTATTGGAATGAAGAAGAGCACTTCGGGTATGGATTTGGCTGGATGATTCAAAACAGCTCCCAAAAAGGGAAGGTTGTCAGTCACGACGGAGGCTGGCCGGGCTATTCAACTCTGATGATCCGTTACATTGACCACAATAAAACACTGATCTATCTCAGCAATATGGAACAACCGTATCAATTTGAACAAGCTGTGATTGCCGCGGCTGTAAACATCTTATTTGATCAGCCGTACGAGATTCCGAAACGTCCGGCGGATCAGAAAAAAGCAGACATCGATCCTGCGATTTACAGCAGATTTATCGGTGATTACTCATTTCAGGATGATACCCATGCATCGGTGGCGGTAAAAGAAAACCGATTGTATCTTACTATAGACGGGCAGACACCATTCGAATTATTCCCAATGACGGAAACCCGTTATTTTGTCCGGGCGCTGCCGCTTGAAATTGAATTTGCCGGTGATAAAGCCCAAGCGGCCTCACATTTCGTTTTATATCAAGACGGCACAGAAGAAACCGCTCTGCGAATAGACTGAGTGACATACAAAAAAACCGCCGTCCTGAGAAGACGGCGGTAATAGAAAAGTCAAACCCCTTTGATGACGCGAAATTTTCTTTTCGGCTCTGACATAAAGATAGAAGAGAAAATCATAGCTCCGAGCATGGTGATGTATTCCATATAAAGTGAAACCTCTGCCAAAATCAAACCTGCAACCATTAAAACAGCACCCAATACCACCGCAAAAACCTTTGTTTTCATGATGAGTTCCCCCTATTATCTGATAATGGAATTATACTGCATTTCCATTAATGTGTACATTTTGTGAACAATTTCACCTGACGAAAGGCAATGAAGAGAGATTTGAAGAATTAGGAGAGATGACCGGCTGCAATTCATCTTCTGTTTTACTGACGAACCGAAAGGGAAAAGTAAAAAATCAAAAAGGCAAAGGAGTTCTTGAAATGAAAGCAAGATTATTTTTATTCAGCATGTTTCTCCTCATTCCCGTCCTGGCGCTTGCCGGATGCAACAGCCAATCTTCAGGAGGAAGCGAAAAAGCGAAAGACAAAGAAACGCACGCTCACGAAGACATGAATCACTCAGGTTCATCCGAGGTGCCGAAAGGTTTAAAGAAGGCCGAAAATCCGACTTATAAAGTCGGCAGTGACGTCATGATTTTAGCTTCTCATATGAAGGGCATGAAAAATGCGCAAGGAACCGTAACAGGTGCTTATGATACAACGGTTTACAGTGTATCTTACACGCCGACAACGGGAGGAAAGCGCGTTAAAGATCATAAATGGGTCATTCAGGAAGAATTAAAGGGCGCCGGTGATAAGACGTTAAAGCCAGGTGACAAGGCCGTCATCGAGGCATCCCATATGAAAGGCATGAAGGGCGCTGAAGCCGTCATTGATTCAGCCAAAAAGACAACCGTTTATATGGTCGACTATACATCGACGGACGGCGGCCAAAAAGTAACCAACCATAAATGGGTCACAGAAGACGAACTTTCCGCCGCAAAATAAAAAAAGACCGCAAAAGCCGAAGGAACTCCTTTGGCTTTTTTGCGGTCTCACACTTATGCGGATTTTCTTTTCAAAGCGGGTCTCGTTAAAGAAAACACGGCTAACGCGACAGCGATAATGACAATCAAACCGCCGCACCAGGCGGTAGCTGTGACAGAGCCCGTTTGTCTGATCACGCCGCCGCCGATGGCTGACCCGAGCGCAATGCCGATTTGCAAAGCGGATGTATTGAAGCTTTGCTGAATATCGGAAGACTCAGGCGCAATTTTGATCAAATAACTTTGCTGCGCCGGCGCAAGGCTCCAGCTGAGCAATCCCCAGATCACCATCGCAGGCAGGAAAATGATTAAAGAAACCGTTGACAGCGGAAGGATAAACAGGATCAAAGCGAAAGAAACAGTCACAAGCATGATGCTTTTAAATGATCCCAAACGGTCATACAGCCAGCCGCCGAACGGTCCGCCGCATACCGCTGACAGGCCGAACAAAAAGTAGCATACACTGACCCAAACGGAACTCAAATGAAGCGTTGTTTCCAAAAAAGGCGCAAAGTAGGCATAGAGTGTGTAATGCCCAGCCAGTGTAAACAAGGTGACAAGATGTGCGCTGGCAATTTTGGCGTTCCAGACCGTCTTGATCTGCTCACGAAACGGAATCATTTTTTCAGCAGGTATTTTTTCAAAAAAGACGCTGATAATCAGCATGGAAACAAGCGATAATACGCCGATTCCCAAAAACAGAACGCGCCATCCGAAAGCATTGCTGATGATAATGCCGACAGGCACGCCTAAAGCGATTGCGGAGCTGAAGCCCATGAAAATGATGCCGATCGCCCGCGCTCTGTATTCCGGCGCTACGATTTTAGGGGCAATCGTTAAAGATAGGACGACAATCAGTCCCGTACTCATGGAAGCGAGCACCCGTGACACCATAAGCACGGCGAAATTGGGACTGAAATAAGCGACCAGATTACTCAGGAAGAAAACAAAAAGTGCGATTAAATAAAGCCGCTTTCGTTCAGCTTTTGCCGTCACTGCCAAAAGCAGCGGGCCGGATACCGCGTAACCGAGCGCAAATACGCTGATCAGCTGCCCTGCGCTGACGATGGATATATCTAAGTCGGAAGCGATTTGCGGGAGAATACCGCCCACAATTAATTCAACCAATCCGACTGCAATAGTAGATGCTGCAAGCAGAAATACTTTGAAATTCATGTACAGATACTCCTTTTTTTATTTTTTAGAAAATAAAAAATCCTGATTACAAAAAGTGTGCGGGACAATTTTTTGTAATCAGGATTTTACGGTTCCTGGTAGACACCCTCAAACCATATCATTGAGGTTATACAATGTATACAATATTCGTTTGTGTCCGTTTCTGCAAAGAATTCTACCATAATAGTGAGAGAGATTCCATAGAAAATTCGAGGAAATCCTTTCAATTTCAATAGCGGCGGCTGTAACGTCATTAATGAAGCAGAAAAAAGTTTTATGATAACCGTAAGGAGTCTATACAGATCAAACATTACACAGCCGGAGGAAACCGATGAATAAGTACGAAAAAATCGCCAACAAAATGAGAACGAGGATTAAAAGCAGTGTTTATGACATAGATCAGCCGATCCCTGATGAAAAGACGCTCGCACTGGAGTTCGGGTGCAGCCGGATGACCCGATATTAGAAATCGGAACATGCAGGTTTTTTGGACAACGGCACTTCATTTTCCCGCCACCGCCATGACAAGTTTGTCGTGACCTCAGTCCATATAAAACGTTCATAAAAGCGACGAAGGGTGAGAGAAAAACTCACTCTTTTTTTGTTGCAGCTGTTTACACCTTCGTTTACTTTATGTTATGTTATCCAATGATAGAATCATCCTACAAATTACAGAGGTGTTCTGATGGAAATATCCAAAACAAGCAGACTGTCGCTCGTAGAACAAGTGGTGGCGCAAATTGAATCGTTAATACAATCGGATAAATGGCCGGTCGGGACGCGCATTCCACCTGAGCTGGATTTAATGAAGCAATTTGATGTGAGCCGAAACACATTGCGTGAGGCCATTCGGGCGCTCGTACATGCCGGCCTTCTTCAGACTAGGCAGGGGAGCGGTACGTATGTCAGCTCATCCAGTGTCCTCGGCGCTGCATTTTACCGCCATATAAAAAAATCAAATTTGCTTGAAACATTAGAAGTCAGATACGCACTTGAGAGAGAAGCCGCACGATTGGCGGCCCAAAGGCGTAATGACGAAGACCTTAAAGCACTGAAGGCATGCCTGGATGAATGTGAGGCGGCCTTGCAAAATGAAGATCGAAAACGGTATGCCGAAGCTGACATTAATCTGCACAAAACAATTGTACAGGCGGCCCATAACAACATGCTTTCTGATCTATACGAGCATATGACGGAGGCGCTTTGTGCGTCAGTCCATAATCTCTTGGAAATTACGCCTGCTATCCGGATACACACCCAGCTTGCCGCTGCGATTGCCGGACAGAAACCGGATGAGGCCATGGAGGCCGTCAACCAATACATCACAGTATTTAAAGATACAATACACATGGAGGATGGACATGAAAATTGAAGACGAACATCAAGTGCTGCAAGCAAGTCAGCGTAAAAAACTGATATTGCTGGTTATCGGAGTCATATTGATAGGGGCTAACCTCAGAGCGCCTCTGACATCGGTCGGGCCGCTCGTTTCCTCAATTCGGGACAGCCTCGGCATGACCAATGCGGCTGCCGGCACCATTACGACAGTGCCCCTTTTGGCCTTTGCATGTCTGTCGCCGTTTGTTCCTTTATTGTCCCGGCGCTTCGGGACCGAGATTGTTTTACTGTCATCATTAATTGTCCTGACAGCCGGAACTCTGCTGCGCTCCATCGCCGGAATCGGCACTCTCTTTTTCGGAACGATCCTGTTGGGATTGTCGATCGCCGTATGCAACGTCCTGCTGCCGGGTCTCATTAAACATAAGTTTCCCGGAAATTTAGGCGTCATGACCGGCGTCTACTCGGTTTCTATGAATCTGTGCGGTGCGATTGCATCCGGCATCAGCGTGCCGATCGCCTCTTCAGCGGGGTTAGGCTGGAAAGGCGCGCTCGGCTGCTGGGCGATCCTTTCTTTCATTGCGTTCGTCATGTGGATTCCGCAAATGCGAGGACGCGAACTGCCCGTCCGCACGACTGGGACAAACGGAGAGAAGAAAAGCAGTCTGCTTCGGTCTCCGCTGGCTTGGAAGGTGACGTTGTTCATGGGGCTGCAATCCCTTATTTTTTACACCATCATCGCTTGGCTGCCGGAAATTCTTCAGCAGAATGGACTCAGCTCAAGTAAGGCGGGATGGATGCTTTCATTAATGCAATTCTCAGTCCTGCCGATTACTTTTATCGTGCCGATCGCTGCCGCTAAAATGAAAAACCAGCGCGCACTCGCCGGACTGACGGCTTTATTTTTCCTTAT
Source organism: Bacillus sp. BACIII (assembly GCF_057836745.1). Classification (NCBI taxonomy): domain Bacteria; kingdom Bacillati; phylum Bacillota; class Bacilli; order Caryophanales; family Bacillaceae; genus Bacillus; species Bacillus sp. BACIII. The sequence goes on along the minus strand of NZ_CM174437.1, from coordinate 2,402,174 downwards.
CGGGATTGCCGGCGTTCTTTTCGGAAGCCCGGCTCTCACTCCGGTATGGGTCATTTTGATCGGAATTGCGGGAGGCTGTGCGTTCAGTCTGGCGATGATGTTCTTCAGCCTGCGGACCCGCCATGTCCATGAAGCCGCGGCGCTTTCGGGAATGGCCCAGTCATTCGGATATTTGCTTGCCGCGTTCGGGCCGCTCGTATTCGGCCTGCTGCATGATATCACGCACGGCTGGACGGTTCCGTTATTCATGCTGATCGCGGTCTCCGTTCTGATTTTCATTTTCGGTGTCGGAGCCGGAAAAGCGGAACAGATCAAAACAGCATAAAAAAACAAAGGGCCCGCTTAGGGTCCTTTGTTTTTTATTTAAAAAGCTGTCTCAGGCCGTCACGTTGTCAGTTTTAAGCCGATGACACCGATGAGGATAAGCCCCAGAGACACCAATTGTGACAGATTGAATTTTTCTTTAAACCAAAGTATGCCCACGGCCGAAACGCCGATGCTTCCCATGCCGGTCCAAGCCGCATACGCGACACCTGTGGGAAGAACCTGCATCGCTCCGGAAAGGCAAAAGAATGAAAGCATAAAGCCTGTTACCATGACAATCAGCGGCCACTTTTTTTTAAAACCGTCAATATGTTTCATGGCAGCGGCTGCTACAACTTCCTCCGCTCCGGCAATAAATAACAGCAGCCATGCCATTAATGTTCACCCCTTGTTTTGTTTTCTTTCGTAAATACCTTCATTCCTAAAATGCCGGACAACAGCAGAGCCAAAAAGAAGATTTGCCCGATTGAAAAAGGTTCTCCTAAAATGACGCCCGTTACATATGTGCCGACGGTGCCTATTCCGACAAAAACGGTATATGCGGCAGCCATCGGTATTTTTTTATAAGAACGGATCAACATCAGGAAGCTGACGGCAATCAGCAGGAAAATACCGATCCAATCAACGAGCGAGTCCGCATGTTTCAGAGCGGACGCCCAAACCACTTCTAACAGTCCGGCTATCAGTACAAGCAGCCAATACATTTACAGTCACCTCAATTATGAATGAATGTCAGTCATTTTTATGGCGGTCAAAAATGATCGGTCTTCCGCCAATCATTTCTGCAAGCTTCTTTTGAGAAAGCTGAATATTTCTTTTTTATATACTTCGAGATCGACATCCTGTTCACAGCCGATATAAAACCGTTCAGCTGCGTTCTCGACAACATTGATAATCGTTCTGGCCGTCCATCTGACATGAATGCCGCTGTTGACTTCACCCTGCTCAATGGCCGTATTGATGACGCCTTCCAGCCAGGAATAATAAGGCTGATAAATGGCCTCCCATTTTTCCATTGAGTGATCGATGGCAAGACCGGAATAACAGAGAACGATAATATCTTTATGAAGCCGGGTGATGTGAAATGTTTCATCTACCAAAATGTCCAGCAACGTCCAAAAATCTTCAGAACCGTCCGTTTTCCCTTTTATTCTGTCCAGCGTAGTGTCGAGCAGGTTTTCTGCAATCGCGGATATCAGCGCGTTTTTAGAAGAAAAATATAAGTAAAACGTCCCTTGGGCCGTTCCGGCTTTTTTGACGATTTCTGAAATGGATGCTTTGTCTAATCCTTTTTCAGAAATGACTTCAATCGCGGCTTGCAGGATCTTTTCATATTTTCCCGAGCTTTGTTTTGCCAATAGAGGGGTTCCTCCTTTTATGAATGACTGTCATTCATTTTATCGCACATTCGCTTTTTTGTCATCCCTTAAAATAAAAATACCGGAAAGAAGACCATACTTCTTTCCGGCGTTCATCATTTATCACTGTCGATCATAGCCTTCGGCAGTCCCGTATATTTTGCCCAGTAATAAATACCGAGCGAACCGATGGCGATCAGAATCAGGTCAAGCGGATTGCTGATAATGCCCAATCCGTGGCCGAACGAGCCGAGATAGGAGAAAATCAGCATCATGACGTAGAAGCCGACGATCCACCAGGCTGATTTCAGCTGCTGCCGTATACTGACATCATCTTTAGGAGCATATTTACTGAAACAGAGGTAGATCAGAAACATGACAATTTGAGAACCGAGAAGCCAGGATACGGTGCGCCATCCGGACCAATATACAATATAAGAAGTGAAAATAAACGACAGCGGCCCGATGATGCTCATCCCTTTTAAATAAAACGGTCTGTTAATATCCTTCGCGTTCACCCTCAGCGCCGCTGAAGAAATCGGCGCAATGGCATAAGACAGAATCAATGCGACGGAGCACACGTTCACAAGAGCGTTCCAAGAAGGGAACGGCAGCGTCCAAAAAACAGCCAGACCGAACGAAAGCCAAAGGGAGGCACGCGGTGTCCCGGTTTCTTTATTGACTTTAGAAAAGATGCTGAATAAAGTTCCGTTTCTGGCCCAGGCGTAGACGAGACGTGAAGTCGTATTCATAAAGATATTACCGTTACCGCCCGGTGATAAGATCGCATCTAAAATAACCAATGTCGCCAGCCACCCTAATCCGAGCAAAACGGCGATATCTTTGAACGGAAGAGAGAATTCAGTCCCGATAGCCGGCCATCCGTGCTTCAGGGTATCCGCCGGAATCGCCCCGATAAAAGTGAGCTGCAGCACGGTGTAAATAATAGTAGAAACGATAATACAGACAATCAATGCGATCGGAATGTTCCGCTTCGGATTCTGCACTTCACTTGCGACAGCCACAATCGGGTGCAGCCCAAGATAGGCGAACATGACGCCGCCGGTGGAAATCGCAGCCTGAATTCCGGTGAAACCAAAAGGCGCGAATCCGTGAACGGTCATATTGCCCGGGTGAAAATGGAAAATCAGTACTATAATAACCGTAATCGGAACGACATATTTAAAAATCGAAATAATGAAGTTTGCTTTCGCAAAGGTTTTGACACTCCAATAATTGAGGAGGAAGAACAGGCAGAGCAGCGCAAATTGCAATATCCATCCGGCAATTGTCGGCGAGTCAGAACCTTTCACGGTCAGCCCGGGAAACCAGTATGCCACGTATTGGCGGACTGCCGTGACTTCTATAGAAATAAGGCTCGTGTAGGCCACAATGGTGACAAAGGAAATTAAATATCCGACCAGGTGTCCGTGTGAATATACGGGATACCGGATAATTCCCCCGGTCCGCGGCAGCGCGGCGCCCAGTTCCGCATAAACTAAGCCGATCAATAAGATGATTCCCCCGCCGATCAGCCAGGAAAAAACGCCTGATGGGCCCGCTTTAGAGGCGACGTTACTGACGGCAAACAGCCATGCTGAACCGAATATGGCTCCCATGCCGATTAAAATAAGATCAAAAAGTGACATAGATTTCTGGAAGTTTCCCTGCTTAGACATTCGCTGCCTCCTTATAAGACATGTTCTATTTACATAATTCCCATTATCATTCGAACATACCCAGCCGGCCGGCTGGAAAATTAGGACAGCTTTCGATGCTGAAGTATGTACAGCAGTATGCTCAAATCATAATGGAGTGACTTGATACGGCCGCATGTCAAGATCTCCCCGCTTATATTCCCCGTTTTGCTCACGTTCAAACCTTACATCTATAAAAATAAAAAAACGCCCGAAGCAGGCGTTTTTTTATTACAAGTTCATATCTTTCAGTCCGGGGCTGTGCTCATTCGGAAGCTCAGGAAGTTCCGGCACAGGGAACCCTTTAGGCGGCTCAGACACACTTAATTCGCCGCCGTTTCGGCTCGGCGTCTGTCCTTGCAGAATTTCTCCGATCCGTGTCGGATCCAGTCTGAAATTAAATTGGGTATTATGATATCCCATCTCAACGAATTTACGGCACTCCGGATATTTCTCAATGTCATAATTCGGCACGGGGAATAATTTGCCCCATTCAACACCCAGTGTTTCCAGCGCTTTTGTAAAAGCATTTTGATGAGCATTGTCACGGACAATCAGGAAACCGAGTGTTTCTCTGAACGTCTGATTAGAACTCATTTCATAAATGCGCGTTTTCTGCAGCACGCCGGTTGATTCCAGCACGACATTGTCCAATAAGTCGGCAATCAGATTACCGTGATTGTAGACCCAAGAGCCATTCCATGGATTGCCGCTTGCATCTGCAGGCAGAGAACTTTGCGCCCCGATAATATAATGGTGCGGATTGGCATGCTTCACCGCTTCGTCAATCGGCGCCTGATCTGAAGCCTGATTTCCGGGGCCCTCAGCTCCGCTTTCATCGAGCAGCGCATTAATCGTATGCTGGACGAGTTCAACGTGTGCGATTTCTTCTAAGAATACGCCGCGAAGCAGGTCGCGGAACTGCTTTTCTTTTCCCCTGAAATTAGAGCTTTGGAAAAAGTATTGCATCATCGTCCGCATTTCTCCGTAGTGCCCGCCTAAAATTTCCTGAAGCACCTTGGCGGCGGCTGGATCCGGCTTGTCCGGCTTAATGATATTGATCAGTTCTTCTTTGTAATAATACATGAACAGCGCCCCCTGAAATCAGTTTTCGGTTCTTCTGTTAGTGTCTTAGCAAAGTCGGTTTTTATGTATTGGCAGCAAAAAAGGACGGAAAGTGTATCCCGTCCTTTTGCGTTAAGCCTCGACCGCCCCGCGGAGCTTCGTGTTGACAAGCCCGTTCCATCCTTGGTCCATCGTACTGTGAATCTCCGAGCTTTTCCGATTGACTTTATTGATGACAGCATCCGGCTCTTTCCATCCGCCGTGAATGAGAGTGAATTCCGTATCTCCGCTTTCCGTTTCTTTCAAGACAAAAGAAACGATCCAGCCCTCCGTATCCCATGAAAAAGAAAGACGGTACGGCGCTTCGATATCCAGCACCTTGCACGGAGACGGACCGAATGGAGATTCCAGCTGAAACTCACTGTCTTCTTGAGGAGTGAAATCATTCGGCATAAACCAGAGAGACAGTCCGTCCGCAGTGGAGACCGTATCCCAGACCACTTGCAGCGGCGCCTTGAAAACGGCGGTATGAATAATGTCCGGTAATATTTGATTACTGCTGTTGTTATTTTTGTTATCATTGTTTTGTTTATCAGACATGCTGCTAACCACTCTTTCGCTGTTTTTTCTTTTGATCATACTACACGGGGCAGGACATTTGAAAACAAATCAAACTTATTTTATGCTTTTTCAAAGCCATTCAATACATTTTAAGGAGACGTAGTGATGACAGATCAATTTAAAGCGTTAGTAGTCGATCAACGTGAAGACCGGTTTTCAGTCAGCGTACAGGAGCTCGCAGTTCAGGACCTTCCCGAGGGTGAAGTGCTGATTAAGGTTTGCTATTCAGGCGTGAATTACAAAGACAGCTTGGCTGCCATTCCTGACGGCAAGATCGTAACCTCGTATCCTTTCGTGCCGGGAATTGATTTAGCGGGAATCGTCGTTTCCTCAGATGACGCCCGTTTTAAAGAAGGGGACAAAGTCATTGCGACAAGCTATGGCATAGGTGTTTCCCGCTTTGGCGGCTATAGCGGGATGGCCCGCATTCCGGCAGATTGGATCGTGCCGCTGCCTGAAGGTCTGACTCTTAAAGAAGCCATGACGATCGGAACCGCCGGCTTTACGGCCGCATTGTCCGTTCAGCGGCTTGAGGAAAACCATGCCGCCCCTGAAAAAGGGAAAGTGCTGGTGACGGGAGCAACAGGAGGCGTCGGAAGCTTTGCAGTTTCCATTCTTTCTTCATTAGGCTATGACGTAGAGGCCAGTACGGGAAAAGAAGAAGAAAGCGGCTATCTGAAGAGTCTCGGTGCGAAATCGGTTATTCACCGTGACGAAGTTTACAACGGCACGTTAAAACCGATGCAAAAACAAAAATGGGCTGCGGCCGTCGATCCGGTCGGAGGTGAGCCGCTTGCTTCAGTTCTCAGCCAGATTCAGTACGGCGGAACAGTTGCAGTGAGCGGACTGACAGCGGGAACGAAACTCCCGGCTACGGTCTTCCCGTTTATTTTGCGCGGCGTCAGCCTCCTGGGAATTGATTCCGTATTCTGTCCCATGGAGACAAGAAAGAAAACATGGCAGCGTCTGGCTGAAGATTTCAAGCCAGCGGATCTCGAGGCCTTTATTCAAAAGGAAATTACACTTGAGGAACTGCCGGATACACTTCCTGCTCTCTTAAAAGGAAAAGCGAGAGGGAGAACGATCGTTAAACTGAACGAAGAATAAACAAAAACCCCCGATCAGCAGTTGGGGGTTTTTTCATTATATAATCATTTGTTGATTAAAACTGAGATGATTATTGAGTATATTCTGAAAGTGAGCTGAATTTAAACAAATATTGGTTATGTGTAGATCATATTAAGAAAATCTTTGAAATTATCTGAAATATTTATTGACTGAAAGCGCTTTTAAAATTAAGATAATAACATAAGTGCTAATAATATCATTACAACTTAACTAAAAAATAACTATAAAGTAACAATTCGACGAAAGGAGAGAGCGAATATAAATGATAAATGATGACGCTTTCGAGTGATTTTTTATATAGAAACTGTTTTGAATTGTCGAAACGTGGGTAAGACATTATAGGCGTAAATGTAGATAACTGAATAATTGGTTTATATCTCTGTATAAAAACTGGGAGGATTTGAAGATGAATAAAAATAGCAGCCAGTATTCATTTTTGAGAACCATCATTTTAGTATCGACGTTCGGGGGGCTTCTTTTCGGTTACGATACAGGTGTAATTAATGGAGCGCTTCCTTTTATGGCGAAAGCTGACCAGCTTAATCTTACGGCGCTGACTGAAGGCATGGTGGCAAGTTCCCTTCTCTTGGGGGCTGCGATCGGCGCAGTTTTCGGAGGGCGGCTGTCGGACTATAACGGCAGACGTAAAAATATCCTTTTCCTTGCCGTTTTGTTCTTTGTGGCGACGCTGGGATGTACACTGGCGCCTAACGTGTCGGTTATGATTATCTCTCGTTTTCTGCTGGGGCTTGCTGTCGGGGGAGCTTCCGTAACAGTTCCGGCATACTTGGCTGAAATGTCGCCGGCGGAAAGCCGGGGGAGAATGGTTACCCAAAATGAACTGATGATTGTAACGGGCCAGCTGCTTGCCTTCACGTGTAATGCCATCATCGGCAATGTGCTCGGTGATACGTCTCACGCTTGGCGTTACATGCTCGTTATCGCGGCTCTTCCGGCGGTATTCTTGTTTTTCGGTATGCTGAAAGTTCCTGAAAGTCCGCGCTGGTTGGTTTCTAAAGGAAGAAAAGAAGATGCTCTGCGTGTTCTCCGGAGAATACGGAATGACGAGAAAGCAAAGTCAGAACTCGCCGAGATTGAATCTGCTTTTCACAAGGAAGCGGAGATGGAGCGGGCGACATTTAAGGACCTTGCCGTTCCATGGGTGCGCCGCATTGTGTTTATCGGAATCGGAATTGCGGTAGTGCAGCAGCTCACCGGCGTAAACTCAATTATGTACTATGGAACTCAAATACTAAAAGATGCCGGCTTCGAAACAAAAGCTGCATTGATCGGCAATATCGCTAACGGTGTGATTTCCGTGCTTGCGACTTTTGTGGGCATATGGCTTCTCGGCAGAGTCGGCCGGCGTCCGATGCTGATGACGGGGCTGATCGGAACGACTGCCGTGCTGCTGCTGATCGGCATTTTATCTGTCGTGCTGAAAGGATCCCCTTCACTTCCTTATGCAGTTCTTGGGTTAACCGTCACTTTCCTTGCGTTTCAGCAGGGAGCGGTTTCTCCTGTGACCTGGCTGATGCTGTCGGAGATATTCCCGCTTCGATTGCGGGGGCTTGGTATGGGAGTCACTGTCTTCTGTCTTTGGATCGCGAACTTCCTTGTCGGTTTAACTTTCCCGGTTCTGCTCGCAAACATCGGACTCTCTGCAACCTTCTTTATTTTTGTTCTGTTAGGAATAGCGTCCGTCATATTCGTGAAAAGGTTCCTGCCGGAAACAAAAGGTCTGTCGCTTGAACAGCTTGAACAAAACTTCCGTACTTATGAAAAACCAGAGCGAAAAAGTGCAGAGGTCAAGGTGAGCGGGTAATCAAGAGAGATGCAGGGTTCTTAGGAATCCTGTTTTTTATTTTCTATATATAGAAGGAAGTAATAAGCGAGAAAAAACTTTTGTAAAAGTGTTGACGCGATTTAAGGGGCATGGTATATTAGTAAACGTCGCTGATGAACAAAGCGATCACGTTAAAAGAGAAAATGAGCTTTTGAAAAAAGACTTTACAAATTCTCAGAAACGTGTATAATAAATGAGGTTGAGAAAACAACTTCAAAAAGAAATAAAAAACACTTGACATCATCACTGATTGATAGTATGATAGTTAAGTCGCCTGATAAGCGCCCGTAGCTCAATTGGATAGAGCGTTTGACTACGGATCAAAAGGTTAGGGGTTCGACTCCTCTCGGGCGCGCCAATTTAAAATGCGGGTGTAGTTTAGTGGTAAAACCTCAGCCTTCCAAGCTGATGTCGTGAGTTCGATTCTCATCACCCGCTCCATTATAATGATCTTTGAAAACTAAACAAGACAAAACGTACCTGTTAATTCAAAGTTTTAAATAAATCGCACAGCGATGTGCGTAGTCAGTCAAACTAAGGTCTGCACGATGCAGATCACACAGACGTTACTGCAGGATGCAGTGAACTTAGTCTGTGATCCATTTATCGGAGAGTTTGATCCTGGCTCAGGACGAACGCTGGCGGCGTGCCTAATACATGCAAGTCGAGCGGACAGATGGGAGCTTGCTCCCTGATGTTAGCGGCGGACGGGTGAGTAACACGTGGGTAACCTGCCTGTAAGACTGGGATAACTCCGGGAAACCGGGGCTAATACCGGATGGTTGTTTGAACCGCATGGTTCAGACATAAAAGGTGGCTTCGGCTACCACTTACAGATGGACCCGCGGCGCATTAGCTAGTTGGTGAGGTAACGGCTCACCAAGGCGACGATGCGTAGCCGACCTGAGAGGGTGATCGGCCACACTGGGACTGAGACACGGCCCAGACTCCTACGGGAGGCAGCAGTAGGGAATCTTCCGCAATGGACGAAAGTCTGACGGAGCAACGCCGCGTGAGTGATGAAGGTTTTCGGATCGTAAAGCTCTGTTGTTAGGGAAGAACAAGTGCCGTTCAAATAGGGCGGCACCTTGACGGTACCTAACCAGAAAGCCACGGCTAACTACGTGCCAGCAGCCGCGGTAATACGTAGGTGGCAAGCGTTGTCCGGAATTATTGGGCGTAAAGGGCTCGCAGGCGGTTTCTTAAGTCTGATGTGAAAGCCCCCGGCTCAACCGGGGAGGGTCATTGGAAACTGGGGAACTTGAGTGCAGAAGAGGAGAGTGGAATTCCACGTGTAGCGGTGAAATGCGTAGAGATGTGGAGGAACACCAGTGGCGAAGGCGACTCTCTGGTCTGTAACTGACGCTGAGGAGCGAAAGCGTGGGGAGCGAACAGGATTAGATACCCTGGTAGTCCACGCCGTAAACGATGAGTGCTAAGTGTTAGGGGGTTTCCGCCCCTTAGTGCTGCAGCTAACGCATTAAGCACTCCGCCTGGGGAGTACGGTCGCAAGACTGAAACTCAAAGGAATTGACGGGGGCCCGCACAAGCGGTGGAGCATGTGGTTTAATTCGAAGCAACGCGAAGAACCTTACCAGGTCTTGACATCCTCTGACAATCCTAGAGATAGGACGT